>CAVUPZ010000002.1:0-805000 GCA_963743505.1 uncultured Solirubrobacteraceae bacterium | reverse complement strand
TCCAGGTTGCCTGATCGACGCTGCCGAAATGCGTCGTTTGTTCTCCTAGCGCCGCGATGAGCGCGCCGCCTGCGCCACAAGTGTTCTGAGCGTAGTTATCCCACGAGCCGTTAGACGGAACGGACCCGCTCCACCCGTCGACCGGCGCGCTTTCTCCCGACGGCGTGCGGCAGGAGTAGTCGTGATACCTGCCCGCAGGCGCGGCCGCCGCCAAGACGAGCAACAGTGCCGCTCCGCCGACGATCGCGCTCGAGAGAACCCGCGCGACCCGCCGCGACGACACGACCACCGAGCCCCACGGCGGGGCGTGTCCCGTGACGAGGCTCATCAGGGACCGAGATAACCGAGGCTCGTGCCGCCTCCGCCTTGAGTCGAAGATGCGTGGCTTTCGCTCGGCGGCGGAGCGGCGGTTTCAGTCGTGGCGGTGCTTTCCGATCGCGTGGACGTGCCGGTTGCCGAAGCGATGTGTGCCGGTGCGTCACCCGCGCCGTCGCCGGCTCTCGAGCCGCTGGACGAGCGGCCGAGGGCGAGGTAGCCAAGGCTCTTGCTCGGTGGTATCGGGTGGCGAGCCGCTGCTGCCGCCCTCGATTGTTGAGCGGACGAGCTCGGACTACGCGCTGCGAGCGAGCTATTGCGATACGCGCCGCCAGGAAGGGCGGCGGGCTGACGTACCTGCCGGGCGATATGGGCGCGGTGGTGCGCCTGAGAGTGTGCGACCGTCGATCGAGTGGACGAGATGGCCGGTCAGGGCGCCCCCGGCGGCCACGATCGCGGTGCCGGCGACGGCGGCCTTGGCGAGTCCCGCGCCGCCGAGCGCCTCCGCGGCGCGCTCGCCGCCGCCGCGCGGCATGAAGCTGATCCGTTGTTCGATCCAGATCGCGAGCTTGCCGACGCCGCCAACGTGTCCAGCGGAGATCGCCGGCAGCGGGAGGAACGCCGCAACGGCGGCGCGCTGGAACTCGCGCCCGCGCATCTCGCGGCGCAGTTGACGGTAGACCCGCCCGCACGGGACGCAGGCACTCACATGGGCTCGGGCCAGTCGCGCCTCATGCTCGTCTGCCGCGCCGGCAGCGTCGGCGGCAATCGCTCGGGCCCGGAACTGACACATGCGCCCCGCGGCAGAGATGGCGGCGATGCGATCGAGCTTGAGGTTGGCGCTGCGAGCGGCAGAGCGCACCTCTCCGAGCGGGAGCCCCAATAAGCGTGCAGCCGAGACGGGACCGACCCCGTTGCTCGCCATCACCGAGACGACCTGGCGCTCGCGCGCGTCGAGGTCGGCCATCAGGTCGGCGGCGCGGGCGAATCGGTCGCGCAGCTCCAATGCATCGAAGGGGTTGGCTCCGTCGGGGGCCTTCTGGGCCGCCAGGTCGAACTCGACGCGCTGCCTCGAGCCAAGGCGGGTGAAGTGCCGTCCTTCGCGGTGGCGGCGGCAACGGTGGTCGACCGCGAGCCAGAACGCGCCCAGCAGGTGGTGTTCGTTGGCGACTCCGCGCGGAGCCATCACGACAGCGGTGATCGCGTCGTCGACGATCTCCTCCTGCGCGCCGGCGGGGACGCCGCGCGCCTCGCTGCGGCGCCGGAGTTGTCCGATCAGCCCAGCACGGCGCCTGTGCAGCTCGGCGGCCGCCTCTTCGGGCGACCAGCCGCCGTTGCGCTGCCACGGGCGGATCATGCGCGGCCACCCCGAGCGAGAACGCAGGACGGGGATTCGCCAGAGGGTTGTCGAAAGCCGCTCATCCATGAGTAAGCCGACCTAAAGCTGTTCCGCGCAACGAACCTTACGCGGACTTTGCGGGGATTGTCGCCGCGCTCGAGGCCGCCGACGTCACGCGATCCTCAGGAATCGACGCGGCACAATGATCGAGCGATGACCCTGCGAGGATTTCTGCGCCCGAAGCGACCCCTCGACCTCGGGAAGAATGCGGCGACCCTCGAGGACGCCCGGCGCGCGCTCCGGCAGGCGCTGAAGCTACAGAAGGAGCGTCTTGCTGTGGCCCAGTCTGAGGCCGTCGACGTCCAGCTGCTCGGGCAAGTGACCTCCCCTAAGGAGTGGCCGAAGCTGCTCGCCTACTGGGAGCGGCGGAATCCTTCCGGCGTGGCGAGCTGGCCGCGTCGCCTGGACCCGAGCGCCCACGCGCTCAACCTGTGGCCGCTACCGGCGGGTCGGGTGGGTCGCGCGGCGGGACTCGGGGGAGATGTGCGCAAGCGCCAGCCAAAGACGATGCTCTCCGCACTCGGCCTGATCGTGTTTGACCCCGAGAAGCGCCCGAGCGACGCTACGACGGCCTTGGCGGTCGTCTGTGCGACCTGGCTAGAAGATGTCGGCATGAGCGACTTCGAGGCGCTGCGCCTGGCGCCCCCCGTGTTGGAGACATGGGCGAGCCGCGGTCGGCTACTCTCGCGCTCCGCGGTGGACTTCGGCCTTGAGTGGTCGTTGCCGGTCGCCGACGGCATTTAGAACAACACCCTGGCTCGCCTCGAGCCGAGCGGCGGATCACGGCAGCCGGAGCCTGCAGCCCGGGTCTTGGCTCATTACGAGCGAGCTTGTTAGGAGTCAGCTACATTACAGAGTCTTTGTAATGACCCAAGCTTCGGGAAAGAACCCCTACCGGCCGGGCGTCGGCGTGCGCCCGCTGTACCTGGCTGGACGCGAGGCGCCGCTGCGACGCTTCGCCGCGATGCTGCGCGCCGCGCCCGAGCAGCAGGCGAGCATGCGTGTGACCGGTCTGCGCGGGGTGGGCAAGTCCGTGCTGCTCGAGGAGTTCGCCGATCGTGCGCAGGAGCTCGACTGGGAGCCGGCGCTCGCAGAGCTGCAGCCGTCGCACAACACCGATGAGGCGCTGAAGGCGGTGCTTGCGGCGCTGCTCGAGCGCACGCGCCAGCGCCTCTCACGCCTTGCGCGGCTGCGCTCGGTCGCCGGTCGGGCGCTGCGGGCGACCAGCATGTCGCTGACATGGGAGGACGTCTCGCTGGCCGTCTCCTTCGGCTCAGAGCGCGAGGAGGACCTCGCACGCGACCTGTTCTCCACAGTCGAGCTTGCTCTCGCCAAGGGCCGCGACGGCGTCGTCTTGCTGCTGGACGAGGCGCAGCTTGTGCGTGACGAGCGCGACCGCCACGGCGAGCACCCACTGTCGCTGCTGATCGCACCGGTGGTGGCACTGCAGCGCGCAGAGCTGCCGCTCGGCCTCGTCCTCTGCGGCCTGCCGACCCTCACCGGCAACCTGCAGAAGGCTCGCTCCTACAGCGAGCGGCTGTTTCGCGGCGAGGAGGTCGACTCGCTGGCACCCGAGCAGGCGCTCGAGGCGTTCACTAAACCGCTCGAGCAGACGGTTCGCAAGACCGATGCCAAGCTCGCGCGAGACGGTCGTGAAGGAGGTCGAGGGCTACCCGTACTTCCTGCAGCTGTGGGGATCGGAGCTATGGGAGGCCGCGGACCTCGCCGGCGTGGACCGCTTCAGCGTGAAGCTGCTCGACGCCACACGCCCCGACATCTATGGGCGGCTCGACCGCGACTTCTACGAGCCACGCATCGCGACGCTCACGCCCGCCGAGCAGGATGTCCTCGCCGCGTCCGCCGCGTGCCCCTATCCCCCGCTCCGCTCGGCCGAGCTCAACAGGGCTTCCGAGAAGACCCCCGGGAACGTCAACGTCCTGCTCGGACGGCTCGTCGACGCCGGCGCGCTGTACCGAATCCGTAAGGGCGAGTACGCCTACACCGCGCCGAAGTTCCGCGACTATCTGCTGCGCCGGGCGGGGAGCTGAGCCCTTACGAGGGCGATCGCTACGCGATGCGGTCGGCGACTACAAAGCGAGGCAGCGCCTAAGTCCCCAATTCTGCGGTGGTGCCTCCCCTTGCTCGGACGCGACAATCTCGGCTTGGCGCTTGCATTCGTCGTTCGCCGCTGGGTACTCCGTTGACCATACGCGTCGGCTGTGGTCGTGGTCCACGTTCTGTATAGGTCGGCCGCGACTGCGAAACCCAGCATAGGATTGGCTGGCCGATGTCGTCCGAACGGAAGGTTGACCGATGGGTCTGCGTGTAGCCGATGCGTTGATTGAGACCGCTGTCCGGGCGGGTGTGGAGCGGGTCTACGGCGTGATCGGAGATAGCCTCAATCCGATCGGCGATGCGATACGGAGCAACGGCAAGCTGCGTTGGATTCATGTCCGCCACGAGGAGGTTGGCGCGTTCGCGGCCGGGGCGGAGGCTCAGCTCAGCGGCCGGGTAACGATGTGCGCCGGATCAGCGGGGCCCGGGCACGTACACCTGCTCAATGGGCTCTATGACGCGAACAGGACACGCGCACCGGTGTTCGCGCTAGCGTCGGTCGCCACGAGCGCCGAGCTCGGTGGCTCCTTCTTTCAGGAGACCGACCCTGATGGCATGTTTGACGGCTGCAGTGTCTACAACGCGAGCTGCTCCACGCACGCACAGGCGCCCAGGGTGTTTGAGATGGCCTTCCAGCATGCCATTGCCCGCCAGGGCGTCGCCGTCGTTCAGCTCTCGGGCGACATCGCCGAGCAGGACACCGGTCTGCGTACGCTCGCGCCGCACAACTTCAACACCGCGGCGCCGCAATGCGTCCCGGCCGATAGCGACCTGGGCTCGGTTGCCGAGCTGATCGATAGCCATGAGAAGGTCACGATCTACTGTGGCTCCGGGGTCCGCAACGCCCATCCTGAGGTGCTCGCGCTGGCCGAGCGCATCAAGGCTCCGGTTGCCTATGCGCTGCGGGCAAAGGAGTTCATAGAGCACGACAATCCTTACGCCGTCGGCCTGACGGGGTTGATCGGATTCGGTGGGGCGACCAAGGCATTGGACGATGCCGATCTGCTGCTGCTCGTCGGCACCGACTTTCCCTACCGCGAATTCATCCCCACGGGAAAGACGATCATCCAGATCGACTCCCGGCCCGAGCATCTCGGACGTCGGACACGGCTCGACTTTGGCATGGCGGGCGACGCTGCCCTGACGTTGCGCCGACTGAGTGAGCGAGTCGCCCAGAAGACCACGGACTCGCACCTGCGTGCGGCACAGAAGCTTCACGAGGAGGCGCGACGCAAGCTGGACGTCTACGTCCGCCACAGCGGAGGTCAGTCACCGGTGCATCCCGAGTTCCTCGCGGCGACGCTCGACCGTCTCGCCTCCGAGGACGCCATCTTCACGGCGGACACCGGCATGTCCGCGGTGTGGGCGTGCCGCTACCTGAATATGACCGGCGGTCGTCGTCTGATCGGCTCCTTCAACCACGGGTCGATGGCAAACGCGATGCCCCAGGCGATCGGCGCGCAGCTCGCCTACCCTGATCGCCAGGTCGTCGCGATGTGTGGAGATGGTGGGCTGACGATGCTGCTCGGTGATCTGAGCACGATCACGACCTACGACCTGCCGATCAAGATCATCGTTTTCGACAACGGGCTGCTCGACATGGTGCACTGGGAGATGCTCTCGGAGGGCTTCGAGCCGTATGAAACGGATCTCAAGAACCCCGACTTCGCAAAGCTCGCGAACTCCTACGGGATCCTCGGGATCGCTGTCGATCGCCATGACGACGTCGCTGACGCTCTCAAGCGAGCGCTCGTGCACCCCGGCCCAGCACTCGTCTCGATCAAGACCGCCGGGCTGGCCGCGGGGATGCCGCAATACCCAACCTGGGAACAGGCCAAGGGCTTCGCGAAGGCGACCGCAAAGCTCGTCTGGCACGGTCACGCCGATCAGGTGGTCGATCTAGCCAGCGAGAGCATCCGCGATATCGAGCAGCTGCCCGGGGTGCCGACACAACACGACGGCCGGTAATGGGCGAAGCCGGTACCGTCAGTTCTCCCACCCCCGAGCAATCCCGCGGCTCGGCAGGGTCCCAGGGGTTCACGTTGCCTCAGTTCGACATCTTTGCCCAGGGGACGCATGCCCACCACTGCTGTCCGACGCCGAGAAGCCGCCCACGGCCCACATCGCACGCGTCGAGATCACCGAAGCCGGCGAGGAGCTCGAGATCTTCCGCCGCAGCGTTCCGTATGGGACCGCTGCGGAGCACGGGCTGTACTTCGTCGCCTTCAGTGCCGAGCGCTCACGCTACGACCGGATGCTGGCGCACATGTTTGGAACGGCCGCTGACGGAGTACGCGATCACCTCACCCACTTCTCGCGCCCAGAAACAGGCGCCTACTACTTTGCCCCTTCGCTCAACGCGCTGAACGAGCTTGCAGAAGCTGAGCAGCGCTGATCGAAGACGAGACTGATGCTTAGCAGACCGGAGCGTTTGCCAGCTCGGGCCGACGCTCCGTGTCAACCGGGTGGTCTCTCACTAGGTGCTGCGCCTGATCGTGGAAGTCGTTGCCTCCCCTACCGCCGGGCTCCCGCCGGTGAGTTCCGAGACCGATGAGCCGATGTCGTCCGCGTCAGCTGAGTCGCCACGCAGGGGCAGTACTGCGGTGACGTGGGTCCCGCGGCCCGGCGGGCTCGCGATCTGTAGCTGGCCTCCGAGGGCCGCGACGCGGTCGCGGAGCCCCAGCACGCCGCTCCCGTCTGGACTGGCTCCGCCGACGCCCTCATCGCTCACCTCAACACGCAGCATGCCGTCGGCGACCTCCGCCCTGACACTCGCAGTCTTGGAGCGGGAGTGCTTGGTGACGTTCGTGAGCGCCTCGGCGACGACAAAGTAGGCGCCGGCCTCGACCTCCCGGGCGAATCGCTTCCGGGGCACGTCCACCCTGACGCGCTCGGGTGCGCGCGAGGCCAGCTCCTCGATGCCAGCCGCCAGCCCGCCTCGAGCCAGGGCGTTCGGAATGATCCCGTGGGCCAGCTCGCGAAGCTCGGTGTTGGCTTGCTCGGCCTGTTCGAGCGCCTCGGCGATCAACGCCAGGGCGTGCTGATAATCCTGCGCCCTCCGCGCGAGCTTGAGGGTGATAATGGTGTGCACGAGCCGCTGTTGGGCGGCATCGTGTAGATCGCGTACGACGCGGCGGCGGGCATCGTCGTTGGCCGTGACGAGACGGGTCCGCGAGGCGATGAGCTCCTTGCGCGCCTCGGCGTTCGAGATCGCGGTGGCAACGAGCTCGGTGAAGTCCGCGATTCGCGCCTCGGTATCCGCCGGCAGCGGTTGCTGCTTCATCGAGCCGACAGCCATCACACCCCAGAGGTGGCCCTCGACGACGATCGGCGTCCCGACCCCTGAGCGGAGGCCCCTCTCGGCCGACGCGACGGCAATCGGGCCCGAGGCATCGATATAGCTGTCGATTCGCGCCGCACGGCCAGTCCGAGCGATCTTCGAGCCGAGATTGTCCCCGCCGACGGTCCACCCTCCGCCAACCGGGAAGGGACCCGTTCCGCTGCTCGAGTCGGCGAGGATCGTCATCGTGTTGTCGGACTCGTAGCGACCCAGGGCCGCGTGATCGACGCGAAGCAGGTGCGCGACCTCGTCAGTCACCGCCGCGAACAGCTCCTCCGCTGGAACCGCGCGGGCGACGAGAGTCGCGACTCGCCGCAGCGCCGCTTGCTCGTCGGCGACCCGGCGGTAGCCGGCTTCGCTCATCCGCAGGCTCTTCTCGGTGCTCTCGCGCGCCCCGATCTCGTGGCGCAGCTCGCTGTAGCCCCGCACCATGACCAAGAGGAGCGCAGCGGCCGCGAGCGCGATCGCCGTGTGGTCGATCCGCGTCAGTGTCGCTGTGAACAGCACCGCGATCGCTGCGGCGCACGCCAGCGCGGGAATCCACACGTCTACCCCCCTGCGCACTGCGAGCGGGTCAGGCGCACCCGGGTCCACGCAGATCGCTGCCGCGATGAGCAGCGTCGCCGCCGGCCATTGGAGCTCGGTCAAGGTGCGCACCGCGTCTGTCATGCCGAGCGCGGCACCCAGCCCGGAACCCACGGCGAGCAACGCGAACGCCGCCGTCAGCGCTACCCACGGGAGCCGGGACGGCCCGGCGGCGACTGTGGCGGCACCGGCCACGAGCAGCACGAGAATGACGAAGCCGATCGCATCAGCAAGCTGAAACGCCGCACCCACGGACGACTCTCCCGGAATGCGCGCAACGTGCGCGAGCGCGAAACCTGCACCGACCGCGCCGGCGCCGAGCGCCGCGATAGCAGCGTCGAGCAACTCGCGGGGGCTCAGTCGCTGGCGATCTTCACGCGCCATCAGCCCGATCCCCGCGAAGCAAAGCGCCATGAAGCCCAAGAGGAAGTAGTCGGCGGCTGTAGGCGGTGGCGGCGGTGGGCCGTGGAGCGAATCGAGGGTCAGGATCGTGTTGCCGATTGCCGTGAAGATGAGTGCCACGCCGAAGACGAGCGGGATATACGACCCTCGGCGCTGACGCAGTCCAAAGACCAAGCAGGCGACACCGGCCGCCAGACGGAACGCCGTGCCCACCCAGCCGTTGGTCACCCCCAACTGCAGGGCCTGGGGCCCGCGCACCAGCAGCCACACCAGATAGGCGGCCAGCAGGCCACCCAGCACACCGAACACGATGGCGCCGCCCCGACTTCGTGATTGTTCAAGCAACGACGAACCCCCGTCCGAGCGCTCGAAGGCGCTCGGCAAGATCAGTGCAGTTCCGCCTGTCTCGCTCGCGCCTTTCTGGGACTCAATCCTTCTGACCTTTCCCCGTGACCCCAGACATCGACCGTTAAGTATGTCAGCACGGACCCGGCGCCGGGGAAAGACCCAGGGCGCAGCGGGGCCCTCCGTCGAGCACCTTGTGGGGGGGGTGTGCCGCGTCGCGGTTCGAGTCCATTTGGTTGCACCAAAATCTTCTGACTAAAACCGTGGCCCCGAAAGGGGTCGCGGCATGTTGACGTGCTGGCGAGCGTTCGTTCGGTTTCTGGCGGGCGCTCGGGCGAGGCTCCTCGAGACCGCCCGCCGCTACGCCGGGTGCCCGCGTCAGCGCGCGCCAGCGAGCACGGGCTCGCCCATCGCACCATGGGAGAGAGCCTCGAGCTCCGTTTCGAGTCTTCTGACGAGTGGCGACTCGGGCAGTCGCTCCTGAAGCAGACAAAGGCAGTCGCGGTAATGGGTGAGTCGGCGTGGGCGTGACCGGCGGGTGGCGGTGGGGTAAAGACGCAGCTCGCGCGCCTTGGAGACCTTGTCTGCCGCGAGCACCATCAGCGCCTCCTCGCCGGCGTCTGCCGCCTCGTCGCGCAGCGCGGCCTTGCGCTGCGCATATGGGGCGATGCGCTCATCCTCACTGACAGCAACCACAAGGCGGGCGACTCTGGCGCCGAAGCGCTTGCGTAGCTCCGAGGCGTCCGTGTCGGTCTTCTCGATCGTGTCGTGCAGCGCGCCGGCCGCGATCACGTAGTCCGGCGCGCCGGCGTAGTAGAGCAGCGATACCACCTCCAGCGGGTGGGCGATGAACGGTGCACCATCGGCCTTACGGCGCTGGCCGTCGTGCACGCGCGTCGCGTACTCAAGCGCCGCCTGCGTCTTCGGAAGCCCGAGGACGCCGCTCGGCATCTGGCGCTGGCCAAGCACGATCAGCGAGTCTACTGACTTCGCTAATTCCGAAGGTTTCCGCATGCAGCGCCGACGCTGGGCGGAGGGTTGCCGCCCCGTCGAGGCGAGGCCGCCTTCGCCGCGGCCAGTCGTCGGCTCGCGTCGGGCCCGCGAGGCGACGAAGCCCATGCAGCACAGCTATGACTGCCACACCCGATTCGTATCGCCTTGATGCGACGTAGGCGCGAACCTCCCCACGAACGTAACCCGCGAACAAAGAAGCCGCTGCCATGACCGCCCACAACGGCAACCACGACAAGACCACCGAGATCCACCACGTCACGGTGCTCGGCACGGGCGTGCTCGGATCCGAGATCGCCTACCAGACCGCATACTGCGGCCTTCCAGTCACGGCCTACGACATCAGCGACGAAATCCTCAGAGCCGCGAAGAAGCGGTTCGAGGCCCTCGCCACCCGCTTCGAGAACGAAGTCACCGGCGCAGCCGGTGGCCCCGCCCAGACCGCTCTCACGCGGATCGCATACTCCTCGAGCCTGGCCGACGCCGCCCACGACGCGGACCTGGTGATCGAGGCCGTCCCGGAGATCCTCGATCTCAAGCGGAAGGTGTACAAGCAGCTCGGCGAGCTCGCGCCACAGCGGACGATCTTCGCCACCAACACCTCCACGTTGCTGCCCCGCGAACTGGTCGACTCAACCGGCAGGCCCGACCGCTTCCTGGCGATGCACTTCGCCAACAAGATCTGGGTTCACAACACCGTCGAGATCGTCGGTACGACCGCCACCGACCCGGCCGTATACGAGACGGCGGTCGCGTTCGCGCGGCGTATCGAGATGGAGCCGATCGAGCTCCACAAGGAACAATCCGGCTACGTCCTCAACGCGATCGCGATCCCTTGGATGGGCGCCGCCCTGAAGCTGCTGATCCGGGGGGTCGCCGATCCCGAGACGATCGACAACACCTGGCGCATCGACAAGGAGGCGCCCGAGGGGCCCTTCCAGAACATGGACAGAGTGGGCCTGAAGACCGTCTATGACATCTACTCGGCCGCCGACGACGAGGAGCTGAAAGCCGCTGCGGCCTACGTCAAGGAGCACTACCTGGACAAGGGGAAACTGGGCCAGCCCAGCGGCGAAGGCTTCTACAAGTACGCCGCCGCGTGAGCCGGGCCTTGGGCAGGCTTCCGATCAACCGCTGAGAGACCGAAGCCAACTGAAAGCACGGAACCGGAAGCTCGTGAGACATCCTCCGCTGGTTGCTGCCGCGATGCTCGGACTGGGGGGCGGTCTGCGTTCCTTTGGGCCCCCGGTCGCATTTGCCATTCGCGGGCGAGGACCCCTTACCGGACCCACCAGGTTCCTCGTCCTTGGCCCCGCCGCCGTCGAGCTCGTTGCCGACAAGAACCCGCGAATGGGTACCCGCTGGAGCGTTCGCGGCCTCTCGGCACGAGTTGGCTTCTCGAGTACCGGTGGGTATCGCTTGGACGGCTGGAGGGGTGCTGGCGTCGCCACGGGAGCCGCGCTGGGTGCCGCGTGGATGGGGTCGCGGATTCGCACCAACATTCGCGACCGCCGAGCTCAGCTCGCAGCAGCCGTAGCTGAAGACGTGGTCTGCTACGCCGTCGTCCTTGCAGCAGCTCGTTAGCCCGACGGACTCCGCAAGTCGCGGCGGGTGCCTTGCTCTGGCCAGACTACGAGCTGGCTGGCCGATCCCCCGCCGCTGCCTTCCATCCTGGTTTGCGCAATCGGTCGAGAAGCAAAGGCGGGATGATCCCGATCACGAGGATCCCGGCAAGTAGCAGGAGCCCGTACAGGAGCGGGCTCTGGTGGCCGAGCTGCGACGGAGGCACGAACCCGATCACGAACGCGGTGACAGAGGAGACACCGCCGAGGAGGCACAGCAGGCCCAGCCAGCGAACCCTGTATCCCCGCGGGTGGTCTGGTTGCGTGCGCCGAAGGCGCACGGCGGCGATGAACATCAGCACGTACATGATCAGGTACACCTGGGTGGCCATTGCAGTGAAGATCCAGTACGCGCGGGAGATCGTCGGGACGAACGCGTAGAGCAGGGCGATGATCGTGATCATGGCGCCCTGGGCCGCGAGGATGTGGACCTCGATGCCTTGATCGTTGACCTTCTGAAAGTAGGGGGGCAGATAGCCCTGCTCGCGACCGATCCTCAGAAGCCCCTCGGATGGGCCGTCGAGCCAGGCCAGCATTCCGGCGAGGGCCCCAACCGCCAGGGTAACCGCGATCAACGGCACCGCGAATGAGATGCCGAAGTGCGTGAAGAGGCTGTCGAACGCCTGCATCACACCAGCGGTGAAGCTGATCTGGTGTTCGGGGATCACCCACGCGATGGCCAGGGTCGGCAATACGAAGACGGCGAGAACCAGCCCCATAGCCAAGAAGATGGACTTCGGATACTCATGGCCCGGATCGCGCAGCTCGTCGACGTGTACGGCATTGATCTCCACCCCGGCATAGGTGAAGAAGCTATTGACGACCAGAACGATGCTGCCCAGGCCATGCCACGGCGGCAGGACGTGGTGGACGTTCATTGGCGCTGCGGAGGAGTTGCCCTGCAGCAGGTAGATCACGCCGAGGATGACGAGGATCGCTCCGGGAATCAGAGTCCCTATCACCGTCCCGCTCGAGGAGAGCGAAGCGACTACCGACGCACCACGTGAGGACACCAGCACACCGCCCCAGAACAGGACGATGATGACCGCGGCGGTGTAAACCCCGTTGCTGGCCAGGCCCGGATCGATGACGTAGGCGAGCGTGCTGCCGACGAAGCCGAGCAGCGCCGGGTAGTAGAAGATGGTCTGCGAGAACTCGCACCACACCGCGAGCAGCCCCATCGGCGCGGAGACGCCTGCCCTCACCCAGTTGTAGACCCCGCCTGACCAGCCAGATGCAAGCTCCGCCGCGACGAGTGAGACCGGCACGAGGAAGACGAACGCGGGCAGGACGTACAAAAACACCGAGGCGAGCCCGAACACGGAGGTCGCAGGCGTCGACCCGAGGTAGCCGACGGATCCCACCGTCATCATCGCCAGGGCCGTCCAACGGATGTATTTCCGAGCCGTGGGGACTGCTGCTCGCCGGCTCGCGCCCGGTTGAACGCCGACCGGAGTGGCGGGCCTGGCTCTCGGATGGCGTCGCCTTCGCACCCACATGCGCCGCAGTATGTCGCTACCGATTCATGATGGGTCAGGAAGAAACTACGCGGCGGAATTCCACGACCAGTCGACGGCTGAACCGATCGAATAGCTGCGCCACTCGGACTTCGGAATTTCTCGCGTCGTGAGCGCCACTGATTGTCTCCCTGGCTCGCCTCCGAACGGAGACAGATCGGTGTCCGGACATGGTGCTAGTTATCGCGGACGAAGCCACCATGCCCTACCCCGGACTCGCGACGCCGAGCGCATTCAGACGTCACCCAGTGTGACCTGCAACTCGCAGGGCAGATCGTCGCGTGCGCCTGTCGCCAGGAGGGATCGCCGTCTCCCGCTCTCAACGGCGTCGCGAAAGCCTGCGGCATCGAGCCCCGGCACCCGGCCGGTCACATGAAATTCGAGATGGGTCAATGCACGGTCGGGAAATGGGCCCTCGTAGGTGCAGTCAGCTTCAACGACGATCTCGTTTGCAGGTGAGCCGGCAAGGCTGAGCTCCTCTGCGACGGCTGCAGCGATGAACACCGCGTGCGCGACCGCAAGCAGCTCGCCCGGTGTTGCCTCATGCGGGACCGGGTCGCCCGCCGGCAGCGTGACCGGCATAGCGCCGAAGGCAAAGCTCTCACTCTCCACGCGCGCAGTCCGATTTGGGGGATGAGACAAGACGCGTCCATGACGAACGACGCTCTGGGCGGCATCAGCGGCAGACGAACTCTGAGCCGCGGACGCGGAGCTGGAGGACGGAGTCATTTGGGGGCACCTCATCGACTAGGATTTGCGTACGACGAAGCGTGGATCGTGCGGCTCCAGAGATCTAGACGGCGCGAGTGGCGCATCTATACGCTCCACTTACACGCCGCCTGGTAAGGCACCCACCGACAGCCCTTCGCAGACGGTTCTGACGGGTTCGCGTGAACAGCGAGCCGCCGCGCGGCCCCTTGGCGGGCTGGCGTTCTCCTCCAGGTAGACCCTGAGCGTCGCTGCGCGGGCAGCTGTGCCCATCCTGTGCCACCAACGTGCCGGTAATCGGCCGGTATGGCCTTGTCGCTCGATCGTTCTCGGTACAGCGCTTCGATCACTCCACTGTGCTGGCTTCCCCCCAACGTGAAAGGAACGCCACACATGCTCACGAACACAACAGTCGAAGATGAGGTGCGCGACGCCCTGCAGCTCGACCCTCGCATCCCCAATGACGAGGAGATAGCGCTGTCCGCCGAGGATGGCACGGTTACGCTCCGCGGCACGGTCGGTAGCTTTAGCCAGCGCCGTGCTGCTGTAAAGGACGCCCGCCAGATAGATGGCGTCGACGAAGTCGCCGACGAGCTGCAGGTCCGACTGCTCAATGACGATCGCCGCGAGGACGCAGACATCCGCGGTGCGGCGCTGCAGTTTCTCATGTGGGACATCGACGTTCCCTCTGAGTCCGTCGACGTCAAGGTCCGCGACGGCTGGGCCACGCTCAAGGGTGACGTCAGTTACCAGTTCGAGAGCGACGCCGCGTTCGACGACGTGGCGTGCCTGTACGGCGTCGTGGGGATCACCAACGAGATCAAGGTGTTCACCCCCTGACGCCCGGGTCGGCGTGGGCGGAGCAGGCCGCCCACGCCGACCGCGACCGGTGCCGACCTCGACAAGGTCAGCCAGGTTGCGTCCCGCGGTGCCCTGCGGCCCGCGATGCCTCAGCCTGCGAAGCGCTCCCGGCCACGCTGCGCATAGGACCAAGACGACGACGCAGGAACAAGTATGCGATTCCACCGCCGATCAGCGGAACGAGCAGACCGATCGCTTGGTAGAGCAGCACGGCGGCGACCGCGGCGTTGTGTCCGACGCCGTAGAGAATGAACATGCCGACCATGCCGCCGATCGTGCCGATTGCGGCCGGCAGGGGAATCGAGCCGCCCAGTGCGCCGATTATGTAGGCCATGAGCACGACGCCAAAACCGGGTGCCGGGTGGGCGTGGATCGCGACGAATGCACTCCACAGCACAAGCACGTCCAACCACAGGTAGCCCAACGCCCCGAGCACGCTCTTGGCCCCAGCCCGGTGAAACAGGAGCCGGTCGGTGTCATTGACGGCATCGGCGAGCGTGGCGATCGAGTTGGCGATCTTGGGATGATTGCTGTGCAGCCGCTCAGGCAATCTCGTTGCGCGGCGGGCGATGAGCAATGCCGCAACGATCCCGAGTCCGGCAAGCGCGGCAGGCAGCAGGGTCAGGGTGAGTTTGTGCGCACCGGAGAGCACGCCGGTCGCCAGGGCGGTGCCGAACACGACCAGCGCGAGCGCGTCGACCGCGGTGTTGAGAAAGCTCAGATTGAACTCGCGCTCAGCGATCAGCTGCTTCGGCATTCCGAAGTGGTGCAGGATCCAGGCGCCGACACCGATGCCGCCGAGGGAGCCCCCGGGGATGAGCGTTCCGCCTCCCAGCTGCGCCCAGGCGGCGCGGACGCCTGTTCGCCGACCACCCCCCTCACGACTCAGCAGGTCCTCCGGATCAACGATTGAGCGCCAGGAGAGAACGAACCCCATCTCGGAGAATGTCTCCAGCGCGAACGCCCCCACGACCCACTGCCAGCCAACATGCTCCAAGCTGCTGAGCGCCTCGTTCAGGCTCGGGATCAGCTTTAGTACGAGCGCCACCGCAAGGAGATAGCCGGCCAGCTTAAGAGCCGACCTCTGCAGGTGGCCCTTCGCCGTGCCGAGCGCGCGCCGGGTATTGCGCGACTGGGCATTCGCAGGAGGGCCAAGGGTCACGTCCGTGCGGTCTGCCCTCACGGCTTGTCCGTAGCTAAGTGGTTCCACGCCTCCACGATGGCCGCGTCGGGAGGCCCGTCGGATGCGTCCCACCACCATCCGCCATAGTTTCCCGTTCTCGCCGGTGAGGGAGGTTGGTCTCCGCGGGGCGCAGAAACAGGCACAGCCTCCTCACATGAGGAGCGATCCCGACAGCCTCGGCGCGCCCGCGAGCATGAGCGCCGAGCCCCGTGGTCCCACGGTCGACCCCGACGCACAGGCACCTACGGGCGGCACAGCGGGACGCAAGGGGTTTCTTGCGCAGCACAGGAAGGCTGCCACGACGCTGCTCTTCGGGGCTGTCTTGTTCGGCTTCGCCTACTACGTCCTGCCCCAGATCGTGGGCCTTGACGCGACGCTTGAGCGCCTGCGCAACGGGAACCCGTGGTGGCTGGGGCTCGGCGTCCCACTCGAGGCGGTTTCGATCGCCGCCTACGTTGCTCTGTTTCGCTGCGTGTTCGCTACCGCCGATGGCCGGATCGGATTGAAGGCCAGCTATCAGATCACGATGGCAGGCGGCGCCGCAACCAAGCTGTTCGCCGCCGCCGGTAGCGGGGGCGTGGCCCTCACCGTATGGGCGCTGCGCGCCTCGGGGCTCGCGTCAGCGACGGTGGCACAAGAGATGGTGTCCTTCGAGATCATCAATTACGGGGTGTACATGGCCGCGCTCGCGCTCGGCGGGCTCGGTCTCTGGATCGGCCTGTTTGCGGGAAACGCACCCTTTTGGCTGACGCTCGTGCCGGCGCTCTTCGGCCTCGTGGTTATCGCCCTGGTGCTGTCAATGAAGTGGCTCGCGAGTCCGGTCGAAGGCTTCATGCTCAAGCGCGCGCAACGTCCACACGAGCGCGCTGCAAAGTGGTGGCGGCGCGTCGCGAGCGTCCCCCGCGCATTGCAGAACGGACTGCGCGGCGCTCTCGCGCTCGTGGGCAGCGGAAACCATTCGTGGCTGGCAGCGATCCCGGCATGGGGGTTTGACATCGCCACCCTGTGGGCATGCTTCCGCGCGTTCGGGCCCTCGCCGCCCGCCGCAGTGCTGATCATGGGCTACTACGTCGGCACACTCGCCAATACGCTCCCGCTGCCCGGCGGAATCGGCGGCGTCGAGGGAGGAATGATCGGCGCATTCATCGGCTTCGGCGTGAACGGCAGCCTGGCCGTTTTGGCCGTGCTGGCATACCGGACGATCTCCTACTGGCTTCCGCTGCTGCCCGAGGGTCTCGCCTACCTGCAGCTGCGTCGCACGGTCGGCGACTGGCGCGAGCATCCCTCTCACCCGCTGACAGCAAGCGGGTGACCCACCTATGTGGCCCCACCCGTGGCCCAGGCCCTGGCCGATCCTTCGTGGCACACTAGGACGAGCTTCCTCACGAGGCGAAGGGTCACGGCCGTGAACGGGCCGCTGAGCGACCGCGATCGTGACACCGCTCAGAAGATGCTCAGTCATCCGACGACCGCCAACCTCGAGTGGCGTGAGGTCTCTCGCTGCTGGAGGCCGTCGGGACTGTCCATGAGGAGCACAACGGAAAGGTCAAGGTCACCCTCGGGTCAAGGTCACCCTCGGCTCGGAGGTCGAGATCATCGAGCGACCGAGACGTAAGGACGTCGAGAGGCAGATGATCGTCGCCCTGCGTCGCATGCTGACTGGGGCGGGGCTTTCGCCGCAGGGCGCATAGCCATCGGAGCTTCCTATCAGCCGCCGGTGGCTCCAACAGCCTCGTGCGGATGGACCTTGGCCTTCAGCTCTTCGACCTTGGCGTGAATCTGCTTCTTGTGCTTGGCGTGCTTCTGCTCGCGTAGCAGCTTGCGCGCGTGCTTCTTCGCCGCCCGCTGGGCGTCCTCCGCTGCTGCGATCTCGGCTTCGACCTCATAGACGGGGCGCCTCAGCACGCTGCCGCTCAGTTGAGCCATGGCCGCGTTGATGACCTCTGGGCTTTGCTCGGAGAGCTCGGCCACCAGAGAGGTGTGTCCCACGCGCACCGACTGCGAGATGTCGCTGAGGACCGATTCGGTGTCGTCGGCGTCTTCGAGGTCGAACAGCGAGCCGACCAGCAGTCCGGTCGCACCGCCGATCAGTATCCCCAGCGGTCCGCCGATAATTCCGATCAGAAGTCCCACCACCCCGCCCGTGGCGGTCCCCTCTACGCCGGCGTCGCCGACTTCGTCCTTCACCTCGACGTGTCCGTCCTCACCGCGGGCGACAACGGCCGCTGCGCTGAGCTCGATCTGACGCTGCGAGTCGAGCTGCTTGAGAGTGGTCAACGCCTCGTAGGCGTTGCTGTCGTCCGGAAAACTCACGACGACCACGTTCGGTTGGCCATCTAGCTCATCGACCATGACGCTTCCTTTCTCATCGAATAGGTTGATCGAGCGAGCCTATGTGCGGCCTCGCCGGCACCAATAACGAATCAGGCGAGGACCTACAGCCGCTGCTTATGGTTCGTCGGCCGCCGCGTGTTGATCTGATCGTCACGAGGCGCAGAGCCGCCACGCGGGAAACGCGTGGGCGGGGACCCCGCCCACGCGCCGCACCGTCATCAGGGCGTGGAGACCGTGATCTCGTTGGTGATGCCGAGAACGCCGTAGAGGCTTGCCACGTCATCGTAGGCCGCGTCGCTCTGGAACTGGTAGTCGACCCCTCCTTTGAGGGTCACCCAGCCTTCGTTCACCTTCACGTCGACTGATTCAGCAGGGACCTCCACGTCCCAGATCAGCAGCTGAAGCGCGATCCCGCGGATCTCCTCGTCGTCGCGGCGGTACTCGCCGAGCAGGTTCACTTTGAGCTCGTCGTGAACCTCGTAGATGCCCTCGATCGCGCGGGCGTCCTTGACGGCCGCGCGACGCTGGGCAAAGCTCTCGACGGTCCCCCGCAGCGTGACGATTCCGCCGTCGCCGGACACGGCGATCTCGAGGGGGTCGGGGATCCGTGGATCGAGCGTGATGCTAGAGATAACTTCATCTTCGGTGCGAGTGTTCGTGAGCACGAATTGATCCTTTCGTGGTGGGAGGTCACGGCAACCTGGGGCATCCGCCGACCAGCCGTCAGAACCGATGCAACAGAACGCATACGCGTTAGTTACGGCGAAGGCGCGGTTGGCGCGGAGACGGGTTGCTCCTCGGTGCGCGCGGACCACCAGTCGCGCAGGATGATCTGGATGGCCGCGGCAGTCGGAATCGCGATCAGGGCGCCTAGCACGCCCAGCAGCTCGGCGCCCGCAAGCACCGCCACGATGGTGACGAGGGGATTGACGTGCAGCGCCCGCCGATAGACGAGCGGTTGGACCACGTAGTCCTCGAAGCGCTGCCAGACGATGATGAACGCGACCCACACGATAGTTGCGAGCGGGAAGCTCACCGTGACGGTCGCCAGCGCGACGATGATCGCACCGAGCGTCGCCCCCACGAGCGGTATGAGGTCGAAGAACCCAACGACGAAGCCAAGCGACAGCGCGTAGGGGACGCCGAGGATCGAAAGAACAATCCAGGTGGCCAGGGTCGCCAGTGCGCTGATGGCAACGTTACCGAGCATGTAGCCCGCCACGGCTTTGTTCACTTCGATGATCAGGCGCTTGTGGTGCTCGCGGCGAGCGCCGGTCAGCGAGAGGCCCATGTTCACATACTCGCGGCCGTGGAGCATGAGCAGAAACGTGAGCGCCAGCACCGTGACGAGCTGCCCGATAAAGCTGAATGCCTGCACGGTCACATCCTTGAGCGGGCCCACCAGGCGTGCGAGTTGTTCGGGGAGGTGGCGGGCGTCCCGCACGAGCTTGGGGGTGATGTGGTAACGGTCGTCGTAGTGGCGGAACGTCGCATTGCCACGGAGATCGCGCGCGTACTGAGGGGCGTTGTGGGAGAGGCCATGCACCTCCTTGACCATGCTCGGTACCACCACGTCGCCGACCACCGCCACGGCGGCCGCCAGCACCACGTAGATGCCGAGGATGATGACCGCGCGGGGGACCCGCTTGGGCCGATCGAGCGCATCGACGATCGGCAGCAGCGCGAGCGAGAGGAACAGGCTGATCGCGGCCAGCCGGATAACCTCGCGGACACGCCATGCCAGATACAGAGCGATCGCGCACGCGATCGTGACCAGCAGGATCCGAACCACTCCGCGCAGTGACGGCGCCGCCAAGCGGACGGTGGGCACTCCCCGCGACGCGGTTGCAAGGTGATCCCCGCCGCTGCTCGGTTGCGCTGTCATTACAGGCCGCCCTCTGTCACAGCCACCCGGCCACGGTCTGCGTGAGCACCACAGCTGACATGGCTGCGACGATCGCCACGCAGACGGTCGCAAGCACGCGGAAGCGCGGGCCGTTGGCGGCATCGCCGAGCACAGAGCGGCGGTTGGCCAGGATCAGGATGTACGTCAACAGAATGGGCGTGATGAACCCATTGAGCACCTGGGCGTTGACAACGAGTTCCACGGCGTTCCCCGGTAGCAGGGCAATCGCGGCGCCGATGACGAGCTGAGCCGTGAACAGCCCATAGAAGACGGGTGCCTCGCGAAGCTTGCGCGACAGGGACCGCTCTACCCCCGCCGTCTCTGCGATCGCATAGGCGGTCGACAGGGGGACAACCGACGCCGCGAGCAGGGACGCACCAAGCAATCCGAAGGCGAAGATCTGTTCGGCGGCGGCGCCGGCGACGGGGCGAAGTGCCTGGGCCGCCTGCGCCGCGGAGCCGAGCGGTCCACTGCCACCGATCGCCGCGGCGGTGGCGATGATGATGAAGATCGATACGAGGTCGGAGAGGATCGCCCCGTTGATCGTGTCGATTCGCTCCCCTCTGTAGCGCTCGGGCGTGACGCCCTTGTCGACGACCGCCGAGGTCAGATAGAACTGCATATAGGGAGTGATCGTCGTGCCGATGAGCGCGACCGACAGCAGCAGGAACGCATTGGAGCGCAGGAAGTGCGGCAGCAAGAGGTTGCTGAGGACCGCGCCCGTATGCGGGTGGCCCAGAAACGCCGAGATTGGGTAGGCAAGGAACACCAGTCCCATCGCCAGGAACACGCGTTCCGCGCGCGAGTAGTCCCCTAACGCGGTAACCGCCCAGATCGCGATCAGGGCGAGGGGGACGGCGATGTAGCGCGAGACGCCGAATATTTCCATGGCTGCACCGACACCCGCGAACTCGCTTACCGTAAGTCCCGCGTTCGCGACGAACAGCAGGCCGATAGCGGCCGCGCCACTGCGCAGTGGGAACTGCTCTCGGATCAGCGCGCCGAGCCCCTCGCCTGTGTAGGTGCCAAGCCGCGAGCACATCTCCTGTACAACGATCAGTGCCACCGTGATGAGCACCATCAGAAACAGCGTCCGGTAGCCGAACTGTGCTCCGGCGCTCGCATAGGTCAGGATGCCGCCGGCATCGTTGCCGGCGTTCGCGGCGATCAGGCCGGGGCCGAGGATCGCGAGGAATGCAAGCACTCGCTTCAGCCAGTGCGGAAGCCCTCGGGTGGGTGCGGCCACAGGTGCGTTCGGTGTGTCGAGCGCACTCATGACGATCCGTCACCCTCCTTGTCGCCGGCCGCGCGAAGCGCCGCCTCGATGTCGCTGGCCC
The DNA here is from genome assembly GCA_963743505.1 of uncultured Solirubrobacteraceae bacterium. Taxonomy (GTDB): domain Bacteria; phylum Actinomycetota; class Thermoleophilia; order Solirubrobacterales; family Solirubrobacteraceae; genus Palsa-744. The sequence continues at coordinate 784,020 of CAVUPZ010000002.1, read as the reverse complement.
GCAACGCTCGGACCTCGGCAGCCGTGACATCGAGCTCGAGTACGGCGCCGGTCTGCCCGGCGAGCGCAGAGGGATGGCGGCGAGGGCGGACTTCATCTGCACGTACCGGAGAGAACGAGCGGATCGTCGCCCAGTCGATAACCCGCTCCGGTCGCACGTGCCGGCGCAGAAGCCTCGGTCCGATGCGCCTGAGCAGCGCCCTCAGCCCGACCTCGATCCCGACCAGATCGATGCGCCCCTCGACAGCGGCCAGATAGACGTCGCTGGGACGCACGAGCTGCGTGCCGTCCTTGTCGACGACCTGGCGATCGAGGACGTCGTGCGCAAGGGCGACGTCTGCCGGACGGCGCTCGACGGCCCGCGCATATGCCGCGGAGGAGCGCAGGCGAACCGACGCCGGCGCGGAAGCCTCAACCCAGCTGGCACCGATGAGCACCTCGCGCCTGCCGGAGCGCACAATGATCGCTGTTGCGGATGGATACTCAGCGGCGTTCGTCCAATGAACCACCACGTCCACAAGACGCCCGACGGAGTCGCCGGTGGGGTCAATCACCTCGGTTCCGAGGACCGCCGCCAGCGAGATCAGCGAGCCCTGGAGCGCGTGCGCGGCGGCGCTCTCACGCCAGCGGCGCGCCCGCTGTTCGCGTAGCTGGGCTACAGCATTGAAGCGAGCAGCGACAGCCGGATCGTGCTCCTTTCCAGGCAACCAGGTGGAGCGAAGCAATCCCATCCCGAGTACGTACCCCCGCGCAGCGGACCCCCCAGACCGCTGACGCACCGTGGCCATACCGATTCGTGCTTGCGCGACGATGGTCCTCGCCTAGGTTTACGGCGTGAGCGCGGAGCCCGCAGCTCGAGCAGCGCTGGCACCACCAGCCAGCTCCTCGACTTCTACCCAGGCGGCCGGCACCGATCTTCGGGAGGCCATCTTTGGATCCTTCGACGGAATGACCTCGACGCTCGGCGTGGTGGCGGGTCTCCTCGCGACAAATGCAACCGCACCCAAGATCCTCGCGGCGGCGATCGGGATCGCTGTGGCAGCAACGGTGGGAATGGGCGCGGGGCAGTACCTCTCCGACGGCGACCGCAACATGCGGAAGGCCGTGGTGATGGCCGTGGCGACCCTGATCGGCTCGGTCCTGCCGGCGATTCCATTCATCTTTGGTGACTCGCGGGCGTGCGTCGTGGCGTCGATCGCCATCACCATCCTCGCTGCAGGAGTCATCGGTCACTACCGCGGATACGCGGTTACCTATTTGATCTTGATCGTCGTCTCTGTCCTCACGGTCGGCCTGTCGGTTGCCGTCGCGTGACGAGCGACGGACGACGGCGAAGCCCACGGCTCGGCACCCCACGCGGAGGACCCGTTGCCGGGCGGTCGACCTGCGTAAGTCTCTGCGGGCCGACGAGCCCGGTCAACATGATCAGCAGCACGGGTGAACGAGCCTCTGTGGTTGCTCTCCAGCCGGATCGCAAAGCGAGACAAGCTCGCCATAGCGCCTGGGTATAGCTCCCAACCGATTTCAAGATTGGGCTCGGACCGTGGCCCGCCGACGATGGGCAGCATGAGCACAATCGACATCTCCACACCCAGAGCGCGACCTGCGGCCACCACGAGGGTGAAAGCCAAGGGCGCCCGCAAGTACGTCACATGGACGGCCCTCGCACTGATGACAACCGGCTCGGTCGCGAGCCTGCGTTCGGCCCCGACGATGGCCGTGTTCGGCCTGGCCTCCGTCTTTCTGTACGTGATTCCCGCAATCGTGTTCTTCGTGCCGACCTCACTCGTCTCAGCTGAGCTCGCATCGGGCTGGAAGGGCGGCGTCTACCACTGGGTCACAGAGGGAATCTCCGCGCCGATGGGGCTGCTGGCGATCTGGTGCCAGTTCGCGATGACGATCTTCTACTACCCGGCGCTCCTGGCCTACGTCGCGAGCACGATCGCCTACATCGTCAATCCGGACCTGGCCAACAGCGGCGTCTTCACGGCTGCGATCATCGTCGTGCTGTACTGGGGCAGCGTGCTCGTCTCCTCACGCGGGGTGGGCCTCATCGCCAAGCTCGCGTCCGACGGAACCGTGATCGGAACACTGATCCCGGGCGCGATCCTCGTCGTCATGGGGGTCGTCTTCCTGCTCCAAGGCAACCACTCGGCCGCGCCGATGAACGCCCACCATCTGCTGCCCGCCTGGACCGGGCTGGCTGGCCTCGTGCTGATCGTGAACAACTTCCTCGCGTACTCCGGAATGGAGATGAACGCGGTGCACGTCGATGAGATGGAGAAGCCGGGGAGCGAATACCCGAAGTCGATCTTTGTCGCGAGCATATTGGTACTTGCGATCTTCATCGTGCCGGCGCTAGTGATCTCGTGGGTAGTTCCAGCCGCGCAGATCAGTCTCACCGCCGGCGTGATGCAGGCGTTCAGCGCCTTCTTCGCTCACTTCAGCCTCAACTGGCTCGTACCGCTGGTCGCGATCGCGATGGTCGTGGCGATGCTCAGCGGGATGATGGCCTGGCTCGCCGGGCCCCTCAAAGGGGCTACTCAAAATCGGCCAGGAACAGGGCTACCTGCCGCCGTACTTCCAGAAGGTGAACGCCGAGGGCATCCAGATGAACATCCTCGTGGCCCAGGGCATAGTGATCTCGATCATCGGCCTGCTGTACGCGTTCATCCCCAGCGTCTCGAGCGCCTACTGGATCTTCTCCGTGATGACCACCCAGGTGTACCTGATCATGTACCTGCTGATGTTCATCGCGGCGGTCAAGCTGCGCCGCAACCAGCCTGAGCACCCGCGCGGGTACAAGGCGCCGGCGCTCGTCGACACGGTGCGTCGTCGGCGGCCTCGCCTCGGTGCTCGCGTTCCTGATCGGGTTCGTCCCGCCGTCGCAGTTCTCGCATTCAAGCCCGGTCGTCTATGGACTCTTGATCCTCGCCGGCATCCTGCTGATCGGGGTCGTGCCGCCGCTCCTGCTCTACCGCCTGCGCAAACCGTCCTGGAAGACTGACGCCCGCCGTTGCGAGCGCTCCGCGCCGGCACAGCGCCGGCCGTCAACGGCGGCACTGCGGCGGACACCAAGCCGCCGGTCGCGACCACTTCCTCCGTAGCCGCCGCGAACAGCCGCTGCCAACGGCCATGCGGCCGCCGGCCCCGAACGCCGCCACGAACGGCGCGCAGGACGAGGGTTCGGCGCAGCGTCACCGCAAGCTGCGATGGGGTATTGGGCTCGGGGTCGGTCGTGCTGCTTGTGGCAGGACTTCTGATCTTCAAGCCCGGCAAAGACGACCACGCAGCCCGCGACAAAGCAGACCAGGTCGTCGCCCTGTTCGCCGCCCACCACCTGGTCGTGCCGGTCGATCACAAGACGCTCATCGACGTTCTTGGAACGACCGGCGGCCCAGTCTGCGCCAACCCCAGCGGCGCACTCGACCAAGGGGCTTCAGGACCAGCAGCTCGTCAAACGGCGCCGCCACGGTCGGATCACGCCCGATCCGCGTCGACCGGCAGGTCTTCTACGGCGAGGAGCTCGTGATCTCGGTGTACTGCCCGGCGAAGCTCGCCGCGCTGCACACCTACGTCAACGGCAACGCCTACTACCGCGTGATCCGCAAGTAGCGTCGCGGGAGCCGTGCACACATGCCCCTGCACGCATCGCCGCCGAGCGAGAGGTCTGATCGAGGAGGTCAGCATCCGACCCGAGTTCGCCCAACCGGGCGAGCTCCAGAGCGTACCCCGCTTCCGTCTCGCCGACCAGACGCTGCCGGCGCAGACCGCCTACCAGCTGGTTCACGACGAGCTGCTGCTCGACGGCAACAGCCGCCTGAACCTCGCCACCTTCGTCGGCACCTGGATGGAACCCCAGGCGCGGGTGTTGATCGAGGAGTGCCTCGATAAGAACATCGTCGACCGCGACGAGTCGCCGCAGACGGCCGAGCTCGAGCTGCGCTGTGTGAGCATCCTCGCGGAGCTGTGGAACTCGCCCGCAGGCCGAGCGGGCCACCGGCTGCTCGACGACCGGCTCCAGCGAGGCGTGCATGCTCGGCGGGCTCGCGCTGAAGTGGCGCTGGCGCGAACGGCGCCGTGCCGAAGGCAAGCCCACTGACCGCCCGAACCTGGTCATGGGCGCCAACGTGCAGGTCTGCTGGGAGAAGTTCTGCCGCTACTGGGATGTAGAGCCGCGCCAGATGCCGCTCGAGCCGGGTCGCACCTGCCTGAGTGCGGACGGAGCGATCGCCCTGTGCGATGAGAACACGATCGGGGTCCTCGCGATTCTCGGCTCGACCTTCGACGGCGCCTATGAGCCGGTCTCCGAGATCGCCGGCGCGCTGGACAGCCTGCAGGGCCGGACAGGAACTGGATATCCCGATCCACGTCGACGCGGCCTCCGGCGGTTTCGTCGCGCCCTTCCTCGACCCCGAGCTCGAGTGGGACTTCCGCCTTGCACGCGTGCAGTCGATCAACGCCTCGGGGCACAAGTACGGCCTCGTGTACCCGAACCTCGGCTGGGTGGTCTGGCGCGAGAAGGACGCGCTGCCGCATGAGCTCGTGTTCGAGGTCAACTACCTCGGCGGCACAATGCCCACGTTCGCGCTGAACTTCTCCCGCTCCGGCGCGCAGGTGGTGGCCCAGTACTACACGATGGTCCGTCTCGGCCGCGACGGGTTTCGCCGCGTGCAGCAGGCCTGCCGCGACACCGCCGAATGGCTGGCACACGCGATCGCAGACATGGGGCCGTTCGAGCTCATCTCCGACGGCAGCACGATTCCCGTGTTCGCGTTCCGCCTCAAGAGACGAGGTCACCGGCTACACGGTGTTCGACGTCTCCGAGGCGCTGCGCCTGCGGCGGCTGGCAGGTGCCCGCCTACACGCTTCCCCCGAATCTGCAGGACACGGCAGTGCTGCGGGTGGTGGTGCGCAACGGCTTCGGGCAGGACCTGGCGCAGCTGCTGGCCCGCGACCTGCGGCGCGCCACCAAGCATCTGGCCGACATCGGCCCTCTGCCCCCGCACGAGCAGCGCTCGGCATTCCACCACTGACAAACCTTGACCAGGACTGAAAAGGAGAACACGATGAGCACCTCAACGCAGACACACACGAACATCTCGACGACGGAGCTGAAAAACCGCGTCAGCGCGCTGATGAGCCAGGCCCATGAGGACCTAGCGGCGCTGGTCGCCTGCCAGTCCGTGGCCGATCCCGCGCCAATTCCCCGCCTCGGAGTGCGCCAAGGCGGCGCAGCTCGTGATCGAGAAGTTCAGCAAGGCCGGTCTGCAGGAGGTGCGCCTTGAGGAAACCCCCGACGGCCATCCCTCCGTCTACGGGCACATCCCCGCCCCCGATGGAGCGCCCACGGTGCTGCTGTACTGCCACTACGACGTCCAGCCGCCGCTCGACCCGAGCGGCACCGCCTGGAAGAGCCCCGTGTTCGAGCTGACGGAGCGCGACGGGCGCTGGTACGGGCGCGGCGCCGCCGACTGCAAGGGCAACATCGTCGTGCATCTCACTGCACTGCGCGCCTTGGGAGGCGATCTCCCGGTGGGAGTCAAGCTCATCGCCGAGGGCTCCGAGGAGCAGGGCACGGGCGGTCTCGAGCGGTTCGTCCCTGCCCACGCCGAGCTCTTGAGCGCCGATGCGATCCTCGTCGCAGACACGGGCAACTTCGCGGTGGGAGTCCCCACGCTCACGACCAGCTTGCGGGGACTGACAAACGTTGTCGTGAGCGTCAGCACGCTCGAGAACGCAATGCACTCGGGCATGTTCGGCGGTCCTGCGCCCGACGCGCTGTTCGCGCTCATCGGCATGCTCTCGACGCTGCGCGACGCGCGCGGCAACACCACGATCAAAGGCCTTGAGAGCGACGCGAGCTGGAAGGGCGTCGACTATCCGGCCGCGCAGTTCCGCTCCGATGCGCACGTGCTCGACGGCGTCGATCTGCTCGGCGACGGAGGCGTGCAGGACATGCTGTGGTCGCGCCCGGCGATCACCGTGCTCGGGATCGACTGTCCGCCGGTCATCGGATCGGCGGCCGCGATCCCCCCGGAGGCACGGGCCCGCGTCAGCCTACGGGTACCTCCGGGTATCGATGCCGAGAAGGCTCAGGAGGCCCTCATCTCCCACCTGCGCGACGTCACGCCCTGGCACGCCAAGGTGCAGATCGAGCCCGAAGCACAAGGGCAGCCGTTCACCGCGCGAACGGACGGCCCCGCCTACGCCGCGATGAGCCATGCACTGGAAGAGGCGTTTGGCCGGCCCACCACCACGGAGGGTCAGGGAGGGTCCATCCCCCTGTGCAACGTCCTGCACGACACGTTCCCGGATGCGGAGATCATGCTTCTCGGCGTCGAGGAGCCGCGCTGCCTGATCCATGCGCCCAACGAGAGCGTGGACCCCAACGAGATCGAACGCATGGCCGTCGCCGAGGCGCTGTTCCTGGCCGGATACTCGGCGGGGAATTGAGGATCGCCGCCGTGGCCCGCCCTGTGAGCAACTCCTCATGCGGGCAGTTGCGTCCATCTGAAAATGCCGAACGCGCCGATGAGCGCGAGAAAAGGATGTGAGAGATGTCTTCAACACCGTCATACAGCAGCGACCGGGGCACGTTCGGCTCGGTCGACAGCGTTGGCTCGGCCGGCGTCTTCGGCCAGGTGATGGGCCTTGTGGCGGCGACGCTCGGCGTCCTCACCCTCGGCGCGTATGTGGGCCGCAACCTCGGGGAAGGCCCCTCGATCATCTGCTTCCTCATCGGTCTCCTGTGCATATTCGGGCTCAACTTCGCCCGCGACTCAGAGGGACCGGCCGTCCTTTTGCTGCTCGCCTGCGGCATGTTCCTAGGCCTCGGCCTGGGCGGAGGACTGGTTGCGTTCGCCGAAGCCGCGCCGGGCGTCGTCTGGCAGGCGGCGGCCGCGACCGGCCTCTTCATCGCCGCGCTCGGAGCGACCGGCTACGCGATCCGCTCGGACCTCTCGGGCGGCTACCGCGTGCTGTTCCTTCTGCTGCTGGCGCTGATCGTGTACGGCTTCGTCACCCTGTTCGTCTCGATGCCGGGATCGAACGTGATCTACTCGCTGCTCGGACTGGGCATATTCGGCGGATACACCGTTCTGGACTTCAATCGCATGAGGAGCACCGGGATGGACGAAGCGGTCCCGCTCGCCGCGGGGATATTTCTCGACATCCTCAACGTGTTCACGTTCTTCCTCAACCTGTTCGGGAGTCGAGAGGTCAAGTGACAGCCATGTGTGAGGACCGGCGTGCGGACTGGATCCAATCGATGCCGATCGCGATGGGCCTGTGCTCGAGCGCTACGGCGTGACGCTGGACCACCTCACCGATTCGGCCAATGGGCGGAAGCCCAAGCTGAGCGTCGAAGCTGAGGGTGATCAACCACAGGCTGTGAAGCGGGGCGAGCTACGGTTCCCGAGAATGGCCAAAAGGCTCTCCGTGCCGCGGCTGCCCGGGATAAGGCCCGTGGCCGGGGGGTAAGACACCGTGGCCTGCACGCCGAGGCCGGGCCGCCGGCAGGATCGCAGCGGGGTCGAGCCGGGTATCGCATACGGGACAGTGCTCGCCGCGGTACAGAAACGACCGCGCGAGGTAGGTGAGTCCGGAGCACTCCGGACACGTGACGTACGGCATGGTCCCAATCGTCGCGATCAGACCGGTCTTTCCCAGTCGACAGGCCTGGCCATCCCATAACGACCGCTGATCGCAGTCTCGTCGAGTACTAGGAAGCCGTGCGGCGCGAGCAGCGAACCAGCTGGTCCGCGCCGCACCCCTAGTCAACCGCATCCGGTTCGCCGGCCAGGCCGTAGGCCGCCGACGGAGTGGGTCAGGCGCTCGGCGCGCACCGCGGCACTCGGCCGGCTGCGATCGCCGCCAGCGCGCGCAGGCCGTCCCACACGCCATCAGGCTCGATCGCGGACGGCGAGGCGCCGGGATGCGCCCGAGCGATACGCACCTTCAACGCGCGCGCCCGGATGCGGAAGCGCAGCGGAGCCTGCAACTGCGCGGCCTCGCCGTCGATTCCTACGGCGACACGTTCGGGCGCCTGCACCGTGAACGACCCTGCCGTCCACTCGCGCCACGGGCGCGAGCGCATGACCCGGTGGGAACGAGCGTCGGTTGGGGCATCGGCCACGACGATGCCGAGCAGACCCTCGTCCAAGCTGGGGCGGGTTCCCGAGCCCAGAGGCCTGCCCAGGCGGTAGCGGTTGTTGGATACCAGCACCGTTGCGCGACCCTCGCGCCGCCGGCCATCCGGGTCGGTCCAGCACAGCGGCTGGCGCTTCGCTTCTGGACCGACGACATCGGGGATCGTGTCGAGCAGCGTGCGGAGCTTCGCCTCGCGGTAGCCGGGGAGCTGCACAGCCTCCCCGTACACCCCGAGCGAGACGTTGTTGACGAACACCCTGCCGTTCACCTCGGCCAGGTCGACGACGCGCTCGCCACCGTCGACGAGCGCGTCGAGAGCACCGACAACGTCGTCACGGTCGACGCCGAGATCCAGCGCGAAATGGTTGCGCGTGCCCGCGGGCACGCACGCATATGGCAGCGCATGCTCGGCGGCGATTGCCGCCACCACCGCCTGCGACCCGTCGCCGCCGGCCATGGCGAGCGCATCGGCACCGCGAGACACCGCCTCACGGACGAGCTCCTCAAGGTCCGTGCCCGGCGCCAACTCGACGGGCTCGATCCCGCGCGCCCGCGCCTCGGACGCGATTTGCAGGCGCTCGGCCTTACCCCCGCCCGAGCGCGGGTTGTAGAAGAGCACGGGCCGCCGTGGACGCGGTCTGGCCGGGAGCTCGACACGTGCCCGAAACGCGGCGCTCGCGGTCGTGAGCGTGAGCAGCAGTCCGATGAGGACGGCCAGGGTCAGAATGCCGTCGCGGGCCAACAGGAGCCCCGCCGATCCTGCCACTAGCGCGACGGCCAGCGCGACCGCCATGGCCCGGGTGACACCGCGGTGCACGAGGCCGAAGAGGGCGAAGTACAGCCCGAGGGCCACGCACGCGAATGCGGCCAGGCCGATCGGAAACTGGCGCCACACCGCCACCATCGCAACGCCGAGCGTGATCGCACCGAGCGCGAGGGACGCGGAGGCCTCAAGCCGGGCCCTCCCGCGCCCGGCCGAGTGGACACGGCGCGTGAGGATCGTTCAGTCCGAGCCGAGGTCTCTGAGCTGAAAGGCCCGCACGATATCGGTGACGCCTTTCAGCAGTGCCCAAATACCGGCAAAGATCAGCAGCGTGTACGCGCGTTCGAGAAAGAACTGCCCGCTTGTCCAGAAGGCGAGCACGATCAGCAGGATGCCGCTGACCAGGCCCATCCACCACAGACCGTTGAATACCCGTTCGGCGAACGCCTGCACGGTCCAGATGATGCCGATGAGCAGGAACACGAAACCGAGAATTTCGGCGAACCCCGCAAACGTTTCACTGGGATGAATCAGCGAAACGATTCCCCCGGCGAACAGCAGGACCCCGAAGAATGCCCACAGCCATCTGGTGGCGCCGTCATCGAGGACGGCGAGGACGAACTCCTCGGCCGCAAAGACGAGAAACATGATTCCGGTGAGCACGCCGACGGTGACCACGGAAGCGTGGTTGAACTTCAGCACGATCACGGCGACGATCAGCCAGAACAGCCCTAGCAGCAACTCAACCCACCAGTAGCGGGCGAGCGGAGCCAGGATGGACTTGCCGAGAGGCCGGATTCCGGGGGCGACGAGCTGCTGGGCGATGTTCTTCAGGTCTTCGGTTTCTGTCGACACGGCATGTCTCCTGACAGTCGAGGTGAATGCGTCGGTGAAGCTAGGAGTCGGGACCTCTCCCACCTGCGTGAGAGCGGCACCGGGCTCCCGCACACCAGTCGAGCGCGAGATGTCCGCCCCCCGAACCGCCCTCCGCCCCGCACGCGGGAGAATGGCAGGCGTGCGGTTGGCGGAGGGCGCATTCGCGGGAGGAGTACTTCCCTGCGCGCCGGCGGGGGAGTACCGGCAGGCAGTCTGTGCAGCGCGAGCGACTCTCGCTGCGCCGCGTGGTCTGGGCAGACAGCGCACGAACTGACTTGTGGTAGCGGTCAAATCCCATGAGCCTCATCCTCGGCGAGCGCCGTCCCCGGCGGTAGACCGATCTGGCCTTGGCGCGATAAGCCGCGCTAACAGTGAGGCCAGGGCTCTCTGGATGCTGCCACGTGATCGTGCGCCGCACCACGACGCTTCAACGGTGTCCGTGCCGGCGGTGCGATGCGTTGCGCCTGCGAGAAACCTCAGCGTGACCAGTCCGACAACGGCCCTCTTGGCTAGCTTCACGATTGCCACCTCTTTCTCTTTGACCGAGATCACCCGGTCGTGCTTGATGAACTAGTACGTAACTGTCGGGCGCAAACCGTGCGCACCCCAGACGCCGTGGCCGCGGCTCGGATAAGCGTGAGGTCTTACGATCAGTACCGGGAGGCCGGCGATTCGTGGCCGCTGACTCTCAACGCGAGGCCGATCAGCAGTGTCAGGCCACCCACGATCAGAAGAATCAAGCCGACGGCCGGGACGCTTACGCCTGCGACTTCGGCTGTCACGGCGAAACGCAGGATCGCACCCACGGCGAGCATAAGTAGGCCGCCGACGATCATGTGCGGACCTCGCGTGAAACGTGTCGATCGTTGAGGCCGGATATCGGGGCGTCCATGATTCTCTATATGGACGGCCTCACCGCCGCATCCCATCCAGAAGCATGACGGGCGCCAGCACCATCAGGTATGGCGTGGCGATGGCGCCATCCATGTGAGCTTCCGCGGGGTGGCGCGGTAACCCACAGGTATGTGCCCTCCCCTGGGCAAGTCTTACCCCGGCGACCGCGCTCGCCCCACGTTCTTTCGTATCCCACTACGAAAGGAGCAAGCCGTGCCCACTCAAACCCAACTGGAAGACGACGTTCAATCGCGTATCGCACTCGATCCCCGTATCCCCGACCCCGTCGAGATCGCCGTTTCTGGCGACAACGGGATCGTCACACTGCGCGGCACCGTCGAGAGCTTCGCCCAGCGTCGTGCAGCCGTCGAGGACGCCGAGGCGACCGAGGGCGTCTACGCGGTCGAGGACGAGCTCGATGTCGATCTGCTCGGCGAATATCGGCGCGAAGACGATGAGATCCGCGGTATCGCGCTCCAACTGCTGGAGTGGGACATCGAGGTCCCGGCTGGATCAATTGACGTACAGGTGGAAGACGGCTGGGTCACGCTTACGGGCATAGTCGAATTCCAGTTCGAAAGCGACGCGGCGTTCGACGACGTGGCAAGCCTCTACGGCGTCGTCGCCATCACCAACGAGATCGTGGTCTCCACACCCTGACGACGGGGCTCGCGTGGGCGGGGAGCCGCCCACGCGAGTCTGGTGAGCAAGATGAGCTCGCGATGCGTGCTCAACTGCGATGCGGCCCTCAAGCGCTCGCTCGAGCGTCGGCGGCGCGGCCTTCATGATGCTGAGCGCGCAATGTGGCGAGCAGACGCGAGGGCGCCCTGGGCGATCCGCAGCGCACGGATGCCGATGAGGATCCCGAGCGCGATCGAGATGATCGAGACGAGCGCGTCGACGAAGCTCGTCACACCTGCGGTGGGCTCGTTGCCGACGAGCTGGGTGAAGCCGATCAGACCGAGCGCACCGGGGACGAGCAGCCAGAACGCTGGTAGAAAGCTGACCAGCGCCGGAGGCGCCGACGGGAACCGTTCGATGAACATCGCCAGCGGTGCGACCACGAGGCCGCCGACGAACCCGCTGAGTCCCGCGCCGAATAGCGCCTGTCCCAGGAGCTGACCCCCCCACGCGGCGTACAGCACGAGCAGCAGCCACGGCAGCGAGCGGCGCGGCGCGGAGTGCTGCAGCACAGTTCCCACGGCGAACACCAGGACGCCGACCCAGGGGGCCCACGAGCCGAGCAGCTCGGTCGGCGCGTGCGACGATCTCGTCGCCGTCACGCCGACGAGCATCGCGCCGGCGACGATGCCGAACGCCAACAGCGCGAGCTGCAGCAGGCCCGCGAGAAAGCGGCTCGCACCCGTAACGACCTCGACGGAGGCCAAGTCGACCGTGGCCATTGTCAGAAGGGCGCCGGGAAGGAACAGGACGAGTGGGGCGATCAGCTCAGCCAGTGGTGCGGCCTCATAGCGTCCCGACACCGCGAAGGCGATCGCCGACACGGTGCCGGCCGCCAACACCGGGAGAATCGTCGTCAAGCCGGGAACACGCGTGGCGCCATCGCGAAGGAGTGCCACCAACAGACCGAGCGCCCCATACGCCGGTAGCAACGGCACCGATGGCTCGAGGATCAGGCCAATCCCGAGCGTAACGACGACATACCCGAGGATCGTGATCAACGGGTTGTAGCGACTGGGCATCTCGTGCACGCGCCCAAGCGCCTCAAGGCCCCGATCCACTGGCATTTCGCCTGCAGCCGCCGCCCGTGCGATGTGGAGGACTTCCGTTATCTGATCGAGGCGTAGCTGGGGACCCGCGGAACCAAGGGACCCGTCGGTGTCGACGGTGGCCAGTGTCGCCGATTGGCGCGCACCGCCAGCGATCGCCACGACCGTGGGAAGCACCATGACCCGGGCGTCGGGCTGACCGTAAGCCTTGGCCGCCTGCACCAGCCGCAGCTCGATGTCGCTGACAGCATCGCCGGTGGCGAGGAGCGCCTTACCGAGCTCCAGCAGGAAGGCGAAAACGTCGGCTGCAGACGACGATCGCGCCGACGAGGTCGACGGGGACGCGTCCGAAACTGCGAGGTCGTTCGCAAAGAGCACGCTGGGCTCAGCCACTGGTTGTCATGGTCGACCGATGTGGGCATGGAGCAGTCGAGATAAACGGGCCGGGCATCGGTTGCCGCTGCTCCCCTCGGCCTCTGCTGATCAGCGGCCGAAAGGCGGGCCGGTGGAGGTACCGTACGTATCCGAGCGGCAGACCGGATCACCGTACAGCGCACGCACGACCTGAGCCTCCACTGCCACCTCATCGCGCGTCAACGTGGCTACCTGCTCGCGCGCGCGCTGCCAGCCGGCGAACAAGACACTGATCCTCAGTGCAGAAGGCAGGGCATGCGCATCTTGCCTGGCGCGAAACGCCCGGTAGTCGGCAGCCCGCAGCGCACTCGGCTCGACCGCCAGCCAACGCGCCGCATGCTGCATTGCAACGGCAGCCTCCTGGTGTGCCTGCCCCCGGGCAGAGGTGCCGACGCCGATTTCGCGCGCCACGTACGACGCGGCCTGTGTGTGCGCGCTGCTCATCGTCGCGGGGCCTTGGAGTCAGAGAGCGAGCCGTCGCTCGCCCAGTCCGCCGGAATGAATGATGAGAGACGCAGAGCTTCAGCGCGAGCGATGATGTGTCTTCTGATGGCGTCGTGGCTCGCGTGGCGACCGCGGCCGACCGCGTGGATCGCTTTGTGCAGGTCATCCGCATCAGCGATGGGATAGGACCCGTCGGCCATCGCCGCTCCGGACTCAGCCATACGATCGCGGTCAGACTGGCTGTACTTCTGGCTCTGCTCGGTGTGGGACATTTCAGCTCCGGTGGGGATCCGCCCGTGGTCGGGACGCGTGTCGTCAGACGAAGACGCCGCAGTTCCTCTCTACTCGAACTCAACGAAGTCAATGGCCACGTCGGGGTCCGAGATCATCAGCAGATCCGCCTGAGACGCCACCTTCGGTTGAGCGTCGTGTCCACAAGCCGAGCAGCTTTCGCCCTGCTCGCACAGACAGGATGCGAATGCCGAGCCGCCGGTGCAGTTGCATCCTTCAGAACCCTCGCAGTTCAGACACATGTCGAACCTTCCTCTTTCTTGAGTTGCCCAAGTACGATGAAGCCGAGCGTGGGTCCGCGGTCGGGCATGCGAAATACGAACCGTGACCGCCAACCACAGCCTGCGCTTATACCCAAGGGTCCCTCTCGAACTCGGCGACAAGACCAGGGCAACAGATCTCCATCACAAGGTCCGGGTCAGGCGCAACGTTTCGAGCCGCGTGATGTCCACAGACAGGACAGTGAACGCCCTTCTCACACTGACACAGGACAAGGGCGGATCCGCCCGTACAGTCGCACTCTTCAGAGTCATTGCAGTTGGAACACATTGGAACTCCCAGAATTTGTGTTCCATCAGGGTGTACAGCGAGTCGTTCTAGCGTCAGACGACTCCAAGCAACTCGTCATAAGGCGGCGTTGTGGCGTTCGAACTGACCGCGCACTCGCCGCAAGCCCCAGAGCTTGCGTCGATGCCCACCTGCCTTGCGATACGCGTGAGCTATCGCAAACCCGACCGGAGCATCTTGGTTGGCGCTGTCGCCCGCGACACCGTTGAGCATGGCGCGCTACCGCCCGTACTGGCACCAGACGTAAAGCGTTGAGCTCCAGATCCTCGCGGCGGTTGCTGCTCATCTCTAGGAAATCAACCCTCGGACAACCGAGAGAGACGAAGGAGAACCCATGGCCGAGACTCACGAACTGGCTCTCTACACCGCGGTGTACGAGGACGTCACGGCAGCGCTCGACGATCTCGACGACCTCGAGCAGCTGCACAAAGACGAGATCATCGGGAAATACGACGCGGCCGTGATCGACAAGGAGAACGGCAAGCCCCACATCGTCAAGCGGATGGATCGCCCGCGTGTTCGCGTCATCCCAGAGGCACTGGGGTCCGGAACGTTGCGTCGTAAGGAGCTCAAGGAAGCCGCCGAGGAGCTCACTTCTGATGAGGCGGGACTGATCGTGGTCGGCGAACCGACGATCGAAAAGGGCTTCGACAAGGCGATCACGGGCGCCGCCAAGATCGTGAAGCGCTCCGTCGACGCCACGACGGACGAGATCGCCGACGAGCTGCAGGAGGCGGTCAGCAGCTAGCAGCCCGACGACAACCGCATGCGGGGCCAAGGCTGCCGGAGACTCTCGTCCGGCAGCCTGTCCCGCGGCGAGCACGTGTTGACTGGCGCGCCTCGTTCGTTAGTTGAGATGGTTCTCCCAGTCAGGGGGCACCGCGCCGGCGGGCCCGGGGACGGGCTGATCGAGCGGATGACCCTCGGGCGGGGCCAGCGCCGGTCCTTCGAAGAACTCCTCAGAGCGATAGTCGTAGAACCACTCTTCACCCGGCTCGAAGCTCCGGATCACCGGATGTCCCGTTGCCTTGTGGTGGGCGCTCGCGTGTTGGCCGGGTGAGTTGTCGCAGCACCCAACATGTCCGCACGCCGCGCAGCGGCGAAGGTGCAGCCACCAGCCCGGTGGCGCGCCGGCCAGGCACTCCGCGCACCCGGTCCCGCTCGGAGGGACAGCGGGGTCGATATCACTCGTGCTGCCTGACACGCGGTAGAGCTTGGCAGCTCTGTAATCCGTGTTCATTTCCGGCGGCCGTCCCGATGGGCCTCTCAGACCTCGCCATCGAGCCCAGATCGCATATCGATGGCGTATGGCGGGGAGCGCGTGAGTGCCTTGGTGAGACGCGCGTCAGGGACGAGCATCTCTCCATGCCAACTGCTTTCGTCCTCTCCGGCGGTGCAAGTCTCGGTGCCTCCCAGGTCGGGATGCTGGAGGCGCTGTATGAGCGGGACATCCACCCCGACATGCTGGTCGGGACGTCGGTCGGGGCCATCAACGCCGCCTTCATCGCCTCGCGCCCGCCGACCGTGCGGACGGCTCGCGAGCTGCAGGAGGTCTGGCGGGGGCTCAGCCGCGGTCAGATCTTTCCCGCCAATCCGCTGACCGCGGGCCTCGGCCTGCTCGGCATGCGCGATCACTCGGTGCCGGTGAGCTCGCTGCGGAGGCTACTCAGCGCCCACGTCGAGATCGAGAGGCTCGAGGACGCGCCCGTCGCGCTCCATGTCGTCGCCGCCGATGCGCTGAGCGGCGAGGAGGTCCTACTGTCAAACGGACCCGCCATAGAGGCGATCCTCGCCAGTGCCGCGATTCCGGGCGTGTACCCACCGGTCCCCTGGGAGGCTCATATGCTCATGGACGGCGGCATCCTCAACAATACCCCGATCTCCCATGCGGTCGACCTCGGCGCCGAGCGCATCGTCGTGTTGCCCGCGATGGGCAGCGAACGACTGACCCAGGTACCGCGGGGCGCAGTTGCGGCCGGCGTCGTCGCGCTGTCACGTGCGATCAACCGCCGCCTGGCCGACGATCTCCTCCACTACGCCGATGCGGCCGAGCTGATCGTGCTTCCCTCGCCCGACGGCGGGATCCTGCCGGCGGATTTCAGTCACGCCGAGGAGCTGATCGAGGAGGCTCTCGAGCGAGCTTCGGCGATGCTGGCGCGCAGAACACAGCCGGCGGCGCTGCGGCTCGTTGCATGACCATACGGCGAGATCTCCAAGACGCAGCCAGGACACAGACAGGCTGGGCTGGCCACGATCGTTTACGGTGACATTGTGATTAGCGAACAGTCACAGAGCGGACGTGATTGAGCGGCAAACCGAGGAGACGCGCTTCCGAGAGCTGCTGGAGTCGGCACCGGACGCGGTCGTGCTCGTCGGCGCGCAGGGGAAGATAAACCTCGTCAACCGCCGCACCGAGGAGCTGTTCGGCTACGAGTCGGGCGAGCTGATCGAGCGCGAGGTCGAGCTCCTTGTTCCGGACCGCTTGCGAGCCGGGCATCTCGCGCACAGGGCCGGCTATGTTGCCGATCCCCAGACACGCGAGATGGGGGCAGGGCTCGAGCTGTACGGTCGTCGTAGGGACGGCAGCGAGTTTCCGGTCGAGATCAGCCTGAGCCCCATGCAAGCTGAGGGCGATGAGATGGTGATCGCGATCGTGCGCGACGTGAGTGAGCGCAGGGCGGCCGAGCGTGAACGTATGGAGCTGACGCTCGAGCAGGCAGCGCTACGGCGCGTCGCGACTCTTGTTGCGCGCGGGGTCCCGGCGGAGGAGCTGTTCGCGGCGGTGACGGATGAGGTCGCGCGCCTGCTTCACGTCGATCACGCGCACCTGGGTCGGTATCAGTCAGACAATACAGTGACGATTCTCGCCGACTCGAGCAGCGCGGGCGACCCCTTCGCGGTTGGCGGCCGGTGGAGCCTTATCGGGGAGAATCTCAGCAGGACGGTTGCGCAAACCGGTCGTCCGGCCCGCATCGACGACTATGCCGATGCCTCTGGCCCACTCGCCGCGGCCACAGCCGAGAGGGGCATCCGTTCAGGAGTCGGGACGCCGATCGTCGTCGAGGACCGTCTCTGGGGTGTGATGGTCGTCGGCTCGATGAAGGAGCGGCCACTGCCGGAAGACGCCGAGGCGCGGCTCGCAGCGTTCACCGAGCTCGTGGCGACGGCGATCGCGAACGTCGACAGCCGCGCTGGTATTGCCCGGCTGGCGGAGGAGCAGGCGGCGCTGCGACGGGTGGCGACGCTGGTAGCACGCGGAGTGGCCGCGCGTGAGGTCTTCGATGCGGTCGCGAGCGAAACCAAGCGGATTCTCGAGTTCGACACCGCCACGCTGCTGCGCCTGGAACCGGACGGCTCCGTAACGGTGGTCGCGTCTGTCGCCACGCTGCCGCTCCTCACCGCCGTCGGTGACCGGCGAGCTCCACTCGCAGGGGGCCCGGTCGACCGTGTCCTGCGCACCGGCCGCCCTGCGCGCATTGACGACTTCGAAGGGGAACCGGGCTCGCCCGGCGACGAGCTGAACGCGCTCGGCTACGGCGGCGCTGCCGCAGCGCCGATCTTCGTGGAGGGGCGCCTGTGGGGGGTCCTCCGCGCGGCCTGGTCGAAGGAGCGGTCCGTGTCGCCGGGCAGCGAGGACCGTTTGCTGCAGTTCAGCGAGCTGATTGCAACCGCGCTGGCTAACGCAGAGGCGCGCGAGGAGCTGCGGCGAGTAGCCGAGGAGCAGGCGGCGCTGCGGCGCGTGGCGACGCTGGTTGCTCGCGGCGAGCCGCCAAGCGCAGTGTTCGCGGCAGTCGCCGCGGAGGCCGGCCGGGTTATGTCGGTTGCCGGCGTCGCCTTGGTCGGTCGTTATGACCTCGCCGAGGAGTCGATCGAGTTTGTCGGCGCTTGGAGCCCCGAGGGCGAGCCTGGCTTCGTGGGGAGTCGTGTGGCTCTCGGGGGTCGCAATGTGGCCACTCTTGTGTTCGAATGCAACGAGCCCGCACGCGTTGACCGAATTCCTCAGGACGACACGCCAGCCACAGCGCTCGCGCGTAACTGGGCGCGTTCCTCGGCCGGCGCGCCGATCGACGTGGACGGCCGCCTATGGGGAGTGATCACGGTTGGCGCCACGCACGAGGACGAGCTGCCTCCCGGTACCGAGTACAGGCTCGCCCAGTTCACTGAGCTCGTGGCGAGCGCGATTTCCAACGCCCAGGCGCGCGCAGACCTCCGCCGAGTCGCGGACGAGCAGGCCGCGCTGCGGCGCGTGGCGACGCTCGTGGCGGAGGCGGCGCCTGCGTCAGCGGTTTTCGAATCCGTGGCGGAGGAGGTCGGTCGCCTGCTCGCCGTCGACGCCGCCGCGGTGCGGCGGTATCTGCCGAACGACACCGCCGAAATCCTCGCCCAGTGGAGCCGCGGGGGTGAGTTCATACCCGTCGGGCTCCGGGCTCAGCCCATCCGGGGCACCGTGACCGCAACCGTCCGCGAAACCAGGCGCCCGGCTCGGGTGGACCGGTACGCCGATGACGCCGGCGAGGCTGCGCGTGAAATCGGCATACGTTCCAGCGTGGGCGTGCCGATCACCGTCGAGGGCGAGCTGTGGGGTCTCATTGCCGTCGTATCGATAGGCGAGGAGCCACCACCACCCGGGACCGAGGAACGTCTCGCGGGGTTCACCGAACTCGTGGCCACCGCGATCGCGAATGCTCAGGCTCGCGAGGAGCTACGCACGATCGCGGATGAGCAGGCCGCCCTGCGGCGGATGGCGACATTGGTCGCGGCGGGAGCGCCGCCGGCGGAGGTCTTCGCCACCGTGGCGGAGGAGGTAGGCCGCCTGCTCTCAGTCGAGGGCGCGTTCGTGGTTAAGTATGAGCCGGACGACGCCGTAACGATCCTCGCCGGAAGCAGCAGATCGGACAGGCCGCTGCCGATTGGTCTGCGAACGCCGATCACCGAGCCGAGTCTGGGCTGGGTCGTTCGCGACACCGGGCGTCCAGCTCGCGTCGACCATTACGCCGACCACCCGGTGGCGCTGCAATACGGCATCAGGTCCTCCGCGGCGGCGCCGATTTCCGTCCAGGGACGTCTGTGGGGCTACATCGGCGTCACGTCGGGGCGCGAGGAGCCGCCGCAGGATACGGAGGTGCGCCTCGCCGCCTTCACCGAAATCGCGGCCACCGCGATCGCGAACGCCCAGGCACGCATCGAGGTGCGGGGATACGCCGAGGAACAGGCCGCACTACGGCGGGTGGCGACGTTGGTGGCTCAGGCAGTGTCGCCGGAGGCGCTATTTGCAGCGGTAACTGAGGAGGTCGGGCGGGCGTTGGGCTCCGAGTTCACCGGTATGAGCCGTTACAACGGGGACGGCACCGCCACGGTCCTTGGTGAGTGGACGAGAAGCGACAATCCCCCGCCAATGGCGATCGGCGAGCGCTTTGACCTCGGCGGGCAGAACGTAACCACGCTCGTGGCCCAGACCGGTCGGCCTGCGCGCATCGACGACTACGACGCAACCTCTGGAGCGTGGGGCGATGCCGCCCGTGTGTGGGGGTTCAGCTCGTGCCTCGGCGTGCCGATCATTGTCGAGGGCCAGCCGTGGGGAGTCGTGAGTGTGGCTAACTCGGGCACCGAGCTGCTGTCGGAGGACACTGAGGCCCGGCTGCTCGGCTTCACCGACCTGGTGGCCACCGCGATCGCGAATGCTCAGGCTCGCGAGGAGCTACGCACGATCGCGGATGAGCAGGCCGCCCTCGGGCGCGTGGCCACGCTTGTCGCGCAGGACGAGGCACCGCCGGTGGTGTTCGACGCGGTGGCCGAACAGGTCGGTCACCTGCTGAACACCGACGACGCCGTGGTGCTCCGGTTCGAGCCCGATGAGAGCGTCACGATCGTCGCCTCGTGGACGGCCACCGGCGAGCCGCTCCCGGTCGGCCATCGCCGGCACGTCGAACCCGGTCATGGTCTCACTCCGCTCGTCCGCGAAACCGGCCGACCGCAGCGTATCGATTCGCAGGCGGGCTACCGCTCGCAGTTGGGGCTCGAATCCGCCGTCGCCGCGCCGATCACGGTCGAGGGGCGGATCTGGGGCGTGGTTGCCGTGGCGCTGCGCGGCGACAAGCTGGCTCCGCCGGAGACCGAGGAGCGGCTGGTGGCATTCACTGGCCTCGCCGCGACCGCGATCGCGAATGCGGAGAGCCGGGCACAGCTCATGGCGTCACGGGCGCGGATCGTCACCGCGGCCGACGAGGAGCGTGGGCGGGTGGTGAGAGACCTGCATGACGGCGCCCAGCAACACCTGGTTCACGCCGTGGTGACGCTGAAGCTGGCGCGTGGGGCATTGACGAAGTCCGATCGCGACGCCGGCAAGCTGCTGGACGACGCGCTACAACAGGCCGAGGAGGCGAACCTCGAGCTGCGTGAACTTGCGCGCGGCATTGTTCCCGCGGCGCTCACGCGAGGCGGCCTGCGAGCGGGGGCTGAGGCGGTCGTCTCTCGTATGTCGGTGCCGGTCCGCGTGGACGTGACCGACGAGCGCTTTCCGGCGGACGTCGAGTCGACCGCATACTTCGTCGTCAGCGAGGCGCTCACAAATGTGACCAAGCATGCGCACGCGAGCAGCGCTCAGGTCACGGCCAGGGTCGAGGGCGCGCTACTGCGAGTCGAGATCGTCGACGATGGGGTCGGCGGGCTGCGTCGAACGGGGATCAGCGGATTGACCGGGCTCGAGGATCGCGTGTCCGCGCTCCACGGGAGCCTCCTAGTCGAGAGCCCTGCCGGCCAGGGGACGCGCGTGCGCGCTCTTCTGCCCCTTCCCGACAGAGACTAAGAGCTCGGCGATTCGCGCAGGTAGGCGAGGACCGCGAGCACCCGGCGGTGTTCGGTCTGGGCTGGGTCGAGCTCGAGCGTCTGGAAGATGCTCGTGACATGCTTCTCCACAGCCGCCTGGCTGATCAGGAGTGCCTGGGCGATGCCCCGGTTGGACTTGCCTTCCGCCATCGCCTCGAGCACTTCTCGCTCCCGTGCGCTGAGCCGTTCGATCGGCCGGTCGCGTTGGCGGCGGCCCAGCATACGCGCGACGATCTCGGCGTCGAGCGCGGTGCCGCCAGCAGCGACGCGCGTGACCGCATCGACGAAGGTCTCAACGTCACCGACGCGCTCCTTCAGCAGGTAGCCAACCCCATCGGCTCGATCGCCGATGAGCTCGAGCGCATAGCTCTCGTCATAGAACTGAGAGAGCAACAGCACGCCGGTACCCGGATGCTGACGGCGTATCTCAACGGCCGCCCGTAGACCGTCGTCGCCGTCACCCGGAGGCATGTGGATGTCAGCGATGACGATCGCGGGCTTGTGGGCAAGGCCCTTGCGCAGAAGATCCGGGGCGTCGCCGGCCTGAGCGGCGACCTCGAAGCCGGACTCGACGAGCAGCCGGGCAATCCCCTCGCGCAGCAGCACGTCATCCTCGCCGATCACGATCCTCAGCGGAGTGGACATCGGCCAACCGTAGCGCTATGCGGATCTATACTCTCACTCCGCTCCGAGCAAGCGGGCGAGTGGAGCGTTCGGAAGGTCGGCCTTGGGTACGAACGCGCGCGCACCGCTGCGCCTGACCTCCTCGGCGCTGCCGGCGTCGCCGTCGACCGAAGTGAGGACGACATTCGGCTGCCACGGGAGGGTCGTGAGCTGGCGGGCGAGCGCGAATCCGTCGCCGTCGGGCAGCCCGACATCGACCAGCGCCGCGGTCGGCTCGAGGCGGGTGGCCGCCGAGAGCGCAGCAGCGACACTATCTGCCTCGCCGACGACCGTTAGACCGTTGTCGGCCAACACGCTTGCAGCCAGCGCCCGGAACACCGGATCGTCGTCGACAACGAGAACTGACGCGGCCATATGCGGTGGATGATGGCTGTCTGCATGCTGCCTCGGGGTAGGGAAAGCCGGAAATCGCACGCAACGGCCAGCGGATCCACACGCCCAGTCGACCTGGACGCTCCCGCCTCGGAACTCCGTCGGGGCTCGGTAGGGATTTCCCTACCTGATCTCTCCGAAAGCCGGAAGAGAATAACCGGTGTTCCGGAAGGAGATTTCCGGCGCATGGGTATGGACCGCAATCAGTGGTGGTGAGAACCTGTCCGTCATGTTCGAACCCGAGGAGGTAGACCGATGACATTCCTGATCCGTCCGGGCGTCCCCTTCTATGGCCGTCAACTTCAAGCGCGTGCGCTGCGGGCGTGGCGCATCGCGGCCGATCGCGTGTGGGCCCGTTGGGAAGTGGTAGGGGACGCCACGCCGGAGAACCGGTCGGCCGCCTTCGCCGCCTACATGGCCGCGCTCGACGCCGAGGCCGCCGCCGCGGCCGCCCTTGCCAACCTGCGTCTCAGCCAGGCTGCGTGAGCGTCATGGAGCTACGTCATCTTCACTACTTCGTAGCCATCGCCGAGGAGCGCAGCTTCACGCGCGCCGCCGAACGGTTGTGGGTGGCCCAGCCTGGGTTGTCCACCCAGATCCGGCGGCTGGAGACAGAGCTCGGCATCAAGCTCTTCGACCGTCACACGCGCGGCGTGGACCTGACCAGCGCCGGCGAGCTCTTTCTTGAGCGTGCGCGCGCCGCGTTGGTGGCGGCCGACGAGGCTCGTTGCACGGGGCGCGACCTCGAGGCCGGAGTCGTCGGCAATGTCCGGCTGGGCCTCGACACGGCAGCCCGCTGGCAACCGGCGTCGGAACTGCTCGATGTGTTCACGCGGAATCGTCCGGCGGTGGAGGTCAGCATCGTCGAGTCATACGGAGGTGCTCTTTCCCGTGATTTGCGCGACGGACGGCTCGACGCGGTCCTTGCCCCCTCGATCTTTGGCTCGGCCGACCTGTGTGGCCTTGACGTGGGCAGCGAGCCATGGGTAGTGCTGGTCGGGCGCGGCCACAGGCTGGCCGGCGACGGCCCGCTGGACGTGAACGAGCTGCATGGCGAGGACATCGTCGTGACCGGGCACCGGGACGGCGCCGGCTACGACCGAGCCGTCGCGGACGTGCTCTCAGGGCTCGGCGTGACCGCGGCGTTGCGGCGCGGCGGCCCCGGACCGGCGCTGCTTGCGGCTGTGGCCGCCGGCGAGGCTCTCGCGCTGACGACCGCCCCCGACGCTTTGGACACCGGGCTCATCGCTCGGCCACTCGATCCCGGCCGCAAGCTCGGTTTTGAGTTGCTCTGGGGCCGCGATACGCCGTCACCCGCGTTGACGGAGCTCATCCGGACGGCCGAAGACCGCGCCACACGCCCCGAACCCGAATTCCGACCCGCACTGTGCGCGGTCGCGTGAGATGGAGATGGGCGTGGCTCCGAACTTGGAACAGGCGGTCATCGTCGATCTGCGGCGCCGCAGCGAGCCGGGTCTGCAAGGCCCGATCCGCCAGGCCGGGCGTCGTGTGCCTCTCAGCGCCGCCGAGGAGATCTGCTTGGCCAAGCGCATCGAACGCGGCGACTCACACGCAAAGCAGGAGATGATCGAATGCAACCTGCGGCTTGTGTTCGCCATCGCCAAGGGCTATCGCGGGCGTGGCGTTCAGTTCGAGGACCTGATCCAAGAGGGGACCGTCGGTTTGGTCCGAGCGGTCGAAGGGTTCGACCATCGGCGTGGCCTGAAGTTCTCGACCTACGCCGTCTGGTGGATCCGCCGTTCGCTTCTGGATGCGGTCGAGGCGGGGCGCACGATCAGGATCCCCGCCAAGGCCGCACAGCAGCTCGCCGCCATTCGACGAGCTGAGGTGGAGATTGAGCGGAGCGGCGTGCGCGCTGCTTCGGCCGAGGCGATCGCAGAGCGCACCGGACTCAGCACGCTCAACGTGCAGAACCTCCGCAGTGCCGCCCGCGTCACCGCGTCACTCGACGAACCAATAAGCGAAGACGCAACACCGTTGGGCGATCTGATCGGAGATCCCGGCAGCATCGATCCCGGCGAGCGCGCTGCCGAGCGAGAGGCTCGCGGCGAAGCCTGGGCATTGCTGCGGCTGCTGCCGGAACGCCACCGTCAGGTGCTCGTGCGTCGCTACGGCCTGGGTGGAGGCACCCCGCAGAGTCACACCGAAGTCGGTGAGTGGCTCGGGGTCAAAGAGGAGCGCAGCCGCCAGCTCGAGCGGGAGGCCCTTCACCGGCTGCGCGAGCTCGCTTCGCCCTCCCAGCGGGCCGCCTGACTCGGGCGGTCACGAACGCGGCCGCGACACCTCCGGGTAAGGGAGCCCACCGCATGTGCGACTGAAGCGCAGCCAACTCGGCACTCGGGCAACGAGATCAGCCGTCAGGCACGCCGATCGCACCCAGCACGCTTGCAAAGCGCGAGGGCACATGACCTCGTTCGACCTGAGACACTAGCCACGTCTAACAAAACACGTCTAACCATGCTTTCGCACGCTTTCGGTCGTAGCTTGCCCCCCAGAGACGAGTGAGGGAGACTGATGCCACCGATGCCACCGTTTCGCTGGTTCGCCGTCGGGTCCGCCGATGCATCCGTGCCCGATCCAGGCACACAAGCGACTGCGCAGGCGTTGCTCTACGACAACCCGAAGCTGCTGATCGTCTTCTGCTCGGAGTCGCTAGAACTGCAGCCGCTCGTGCGGCAGATCCGCGCTGTCGCCGGTGACGTGCCTCTCATCGGATGCACTACTGCCGGGGAGATTGCGGGAAACGGTCCACGCGATGCAAGCGTCGTTGTGAGCGTGCTAGGCGGCGACGGGTTCGCGATCGACACGGCCCTCGCGACGGAGGCCTCCGACGATCTTCGAGCGGCGGGGGCCAATGCGGCGCGGTGTGTGCCGTCACGCGAGGATCTCCCTCACCGCGTTCTGCTGCTCCTCACCGATGGCCTGGCGGGGGACCAGCGGGAGATCCTCCGCGGCGCGTACGGCGTGCTCGGATCGGGCGTGCCAATGGTGGGCGGATGTGCCGGCGATGACCTCCATATGAGCGAGACTCGCCAGTTCTTCGACGATCTCGTCCTCACGAATTCGGTGGTGGGCGCCGGAATCGCCTCCAGCGGGCCGCTTGGAATCGGCGTGCGCCACGGCTGGCGACGCGTCGGTGATCCCATGCTGGTCACGCACAGCGGCGGCAACCGCGTCTACACACTCGACGATCGGCCCGCCCTCGACCTCTACATGGAGCGCCTGCAGATGACCGATGTCGCGCTCGCAGACGAGGAGGCGGTAGCGCGCCTTGCGCTCACCCACCCGCTGGGACTCGGTCAGCGCAACGGCGAGGAGCAGGTTCGCTTCATCGGCGGCGCCGACTTCGTCGACCGCTCGCTGTCTTGTATCGCCGAGGTCCCACAGGGCGGCCTTGTCTGGATGATGGAGGGTGACGCGGAATCGGTTCTCTCGGCTGCCGATGCCGCGTGCGCCGACTCGCTGGCAGCCCTGGAAGGCCACTCGCCTCTCGGGCTGCTGGCCTTCGACTGCATCGCCAGGCGCAGCGTTCTTGGCGACGCCGGCATCGAGACGGAGATCGACCGGCTTGTCGACAGCGCGCGCGGAGCACCCATCGCCGGGTTCTATACCTACGGTGAGATCGCGCGAACGAAGGGGATGAGCGGCTTTCACAACCAGACCCTCGTGGTGCTGGCTCTAGCCTGAGATGTCAACGCCCGCGTGGTCCACTCAGCAGCTTGCCGAGTTCCTGGCGTCGGTCTCATCTGCGCAAACGGAGGCATCGGCGGCCCTCGCTGCGGTTGAGGGGGTGGCTGAGGCATTTGACGCGGAGGTGGCGGCGATCGTCCGTGGGCGCGAGCTCGTGGCAGCGGTCGGGTATCCCGAGGGCTATGCGCCCATGGCGGAGCTCGAGTTGACCGCGACGCTAACGCCCGAGTCCCAGGTTCCGGTGCCCGGGATGGGGATGTGCCCAGCGAAGGCGGTTCCGCTTGGAGATCCCTCGGGGGCGATGCTCGTGATCGGGCGCTCGGGACCGGATGGCCTGAGCCGGGTGGAGGAGAGCCTTCTTCGCGGCATGGCGCGCGCGACGTCGCTAACGATGCAGAAGCTGCGACTACTCGACGACGAGCGCGCCGCTCGCGAGAACGTGGAGCGCCTCGCGCGCGAGCAGGCCGCGCTGCGGCGCGTGGCGACGCTCGTCGCACGCTCGGCGTCGCCGACAACGGTGTTCGCGACCGTGGCGGAGGAGCTCGGTCGCCTCCTGTCGGTCGACCGCGCCGGCGTGTGCCGGTACGACGGGGACCACATCCTGACCGTCGTGGGTGGCTGGAGCTCAACTGGCGAGGCCCTTCAGGTCGGGGAATCAATTCCGTTAGGCGGCCACAACGCCGTCACGCGGGTGTTCGAGACCGGCTGCCCGGCTCGGATCGAATACGACTCGGAGGATTCGAACCCGGCGACGACCCACGCGCGAGACACTGGGGGGCGGGCAGCGGCTGGCGCGCCGATCAACGTCGCGGGCAGACTGTGGGGAGCGGCGGTCGTCGTGACGCGTGGCGAAGAGGCCCTGCCCCCCGATACCGAGGCGCGTCTCGCAGCCTTCACTGAGCTCGTGGCCACCGCGATCGCGAACGCCGAGAGCCGCGCCGAGCTGACCGCCTCGCGCGCGCGGATTGTCATTGCCGCCGACGAGGAGCGTGGGCGTGTGGTCAGAGACCTGCATGACGGCGTCCAGCAACACCTAGTTCATGCCGTGGTGACGCTGAAGCTGGCGCTTCAGGAACTGACGGAGTCCGATCCCGACGCCGGCAAGCTGCTGGACGATGCGCTGCAATACACCGAGGAAGCGAATCTGGAGCTGCGCGAACTTGCGCACGGCATTCTTCCCGCGGCACTCAGGCGCGGGGGCCTGCGAGCGGGGGTTGAAGCGGTCGTATCTCGGATGTCACTGCCGGTGATCGTGGAGGTTCCTGATGAGCGCCTCCCGGCGGGCGTCGAGTCGACCGCATACTTCATCGTGAGCGAGGCGCTCACAAATGTGACCAAGCACGCCCACGCGAATAGCGCCGAGGTCACAGCCAGGGTTGAGCGCCGGGTACTGCGAGTCGAGATCGTCGATGATGGGATCGGCGGGGTGCGTCAAACTGGGATCAGCGGATTGAGCGGGCTCGAAGATCGCGTGTCTGCGCTCGAGGGGACCTTGATCGTGGAATGCCCCCCTGGCCAGGGGACGCGCGTGCGCGCTCTTCTACCACTGCCCGACAGCGACTAAGAGGTCGGCGATTCGCGTGGGTAGGCGAGCACCGCGAGCACCGGGCGATGTTCAGTCTACGCTGGGTCGGGCTCGTCATAGGCGGACTGCGCGCAACTTGCCCACGCAATGTCCGACCAGGTTGGAGCCTCGCCTGCTGGTGGTCAAGCCGCTTCGGGCGAACCCGCATCGTCCCTACGCCAAGGGGCATCTCCGTGCTCCTGTATCAATGAGGCGGGAATCGTCCACGCCCACGCCGGACGCGCGGCACTCGCCGCGCGGCGCGACGTGTTCACACTTTGGTTCACACCCTTGCGTGCTTGCGCTGTCCTGACCCCGACCCGGGAAGCAAAAAACCCCGCTGTAGCGGGGCTCTTTGTGAGGGTGAGCGAGGGGACTCGAACCCCCGACCGCCTGGACCACAACCAGGAGCTCTACCAACTGAGCTACGCCCACCACGAGT
This sequence comes from uncultured Solirubrobacteraceae bacterium, assembly GCA_963743505.1. Taxonomy (GTDB): domain Bacteria; phylum Actinomycetota; class Thermoleophilia; order Solirubrobacterales; family Solirubrobacteraceae; genus Palsa-744. The sequence goes on along the minus strand of CAVUPZ010000002.1, from coordinate 756,293 downwards.
CCAGGCCGGGATTCTAGCGGCCGTCTGGCGGCCGGGAGACCTCGCGTTCTGCGAGCGCGAGGCTCTCGCTCGGCGTCAGACCGGGGGCGCGGGCGGCGATTCGCGTCCAGGCGGCGAGCAGCCTGCCGGCGTCGGGCCCGAGCACGGGTTCCAGCGAGCCCTCTGGCGTCGCGGCGGGCGCAGGCTGGGGCTGACGCGGCGACGGCGGGCCGGACGGCGGCGCCGGGCCGACCAAGGAGGCGCTCATCGCCGGGGCCGGAGGCGGCGGCGCGGGCACCGCAGCGCCTCGCGCCGCCAGCTCCTGCTTGACACGCGCGATGAGCTCGGCGGTCACGTCCCGCCCCTCTCGCTGAGCGGCGCGCCAGCCGCGGCCCATCGTCAGCGCCTGCAGGGGCAGCTCGGGTCCTTCGAGGATCGTCAGTTTGGCCTGGTGGGCGCTCCACTTGCGCTCTTCGAGCTCGACCCACTGCTCAGCGACCCACGGGTAGAGGATCGCCCGCACCTCGCCCTCCTCGAGGTTGAAGCGGTTCAGGTTGTGGGGGAACTGGCGTAGCTCGAGGTGGTACACGCACGAAAGCCTCGCACGTGGGCGGCCGGCGCGCCAGCGGCGATGGGCAGCTAGGCGCCGTCCCGATCGGGGGAACGCGCCGGCGTCCCCTCCCGCCCACCGTGGCCCAGGCGTCGGCGCATGATCCGCACCGCCTCGGGGTTGGAGTCGATCAGCACGTAGTGGCGTCCGAGCTCGGCGGCCACCGCCCCGAGCGTCCCGCTGCCGGCGAAGAAGTCCAGGCACCAGTCCCCCGGTCGGGTGGAGGCCGCGACCATCCGCCGCACGATCCCCTGCGGCTTCTGGGTCGGGTAGCCGGTCTTCTCGCGCCCGTTGGTCGGCGACGATCGTGTGCCACCACACGTCCGTCGGCAGCTTCCCCCGCAGGGCCTTCTCCGGCGTCACCAGCCGGGGCGCCATGTAGGGCTCGCGGTCGACCTCCTCGCTGTCGAAGTGGTAGGCGTCGCGGTCGCTGAACGTAGACGAGGATCGTGTCGTGCTTGGCCGGCCAGCGCCGGGTGGCCCGGGCTCCGTAGTCGTAGGCCCAGATGATCTCGTTCAGGAAGCAGTCCCGGCCGAAGATCTCGTCGAGTAGCAGCTTGCAGTGATGGGCCTCGCGGTAGTCGATATGGAAGTACAACGTGCCTTGCAGGCGCAGCAGCCGACGTGCCTGCTCCAGCCTCGGCTCCAGAAAGCCGAGATAGTCCTCGAAGGCATCCCGGTAGGAGGACTCCGCCAGCAGTCGGGTCCGGTAGCGGCGGCCCTGGAAGCCGGTCCGCTCCCCCGCCTCGTCCCGCACGGCCGCGAGGGTGCGTCGCGAGCGAGCAAGCGCCGGTGTTGAAGGGAGGATCGATGTAGATCAGCTGAAAGCTCGCGTCCGCGAAGCCGGGCAGCAGCTCGAGGTTCTCCCCCAGCAGGATCTGATCGACGAGCGGGGCCTCTGCGGCGACGGCGCACACGTCCACAGCGTATGGGCGGCGCGTGACGGAGCGGGGCCTCGGCGCACGGCGCTCTCGCGGCCGCTTTACTGCCCCGGGATGGAACACGTCGACAAACGCCCCTGGGCGGGCCGACTCCGGCGCCTCGGCCGACCGATCCCGCTGCTCGCGGCGGTCCTGATCACGATGGTCGCCGCCGCGTCCGCCGGTGCGATCGCCGGCGAGGGACAGGACGAGGCAAGGCACCTCACCCACCTCGCGGCCGTCGCCTCACCCCCGCCTCCGACCGTGCCCGCCCCCTCGATACCGGTCTCGCTCGCCCTCGACCCGAGCCACGAAGGCCGGCCGATCCCGGCCGCCTACCTCGGCCTCTCCTTCGAGGTGACAGACCTCAGGCGGATCGCCGGCTACGGCGCCCACGGCGACCTCGCCACGCTGCTGCGCTCGCTCGGTCCGGGCCTGCTGCGCTTCGGCGGCGTGTCGGCCGACACGCGGATCGCCTGGCGCGACGGCACCACCCCCGCGCCCGCGTGGACGTCCCTGGCGTTGGAACCCCGCGACCTCGCCGCCCTGCGCAGCCTCGCGGAGCGCAGCGGTTGGAAGGTGCTGCTGACGGTGGGCCTCGCCCACTACGAACCAGGGGCCGCGGCGCGCGAGGCCGCGACTGCGAAGCGACTGCTCGGCCCATGGCTCGCGGCGATCGAGGTCGGCAACGAGCCCGACGCGTACGCCCGCCACCATCTGCGCCGGCTGCCCTGGGACTTCGCCCACTACGACGCAGAGGTGCGGGCGTACAGGAGCGCGATCGCACGGCTCGTCCCGGGCGTGCCGCTCGCTGGCCCAGGGGTATCGGGCTCGCATGTGTTCGTCAAATGGGGGTCGCGCGAGGCGGCCCGCGAGCATCCGATCCTGCTCACGGGCCACCACTACCCGCTCGGCTGCCACCAGCAGCCGGCCCCGTCGATCGAACGGCTCCTGAGCCCTGCGACGCGGGTCGCCGAGGGCAGCTCGCTGCGCCGCTACATGGCGGTCGCGCGGGCCAGCCGGATCCCGTTCCGGATGGACGAGGCCAACTCCGTCTCCTGCGGCGGGCAGGCCGGCATCAGCGACACCTTCGCCTCGACGCTGTGGGCGACCGGTTACATCGCCCAGGCGCTCGGAGCCGGGGTCAGCGGGCTCAACTTCGAGGGCAACCCGGCGAATTGCCTGGGCTACTCCCCGGTGTGCGCGGCAACCGCCGCGCGACTGACGGCGGGCGCGCTGACCGCTCAGCCGCTGTGGTACGCCCTGCTGCTCACCAGCGGCCTCGCCGGCGACCGGCCACTGCGCTCGACGCTCCTCGCTCCTGCGGGGACGAACATGGCGATCAGCGCACTGCGCACCCCCGCGGGCGGGCTGCGCTTCCTGATCGTCGACGACGAACCGGCCGGGGCGCCTGCGGCGAGCGTCGCCCTGCCGGTCGGGTCCGCCTTCAAGGCGGCCGCCGTGCTGCCCCTGACCGCGCCCTCGCCCGAAGCGACGAGCGGGATCAGGCTGGCGGGCGCAGACGTTGCTCCGGACGGCTCGCTCACGCGGATGCGCCCGGCGTCGCTGCCCACCACCGGCGGCGTCGTGACCGTGACCGTGCCCGCGAGCAGCGCGGCGCTCGTCACGGCCGGCGGCTGACTAACTCACGGCGGGGGGCAGCAGCTCGACCCACTCGTAGCGCCCGCCGCACAGTTCCTGCGCGCGGGCCGCGGGGACGCGCCGAAGCGTCCCGGTCGGGTCGGCCCCGGCCGGCGTCAGGACCACCGCGTCGAGGACGGCCGCGCCACGGCTCCCGGGCGCGAGGTCGGGCGCCGAACGGGTGATCGAGAGCTCATGTGTGCCCGCCGCGAGCGTCGTCGCGAGCGGCGGGACGGTCCCCGGAACGAGCGAGTTGCCGCTCAGCTCGCCGCTCACGGACCCGATCCGACGGCCGTCGACGGCGACCGTGACGGTGGGCATGAACTCGCCCTGCAGCCACACATCCCAGCGTCCCGAGGCAGGCACGCGGATCGGCGCCGACAGCGTGCCGGCGACGCTCATCACGAACCCTTTTCGCTCGCGCCCCCACCGGGCGGGGCGCCTGGCGCGGGCGAGCGGAACGTGCACGATCTCGGGAGCCTGGGCGACCGCGACCGTGTCCCCCGCTGCGCCGGGCCGACCCGCGAGGGCGGCAAGCGCACGGCACTGGACCGGCGCCGATCCGGCGAGTCGCTCGTGGACGATCGCCGCCGGGGCGTCGTGGCGGCGGCGCCAGACCACGTAGTAGGAACCGCGCCACGCCACCGCGTACGCCGCCGGGGGCCGCGTGGAGGTCGGGTCCCGTCTCGTCACGATCAGCGGGTAGGCGAGCAGCGCCCGCGGCGGGATGCGCCCGAGGTCGACCGGATCGCCGTAGCCACCCGCCGCGCTGGCGAGGGTGGGCGGCGGATAGACGAAGTTCGGTCCCCCGATGTCGAGGTCCCGCAGCACGTACAGGGGATATTCGTCGAAGTCCGTCACCAGGGCGGGACCCTTGCCGGCGAAGCGGGTGTTCACGTTCGCGAGCTCCTGGTAGCGAGTCGTCGGGGCCAGATCGGAGCTGCGGTACTGCATCTCATCGGAGACGAGCACTCCTGCTGTCAGCGCCAGGGCGAGCGCCACCCCGCCGGCGGCGAGCGTCGCCCGCGAGCGCCCTTTCAGGAGGGCGACCCCACCCCACGCCAGCAGCAACACCTCCGGGGAGGTGAGCATCAACGTCTTCGCGCTCGCCCACGTGGTCACGGCCCGGCTCACGACCAGCCATGCCAGCAACGTCATCGCGATCCAACCCGCGAGCCCCCACTGGCGCCTACGCAGGAGTTGCGCGACCCCCAGCACGGCGGCGACGCCGGCGAGCACGAGTAGCGCGTCGGTGATCACCCCGCTCGTCCCCGTCGGTTCGAGCTTGTAGCTCCCGTTCAGCCAGACCCCGAGCACCTGCACGGCGTGCAGTGGCGAGTGCAGGTTGCCCGGGTTGCTCGTCGAGGCGATGTTCCCGGCGATCTCGATCGATCCGCCGAGTCCCCGCCAAGTCGGCAGCGCCGCCACGAGCCCGGTGATCACGCCGACGAGCGCGAGCAGCAGGACGGCTCCCGGCCGGACGCGTCGCGAGCGAAGCTCGGCCGGTAGGGCCGCCGCCAGCACCACAAGCGCGGCGAGCGCCCATACGCCGTAGGCGGCCCCGAGGGCCGAGATCCCCGCGGCGAGCAGCAGGGCCAGCGGGATCGCGCCACGGGGGCCTTGGCGCAGCCAGCTGCCCGGCGAGGCCACCACGGCGCCGGATGCGAGCAGCATCGACAGCGCCGTGATCTCCTTGACCGAGCCCAGTAGCTCGTAGCCGTACACGAGCGCGGGGAGCACCGTCGTGATCGCCGCGAGCGCCCGCCACGGTCCCCGCAACCCGAGTTGCCGTGCGAGCAGCCAGACCGGCCCGCAGGCCGTCGCGAGTACGAACGCGTTGAACGGCTGGAACGCCCAGATCAGCGGCAGGCGCAGCAGCAGCCCGCTCGCACCGAACAGCGTGTCGGCGCCGGAGGGATAGCTCGTCCCGTAGTAGGCGTTGATGAAACGCCCGTAGGAGTTGGCGAGGTCGAGGTGGGCGTAGCTCTGACCGTGGTGGATCAGATAGTCGGCACCCATCATGTGGACGGCCGAGTCCGACAGGGCCATGAACGAGGAAAAACTCGCCCGGCCGGCCAACAGCACGGGGGCCATCGCGATCGCGTAGACGGCGACCTGGGTAGCCGGCAGCAGCGGGGCGGCGCGGGCCCGGTGGAAGATCGCCGCCAGCCTCGCGGGCGCGAGGGCGACGCCGGCGAGGGCGACGGCGAGCACCACGTAGGGGCTGGCCGGGGCGATCGCCGAGACGAGCGTGGTCAGCTGCGTGACGGCGATCAGGGCGGCGACGCCGACACTCAGCAGCAGGGTGCTCGCCAGCGGAGCGCCGCTCACCTTCTCGACCAGCAGCCCGGCGCCGAGGCAGAGGGCCGCGAGCACGCATGGATAGAGGATCGCGGTGGCGAGGAGCATCATGCCCGGCGCCGAGATGTTCGCAGCTCCGGGGGCGCCGGCCGCCCGGCTCGGCTCGTGCCGGCTGCCAACATCCATCGCCCAACCCCCAGGAGCGCCCAACGATGCCAGAGAGGACCGTCAGGCTAGGCGACGGCTCGCCGATCACGATCCGCCCGATCCGCCCGGACGACAGGCGGGGACTCGCCGAGGGCTTCAGGCGTCTCAGCCCGGAGTCCCGCTACAGACGCTTTTTCACCTCGAAGGCTTCCCTGGGAAGGCGAGAGCTCGACTACCTGACCGAGATCGACCATCACGACCACGAGGCGTTGCTCGCGATCGACCCGGCGAGCGGCGACGGCGTCGGGGTCGCCCGCTACGTTCGCACCGGCCCGGGCGTGGCGGAGCCGGCGATCGTCGTCGCCGACGACTGGCAGCGCCGCGGCGTCGGCACGGCGCTGCTCCTCGCACTGATCGAGCGAGCCCGCGCCGAGGGAATCGTCCGCTTCGAGGCGCCCGTGCTCGCTAGCAACCGCGACGCGATCCGGGTGCTCGAGCACGTCGGCGCGGCGACCCGCAGCCAGTCCGGCAGCGAGCTCGTGCTGACGATCGACCTGCCCGACCCCGCTCCGCCGGGCCACTGGCGCGAGCTGCTCGGCCATTTCGGTGCCGGCGCGCTCGAGCCGGCGCGCACCCTGATCCAGCTGCTGCGTCAAGGCCGCGATCAGCTAACCGGCTAGCTGTCTTGGTGCTCAGCGGCAAAGCCCCGAAAGGTCTGGGTCATCTGTTCGTCGGCGTCCGGCTCGTGGTCCTCCCCGGCCTCATCCTCGTGCTGTGCGATCGAGTCGGGCGCAGTGTCCGTATTCGCTTGAAGGACTGCGCTCTCGAGGAAGTGACGTAGCTCTGCCTCGCTGCCCTTCTGGACGTTTGAGACCTTGATCGCCTTTTTCGTGAGGCCGACATCTCCCCAGCCGCTGTGCGGCGTGTCGAGCAGCGCGACCACGGTCTCGAAACGTGCCTTCCATGCCTTCGTGGAGGCGCCCTCCAGCTCGACACTGAGCGTGCCGCCTTCTGTGTGCGCGGAGCCCCACTTGATCTGTAGCGGCTCTGGAGCCATGAGCGTGACCTACCCAGTGTGGCCCGGTTCGACACGCGAGGTGGGGTCGGCCAGCAGGATGTCGGGGTGTCGAGAGAGAGGGGCGTACACGCGCCTGATACCCCTACCTCGCGGATCGCTGCAACCGCCGAAGGCGGCCTCGCGGCGCTCTCGTTTCGCGTCGACGCGCGCGGGGTACAGAGCCGGCACGAAAGGAGGCCGAACATGCTCATTGCACTGGCACTGCTACTGCTCATACTGGCGCTCGCCGGAGGAATTGCGGTCAACCCGCTGCTTTTCCTGATCGCGATACTCGCCGTTCTCGTGTTCTTCGGCAATGGTCGCCGAGGCACAGTTCTCTGACGCAGGTGTTAGGCCGCGCCCGCGAATCCACACGGGAGCCCAGGGTCCCGGCTCGGCCTGAGGTCTCCGCGCTCGCCAGCGCGCTGGATCGGTCCGATGGCGCGGTCGCGGATACGGCGTCGATATCGGGGTGCGGGGCTGGCATCACCCCATGGAGAAAGGCAGCTGGATGACGGTCGATCGCCATGAAATAGACGTTCGTCGCCGGGCCGGGTGGCTGCCAGCCGCGCAGGAGGACCTCGAGGCCTGGCTCGGCGCACACCGCAACCGGGTCGAGGCTCGCGGCGAGCAGATCGTCCTGCACCCGGTGCTCGTCGAGTTCCAGGAGCTCATCGACGCCGATCCGGTGCTCCGCATGTACGTGAACGAGATGATCACCCAGGTGCCGCCCGGCAAGCCCTACTCCGAACGTCACCTGAAGAGCGTCGATCACCTGCTGCGCCTGATCAACGAGGTGCTCACGATGGCTCCTGAGTTCGGGCCCCAGAGTGCGATGGTCGCCACGCCGCTCGGGGCGATCCTCGACTGGCCGATCGGCACGCCGGCCGGGTTCGCCGCCTTCCGCGACCCGCGCATGAACGCGATGCTCAAGAAGATCCTGACGGCCTGGTGCGAGTTCCTCAGCAGCAGTGACTCGCTGTATGTGCTCAACGACTCGCCATCCGGCTGGAAGAGCGAGGACGCGAAGCGCACCGTCGGCATCGAGCAGTTCGAATACGACCCCGAGGACGAGCATTGGGGCTTCGACTCATGGAATGACTTCTTCACGCGGCGATTCAAGGAGGGCGAGCGGCCCGTGGCCTCGCCTGAGGACGACGGGGTGATCGTCAGCGCTTGCGAGTCGACCCCGTACGGCATCAGCCTCGACGTGCAACGCCGGGACCGGTTCTGGATCAAGAGCCAGCCCTACTCGCTGGCCGACATGCTTGCCAACGACGACGCGGTCGACGAGTTCATCGGCGGGACCGTCTATCAGGCTTTCCTCAGTGCGAACAACTACCACCGCTGGCACAGCCCGGTGGCCGGCAAGATCGTGCGGGCGTTCCTCCAGGAGGGGACCTATTACTCCGAGGCGGACTCGGAGGGGAAGGACGCGATCGAGCCCACCAGCTCGCAGTCTTACCTGGCCCACGTTGCCGCCCGAGCGATCTTCCTGATCGAGGCCGACGACCCGGTCATCGGGCTGGTCGCGTTCGTGCCGGTGGGAATGTCCGAGGTCTCCTCCTGCGTCATCGCTCCGGAGATGAAGTCGGGCCACCACGTCGAGAAGGGCGAGGAGCTGGGTCACTTCCAGTTCGGCGGCTCAACCCACTGCCTCGTCTTCCGCGCGGGCGTCATCGCGGAGTTCAGCGTTGCGGCGATCCCGCAGCCCCACGACCCCTCAGCGCCGATCATGCCGGTCCGATCCAGGCTCGCCACCGCCAACGCGGCTGCTTGAGTGCGCCGGAGGCCGGTTCGGCGCGGCCCGCGGCTCTTATGCGCGTGCGGCTAGCCGGTCCAGACGCTTTTGCAGCCACATGGCGTTGTTGGGCGCGAACCCCTCCCAGTCGTTGTTGAAATAGACGAACACTTCATGGGTCGCGCGCCATGCGTGAAGGCGCTGCGCCCACTGCTCTAGCTCGGTGTGGGAGTAGTTGCCACGTCGTCCGCGCCTGCCGTAGTGAAGCCTGATGTAGCGCCAGCTCGCGGTCGCCTCCTGGGTTTGGAAGCGGCGTTCCGGGTGATCGCCGAGCACGAGAGCAACATCACGGGCGCGCAGCTGCTCGAACACGTCCTCGACGAACCAGCTCGGGTGGCGCAGCTCGATGGCGTGCCGCCCGTCGGGCAGCTGCTCGAGCAGGCGGCTGAGCGCCTGCTCGTCGCGGTGGAAGGTCTCCGGTAGCTGCCAAAGGACGGCTCCGAGCCGCTCGACATGGAGAAGTGGAGTGAGCGGCTCGTAGAACCGGCGTAGACCCTGCTCGATATCGACGAGCCGCTTGACGTGGGTCAGGTAGCGGCTGGCCTTCACGGTAAAGCAGAAGCCCTTTGGGGTCTGCTCGACCCAGCGCTCGACGGAGCTCCGCGTCGCGAGCCGGTAGAAGGTTGCGTTTACCTCTACCGTGTCGAACCGCTGTGCATAGCATTCAAGCCAGCGACGGGCGGGTACGCCGGCCGGGTAAAGGCGCCCGCGCCAGTCGCGGTAGTTCCAGCCCGAGCACCCGACTCTGATCGGCTTCACCGCGTTTGCTCGCGGCATCTCACGTGCCGCGTGCGATCTCTCCGCGCTGGCCCTCGACGATCACCGCCGGAAAGATCGCAAGGACGCCGTAGTAGGTGAGCGCCGCGGCGAGATCACTCACGTTGTCGCGTCTGAATTTGGAAGCGGACGTCCGCAGGGCTCTACCCCAACCCGCCTTTGAAAGGGCGGTCGGGCTCGACGGACGGGCCCCGGTGGTTGCATGTGGCATCTCGGTCACCTCGATCACATCTGGCAAGGCCTGCCGTCCCTGCGGCTGCGACGAACGCCGATGGCGCTCGTCGCAGGCAGACAACACGTCAGTTTTTTCCGCGTCGATACAGCAGTGTCAAGTGCGGGCGCCGTTTGCGGCTGCTTCGTTGATTCCCGTTTTGAACAAGCCGCCGCTGGCGATCTTCGTCAACAGGTCGTCCGCGTGGCTCTCCTCTTTGAGGGTCGCGTCGAGGAGATCCTCGGCTTTGTCGTGTCCGAGCTCGGAAGCGAGAACCTTCACAGTTCCGTAGGCAGCGATCTCGTAGTGCTCCACGCGCTGCGCGGCGGCGATCAGCGCTGCGTCCTTCGCTGCGGGCATGCCGTCAGCCGTCACCACCTCGTCGGACTCGCGAATCAGGCCGGCCATCGCCTCGCATTTCTCCTGGCCGACGCCGATGCCGAGCTCGCTGGCGATCTCGTCCAACCGCTGCACGTGCCCGCGAGTCTCCTCGAGGTGCTCGCGTATCGCTTGCTGAAGTTTCTCGTCGTAGGCTGCAGCTGCGACCTTCGGGAGCGCCGCTACCAGCTGCGTCTCAGCGCTGTATAGGTCCTCGATCTGCTCTTGGAAAACGTCCTCCAAAGATTGAAGTCTCATCCCTGGTCCTTTCGTCTCGACGTCATGCGACATCGCGATTACTACCCAGCTCCGCCCCACGAAAACGAGCTGGCCTCTCCGTACAGCCCCTGCGGAGCTGGCCTCTTGTCGAAGCTCGCCCGCGGACAGAAGCTGACCGCAATTTGTCCTAGCCTGCGCGGCGCCGCAGTGCCAACAACGCCGCAACGCCCGCCAGCAGGCCCAGCGCCCCGACGATCAGGGCCGCGATCGCGAGCCCCTGCGAAGCCTCCCCGCCGCTGCTCGTCGTCGTCGCCGTCGCCGGCTGCGCGCCCGCGTGGCCCGCTTCGGGGCCCGCCTCGGCGCCGGCCACATCCTCGATCGCGCCGCCCCTGGTGGTCACATTGATCCGCGGAGACGGGTGTTCGGCCGTCAAGGACGGGTCGATCCAGTGGACCACCTGCCCGTTGCTGTAGCTCTGGACGGTCTTGAACTGGACCGACTGCCCGGCGAGCGCGGCGGGGATCGCGACGGACAGCGGGAGTTGGATGAACTGGTTGTCCTCGACCTTGCCCAGCGGGCCCTGCCACGTCCACACCACCTGGCCGACCTCTTCGCTGACGGGCCCTTCGTCTGTCTCGATCGGCGGGCTGACCTTCTCGCTCACGGTCCTGGCACTCCATCCCGGCACGTTTTCGTAGTCCACGCTGGTGAAGCCGGGGGGCATCAGCATGTCGACCCGCGTCACGTACGCCCCTTCCTGCTCGCCCGGAACCCGCACGTCGAGCGTCGCGAACGCCCCTGCTGGGATCGTGTTCGGGTGCAGGCTGATGTGCGCCGACGCGACGGTCGGCGCGAGCAGCGCACCGGTCGTCGCGAGCAGGGCGATCTTGCTGGCTCTCATCGGTCTCATGCCTCCTGGGAAGTCGTTGTGTCCTGGCCCAACAGGGCGCTCACCGGACGGGCACCTTCACCACCCTCGTGTACTCCTGGAATTCGGACACCCGGTCCGTGAGCTCGAGTTCCCACGTCCCTGCCGGGGTGAGCTCGACGGAGCTCAGGATGTAATGGCCGGGGCCGGCCAGGTTCGCGTGTAGCGGGAGCGGGCCGATCCCCCGCGACGGGAGCCGGGCGCTCGCCGTCAGTTCCTTGGTCTGGGTGAACTGCACCCCGGTCTTCGCATCGATCAGGTACAGGTGGACCGTGTTCGGTCCCACGCGGGCCGGTTCGACGGTCAGCTCGAGGACCGCCGGCCCGAGGGTCGTGCTCGCCGAGAACGGCCCGGAAGCCGCGTCGATCGGAGGGGCGTAGGTGATCAGCGCAGCCGTGACGCCGAACACGCACAGGAACGCGAGCGACTCCGCCCGCAACGTCCGCCGCGCGAGCACGCCGACGCCGCCAGGGCTCGCGCCCGCCCCGGCCATCCGTCTCAGCGTGGGGAGCACGCGATCGCGGTGAACCCAGCCAAGCCCGACGAGGCCGAGCAACAGAGCGCTCTTGACCAGGATCAGCGTGCCGTAGGTCGTGTGCAGGAGCCCGTCGAGGCTGCGGACGTCGATGTAAGCCTGCAGCGTGCCCGTCAGGGCGATCGCGATCACGGCGGCGAGGGCGATCGGCGAGAATCGCGACAGCGCCGCCAGCAGCAGGCGGCTGCGGTCCGGCGGCGCAAGGCGGCGGGTCGCCGCGGGCAGCGCGGCGAGCAGGCACGCGACGCCCCCCACCCAGATGCTCGCGGCCAGCACGTGGACGACATCGGCGGGGAAGAACGCCCACACCGGGCTCTGCACGCTCGCGTGGCCTCCGAGTGCCGGCGTACACGCCAGGTAGAGCGCGCCGGCGCAAAGGAGCGCGGGCGCCCACCGCGGCCGGATCGGCGGCAGGGCCAGGGCGTCCGCCCCGAGCGGTGCGGGGCGCAGCACCGGGATCGGCTCGTATCGCAAGGCGCGGGTCGCGGCCAGCACTGCGCCCAGCAGGAGCCACACGACCGCGCGCGCCCCCCACACCTCGCCGAAGCGGCTTTCGAGCGTGTCCCGCAGGACGGTGCCTTTGACCGACGCCCACAGCGACACCCCCGCGGCGCTCGCCCCCTGCAGCAGGATCCCGGCGACGCTGACGAGGACGCCGAGCACGATCGCGACGAGGAACAGGCGGCGCAGGGCTCGCGCGAACTCGAGCGAGGCCTCCCGCCAGACGGGCTCGGCCCCGTTGACGCCCGACAACCCTGGCACCCAGACGAGGAACAGGAACGCGAGGCCGCCGATGAAGAGGGCGATTGAGACGTAGTCGAGCGCCCGCACGACCCCGAATGCGATCTCGGTGACCCGACCGCTCTGGTTGCGGCTGATCAGCCCCGCCACGGTGAACCTCGGCGCGGCCCCGGGATGGCCGATGTTGAAGACCATCCCGCCGTAGACGATGTGGGTGTCCGCCGAGATCACGCGGTAGGTGGCCGTGTATGTGCCGTCGGCGAGGTGCGCCTTCAGGCCGACACCCATCCAGTGGCCGTGACCTTCGGGATGAGAGACGTCGAGGTTGTCGACCTCGTTGCCCTGGGCGTCGTAGACCCTCACCGCCCCGAGCGTGCCGCCCACGGTCTGGTTGAACTCGAACGTCACCTCGGCCGGCTGCGTGGCCACGGTCGCGCCCGACGCCGGCGAGGTGCCGAGCAGCTGGGCGTGGGCGAGCGCGGACGGCGCTGCGATGAGCAACGCCGCACCGGCAAGGGCGGCGGCCAGCGCGACGAGGCCGGGACGTCGGCCCATCAACCGGCCGGCCACGCGGGTGGTTCCGAGCGCGGGCTCACCAGGCCTCCTGCCGGGGCGCCTGCTCGCCGCTCTCGGTGCCGCCCCCCCGGCGCCGGCGTCGGATCCACAGAACTAGCAGCACGCCGGCGATGACGATCGCAACCAGCGCCCCGATCGCGCCGGCGGGGGCCTTGGAGCTCTCGGGTACCCAGAACAGTTCCCCGTCGATCGCGCCCGGCGTCGTGCCGATCCGGATCGGCACCGTCCAGTCGAAGATCTTCGTCCGCTTCGAAGCGTCCTTGACCTCGGGCGGCGTCAGCGGGCTCATCCAGTGGATCCGGTGGTCGTGCCATTCGAACTCGCCCGTGCGGTCGACGGGCGCCCACCTGGGCGGGTCGCTGGGATTGGCCGTCGAGGGCACGGTCACGTTGCCGTAGAAGCTCGTGTTGAGGTAGACAGCCGGCGAGTGGGCGTTCTGTTCGGTGGCCCCGTCCGGCTGCACCCGCGCGTAGGGCTCCCCCTGGTAACCGAAGATCGTGACCGTCTTGCCCGTGTGGTTGCGGATCAGCAGCCGGTCGGCGAACTCGAGCACTTCGACGCTGAGGCCGGGGACGTGCGGGGTGATCGAGGTGACGTAGGTGCGGTAGTGGTAGCTACTGCCCTGGTCGTTGATGGGGTTTCCGCTCTCGGTTGTCGAGACCGGGGTATTCGTGCTCGCGGCCTCCGCGCCGCCCGGGAGCGCCAGCAGCAGCGCTCCGAGCAGCAGGAGGATGGGACGGCTTGGCATCGCAGCTCCTCGCTGGACCGGGTGGATGATCGGCTCGAGCCGCCGCGCACGGGCGGCCGCTCACGGGGTCAGGATCACGATCGTCCCCTGAGGGGACGAGCTCGCTAGGCGACCGTGGGCGCAGCCGGCGGTGGAGGCCGCACCGCGAGCGAGCGGGCGAGCAGCAGGCCTCCACGGGCGAGCACGAACTCGCTGCGGGCACCGTCGGGCCTCACCGAGCAGGGGCGCCGCCGGCGGCGCCGGCGGGTCTGGCGCAGGATGACGAGGATGCGCTCGCCGGGGTAGCGTCGGATCGCGAGCAGCAACGGCAGGGCCAGGGCAGGCAGCGCCCGCAGTGCGCTCGGGTCGACCCACGCCAGCGCGAGCGCCAGCAGCACGAGCACCCCGATCGCCGCGAGCGCGACCGTCCCGCGCCGGGCGCGCCGGCGCCGATGCCCGGTCCGATTGACCCGCTCGAACACGACCGGCCGAACGTTACTCCTCCGTCTCACGCCGCGGCCGATCAGGTGCCGACCGCGGACAGCAGCCACAGGCCGAAGCTCGTGAAGGCGACCATCACGGTCAGCATCCAGTACTGGGAGCGAACGGCCTCCTGGGTGCCCCGGTACATGCTCAGTGCCCTGTCGTGCGCGAGCGTGAGTCCCCCCACGTGGCCGACCACGAGGGCGGCAACCTGCACGTACCAGATCGCGGCGTAGGAGATGATCGTGTAGTCGATCTGGTAGGAGCTCGTCCCGAACACGTTGGCGCCGTTTCCGAGCGGGTCGGAGGCAAGGGAGGTGATCGCCTGGCCCTGCCAGATCAGCAGCGAGAAGTAGTGGGCGAGCACGTAGGCGAAGCCGATCGGCACGAGCGTGTGCACGAAGCGGTCGCTGAGCTCGGCCTGACCGTAGCGACGGCTCACGCTGCGGACGCCTCGGATGCCGAGCTCGTAGACGCCGTAGATCAGCGCCACGCACAGCACCAAACCGGTCGTGTAGGCGAGCTCGATCGCCACCGTCTGGTGGAAGCCGAGGTCGGCGAAGAAGCTCTGCAGCTGCGGCTCGAGCTTGCGCCAGAGGATGTCGTTGGAGAAGCCGTCGAAGGTGGTCGTGCCGATCACCGCGCAGACAAGCGCCACGGTGCCTGGGCGCACCGGCATGCCCGTGAGTCCGCTGAGGGGCCGGCGCAGGTAGAGGACCCGGCGCTCGTCGGTGCACAGCGCCGACATCCGCGAGAGCAGACCGAAGTAGGCGCCGAAGCCGTCGGCCTGCCCGGCCCAGTCCTCGACACCGAACAGGACCATTCCGGCGAGCATCACGAGGAAGTAGCCGAGCGAGAGGGCGGCCAGCGTCGAGGGGCTGTCCCGGTCGACGTAGACGAGCTCGAGCCAGGCGAAGCCGATCAGCCACGCGACCGCGGGCCACTGTCCGAGCCGGGCCGGATAGCGCAGGGGCGGGCGCTCGAACGCCCGTGGCGCAAGCCTGCGCCCGAGGAAGCGGATCGCCCGGGCGCAGGTGCGCCACGGACTGAGCGCCGCGAACACGTCGCCGAACAGGACGCTCGCGATCGGCACCCCGACCCAGAAGATCACGTAGATGAACGTGACGCTGAAGTTCACAGACCACACCTGGCTGCCGGCGAAGCCGCTGTAGACGACGAGCGCGAACACCGCCACGCCGAGCAGGTTCACGAGCCACGCGAGCAGCGCCGGGATGCGCAGGAGAGGCCTGCGCTGTTCGCTCTGCAACTGCGGCCGCGTCCACAGCGCCGACAGCGCCACGAACGAGACGACGAGCACGACCGTGGCGGCCCAGCTGAACAGCCAGACCGGGATCGGCAGGTCGGCCCGGCCGACGATGCCGTGCGCGAGCGCGCTGGCCGGATACGCGAGCGCCACCGCACCGAGGCCGCAGAGCAGGGGCGCGAGCAGCCGGCGGGGGAGGTTCATGGCGTCGTCGAGTCTAGGCGAGCGGGTGCGCCGCAGCGGCGGCCCGACTCGGCGTCGCCGCCGGGGAGCGCTTTGCGCCACAATCGCTTGCGACGCGATGGCCGTGCTCGCCCACATCGCCAACATCCCGGTCGAGGAGTGGCTGCCGTTCGTCGCGCCCGTGGTGGCCCTGTACGTGTACGGCCGCCGGCGCGAGCGCAAACGTCGCGAGGCGGTCGAGGAGCTCCCGGAGGCGAAGGAGCTGCTCGACACCGACATCGTCGAGCTGGTGCTGGCCCGCTGGCGCGAGGGCAAGCACGGTGACGCCGCGGCCAGGCACCTGCCGCTGCTGTACCCGCCGGGGCCCGACGGCGTGACCGTCGCCCAGCTCGCCGAGCGCTGCGACAGCGACGCGGACGCGGTCGAAGGCCTGCTGGCAGAGCTCGCGGAGCTCGGCTACGTGGACCTCGAGGGCGCCCCCGGGCCCGAGCAGGTCGTGTGGCTGACGATCGAGGGCTATGAGATCGTCAGCGCGACGGAGTCGGTCCTGCTCGCGAGCGCCCAGGAGCGCCGCTCCCCCCAGCCGCAGCCGAGCTAGAGCCCCCCGCTCGATGCCCCCGGCAGGATTCGAACCTGCGACCGTCGGATTAGAAGTCCGATGCTCTATCCAGCTGAGCTACGGGGGCGGGGCGCGGCTCCACGGCGGGCCGGTGGCGCTGCGCTGCGATCGCCATCGTCCCACGGCGGGAGGACCGTTGTGGCGGCCGCCCCAGCCTCGCAGGGGAGCGGTTCAGCGCCGTACTTAACCGCGCTTGAAGAGAATTCTGTAAAAGTTCCTACATGACGCCGGTCGAGAGCGACGAAGAGGACCTGACCCGCAAGCAGCGCCGCGAGCAGGCGCGCGCGGAACGCAAAGCGATGGAGGAGGCCGCCGCGAGCGGCGAGATGCGCCGTCGTCGTCTCGGCCAGCTGGGCGTCGTGGCCGCGGTGGTGGTCGTGGCGATCGTCGTGATCGCCGTCATCGCAAGCGGCGGGGGCGGCAAATCCGGCCTCGCCAAAAGCTCCTCCGAACAGCAGAAGGTGACCGGCGAAGTGACCTCGCTGATCGGCGGCATCCCGCAGAGCGGCAACTCCATCGGCAGCCCGAGCGCCCCCGTCACGATCCAGTACTTCGGCGATCTCGAGTGCCCGATCTGCAAGGAATTCACGCTCGGGGCGCTGCCCGCGATCGTGCAGAAGTGGGTTCGGACGGGCAAGGTCCGGATCGAATACCGCTCGCTCGAGACGGCCACGCGCGAACCGGAAACGTTCCGCACCCAGCAGATCGCTGCGCTGGCCGCGGGCAAGCAGAACAAGATGTGGAACTTCGTCGAGCTCTTCTACCACGAGCAGGGCAAAGAGAACAGCGAATACGTCAACGAAGCGTATTTGGAAGGCCTCGCCCGTCAGGTGCCTGGACTCAACCTCGCGACCTGGCACAAGGAACGCAACGAAGGCAGCCTCGGCAAGGTGGTCGAAGAAGATGCCCAGGCCGCCGGCAACGAGGGCTTCAACGGGACGCCGTCGTTCCTGATCGGCCACAGCGGCGGAGCGTTGAAAAAGCTCGAATACACGTCACTGACCGAAACGGGCTCGTTCGACAAAGCGATCGAAGCGGCCCTGAAGGGGTAGTGGCGTGATGAGCCGCCGCAGCGTGAGGATCTTGATGATCGTGCTCGCGGTGGTCGGTATCGGCCTGACGACCTATCTCACGATCGTCCACTACGCCGGGATCAAAGTGGCCTGCGTCCAGGGCCATGACGAATGCGAGGCGGTCCAGACCTCGATCTACTCCGAACTCGCCGGTGTCCCCGTCGCGCTGCTGGGCCTGATCGGCTACATCGCGATCCTCGGCACGCTCGTGCTACCGGAGAGCGAGACGACCCGGCTGGCCACGCTCGCGCTCACGCTCGGCGGCTTCGGTTTCAGCTGCTACCTGACCTATCGCGAGGTTTTCTCGCTCGAAAAAATCTGCGAGTGGTGCGTGTCGAGCGCGATCCTGTTGACGATCATGATGTGCCTGTCGCTATGGCGCTTCCTGCGCGGTGCCGCGCCGCCCCAGGACGCGGTCCCGGACGCCGGTGCGCCCAGCGCCGCGGACCCGCGGACCCGACTCGGCGGCGTCCCCTCCTGAGCTAGCCAATCTGTCCACGCGGCCCGCTGCGCCGGGGGCAAGCGGGGACCGACGGCCGACGTGGTGGACAGGAATGGAGTCCGCAAGCACGAGCACATCGGCCCATCGGGCCCACGAGCGTCTCGACCGCGGGGAGGCCAGTGTCTCGCGCCTGTTCGAGATGACCAGCGACCTGCTCGCGACGATCTCGCTCGACGGCCGCTTCACGCTTCTGAACCCGGCGTGGGAACAGCTGCTCGGCTGGAGCCGGGAGGAGCTGCGGGAGCGGCCGATCGAGGACTTCATGCATCCCGAGGATGTCGACCGGACGCTGGCCCTGATGCACTCCGGCGGCAGCCGACCCTCCCACTTCGAGAACTTCACGAACCGCTACCGCCACAAGGACGGTTCATGGCGGTGGCTGTTGTGGAGCGCGCGTTGCGACGGCAGCACCTGGTACGCGGCCGCGAAGGATGTGACCGACCGGATGTGGCTGGAGCGCCAGGCGCTGCACGACCCGCTCACGCGGCTTCCGAACAGGCTGCTGCTGATGGACCGGGCTCGCCAGGCGCTCGCGCGCGTGCACCGCAGCAACGGGGCGGTCGCGATGCTGTTCGTCGACCTCGACAAGTTCAAGGCCGTCAACGACAACCTCGGCCATGACACCGGCGACCGCCTGCTCGTGGCGATCTCCGAGCGGCTGGCCGCTTTGATGCGCGACAGCGACACCGTCGCCCGCTTCGGCGGCGACGAGTTCGTGATCCTGGCCGAGGACGTCGAAGGCGAGGAGGAGGCGCTCACCCTTGGCGCCCGGGTGCTCGACGCCCTCGAGGAGCCGATCCCGGTCGGCGTGGCGGAAGTGTCGATGCTGGCGAGCGTCGGGATCGCCGTGGCCCGGGACGGCGACGCCGACCCGCAGAGCATGCTGCGCGAAGCCGACCTCGCGATGTACCGCGCGAAGGGCGAAGGCGGTCGTCGCCTGGCCCTCTTCGACGAGGGCCTGCGTAGGGAGGTCAGCGACTACGTGGAGCTCGAGGAACGGCTGCGCGCCGCCCTCACCCGCCACGAGCTGTGGCTGGCCTACCAGCCGATCCTGCCCCTCGCCGGCGGGGTCGCCGTCGCCTGCGAGGCGCTCGTGCGGTGGCGCCCCCAGGGCGGCGACGCGCCGGGATTCGACGGCGAGGTGCCCCCGGCGCGGTTCCTGCCGCCCGCGGAGGGCAGCGACCTGATCGTCCAGATCGGCAACTGGGTCCTTCACACCGCTTGTGCCCAAGCGGAGCTGTGGCGCAGACGGGGGATCGCGATCCCGATCGCCGTCAACATCTCCGCCCGCGAGCTGACCGAGATGGACCTCGCCGAGCGTGTCAGGGAGGAGCTCGCCTACTGCCGCCTGCCCGGACGGGCGCTGTGCCTGGAGGTCAGCGAGGATTCCGTCCTGCGCGACCCCGAGCGGGCCCGGGCGGCGCTCAAGGACGTCAAGAAGCTCGGCGTCTCGATCGCGCTCGACAAGTTCGGCTCGGGCCAGCACTCGCTCGGGCTCCCGGGCAACATGCCACTCGACGTGCTCAAGCTCGACCGCACGCTGACCGGGACGTTCGATCGCGACAAGGACCGCCGGGCGATGTTCGCCGCGACGATCGCGCTCGCCAAGGAGGCGGGCCTGACGGCAGTCGCTGTGGGCATCGAGACCAATCGTCAACTCGCCCTCGCCCGGGAGCTCGACTGCTCCGTCGGCCAAGGCTTCCTCCTGCACGGCCCCGCGGCGGCCGAGCGTGTTCGCCTCAGGGACGCCTCGAGGTCGATAACGTCCGCCCCATGGCGCCCACTGGTGCGACTGGGCGGCGGCAGCCAGAGCCGCTGAGCGAGGCAGAAGCCGAAGCCATCGCATCGCGCAAGCGCGCAGCCGCCCAGGCGGCGGCGGAGCTCGTCGAGGACGGGATGCTCGTGGGCCTCGGGACCGGGTCGACCGTCGCCTTCCTGCTTCCGGCGCTGGCCGCGCGCGGGCTCAGGAACGTGCGTTGCGCGGCCACCTCGCCCGCGACCGCCACGGCGGCCCGGGCGCTCGGCCTGGCGGTCGAGGACCTCGACGCCCTGCACGAGCTCGACATCGCGATCGACGGAGCCGACCAGGTCGACCCGGCGGGCTGGCTCGTGAAGGGCGGGGGCGGCGCCCATACCCGCGAGAAGGTCGTCGCGGCTGCGGCGCGGCGCTTCGTGGTCATCGTCTCGGCCGAGAAGGAGGTCGCCGAGCTGAGCGCACCCGTGCCGCTGGAGCTGCTTCGCTTTGGCGTCCGGCACACGCTGGCCGCCGTGGCTCCCGCGCGGCTGCGGGACGTCCCGGCGAGCCCCGACGGAGGCCTGATCGCGGACTACCTCGGGGTCGTTCCGGGCGATCCGCGGACGCTCGCGCGTCGCCTCGACGCAACACCGGGTGTCGTCGAGCACGGCCTGTTCCCGCCCGAGATGGTGAGCCTGATCCTCGTCGCCGGCGACGACGGGGTCAGACGCCGCGAGGGTGGCGCCGAGCTCTCCTAGGCCGCCTGGCGCGGGCGCAGCTCCGCGCCCGGGGACACGGCGTGACGGGCGAGGATGCCGTCGGCGCCGATCGTGTAGGCACCCATGCGTGCCAGCGGAGGGGAGTACACGTGCAACGTCACCGCCGGGTCGGCGCCGGCGTGACGGACACGGTGGATATCGGAGGCGCCGAAGTGGAAGCTCGCGCCGGCGCGGTGGGTGCGATCGCAGGAGCCGCGGCCGATCGCCAGCCGCTCCTCCCTGACGGCACCGCTCACGACGGCGACGGCGCCGCAGGAGACGTCGTGGTCGTGGAAGCCGGTGTCGTGGTCATCCATCCAGCAGATAAGCCACGCAGTCACGTGCTCATCGCTGAGCAGCTCCTCGTAGATGCGCTGGCTCGCGTCGTGTCTGACGAGGTCGATCCACAACTCTGGGCGCTCGGCAAGCTCGTCCACGAACGCGCCGAGCTCGAGCTCGGACAGCGCACGGCCATGCGCCCGCGGGACCGCTCGCATGCCGATCGCGGCCGGCGCCGCCCGCGTGGCGAGGCTCGCCCCGCCCGCCCGGCTGTTGACCGATCGCGCGCTCATCGCACGCCGACCGCGGCCCGCGATCCCAGGGCTCTCGCGCCGCTCTGCGCGAGCGACGCCCAGTCGATCCCGCGGGCCGGATTCGGATCGACGACGGGGCGGTCGGACCCGTAGACGAGCTGTTCCGCGCCGACGATCGCAGCCATCGCGGCCACGGCGCGGGGGCCGTAGGAGGAGACGTCGTAGAAGATCGAGGGGTCGTGCACCGCGGTGCCCGCTCCCCCTCGCGCCCGGAGGCGCTCGAGGTGCAGCGGGGCAAGACCTGCGAGCATCGCGAACACCACCCGCAGGCGCGGATGCCGGCGACGTCCCTCGGCGTTGAATGCGAGCCATGCCTCCTGCATGCCGGCCACGTAGCGGGTCATCGCGGCCCACCACAGCGGCTCGGCGAACGTACCGTCGGCGCGAGCTGGCACGCGCCCGCCGGGACCGGGATGGATGAACAGCGGCGCGTCGCGGGCCTCGAGGCGCTCGAGGAGCCGGCCGACGCGATCGATCGCGGCGACGCCCCCGAGCGCGCCCGCGGGCAGCGAGACGCCGACGCAGCCGTCCTCGTCGAGGACCCGGTCGACGTCATCGGGGTCGGGTGCCCGCAGGGGGACGGCGCCCCACGCGCGGAACGGCTCGCCGGCGGAGCTCGTGCCCTCGTGGTAGGCGGCGATCAGCTCCCGCGCCTGCGGGCCCGGGAGCCACTCGATCGCGAGTGGGCTCGAGATGCACAGGATCGCCAGGTCGAGGCCGTCGCTCCACGCCAGCTCCGCGCGTCGCGCGGCCGTTTCGCCCTCGAGCTCGAGCACGAACGGACGCTCCTCGGCAAGGTAGAGAACCGTCAGACCGTGCTCGCGGCGCACGAACGGAAGCTCGCGGCGCTCGCTCAACGCCGCGACGAGCGGCTCGCTCCAGAAGTGCTGGTGTACATCTACTCTCATGTATTGCTCATCTTGTTAGGTGGTTTTATGAACTATATCATGATCGACTGCTCCCATCGCTGTCGGCTCACGTGCGAGCGGGCGGTGCCGAGGGGCCGGAGAGCTTCCCCGTCAGGCAGCGCTGCGTCGTGGGGGCTACCAGATCGACCCCGCCCGGGTCCCCAGGCACGATTCGAAGTGGCGTGTTGGGTTCCATAGCGCTGTAGAGCGCGAG
Organism: uncultured Solirubrobacteraceae bacterium; assembly: GCA_963743505.1. Lineage (GTDB taxonomy): Bacteria > Actinomycetota > Thermoleophilia > Solirubrobacterales > Solirubrobacteraceae > Palsa-744. Next base: position 734,413 of record CAVUPZ010000002.1, on the reverse strand, counting down.
GACGCCACCGCGGCCAACGAGTTCGAATCTCAGGACTCGTCGATGAGGTGCTCGATCCGCGGCAGCACCACCGCCTCCGCGCGCGCCTGGCTTGCGGCGTCAGCTTGGAGAGCGCCAGAGACGCCCTCGCGGAAGCGCGGATGGCCCCTGAGGCGCTTGAGTTCGGTTGCGAGGTACAAGCGGACGTCCGACTCGGAGTCTCGAACCTCGGCCATGCCGTCCTCCTGATCCTCCTTGAAGCCAAGCGCCCGCAGGCGCGCCTCGAACTCATGGAAGGACGCGCGCGATGTGACCTCAACCACGACGTCCACGTCCTTCGTCGGGCGCGGAGCTGGTGCTGCCGGGTCGGTGACCCATAGCACGATGCTTGCTCCACCGGAAACACGACATCGCCGAGCACCGACCCGAGGGCCCGCGCGCCGCGCTCGAGCAGCTGAAGACTCACGCTGGGGCCGCGGCGCCGAGACGTGCCCCCAAGAGGTCCTCGGCGACGCCCCTGACGCGTGCATCGCCGAGCCGTAGCCCGTCGGTCAACGCGAGCAGCTCACCGAGCGCGGGATCACGACGCGAGGCGTCTGGCACCGAGTCATGAAGCGGCTCGAGCGCGATGCCACGCGCGGCGCCCATTGGGTCGGGCCAAACCGGTGGCAGCTCAGCAGAGTCCGCAAATCTTTCTTGCAGTGGGGGCGCGGCCCACGCCGTCGGTACGCCGCGCGTCTCGCCGCTCCTGATCGGCGGGAACATGTACTTCACGCCGTGGATCAGGAGCTCCTGTGTGCGACCCAGATTCACGCGCCTACGTTCCTCGAGCAGGCCGGCCTGCTCGAGACGCACGAGCGAGCGCTGGATCACGCTCCGCGGAATCCCGATCTCGGCCTCCAGCGATCGGAGCGTCCACACCGGTGGACCAGCCGCCAGCTTGAGCAGAACGACGATGTCCTCGCCCTTGAGCATGAACGTAGTCTAACACTCTGTCCCCAGTCCCGGGACCTGGGACAAACGTTGCGTCGGGCCCTGCCTCCCGCGATCGAGTCGACCTCGCGCGGACGGAACACGTGTTCGTATCGTTGGGTAGCTGCACACCCTCGGCGGACTGGAATGCAAGCTCCTCGCAGCAAGAAGACGGCGTCGCGGATCCGCCGTCCAAGCTTGACGCGTCGTCGTGTGGAGGGACCGATTCAGGGACGGAACTACGGCAGCTGTGAGCTGGCCGAGCGCCGAACGGACCGCAACGTAGGTCTTCGGGGGCCTATTGCCGAGCGGGGGACCCAGGAATCGAACCTGGCGTTGCGGTTTTGGAGACCACCGTGTTACCGATACACCAGTCCCCCGGGGAGCCAGCATTCTAGGCGCTGGGGCGGGAGCGACAGCGCCGAGCCGGCCTCGCCGCAGCACTGCGGCCCCCTGCCCGGCGGGCGCTCGCCGGGGCGTCTATCCGACCCCCAGGCCGCTAAAGCAGCCGCGTGGGCATGCCGACACAGCCGTAGCCCCTGTAGCCAACGCTCACCATGCCCAACTATCTTGCGATGCTCCGGTCCGCCGGCCGCCCCCCGGCCGGCACCTCCGGCGACGGCCCGCCGGAGCATCCCGTCGCTGGCAGCGGCGGACCCGAGGCACTTGCCGGCGAGCACGGCTTCCTGCTGATCGAGGTGCTCATGAGCGCGATGCTCGTGGCGATCATCGTCGTCGCCACGTTCAGCGGCTTCGAGGCCGCGACGCGGACCTCCGCCGACCAGCGCCGGCACAACCAGGGCGCTGTGCTCGCGGCGGAATCTCAGGAGGCCCTGCGAAGCGACCCGGCGTCGGCCCTCGACGCGCTCGAGTACGCGAGCCACAGCTACACGAAGACGGTAGGCGGAACCACCTACACGATCACCCAGGAAGCGCAGCCGCTGAACTCCAGCGGCACCGGGACGGGCTGCAACGCGACCGAATCCAAGGCCGAAAACGGGGCCAACATCGAGATCAGCTCGTCGGTCAACTGGGCACTGCTGCAGTCCGCCAAACGCGCGCCCCTCAAAGACGTCAGCGTGATCACCCCGCCGATCGGCTCCGCGCTCGAGGTCGACGTCACCAACGGCGGCGTCCAGGACGTCCAAGGCGTCACGGCCAAGGCGACCTTCGTGCCCGTCGAATCGTCGGCGCCGACGACCGTCGAAGGGATCACGAGCAACAAGGGCTGCGTCGTCCTGACGGGCATCGCGGCGACCTCTGCGACGGTTGAAATCCCCGAGCGGATCGGGTTCGTGACCCCGTGGAGCTCCCTGATCTGGAAGACCAAAGAAGTCAAAATCGCGCCGAACATCACGACGCACTACCCGGTGACGTACGACGAAGGCGGTCGTATCAACGCCAAGTTCACATACGCCGGCAAAGAAATCGCCACGGCCGGCCAGGGCTCCGATACGTTCGTCGCCTTCAACTCGGCCATCACCGAAGGATCCAAATTCCTCGTCGGCAGTACGGCCTTCACGTACTCCGAAGTCGAAGGCGAAGAAAAGTACAAGACCGCGACGGGGACCTACGAAGCCACCGCCTCGACCCCCGGCACGGTCGGCGGGCACTTCCCCAACAGCGACCTGTTCCCCTTCGAATCGAGCAAGTGGTCCGTCTACGCCGGCGATTGCACGAAGGACAACCCTGAAGCCCTGACGGCCAAATCGGCCGAAGAAATCAAGGACCCTTCGGCGCTGGTCGAACCGGGCAAAGCGCAGACCGTCGAAATCCCGCTCAGCTACCTCACCCTGAACGTCGCCAACGGCGTCTACCCGGGCACCAAAACTCTCGAAACGGCCACCCCGTACCCCGTCAAGATCACGAACGCCGAATGCGCCGGCGGGGGAACACCCAACGGGGCCAGCGGAACCACGCTGACCCACACCCAGAACACGAGCTCGGGCCACCTCACGAACCCCTACCAGCCTTGGGGCCAATACGAATTCTGCCTCTACAACGCGACGAACAAAACGGTCTTCAAGACGACCTTCAACAACCTCACGACCGCCGGCTCGAAACTCGAAATCTTCCCGGCCGAACTCACGAAAGCCAAATGGGAAGCACAGGAAACGGCGAACCACGCCAAATACAAAGCCGAAGGCATCGGAGAACCTGCGCGGAAAAACAAAGAAACGGCGGAACTCAAAGAACGCCAGACGGCCGAAAAAGAACGCGGCTACACGATCGAATCGGGCACCTCGTGCTGAGGCGCGCAACGATCCGCGCACGCCTGCGCGAGGAGCGGGGCTTCACCCTGATCGAAGCCCTCGTCGCGATGGTCTCGGGAATGATCGTGATCGGCGCCACGTTCGCGATCCTCGAAGTCTCTCTGCACGAGTCCACGCGACAGGCCGACTACACGCAGGCCAGCCAGCTCGGGCGCACGGCGATGACCAAGGTGGTAGACGTTTTGCACTCGACATGCCTCACGACGGGCTTCGCCCCCGTGCAGGCCAAAAGCGGCCCGAACCGGCTGATCGTGCAGGACGGCTTCAGCGAAGAAGCAGAAGTCAAAGGCACGGCGACCGTGACCAACGGCGCTCGCCAGGACGAATTCTGGTGGAAAGAAGTCGCCGGCAAACGGGGCAACCTGATGCAGACGACGTGGTTGTCGACGTCCGGCAGTGCACCCAGCTACGTGATCCCGACGACCGGCGCCCCGGCCAGCGAAGTGAGGGTGGCCGAAAACGTCAAGCGCGAAGTAAAGGGAAAAGAAGAACAGCCGTTCTTCAAATACTTCAAGTACGCGACGAAATCAACCACCGGTACAAGCGAACAGTCCGCAACGCTCACGGAAGTCACGCCCAAAGAAAGCACGTTCACCGAACCCGAGGCCCGCGAAATCGCGGCCGTTCAGGTCAGCTTCACACAGCTGCCGACCGACGGCAATGAAGCGCTTGGTCGCGTAGCCACCTTCAGCAACCAGGTCACCTTCGCCTTCACGGCGCCCTCAACGGAAGCGACGATCGAAGCCCACCCATGCGAATAGACCGATCACAAACTCCCCGCCAGCCCCGCTCCACCGACGGCGGCTTCACGATGCTGATCACGCTCGGTGTGATGTTCGTCACGAGCCTCCTGCTCGTGGCGGCGTTCACGGTCGCCAACGGCGACTCCCACCTCTCCTACCGCGACACGGCCCAGAAGCAGGCCTACTATGCTGCGCTGGCGGGGGTGCAGCAGTACGAGTACAAGCTCCAGGCCAACCCCGACTACTGGGAGACCTGCGAAGAACCCAAAAGCACGCTTCCGGCCGAAGCCAACGAGCGCTACGAAGTCAAGCTGCTGACCGCCTCCACCTCCAAAGGGGCGACCGAATGCAGCGCCTCGAACCCCTTCGTCACGATGATCGAGAGCTCGGGAGCGCTCGCCAACACCTTCCGCATCAAGTCGACGGGGTATTCCGGCACCGCGAAGCGCTCGGTCATAGCGACCTTCCGGGTCGAAGGCTTCCTCGACTTCATCTACTTCACGAACTACGAGACCGAGGATCCCAACCTTTACAGCTCCGGCAGCTGCGCCGGGCTCTACTACGCCGAATGGTCGGCGAAAAAATACGGCTGCTCGACGATCACGTTCACGAGCGGGGACTCCGTCCGGGGACCGATGCACACCAACGACGCCGCCCGCGTGGAAGGCACGGCGAGCTTCGGCCGCCCCGAACAGCTCGAAAAAAAGCCCGCCGACAAGATCGAAATCAATGGCGGCACCTACCCCGAAGACAGCGGCGAAAAATGCGCCGGAGGGCGACCGAAATTCTACACCGAATCGGGCTGTTACACGACCAAGGGCCAGACCCTGATCCCGCCTGAAAGCGACAGCACGCTCAGCGCCTACGTCCAGTCGGGGTACGAGTTCGAAGGCGTCACGCACCTGATCCTGAACGGCGAAAACAACACGATCAAGGCGATCTACTACAACTCCGCCGGGACCAAGGTCGAAGAAGAACTGAAATGGCCGCCGAACGGCCTGATCTACGTCGAGTCCAACCAGACACACAGCTGCGGCTACAAATTCAACGCGACCAACGCCGACACGGCGAAAGATCAGGAAGAAGAGAAGTACTGCGGCAACGTCTATGTCCAGGGCACCTACAGCAAATCGCTCACGATCGCCGGCGAAAACGACCTCATCATCAACGGGCAGATCTACCCGACGAGCGTGGCCTCGAGCCTCGGCTCGGTACCTTCCGGCACGGCGGTGCTGGGGCTGATCGCGAGCCAGTACGTCCGCGTATACCATCCCTGCAGCGGCAGCAACGGGCCGGGCACCCTCGAAAACCCCTACATCTACGCGGCCATCCTTTCGACGTCGCACTCCTTCTTGGTGGACAACTACGGCTGCGGTGAAGAACTCGGACAGCTGCACGTCTTCGGGGCGATCGCACAGAACTACCGCGGCATCGTCGGCACGACCGGCGGCACCGGCTACATCAAGGACTACAAATACGATGGCCGCCTCGCCACCGACGAGCCGCCCTACTTCCTTGCTCCGTTGAAGGCTGGCTGGAAGATCGTTCGCGAGACCGCTCCTAGCCCGGGCTAGGGCGAGGCCGCGTCGAGCGCCTGCTCGCGCCGGCGCCGGCGGGTGAGCACGAACAGGCCCCAGCCGGCCAGCACGATCGCTGCCGGGGGAGCCAGCGCAGCGGTGCCCAGCACGAGCACCGCGAGCGCCGCCGCGAGGATGCGGGAGCCGGCGCGAGCCGCTCCCCCCGGTGTGAGGTCGCTCCCCGCGACCCCCGTCCCGGACGCTTCCCCGCTCAGCGACAGTGCCACGGTCGTGTAGTCGACCCGCCGGGACAGCGCGCCCAGCGCCGCCTGCTGGCGGCCGATACGGGCTTCGATCGATCGCAGCTCGCCCTGCAGCCGCGCCATCGAGGCGGCTTCCGTCGCTGCCGCGAGCTGCCGCAGGACGCTCCTGCGCTGTGCCTGCAGGTCGCCGAGCTCCCGCCGCAGTCCTTCGAAGGCTTCGCTGACGTCGCTCGTCGTGTCCGTCTCGCTGCGGACCCGCCCCAGGTGCGAGAGGGCCGCGATCGCGCCAGCGAGTCCGGCGCTGGGCACGCGGATTTCAAAGCTCGCACCGCCCGTGCCGACACTCCCGGAGCTCACGTTGGACTGGCGGATGTAGCCGCCGAACACGCTCACGAGCGTGAAGACCCGCTGTGCCGTCGACTCGACCGCCCCGTTGGGGACGCCCACCTCGAGCGTCGCGGTTCGTTCGACCTGGCGGGCGGCGGACGCCGATCCCGCCGCTCCCGGAGCTCCCGCGGGCGACCCGCTCGTGCTTCCCGATGCGCCCGCGAGGTCCGCCTTCGTGCCGGCACGCGGCGAGCCCGCCGACGGCGCCCCGACGACCCTCGGCGCGGATCGCGGGGCTGGTCCGGGGACCGAACCGACGACCACCGCCAGGACCACTGCGACCGCCAAGGCGAGGCCGACGCCCAGTCGTGGCGCGAGCCCCGAACGCAGCGGGGCGCGGGGCCATCCGCGGCCCTCCGCGCGACGGGCTCTGGGGCGGGCGTCCCGAGGACGAAGCAGCGGCTCGGGCCGGCGTGAGCGCCTTGCGAAGCCGGCGGCAGCACGCGTGTCGAGGGCGCGCGCGAAGTCCTCGCCCATGCGGGGGCGCTGCACTCGCAGCGCCCGAGTCAGCTCCGCCATCGGGGCGTGCTCCCTCGCCACGGCGCCGCCGCACATCGCGAGGTCCACGGCCTCGAGCTCCTCGCGTGTCCGTGCGTTCATGATGTCCTCCTGCTCACGCTTGCTCATCGCATGCCGTCCTCAACTTTGTGATCGTCCGGTGCAGCAACGTCCCGGCGTTGGTCTCGCTCACCCCGAGCACCCGTGCAAGCTCCGCATTGCTCAACCCGGCGTGGAACTTGAGGGCGACGAGCTCACGCTCGCGTGCGGTGAGCTGGGCGATGGCGGCGCGCACGGTGATCCGCCGCAGCGCGCCTTCGAACTCCTCCTCGGCCGCCTCGTCGTCCGCGGGGAGCTGATCCGCGAAGGGGACGCTGCGGCGGCGGCGGCGCAGCTCGTCCAGGGCGGCGTTACGGGCGATCCCGAACAACCACGCGCGTTCGCTGCCGCGGCGTCGATCGAACGACCGCTGCTTGCGGAAGGCCCGCTCGAAGGCGAGCGCGGTGACGTCCTCGGCCGCGCCGCGGTCGCCCAGCAGCGTTGCTGCGTACGCGTAGACGTCATCCCGGCACTCCTCATAGAGCCGCTCCAGCCGACCCGTCCGCCCGGCGGCCCGGGACGGGCTGAGCGCGACCGTGGTGCTCAACGCCATACCTTAACTACGCAGATCGAGGCCGACCATCACGCCGGTTGCCCAGGATGTCCAGAGCGGCCCGATGCTTGAGCAGGACCGCGATCAGGGCTTTGGTGGAGGCTGATCGCGCGGCGAGCGGCCGTCGTTCCTCGCGTCTTGGTGGGAGCATCTTTCGCATTGCGGACGACGCTCCTGTTCGTCCGTACACCAAGACGATGGAGGCGGTGATATGACGACGTTCAAGGCCCCAGGGAGCGTGGCTGCAGAGATCTGTCGAGGAGCAGAAGAGACCACGAAGAAGCTGATGTGCCGAGTGATCGCGGGAAGCGTCGTGCTGCTCGCGGCAACCATGACGCTGGCCGGGACGGCGATGGCCTCGACGGTGAGACTGTGCGTGCCGAAGAACGAAGGCAGCGCGGTCCTGACGGCCAAGCACGGCAAGTGCAAGAACGGCTACGCGCGGACCACGCTTGGGCAGCAGGGCAAAGAAGGCAAGCAGGGGCCGAAGGCAAAGGGGGAGCAGAAGGCAAAGCGGGCGCAGAAGGCAAGCCAGGCGCGGAAGGCAGGGAAGGGAAGGAAGGTAAGGCCGGCACGATGGGCCTGACGAGCGGCGAACTGGAAACCCTCAAGGGCATCCTGCCTTACGTCAGATATGTGGCCGCCGGTGTCGGCGCCAAGCCCACCATCCAGTTCTCGGCCGTGAACGTGCAGGTCGTCAACGGCGAAGGCGTGACCACCTCGGTCAACGGCGAGGGCAACCTCGTGATCGGCTACGACGAGCACGCCGCCGGGAAGCAGCAAACCGGCTCGCACGACCTGGTGCTGGGCGAAGAACAGGACTTCACGAGCTACGGCGACGTGCTCGCCGGCGTCGACAACAGGACGCTCGGCCCCTTCGACTCGGTCACCGGCGGGGAGGGCAACGCGGCGGCCGCGCCGGCCTCCGCGGTCAGCGGTGGCGATTTCAACGCTGCAAAGGGGGAAGACGCATCCGTCAGCGGCGGCACGCTGAACACCGCAGAGGAGCTCGCCAGCTGGATCGGTGGTGGCGATGAAAACGAAGCGCTTGGAGAAGTGGCGGCGGTCGCCGGCGGCGCGGGCAACACCGCCGGCGCACGGTACACGTCCATCCTCGGCGGCAAACACATCTCCATCGATACGGAATTTGGAACGAGCCCGTAGGGCGCACGGGTCGTCGGGCGCCGCGCTCCGCGTCGACTGCGTTACGCAAAGGAGGTACCAGCTTGCGGGGATCCCCCCAATGCGGGCGAGAGGACTCGAACCTCCAAGGGGTTTCCCCCACCGGCTCCTAAGGCCGGCGTGTCTGCCAGTTCCACCACGCCCGCGCGCCCGCAGAGCCTAGCTCGGCGCCACGTGCTCCACCCGGACCGTTGCAGCTTGTAAGGTCCTCGTGGTATGGCTAGCGTGCACGCCCGCGACGGGGAGAGCGAGGTGCGGATCACGCATCCCAACCGCGACAAGCCGGTCGTGCAGGGGACGCGTGCCGCCGTGGTCGCGCTGCTGCTCGCGAGCGTCGCGCTCATCCTGATCAACACGATCGGCGGCTGGAGCGTGCTCGAGGGGGCGGCGGCCGTCCAGATCGCCTATGTCGCCGTCTACCTCACGCTCGCGTTCTACGCCGCCCGCTGGAACCGCGGCGTCCTGCCCGTGGCGGCGGGACTCGCAGTGCTCCTCGCGATCTTCGCCCTGGTCGCCGGCCCGGCGTGGTTCGAACGCGACAAGGCCGGCTTCGCCCAGCCGACCATCAACGCCAGCGTGCTCGGCCTGTTGACGCTGCTGATCGTGCCCGTGCAGATCCTGCTCGTGGCGTTCGCCATGCGCGGCTTCAAACAGGGATGGAACGTAGAGGTCGAGCGACGCGAGGTTCCGCCAGGGCGCGAGCCCAGCGTGGGGCCCGCCCCCTATCCGGCCTGACTCGGGCCCCCCACACGCCGCCACGGCAGCGAACTCGGTGGCCGGGAGCGTGGCTATGCTCGCCGTGGGCATAGCGGCGGTGGCGGAATGGTAGACGCGGGGCCCTCAAAAGGCCCTGTCCGCAAGGGCGTGTGGGTTCGAGTCCCACCCGCCGCATCCCCGATCGGCTAGGCAGCCCCTCCGAAGAGCTCGAGCAGCCTCGGCGCGAGCGAGGGCCGCGCGGCGAGGATCCCCCAGGGCAGGTTCTCGTGGACCGGCAGCTCCAGAACCTGCAGACCCGCGCGTTCGCAGATCAGGACGCCGGCCGCGATGTCCCAGTCGTGAACCGTCCGCTCGAAGTACCCGTCATAGCGTCCCGCCGCAGTCCAGGCGAGGTCGAGCGCCGCGCTGCCGAGGCGGCGCACGTCGCGTACCCGCGCCAGCGCCCGCGCGAGCACCCTCGCCTGCGCCGAGCGCACATCGGCGTCGTACGCGAATCCGGTGGCAACGAGCGCACCCGCCAGCTCCTCGCGCTCGCCGCCCGCCACACCGGGGGGCCCCGAGCGACCGGCGAGGGACAGCGTCCCGGCGGGACCGTGCAGCTCGGCCGGTCCGTCGCTCCTCGCCGTGAAGAGCTCTCCGCGGGAGGGGTCGAAGATCGCTCCGGCGAGCGTGCGCTCGCCGTCGCGAACGGCCACGCTGACCGACCATTGCGGGATCCCGAACAGGAAGTTGACCGTCCCGTCGAGCGGGTCGACCACCCAGGACAGCCCGCTGCTGCCCCCCTCGCGTCCGCTCTCCTCGCCCACGAACCCGTCATCGGGTCGCCGCTGCTCGAGCAGCTGGCGGATCGCCCGCTCGGCCGCGAGGTCGGCGTCGCTGACCGGGTCCGTCGGTGTCGTCTTGCTCTGCACGTGGCGCTCGGCCCCGTGGGCGGCCCGCTCGGCCAGCAGGGTGCCCGCCAGCCGTGCCGCCTCGACCGCGACCGCCGAGCAGTTCCTCGGTGTCGCTCACGCGAACCGTGGCGGGCGTAGCTGGGCCCATGGCCGCTCTGCCTCGATCTGGGCTGCAAGCGAGAGCAGGGTCGACTCGTCGTTGCGGCGAGCGACGATCTGCACGGCGCGGGGCAGGCCGTCTGCTCCGAACCCGGCGGGCACCGAGGCGGCCGGCTGCCCCGTCACGTTCCAGACGCCGCTGTAGGGGACCATCCCGGCGACCGCGTTCAACGTCCAGATCGCACCCCGGCCCTGCAGCCGGCCGATCCGCGGCGGCGGCGTCGCTGTGGCGGGCGTGAGCAGCACGTCGTGGCGCTCGAAGACGGCACCGAGGCGGGCGGCGAGGCCGGCCTCGTTGGCGAGGGCGCGCTCGAGCAGGCCTGGACCGATCAGGCCGCCGAGCCGGGCGATCCCGCGCGTGCGGCGTTCGATGCGATCGGGATGGGGAAGCTGGCCGACGTCGTCGTGGGCCCCCCGCAGGTAGCGCGCGAGAACGTGCGGGATGGCGTCCGCGCCGTAGTCGGGATCGTGCTCGCTGACCTCGTGGCCGAGCGACTCGAGTAGGTCGGCGCTCTCGTGCAGCGCCTTCGCGGCGTCACCGTCGAGGCGACCGAGCACGCCGAGTGGGATCTTGGTCGAGACAGCGATCCGCAGCCGCCCGGGCCGGGTGGACGCCGCGGCCGCGAACGGGACCGCCGGCGTCGGGGCGCTGTCGGCGTCGATGTCCGTCGCGCCGGAGGCGACGTCGTGGAACAGTGCCGTGTCGGCGACTCGGCGGCTCAGCACGCCGATCACCGACAGCCCGTGCCAGGCCCGGCTGCGGGGAGCCAGCGAGACGCGGCCCCGCTGCGGCTTCAGCCCGAACAGGCCACACCAGGCGGCCGGAATCCGGATCGAGCCGGCGCCGTCGGAGCCCAAGGCCGCGCCGACGAGCCCAGCCGCCACGGCGGCCCCGCTGCCACCGCTCGAGCCGCCGGGGGCGTGCTGGTCCTCCCACGGGTTGCGGGTCGCCCCGTACGTGGCGGTCTCCGTGAACGGCCACAGCATCATCTCCGGCACGTTGGTCTTGCCGATCACGATCGCCCCGGCTTCGCGCAGCCGGCGCACCACCTCGGCGTCGGCCCGCGCCGGCTCGTCGACGGCGTTGGTGCCGTAGCAGGTCAGCTCGCCGGACACGTCGATGTCGTCCTTGACGGCGATCGGAACCCCGAGCAGCGGGCGCTCGCTCGCCGCCGCCGCGCCGGGCGTCGGCCTGGTCGGCCTCGAGCCGGGCACGCTCGGCCAGCACGACGCGGAACGCGTTCAGCCGGCCGTCGAAGCGTTCGATCCGCTCCAGGTAGAGGTCGACGAGCTCCCGCGAGGAGATCTCGCCTGCGGCGATCAGCTCGGCCTGCCGGGCGATCCCGGCGTAGGCCGAGATCGACCGGATCCATCAGACGGGCGTCACGGCGTTGTGCTTGGCCGGCCACGAGCGCTGCTTCCCGGCGGCGTGGGCGAAGCGCCGAATCAGCTCCTCGCGCAGGTCCTCGGGTGCGACGACGGCGTCGATCACGAGCTCTGAGGCGAGGTGCAGGATGTCGATGTCGCCGGCGTACTCCGCCCGCAGCTCCTCCGTTCGCCGCGCGCGCTCGTCGTCGTCCTCGATCGCCTGCAGCTGGTTGTAGTAGACGGCGTTGATCGCCGCCTGCGGTCCCATCACGGCGATCGACGCCGTCGGCAGGGCGAGACAGGCGTCCGGCTCGAACGCCGGACCGGCCATGGCGTACAGACCTGCCCCGTAGGCCTTGCGGACGATCACCGAGATCTTCGGCACGGTTGCCTCGCTGACTGCGCTGATCATCTTGGCACCGTGGCGGATGATGCCTTCGCGCTCGACCTGGGTGCCGATCATGAAGCCGGGCACGTCGGCCAGGAACAGCAGCGGGATGTTGAAGGCGTTGCACATCCAGATGAAGCGGGCGGCCTTGTCGGCGGAGTCGCCGAACAGCACGCCCCCCTTGTGCTTGGGCTGGTTGGCGACGATCCCGATCGCCTCGCCCTGCAGGCGGGCGAGGCCGACGACGAGCTCCCGCGCCCAGCGGGGCTGGATCTCGAGCAGCGAATCCTCGTCGACGAGGGCGGCGAGGAGCTGCTTGACGTCGAAGGGCTTGTTCTCGTCCGCCGGGATCAGCTCGGCGATCGTCGCGGTGGCGGCAGGGGCCGGCGGCGCCGGGGGCGACGGCGGGGGTGACTGGCGCCAGCTCGGGGGCAGGTAGGACAGGTAGCGCCGCGCCATCTCGATCCCCTCCTCGTCGCCCGCCACGAGCTGGTGGCCGCAGCCGGAGACACCCGTGTGCATGCGTGCCCCTCCCATCTCCTCCAGGCTCACCTTCTCGCCGATCACCATCTCGGCCATGCGCGGGGAGCCGAGGTACATCGACGCGTTCCCCTCGCGCATGATCACGAGGTCGCAGAAGGCGGGGATGTAGGCGCCGCCGGCGGCGCTCGGGCCGAACAGCACGCACACCTGGGGCACGACGCCGGACAGCTTCACCTGATTGTGGAAGATCCGCCCGGCGCCCCGGCGACCCGGGAACATCTGTACCTGCTCGGTGATCCGCGCTCCGGCGGAGTCGACGAGATAGACCATCGGCAACTCCAGCGACAGCGCCCGCTCCTGGATGCGCAGGATCTTCTCGACCGTCTTCGGGCCCCACGAGCCCGCCTTCACCGTTGGGTCGTTGGCCATCAGGGCGACGCCTCGGCCATCGACCGTGCCGATCCCCGTGACGACGCCGTCCGCCCCGAGGCCGTCCTCCTGCCAGTTCGCCAGCAGCGCCTCCTCCGCGAAGGACCCCTCGTCGGTCAGCATCGCCACCCGCTCGCGCACCGGCAGCTTGCCCTGCTCGGCTGCCTTCTCCCGGTGGCGCTCCGGCCCACCCGCGAACGCGCGCTCGCTGGCCCGCTCGAGGGGCTCGGTCCGGTCTGTCGGCGGCGAGCCGCTCACCGCGGCAGCTCTCCTCTTCGGGAGGGCGCGCCTCTCGCGCGCGAGCCCCCGTGCCCGGCGCCGCCGGAGGCTCGCTTCGACGGCCTCGAGGTCGGGCTCGGGCCCGATCAGACGCCATCCGTCGCGAACCAACGGCAGCAGCGTGAAGATGATCACCCAGATCGGCCAGAACGAGCCGCTCGCGCCGCTCGCGATCCAGATGGCGACGCACACGGCCGAGGCCGTCAGGCCGCCGCCGGCCTCCTGGAGCAGCGCGCCTGCGCACGGTCGCCCGGCGCCTGGCGAGCTCCGCGTCAACGGTCGCCGGGCTGATCGGAAGGTCCGCCCTGAGGGCGTCGAGCTCGCCCCGGGTCGTGGCGCGGTAGGCCCGTTCGAGCCGCTCCTCGAACTCCGCCGAGCTGAGCCTGCCGGCGAGCATGTGTTCACGCAGCTCGCTCGCGAGCTGCTCCCGGTCGGCGTCGGCGACGCGCAGTTCGGACGGATCCGCCACCCGCCGTCAGCCCCTCAGAACGCCGGGTTCGGCTTGGGCGCCTCGCCAGAGTAGTCGTAGAACCCGAGCCCCGACTTACGCCCGTACCAGCCCGCGCTGAGCATCTTGCGCAGCGTCGGCGGACGTGCGAAGCGCCGCTCTCGGAACTCGTCGAAGAGCACGTCGCAGATCGACCCCAGCGTGTCGAGACCGACGAAGTCCGCCAGCGTCAGCGGCCCCATCGGATGGCCCGCCCCCGCCTTCATCGCGTCGTCGATCTCGCCGACCGAGCCGACGCCCTCCTCGTACGCCCGGATCGCGTCGAGCATGTACGGGACCAGCAGGCGGTTGACGATGAACCCGGCCGTGTCGCGCGTCGGGATCGCGAGCTTGCCCTCGGAACGGGCGAACTCCAGCGCGAGGTCGAACGCCTCGTCGGTGGTCGTGACACAGCGGACGACCTCGACGAGCTTCATCACCTGGGCCGGGTTGAAGTAGTGCAGCCCCACGAACTGGCCCGGGCGGCCGGTCACGGCAGCCTGGTCGATGACGGCCAACGAGGATGTGTTCGTCGCGAACACGGCCTCGGGCGACACGATCTCGTCGACCTCCCTCCACATCTCGAGCTTCAGCGACAGGCTCTCGGTGATCGCCTCGATCACGAGCCCACAGGCCGCGAGGTCGCGGTAGTGGACGGTGCCGGAGATCCGTCCGCGGATCGCGTCGGCGTCCTCCTGGCTCGTCCGCCCCTTCTCCACCGCTCGCGCGAGCTGCTTCTCGATCTTCCCGATCCCCTTCGCGAGGGTTGCCTCGTCCACCTCGCGCACGACCACCTCGTAGCCGGATTCGGCCGCCACCTGGGCGATCCCGTGGCCCATCAGGCCCGCACCGAGCACGCCCACCTTCTTGATCCGCTCCGCCATCGAACCTCCGCCTCGCCTTCTTCGGTTGCCGCAGGGAGCCTATTACGACGCCGATCCCGCGGCGGGTCGCCCGCACCGACGCCCCCTCCGCCGACCAGCGGACGGATCCGGCGGGTGCCGGGAAGGATCCATCACAGCCGGCGTCTGTAGGTGGGAAAGCCAGCGCAACCGACCAGCGGAGGCGACCCCAAGTTCGATCACGCCCGGGGACGCTGGCGACGCCGAAACACCCTGGGGCTCCTCCACTAGGCCCTGGCTCGCGGCGGGGTGTGCCCGATGCGGCGATGCACACCCCGCGGCCGAGCCGCAGCAGACGCCCGGCGCCGGCGTGCGGCGCTAGGCTCACCGGCACAAGGCCCGGGGGCGAGGAGCCGCCGGCAGGCGTCGAGAACGAGGAGCCTCTGATGAGCATGGTCGTCACCGAGGATCGCGGCGCGGTCAGGCACATCGTCCTGAACCGGCCCGAGAAGCGCAACGCGATGAACCAGGAGCTGCTGCTCGAGCTCGGCGGAGCGCTGCGGGAGGCGGCCAGCGAGGGCTCCGTCGACTGCGTCGTGCTGCGCGGAGAGGGTCCCGTCTTCTCCGCCGGCGTCGATCTCGGCGAGCTCGCCGCCTCGACCGGCGAGACCGGCCGGCTGCGCGAGTTCAGGGGCGTGTTCCTCGCCTGCGCGAACCTCTGCGAAGAGATGGCCAAGCCGGTCGTGTGCCAGATCCACCGGACCTGCGTGGGTGGCGCGCTGGAGGTGGCACTCGGATGCGATCTACGCGTCGCCTCCAGCGACGCCCAGCTCGGCCTGCCGGAGGTCCGCTTCGGGATCATCCCCGACGTCGGTGGGAGCACCCGCCTGCCCGCCGTGGTCGGCCTCGGCCGGGCCAAGGAGCTCGTGATGACGGCCCGCATCATCGACGCCCACGAGGCCGAGCGGATCGGCCTCGTCAACCGGGTCGTCGCCCCCGAGCAACTCGAGCAGGCCACGGACGAGCTCGTCCAGGAACTGCTGGCCAACTCCCCCGTCGCTGTCGGCAGGGCCAAGCGGGTTCTCGATGCATCCGCACGCCCGGCCCTCGCACAGACGCTCGAGCTGGAGGTGGCGGTGCAGGAGTACTGCGTCGCGGCCGCCCGCGAGAGCGGCGGCCGCGAGGCGGAGATGCAGGCCGCGCTCGCCCACTAGCCGGGCGTTTCGCAGGGCCGCGCTCCCGCACTAGCCCGCTCCGCTCAGGCGCCCCAGGGGACGGGCCCGGCGACGAGCGTGTGGCTGCCGAGGGGGCGAGCGAGGAGCTCCTGGACCCGCCTGGCGCAAGCGATCAGAGCGGGCAGGTCGATGCCCGTTTGCACGCCCATCTCCTCGAGCATCGAGACGAGGTCCTCGGTGGCGATGTTCCCTGTCGCCCCGGCCGGGACCGGACACCCTCCGAGCTCCCCGAAGCTCGACTCGAAGCTGGCGACGCCGGCCTGCAGCGCGGCGAGCACGTTCGCGAGTCCCTGGCCGCGGGTGTTGTGGAAGTGGGCGGTCAGCTCCACGTCCTCGCCGAGCGCCGGGCGGGCGGCAGCGAAGAACTCCCCCACCTGGCGGGGGTTGGCCATGCCGGTCGTGTCGCCGAAGCCGACCTCCTGGGCGCCGGCGTCACGCAGCCTGGCCGCGATCGCGAGCACCCGCTCCGCGGGCACGTGGCCCTCGTATGGGCAGCCGAAGGAGGTCGAGATGACACCCTCGCACCGCAGGCCCTCCTCGCGGGCCCGGCCCAGCACGACCTCGAGTCCCGCGAGCGACTCCGCGATCGTGCGGTTGACGTTCTTGCGGTTGTGTGTCTCGGAGGCCGACAGGAAAACGTTGACCTCGTCGAATGCGGGCCGGGGCCGGCCGCGGGCACGCCCTGCCTCGAGCACGGCCAGCGCCGCTTCGAGTCCGCGCTCGTTTGGCACGAGGACCGACACGCTCACCTCCGCCGGCACGTCGATCCGGGCGAGCACCTCGGCGGCGTCGGCGAGCTGGGGGATCACGTCGGGGCGGACGAAGCTCGTGACCTCCAGGCGCCGCAGGCCGGTGCGCGCGAGCGCGTCGATCAGCTCCACCTTGCGCTCCGTGGGGAGGACCTCGGGCTCGTTCTGGAAGCCGTCCCGCGGGCCGACCTCGCGGATGTGCACCCGCTCCGCAGGCTGGACGGGGCCGGCGCTCACCACATCGACAGGCCGCCGCTCACGTTCAGCGTCTGGCCGGTCACATAGGAGGCGTCCTCCGAGGCGAGGAACGCGATCGCCGCCGCCACCTCCTCGGGCTCGCCGCTGCGTTTGAGAGCGGTCGAGTTGACCATCGCCTGCTTCAGCCGCTCCCCCACCTCGCCGAGCATCAGCGGGGCGGCGTTGAGCAGCGGCGTCTCTATCGGCCCAGGGGCGACGGCGTTGCAGCGCACCCTGTAGCGGGCCGCTTCCCGGGCGATCGCCTTCGTGAAGCCGATCACGCCGGCCTTCGCGGCCGAGTAGACAGCGGACCCCTGCGAGCCCACCCGGCCCGCCTCGCTGGCGACGTTGACGATGCTTCCGCTGCGGCGCTCCTGCATCCCGGGCAGGACGGCGTGGGTGACCGCGAGCACCCCCCTCAGGTTGACTCCGAGGACGAAGTCCCACAGCTCCTGGTCGGTGTTGACGAAGAACGCGAAGCGGTCCGTGCCGGCGTTGTTGACGAGCACGTCGATCTCGCCCAGCCGCTCCGCGATCTCCCCCACGCCGGCCGTCACGGAGTCGACGTCGGCGACGTCGAGAACGCACGCGTGGCCGTCGAGCTCGGCGGCCACGGCGGCGCCAGCGTCGGCGTCGATGTCGGCGATCCCGACACGGGCGCCCTCCGCCGCCAGGCGCCTCGCGGTGGCCGCTCCGATCCCCGAGCCGCCGCCGGTCACCAGCGCGGTCTTGCCCTCGAGCCTCACGGCCCGAAGCCTATACTCGGCCGCCGTGGCACCGCCCCCCGCCGACACCGTCGCCGTCATCGGTGCCTCCGGCGCCCTCGGCTTCGGCCTGTCGCTTCGACTCGCACAGACCGGGGTGCCGATCGCGATCGGCTCGCGCGACGCCGAGCGGGCGGCGGCGACCGCCGAGCGGGCTCGCGCGGCGGTCCCGGCAGGATCGTTCTCGGGATACGAGAACGCCGGTGCGGCGAGGGCGGCGACGACGGTCGTGCTGAGCGTGCCCTTCCGCAACCAGGCAGAGACGCTCGCCGACCTGAAGCAGGCGCTCGCGCCGGGGACGCTCCTGATCGACGCCACGGTCCCGCTGGCGACGGCGGTCGGCGGACGGGCGACGCGGATGCTCGGCGTGTGGCAGGGCTCGGCCGCCCAGCAGGCGGCCGAGATGGTCCCCGATGGCGTGCGCGTGGTCTCGGCGCTGCACACCGTGAGCGCCACCGCCCTGAGCCACCTCGACGAGCCGCTCGGCCAGGACGTCCTCGTGTGCGGGGACTCGCGCGATGACAAGCGCGAGGCAGCAGCTCTGATCGAGCGCGTGGAGGGCCTTCGCTGCGTGGACTGCGGCCGGCTCGAGAACTCGCGCACGACCGAGTCGCTGACCGCGCTGTTGATCGCCGTCAACGCCCGCTACAAGACCCATGCCGGGATCGGCGTGACGGGCCTGCCGGACCAGCTGTGGGGGTGAGCCCGGAGCCGGTCGTCGTCCTCGCCGGAGGCACCGGCGGCGCGAAGTTCGCACGAGGGATGCTCGACGTCGTCGGCGCCGAGAGCCTGACGGTGATCGCCAACACGGGCGACGACATCGAGATCTACGGAGCCCACGTCTCGCCGGACCCCGACCTCGTCTCGTTCTGGCTCGCGGATGTGATCGACGAGCGCGGCTGGGGCCTTCGGGGCGATACGTTCGCGGTGATGGATGCCCTGCGGGAGCTCGGCGTCGAGGTCTGGTTCAACCTCGGCGACCGCGACCTCGCCTGGTGCCTGGAGCGGGCGAGGATGCTCGACGAGGGCCTCACCCCGACGGCGGCGATCGCCCATCTGAACGCGGCGATCGGGGTCCGTGCGCGAGTGCTGCCGATGAGCGACGAGCCGCTCCGCACGTGGGTCCGCACGCCCGACGCGGGCTGGTGCGGCTTCCAGGAGTTCATGATCCGCCAGCGAGCGGCCGGGAGCATCGAGGGGGTGGAGTACCGCGGAGCGCAGCGGGCGACCCCGAGCCCCGAGGTGCTCGCGGCGATCGCCGCTGCCGGCGCGGTCGTGGTCGGCCCCTCCAACCCGATCGCCTCGATCGGGCCGATCCTCGCCTTGCCCGGCCTGCGCGAGGCGCTCGCGTCCGCGGATGCCCCCGTCGTGGCGGTCAGCCCGGTCGTGGCGGGCCGGATCCTGAAGGGACCCACGGAGGCGTTCATGGCGCATGCCGGGCTGCCCTGTACGGGCGCGGGAGTCGCCGCCTTCTACGGCGAGCTGCTCGACGGCGTCGTGGCCGACGAGCCGCTCACGGACCTCCCGGCCCTGCGAACGGCGACCCGCATGGACGACCCCGCGAGCCGGCGCCGGCTCGCCGAGCAGACGCTCGCCTTCGCCGGCACGCTGGCCCCGGGAAGATCGCGCGACGCGGGCTAGGCTGTCGCGATGCGCACAGCCGCGGTTCTGCCGGTCAAGCGCTTCATCCGCGCCAAGCAGCGACTCGGGGCGAGCGTGGCAGAGCAGACACGTCTCGCCCTCGCCGCGGCGATGGTCGCCGACGTGCTGGACGCGCTCGGCCGGACGCCCGCGATCGAGCGCACGATCGTGATCACGAACGAGTCAGCCGTGGCCGGGCCGGCGCTCGGGCTGGGTGCGATCGTGGTCGCTGACCTGCCCGAGCGTGGCCAGTCCGCGGCGGCGGCCCTCGGGGTGAATCGCGCGGTGCAGGAGGGCTTCGAGCGCGTGTTGTGCGTACCCGGCGACTGCCCCTCGCTCGATCCCCACGAGCTCGAGGAGCTGCTCGCGACCGCTACCACGGGAGCCGACGTCGTGATCGTCCCCGACCGGCACGGAACGGGCACCAACGGCCTGCTCTTGCAACCGCCGGGGGTGATCGAACCGAGCTTCGGCCCCGACAGCTGCGCCCGCCACGGCGCCCTCGCCACCGCGGCCGGTGTGTCCTGGCGGCTCGAGCGGCCGCGCTCGCTGCTGCTCGACATCGACACCGGAGCGGACCTCGCGGTCCTCTCAGAGCGCCTTGGCGCCAGCTCGGTGCGGGCGGAGCGCACCCGGGCGGTGCTCGCCCGGGCGGGCAGTCCGGATGGCGCTTTGAGCGTCCCCGCCTGAGGCGAGCGGGCGGGAGAGCAGCCGGCCGTGAGGAGGGACATCTCCCTGCGCAGCCTGCCGGGGGTGCCGGAGGTGCGCCCGGGCGACGACCTCGCCGCGTTGATCGTGGCGGCGCTGGAAGGGAAACCGCCGGACCCCGGTTCGGTGATCGCGATCGCCCACACCGTCGTCTCCAAGGAGGAGGGGGCGATCGTCGAGCTCGCCGGCATCCGGCCGAGCGACCGCGCCGTCACCCTGGCCGCCGAGGCAGACAGGGACCCTCGCGTGGTCGAGGTCGTGCTGGCCGAGTCGCTCGAGCTCCTGCGCGCCGAGCGAGGAGTCCTGATCAGCCGTACCCGCAACGGGTTCGTGTGCGCCAACGCCGGCGTCGACGCGTCCAACGCTCCGGCGCCCGACACGGTCCTCCTGCTCCCCCGCGACCCCGACGGCTCGGCCCGCCGCATCCGGGCGCGGATCGCGCAGCTGCTGGGAGCAGCGGCCGGACCGGTCCCGCCCGCCGTCATGATCACCGACACCTTCGGGCGTCCCTGGCGCCAGGGTCAGACCGACGTCGCGATCGGGCTCGCCGGCCTGCAGCCGCTCGACGACTGGCGCGGTCGCAACGACGCGGCCGGCGTGTCGCTGTCAGCGACCGTGCTCGCCGTCGCCGACGCCGCGGCAGGCGCCGCGGACCTCGCCCGGGCGAAGGACTCCGGCGAGCCGGTGGTCGTGATCGAGGGGCTCTCCCGCTTCGTCACCGGCAGCGACGGGCCGGGCGCCGCGGCGCTCGTCAGACCGCTGGCCGAGGACCTCTTCCGCTCCTAGCCTTCGCCCGTCCGCTCCTGGACCTCGCCCGCCCGCTCGCGGACCTCGGCCGTCTGCTCCTAGTCACATGATGCCGGGGTGGGGCTGGCCCTCGGCGTTCGTTGGTTCGCGGGTTAGCCTCGCGGTTGTCAATGACCGCTGCGGCTAGTGCCGCACACGAAGGAGGACCAGCCCATGCCTGACGTTAGCTCTGCCGCGCCTGCCGTCGTCTCGACGTGGGTCGCGATCGATCAGCACAAGCTGTCGCTCGTGGCTGCGACGCTGCCTGCAAGTGGCGGGCAGGCCGAGGTGGTGCGGTTGGAGAACACCGAGCGCGCGATCCGTCGTTTGATTGATCGGCTCGGCGGCGCCGAGGGTCTGGCGGTGGCGTATGAGGCAGGGCCAGGCGGCTATCAGCTTCACCGGCTCTTGAGCACGATGGGCGTGGCGTGCGTCGTGATTGCACCGTCGCTGATCCCGATTCGTGCGGGGGACCGCGTGAAGACCGACCGGCGTGATGCCAAGAAGCTCGTGCGCCTCTACCGTGCGGGAGAGCTCTCGTTCGTCGCGGCGCCCTCGCCCGCCCAAGAAGGCCTTCGGGACCTCGTCAGGGCGCGTGATGATTTGCGCTGCGCTAGGACCGCGGCCCGGCATCGAGTCGTCAAGCAGCTCCTTCGCCACGGGCACATCTACCGGGAAGGCAAGGCGTGGACCCAGCGCCACCAGGCGTGGCTGAGCGCCCAACGCCTGAGCGACCCGCTGGCTGAGGCTGCACTGCAGCACATGCTCTGTCACTTGGTCGCGCTGGATGCGCAGATCGCCGCGGTCGATGAGCAGCTCGAGCAAGTAGCTGCGACCGAGCCGTGGGTCGATCCGGTTCGCTGGCTGTGCTCCTTTCGCGGGATTGCGACTCGCACAGCACTGGGACTGCTCGCCGAGATCGGCGACTTCCACCGCTTCGCCTCTCCCAGGGAGCTGATGAGCTACCTCGGCTTGACGCCGAGCGAGTATTCCTCCGGGCAACAGCAGCATCGAGGGCACATCACCAAGACCGGAAACCGACACGCCCGCCGGCTGCTGATCGAGGCAGCCTGGCACTACCAACAACTCACCCTCCCCTGTGAGCACGCTGGACCAGAAACGGATGAACTCGCGCTCGTGTCCGATGCCGGCCTCGAGCGCCAGCCGCCACCCGATGGGTGCGCCGACCAGCTCGCCGTGCTGGCGCTCGAGGCGCTCGAGCGCGTCACGGTGGGACTCCAGCTGCGCCCGCGCGAGCGGCTGCGGATCCGCCCCGAGGAACAGCTTCAGGATGCCGACGTCACGCAGCTCGTAGGTGCGCGAGGTCGGCGTGGCACGCCACGCCGTGAGCGCCCGCATGCCCTCGTGGGTGATGCGGTAGATCCGCCGGCGCCGGCCGCCCTGCTCGCGCTCCTCCGAGAGCAGGCCTTCCCGCGCGAGACGGGCCGACTCGGTGTAGAGCTGCGTGTGGGGCACGTTCCAGAAGTTGACCGTGCTCTGCTGGGCCAGCTGCTTGAGGTCGTACGGCGTGGCCGGCTGCAGCCGCTCGACGAGGCTGAGGACGATGTAGGAGGTCTCGCTGAGGCGTGGGCTTGACACGCCCGCCATCCTACCCTATGGTCCGCATCATTCGATCCGCACCATTCAGGAGGAACGATCATGTTCACGACCACCTCGGACAGCGCCACCTCGACCGCGCTCGGCTTCACGACCCAGGAGCACGAGTGCAGCGAGCGGGAGCTCTCGCTCAGCGGTGAGCTGCCTCGCTGGCTGCGGGGCTCGCTCCTGCGCACCGGACCGGCCAAGTTCGAGGTGGGGCCCGACCGGATGCGCCACTGGTTCGACGGGCTGGCGATGTTGCACCGCTTCACCCTCGGCGACGGCAGCGTCAGCTACGCGAGCCGCTTCCTCGAGAGCCGCTCATACCGGGCGGCCTGCGAGCGCGGGCGCATCGCCTACGGGGAGTTCGCCACCGACCCCTGCCGCTCGCTGTTCAAGCGCGTGCAGACGCTCTTCTCCAGCGACGGGCTGGGGGACAACGCGAACGTCAACGTGAGCCGGCTCGGGGAGCGCTTCGTGGCGATGACCGAGACGCCGCTGCCGGTGGAGTTCGACGCCCGAACGCTAGGCGCCGCCGCCGTGGCGCCCTACCGCGCGCCCGGTCAGTTGAGCACGGCGCACCCCCACATGGACCACGACGGGGGGATGCTCAACTTCGCTGCGAAGCTCGGGCGCAAGAGCAGCTACCGCTTCTTCCACGTGGACAGGCAGGCGTGCGAGCCCCGGATCGTGGCCTCGCTGCCCGTGTCCGAGCCCGCATACATGCACTCGTTCGGCCTCACCGAGCGCTGGATCGTGCTGGCGGAGTTCCCGTTCGTCGTGAACCCGCTCGCGCTGGCGCTGTCGGGGCGCCCCTACATCGAGAACTACCGCTGGCGGGGGGAGCGGGGGACGCGCTTCACGCTGCTCGACCGCGCCAGCGGCGAGGCGCTCGGGGGGTTCGAGACCGATGCGTGCTTCGCCTTCCACCACGTGGGGGCATACGAGCGCGACGACGAGGTGCTCGTCGACCTGTGTGCCTATCGTGACGCGGGCATCGTCGAGGATCTCTACCTCGAGCGCCTGCGCGCGGGCATGCCGGTCGCGCAGGCGCAGCTGACCCGCTTCCGCCTGCGCCCGGCCGACCGATCCGTCACCCGGGAGCTGCTCGCCGACGGCAACATCGAGCTGCCGCGGATCAACTACGGCCGCTGCAACGGGCGCCCCTACCGCTACACCTGGGGCGTGGCCTCAGGCGCCAGTGGCTGGCTCGAGCAGCTCGTCAAGATCGACACCGAGGATGGCACGACGGTCGAGTTCGCCGAGCCGCACCGGTACCCGGGCGAGCCGGTGTTCGTCGCACGGCCGGGCGCGGAGAAGGAGGACGACGGGGTGCTGCTGTCGGTCGTCCTCGACGCCGAGCGGGAAAGCTCGTTCCTGCTCGTGCTCGACGCCAGCGAGCTGACGGAGGTCGCCCGCGTCGATGTCCCCCACCACATCCCCTTCGGCTTCCACGGGCAGTTCGCCGCGGCGTGAGCGCCTCGGGCGCCGTCAGCTCGGCCTCGACGCCGTCAGCTCGGCCTCGACGCCGTCAGCTCGGCGTCAACGCGGTCAGCTCGCGCTCGCCGGGCCGCGCGAGCGGGTGGCTGCGTCGCAGCTCGTACAGGGTCGTGCGCTCGGCCGCCGGGCGTCCGGCGCGGTGAGCGGCGCCGATCAGCTCCTCGGGGTCCAGGCGGGTGCCGTGGTAGCTGCCGGCGAGGCGGCTGATCGACTCCTCCATCAGCGTGCCGCCGAGGTCGTTCACGCCCCAGCGCAGCGCCTCGGTGGCGGCGTCGATGCCCATCTTGACCCAGCTGGCCTGGAGGCTGGCGACGGTCCCGCCGAGGGCGAGCCTGAACACGGCGGTGTGCTTGAGGTTCTCCTCCCGTGAGATCTCCTCGATCCCGTGTGTGCGCCCGAGCAGGGTCTGGAACGGGATGAAGGACAGGGGGACGAACTCGGTGATGCCGCCGGTGCGCTCCTGTAGCCGGCGGATGACCCGCATGTGCTCGGCCAGCTCCCAGGGCTCCTCGATGTGGCCGAACATGACGGTCGCAGTCGAGCGCAGTCCGGCCGCGTGGCTGGCTTCGATGATCTCCACCCAGCGAGCGACCGGGAGCTTGTTCGGGGAGATCCGTTCGCGGACTCCGTCGTGGAGTACCTCGGCGGCGGTGCCCGGGGTGGAGCCCAGCCCGGCCTCGCGCAGAGCCGCGAACACCTCCGCCGGTGCTCGGGCGGAGATGTCGCACATGTGGGCGATCTCCATCGGGCTGTACGCGTGCAGGTGCACCTCTGGGGCGGTCTCCTTCGCCAGGCGCAACCAGCCGAGGTAGTCCTCGAGGGTCCAGTCGGGATGGATGCCCGACTGGATGCACAGCTCCGTGGCCCCGTAGTCGACAGCCTCGTCGATCCGGGCGACGAAGTCCTCCCGCTCGTGTTCGTAGGCGTCCGGCGAGCGGCGCCCCTGGCCGAAGCCGCAGAAGGCGCAGCCGACCGTGCAGATGTTGGAGATGTTGATGTTGCGGTTGACGACGAACGTGACGAGCTCCCCCGCCAGCTCCGATCGCAGCTCGTCGGCGGCCTGTCGGATCTCCTCGATCGCCTCCGGCCGGGTCTCGGCGAACAGCGCCGTCAGCTGGTCGGGGTCGAGTGCCCGGCCGGCGCGGCCGGCGTCGATCGCGCCGCGCACGAGGCTCGGGCGGATCGGAGCCGGCGGGTCCGTGCGGCCGGACCCGCGACGCGGGATGAAGCTCCAGTAGCGGGTCTTGATCGTGTCGAGGACGCCCTGGGCAAGCCAGTCCGGGTCGATGTAGCGCGGGTACACGCAGAGGCGCTCGCTGAGGGCGTGGCCGTCGGCCTGCAGGACACGGCGGACCCGGTGGGGCGAGGGGAAGGGGTGCTCCGGGGAGATGTGATCGCCGTTGGCGCTGAGGCCGCCGAGATCGGTTGCGCCGGCGGCGACGAGCTCCGGCCACCAATCGGCGAGGTTCGGGGGGACCTGGATGCCGACGTCGGGCATCAGCTCCCGGGCAACGGAGATCAGCCCCTTCATGTCCTCGATCGTGACCGGGCCGGCGCCGGCCAGAGCCCACTCCGGCAACGGCAGCGACGGCCGCTCGTCGGCCTGCTCCTGCAGCCCCGTCCGCCAGTACGCCCGCGCCGCCGCGTCGGCGATCTGCGCCGGCTCCTGGCCGTAGTAGCGCTGGTGGGGGACGAAGTTCTGCAGGATCACCTCCTGGATGTGGCCGTGCTCGGCGTGCACGTCCGCGAGCGCGCGCAGCGAGTCCACGCGCTCTTGCCCGGTCTCCCCGATCCCGACCAGGATGCCGCTCGTGAACGGGATCCGAAGCTCGCCCGCAGCGCGGATCGTCTCCAGGCGGCGGGCGGGGTGCTTGGTCGGCGAGCCCGCGTGCACGCCCTCCATCAGCCGCTCGGACACGGACTCGAGCATCAGGCCCTGGGAGGCCGTGACCTCGCGCAGCCGGCCGAGGTCCTCGCGGGAGAGCACGCCCAGGTT
The DNA here is from genome assembly GCA_963743505.1 of uncultured Solirubrobacteraceae bacterium. Lineage (GTDB taxonomy): Bacteria > Actinomycetota > Thermoleophilia > Solirubrobacterales > Solirubrobacteraceae > Palsa-744. The sequence goes on along the minus strand of CAVUPZ010000002.1, from coordinate 708,687 downwards.
CGTGTGCGGCAACAGCCCCCGCTCGAGGGCCCGTTCGCAGGTCCACACGACGTAGGCGGTGAAGTCCTCGTGTCCGAGGGCGTGCAGGCGCTCGCGCACCTCGGGGTTGACCTCGGGCCGCTCGCCGGTCAGGACGAGCAGCTCCTTGATGTGCCTGCGGGCCGCGCCGTCGAGGATCTCGAGCACCTGCTCGGGGTCGTACAGGTGGGCCTGATGGGTCGCGAAGGCGCAGTACTTGCAGTAGCACCGGCACGTCCGCGAGAGCGACAGCGTGAGGTTGCGCGAGAAGGTGACCCGGCGCCGCATGGCCTGAGTCTATGACGGTCACGCCCCAACACCCCATCGAGGGGCCCTCGGCGCCCGGGCCGCCGGCGTCGGGCAGCGCTAGGATCGACGCGGATGGGCGAATTCGGCTCCGCCCTCTTGAACGTGATCCTGCTCGTGGTCGGGATCGGGCTGCTGAGCGCGCTGTTCGGGCTGCCGGGCATGATCGGCGGCTTCGCCTTCATCGCGCTGGCGTTCACGGTCGGCAACGTCGGCGCGATCGGCTTCCTCACGGCGCTCGCCGGGGCGCTCGTCGTCCTGCTCGCGGTCGGCATGGCGATCACGATGGGCGACGATCCCCGCGCCAGCCGCGAGGATCGCGAACGCGAACGCGAGCTCCGCGAGCGTCAGCTGCGCGGCGAGCCGATACGCCCGGCCGACGATCAGCGATGAGGGGGCTGACTCCTCCTCCTATCCCCCGGCCGGCCCGGCGCCCCCCGCCACGCCGGCGCCCTGCGCGCCGGGCAGGCGCGGCTGCTCGGCGAGGCTGCCGTTGCCGGAGGCGCCCAGGCCGAGGCCCGCCGCGAGCCGCTCGCCGAGCTCGCCGTCGACCTTTCGCCAGTGGCCCACGGCTCGCTCCTGAATCGCCGTTTCGACATCCGTGCCGAGGTGCCCGACGATGTTCTCGACCAGATGGTCGCGATCGGTGTCCGACATCACCTCGCGGTAGAGCGCACCGGCCTGCCCGTAGTCGTCGTCCTCGTCGTGGAGCCGCTGGGCGGTGCGGAGGATGTCCCCGTCGGCACGCCAGGACGCGTCCTCGTAGCGGTCCGGCTGCGCCCTGGGACCGCCGAAGCTGTTGGGCGCGTAGACCGGCTGGGCACCGGCGTGGTGGTAGCGCATCGCGCCGTCCTTGTTGTAGGAGTGGACCTCGCTCTTGGGCCGGTTGATCGGGAGCTGGAGGTAGTTGGGGCCGATCCGGTAGCGATGCGTGTCGGGGTAGCTGAAGAGCCGTCCCAGCAGCATGCGGTCGGGGCTCGGGCCGATCCCCGGGACGAGGTTGGCCGGCTCGAAGGACGCCTGCTCGACTTCGGCGAAGTAGTTCTCCGGGTTGCGGTTGAGCACCAGCCGGCCGATCGTGATCGGCGGGTAGTCGGCGTGCGGCCACACCTTCGTCAGATCGAACGGGTTGAACCGGTAGTCCTTTGCGTCGTCGTATGGCATCACCTGGATCTCCACGCGCCACTCGGGCTCCTCGCCCCTGGCGATCGACTCGAACAGGTCACGCAGGTGGAAGTCGGGGTCCTGTGCCGCCATCTCCTTGGCTTCCTGGTCGGTGAAGTTCTCGATGCCCTGCTCGGTCTTGAAGTGGTACTTGATCCAGAACCGCTCGCCGCCGGCGTTCCTCCACATGAAAGTGTGGCTGCCGTAGCCGTTCATGTGTCGCCACGAGCGCGGCGTGCCGCGGTCGGACATCAGGAACTCGACCTGGTGGTAGGACTCGGGGGAGAGCGACCAGAAGTCCCACTGGGCGTTGTTGGAACGGGTGTGGGTGTCCGGCATCCGCTTCTGGGAATGGATGAAGTCCTGGAACTTCGACGGGTCCTTCACGAAGAAGATCGGGGTGTTGTTGCCGACCAGGTCGTAGTTGCCGTCCTCGGTGTAGAACTTCAGCGCGAACCCACGGGGGTCGCGGACCGTGTCGGCCGACCCATGCTCACCTGCGACGGTCGAGAAGCGCAGGAAGGTGTCCGTCCGCTTGCCCACCTCGGACACGAAGGCCGCGCTCGTCCACGGCGTCAGGTCCTCGGTCACCTCGAAGAAGCCATGGGCGGCGCCGCCCTTGGCGTGGACGACCCGCTCCGGCACCCGCTCGCGGTTGAACTGCGCCATCTTCTGGATCAGGTAGTGGTCCTGCAGCAGGATCGGACCGTCGGGACCGACGGTCAGCGAGTGCTCGTCGCTCGGGGCAGGGATGCCTGCGTCGGTCGTGGTACGTGGCGGCGTCGCGTCGCTCATGTCGGGCCTCCAAAATCGTCGCTTGGTGCGGAGCTCGAGCCCCCCATTGGCAGGCCGTCACGCGCCGGGGTCGAACACGGACGGCGAGACGCCATTATGCTCGCCCCGTGTCCTCGGCCGCGCAAGCACGGGTGTACCTGGCCCGGCACGGACAGACCGCCTACAACCACGAGGGACGCTTCCAGGGCCAGCAGGCGATCCCGCTCGACGCCACCGGCCGCGCCCAGGCGCTCGAGCTGGCCGAGCGGGCGAGCGGCTACGGCTTCCAGGCCCTCTGGAGCAGCCCCCTGCTGCGCGCCCGCGAAACGGCCGCCGCCGTCGCCGCGAGGCTCGGCCTGCAGCCGGTCGAGGACGCACGACTGATGGAGACCGACGCCGGCGACTGGACCGATCGCAGCTTCGCCGACGTGATCGCCGAACAGCCGGAGCTGTTCGCCGCCTTCGCCGCGGGCGACCGCGGCTTCGCGTTTCCAGGCGGCGAGTCGTTCGCCGCCCAGGAGCAGCGCGTCGCGGCCGCCCTCGAGGATGTCGAGAGGGGCGTGCTGCCGGCGCTCGTCGTCTGCCACGGAATGGTCATCCGGGCCGCCCGGGCGGTGCGGGCGGGCAACACCGAGCCGCGCTTCGAGCGCGTCCCCAACGCCGCGATCGTCCCGCTCGACCCCGACAGGGCCCGCGACACCCCGCTGGGCGGGGGCGAGCCCACGCTCGCCAGCTAGCTCCCCCCGAGCAGCTGACAGGCCGTCGTCGCGTGGGCGAGCAGGCTCTCGTCCGCCTCTGCGAACAGCCGGCCCTCGGCCGTCGCCACCCGCCTGCCCGCGTGTACCAGCGTTCCCTCCGCGAGCACGCGACCGGTGGCGAGGCTGATCCCGCGCACGTAGCGAACCTGCAGGTCGCTCGTCGCGTAGCCGGCCCCGGCGGGGAGCGTCGTATGGACCGCACAGCCCATGCATGAGTCCAGCACGGTGGCCGCGACGCCGCCGTGGACCGACCCGATCGGGTTGTACATCCACTCGGCGGGCTCCATCGCGAACACGACCCTCCCCCGCTCCACCGCCACGATCTCGAAGCCCATCATCGCCGCGATCGGGGGGCGTGGCAGCGTCCCCGCGGCGATCCCCGCGATGTAGTCCAGGCCCGACATGCGCGCCCCCGCGGCCGCCATCGCGGCCGGGTCCTCCCAGTTGAAGCTGCGGGTCCGCAGCTGCTCGACCGCGCTCACGCCGGGCTCTCCACGAGCTTCGCGGCGGCGGCCGCTCGCGGTGAGGGCGGTCCGAGCGCCGCCAGCGCCAGACCAGCCGCGACACCGCCGGCTACGGTGATCAGCCAGCCCGTGTGGAAGTCAGCCGCCGAGCTCGTCGCCGTGCCCAGCACCGCAGCGAGGATCGCCACGCCGAGCGCTGCCCCGATCTGACGTCCCATCGTCAGCACGGCGGCGCCGGTGGCGAATCGCTCGGGCGGCAGCGAGGACGCGCCCGCTCCCGTCAGCGTCGGGATCACCAGGCCGACGCCGGCGCCTGAGATCAGCATCCCGGGGAGGTAATCGGAGAAATAGGCCGGCGTGTCGCCCGTGCGGGTGATGTACCAGACCGATCCCGCGGCGAACAGGATCGCCCCGATCACGCCGGGGATGCGATAGCCGACGCGGGCGCCGAGCCGCGCCGAGGGGACGCTGAAGGCGGTCGCCATCGCCGGCCCGGGGAACAGCATCAGCCCCGCCGTGAGCACGTCCTCGTGCCACACCGAGGTCAGGAACAGCACCCCGGACAGCAGCATCGCCCCGAAGCCGGCGAAGAACACCACCGAAGCCCCCACCGCGAGCCCGAACGTGCGCACCCGCAGCATCGCCGGGTCCACCACGGGCGTCGGGTGGTGCTGGGATCGCCGCCACAGGGCGCCGAGCAGGCCCGCGCTCGCCAGCAGCAGGGCGAGGACCGCGCTCGAGCCCCAACCCCATTCCGGCCCCTTCGTGATCGCCACCACGAGCGCACCGATCGCGACGATCAGGATGCCCGCCCCGAGCACATCTGGGCGCCCGCTGCCGAGCTCGCGCCGCTCGGCGAGGATGCGGGCGCCGAACACCAGGCCGGCGAGCCCGACGGGGACGTTGACGAGGAACACGAGCCGCCAGTCGGCCTGCACGAGCAGCCCGCCCAGCGGCGGACCGGCCGCCGCGGCGATCCCGCCGGTGGCGGCCCACACGCCGATCGCCACATGGCGCTCGTGGGGGCCGAACTCGGGCAGCATCAGGCCGAGCGACGTCGGCAGCATCAGCGCGCCGCCCGCGGCCTGGACCGCGCGTGCCGCTACGAGCACGCCCACGGAGGGCGCCAGCGCGCACGCGGCGCTCGCGACCACGAACACTCCCAATCCGAGCAGGAACGCCCGCTTGCGACCGAACGCGTCCGCCCACCGTCCGGCCGGCACGAGCAGCGCCGCGAACACGATCGCGTAGCCGCTGAGGATCCACGACAGGGACGACAGCGACGCGCCGCCGAAATGCTTCGCGATCGCGGGAAAGGCGATGTTGACGATGAACAGGTCGAGGCTCGACATGAACACGCCAACGCACACGATCATCGACACGAGCCATTTGCGTTGCATCGTGAAACGAACCCTAGCACAACAAAGTTGCATGATGCAATCGAGACGCGCTATGGTTGTGTTGGATGTTGGGCAACGACTACAGCGGACAGGTGTGCAGCATCGCCGGCGCCCTCGAGGTGGTCGGGGAGCGGTGGTCGCTGCTGATCATCCGTGACGTGATGCTGGGCCTCCGTCGCTTCGACGAGCTCCAGGCCAATCTGGGCATCGCCCGCAACGTCCTGCAGACCCGCCTGACGCGCCTGGTCGAGCAGGGGGTGCTCGAGCGCCGGCTATACAACGAGCGCCCGCCCCGCTACGAGTACGTCCTCACCGACAAGGGCATCGAGCTGTGGCCGACGGTGTTCGCCCTGATGCAGTGGGGCGATCGCTACATGGCCCCCGGCGGGGCGCCGACGGTCGTCGAGCACCGGGGCTGCGGCGGCGACGTGGACGCCCATCGGGTCTGCCAGCGCTGCGGGGAGCGGCTGACGCTGCGAGACGTCCGCGCCCATCCGGGGCCGGGCGCCGGCGAGGAGCACCCGCTGAACAGGCGCGCCCGCCGGCCCGGCGCCGGCGTCACCCCCTGAACGTCCCGCTCAGCGCTCGCGCGCAGCAGCCGCGCCGGCCGCGGTGCGGGTCACGAGCTCGGGGCCCTCGCGGGCGATCCGCGAACGGGGCACGACGAGGTCGAAGCCGGCCCGCTCGGCGCGCTTGCGTGTGGCCGGCTCGACGTGGGCGTAGAAGCCGAGCGTTCGGATCCCGCCCAGCAGACCCTCCCCGGCAAGTGTTTCCACGATCGCGGCGCCGTCCAGGTCGGCGTCGGTGAGATCGACGATCAGCAGCACGGCGGGCGGCGCCTCGCGGTCCCCGAGACGGCGCCGGAGCAGCGTCTCGGAGGCGAGGAGCTCGAGCTCGTGACCGGCCGCCGTGAGCGAGCCCTGCAGTCGCGAGCCGAACAGCAGATCCGGCACGAGGGCCAGGACCCGCGCCATCGCTACTGCGACCGCAGCCGGCGGAACTCTTCGCGAGCGGACTGCGGCCGGCCCCAGCCCTGGACCACCTCGGCGCGGCCGCTGCGCTCCTCCCGCAGTGCCAGCTCGCCTTCGATGGCGGCTTCGTCGAGCAGGCTGAGCGCACCATGGACGGTCGGCGCGGCGGCGGCGTGGCCGAAGCGGTGTGCGACCAGCAGGCGCCAGTGCCAGTCGTGATGCGAGTACGGCCTGGCGTTGCACGTTGCCAGCAGCAACGAGGCTTCCACGTAGCGCGACTCGTCGGCGATCCGCAGGTCGAACTCGAGGTCGGTCCAGTCGTCCGGGAGCGAGTCGACCGTCTGCTGGAAGAGATCGGCGAGGCCCATGAGGCGAAGCCTAGCGCGGCTATTCTCGGTCCCATGACGAGCCTCACCACCGACGCCCCGCCCGGCGGCTACGGCGTGCTGTTCGAAGGCTGCGGCCTGCTCGATCGCTCCGAGCGGGGCAAGCTGGCCCTGACGGGGACCGGCGCGGTGGAGTTCCTCGGTGGTCAGGTGACCAACGAGCTCGAGGGAATCCGTGCCGGCGAAGGCCGCTACGCCGCCTTCCTCACCCACAAGGGAAAGATGCTCGGCGACCTGCGCATCCTCGCCGTCGGCGAGGCGGGGAGCGAGCCGGCCGAGCTCGCTCTCGACACCGAGCGGGTGGCGCTGCAGGCGCTGTTCGACATGATCCGCCGCTTCCGCGTCGGCTTCGACGTCGAGCTGCACAAGCGCACGCTCGAGCAGGGGCTGCTCTCGTTGATCGGCCCCGAGGCCGCCCGGCTGGCCGGGGTCCTCGGGCTCGGCGAAGAGGAGCATGCGAACGGACCTGTCGCGCTCGACGGGGTGAAGGCGCTGGCGATCCGCACGGACGTCGGCGTGGACCTGCTGTGCGAGAGCGCCGAGACGGCCGCATTGGCGAACGCACTGCGCGGCCGCGGCGCGGTCCCGATCGACGAGCAGGTTGCCGAGTGCCTGCGGATCGAGCGGGGCCGCCCCCGCTACGGCATCGACCTCGACGACACCGTGATCCCGCAGGAGGCGGGGCTCAACGAGCGGGCCGTCAGCTTCACGAAGGGCTGCTACGTGGGCCAGGAGACCGTGGCCAGGCTGTTCTACAAGGGCAAGCCGACCCGCCACCTGCGCGGCCTGATGCTCTCGCAGCCGCTGCCGGGTGGGACCGAGCTGCTGCTCGGCGAGCGGCCCGTGGGCCAGATCGGCAGCGTCGCCCTCTCGCCACGCCTGGGGCCGATCGCCCTGGCCCTGCTTCGTCGGGAGGCAGAGCCCGGGAGCATGCTCGAGGCTGCCGGCGGGCGCGCCACGGCAGCGGTGCTCGAGCTGCCCTTCCCCGCGCCCCCGCGGTGAGTTCGGCGGCTGCTCCCCTTCGCCGCCGTGGACGGAGCGCGGGCCCGGCCCCGGATGTCCCGGCGTGGCAGCGGGAGCGTCGCGAGACCCCGGCGGCGACCCCCGGGTAGCATTGGGGGCCGTCCCCGCACCCGACGGAGAGGTTCAAGAGCACGTGGCCATCGATCTGCAACAAGTGTCAACAGTCGACGTCGAGCCCGGCGAGCTGCCGGCGACGATGGCCGCCTGGGTCATCCGGGAGGAGCGCTTCGGCGAGCCGAAGGACGCCTTCCAGGTGGAGGAGATCGAGGTGCCCGATCCGGGAGCGTTCGAGGTGATCGTCCGGGTGATGGCGGCGGGCGTCAACTACAACAACGTGTGGGCCGCCCTCGCCGAGCCGGTGTCGGTGATGCGCTACGGCGACCATCCCGAGTACGGCCATCACATCGGCGGCTCGGACGCCTCCGGGATCGTCTGGAAGGTCGGGCCCGGCGTCACCCGCTGGAAGCCCGGCGATGAGGTCGTCGTGCACTGCAACCAGGCCTCCTACGAGGACCCCGAGGTACACGGGCTCGACCCGATGGCGGCTCCTTCCCAGAAGATCTGGGGCTACGAGACGACGTGGGGGTCCTTCGCCCAGTTCACCAAAGTCCAGGCTCAGCAGCTGTTGCACAAGCCGCCCGCGTTGACGTGGGAGGAGGCGGCCTCCTACGGCCTCGTGTACTTCACCGCTTACCGGATGCTCCTCACGCGCTGCAAGCTCCAGGCCGGCCAGAGGGTCCTGATCTGGGGAGCCGCCGGCGGTCTTGGCGTCTTCGCCACGCAGCTGTGCGCGGCCGCGGGCGCCCACTGCGTGGGCGTCGTGTCCTCGGCCGAGAAGGGCGAGCTCGTCAAGCGCCTGGGCGCCGTCGACTTCATCGACCGGGCCGAGTTCGCCGGCATGATGCGGACCGGCAACGAGAGCCCCGAGGAGGAGAAGGCCCGCTTCGGCGTCTCGCGGGAGTTCTCCAAGCGCGTCAAGGCGATCCTCGGCGACGCGCCGGACATCGTCTTCGAGCACGTCGGCAAGGCGACCTTCCCGACGTCGGTGTTCACCGTGAAGCCGTTCGGCAAGGTGGTCATCTGCGCCGGCACGACCGGCTACAACCTCGACTTCGACGTCCGCTACCTGTGGATGAAGCAGAAGGAGATCCTCGGTTCGCACTTCGCAAACGCGTACGAGTGCACGAAGGCCAACGAGCTGATCGAGTCGGGCCAGATCCGCCCGGTGCTGTGGCGTACGCTCGGCTTCGATGGCGTCGCCGAAGCCCACCAGCTGATGCTCGAAAACAAGCACCTGGGCAAGATCTCGATCCTCGTCGGGGCCGACGGCGAGGGGCAGGGCAAGACCGCCGAGGGCCCCGGGGCGATCCACGCCGAGGTGGGAGCCTGATGCCCGGCACGGTCATCATCCCGTGGTATGCAACCGGCTTCCGCGCGGACGGGCTCGGAGAGGCACTGGAAGAGCTCGCGGCGGTCGCGTTGCGCTACGGCGCCAGCTCCTACGCCGTCTACCGAGCCCGCGACGACCGCTACAAGTTCCAGCAGTTCGCGGTCTTCGAGGAGTACGTCGACTGGGAGCGCTACTGGGAGGGCCCGGAGATGACCTACTTCCGGGCCAGCCACTCGAGCTGGTACCAGGTGCCGGTCCTCTACGGCTGGTGGGACCAGACCGCGGCCGGCGCGATCGATCGCGACGCGGTCGCGGCCAACGGTCACGGCAACGGCACGTGGGGGTCGACGGGCGAGAGCGCCTGAGCTCGCAGCCTGGGCGAGCGCTAGCCCTGCTGGAGCGGAGCCATCGTCAGGCCCGCCCCCTTCAGCTGCTCCCAGTAGTGCTCCGCCGGCTCCTTGTGGCCGCTGAAGACGGTCGCCCGTCCCGAGGTATGGATCACGTTCGCGATCTCCAGGCCCCGTTTGACGCTGACGCCGGGGATGTAGCGGGCCAGTGTCTGGGCGACGTGCTCGAAGGTGTTGTGATCGTCGTTGCGGACGATCACGCGCCACGGGGGGCCGAGGCCGGTGTCCGGGCCACCGGCGCGCGTTATCTCCACGGTGCGGCTCATCGCCGCCAGGATAAAGCCAGCGGTCCGACCGTACAATTGATTCATGAACGCTGACGGCTCCCCGCGGCTGCCCGAGCGCGACCGTCCGTGGATGATGCGGACCTACGCCGGCCACTCGACGGCGACGGCCTCGAACGAGCTCTACCGGCGCAACCTGCAGAAGGGCCAGACGGGGCTGTCGGTGGCATTCGACCTGCCCACCCAGACGGGCTACGACCCCGACGACGAGCTCGCCCGCGGCGAGGTCGGCAAGGTCGGCGTGCCGGTCTCCCACCGCGGCGACATGGCCGCGCTGATGGAGGGCATACCGCTCGCGGAGATGAACACCTCGATGACGATCAACGCGACGGCGATGTGGCTGCTGGCGCTCTATATCGTCGTGGCCGAGGAACAGGGCGTCGACCGGCGGGAGCTCCAGGGAACGACCCAGAACGACATCATCAAGGAGTTCCTCGCACGTGGGACCTACGCCTTTCCCCCCGCTCCCTCGATGCGGCTGATCGCGGACATGATCGCCTACACGGTGGAGCACGTCCCGAAGTGGAACCCGATCAACATCTGCTCCTACCACCTGCAGGAGGCAGGGGCCACGCCCGTCCAGGAGATCGCCTACTCGATGAGCAACGCGATCGCCGTCCTCGACGCGGCCCGCGAGCGCGTACCGGAGGAGCGCATGGGTCTCGTGTTCGGACGGATCTCCTTCTTCGTCAACGCCGGCGTCCGCTTCGTCGAGGAGCACGCGAAGCTGCGCGCGATGTCGATCCTGTGGGAGGAGCTGGGGCGCGAGCGCTACTCGGTCAGCGACCCCCGCCACCTGCGCTTCCGCTACGGCGTGCAGGTCAACTCGCTCGGCCTGACGGAGGCCCAGCCCGAGAACAACGTGCCGCGGATCGTGCTCGAGGCGCTCGCCGTCACGCTCGGCCGGGACGCCCGCGCACGAGCGATCCAGTTGCCCGCCTGGAACGAGGCGCTCGGCCTGCCGCGCCCGTGGGACCAGCAGTGGTCGCTGCGGATCCAGCAGATCCTCGCCTACGAGACCGACATCCTCGACTACCCCGACATCTTCGAGGGCTCCAAGGTGATGGATGGGCTCGTCGCCGAACTGCTCGAGCAGTCACGGGCCGAGATGGCGGTGGTCGCCGAGCACGGCGGAGCCGTCGAGGCCGTCCCGTACATGAAGGGAGCCCTCGTCGACTCCCACCGCGAGCGGCTGCGCCGGATCGAGACCGGCGAGCAGGTGGTCGTCGGTCAGAACCGCTTCGCGGAGTCCGAGCCCTCGCCGCTGACGGCCGATGCCCAGGGGGGGATCCTCGTCGTCGACCCAGCCGTCGAAGCCGAGCAGATCAAGGCGCTCGCGGCTTGGCGGAGCGCCCGTGACGACGGGGCCGTCCAGGAGGCCCTGGCGGCCCTCGGGGAGGCCGCCGCGGGCGGCGCGGACACCGCGATCAACCTGATGGAGCCGTCGATCGCGGCGGCGCGGGCGGGCGCGACGACGGGCGAGTGGGCGGCGACGCTACGCGGCGTGTTCGGCGGCTACCGCGCACCCACGGGAGTCGGCGAGGCGGCCGCGGCGGCGCCCGACGGCGCCCTGGAGGAGCTGCGCGGAGAGGTCGAGCGACTGCAGCAGACGCTCGGCCGTCGGCCGAAGATCCTGATCGGCAAGCCGGGCCTCGACGGCCACTCCAACGGCGCCGAGCAGATCGCCGTGCGGGCCCGCGACTCGGGCATGGACGTCGTCTATGAAGGCATCCGCCTGACCCCCGCCCAGATCGCCGCCTCGGCCCTGCAGGAGGGCGTGCACGTGATCGGTCTGTCGATCCTCTCGGGCTCACACCGCGAGCTGATCCCGGCGGTGATCGACGCGCTGCGGGCTGCGGGCGTGGAGGCGCCCGTGGTCGTCGGCGGCATCATCCCCGAGCAGGACGTGGCGCTGCTGCGCGACGCCGGCGTGGCGGCCGTCTACACGCCCAAGGACTTCGACGTCACCGGGATCATGCGCGACATCGTCGCGCTCGTGGGCTCGGGCGCGCCAGGCACGGCCGCAGAGCCGGCGTCCCCCACGCTCGCCGCGGGGGCGTCCGCCAACGGCTCGGCGTGAGCGCGGACGGGGCGGCGCTCGGCCAGCGCCTGCGCGAGCGCGACGTGAGCGCCGCGCCGGCCGCTTTGAACCTGCTCGAGAGCAGCGCCGCGGCTGACCGCGAGCAGGCCCTGGCGCTGCTGGCCGAGCTGTCCCCCGCGGCCCTCGGGGGCGAGGCGCCGGGGCACCTGATCGGCGTCACCGGTCCCCCTGGGGCGGGCAAGTCGACGCTGCTCTCCGCGCTGCTGGCAGCGTGGCGGGCCCGGGGCCTGACCGTGGCGATGCTCGCGGTCGACCCGAGCTCGCGCCGGTCGGGTGGCGCGCTGCTCGGCGACCGGGCCCGGATCGCCTTCGACCCCGCCGATCGCGGCCTGTTGATCCGCTCGACTGCGGCGGGGGAGCGGCTCGGGGGCCTCGCACGGGCGACCCGGCCCGCCGCCGGCGCGCTGGCCGCCGCGTTCGACGTGGTCGTGATCGAGACCGTCGGGGTCGGGCAGGCCGAGACCGAGATCGCCGAGCTGGCGGACACGGTCGCCGTGGTCGTCCAGCCGGGCAGCGGCGACGTCCTGCAGTTCCTGAAGTCCGGGATCATGGAGATCCCCGACGTGCTCGTCGTGACGAAGGCCGACCTCGGCCAGATCGCAACCAGCACGCGGCGCGACCTTGCGGCGGCATTGCGCTCGCTGGGAGCGGGGGCGACGCCGGTCCTGACCGTGTCCTCGCTGCCGCCGGCGACGGGGATCGACGAGCTCGTGGAGGCGCTCGGGGCGCACCGCCAAGGCCTGGACCTGCCCGCACGTCGGACCCGTGCCCGCCGCGAGGGAGCACTTGCGGACTTCACCGCGGAGCACGGCGAGGCGGGCCTGCGAGCGCTCGGCGGCCGGCAGGCCGCGCGAGGCCTGCTCGAGCATGAGGACGGACGGCTCGCGCCGGGGGCCCTGCTCGCCCTGCTCGAGGATCGCCTTTCCTGATGGCCGCCGGGCCCCGGACCGCCGCCGTGGATCGCCGCTGATGAGAAGGGACCTCGTGACGCTGGTGACGGTGTTCGTGCTCGCGAGCGCCCTGGCAGGGGCGCTCGGCGCGGTCAACCTCGGCACGGCGCTCGCCTTCGGCCAGATCGCCTTTGCGGCCACGGTCGTGTTCCTGATCCTCAAGCGCTAGCTCGAGCCGGTGGCATATGCTGCGGCCGTGGCCGTCGGCTGTTTCATCTCCACCGGGCGCTCGCTCGAGGAGGCGGTCGAGCGGGTCAGGCTGGCCGAGTCGCTGGGCTACGAGGCGGCCTACGTCACCCACATCGCGGGCCGCGAGTCGCTCACCGTGGTGAGCGCCTACGCGCTCGCCACGAGCAAGATCCGGGTCGGAACGGGCGTGGTTCCGATCTACACGCGGACCCCCGCCACGATGGCCCAGACGGCAGCCACGATCGACGAGCTCGCCGGCGGTCGCCTCAACCTCGGCCTCGGTGTCTCGCACCGGCCGGTCGTGGAGGGCTGGCACGGGCAGAGCATCGACCGTCCCGTCGCGGAGATGCGGGAGTACGTGGCGATCGTGCGTGCGATCCTCGCGGGCGAGGACCCACCGGCGGGGCAGAAGTGGCGGAGCGGCTTCCACCTGTATGGGCTCGCGCCGCGGCCGGAGCTGCCGATCTACGTCGCCGCGCTGTCACCGGCGATGCTGCGGCTGGCCGGCGAGATCGCGGACGGGGTCGTGCTGTGGCTGTGCAACCCGTCCTACGTCGCCGAGGTCGTGATCCCGGAGGTCCGCGCCGGCCGCGAGCGGGTGGGACGAACGCTCGAGGGCTTCGACGTCGTCGCCGCGGTTCCCGCCGGGCTGAGCGAGCGCCGCGGGGATACCTTCGGGGCGATGCGCGGGGACCTGATCCCGTATTTCGGCCTGCCCTTCTACCGCGCGATGATCGAGCGCACGGGCTTCGGCGCGGACATCGCCGCCTACGACGCCGCGGCCGGGGACGTGCAGGCGATGCGTGCCGCGATCTCCGAGCGCTTCCTGGAGGAGCTGACCGCCGTCGGGGACGAGGGGGACGTGCGTGCGGGCATCGAGCGCTACCGCCGGGCCGGGGCGACCTCGCCGTGCCTGGGGCCGATCGCCGGCAGCGACTTCGCGGCGACGCTGCGTGCGGGCGCACCGGTCGACGCATGACCGAGACGGCGGTCCGTCGTTTTCAGGGCCGTAATCTCTGCTCATCTACGATCAGGGAGCGATGTGGCTCAGCGCCCAGGATCCAAGCGCGCATGACGATCTGACCCTCCCCGGGTCGATGATCGACCGCCGCCGCCGGGCGCGGGCGGTCTCGCTGCCCCTGGGACCGAGCTCCGGCAGCGACCCAGGGGCGACGCTCCGTGCGGGCGCGGTCCGCGGCCTCTAACGCGACGGCGGCTGGCATGACTGCAGGGGCGAGAGCATGTTCGTCCTGATCGCCTTCGCCGTGCTGGCGGGAGCCGGCACGGCGCTGTCGCCGTGCGTGCTGCCCGTGCTGCCGGCGCTGCTGTCCGCGGGCGGGGTCGGGGGAGCGCGGCGCCCGCTCGGCATCGTGCTCGGCCTGTCGATCACGTTCACGGTCACGATCGTGGGGATCGCGAAGGTGGTGGACGGGGTCGGCCTCGGCAGCGATCCCCTGCGCGGGCTCGCTGTGGCGGTGCTGCTCGTGTTCGGGCTCGCCCTGCTCGCGCCGAGCGTGACTGCACGGATCGAGGCGCCGCTGTCCCGCCTGGCCCGCTTCGGCCCGCGCTCCGGCGGCGACGGCTTCCTCTCCGGTCTGCTCGTGGGAGCAGCGCTCGGCTTCGTCTACACCCCGTGCGCGAGCCCGATCCTCGCGGCGGTGATCTCCGTCAGCGCGGCGTCCGGGCGGACGATCGCCGTGGCGATCGCCTACGCCGGGGGCTCCGCGGTGGTGCTGCTGGCGCTGACCCTGGGCGGGAGGCAGGTGTTCGAACGGGTGCGCCGCGCGGGACGGGGCCCGGCGCTGCAGCGCGCGCTCGGCGTGATCATGATCGCGACCGCGATCGCGATTTTCGCGAACCTCGACGTCAGCTTCGACCAGCTGATCGCCCAGCACATCCCCAACGTCAACCTGACCGCGTCGCTCGAGTGCTCCTCCACGATCACCGGGCGGCTGCCCGAGATCACCGGTCGCCACGCCCGCTTCACCCCCGCCAACGGCTCCGCGTCCTGCGAAGGGTCCGCGTCGAAGCTGCACGCCGTCGCCCACAGCGCCAGCGAGGCCCGACTCGTGCAGGTCGCCAGCAGCCTCCCCGTCCTCGGCCCGGCGCCCGAATTCACGAACACGCAGATGTGGTTCAACACCCCGGGCCAGCAGCCGCTGTCCCTGAGCGGGCTGCGCGGGCGCGTCGTGCTCGTCGACTTCTGGACGTACACGTGCATCAACTGCATCCGCACGCTCCCGTACCTGAAGGCGTGGGATCGGGCCTACCGCCGGGACGGCCTCACGATCGTGGGCGTGGAGACGCCGGAGTTCGCGTTCGAGCGCGAAGCGAGCAACGTGGCCGACGCGATCGGCCAGTTCGGGCTGCGCTATCCGGTCGTGCAGGACAACAACATGGGCACGTGGGACGCCTACGCCAACGAAGACTGGCCGGCGGACTACCTGATCGACGCTCACGGCCAGGTGCGCTACGTGGCGATCGGCGAGGGCGACTACGACAAGACCGAAACTGCGATCCGCGCCCTGCTCGCCGAAGCCGGCTACGCCGTCGGCGGGATGAGCCATCCGACCGGCGTCGTCGTGCCCTCGCGCGAAGCCACGCCGGAGACCTACCTCGGCAGGGCGCGGGCGGAAGGCTGGGTGAACGGGCCGAAGTCCGGTCTCCACGACTACGGCCAGGACCCCGGGCGCCAGCTGGCCTTGAACCAGTTCGCATACAGCGGCACCTGGACGATCGACGCCCAGCCCGCGCAAGCGGGCCCGGGTGCCGGGATCGACGTCGAGTTCCTCGCCAAGCACGTCTACCTCGTCCTCAGCTCGCCCGGCGAACGGCCGCGCAACGTCCAGGTGCTGCTGGACGGGCGGCCGATAAGCGCCGCCGATGCCGGCAGCGACGTCCACGGCGGCGTGGTCACGGTCCGCGGTCAGCGTCTCTACACGCTCGTGTCGCTGCCGCGGGCCGAACAGCACCGTCTGACCCTGCGCTTCGCGCCCGGCGTGACCGGCTACGCGTTCACGTTCGGGTAGGGCCGGGACGGCGGATCTGATACGCGCCAGCGGTGTGCCGGGTCAGGTTGCCCCAGAATTGGATCGCCGCCACCCGCGGCCAAGCTGTAGGCTTGCCGCAACTGCAAACGGGGGGCTCGCGCGCCGGCGGGGGCCGGGAGGTCTGGTCATGCATGGCTATCTTGCAGCGCCGCGCGGTCATCGTTTCGGCATGCTCGCAGCGCTCACTGTCCTCGTCGTCCTGGCAACGGCCGCCTTCGCCGGCAGCGCGTATGCGTCGGGCTCGCCCGCCGGGCCACCCGCCGGCCCGACGACACCGCCCTTCACTCAGTGCCCGGCGATCGGCGAGGACACCTCCTGCCAGTACCTGATCAGGGTCACCAGCGCGACGGAACCGCCGCTGATCCTGGAGGACGCCTCGCAGCTTTTCTACGACGGCGGCGATGACGTGACCGTGGTCGTCCAGAACGAAAGCAACAAACCGCTCTCGAAAGTGCACATCGGCGTGACCAACTCGGGAGACGGGGTCTTCGGCTTCGACGGCGACGGGATCTGCAGCGAATCGATCGTGCCCAAACCCTCCGGCTGTCCCTTCGAAGGGACCGAAGGCGAATCGGGCTACGCGGGGCCTGACACGGTGCTCCAGGCCGAAGCCGGCTCGTCGGACGCGGGCACGGTCACGTTCCCGACGCCGCTTGCCAACGACCAGTACACGTACTTCACGCTCGAGGCGCCGCCCCAGGGCACGACGCTCGTCGCCGGCGAAGTCAACGACACGATCTCGACGACGCTGACGGCGCAGAGCCCCGAAGCGGAATCGTCCTTCGAAGCCGCCCGCCTGACCCTGCTCAACCCGGGCAACGTGAGCGACAAAGCGACGATCCTCGGTCCGAACAAAGCGACCGCGACGGGCGAAGTCGAATACAGGCTCTACTCCGACCCGGGCTGCACCAAAGAAGTCGCGAACGCGGGCAAAGCGAAAGTCAAAGAAGGCATCGCCGAAGCCTCGGCCGAGGAGGGCGCCTCGCTGCCCTCGAACGCGACCTACTACTGGCAGGTCAGGTACACGGGCAACCTCGGCTCAGAAACGGAAAAGAACTCGCCGGCGCTCAGCGTCTGCGGCGAGGAGTCGATGACGTTCGGGCTCGCGTCGGTCACGACCTCGCTCTCCGGCGGCGGCCAGGTCGGCTCGGCGCTGACCGTGCCCCCCGGCACGCAGGTGACCGACACCGCGACCGTCAGCATCCCCGGCGGGCAGACGGTGTTCGGGTTCCTCGAATACAAAGTGTTCCCGAACGCGTCGTGCACGCCGGGCACCGAAGTTCTCAACGCCGGCACCGTGACCACCGCCGGCATCGGGCCGTCCTCGGAACCGGTCACGCTGACCACGCCGGGCACCTACTACTTCCAGGCGTCCTACATCGGGGAGAAGGTCCTCGTCAACGGCAAGTCGGCCTGCGGCAGCGAGCTCGTGACGGTGACCGCGCCGAAACCACCCCCGCCCCCGCCGCCGCCGTCCAGTGCCTTCGCGCTCGTCGGTGGGCCGCACTTCAACAACAAGAACGGCGTGATCGACATCGTGGCGCAGTTCCCCGCAGCGGGGACTGCCAGCTCAAACGGCGTCGTCCAGCACGGCTCGGTCTTCTTCGGCTTCGAGGATCCGTTCGCGGCCGCCGCCAAAGCCAAGCACTGCAAACGCGGCTTCGTGAAGAAGCGCGGGAAATGCGTGAGCGATGCGCCCGTCCTCTACGGCGTGACCTCGATGACGATTCCCGCGGCGGGCTTCTACACGATCGTGATCAAACCCACCTCGAAGGCCCTGAAGGGCCTGAAGGCCGGCAAGGTGCTTCCGGTCCTCATCACCACCGTGTTCCTGAACAAGGCCGGCGGGGTGGCGGTCGCCCACGTGCAGACGGTGACCATCAAGCTCAAGAAACCGAAGCCGAAGAAGAAGCACTGAGCTGCGCGCCGGGGGGCGGTGTCGGGGCTGGAGCCTCGACACCGCTCGCCGCACGCGGTCGCGCCACGAGCGCCGGGATCAGAGAGCCGACCGCGCCGGGCGGCGGCAGGGTCGTCGCGGCGCGGCGACATACAATGGAGCGATGGAGGGTTCAGCGTCCGAGACGAGCGCGCGCAGTTGGCTGCGCTGTTACCGCTGCTGGTCCCAGGATCTCGAGGTCCAGGTCCACTACGAGGGGATCCACAAGATCGACCCCGAGACGGGGGAGCGAGCCGAAGTGGTCGACGAGCTGCAGGAGGCCGTGGTGCAGTGTCTGGACTGCATGCACGACCAGCCCCACCTCGGCTTCAGCAACGGACGGGTGGAGCCGATCGAGGACCGCTGGGAACGGATGATCGCCGGCACCCCCTGGGTCGCCTCCTGCACGGTCACCGTCGACGCCGACGAGGTCGAGAGCTGCTCGGGCCCGGAGGCCGGCGACGCCCTCTCCTACGCCGCCTTCGGCGACCACGGCGTGCGTGAGTTCTTCACCCACGTCCGCTTCCACAAGCACGAGGACGACTCGCGCATCATCGTGCACCTCCTCGTCGAGCTGTATGCCCGCTCGCTGGAGGAGGCGACCGACGTGCTCGAGTCCTCGGCCCGCGGCGCGCTGACGATCACCTCGCTCGCCGAGGAGTCCCGTCCGCCGGCTGCGGCGGGCGAGATGCACGGGCACGACTGACTCAGGCGAGCCGGCGCGTGTTCAGCGCCGCTCAGGCGAGCCGGCGCTCGAGGTCTCGCAGCTGCTCGTGGAGCTCCTCGGGGAGGTTGTCGAACTTCGCGAAGTGCTCGTGGAACTGGGGCAGCTGCTCCCGCCACTGCTCCTGCTCGACGCGCAGCAGTTCGGCCATGTGCTGGTCGGAGACCTCGAGCCCGCGCGTGTCGATGCCGTCCGGCCCGACCGGCGGCACCATCCCGATCGGCGTCTCGGTCGCTGCGCCGTGGCCGGCGCAGCGCGCGAACACCCATGCGAGCACGCGCGAGTTCTCGCCGTAGCCGGGCCACAGGAAGCGCCCGTCGCTGTCCTTGCGGAACCAGTTGACATAGAAGATCTTCGGCAGCTTGGCGCCGTCGGTGCGGCCGATCTTCAGCCAGTGAGCGAAGTACTCGGCCATGTTGTAGCCGCAGAAGGGCAGCATCGCGAAGGGGTCGAAGCGCAGCTCACCGACCGTCCCGGCAGCGGCGGCCGTCTTCTCGGAGCTCATCACCGAGCCCAGGAACACGCCGTGTGCCCAGTCGCGGGCCTCGGTCACGAGCGGGACGACGGTCGAGCGCCGGCCACCGAACAGCATCGCGTCGATCGGGACGCCGGCCGGGTCCTGCCACTCGCTCGCGATCGCTGGTGTCTGGTCGGCGGCGACCGTGAAGCGGGCGTTGGGGTGAGCGGCGGGGGTCTGCGACTCGGGCGTCCAGTCGTTGCCGTGCCAGTCGATCAGGTGCGCCGGGGGCTCCCCGGTCATCCCCTCCCACCAGATGTCGCCGTCGTCGGTGCGGGCGCAGTTGGTGAAGATCGTGTCGTGGGAGACCATCCGGATCGCGTTCGGGTTCGTGTGCTCGCCGGTGCCCGGGGCCACCCCGAAGAAGCCGGCCTCGGGGTTGATCGCGTAGAGGCGCCCGTCTTCGCCGAACTTCATCCAGGCGATGTCGTCCCCGATCGTCTCGACCCGCCAGCCCTCGAGGGTCGGGATCAGCATCGCGAGGTTGGTCTTGCCGCATGCGCTGGGGAAGGCTCCCGTGATGTACTTGACCTCCCCCTCGGGCGAGGTCAGCTTGAGGATCAGCATGTGCTCGGCCATCCAGCCCTCATCCCGGGCCATCACGGAGGCGATCCGCAGGGCGAAGCACTTCTTGCCAAGCAGGGCGTTGCCGCCGTAGCCGGACCCGTAGGACCAGATCTCGCGCGTCTCGGGGAAGTGGACGATGTACTTGTTCTCCGCGTTGCACGGCCACGGCACGTCTTCCACGCCATCGCCGAGGGGCATCCCGACCGAGTGCAGGCAGGGCACGAACACGCCTTCGCTGCCCAGGGCATCGAGGGCGCCCCGGCCCATCCTGGTCATGATCCTCATGCTCACGGCCACGTACGTCGAGTCGGTCAGCTGCACCCCGACATGGCTCTTGTCCGACCCGAGCGGACCCATGCAGAAAGGCACGACGTACATCGTCCGTCCCCGCATCGAGCCGCTGAACAGCTCCGTCAGGCCCTCCCGCATCTCCGCCGGGTCGCGCCAGTTGTTCGTGGGGCCCGCGCCCGCCTCGGTGGGAGTGCAGATGAACGTCCGATCCTCGACGCGGGCGACGTCGCCCGGATCGGAGAGAGCGAGATAGGAGTTCGGCCGCTTCGCTTCGGAGAGCCGCTCGAACGTGCCGCCGTCGACGAGGGCCTGGCAGAGGCGGTCGTACTCCTCTGCGGAGCCGTCACACCAGTAGACCTCGTCCGGTTCGGTGAGCGAGGCCACCTCCTCGACCCATGCCAGCAAACGCTCGTTCTTTGTCGGTGCGGGGACGGTGGTGCTCATGAGATCGACGCAGCTCCTCGGTTCGCGGCCATGTCCGGGTCGTCCGGCGGACGTGCGTCGCCGCTACCCGGCCACGGCTCTGGCTCTGGCCCTGGCAAAACGAAAACGCCCATCCTGGGCGACTGGAAAAAGCGTATCGCACCATCGCAGGCGCGTTCGGCGGCTTTCCCGCACAAGCACCCGCGGGACCCCAGCCGGCCGGAGGGGGCCCGTCCGCGCTCCCCGGCTACTCGCCGCCGGGCGTCCCTGGATGCTTGCGTGGGACGAGCACGAGTCGCTTGAACTCGGCCACGAGCACGCCGTCCTGGTTGAGGACGCGCGTGTGCACCCTGACGGTCCCGCGGTCGGGCTTGGACTGGGACTCCTTCTTCTCGAGCACCTCGGACTCGCAGAACAGCGTGTCGCCGTGGAACACGGGAGCGGGGTGCTTGAGCTCTTCGGTGGCGAGGTTCGCGATCGCCTTGCCGCTGACGTCGCTGACCGACATGCCGAGGGCGAGGGAGTACACGAGCGGGCCGACCACGACGTTGCGCCCCTGCTGGGACTGGGCGGCGTAGACGTCGTTGATGTGCAGCGGGTGATGGTTCATCGTGAGCAGGCAGAACAGGTGGTCGTCGGCCTCGGTCACCGTCTTCGCCGGCCAGTGCTTGTAAACGGCGCCGACCTCGAACTCCTCGAGGTAGCGGCCGTACGGGTGGGCGCCGCTCGCCTCGCGGGCGGCCTGGTCGGTCTCGACGGTCTCGGTCTCGCTCATGGGTCTCCTTGGCTGATTGCGCCCGCAACTCTAGAGCGTCAACCGCGGCCGCCGGCGCCAGGCGCGGCCGGCCCGATACGGTGCAGGGCGGAAAGACGACCCAGGAGAGCAACTTTGCGCAACCCCCGCGACTTCTTCAAGCCACTCGCCATCGACGCGCCCGAGCCTGCCCGCGAGATCCCGTTCAAGCCCTCGCGGATGATCCACTTCATGGACTTCTCGAACGAGAAAATGGTCGCCAAGGCGCCTGACCTCGCACCCCAGGTGGACATCCTGCTCGGCAACCTCGAGGATGCCGTGCCGCTGGAAAAGAAGGAGGCCGCCCGCGCCGGCCTGATCCGCGTCGGGCGTGAGATGGAGCTCGGCGAAACGGCGCTGTGGACGCGGGTCAACGAGCTCGCCTCGCCCTACTTCCTCGAGGACATCACCCAGCTCGTGGCCGAGATCGGCCACAAGCTCGAGGTGATCATGATCCCCAAGGTCGAGGGCCCATGGGACATCCACTACGCCGATCGCCTGCTCGCCCAGCTCGAGGCGAAAGCCGGGCTCGAGCGGCCGATCCTGCTGCACTGCGTGCTCGAGACATCCCAGGGCGTGGCCAACCTCGAGGAGATCGCCAGTGCCTCGCCGCGGATCCAGGGGATGAGCTTCGGGCCGGCCGATCTCGCGGCCTCGCGCCGGATGAAGACGACGCGCGTCGGCGGCGGCCACCCGGGCTACCGCACGATCGCCGACCCCGACCCGGAGAACCCGGCGGCGCCGCGGCCCAGCTACCAGCAGGATCCGTGGCACTACTCGATCGCCCGCATGGTCGACGCGTGCACGGCCGTCGGGGCCCTGCCGTTCTACGGCCCCTACGGGGACATCAGCGACGCCGAGGGCTGCGAGACGCAGTTCCGTGCCTCCTTCCTGCTCGGCTGCGTGGGGGCGTGGTCGCTGCACCCGAGCCAGATCGCGATCGCCAAGCGCGTGTTCTCGCCGGACCCCGATGAGGTCGCGTTCGCGAAAAAGGTCATCGAGGCGATCCCCGACGGGCGCGGCGTGCACATGATCGACGGCAAGATGCAGGACGACGCCACCTGGAAGCAGTGCAAGGTGATGGTCAACCTGGCAGAGATGCTCGCGCGCAAGGACCCCGAGCTGGCCGAGGCATACGGCCTGCAGCCGGCGCCGGCGTAGTCGCCTCCCGGGCGCGGCTGCGCACGCGGCGCGGGGCCGCTCCAGTTGGGGCGGCGAGGGGACGATAAAGGAGCGATGAGGCGATCCAACGTGCGTGTCCGGCTCGGCGCGACGGCGCTCGCGTGCGCCCTGACGGCGCTCGCGCCCCCGACGGCGCAGGCCTCCGAAACGGCCTCGCAGTCGTTCGCCGGCGCGGGCGAGCACGTCTTCATCGTCCCCTCGGGGGTGACGAGCGTCAGCGTGCAACTGGTGGGAGCGCGGGGAGGGCAGGTCTCCGTCCCCCCGAACCCGCAGGGCGGCAGTGGCGCGGACGTCGAAGCCGGTCTCGCGGTCGTGCCAGGGCAGATCCTCTACGTTGAGATCGGCGGCCAAGGCGCGGAAGGGACGAACGCCGAAGTGGGGCCCGCCGAAGGCGGCAGCAACGGCGGCGGCGCGGGAGCTTATGGCGAATTCCCGGCCCACGCGAAAGGCGCAGGCGGTGGCGGCGCCACGGACGTTCGAACCTGCTCGGTCAACCCGCTGACCCCCGGGCAGCCGGCGGCCTGCGCGGCGGCTCCGACCCTGGCATCGCGCCTCGTCGTCGCCGGCGGAGGGGGCGGGGCAGGTGGGCCATCGGCAGCTCACGGCAGCGGCGGCGCCGGCGGAGCGGCCGGAAGCGAAGGCAGCAACGGCGCCATGGACAACGTTCCCGGCGGGGGCGGAGGCCACGTCGGTGGGCTGGCCGCCGGCGGTGCCGGGGGCGTCAACAGCGAAGAGCGCGAAGGCATCCACAGCAGGGAAGAATTCCCTGCTCAGACCGGCAAGATCGGGGTCGGTGGCCTTGGCGGCGGCTACAAAGAGGGCGGCGGCGGCGGCGGCGGGGGCGGCGTCTATGGCGGCGGCGGTGGTGGCGGCGGCGATTGGGAAGTCGAAGGCCCGTTCGAACGCTACGGCGGCGGCGGCGGTGGCGGCGGTGGCGCCTCGGGCAGGCCCCTCGGCGTGAGCGGCGTAAGCGTGACGAACGTCACGACCGCGAGCCCCGGCGCCGCGCCGGCGGCGACGTTGACGTGGACCCTGCCACCGCCGGGCGCGGTCACGGGGCCCGCGCAGGCGGTCACGGCGACTTCCGCGCTTCTCACGGGCGCCGTCAACCCCGACGGCTCGGCCGTCAGCGGCTGCTATTTCACGATCTCCCCGGCCCCTGGCTCAGGGTCGACGGTTCCATGCACCCAGCAGGTCGGCGCCGGCGGCTCGCCCGTGTCGGTGACGGCATCCGTCAGCGACCTCACACCCGCCACGGCGTACACGATCACCCTCCTCGCCACGAACACCCAGGGGAACGCGACCGGTCAGCCGGTCACGTTCTCGACCGCCGCGGGCACCGGACCCGGCGGACCAGGCGGGGGGGCGGGCGGTCCGAGCGCTCTCGCCGGCGCGTCCCCTCCTGTGATCGCCGGCCCCACGCTCTCCCGCACCCGCTTCCGGCGTGGGCGAAAGGTCGCCCGGATCGCCGTGGCACGGACGGCCCCGACCGGCACCACGATCACGTTCACGCTCTCGGCGGCGGCCCGCGTGACGCTCCAGTTTCAGTTGCCGCACCCCGGCGTGCTGGTCGCAGGCCGCTGCGCGAGACCCTCCCACGCGATCGCCGGGAGACATAGATGCACCCGTTACGTGGCGCTCTCGCGGACGCTCGTCCTGGCCGGGCATGCGGGCTCCGACCGGGTGTCCTTCGACGGGGTACTCGCGGCCGGCGCGCGGATGACGCCGGGCACCTACCGCCTCAGCCTCACGGCCGCGGACGCAGCCGGGAGCGCGACCGCACCTGCCCACCCGACGTTCACGCTGCTCGGCCCCTGAGCGGCGCCGCTGCCGGGGCGGCGGCACCTCCGCGTCCCCCCGCGAGCCTCTGCGTATAGGCTTCCCGGCCGCATGAGGTTCTTCGAGTACGAGGCCCGCGAGGTCGTCAAGCGCGCCGGCATCCCCGTCACCGACTACGGCTTCACGACCGACCCGGCGCAGGCGCGCACGATCGCCGAGCGCATCGGCGGCCCGACGGTGATCAAGTCCCAGGTTCTCACCGGTGGACGGATGAAGGCCGGCGGCGTCAAGTTCGCCGACACCCCGCAGGAGGCGGAATCCCACGCCCGCGAGATCCTGGGGCTGGAGATCGGCGGCCACATGCCCCGTGGCGTGCTCGTCGACCCTCGCGCTGAGGTCGAGCAGGAGTACTACGCGGGCGTCGTCTGGGACGGAACGCGCAAGCAGCCCGTGATGATCTTCTCCCCCGTCGGCGGCATCGACATCGAGCAGGTCGCCGAGGAGCAGCCCGACAAGGTCGGCCGCCGGCACTTCTCGAACATCCTTCCGTTCAGCGGCTTCGAGGCGAAGGAGGTGATCGCCTCGACGGGCGTGACCGGCTCGGCCCTGAACCGGCTCGTCCCGATCCTCACCCGCTTGGCCGGCCTGTTCGTCGAGAACGACATGGTCCTCGCCGAGATCAACCCGCTCGGAGCGCTCGCGGATGGCTCGTTCGTGGCGCTCGACGCCCACATGGACATGGAGAACGAGGCACGCGGGCGCCATCGCAAGCTGCTCGCCGAGCTCGGAGTCGGTGAGGAGGAGACTCGCCAGGCCCGCGAGGCGACCCCGTTCGAGCTGGCCGGGGAGCAGGTCGACGCCCAGGACCACCGCGGGGTTGCGGGCAACGTGACCGAGTTCGACGGCAACCTCGGCCTGGTGATCGGCGCCGGCGGCGGCTCCCTGACGCTGTTCGACGCCGTCCGGGCCCACGGCGGCCATCCCGCCAACTACTGCGAGATCGGCGGCAACCCGTCCGTTGCCAAGGCCTGCGGGCTGGCCAAGCTCGTGCTCCAGAAGCCGGGCGTGGACAAGATCGCGGTGATGATGTCGATCGTCTCGAACACCCGTGTGGACATCGTCGCCCGGGGCGTCATCAAAGCCTGCCTGGAGCTCGGCCTGGACCCCTCGGAGAAGATCGCCATCTTTCGCATCCCGGGAGCGTGGGAGGAGGAGGGCTTCAAGATCCTCGAGCGCTATGGAGTCGACTACGCCGACCGCTCGGTGTCGCTGAACGAGGCTGCCCGGCGGGCCGTCGAGAAGATCCAGGGAGCACCGGCATGAGCATCCTGATCGACGCCGAGACGACCTTCATCGTCCAGGGCATCACCGGTCGCGAGGCAGTGAACCTGACGCGGGAGTGCCTGGACTACGGCGCCGGCGCGAAGGTCCTCGGCGGCGTGACGCCTGGCCGTCTGGGCCGCGAGGTCCATGGCGTGCCGGTATTCGACACCGTCTCCCAGGCCGTCGCCCACCACGGAGGGCCGATCTACGGGTCGGTCGTGACCGTCCCGCCCGCCTTCACGAAGGACGCCGTGTTCGAGGCGATCGAGAACGGCATCCAGCTCGTCGTGATCGTGACCGAGCGGATACCCCGTCGTGACGTCGCCGAGATGGTCGAGCTCGCGACCCTGCGCGGTGCCCGCATCATCGGACCGAACTGCCTCGGGATCATCGTCCCGGACGTGATCAAGATGGGCGGGATCGGCGGCCCGGCGCGCAACGCCGCACAGGCCTACACGCCCGGTCCGATCGGCGTGATCTCACGCTCGGGCGGCATGACCACGGAGATGTCATCGACCCTGAGCGCGGCGGGCCTCGGACAGTCGACGGCGGTGTCGATCGGCGGCGACGCGATCATCGGCTCGAGCTACGCCGAGCTGATGCCGCTGTTCGAGGCCGACCCGGACACCCGCGGGATCGTCATCTACACCGAGCCCGGCGGACGGATGGAGGCCGAGCTCGCCCGCTGGGTCACCGATAACGACTCGCGTCTGCCAATCGTCGCGTTCATGGCCGGGCGCTTCATGGACGAGATGCCCGGAATGAGCTTCGGGCACGCGGGCACGATCGTCGAAGGCAAGGAGGACACGGCGTCCGAGAAGATCGCCCGCCTCGCCCAGGCCGGGATCGCCGTGGCCGAGCGGATCGAGGACATCCCGGAGATGATCGGCGCGAAAATCGCCGAGCGCGCGGCCACCGCCGGCACGACGCGATCATGAGGGTCGACGGCATCTTCATCGCGATCGACGTCGACGACGCGGCGGGCGCCGACGTCGAGCTCGCCCGCCGGCTGACCGACGCCTGCCCCGTGGACATCTTCGCCCAGAACGACGACGGCACCCTGCGGATCGAGCCCGACAACGTCGACGAGTGCGTTCTCTGCCGGCTGTGCCTCGACACCACGCCCGACGGGACCGTGAAGGTGATCAAGCTCTACGACGAGGAATCCGTCCTCGCCTGAACGGGAGAAATCGGCTGGCCATACAGCCAGCCGATCCAGTATGCTTCCAAAGTCGTCTCAACGCTTGTTTCTCGGCGAGGGGCCCGTGGCTAGCGGGCCCCTCGTCTTGCTCCGCGGATTGCGGTACCGTCCAGGTGAGTTCCGGTGAGCTACTTGACGGCCAGCAGAGACGGGTTGGGAGGGCGGAGCGCGTGAACGAAAACTTCTCGTTGATCGTCATGTGCTTGTTCCTGCTCGCCTCACTCGCCTTCCTCGCCGAGCAGCTGACCTCCTACCACTGAGCCGGGCCGCCCGGAGGCGAGGTCGACGCTCAGTCGGCGTGCTTGCGGGCCTTGGGCGTGCGGTCGCGCTCGAGCTGGCGCTCGACCACGTTGACGATCAGCCGGATGAACTGCTCTGGGCCGGAGGCCTTCGCCTGGCCGTATGTGAACGCCTCGATCCAGTCCGGCACTTTCGCTTCCTTGGCCATCACGTTGAAGAACTCCCGCCGCATGTCGACGCTGACGCGTGCGTCCGTGGCGGACCCCTTCGTGACCTTCACGCCGGGCATCTCCATGCGGAACTGCTGCACGTCACCCCGTCCCCGCAGCTCGATCCCCACGACGAGCTTGATCGGCTCGAGCGCCGGCACTTCGCTCACGAACCTGCGCGTGGCCTGCTCGATCAGCACCTTGGCGTCCTCGGACATCGTCGCTGCCTGCGCCCGCGTCCCGAGCCGGCCGGTCAGATCCGGTGACGCTGTAGCAGCTTGCGCCCGATCACCATGCGCTGGATCTCGGAGGTTCCCTCGCCGATCAGCAGCAGCGGCGCGTCCCGGTAGAGGCGCTCGATCTCGTACTCCTTCGAGTAGCCGTAGCCGCCGTGGATCCGGAAGCTTTCCTCGACGCAGAAGCGGCCGGCCTCGGAGGCGAACAGCTTCGCCATCCCGGCCTCGAGGTCCGAGCGCTCGCCGGCGTCCTTCAAACGGGCGGCCCGCTGCGTCAGCAGCCGCGCGGCATCGACCTGGGTGGCCATGTCGGCGAGCTTGAACTGGATCGCCTGGTGCTCGGCGATCGGCTTGCCGAACGTCCTGCGCTCCTGCGAGTAGCGCAGCGCGAGCTCGAGAGCGCGCTGGGCGATTCCGACGCCGCGTGCGGCGACGTTCACGCGTCCCACCTCGAGCGCGTCCATCATCTGCCCGAACCCCTTGTTGAGACCCTCCGCCTCGCCCCCCAGGATGTTCTCTGCCGGGACGCGGTAGCCGTCGAAGACGAGCTCCGTGGACTCGACGCCCTTGTAGCCGAGCTTCTTGATCTTCGGCGGCACGATCAGGCCTGCATAGGGGCCCGTGTTCTCGCTGACGCCCGGCTCCTTCTCGGCGATGAAGCAGGTGAAGCCCTTGTGGCGGGGCTCGGCGTCCGGGTCGGTCTTCACGAGCACGAACACGAGCGAGGAGAGCAGGCCGTTGGTGACCCACATCTTCTGGCCGTTGATCTCGTAGGCGCCGTCATCGCCCTTGCGGGCGCTGGTTTTGATCGCCTGCACGTCGGAGCCGAGCTCGGGCTCGGACAGCGAGAAGGCCGCCCTGATCTCGCCGGTGGCCATCCGCGGCAGGTACTTCTGCCGCTGCTCCTCATTGCCGAACTTCATCAGCAGGTAGGAGCCGATGAAGTGGGTGTTGACGATCCCGGAGATCGAAATCCAGCCTCGCGAGAGCTCCTCGACGATCATCGCGTAGGTCGTCAGGTCCAGCCCCATCCCGCCGTACTCCTCCGGGATCGTGACCCCGAACAGGCCGAGCTCCCGCATCTGGGCCACGATCGGCTCCGGGAACGAGTCCTCGTGGTCGTAGTGCTCGGCGTTCGGGATGATCTGCTCGTCGGCGAACTGGTGGACCATCTCGGTGATCGCGCGCTGCTCGTCTGACATGTCGCTGGGGAGTTGCGGTGCTACGGCCATCGGTTCGGCTCCAGGGTCGGATTCGGCGGGCTTCTAGGAGAATACCGGCGTGAACTTCGCCCGCGACGTGCTGGCCCGGCAGGACCCCGCCATGCCGGCCCTGCTGGAGCTGGCGCGCGACGGCTCGCGCCGGCGGTGGACCTTCGCCGAGGTCGCCGAGCGCTCCGCCGGGCTGTCCGGCGCGCTCGCCGCCCGCGGCGTGGGCCGCGGCGACGTCGTGATGACGCTGATCGGCAACCGCCCCGAGTGGGTCCTGACGATGCTGGCCTGCTTTCGCATCGGCGCCGTGGTGCTGCCGTGCACGGAGCAGCTGCGGGCGAAGGACCTGCGTCTGCGGATCGAGGTGACCGGGCCGCGGCTCGTGATCGCCGACGCGCGCAACCGGGTCGAGCTCGAGGCGGCCGTGCACGCCATCGAGCACGACGCGCCCGAGCTCGCCTACGTCCCGGACGAGGAGCTGTTCGCGTCCGCTCCGGCGGCGGTCGTGGAGTTGGCCGCGGACGAGCCGTGCCTGATCACCTTCACGAGCGGGACGGCCGGGGAGCCGAAGGCGGTCCTGCACGGCCAGCGCTACCTCGACGGTCAGCGGCTGCAGGCTCGTAGCTGGCTCGACCCGAGGCCCGGAGAGCTCGTCTGGTGCACGGCCGCCAGCGGCTGGTCGAAGTCCGCGCGCAACGTCTTCATCGCCCCGTGGTTGGAGGGGGCGGCAGCGCTGCTGCACGACGCCCGCTTCGACCCGGCCGAGCGGCTCGAGCTGCTCGAGCAGGAGGGCGTGAACGTCCTCTGCATGGCGCCGACCGAGTACCGCGTGATCGCCAAGCGGGCGACGCTGCGGCCGCTGCCGGCGCTGCGCGGGATGGTGGCAGCGGGCGAGGCGCTCAACCCGGAGGTGCTACGCGCCTGGGGAGACGCCACCGGCCTTTCGATCCGGGACGGCTACGGGCAGACGGAGACGGGACAGCTGACGGGGGCGCCGCTCGAGGAGCAGCCCCGTCCCGGCTCGATGGGACGCGCGCTCCCCGGCGTCGGGCTCGCGGTCGAGGACGGCGAGCTGACGCTCGCGCCGGAGACGGTGCCGACGTTCTTCCTCGGCTACCTCGGCGAGGACGTCCAGCGCGGCGAGGACGGCTCCTGGCGGATCCTGGACCGCCGCACCCGAGGCCGTTGGCTGACCGGGGATCGCGTCCGCGAGCGGGACGGCTGGTTGTACTTCGAGGGGCGCAGCGACGACGTGATCATCTCCGCGGGCTACCGGATCGGCCCGTTCGAGGTCGAGTCGGCGCTCCTCGCCCACCCGGCCGTCGCCGAGGCGGCCGTCGTCGCGGCGCCGGACGAGGAGCGCGGCGCCATCGTCCGTGCCGTCGTCGTCCTGCGCGAGGGACAGGCGTCGCCCTCGCCCCGGCTCGCCGCCGAGCTGCAGGAGCACGTCAAGCGGGAAACGGCCCCGTACAAGTACCCCCGCATCGTCGACTTCGCACGCGAGCTGCCGAAGACCGCGAGCGGCAAGATCAAGCGGGCGCAGCTGCGCGCCGGGTCCTGAGCGACCCAGGACCCGGCGCGCGCCGGCGGCGGTCGGTGATCTCAGGCGAGCTGCTCGGCGACCTGGGCGCTTGCCCCGGCCCGCTCGAAGTCGCCCTCGAGCGCCTCGACCTCCTGCGCCACAGTGCTGGCCGGCGGGCGCAGGACGATGAACGCGGCGGCGATGCCGAGCGCCACGAACGTCGCCGCGACGAGGTACGCGAGGTGGTAGCCACCGGTGAGGGCGCTGCCGAGGGAGTGGCCGCTCGCCGTCAGCGACTTCGTGTGGTCGGTCGCGATCGTTCCCAGCACCGCCAGGCCGATCGCTCCGAACAGCTGTACGGAGACGTTGATGATCCCCGAGGCCAGCCCCGCGTCCTGCTTGGGCGCGTCGGACATGCCGATCGTCAGGAGCGGCAGGAACGAGGCCCCCGCTCCCAGTCCCAGGAGCAGGAAGGCGAAGAAGAGCCCCGGGAAATAGCTCTCGTGCAGACCAGCGCTCGCGAGCAGCAGCAGGCCGCCGACGATGCCGGCGAGGCCCGCTGCCAGCGTCCTCAGCGCGCCGAAGCGTAGGACCGCCCTGGCGGACACGCCCAGCGACATCACGGCGATCGAGGCGGTCAGCGGCAGGAACGCGAGGCCCGTTTCGATCGCGTCGTAGCCGAGCACGCGCTCCAGGTAGAGCGCCCCGAGGAAGAAGGCGGAGAACATCCCCGTGATCAGCAGGCCGCGCACGAGGCTCGAGCCCATCAGCATCCGCAGGCGCAGGATCCGCAGCGGCATGATCGGGTTCGCCAGCCGCGCCTCGAGGGCCAGGAAGGCGCCCAGCAGCGCCAGCGAGGCGCCGCCGACGGCCAGCGTCCGGACCGACAGCAGGCCGTATTCCGTCGACTTGACGATCGCGAACGCGCCGAGCATGGTGGCTAGCGTGATCAGGAGCGACCCCAGCACGTCCACGCCTCCCGCGAGGCCGATGCCCTGGTTCTCCTTGATCAGGGCCGAGCCCATCAGGAAGGCGAACACGCCGATCGGGACGTTGACGAAGAAGATCCAGTGCCAGTCGAGCGACTGCGTGAGAACGCCCCCGGCGAGAAGGCCGATCGAGCCGCCGCCAGCCGATACGAAGGCGTACATGCCCATCGCCTTGGCCTGCTCCTTGGCCCGCGGGAACTCGGTCACGATGATCGCGAGGATCACGCTCGAGGCAACCGCCCCGCCGACGCCCTGCAGCAGTCGGGCCCCGATCAACAGCGCCTGGCTGTTGGCGATCCCGCACAGCACCGAGGCCGTGGTGAAGAGCACCAGGCCGCTCAGGAAGACGCGCTTGCGCCCGATCAGGTCGCCCATCCGGCCGGCCAGCAGCAGGAAGCCGCCGAACGTGATCAGGTAGCCGTCGATCACCCAGGTGAGGTTTCCCTGCGAGAAGTGCAGGTCCCGCTGGATCGAGGGCAGCGCCACGTTGACGATCGTCGCGTCGAGAACCATCATCAGCTGCCCGAGGCACAGCACGGCGAGGGCGATCCAGCGACGACGCTCGTTGCGCTCCTCGGCGCTGCGGGCCCCGCCGCCGTCATCTGCGGGCGCGAGCGCGAGCTCCTGGCGTGCGCTGCCCGACCTGCGCCCCGCGAGCGCGCGACGCACGGCAGCAACCGCGCGGGAGTCGCGGCTGTCCCCGTCCAGCGCGCCGCGGCGCGCGTTGGCTTGCACGCGCTCGGCGCGGGCCAGCTCGGACGCGTAGGCCTGCTCGGCGAGATGCCCCCGCGACGAGGGGGCGGAGTCGCCCGATTTGCGCCCTGTCCGGAAGCCGATCCGGCGGGCGGTACTGGGGCTGCTGGGGCTGATCGTGTTGCTCATGAGGCTCCTTCCGATTACGCGGTAGGGGCACCATATCATGGATCATCCCTGCCACAGGGACGATCTTCAAAATGTTTACAATCTTTGCTAGCCTGATGACAGATGTTGCGATGACAGGTACACTCGACGACATGGGACAGGAGAGCGCTTGCGGCTCGATGGTGCTGCTGACGCGCCTGGCCAAGCAGGTCTACCGACGTAGCGACGAGCAGCTGCTCGGGATGCATCTGCGGCACCTCGTCGCGCTCGCCTACGTGCGCGACCACGACGGGTGCCCACAGCAGGACCTCGCCGACGCGTTCTGCATGGACGCCAACAACGTCGTCCTGTTGCTCAACGAGCTCGAGCAGCTGGGGTACGCGACGCGCGTGCGCGACCCGCACGACCGGCGCAGGCACGTGGTGCAGCTCACGCCCGCTGGCCTGAAGGCGCTGCGGACGGCCGAGCACGCTCAGGGCTCGATCGAGGACGAGGTGCTCGAGGCCCTCGACGAGGTCGAGCGCCGCACCCTCCAGGAACTGCTCGCACGCGCCCTGCGGGCGGTGGAGCCGACCGACGGCGACGTCTACGAGACGACGACCGCGTCGATCTCGACCTGAGCGCCGCGCGGCAGCGCGGAGACGCCGATCGTCACGCGTGCGGGCGGCTCGCCTGCGAAGAACGATGCGTAGACCTCGTTGACCTCGGCGAACGCCGACAGGTCCGTCAGATACACGGTCAGGCGAGCCGCCCGCCGCAGGCTGGTGCCCGCGACCGCGCACACCGCCTCGAGGTTCTCCAGGCAGCGTCGCGCCTGCTCCGGGGCGTCCTTCCCAACGATCTCACCGGTGCTCGGATGCAACGGGATCTGGCCCGAGCAGAACAGCAGCCCGCCGGCGGCGACGGCGTGGCTGTAGGGACCAACCGCAGGAGGCGCGTCGGGGGCATCGAAAGCCTGTCGATCAGCCGCCATCGCAGCCACCCTATCGCTCCGATCTGCCAACCGCGCGTGCGCGGCCCGGCTGGGAGGTACTGTTGGCTCGTGCGACCAGCCGCACGTAGGCTGTTCAGCGGGGTGATCGCCGCCGCGATCGCTACGTTCACGGTGGCAGCATCCCCGGCGAGCGCGCAGATCACCTACAAGGCGTGCGCCGGCAGCGCCGAGTTCGCCTGCGGGCACCTGACCGTCCCGCTCGATCCGAGCGGTGTCGCGCCGGGCGCGATCACGCTCGCGATCCGCCGCCACCGGGCGCCCGTCGGGGAAGCCCGCACCGCCGTGATCGCCCTCGCGGGCGGTCCCGGCCAGCCAGCCCTTCCGTTCGCAGAACAGTTCGTCGAAGCGCTCGGCCCGATCGCGGCGACCCGCGATGTGATCGCCTTCGACCAGCGTGGCGTCGGCCTGTCGCACCCGCTCTCCTGCCACGCCTTCGAAGCGGCCCGGATGTTCGGCTCGCTGGGCGCGCTGGTCGGCGCCTGCGCGGCCCAGATCGGCCCCGAACGGACTTACTACACGACCGCGGACTCAGTCGCGGACATCGAGGCGATCCGCCAGGCGGGCGGCTACGAAAAGCTCGTCCTGTACGGGACGAGCTACGGCACCAAGGTGGCCGAGATGTATGCCCAGGTCCACCCCGAACGGGTCGAAGCGCTCGTGCTGGACTCCGTCGTCACCCCCACCGGACCGGACACGCTCGAGCGCTCCACGTTCGCCGCGATCCCGCGGGTGCTGCGGGGGATCTGCGCCGCGGGCGCGTGTCGAGGCATCACGAGCGACCCCGTCAAAGATCTCGCCCGCGTGCTTGCCGGCATGCGACGGGGCCCGCTCAGCGCCCGGGAGGTGGGCGGGGAAGGCCGGGCCCACCCGATCCAGATCACAGCCGGTGGGCTGTTCTCGTTCCTGATCGAGGGCGACCTCGCTCCCGAGCTCCGCAGCGAATTCGTGACCGCGGCCAGGTCGGCTGCCACCGGCGACCGGGCACCACTGGCGCGGCTGCTGGTGACAACCGGCGAAGGCGGCGGGGACGAAGTAGAAGACTTCGACTCGCCCTTGTACTTCGCGACGACTTGCGAAGAGCAGCAGTTCCCGTGGAACCGCGCCTCCGACACCCACGACCGGCTGCTCGAAGCGGGCGCCGCCGCACGCGGTCTGCCGGCGAGGGCGTTCGCGCCGTTCGGCCCCGCGACCGCGATCGAACGCGGCGACTTCCAGGCCTGCGCTGCGTGGCCCTACACCGCCCCTGCGCCGGCTCCCGGCAGCGAAGCGATGCCCGACGTGCCCGCGCTGATCATCAGCGGCG
This sequence comes from uncultured Solirubrobacteraceae bacterium, assembly GCA_963743505.1. GTDB lineage: Bacteria > Actinomycetota > Thermoleophilia > Solirubrobacterales > Solirubrobacteraceae > Palsa-744. Next base: position 674,751 of record CAVUPZ010000002.1, on the reverse strand, counting down.
CGGACGATCTGCGCACCCCGACTGCCGATGCGCGGGCGCTCGCGGGGGCGATCCCCGGCTCTCACCTGATCGTGGTCCCCAACACGGGCCACTCGGTCCTCAGCTCCGAGCCGGGGACGTGCGCGCGGGACGCCCTGCTGGCGATGTTCGCCGGGCGCGCCATCCGTCCGTGCCCGTCCGAATCGCCGCCTGCCGGCCTCCTGCCCCCGCCGCTGCCACCGCTGCACCTCTCGCACGTCAGCCCGCTGCCCGGCTACCCGGCCCGCATCGGGCGGACCCTGCACGCGGTCGCTCTCAGCCTCGTCGACCTCTCCCGCCAGCTCGCCCTGCGTCTGGCGCTCGGCGGTGAACGCCTGAGCGCGTTGCACGTCGGCGGCCTGCGGGCGGGGTGGGCCGCGTTCGAGGAAGGTCGCATCGGCCTGCACGGGTTCTCCTACGTTCCCGGCCTGGCGATCACGGGCAGCATCAGCGCCGGCGCGGCGGTGCTTCGCCTCACGGGCGGCGCCGGCGCGGGCGGCACCCTGCGCGCGGGCACACATGGCAACCTGGCCGGAACCCTCGAAGGCCACCACGTCGTCCTGCCGGCGACTTCGCTGGCGGTGACGGCTATTGTCCGAGCCGATGCCCTGGCGAGCTCCAAGTCTGCTGCTCGGGGCATTGCTGGCGCTCGCCGCGCTGGCCGTCCCGGCGCCCCGAGCCTCCGCGGCGGCGGGGCTCTCGTTCGCCAGCTGCCCTGACAGCCACGAATTCTCGTGTGCCAAGCTGGCGGTCCCGCTCGACCGCACCGGCCGGCTCCCCGGCACGGTCCAGCTCAGCGTCGAGCGGCGCCTGAGCGGCGCCCTGCCGAGCCAGGACGCAGTGGTGGCGTTGGCCGGTGGGCCCGGTCAGGCGACGCTGCCGCTAGCGTCGTTCATCGTCAAGGCGATCGCTCCGGCGCTGAGCCGACACGACGTGCTGCTGTTCGACCAGCGAGGTACGGGCGCATCGGATCCGCTGCACTGCGGGGCGCTCGAAGAAGCCAACCTCGGGAGCATCGGCCAGCTCTACGAACAATGTGCCCTGGACATCGGCCCCGCCCGGGGCGATTTCACGACCGCCGAATCGGTCGAAGACCTCGAGGCGCTGCGGCGGGCGGGCGGCTACGAACGGCTCGTCCTGTACGCGACCTCCTACGGGACGAAGGTCGCGCTCGACTACGCCGAGCGCTATCCGCACGAGGTGGAGGCACTGGTGCTCGACTCGGTCGTCCCGGCGACCGGCAAAGAACCGTTGCAGCTGAGCACCTTCCAGGCGATCAAACCGGTGCTCGAAGAACTCTGCTCCGGTGGCGTGTGTGTGGGGATCACCGCGAACCCGACAGCAGACCTGGCACGCCTCGCCGCGCAGCTGCGCCGGCATGCCCTCGCCGGTTCGGTCTACGACGGCGATGGCCACCGACACGCGGCCACCCTGACGGAGCCGGACCTGTTCTCGATCCTGCTCGCCGGCGACCTGAACCCGGCGCTGCGGGCGCTGCTGCCCGCGGCGCTGCGCTCCGCGCTCACCCACGACCCGGACCCCCTGCTACGACTCGAGCTGCTCTCGGAGGGCCTGATTCCGAGCCTGCCGAGCACGGCGGCCCAGGCCGAACCGTCCCCCGACGTCGACGAAGCGCTGTTCGCGACGACTACCTGCGAGGAGACACCCTTTCCCTGGCAGCGAGGCGTGTCGGCCCCGACCCGCCTCGCTGAAGCCCGCGCCGCGCTGGACGCACAGCCGGCGAGTGCTTTCTACCCCTTCGACGCCAGCACCGCGTGGGTCACCAGCCCGATCCCCGCCTGTGCGCAGTGGCCGGACGCCTCCACAGCGCCACCCTCGTTCGGAGCTCTCCCGGAGGTGCCGACGTTGGTGCTCTCGGGCGGCCAGGACCTGCGCACGCCGACCGCGGGTGCGCGTGCGCTCGCGGCGCAGATCCCCGGCTCCCAGCTCGTGGTCGTCCCTTACACGGGGCACTCGGTGCTGGGGAGCGACCTCAGCGGGTGTGCCGCCCGGGCCGTCACGGCGTTCTTCGCCGGCGCCACCGTCGAAGCGTGCGCGGGCGCCGGCGATCGCTTCGCACCGACCCCGATCACGCCGACACGCCTATCCGCCGTGCGTCCTCCGGCGGGACTCGGCGGCAGGGACGGACAGACGCTCGTCGCGGTGCTCGACACGCTCGTCGACCTCAACCGACAGGTGATCGGGGCCACCCTCCAAGCCAACCGCGAACTGCCCACCGGCTCGAGCTTCGGGGGCCTGCGCGGAGGGTACGCCCGGCTGACCGGCACGGCGGTCGTGTTGCGCCACTTCGCGTTCGTGCCAGGCGTCGCGCTGACGGGCACGTTCCCCGTCCGGGGTGGCCAGCTGCAGGCCGCGACAATCAAGATCTCGGGCAGCGAGGCCGCGCGGGGTGAGATACGGGTCAGCTCGGACTTCAAGCAGGCGACGGGGACCCTCGCCGGGAGGCACTTCTCGATCGCCGTGGCGAAGGCCAAACTCTCGCGTGCCGGCGGGGGCGAATGGCCCCCGGCAGCCGTGCACCCGCGCTTCTGAGCGACGGGCCTGCTCGTCTCGGGCGCCGGGCGCTGACAGACGTGACGCCTGGAGCCGCAGCATGCGCAATCGAGGCTCTAGGCTGGGCGCGTGCCCAACGCGCTCGCACGGGAGACCTCGCCGTACCTTCGCCAGCACGCGGCGAACCCCGTCGACTGGTTGCCCTGGGGAGAGGTAGCGCTCGCGCGGGCCCGCGATCAGGACAAGCCGCTGCTGGTGTCGATCGGCTACTCCTCCTGCCACTGGTGCCACGTGATGGAGCGGGAGTCCTTCGAGGATCCCGACACGGCGGCGCTGATGAACGCGAGCTTCGTGTGCGTGAAGGTCGACCGCGAGGAGCGCCCCGACATCGACGCCCTCTACATGGAGGCCGTCCAGGGCATGACCGGCCGCGGCGGCTGGCCGCTGAACGTGTTCCTGACCCCCGACGGGGTGCCCTTCTACGGCGGCACCTACTTCCCGCCCCAGGGCGGCCGCGGCATGCCCTCCTGGACCCAGGTCCTGCTCGCGATCAGCGAGAGCTGGAGCGAGAACGCCGCCGAGATCCGCGCCGGCGGCACGGAGGTGCTCGCGCGCCTGTCCGGCGCGGCGGCGCTGAAGGCGTCGACGGAGCCGCTGCGGGAGGCCTCGCTCGAGGAGGCCGTGGCAGCGCTCGCCGCGGACTTCGACCCGGTCAACGGCGGCTTCGGCGGCGCGCCCAAGTTCCCCCCGCCTCCGCGGTCGAGTTCCTGCTGCTTCGCGACGAGCGGACGATGTCGCTGGGCACGCTGGGGGCGATGGCTCGCGGCGGCATCCACGACGTGCTCGCCGGGGGCTTCTCCCGCTACAGCGTCGATGCCGCCTGGACGGTGCCCCATTTCGAGAAGATGCTCTACGACAACGCGCTGCTCGCCCGCGCCTACCTGCACGGCTGGCAGCGCTCCGGCGAGGAGCGTCTGCGCGAGGTATGCGTCGAGACGCTCGAGTGGGCCCTGCGCGAGATGCGAGGCCCCGAGGGCGGCTTCTACTCGGCCCTCGACGCCGACTCGGAGGGCATCGAGGGCCGCTTCTACGTATGGACGGCGCAGGAGCTGCGCGAGCTCCTGGGCGCGGACGCCGACGCCGCGATCGCATGGCTCGGGGTGACCGAGGCGGGGAACTTCGTCGACCCCCACCACCCGGCACCGGGCCTGAACGTGCTCCAGGACAGGGGCCCCGCCCCCGACCCGGAGCGCCGCGGGCGCATCCGGGAACGGCTCCTGCAGGCCCGGCTGGCCCGCCCCCGTCCGGCGCTCGACGACAAGCGACTGGCGAGCTGGAACGCGCTGATGATCAGCGCGCTCGCCGACGCTGGCGCCGCGCTCGGCGAGCCCCGCTATCTCGACGCCGCTTCGAGCTGCGCCGAGTTCATCCTCACCCGCATGCGCGACGACGACGGTCGCCTGCTACGCACCTACAACGACGGCCGCGCCAAGATCCCCGCCTACCTCGAGGATCATGCCTTCCTGCTCGAGGCGGCGCTCGCGCTGTTCGAAGCGACCTGTCGGGAGCGATGGTGGGAGGCGGCGCTGGCGCTCGCGGACGAGACGATCGACCGCTTCGCCGACCCGGAGCGGGGCGGTTTCTTCTCCACCGCCGCCGACGGTGAGCGGCTGATCGCCCGGCGCAAGGAGATCGAGGACGCGCCGATCCCGGCCGGGGGCTCGAGCGCCGCGGTCGGGCTGCTCAGGCTCGCCCAGCTGACGGGCGAGGAGCGCTACGAACGCCACGCCCTGTCACAGCTGCGCCTGCTACACGAGCTCGCGCCACGCCATCCCGGGGCCTTCGGACATCTCCTGCAGGCCCTGCACTGGTACTTCGCCCCGGCGCGGCCGATCGCGTGCGCGATCCCGCCCGCGCCTACAGGATCGACAGGTATCGATCGAGCTCCCAACGGGTGACCTGTACGCGATAGTCGTCCCACTCCTGGCGCTTGATCTCGACGTAGCGGTTGAACATGTGCTCGCCGAGCGTGCGTAGTACGAGCTCGGACTCCGCCATGATCTCGATCGCTTCACCCAGGCTCTCGGGTAGCTGCTCGACCCCCAGGCGCCTCCTTTCCTCGCTGGAGAGGTGGTACAGGTTCTTCTCCATCGGCTCGGGCAGCTCGTAGCCCTTCTCGATGCCCTCGAGGCCCGCCTGGAGCAGGACGGCGAAGGTCAGGTAGGGGTTGCAGGCCGGATCGGGGCAGCGCAGCTCCATCCGTGTGGCCCGCTCGCGGCCAGGGTGGTACAGGGGCACGCGAACCAACGCGGAGCGGTTGCGCCGCGACCAGGCGACGTAGACGGGGGCCTCGAAGCCGGGCACCAGGCGCTTGTAGGAGTTGACCCACTGGGCGAAGATGGCGCAGATCTCACGGGCGTGCTTCAGCTGGCCTGCGATGAAGGCCTTGCCGACATCGGAGAGGAAGTACTGGTCGTCGGCGTCGAAGAAGGCGTTTTTGCCCTCGCGGAAGAGGGACTGGTGGGTGTGCATGCCCGACCCGTTCTCGCCGAACAGCGGCTTGGGCATGAACGTGGCGTGCCAGCCGTACTTCATCGCGAACTCCTTGACCGTGATGCGGTAGGTCATGCAGTCGTCGGCCATCTTGAGGGCGTCCGCATAGCGCATGTCGATCTCGTGCTGGGAGGGGCCGACCTCGTGGTGGGTGTACTCGACGTGGATCCCGAGCTGCTCGAGCGCGAGCACCGTCTCGCGGCGGACGTCCGAGCCGGCGTCCAGGGTGGTCAGGTCGAAGTAGCCGCCTTCGTCCAGGACCTCCGTCGAGCGAGAGTCGCGAAACAGGAAATACTCGAGCTCGGGGCCCACGTTGAACGTCTCGAACCCCATCGCCCGGGCCCGCTCGACGGCTCGCCGCAGGACATGCCGGGGATCGCCCTCGTACGGGTTGCGCTCGGGGGTGATCACATCACAGAACATCCTCCCCACGCCCTGCTCCTCCGGCCGCCACGGGAGCACCGCGAACGTGCTCGCGTCCGGCATCGCGATCATGTCGGACTCCTCGATCGCATTGAAGCCCGTGATCGAGGAGCCATCGAAACCCATTCCCGCCTCGAAGGCATCGTCGAGCTCCGCCGCGTTGATCGAGAACGACTTCAGCTGGCCGAGGATGTCGGTGAACCAGAAGCGGATGAAGCGGATGTTGCGCTCCTCCACGATCGCCTTCACGTCCGCGGCGGTCTTCGGCATCACCTGATCCATGCGGGCGGACTCTATACGGGGCCCCGAAGGGCCGCCATCGACTCGTGTCTAAACCGCGTGTCGCCCGCGGTGGCCTCGCAAGGGTCTCGCCCGGCGCTCGCGCGCCTTCAGTGGCCGGCGACGGCGGCCACGAACTTGGCCACCTCTTCGGCTTCTTTGCCCTGGTAGAGCAGGGCCGGCATCTGGCCGAGCCCGCGCGCGCGTCCTTCCATGATCGCGTTTTCCACGAGCGCCCGGCGTCCGGCGGGGGTGGCGATGTCCACCCCCACACGCACGTCGAGGTTCGGACCGATCCGGCCCACCGAGTTGGTGGCTGCGAGCGTGTGGCACACGCCGCAGGAATGGGCGAACAGTTCACGGCCCTTCTGCTCTTCGGCGTTGAGGTGCACGCCGCCGACGGCAACGCTCGCCTTGTCGTTCCCGTTGAAGGCGAGTACCAGCGCGGGCACGACGAGCCCGAAGGCGAACAGGACGACGATGCCGAGCGTGACCAGCCGCTGGCCCACCTTCGAGCGCGTGTACAGCGACTCTCGGGCGCCGCGGGGACCGCCGCGCATGGCGATGAAGAACACGCCCAGGCCGAGCAGCACCCAAAGGATGACGACCGCGATGATCATGAGCGCGTGAAGATAACGGTTGGCGCTCCGGAACGGATGGCGCTCCCGCACGGTCGGCGCTCCGGAACGGTTGGCCGCCCGACTTCGGCTCGGGCCCCCTCGGGGTGGCTTCGATGAGAGCGCTCCCACCTTTAGAGGCTGCAAAGGTGGCGCGCTAACCTGGTTTGCATCCGGCAATTCCCAAGGACGAGGCCCGATCTGTCGTGAACATCCTCCGCCGCCTAGCACTCTCTCGGCTCCTGCTCCTGTGCGCGGCCGTCGTCGTGATCGGGGCGTCGGCGACGGCGCTGGCCTCGGCGCTCGGCGCCGGTCCGAAGCCGGTGCAGAAGCCGCTCGCACAGGCCGTTCACGACGCCCTCAGCGGACCCTCGGTAGAAGGCGTCAGCGCCAACGTGACGCTTACGGACCACCTGCTCGAAGGGGCGAACCTCGCCGGCGGCGGGCCGTCCGGAGGGATCATGTCGAGCCCCCTGGTCACGGGCGCCTCGGGTCGGATGTGGGTCGCCAAGGACGGGCGCGTACGGCTCGAGCTGCAGGCCGAAAAAGGCGACACCGAGGTCATCTACGACGGCCAAACCGTGACGATCTACGACGCCTCCACGAACACGCTCTACCGCTACACGCCCAAACAGGAAGGCGCCTCGGGCGTCGGGGATGGCTCCGCCCCTCAGAGCCACGAAGCTCCTTCGCTGACGAAGATCGAAGAAGCGATCGGCCACCTGCGCCAGCACGTGGACGTCTCCGAACCGACCCCCACCGACGTCGGCGGCCAGCCTGCTTACACGGTCCGATTCTCGCCGAAAGAAGGAGGCAGCCTGATCGGCGGGGCGGAGGTCTCCTTCGACTCGGCCCACGGCTTCCCGCTCCGTACCGCCGTGTACTCGTCGAGCACCTCGGCGCCGGTGCTCGAACTCGCCGCGACCGAAGTCAATTACGGGCCGGTGGAAGACTCCGTCTTCTCGTTCACGCCGCCGGCCGGCGCGAAGATCGAAGAACTGAGCACCCCGACGGGCACCGACACCGAACAGAACTCCTCGGCGAGCGCGGGCAGCAAGCCGACGGTCACCGTCCACGGCAGCGGCGTCGCGGCGATCGCGGTGGTTCAGGCGAAGGCCGGATCGGGCTCTTCCGCGACGGGCAGCCTCGAAAACCTGCCAAAGGTCACGATCAACGGCACCAGCGCCAGCGAGCTGAAGACCGCTCTCGGCACGATTCTCACGTTCGAGCGCTCGGGCGTTCGGTACGTCGTCGCCGGGGCCGTGGAACCGGTCGCCGTCGAGGCGCTCGCCCGGGGCCTGTGACGTGAGCGAAGATGCGCCGCCCGTGCGGGCGCGCGGTCTCGTCAAGCGCTACAAGGAGGTCCTCGCGGTCGATCACATCGACCTGAACGTCCGCGCCGGGGACGTTTATGGGTTCCTCGGTCCGAACGGGGCCGGCAAGACCACCACGCTGCGGATGGCGCTCGGTTTGATCGTCCCCACGGAGGGGATCGTCGAGCTGTTCGGACGGGACCCGATGCGGGAGGGCGCCCGCGCCCTCGACGGGGTCGCCGGGTTCGTCGAGGCGCCCCGCTTCTACCCCTACCTGAGCGCGCGGAAAAACCTCGAACTGCTCGCGGCGCTCGACGGCGACGGGGCGGCGGGCCGGATCGACGAGGTGCTCGCGACGGTAGAGCTGACCCCGCGGGCGGCCCATCGCGTGGGGGGCTACTCCCACGGCATGCGCCAGCGCCTCGGCATCGCTGCGGCGCTGCTACGCCAGCCACGGCTGCTGATCCTCGACGAGCCGGCGACGGGACTCGACCCGGCGGGAATGCGCGACATGCGTCTGCTGATCCGACGCCTGGCCGACGACGGCATCACCGTGCTGCTCTCGAGCCACCAGCTACCCGAGGTCCAGGAGCTGTGCGATCGCGTCGCGATCGTCGACTCCGGCCGCGTGGTCTACGAGGGGGCGCTGGCGGACCTCCGCCGCCAGGGCGGCGCGGGATACCGCCTGCGGACGACCGACGATGACCGTGCGATCGCGGTCGCCCGCGTCCAGCCGGGCGTCGATCACGTGATGGCCGCCGAGCACGGCATCGGCTTCCAGGCCGACGAGTCCCACGTCGCGGCGCTCTCGCTCGCGCTCGCGGGAGCCGGCATCGGCATCCTCGCCCTCGCGCCCGAGCTGGCCACCCTCGAGGACCTCTTCTTCCGCCTCACCGAGAAGGCCGGCGCGGGCGACTCCGCGGGCGCCGGCGCCGGGCACGATCCACGCGCAGGCGAGCTGGTGGGGACCTCGTGAGCAGCGCCTCCGCCGCCCCCGCGCTCCTACACGAGCCCTCCGCCCGCCGGCGCCGCCCGTCGACGGCGGCGGTGTATCGCTGGGAGCTTCGCAAGCTGATCGCCCAGAAGCGCACCTACCTCGGGTTCGCGCTCGGCTGCGCGATCCCGCTGATCTTCGTGATCGTCGAAAACATCCACCAGCGCAACGGTCACCGGGACAACATCTTCGCCTCGGAGATCAGCCAGTCCGGGCTCGCCACGCCGGTGCTGATGCTGCTGTTCCTGTCGGTCTTCATGCTGCCGCTGATCGCGGCCCTCGTGGCGGGCGACATCGTCGCCAACGAGGACGGCAACGGAACCCTGAAGACGATCCTCACCCGCTCGGTCGACCGCGGCCAGGTGTTCGCCGCGAAGGCGATCGCGGCGATGACCTACGCCGCCACAGCGGCGTTCCTGTCGGCCGCGGTGGCCACGGTCGCCGGCGTGGCTTCCTGGGGCTTTCACAGCATCCGGACATTCTCCGGGACCGAGGTCGCGGCCCCCAAGGCGCTGCTGCTGGTGTTCGCTGCCAACGCCTGCTACCTGATACCGCTGCTCACGGTGGCCAGCATCGGCGTGCTGCTCTCGACCACGACCCGCAACAGCGCCGCGGCCGTGGTGGGCACGATCGGCTTCGTGATCCTGCTGCTGATCGTGGGACAGATACCGGGCCTCGAAGGCCTTCACCCCTACCTGCTCAACGAACAGTTCGAGAACTGGCACGGCCTGCTGCGCACGCCCACCGACTGGGCTCCGATCGGCCACTCGGCGTGGGTGTGCGCGCTCTACGCTGGCCCCGCCCTGTTCGCCGCCTACCTCGTGTTCCTGCGCCGCGACGTCGCCGGCGGCTGAGCGGCGCCCGGCGCGGCGCCCCTAGCCGACCTCGGCGGGGAGCTCCACGACGGTCAGCTCCACGTCGCCCATCAGGCGGCGCGCCTCGCGCGGGTCGATCTGTCCTGCGCTGAGGCGACCGGTCGACTCGGCCCCGCACGCCACGCCGAAGCGCAGGCACTGATCGGGCGCCCGGCCTTCGTAGCGGGCGGCCAGGTAGCCGGCCAGGAACGCATCCCCGGAGCCGCGCTTGGCAATCGGCTCGCGCGGCTCGATGCGCGCCCGCTTCAGACGCCGCTGGCCGTCGATCAGGACCTGGGCGAAGCACCCGTCGGGGAGGGTCATGATCGCCTCCTTCGGTCCGAGCGCGGCGATCTCCGCCACGGCCAGCGAGCGCTCCTCGTCACCGGCGAACTCGTGTCCGACGAGCTCCTCGGCCTCGAGCACGTTGGGGGAGACGACATCGGGCTCGGCCCGCACCGCGTGACGCAGGGGATCGCCGTCGGTGTCGACCACGGTGAGCACCTCCGAGCGCTCGAGGTCCCTGATCAGCGACCCGTAGATGTCGGGCTCGACCCCCCGCGGAAGCGATCCGGCGAAGACGACGATCGCCGCGCCCCTGGCCAGGTAGAGCAGCTTGTCTCGGAACAGCTCGACCTCGCGATCGCTGACGAGCGGGCCCCGTTCGTTGATCTCGGTCTGCTCACCGGTGGTGGGGTCGAGGACCGACGTGTTCGTACGGGACTCCTCGCGGATGCGAACGAAGTCGTTGAGGATCGACTCCTCCGTCAGCTGCTCGACGATGTGGGTGCCTGTGGCGCCGCCCGCGAACCCGGTGGCGATCACGGGCTGGCCGAGCGCCTTCAGCGTGCGAGCGATGTTGACCCCCTTGCCGCCGGCCATCGTCCGCTGTTCGACCGTCCTGTGCCGGCGCCCGAGCCTGAAGTTGGGAACGGCGAGCGACTTGTCGATCGCCGCGTTCAGGGTGACGGTGATGATCATCGCGCCGCCACGCCGGTCTGGCCGTGCTCCCAGCCGGCAGAAGATGCCCACGTCCGCACGCCCAGAAGGCTAGCGGAAGCACGGTGGCCCTCCGCCATCGTGAGCCCTAGCCCGACAGCTCCCATGCCGTCGTGCGCAGACGCTCGGCCTCTGCCCGGGCGGCCTGCGCGGGAGCCCGCCCGCTGGCGCGGTGGGCCGATGAGATGCTGCGCGAGGCGCTCACCAGCCCGCCCGCCCGGCCCGGTGCGAACGCCGGCGCGAGCTCCTCCACGCGCCCGCCCTGGGCGCCGATGCCGGGCAGCAGGAACGGCGCCGTGGGCATCAGCTCACGCGCCCGCAGCAGAAGCCCGGGCCGGGTCGCACCGACCACCGCCCCAACGTCGGCGATCCGGGCCCCGAGCGGACCGTCGCGACCGAGGCGCTCGACCATCGCGGCGATCCGCTCCCACACGGCGGAGCCGTCGGCGAGCGCGAGATCCTGGATCTCGGCCGCCCCCGGGTTGGACGTCCGCACGAGCAGCAGCACAGCGCCGCCGGAGCGTCTGGCGGCGGCGATGAACGGCGCCACGGCGTCCTCCCCCATCAGCGGGTTGACCGTCGCGAGGTCGGCTTGCAGCCCGGGCAGCGCCCCGAGCGGCGTCTGCTCGCCATCGAACAGCGACCTCGCATAGGCCTCGGCGGTGACATCGATGTCGCCCCGCTTGCCATCGGCGATCACGAGCAGGCCCGCCCGGCGGGCGTGCTCGGCGCTCGCGCCGAGCACCGTGCGGCCTTCGGCTCCGAGCAGCTCGAAGCGCGCGAGCTGGAGCTTGACCGCCACGCACGCTGGAGCCGCAGCGTCGATCAGCGCCCGGCAGTGGGCGAGCACGGCCGCGGCCACCGGTCCCAGTCCCGACGGTCCGCCGTCCTGTCCGTCGGCCGCCATCGGCCACAGCTCGTCCGGGTCTGGGTCGATCCCCAGCACCACCTGCGATTCGCGGTCCTCCACACGGGCACCGAGAACGTCCCCGAACGGAGCGGTCACCTTCAGCGCAGCTTCACCGCGCTCTTGAGCCCGCTTCCGGCGGTGAACCGGGGCACGCGGGAGGCGGCGATCTGGATCCGCTCGCCCGTGCGCGGGTTGACCCCGGCCCGTGCGCCCCGCTCGCTGACGTGGAACTTGCCGAAACCTGAAACGGTCACATCGCTGCCCCGCCGCAGAGCATCCTCGACGGTGGCGATCAGCGCATCCACAGCGCGTGCGGCATCCTGCCTGGTCAGGGAGGCGCGATCAGCCACCTGTTCGACCAGCTCGGACTTCGTCACTTCGCCCTCCTCGTTCGTGAAACGGTTGCAGCGACGCTAACAGCGGCTGCGGACGGGGCATGCGCAAGAATTGAGCCGTGGCGATCGAACGCATAGCCTGGATCGTAACGGTCCTCGTCGCTCTGGTGACAGCGCTGCTGCTGCTGCTCTCGGGCTACATGGGCTACGCCGGGCTTGGCGTGGCGGTCGCCGCGTCGGCCGCGATCAATCTGCTCTGATGCCTCGCGAGGCAGGTCAGGGCGCCGCCCCCGCCGCGTGCTGCTCGAGCCACGCGAGCAGCGCCCTGGCCGCTCGGCCGCGGTGGCTGATGGCGTCCTTCTCCTGATCGGTGAGCTCGGCCATCGTCAGCCCTGCAGGGCCGTCGTCGGGCAGGAAGGCGGGGTCATAGCCGAAGCCGCGATCGCCCCGCGGGCGCTCGGCGAGCCGCCCCCGGCAGCGGCCCTCGAACAGCTCCTGGGTCCCCGTCACCGGGTCGACATACGCGAGCACGCAGACGTACTCCAGGGCGCTTCCGGCCGGCGCGTTGCGCAGCAGCTTTTGGAGGTTCTCCTCGTCGCTGGCGTGCTCGCCCGCGTAGCGGGCCGAACGCACGCCGGGCGCGCCCGCCAGTGCGCCCGCTGCGATGCCGGAGTCGTCGGCGATCGTTCGGCGGCCAGCGATCGCCGCGGCGGCGATTGCCTTGCCGAGGGCGTTCTCGGCGAACGTGGAGCCGTCCTCCGGCGGGAGCACCGCCTGCGAGGGGAGGCACTCCAGCTGCCAGCGCCCCGGCGAGCGGCCCGCCAGCAGCCGCTCGAACTCGCGCACCTTGTGCGGGTTGTGGGTTGCCAGCAGCAGCTTCACTGCGCCGGAGGCTGGACCTCGCCCGCGGCGACGGGCTCCTCCGGCACCGGCTTGCCAGCCTCGATCGCATCCGCCTGCAGCACACGAAGCTCCTCGATGCCGGCGGCTGCAAGCCCGAGCAGCTGGTCGAGGTTGGCTCGCGAGAGGGGGGTCCGCTCGGCCGTCGCCTGCACCTCCACGAGGCCGCCGTCGCCGGTCATCACGACGTTCGCGTCGACCTCCGCCGAGGAGTCCTCGCGGTAGTCGAGGTCGAGCAGGGGAGCCCCATCGACGATCCCGCAGGACACGGCCGCGAGGGATCCGTTCAGGGGCAGGCGCTCGATCCGCCCCCGGGCGCGGAGGCGCTCGCACGCGAGCGCCAGCGCCACGTAGGCCCCCGTGATCGAGGCGCACCGTGTACCCCCGTCGGCCTGCAGGACGTCGCAGTCGAGGTAGATCGTGACTTCGCCGAGAGCGTCGAAGTCGACGATGCCTCGCAGGGAGCGCCCGATCAGCCGCTGGATCTCGACCGTGCGGCCGTCCTGGCGGCCACGGGTCGCGTCGCGTTGCTTGCGCTCGCCGGTCGACGCGGGCAGCATCCCGTACTCGGCCGTCACCCATCCACGACCGCGCCCGGCCATCCACCGCGGTACACCGTCCTGGGCAGAGGCCGTGCAGATCACACGCGTCTCGCCGACGGAGATCAGAGCCGAGCCGGTCGCCGTGCGGACGAACCCGGGCTCGATCGTCGTCGGGCGCATCCCTTGCGGCGTCCGCCCGTAGCTTCGTTCCGGCATCCGGGCCATCATTCCAGAGCGCTACGGTCGGCAGGAGCGTGCGCGCCCTCGTCCTCTCCAACATGCGCCCCGACGGTGCCCATCCAGAGCGCGGCCGCTTCGTGCGCGACCAGGTCGACGCCCTGCGCGGCCTCGAGGACGGCGGGATCGAGGTCGAGCTGTGGGAGTTCCCACCGGGCGCCCGCGCGCTGCTGGACGCGGCGCGGACACTGCGCCGGCGCTTCGGCGGGTCGGGCCGGTTCGACGTCGTGCACGCCCACTTCGGCCTGACCGCGTGGCCGGCCATGGCGGTGCCAGCACGGGTGCGGGCGCTGACCGTCCACGGCACCGACGTCCGCCACCCGCGCACGCGCCTGGCCACTACCGCGGCGCTGCCGATCCTGGACCTGCTCGCCGCCGCGTCCGCCGGCCTCGCCGCCGAGCTGCCGACGCGGGCAGCGCGGCGGCGTGCAGTCGTGCTCCCCTGCGGCGTGGACATCGAGCGCTTCCGCCCGTTTCCGCGGGCCGACGCGCGTGCGCAGCTCGGCCTGAGCCAGCGGGCGTCCTACGTGCTGTTCCCCGCGGACCCGGCCCGCCCGGGCAAGCGCCACGATCGCGCCCTCGCCGTGGCGCAGGCGAGCGGGGCGCAGCTGTTGACGCTCGGCGGGATCGAGCCCGAGGTCGTTCCGCTGTGGGTGAACGCCGTCAACGCGGTCCTCGTCCCGTCCGAGCACGAGGGCTTCGGCCTGGCGGTGCTCGAGGCGCTCGCCTGCGAGGTGCCCGTGCTGGCGACGCCCGTCGGCGTCCACCCGGAGGCGCTGCGCGACGTCCCGGGCACGCTGTGCGCGCCGTTCGCGCTCGAGCCCTGGCGCGAGGCGCTGCAGCCACATCTGCACAGCGATGATCCACGGGTGCCGGGGAGGGCCAGCGCGGAGCGCTTCTCGGCCGCGAGGATGGCCGAGCGGGTCCTCGCCGCATGGCAGCGAACGCTGCACCGGTCCGGGTAGCGGCCGGATAGCATTGATCGGCTGTGGAGCAGATTCCCGGCACGACCACGGCCGAGCCGCCGACGCAGGTCCAACAGGACGCGCAGCCGGCGGGTGCGATACCGGCTGACCCGTCCGGCTTCCGGGCCCGCGGGCGGATGCGCCGGCGGGCGCGCTACCTGCGCAAGGCACGGGAGCTCGCCTACCGCGACCTCGGCGGCCTCGTATACAACCTCCACCGCTTCGGGCAGCGCAACGACGCGCTCGTGCTCGCCAAGCTCGGCGTGCTCGGGCAGATCGACGAGGAGCTGAGGACGCTGGAACAAGCGCTCGACGAGCGCGAGCCGATAACCGTGTTGCGCGAGGCCGGCATCACCGCCTGCCCGCGCTGCGCCGCCATCCACGCGGGAGAGGACCGCTACTGCCCCAACTGCGGCCTGCCGATGGGCCGCAACCCGGACCTCCCGATCGCCGTCACCGCACCGGCGAGCGCGAGCGGGGCGACGATCCCGTCGCCGTCCCCGTCCCCGTCCCCGCCCCCGCCGGCCGCGGGCACGCCCGTTCCCGCGAGTGTCCCGGCCGACCCCCCCACCGTCACGGCGGCTCCCTCGCCCGCACGTCCCCCTGCCGCGGGCTCCGGCGCCCCCAACGCCTCCGATGGCCGTTCGCCGGCGCCTCCGGCCTCGCCTGGCACTCCCGGCGCCGGTGCGCCGGCAGAGGCCGGGGTGGCTCCCCCGGAGCCCGCCCCGGCACCATCCGCTCCCGGATCCGCCGACCCCGATGCGGAAGCGACCGAGATCATCCGGCCGCCGGCCGCGGGCTCGTGAGCGTCTCCTCCCCGCCCGTTCCTGACGCGCCATCGACGGCACGGGCCGTCGCAGCGCCAGCGGTGAGCGCCGCCTGCCCGCTCTGCGGCGGCGCGCTCGAGCCCGACCAGGACTGGTGCCTGCGCTGCGGCGCGCCCGCGCGCACGCGCCTTGCGGCCTCGCCGAACTGGACCGGTCCGTCGGCCACAGTGGCACTCGTGGCCCTGCTGTCGCTCGCCGTCCTGGCGGCCGCTCTGATCAAGATCGCCGGCGAATCGGGCACGCCAACGGTCGTACGGACGACGACGATCACGACCGCCGCTGCCGCCCCGCCGGCCGCCACCGCGCCCGCGCCGAGCACGGCGCCGGCCCCCACGAGGTCCGTCGCGACACCGGCTCCCACGGGCACCGCGGCTGCCCGGGCGGGTACCGCGGCTGCCCGGACGGGTACCGCGAACACGCTCACGGCCCCATCTGGGGCGAGCACGTCCGCGGGCTCGACCGGCGCGGTGAGTGGGAAGCAACGACGGCGAAGCACTCCCGGGACGGCGGGCCGGGTGGAGGAAGAACTGCACCTCAACGCCACCGGCGGCTGAGCCGCGCGCTGCGGGCGCGGGCGCCCCGCTGGGCGGTCCACCCGGCGCCTCGCCAACCCCGGTCCAGCCGAGGCGGGAACTGGCCGACGGCGCGTGGCCGATACGGTTAGCGCCGATGCCCAGCTCAGCAAGGCTGGACGTGAGCTCGGCCGAGATCGCGGTCGTGGGCGCGGGCGGCGCGGGCCTGTACGCGGCCCTGTGCGCCGCGCGGGCTGGAGCGAGGGTCACCCTCGTCTCGGCGTCCCCGCTCGCCCAGACCGCGAGCTACTGGGCTCAGGGCGGCCTCGCCGCCGTGCTGGCCGAGGACGACAGCTTCGAGCTGCACCTGGCGGACACCGAGCGCGCTGGCCGGGGACTCGTGCGGCGCTCGGCGGCGGAGATCCTCGTACACGAGGCCCCCGACCGCGTGCGCGACCTGCAGAGCCTCGGCGTCCGCTTCGACGCGGACCGCTACGGTCGACTGGCGCTGGGGCTCGAGGGAGGTCACTCGGTGCGCCGCGTCGTCCACGCGGGCGGCAGCGCAACCGGCCGTCGCCTCGTGCGCCAGCTGTCGGCGCTCGTCGCGGAAGACCCCCGCATAGCCGTCCTCGAGGGGACCCGCGCGAAGGCGCTCTGGCGCGAGCAGGGCCGCTGCCGCGGGCTGCTGCGCGAGGACGGCCAGGTGGTCGCGGCGGGATCGGTGATCCTCGCCACGGGCGGCGCCGCGGCGTTGTGGGCCCGAACGACCAACCCCCCCGGCTCGCAGGGTGTCGGCATGCTGCTCGCGCACGCCGCCGGGGCCGAGCTCGCCGACCTCGAGCTGCTGCAGTTTCACCCGACCGCCGTGATCGGCGTGCCCGGCCGGGAAGGCTTCCTCGTCACCGAGGCGATCCGCGGTGAGGGAGCAACGCTGCACGACGCCTCGGGGGAGCGCTTCGTCGACGAGCTCGCGCCGCGCGATGAGGTTGCGCGGGCGATCCAGGAGCGGCTGACCGAGACGGGCGAGCGCGCCGTCGGGCTGGACATGCGGATGGTCGATCCGGCCCGCTTCCCCAACGTCGTGGCGGCCCTTCGCGAGGCCGGGCTGGACCCCACGCGGGAGCTGATCCCGGTCGCCCCGGCCGCGCACTACATGATGGGGGGCATCGTCACCGATCTGCAGGCCCGCTCGAGCTTGCCGGGCCTCTACGCCGTCGGGGAGTCCTCGTGCACCGGCCTGCACGGCGCCAACCGCCTCGCGTCGAACTCGCTGAGCGAGTGCTTCGTGTTCGCGCGTCGCGCGGTCGAGGACGCCCTCGCCCAGCCGGCCGGCCCGTCGGCGCCGGCGCAGCCGGGCCCGCAGGCGCTGCTCGCGGAGGCCGCTACGGCAACGGCCCCCGCCGCCACGCGCGAGGCCCTGTGGCGCGACGCCGGCATCGTCCGCAGCGCAGAGGGGCTCGCGCGGCTGCTCGATGATCCACATCCGCTCGCCCGGCTGATTGCCCGCTGTGCCCTCGAACGCAACGAGAGCCGGGGGGCGCATCTGCGCTCGGACCACCCCCAGACCGACCCCGCCCTGGACGAGCATCACGTCGTCGTGGCCCCCGGCGAGCCGGTCAGCTGGCAGACCTGGCGCTGAGGTCCCGCGGGGCGCTCGCCGCCCCCTGTCGGGGGGCCGGCTGACTGACCTGCCCCGGAACGGGGTAGCTGTACCGGTGGAAACCGGGCATCTGTTCGCTCCTTTTGGCCGCGAGGCGTGTTCTTAGTCGCGGAAGGCCCGAGAGGCGAACGGAGTCTGTCGGGTAGGCGGGTGTGCCCCACAACTGAAAGGTCTTCGAGAAGAGAGGGTCAGGAGAAGTCCATGTACCAGTTCAGTAGGGCCATCTACCGCAAGCTTGCGCCGCAAGTCTTGCCGCCGGGCCCTGGGCAGCCGCTGTCGGCCAACCATGCAACAGTGTTGAAGGCTTGCGAGGAGGTCGTCACGCGCCTCGCAATCGATCGCCACAACTTCGCCCGCCCGGAGCGTGCGTTGTTCGCCCAGATCCGCAGTTATTTCCCGATGTCCGCGCAGGCCGACGTGCTGCGCGTGATCTCCCGCTACATGGGGTTCGCGCAGCAGTTCCTGATCGAGCATCCACACGAGGGCTACACGGCCGTGATCGGCGCACCGCCCCAGTGTCGTGCTACTACCCGCAAAGGCTCCGCCTGCCAGCGCACGCCCCTGCCGCACAACGGCTACTGCCCGTCCCACCAGCACCTCGCCGACACCGAGGACCGCGAGCTGGCAGCGGCCTGAGCTGTCCGCAGTCGAGCAGGCGCGCGCCGTCGGGGCGCCTGCGACCCGGTGCCGATCGCCGCGGCACCGGGCTCCCACCGCCCTCCCGTAGGCTGCTCAGATGCTCCTCGGGGTGGACGTCGGCGGGACATTCACCGATGCCGTGCTCGTCGAGGACGACGGGACGGTCCACTCCGCGAAGGTGCCGAGCACCCCGTCGAGCGAGGCCGCCGGCGTGCTCGCGGCCGTTCGAGCCGTGCTCGGACGGGCCGGCAGCGAACCGGCCCGGGTGGAGCGCTTCGCACACGGCATGACCGTGGCGACCAATGCGCTGCTCGAGGGCAGGACAGCCCCGACCGCGCTGCTCGCGACGGCCGGCTTCACCGATGTCCTCGAGCTCGGACGCCAGGCGCGCGGACACCTCTATCGGTTGTGCGAGGCGGCCCCGGAGCCGCTCGTGCCGGCGCAGATGCGCTTCCCGGTGCTCGAGCGGGTCGGTCCCGACGGACCGCTGCTGGCGCTCGAGGAGGAGGCCGCGGTCGGCCTCCTCAGCGAGGTGGCCGCGGCGCGTCCCCTCGCCGTAGCCGTCTCGTTGCTCCACGCCTACGCCGACCCCAGCCACGAGCGACGGCTGCGAGAGCTGCTCGAACTGATCATGCCGGGCACCCATGTGAGCGTCTCCAGCGAGCTCGTGAACACCTTCCGCGAGTTCGAGCGGACGGCGACGACGGTGCTCGATGCAGCCCTCTCGCCGCTGCTGGAGGAGTACCTGCGCGCGCTGTGCGCCGAGGCGGGGGCGATCGGGCTGCCCGAGCCGCAGGTGATGCAGTCCTCCGGGGGCCTCACCGACGCCGCCCGAGCCGGCGGCCACGCGGCGCTCACGGTCCTCTCCGGGCCGGCTGGGGGCGTCGGCGGGGCGCTGCTGTTGTCGGAGCTCGCGCGGGAGCCGGCGGTGCTCTGCTTCGACATGGGGGGCACCTCGTGCGACGTCTGCGTGATCGATGGCTACCGCGTAGCCGAGACCGCAGAGCGCACGGTCGCGGGCCGGCCACTTTCGCTGCCCGCGCTCGACATCCACACGGTCGGCGCCGGGGGCGGCTCGATCGCCTGGCGCGATCCGGGCGGGGCGCTGCGCGTGGGCCCCCAGTCGGCCGGTGCCGAGCCCGGGCCTGCGTGCTACGGGCGGGGCGGGGAGCTGCCCACGGTCACCGACGCGAACCTGCTGCTCGGACGCCTCCCGGCGGACGCGCCGCTCGCGGGGGGCGTGAGCCTCGACCGGGCGGCGGCGGGGCGCGCGGTCGGCGGCCTGGCCCGCGAGCTGGGCCTCGATCCGATCGCCTGCGCCGAGGGCATCGTGCGGGTCGCCGAGGCCGAGATGTTGGCGGCGCTGCGGGTGATGACCGTCGAGCGCGGGATCGATCCGCGGCGGTTCGCCCTGATGCCCTTCGGCGGGGCGGGACCGCTACACGCGGCGGCCATGGCAGAGCAGCTCGGCATCCGACGGATCCTGTGCCCGCGGGCCTCCGGGGTCCTGTGCGCGCTGGGCCTCGCGGCCGCCGCGCCCAGGCGCGACGTCGCGCGCACGCTGATGCTCGGTCGCGAGGCGTTGACCGCGCCCCGCCTGCGGATGGAGCGCGAGACGCTCCTGGCGGAGGCGCTCGGCGCGCTCGGCACTCGGGCCGACCGCGTCCGGGTCAGCCACGAGCTGCGCTACCGGGGCCAGGCGTTCGAGCTCGCCGTCGAGGAGGAGCTCGCCAGCTCCGCGGAGGAGCGCGGTGGGATGGATCCGCCGGCGCTCGCGGCGGCCTTCGCCGAGGCCCACGAGCAGCGCTACGGCTACCGCGACGGCGACGGCGAGGTGGAGCTCGTGAACATGCGCGTGTCGGTTTGGGGACCCGCGCCCCGCCTGCGCCCGCTGGCCCGGAGTGGCGCCGAGGAGGCCGTCGGGGTGCGGACGGTGCACCTCGGCGGCGGGGCGCTGGCGGCCACCGTGCGCCGGGGGGAGCCCTCGCCCGGAGCCCAGCTGACGGGGCCGGCGCTGTGGGAGCTGCCGGAGGCGACGCTGCTCGTCCCCCCTGGATGGCGGGGGCGCGTCGACGCCCACGGCACGATCCTGCTCTCGCGCGCCGAGGAAGGCGGCTGAGGATGCTCGACGCGATCGAGCTGCAGGTGGTGGCGGGGGCGCTGCGGGCGGCGTGTGAGGAGATGGGCGCCGTCCTGATCCGCTCGGCCCACTCCTCCAACATCAAGGAGCGGCGGGACGCCTCGACGGCGCTGTTCGACGCCGACGGGCAGATGGTGATGCAGGCCGAGCACATTCCTGTGCACCTCGGAGCGATGCCGGCGGCGGTCGCGGCAGTGCTGGAGCGAGCGCGGGAGCCGGGACTCTCCTGGATCCTGAACGACCCGTTTGCGGGGGGGACGCACCTGCCGGACATCACGGTCGTGACGCCCGTGTCCGATCGCGCCGGGCGCCCGATCGGATTCGCTGCCAGCCGTGCCCACCACGCCGACGTCGGCGGCCGCGTGCCGGGATCGATGCCGGCGGACAGTCGCACCCTCGCCGAGGAGGGAATCGTGATCCCGCCGCGGGTCCTCGACGAGCAGACGCTCGCGGAGCTGGCCGCGCTGACGCGCCAGCCTGCCGAGCGCCGGGCCGACCTGCGGGCCCAGCTGGCCGCCAACCGGGCCGGTTCGAGCCGCCTCGTGGAGCTCGCCGAGCGGCTCGGCCCGGGCCGGCTGCGGATCGCCACGGACGCCGTGCTCGACTACTCCGAGCGACGGACGAGGGCGTGCCTGGCGGCGCTCGAGGATGGCGTCAGGGAGGCAGAGGACGTGCTCGAGGCCGTCGACGGAGACCTCGTCCTGCGCCTGCGCGCCCACGTCCGCGGGGAGGAGCTGCTGCTCGACTTCAGCGGCAGCGCGGACCAGCACGAGGGCAACCTGAACTGCCCTCTCGCGGTCACCCTGTCCGCCTGCCTGTTCGCGGTGAGGGTCCTGACCGACCCCGACATCCCGCCCACCGCGGGGGCCTACCGACCGATCGAGCTGATCGCTCCCCGGGGGACGGTCCTGAACGCCCGCCCGGGCGCCGCCGTGGCGGCGGGCAACGTCGAGACGTCCTCCCGCGTCGCCGACCTCGTCCTCAGCGCCTTCGGCCGCGCCCAGGGTCAGGGGACGATGAACAACCTCACCCTCGGAGACGCGGGCTTCTCCTACTACGAGACCCTCGGAGGCGGGCAGGGAGCGTGCGCCGACGCCGACGGTCCGAGCGGCGTCCACGTGGCGATGAGCAACACGCTCAACACGCCGATCGAGGCACTCGAGCGTGAATTCCCGCTGCGCGTCCACGAGTACTCGCTACGACGGGGATCGGGGGGCGCGGGAAGCCACCGCGGCGGCGACGGCGTCGTCCGCGAGCTCGAGGCGCTGCGGGAGATGACGTTCTCGCTGATCGCCGAGCGCCGCCGGCACGCGCCGCGGGGCGCAGCAGGCGGCCAGGCGGGCGCACCCGGGCGTGACCTGCTCGACGGGCGCCGGCTGCCGGGCAAGACGACGGGCACCCTGGCCGTGGGTCAGCGGCTACGCATCGAAACGCCCGGTGGGGGAGGATTCGGCGATGTCGGAGCTGCCGAGAACTGAGCGGATCGGATTCCTGGGCCTGGGGATCATGGGCTCGCGGATGGCCGCGAACATCGCGCGCGCCGGCTTTCCCCTGACCGTTTGGACGCACACTCCGGGCAAGGGCGCGCGCTGGGCAGAGGAGCACGGCGCCGAGTCGCTCGAGACACCCGCCGCCGTCGCCGCGGTCAGCGACATCGTGGTGAGCATGGTCGTCGACGGCGCCCAGGTCGCCGGGGTGCTGGTCGGCGAGAGCGGCGTGATCCAGTCCGCTCGTCCCGGGCTGCTGGCCCTCGACATGTCGACGATCGGGCCCTCGGTGGCCCGCCACCTCGCCGGCACGCTCGCCGAGCAGGGAGTGCGCATGCTCGACGCCCCCGTCACCGGATCCTCGCCGCGGGCCGAGGACGGCACCCTCACGATCATGGTGGGGGGCGCCGCCGAGGATTTCGAGCGGGCGGGGGCGCTGCTCGACGCGATGGGAAGCCTGGTCGTGCATGTCGGCGGCGCCGGACAGGGGCAGATGCTGAAGCTGATCAACAACGCACTCGCCGCCGCCAACGCGTCCGCCCTGGCGGAGGCCCTGCTGCTGGCCGACGCGACCGGGATCGACGCGGAGGACTTCGAAACGATCGTCGGCGCCGGCTCCGGAGCGTCGACCCAGCTGCAGGCGAAGGCCAAGCCGATGCGCGAGCACGATTTCCACACCCTGTTCAAGACGGCCCACCTGCTCAAGGACGTGCGCCTATGCCTGCAGGAGGCAGAGGTGGCCGGGGTGCCGTTCCCCGCAGCCAGCCACGCCCGCGACGTGCTCGCTGCGACGATGGCGAGGGGACACGGCGCCGACGATTACGCCGCGCTGATCGAGGCGGCGGAGGGGTTCGCCGGGCGACGGCTGTAGCGCCCCGCGCGCCACGGACCGAACGCCTTGCGCCAGGAGCGCGCCACCGACCCGCCGGGGAACGACTGACGCGAGGCGACCCGGCGTCCAGCTCGCTGATGGCACCGCGTCCTTTGACTGGCCCGTCAGCCAGTGGCTATGGCTTTGTCAACGTGAGCCCGGCCGAAAAAGGACCCTATTTGCAGGTGATTTGGGATTTACGCCCAGTTTTCGTATCTTTAACCACTCGCGCCGCCTCCCCTGTCCGGGGATACCGCGCTTACAACGTTGTCCACGCAACCTTAGGTCGCACCTTCCATGCCAATTGCTTTCAGAGAATGGGCCGTCACCGTCCGCGCGCTAGCCGAAGGCGAGCAACTGTTGACGCTCCGCAAGGGTGTCGCACCGCGACCGCTGAAGCTCGCCCACGAGCGCTTCTTCCTCTACCCCACCTTCGACCACCAGCCCGGCGACCTCGTCCGCGAGTCCCACCAGCCTGAGCTGCGCCGAGCGCTCGAGGAGGGCGTGTGGAGCGACGGGGAGCCGCCCCTGCACACGTTTGTGTCGGGTGCCCCGCTGCAGCAGCCGGACCGCGTTCGCATCCGCGCCTGGGCGGAGGTGACCGACCACTTCACGATCGTCGACCCCCGCTGCGTGGACGCATTGTCGCCCTTCTACGTGTGGACCCCGGACTACGCGGCCAAGCGGCTCGGCTGGCGTGGCCGTCAACCGTTGCACGTCCTGCTCCTGCGTACCTACCGGATCCCGCGCCCGGTGACCGTGAAGGTCAAGGACGAGTACGCCGGCCCCGGAGCATGGCTCGAGCTGCAGCGGGAGCTGCCGTTCGAGGGCACGCCCGTCCTCTCCGACGCGGAGTTCGACCGCGCCTCGGAGGAGATCCGGGCGATCACCCACGAAGTCGGCACGCCCGTTCTCGTCTAGCGCCCCGGCGGGCGCTCCCAGTGCAAGGCTTCGCGGGCGGCTTCCGCGCCTGACTGCGGGACGAGCACGTCGCGCGGGCCGACGACGGGCGCGTACCCCCCGATCGCTCCGCGCAGCATGCTCGGGATGCCCTCCTCGAGCAGGATCCCGGCGATGAATTCGGCCTGGGCGAGGTTCTCGGCGCGGGCGACCTTCACGAGGGACCCCTCCGTGTACTGGGGCTTGATCTTGCGCGCCTTCTGCTGGCGCTCGCTCGGCGGGCGCTCCGCACCGACGGGCTGGACCAGGGGCATCCCGCACACCTCGCAGAAGCGCTCGCGCCCGGGGTGAGCGCGGGCGCAGGCCGGGCAGATCAGCTCGCCGGAACCCATCAGGCGACCACGAGGGGAACCTCCTGGACCTGCCCCTCCTCGATCAGGTAGCACCGCACCTCCGGCTCCCCGCCGCCCAGCCCCACGATCACCCACTCCAGGCCGGGCCAGTTGGCAGCGAAGTTGATGTCGGTCTGTGACGGGTAGGGAGCGGTGTGGGTGTGGGAGTGGTAGATCGCGCCGAGCTCGAGGCCGTCACGTTCGAACTCGTCGATCGTCCTGAGCAGCTCGAGGCCGTCGATCTCGAAGCGCTTGCGGCTGGCGTGGACGTTGGTGGCACGATGGACCCGCATCGCCCGCACCACGCCTTCGTCCCCGTCGACGGGGGTGTAGCCGACCACGCCACAGCACTCCGCGTCGTACTCCTCGCGGGCGTGGTCGATCAGGTCCTGCAAGAGGTCCGCGGCGATCAGCATGGCCACGGTGCGGGGGCCGCGGCCCTCACCACCAGACCGTCGACTCCAGGTTCTCGATCTCCTCGACCGGGAGGGTGTAGATGCCGCTCGACAGATACTTCCAGCCGTCGTCGGCGACCACGAAGACCACGTTGCCCTCCTCGAGCTCGCCGGCGATGCGCACGGCGATGCTCGCGATCGCGCCGGTCGAGACGCCCGCGAACAGGCCCTCCTCGTCGAGCAGCCGCCGCGTCCACACGATCGCGTCGGTGTTGCTGACGAAGATCTTGCGGTCGAGCAGGGAGAGGTCGATGATCGGCGGGATGAAGCCGTCGTCGAGCGAGCGCAGACCCTGCACCGGCTCGCCCTGCAGCGGCTCGGCTGCGACGATCTTGACGGCGTCCCCGAGCGTCTCCTTCAGGCGTCTGCCGTTGCCCATCAGCGTCCCCCCGGTGCCGAGACCGGCAACGAACGCGGTCACCTCGTCGAGCTCTTCGAGGATCTCGACGGCGGTCCCGTTGTAGTGGGCACCCGGGTTGGCGGGGTTCCCGTACTGGTAGGGCATGTACACGGAGGAGTCGTCGGAGGCCATCTCGAGAGCCATGGCGACGGCGCCGTTGGAGCCCTTGCTGCCCTCCGAGTAGACGATCTCGGCCCCGTACATGCGCAACAGCTGGGTGCGCTCCGGCGTGACGTTCTCGGGCATCACGACCTTGAGCTTGTAACCCCGGCGCGAGCAGATCATCGCGAGCGAGATGCCGGTGTTCCCCGACGTCGGTTCGAGGATCGTCTGACCGGGGCTGATCGCACCCTTCTCCTCGGCGTCCTCGATCAGGGCGCGCGCGACGCGGTCCTTGACGGACCCGGTCGGGTTTCGCGACTCGAGCTTCGCCCAGATGCGCACTCCCGGCTTCGGCGAGAGCCGCGGGAGCTCCACCAGCGGCGTGTTGCCGATCGACTGGACGAGATCCCCGTAGCGGCCTCCGCAGGGCCGGTTCCTGAGCCGCTCCGCCGCCATTACTTTACGGAATATAGCGACCCTGCCACTCGATGTCGGCCCGTGGCGTCTAGTCCGTAGTTACGGGGCATCGGGCCGGTCGCAGCGGTCCGCCGTGCGCTTCCGTTACGGGACGTCCAGCTACGTTCGCTGACATTCCGCTGACAAGCCCCTGCAGACGCGCCGAGATTGCGTTGGCGTAGGTATGGTCCCCGCAGGATGGACAATGACACGATCATCGAAGCCGCGGTGCAGGCAATCCAAGTCCGCTCCACGCTCGATCCGCCTACCGTGTCGAAGCCGGAGACTTGGCGGCAGATCGGGATCGAGCTGACCTACCCCCCCGGCCACAAGGTGAGGCTGCGGCCCGCCGGCGACGACACGACAACCGTCGAGGTGTTCGATGGTCGACAGAACCCGCTCACGCCCCCCGAGGACGTGAGCGGCTATCTCGACCACAACGACCAAACTGCGGCAGCCAAGAGGCTCGCCGACGAGATCGAAGGCGTCTACAGACGCGCGATCTCCTGATCCGGCGCGGCCATCACCCATCGCCTCCCGCGGGGCGCAGCCCGGCGCGCCCCCGTCGCTTTCAACGCCCCTGAACCCGCACATCGGTTAGCATCGCTGCGACACGGGGGCTTGGTCGGGGTTGCAAAACGCCGGCGCGGTTCCGGAGCTGAGGGGGATCTGGAATGGGGAGCGAACGGATGGGACGCGCGCGGTCCGCGTTGGTCGCTGGCGTTTTGGGTGGCCTGACGCTCTTGGCGACGCCTGCTGCCGCTGGTGCTTCGCGATGTGGCGAAGTGGTGAGCGGCCTGACGGCGACGGTGACCTGCGACGACGTAGGGCAGATCCAGACGTTCACGGTTCCCAGAGGCGTCAGCGAAGTCACGATCGAAGCCGACGGCAGCCAGGGCGGTGCGGTGATTTACGACGGTAGTTCATCAGGCGGTGACGGAGCGCGCCTCGTGTCGGGCTTCGCGGTAAGTGCCGGAGAGACGCTGGGCGTGCTCGCCGGTGGCGCCGGCGAAACCTCCAAAGCTTACGGCGCCGGTGGCGGCGGCGGCTCGTTCGTCTGGAAGGGCGAAGCGCCGAGCGAAGCGGCGACCGGGTTGCTGATCGCGGCCGCAGGCGGGGGCGGCGGTTCAGGTGACACGAGCGGGGGCGCCGGCAGCGCGACCGAAGCAGCCGAAAGCGGCGGCGGGGGGGGTGGTGGCGCCGCGGGAGTGGGAGGCAACGGCGGCGCCGTCACGGGCGAATACAACGGCGGCGGTGGCGGTGGCGGGCTGCTCAGCGGCGGTGGAACGTCCCCCTTCGGCTCCGGCGGGTACGCGCTCGTCGCAGGTGGCACTGGTGGCTACGGATTCGATTCGTGGGGCGGCTACGGCGGTGGCGGCGGCGCCGACATCGGCGGTGGCGGCGGCGGGGGTTACAACGGCGGTGGCGGCGGTCGTGCCTCCAACGACGGACTGTCCACCACTGGTGGTGGCGGCGGTGGCTCGTTCAGCGCGAGCACGCCCGGCGTGCAGGAAAGCGGAGTGCACGCAGGCTACGGATCGGTGGTGATGACCTACGCGATGACCTGCAAAGCCGCCGTGGGCCACGGCCACTACCTGCGGCTTCATCAGGCCGGCCGGGTGACCCTGCTCAACAAGCTGAGCACGAACCTCGCGGAAAAGCAGGCCTTGGTCGTCAGCTATGAAACCGGCGTCGTCCGCTTCAGACTGACCAAGCTGACCAAAGCCACGTGCGCGGGCTCCCCCGGCGAACGCACCTTCCAAGGAGAAGGGAAGGCCGCCAAAGGCTCCGAAGGCGGCTACACGCTCACCTTCGCATTGTCGGAAGGAAGCGGAGGTGGGTTCTTGTTCGAATCCACGCTTTCGAAGGAAGGGAAAGTGGTCGAAGCCAGCGGCGGGCCGCTCACCACGAACAGCGAGAAGATCGAATAGCGACCGCCCCGAACGGAGCGCAACTTACCCGGCCAGCAGCCGCTCGAGCATCGTCGGCTCGGCCGGCAGGTCCGCGAGCGACGCCGCGACCTCCGCGGCCCGCTCCGCTGTCGCCGTCCGGGACTCCGACGCCCACTGGGCGAGCCACCGGAGCGCCCACGCGCGTACGCCGACCAGGATCTTGTGTTCTGCAACGAGCTCGGGGCGCCGATCCATCCGCAGGTGCTCACGGCGACGTTCATGCGCCACCGGAAGGGGGCCGGGATCTCGACCGGCACCCTGCACGTGCTGCGCCACACCGTCGCGACGATCGCGCTCAGCAACGGGGTGCCGCTACATGTCGTGGCAGGCCGTCTCAGGGGACCGCGCCGAGACGCTGCTCGCCACCTACGCGCACCTGCTTCCCCACTCCGACGAGGCAGCCGCTGAGACGGTCGCCGCGGTTATCGCTGACAAGCCGTTGACAGAACCGGCGCTTTAGCCCGTGTTTCCGGGGCCTATGCCATTACTTTACGGAATATAGCGGGGTCGGGATGGGGTGGTGCACCGGTTGGGGACGGGGTGGTGTCCGTGCGGTCGACGCGACCGCACGAGCGCTTGGCCGACGAGCCAGCCAGCGGATAAGATTGCCCCTCCTGCCAGCCCGAGCGAAGGGTCTCAAGCGATGGATGCAGCACCCGAAGGTTTCGACTTCGACTGGCTGGTGATCGGATCGGGCTTCGGCGGCAGTGTGTCTGCGCTGCGCCTGGCAGAGAAGGGCTACTCGGTCGGGGTGCTGGAGTGCGGCAGACGCTTCGCGGACAACGAGTTCCCGAAGTCGACGGCCGACCTGAAGCGCTACTTCTGGAACCCCCGGCTCGGCATGAAGGGCATCTTCCGACTGACCACGTTCAAGGACGTCTCCGTGGTCTCGGGCTGCGGCGTGGGCGGCGGCAGCCTGGGCTACGCGTGCACGCTGTACGTGCCCCCGAAGCAGTTCTTCGAGGACAGCCAGTGGTCCGGGCTGGCCGACTGGGAGGCGGAGCTCGCTCCCCACTACGCGGAGGCGCAGCGGATGCTCGGCGTCGTCGAAAACCCGCACGAGGACCCCGCCGATCAGCTGCTGCGCGAGCTGGGCGATCAGCTGGGGGTCGCGGGCAGCTACAAACACACCCCGGTGGGGATCTACTTCGGCGAGCCGGGCAAGACGGTTCCCGATCCCTTCTTCGGCGGCGAGGGTCCCGACCGGACGGGTTGCCACCTGTGCGGACGCTGCATGGTGGGCTGCGTCCACGGCGCCAAGAACACGCTCGTCAAGAACTACCTCTACTTCGCCGAGCGGCGCGGGACACGGGTGATGCCCGAACGGACCGTGATCGACATCCGCCCACTCGGCGCCGCCGACGGCTCCGACGGCTACGAGGTCGAAAGCGTGCGCTCGGGTGCGTGGCTGCGCAAGGAGCGCCGGGTCCAGCGCGCCCGCGGGGTCGTCGTCGCGGCGGGCCCGCTCGGCACGAACAAGCTGCTCCAGCGCTGCCGGCTGGGCGGCTCCCTGCCCCGCATCTCGGCGCGCCTCGGCGAGCTCGTGCGGACCAACTCGGAGTCGATCCTGACCGTCACCGTGCCCGAGGACTACCACCAGGACCTGATCCGCAGGGTGGCGATCACCTCCTCGATCTACCCCGACCCGCACACCCACATCGAGACGGTCACCTACGGGGACGGGGGTGACTCGATGCGCCTGCTGTACACGCTGCTTACCGGCGATGGCACCCGTGTGACGAGGCCCCTGAAGCTGCTCACCCAGATCGTCCTGCACCCGCGGCGCCTCGCCCAGGTCCTGTTCGCCAAGCACTGGTCACGGCGCACGATCATCCTGCTCGTGATGCAGACGCTCGACAACGCGATCGCACTGCGGCCGCGCAAAGGCCCGTTCGGATCGCTCTGGCTGCAGACCGAACAGGACCCCGAGCGGCCGAACCCCACGTTCATCCCGATCGCCAACAAGGCGGCCGAATGGTTCGCCGAGCGCACCGGGGGGATCGCCCAGAGCGCCCTCACGGAGGCCGCGTTCAACATCCCCTCGACCGCCCACATCCTCGGCGGCGCGGTGATCGCCGACGGCCCCGAGCGGGGCGTCGTGGACACCGACCAGCAGGTCTTCGGCTACGAGAACCTGCTCGTCTGCGACGGCGCGGCGGTGCCCGCGAACGTCGGCGTGAACCCGTCGCTGACGATCACCGCCCTGGCCGAGCACGCGATGAGCTCGATCCCGCCCGCCGCCGGCGCCGGCTCGGGCGCTGACGCGCCGGCGGGCGAGCCGATCCGCGCCTAGATCCGTCCCCGGGCGGGGACGTACGCCTCCGCGCTGCGGAGGCTGCCGCTCACCAGCCGCAGTCGGGCTCCACCGCGCAGGCGGACGAGCACGTTCAGCACCCCCCCGCGATCGGCGCGGAGCCGCGCTAACGTCCGCCAGCCGCCGCCGGGCGTGGCCCGCTGCAGAAGCGCCGGCCGGCCGGGATCCATCAGCAGCGCCCAGATGCGCGCGTGTCGAGGGTCGCGGCGCAGCGGATCGAAGGGGAGCGTGAAGCCTCGCAGGAAGGCCTTCGGTCGGGCCAGTTCGAGATCGCCGCCCGGGCCGGCGCTGTAGAGACCGGCGGACCGCTGGTATTGGAACGTCCCGCCGGTCGGCGTGGTGGCCAGCACCCCCGACGCCGGGTCGACGAGGAACTCCCAGCTCACGAGGCTCACGCCGGCCGCCCACAGCCGATGCAGGGCTCGGGAGATCCAGAGCGCCTGTTTCGCCGCGGGGACGCCGTCGGGCGAGGGCGGCGCGCTTTCCCAGTTCAGCTCCGTCACCCACAGCCCCTTCGCGCCCGCGGGCAGAGCGGTGTGCAGCTGCCGTGCCCGGCGCAGCAGGCCGGTGACCTTGGCGATGTCGGCGATCGACACGTCGAGCGAGGACCCCGCGGCGAGGTCGGGGCCCTCGAAGGAGAGCGGGTGGAAGGCGAGAACGTCGAAGTGGGGCGGATCGGCACAGCCGGCGCCCACCGGCTGGCCCGAGACGCCGAGGCACAGAAGCACCCTGAGGAAGGTGACCGGCGCCACGCGGGATATGCCCGCGGGATCGCCGTTGGGCGCGATCCCGGCTGTCACGATCACCGCGGAGGGCTGCACGGCCTTGACCGCGGCGTAGAAGGCGTTCAGGAGCTCGCGGTAGAGGAGCGGGGAGAACGCGATCCAGCCTCCGTCGCGAGCGATCCACTGTGGCTCGAGGTAGCGTGCCAGGTTGGGCTCGTTCCACGCCTGGAAGAGGCGTACGCGGGGGAGCAGGCGCCCGTCCCCCGTGGGGTCCGGGAAGCTGCCGTCGTAGCGCGTCGCGAGCGCCGTGGCGAATTCGCCGAGGGCCTGCGGGTCGGGGTCCCAGCTGCCGGGATATGCGTAGGGCCAGCGATCGGGCGCTTCGGCGAAGGCAGGCGCGTGGGAGACGACGAGCAGCGGCCGCAGGCCGGCGGCCACGGCGCTGCGCACGCTTGCATCGATGCGAGCGAAGTCGTAGGCGGGATCGGCAGGATCGCGGGCGTTCGTCCCGGCCGCTGGATGGGCCGCCACGACGTCGTCCCAGTTGACAGGGATGCGAACGACCGCCGCGCCGCTCGCGCGAATCCGTTCGAGCGCGAGCTCGCGTACGCGAGGGTCTTCGGCCAGCAGCAGAGTGCCATCCGAAACGCTGCGGGTGAGACCGCCGGTGGGGAACGGCCCGTCGAGCATGAGCCGATCCTGCACCGCCGGCAGGCCGGCGGGCGTGGGCGGGACCGTACGCCCGAGCGCGGGCTCCGCTCCGAACGGCCGGGGTGGACCTTCGGGACCGGTGCGCGACGGGATCGGCAGGACCGCCGGCGGCATCAGCCACAGCAGCGCCGTGAGCGTCGGCCCGAGCGCGCGCCGCGGGCGCAGCCGTTGCCTAGCGATGGAGCGTGAACCGCCGGCGCGGCAGGGTGATCTTGGCGCCCGTGACGGCATGGACGGTGGTGATCAGCACGACGTGCGCGCTGTGGGCGTGGCGCAGGCGACTGCGCCCGCGGCCCGTGAGCTTGAGCGCGACGCTGACCGTGCCGGCCGCGTGGGCGAGGGCCGCGCCGCGGGCCAGCAGCAGCGCGGGCGGCGGCGTGTGGTGGCGCTTGCGCGATGCGAACGCGGGCAGCGCGCCGTTTTCGAGGTAGAGGTCCTGCGTCACGGTGCCCGCCTGGTTGACCGTCACCTTGTCGCTCCAGCCGTGCTTGAGCAGCCCGTGGATCGTGGCGCTGAGGAACTTCGCGAGCGTCGCCCCCAGCGGCGGCACGATCGGCGCGGGCGGCGGCGGCGGAGGCGGCGGCGGCGCGGGACAGCCGCCGACGGGTCGCACGTTTTCGCTTTCATACGTGAATATCGCGCCGTTCCCGAGCGGGGTTTCGATCGACTCGTTCGCGGCGACGGTCTCGCCGGGCTGGAGCGCCGTCAGGAAGCTGCCGCCGAAGGACTGCCCCGCGAGGGAGGTGACCTGCGCCTGCCCGAAGCCCTTGTCCTGATATTCGACGTAGTACGGGTTCGGTACGGCGAACTCGGTGTAGAAGTCGCCGGATACCGTCTCGCCGGCGCTGCGCTGGCCCGAGAAGTTGACCGACCCGGCGCAGACCGTCGGGTCCATCGAGGGCAGGCCGTCGTAGACGATCGAGTCGATCGTGGTTCCGAGCGGCGATTCAAAGGTGACGGTGTCCCCGACCTGTGGCACCTGCGAGAGCCCGATGCCCCCTTCCCCTTTTTCCGTCCCGATCACCGTTGACCCCGCGCGGATCGTCAGCCGGTCGGGCAGGCTCGTGCTGCCCTGGTGGGCGTCGGCGCTGGTCCGCAGGAGGTTGTGTTCGGGCTGGGTCGTCTCGCCTCCCCGGATCGACAGGGAGTACCTGGGCGCCGCGGTTTCGTGGGCGGCGGCGCTCGCGGGGGCCAGCACGACGCCCAAGAGCGCCAGCCAGGCCGGAGGAGCGATGATGAACAGGCGACTCGCGCGCATCGAGGGTGGCTTCCAATCGTCGGCGCCGCGGCGGAGCCGAAGCGAAGGACGGAAAACTGGACGCTGAGCGTAGAGGCGCGGGCGGCGGAAAACGGTGCGGCTGACCCGCGCCGGCGGGCGTGGAGATCGAGGCGCCCCGGCGCGGCAGCTCGCCGCCGGGGACGGGGTGCGGGGCGGGCGGTCAGTCGCGCCCGCCGGCCATCGCCGGCAGGATCACGAGCGTGTCGCCCTCGCCGACGGCCGTGTCGAGGCCGTCGAGGACGCGTACGTCCTCGTCGTTGAGGTACACGTTGACGTAGCGGTTCAGCTCGCCGTCCGCGGCGAACAGCTGGGACTCGGTGGCGGGGTGGCTGGTGGCCAGATCGCGGAGGACCTCACCGACGTTGGCGCCCGCCGCGCCCACCTCCTTCTCGCCGCCGACAGACGCGCGCAGGACCGGTGGGATCTTGATCGTTGCCATGCCTAATCCTTACCACGCCGGGCGCCCGTAACGCCCGGTCACCGCGATCGCGGGTCGCGGCCGGCCGCTAGCCAGCGGCGGCGCAGAACGCCTCGTAGTCGGGGAACACGCCGAGCTCCTCGTCCCTGATGTCCTCGGGGTCGCGGGAGCAGATCGGGCAATCGGGGTCGCGGTGGACCTTGACCTCCGTGAGCGTCGCCCCGAGCGCGTCGTAGAGGAGCAGGCGGCCGATTGCGGGCTCGCCGATCCCGAGGATCAGCTTGACCACCTCGGTGGCCTGGAGCAGGCCCATCGTGCCAGGGAGCACGCCGAGCACGCCGTTGGCTCCGCAGGAGGGCGCCAGCTCGGCCGGCGGCGGCTCGCGGAACAGGCAGCGGTAGCACGGGCCCTCGTAGGGCTTGAACACCGACAGCTGCCCGTCGAAGCCGAGGATCGATGCGGACACGACCGGAATCCGCAGCCGGACGGAGGCGTCGTTGAGCAGGTAGCGGGTGGGGAAGTTGTCGACCCCGTCGACGATCACGTCGTAGCCCGCGATGATCTCCATGATGTTGGAAGCGTCGATCCGGGTCTGGTACTTGACGACATTGACATCCGGGTTGAGCGCGTGGATGGACTCCTCGGCCGAGTCGACCTTGGGGATGCCGACCCGTTGGGTGGAGTGGATCACCTGGCGCTGGAGGTTGGAGAGGTCGACGACGTCGTCGTCGACGATCCCGAGCGTTCCCACGCCGGCTGCCGCGAGGTACAGGGCGGTCGGCGAGCCGAGCCCGCCGGCGCCGAGCAGCAGCACCTTCGCGTCGAGCAGCTTCTGCTGGCCGTCGGTCCCGATCTCCGGGATCAGCAGGTGGCGGGAGTAGCGGTCCCGCTGCTCGGCGCTGAGCGCCCGCGGGATCTCGACCTCGTAGCCGCGGTCCTTCCACAGGGCGATCCCGCCCTTCATCGAGCGGACGTGCTCGTAGCCGAGGTCCTCGCTGAGCGTGCGGGCGGCGTACGCCGAGCGCTGGCCCGAGGCGCAGTAGAGGATGACCTGGGTGCTCCGGTCCGGGACGACGCCTTCGATCCGGGACTCGAGGTGACCGCGGGGGACGCTCCTGGCGCCGGGGATGTGGCCCGTGGCGAACTCTTCGCTGCCGCGGACGTCGACGATCGAGACGCCCTCCTCGAGCAGCTCGTGGACCTCCGAGGGATCGACCTCGTCGATCTGGCTCTTCACTTGGCGCAGCAGCTCCGCACCCGAAACGCTCATCTCGAAACTCCTAAACCACGGTCGGGATTTATAGACTTCAAAAAGTGTAGCGCCATCGAGGCCCGGGCTGAAGGGCCGCGGGCGGCGCATCGGCTTGACTAGTCTGGCGCGATGGACAGGCCTCGACCGAGCCCCCGTACGACGGCCCTGGGTGGCGCCGGAGCGCTCGCCCGGGCCCTCGCGATGCTCGCCGCGGCGGCTCTCCTCGGTGGCTGCGGCGGCGGGTCCGCGCACGCCGTCGCGCCGACAACGCCGACCAATGCGGCGCAGGAATTCGCGGGGGCGCCGCTGCCGGGGAACGTGCCCGCGCCGCCCTTCAAGCTCACCGACGTGGATGGCGGCAGCGTCACGCTCGCGGACTCCCGCGGTCAGGTGACAGTGCTCGCCTTCCTGGACTCGACCTGCAGGGCGTGCGTGGTGATCGCCCAGCAGATCCGGGGGGCGCTCGACCAGCTGCCCCATCCCCCGCCGGTGCTGATCGTGAGCGTCGATCCCACCCTCGACACCCCCACCCGGGTCGCCGCGTTCCTCGCACAGACGGGGCTGAGCGGGCGGGTCAGCTACCTCGTCGGGCCGGACCGAGCCCTCGCAGCGGCGTGGCGGGACTACCACGTGCGCACGCCCGCTTCGGGCCAGGCCGCCTTCGAAAGCGGCGCCCCGGTGATCCTGATCGACCCCCTCGGCCGCGAGCGGGTGATCTTCCAGGAGGAACAGCTGACGCCCGAAGGCCTGGCCCACGACATCGGGACGCTGCAGAGGGGTTGATACCCTAGCTGCCAGGTAGGAAATCTGGCGATGATGTTCTCAACCAAGGCCGAGTACGGCATACGCGTGATGGTCGAGCTTGCTCGAGGGACGGGCGGAGAGCCCGTTCCGCTGGCCGAGATCGCCGAGCACGAGGGGCTTCCGCTCGCCTACCTCGAGCACCTCGTGGCGCGGCTGCGCAAGGCCGAGCTGGTGACGTCGCGGCGTGGCTCGCGCGGCGGCTACATGCTCGCCCGCCCGGCCGCCGAGATCACGATGGCGGAGGTGGTCGAGGCGCTCGAGGGGTCGATCGCGCCGATCGAGTGCATCTCCGAGGACGCGGACGGATCGATCGTGTGCTCGCGGGAGTCGACCCCCGGCGCATGCGTGCCCCACGAAGCTCCTGTGGACGAAGGTCCGCTTCTCGATCGTGAGCACGCTGCGCGAGACGACGCTCGCCGACCTGCTGCAGGGAGAGCCGCGCGAGAGCACACCCCGAACGCCCGTGCCGATCGGCCCGACGCTGCCGGCGCTCGACCTGCAACCCCTCACGAGCTGGAGCCGAGAAGGAGACCATGGCTGACCTGGAGATCAGAGACCTGCACGTCCGCACCGAGGACCGCGAGATCCTGCGAGGGGTCGACCTCGACATCAACCGGGGCGAGATACACGCGCTGATGGGCCCCAACGGATCAGGCAAGTCGACGCTTGCGAACACCCTGCTGGGCCATCCCTCCTACGAGATCACGGCCGGATCGATCGAGTTCAAGGGCGAGGACATCACCGAGGCCGAGCCCCACGAGCGGGCCAAGGCCGGGCTGTTCCTGGCCTTCCAGTACCCGGTCTCGATCCCGGGCGTGTCGGTCGCGAACTTCCTGCGCATGGCGATCAACGCCAAGCGCGAGGAGCCGATCCAGGTGAAGGAGTTCCGCCAGCAGCTCCAGCACGCGATCGAGCTGCTCGACGTCGACCGCTCGTTCACCTCCCGCCCCTCAACGACGGCTTCTCGGGCGGCGAGAAGAAGCGCGCGGAGATCCTGCAGATGGCGATGCTGGCCCCCGACGTGGCGATCCTCGACGAGACCGACTCGGGGCTCGACATCGACGCTCTGCGAACCGTCGCCGAGGGCGTCCAGAGGCTGCACGACGAGCAGGGCCTGGGCGCCCTGATCATCACCCACTACCAGCGCATCCTGCACTACGTGAAGCCCGAGTTCGTCCACATCCTGATGGACGGGCGGATCGTGCTGGAGGGCGGCGTGGAGCTGGTCGAGCGTCTCGAGCGCGAGGGCTACGACCAGATCCGCCAGGAGGTCGGCGCGACCGCCGGCGCGACCGGGGACGACGGTGTCTGAGCCCGGCGGGGACACCGCCGGCAACGGGCGGACGCCCGGACAGGTCAAGGCCGGGCGCCACCGCGAGGCAACCCTCTACCACGCGCTCGCGGGCGCCGGGGCCGGCGACGGACGCTCGCTCGCCGAGCTGC
Organism: uncultured Solirubrobacteraceae bacterium; assembly: GCA_963743505.1. GTDB lineage: Bacteria > Actinomycetota > Thermoleophilia > Solirubrobacterales > Solirubrobacteraceae > Palsa-744. The sequence goes on along the minus strand of CAVUPZ010000002.1, from coordinate 638,559 downwards.
GCGAGGCCGCCCGGATCGCATTCGAGAGCCTCGAGCTGCCCGTCTGGCGGCGCTCGGGCTTCTGGAGCACGAGCCTCGCAGGATCTCGATCTCGACGCCCTCGACGCCGACGCCCCCGCACGACGGCGTGCCCGCGGTCGTGACGCGAACGCTGCCCGATCGTTCCAGGGCCGGAAGGATCGTGCAGAGCGCCGGCGCCGTCGTGGCGCGTCGAGCTCGACCCGCGGCTGGCCGAGCAGGGCGTGATCCTGTGCTCGCTCGAGGACGCCTTCCGCGAGCACGAGCGAGCTCGTCACGCGCTGGTACTCCAAGCGGCTGACGCTCGACCGGCACAAGCTCGAGGCCGCCAACGCCGCCTTCTGGAGCGGGGGCGCTTCCTGTACGTCCCCGCAGGGGCTCGTCGATCGAGGACCCGTTCGAGATCGTCTACGCGATCGCCGGCCCCGGCGTCGCCCAGTACGGGCGCACGCTCGTCGTCGGGGCGCCGACGAGCGAGTTCCGCGTCCACGAGTACGACCTCGCCGAGGACTTCGACGCCGCCGCGGAGGGGGTCAGCCAGGCGCTGCACGCGGGCGCGTTCGAGCTGTACCTGCAGGACGGCGCCCGCTGCCGGCTGGCCCAGGTTCAGGACTGGGGCAGCGGCGAGGTCTACGACGTCTCGACCCGCTTCGTGGCGGTCGGCCGCGACGCCTACTGCCACTGGCTGCCGGCGCTGCTGGGCGGCCACCTCGTGCGCCAGCACCTCGAGCTGGCGGTCACCGAGGCGGGCGGCGACATGGCCTTCCGGGGCCTGTTCTTCGCCGAGGCGGACGAGCACCTGGACGTCTTCGCGGTCGACCTGCACGAGACGGGTCCCTCCGGTGGCGACGTCCACTGGCGCGGCGCGGCGACGGGCGAGAGCCGCGCCAGCTTCGAGGGCCTGATCCAGATCGACCCGGGCGCACAGCAGACGCACACCTACCTGCAGATCCACTCGATGATGCTCTCGCCGAAAGCCAGGATCGACGCGATCCCGTCGGTGCTGGTGTCCGCCGACGACGTCTCCGCCTCCCACGGCGGCACCGTCGGGCGAGCTCGACGAGACGGCGATCTTCTACATGCAGAGCCGCGGCCTGGACCGCGCGGCGGCCGTCCGCGTGATCGTCGAGGGCTTCTTCGAGCCGCTGATCGCCGAGCTGCAGGACGAGCCGCTGCAGGAGGTCGTGCGCGAGCAAGGTGGCCGCCAAGCTGGCGGCGGCCCGCGAGGACATCGAGGCGTATGCCACCAGTCGTTGAGAGCACCCTCGACGTCCGGGCGGACTTCCCGATCCTCGCGCCGCCGCCCGACGGCCGGCCGCTCGTCTACCTCGACTCGGCGGCGACCTCGCAGAAGCCGGAGGTGGTGATCGAGGCGCTGGCCGACCACCTGCGCAGCCACAACGCGAACGTCCACCGCGGCGTCTACGCGCTCGCCCAGGAGGCCGACGCGGCCTTCGAGGGGGCGCGGCGAGCGGGTCGCCGCCTTCACCGGCGCCGATCCGCGGACGACGATCTTCACCAAGAACGCGACCGAGGCGATCAACCTCGTCGCCTACGCGTGGGGCCGGGCGCAACGTCGGCCCGGGCGACGCCGTGCTGATCACCCAGACGGAGCACCACGCCAACCTCGTGCCGTGGCAGGTGCTGTGCCGCGAGCGCGGCGCCAAGCTGCGCTACCTGGAGGTCGACGAGCACGGGGAGCTGTCGCTCGCCGCAGCTCGACGCGGAGCTCGCGCGGGGCGACGTGCGCATGGTCGCGTTGCCCACGTCTCCAACGTGCTCGGCACGATCAACCCGGTCGCGGAGATCGCAGCCCGCGCCCGGGCTGCGGGGGCGCTGACGCTGATCGACGGCGCCCAGGCGGTGCCCCAGATGCCGGTCGACGTCAAGCGAGCTCGGCGCCGACTTCTACGCCTGGACGGGCCACAAGGCGCTCGGGCCGACGGGGGTCGGCGTGCTGCACGGCCGCGCCGAGGTGCTCGAGGGGATGGAGCCGTTCCTGACCGGAGGCGACATGATCGCGTCGGTCCAGGAGCAGTCGACGAGCTGGAACGAGCTGCCGTGGAAGTTCGAGGCGGGCACCCCGATGATCGCCGAGGCGGTCGGGCTGGGGGCCGCGGTGGACTACCTCTCGGCGCTCGGGATGGAGCGCGTGCGGGCGCACGAGCGTGCGCTCACAGCGCTACCTGCTCGAGCGCCTCGCTCAGGTCCCGGGCCTGCGCGTGGTCGGCCCGCCGGAGGCCGACGCCCGCGGCGGGCTGGCGTCGTTCACGATCGACGGCATCCACCCGCACGACATCGCCGAGCTCGCCGACCGCGTCCGGGCGTCTGCATCCGCGCGGGACACCACTGCGCCCAGCCGCTGATGCGCTGCCTCGGGGTGTCGCGCCACGGCACGGGCGAGCGTGGGCGTCTACAACGACCACGCCGACGTCGACGCGCTGCTCGACGCGCTGCTCGCGGGCCGTGAGGTGTTCGGGCTCGACGGCGCCCGGCACACCTGAGCGCCAGCGCTCACAAGCGAGCACGAACGACATGGATGACCTCTACCGCGACTACATCCTCGACCACTACAAGCGGCCGCGGAACTTCGGCGAGCTCGATCCCCACGACCTCGAGGCGCTCGAGCACAACCCGCTGTGCGGCGACGAGCTCGGCGTGCACATCCGCGTCCAGGACGGCCGCATCGAGGACCTGCGCTTCCACGGACACGGCTGCGCGATCTCCCAGGCGTCCGCGTCGATCGCCTCGGAGGAGCTGAAGGGCATGAGCGTCGCCGAGGTCGGCCGGCTCGACGCGGACTGGATGATCGACCTGCTCGGCATCCCCGTCTCGGCGACCCGGCGCAAGTGCGCCCTGCTCAACCTGAAGGTCGTCCGCGGGCGCGCGTCACCGGCGACGCCGACTGGCCGGCCTGACCGGAGCGCCCGCCGGGCGTGGGCCGGCCGTCTCGATACAATTCCTACCTCGGCGCACAGGATTCGCAAAGCCACTCCAGCGAGGACGCCCAAATGGCCACCATCGACCCGCATCACAAAGCCCAGCCCGATCGTCGAGGACGAGCAGGGCCAGCTGCGCGCTCGCCAGGGCATCTCGCGCGAGGTCGTCAGCGAGCTCTCCAAGATCAAGGGCGAGCCCGACTGGATGGCCGAGAAACGGCTCGAAGTCGCTCGAGATCTTCGAGCGCAAGCCGGTCCCGACGTGGGGTCCTGACCTGGGCGGCCTGAACCTCGACGACCTCGTCCTCTACTCCCCCCCGACGGCCGGGCGCTTCAACAGCTGGGACGACGTGCCCGAGGAGATGAAGCAGACCTACGAGGACCTCGGCATCCCCCAGGCCGAGCGCGAGCACCTCGCCGGCGTCGTCGGCGTGTGGCGCCAGGAGCCCGTCTACGAGGGCCTGAAGGAGGAGTACGCCAAGCAGGGGATCCTGTTCTGCTCGATGGACACGGCGATCAGCCGAGTACCCCGAGCTCGTCCAGAAGTACTTCATGAACAAGTGCGTCCCGCCGCAGGACAACAAGTTCTCGGCGCTGCACGGCGCCGTCTGGTCGGGCGGCGCGTTCGTGTACGTGCCCAAGGGCGTCAGGTGCGACCTGCCGCTGCAGTCCTACTTCCGCATGGAGGGCGCCGGCGAGGGCACCTTCGAGCACACGCTGATCATCGCCGACGAGGGCTCCGAGGTGAACTACATCGAGGGCTGCACGGCGCAGACCTACAGCGTCAACTCGATGCACTCGGCGGTCGTCGAGATCTTCGTCCACGAGGGCGCCAAGGCCCGCTACACGACCGTCCAGAACTGGTCCAAGGACGTCTACAACCTCAACACCAAGCGCGCCGTCGTCGACGCCGAGGGCACCGTCGAGTGGGTCGGCGGGTCGATGGGCGCGAAGTACGTGATGCTCTACCCCGGCTCGTTCCTGATGGGCGAGGGCGCGCGCGCCGACCACCTCAACGTCGGCGTGGCCGGCAAAGGGCGTGCACAAGGACACCGGCGCCAAGGTCGTCCACCTGGCCCCCAACACGACCTCCAACATCCTCGCCAAGTCGATCTCCAAGGACGGCGGCATCATGGGCTACCGGGGCCTGGTCAAGATGGGCCACAACTCCGCCGGCTCGAAAGCGCGCGTGCAGTGCGACGGGCTGATGATGGACGGGGAATCGCGCTCGGACACGTGGCCGGACATCCAGATCCAGAACCCCAACGTGACGGTCGCCCACGAGGCCACGGTCGGGCGCATCTCCGACGACCAGCTCTTCTACATGGGCTCGCGCGGCTTCACCGAGGACGAGGCGGCCGCGATGATCGTCAACGGCTTCATCGAGCCGGTGACGAAGGAGCTGCCGATGGAGTACGCGGTCGAGCTCAACCGGCTGATTCAGCTGGAGATGGTCGGCTCCATCGGCTGAGACGGGCGATGGGCTGCGCCTGGACGGCGTCCTCGCGCGCTCGTGTGCAGAGCACACTTCGCTTGCTGCGTCCTTGCCAGGCTTGCCCCTCGCCCGTCTCGAGCTGACCGATCAACGGCGGATCAGCACGCTTCGCTCACTACGTCCTTGCCAGGCTTGACCCTCGACACCCGATGAGGGCGCCCGTCGACACGATCGTCGCGCCGCTGTTCCCCACCGGGCTGCCGTGGGTCAACACCGCCGGTGCCCGTGTCGACGCTCCAGCGTGGTCGGCCGCTGCTGGTCGAGTTCTGGGACTTCTGCCGGCCCAACTCGCTCCGCACGCTGCCCTACGTGAAGGCGTGGCATGAGCGCTACGCGGCGAGCGGCCTGCGGGTCGTGGGAGTGCACTGCCCCGGCTTTCGACCCCTCGCGCGACGAGCAGGCCGTGCGGAGCGCCGTGGCGCGGCTCGGGATCGCCTACCCCGTCCTGATCGACAGCGAGTTTCGAGCTGTGGCAGGAGTACGACAACGAGGGCTGGCCGGCGCGCTACCTGTTCGACGGCCGGGCTCGCCTGTTCGACTACCACTACGGCGAGGGCGGCTACCCCGAGACCGAGCTCGCGATCCAGGAGCTGCTCGGGATCGAGCGCGAGCCGCTCGAGCCGCCGCGTCCCGAGGACGTTCCGGGCGCCCTCCTGCGTCCCGCCGACCCCCGAGCAGCCGGGCGCCTACAGCGGCCCCTACGAGGCCGGTGGGGTGTGGGCCGTGCTCGAGGGCGGAGGCGTGTCGTGACCGTCAACGGCGGGCCCGCCGCGGGGGGCGTGGAGTTGCGCGTGGAGGCCCCCGGGCGCCTACCCGCTGCTCGAGCACGGGCGCCACACCGCCGGCGCGCTCGCGCTGAGCCTGCAGCCCGGGGTGAGCTGCGTGGCGACGTGCTTCACCCCCGGGCTGGCGTGAACGGCGTGATCGACGCTCACGCGGGCGCGGGCCAGAGCTCCGCGTGGACGCGCTCCTGCAGCAGCCGCGCCAGCCGGGGCGCTCCGTGGTCCTCGACGAGCACGCAACCGCCCGGCCAGTAGGGGCTCTCGCCGGGGGTGCGCGTGAGGAAGACCGGGGCATAGGTCCAGCTGCCGCAGTTGACGAGCCGCGCCCCGCCGCGACCGCGCCACTCGAGCTCATCGTCTCCCGGCAGCGGCCCGGTCCGGTGGGTGTGGCCGAAGACGACCTAGGCCTCGCCCGAGGCCCAGACGGGCGGCCACCTCGCCCATCGCCGCGAGGCCGGCCCGGCGCAGCTCGACCGCTGAGATGTCCGCCCGCAGGGGTCCCAGGCCGGCCCGGTTGAGGCCGGCGACGGCGAGCGGGAAACGCGCCCACGAGGGCGAGCCGGCGCAGCCGTGCAGCGATCGACCTGGCCCGCGGGGAACGCGAGCCGCGCTCCGAACGCGAGCCGCGTCGGGAGACGCCGTCTGTGCTGCCGCCACCGAGCGCCCGCCACGCCGAGACCGTTGCGATCCCGTTGAGGGCGTTGCCCGTGTGAGCGTCCCTCGCGACGGCGTCGCGCCAGGCGAACACCGGCGAGCCGACCGCCTCGTAGTCCTCGACGGTCCCGAAGCGCTCGGCCGGGCGCCCCAGCACCCGGCTCATCGCCGCCACGCTGAGCCGCTCGAGCGTGGGAACCGTCAGATGGCAGTCGAGGTAGTGGCCGTGCATCGCGTAGACGTCCTCGCGCACCCACAGGCCGGGGTAGGCCACGCTGACCGTCGCGCCGGCCGCCCAGCCGGCGATCCGGGCGAGCGCCGGGGAGGCCTCGCCGGGCTCCAGCCGCTGCTCGAGCGCCAGAGGCGGTGGCTCCACGTCCTCGCCCCGGCCCGCGAGCCACGGTTCGACGAGGGCGTGGTCGTGGTTGCCCGCCGCGATGACCAGCTCACGGCCGTCGAGCGCCTGGCCGAGCTCGCTCGAAGAACGCTCGCGCCGCCGCCATTGCCTCGCGCATGGGCCCGTGCCGAGCTCGAGCACGTCGCCGAGCAGGACGACCCGGTCGACGCTCCGAGACGGCGCTCAGCAGCGCTGCCAACGGCTCGGGCTGGCGCAGCACGTCGGCACCGCTGACGCTGCCGAGGTGCAGGTCGGAGACGATCAGGGTGCGCATCGCGGTGTTCGCCGGCGGCGAGGAAGAGGGGAATTCATGCGGGCCCGGAGAGGGCCCAGGTCGGCGGCGTTCAGGAGGCCCCGCCCGCGGCGACGGCTTCGCGGATCTGCTTGGGCAGCATGAAGCGGACATCCTCGCGGACGACCTCGAACTCGGAGATGTCCTGCACGCCGCGGGCGCGGAACAGCTCCACGAGCTCGGCGACCAGGTTCTCCGGTGCGCTCGCCCCCGAGGAGATCCCGACGACGCGTCGTCCCTGCAGCCACTCCTCGTGTACTTCCCCGGCGTTGTCGATCAGCTGGGCTTCGGTGCCGCACTCCCGCGCCACCTCCACGAGGCGAACGGAGTTGGAGGAGTTGCGCGAGCCGATCACGAGCATCAGGTCGCAGCTGGCGGCCATCTGCTTGACGGCCGCCTGGCGGTTGGTCGTGGCGTAGCAGATGTCGTCGGTGCGGGGGCCCACGATCTGCGGGAAGCGCTCCCGCAGGCGCTTGATGATCGCGCTCGTTTCGTCCACCGCGAGGGTCGTCTGGGTGATGTATGCGACGCGCTCAGGGTCGGCCACCTCGAGGGCCTCGACGTCGTCGCTCGTCCTGCACGAGCACGATCCGCTCGGGGGCCTCGCCCATCGTCCCTTCGACCTCCTCGTGGCCGTCGTGACCGACGAGCACGATCGTGTACCCCTCCTCCGCGAAGCGCAGCGCCTCGCGGTGGACCTTCGTGACCAGCGGACAGGTGGCATCGATCGTGAGCAGGCCGCGTTGATCGGCGCCGGTCGCGGACGCTGGGGGCGATGCCGTGGGCCGAGAACACGCACACGGCCCCCTCCGGCACTTCGGTCTGCTCTTCGACGAAGATCGCCCCGCGCTCCCGCAGCGCATCGACGACGTGCTTGTTGTGGACGATCTCCTTGCGCACGTAGACCGGCGCACCGTGGATTTCGAGCGCCCGTTCGACCGTCTGGACGGCCCGGTCGACGCCCGCGCAGTAGCCGCGGGGCGCTGCGAGCAGCAGCTTCTCGACCGTGTTCGACATCGCTGCCATTGTAGGGGGCGTCCCGGTACGCTAAGCCGTGATGGTCCAGCGACACCTCGACCGGCTGACACCGGTGGACGCTTCCTTCCTGCATCAGGAGGGACCCGTGTCGCACATGCACATCGGCGGGCTGACCCTCGTCGAAGGCCCGCCGCCGACGATGGACGAGTTCCTCGAACAGATCCGCATGCGGCTGCACCTCGTGCCCCGCTACCGGCACAAGCTCGCCTACACAGCCCTCGACAGCGGCCGGCCGGTGTGGGTCGACGACCCCAGCTTCAACCTCGATTACCACGTCCGCCACACGGCGCTGCCGGCGCCGGGCGGCTGGGGGCAGCTGCAGGACCTGACGGCGCGGATCTTCTCCCAGCAGCTCGACCGCTCGAAGCCCCTGTGGGAGATGTGGCTGATCGAGGGCCTCGAGGAGAACCGCTTCGCGCTCATCACCAAGACCCACCACTCGCTGATCGACGGCATCGCCGGGGTCGATCTGGCGACGGTCCTGTTCGACCTGTCCCCCGACCCGCCACCCCTGTCGCACCCGCGGCGGGCGTGGAAGCCCCACCCCGAACCGGGCACCGTCCAGCTCGTCTCCGCCGGTCTGATCGGTGCCGTCCGGGCGAGCCTGGCCGTCGCCGAGGCGTCGCTCGGGGCGCTGGCACACCCCGATCGGGCGCTCGCGCGGGCGCGCGAAGCCGCCGAGGGCATCGGCGAGATCGTGTGGGCCGGGCTGAACCCGGCGCCGGAGACGCCGCTGAACGTGCCGATCGGGCCGCACAGGCGATTCGTCTCGCTCTCCGGCAGCCTCGACGACTTCAAGGCGATCAAGGACGTGTTCGGGGGGACGGTCAACGACGTCATCCTCGCCGTCGTGGCCGGCGCCCTGCGGGAGTTCCTGATCTCGCGCGGACGCCGCACGGAGGGGACCGAGCTGCGCGCCCTCGTCCCCGTGTCCGTACGCTCCGCCGGCGAGCACCACACGGGCGGCAACCGGATCGTCGTGATGCGCGGGCCTCTGCCGGTCTACATCGCCGATCCGCTCGATCGGCTGCGGTTCGTCTCGAAGGCGATGGCGGGGCTGAAGGAGTCCAAACAGGCGCTCGGCGCCGAGGTGATTGCCGGCGCGCAGAACTTCGCCCCGCCCACGATCCTGGCCCAGGCCTCGCGGCTGAACTTCTCGACGCGCCTGTTCAACCTGATCGTGACCAACGTCCCCGGGCCGCAGTTCCCCCTCTACGTGCTCGGTCGCGAGATGCTGCAGGCGATCCCGGTGGCCTTCCTACCGGAAAACCATGCCCTGGCGATCGCGATCATGTCCTACAACGGCCAGATGAACTTCGGCCTGCTGGGCGACTTCGACGCCCTCCCCGACATCGACGTGATCGCCGAGGGGATCGCCGAGGAACTGGCCACGCTGCTCGCGCTCGCCCGCGAAACCGCGACCGCGCCCGCCTGATCGGGCGCCCGGCAGTCCGCGTCGAGGGCGCCGGGCGGGGGGTCAGTACCCGAGGGCGAACTTCGCGTCCTCGCTCATCAGCTCCGGCGACCACGGCGGCGTGAAGACCATCTGGGAGGAGACGTTGCGAACGCCGTCCAGCTCGCCGACGAATTCCTCGATCTGCTCGGTCACCTGCGGGCCGATCGGACACCCCGGAGTCGTGAGCGTGAAGGTCACCGTGACGTCGCCGCCGTCGATCTCGACGCCGTAGATCAGGCCGAGTTCGACGAAGTCCAGGCCCAGCTCGGGGTCGATCACGTTGGAGAGGGCGTCCATCACCTCGTCCTCGGTTGGGGCTGACGCCGGTGCGGCCACGAGGCCAGTGTATCCCCGCGCACGCAAGAGAACCTCCAACTGTCGCGGGGAGCCTGCCTTTCTGTAAACATTTGCAGGGAAAACCCGGAGGAGCCGGGGGGAAACCAATGAGGAGCAAGGACATGATCGCTCGCACCGTCGCTGCCGTACGCCGCAACATCGTCGCCTGGCTGGCCCTGTTCGTTGCGCTCACCGGCACGAGCGTGGCGGCATCGCAGTACGTCATCACCTCGACCCACCAGATCAAGCCCAGCGTGCTGAAGCAGCTGCGCGGGGCGCGGGGGACGCGCGGCGCGACCGGCGCAACCGGCCCGGCGGGTGCGGGGGGCCCCGGGGGCACGAACGGCTCCTCTGGGCAGACGGGTCTGAGAGGCGAAACCGGACCCCGGGGGGAACCGGGCTCGAAGGGCGAAACGGGCGCCGAAGGCAAACCGGGTCCGAAGGGCGAACCCGGTGAAAAAGGAGCGGCCGGGACGGCGCTCGCCTACGCTCACATCTCCAAGGAAGGCGTGGTCGAAGGCCCGCCCTCCAGCAAGAGCTTCGAAGGCGCCGCGGTGGAAAAACCCGAAGGAGGCATCTACTGCATCTCGGGCCTACCGGTGACCCCGCACAACGTCTCCGTGACGGTTGACAACCGTGAATCCGAAGAACCAAGCGAACCGTTCATCGCCTCGGCGACGATCGGCAAGAGCCGCTACGTCGTTGCGAAGGGCTTCTGCAGCGCCTCTACGCAGGTCACAGTGGAAACGTGGAGCTTGGGAACGAAAAAAGAAACGGCCAACGTGCCCTTCTACATAACGATCAACTGAGCCGGTCCCGGCGGGGGGTCATGGATGACCGGAGAGGCGCAGCGGTGAGGGGACTGGCGCGTGTTCCTCGTGTCCCCGCCACCGCGGCTGCTTCACGGGCCCGGCCCGGGCGCGCCGTCTCGGCCGTGCTGCTGGCGCTCGGCCTGCTCGCGGTGGCGGCGCCCGCGATCGCGAGCGCAGATTGGACGCGGATCGCCTCGAGCCCCACCACGTCAGCCCCCTATTACGTCTGCCCACAGCAGGGAGGCCGCCGTGCCCGCTGCGGGGTCATCCACGACCCCACCCGTGGCAGCAGCCGCCGCGGCCCCGTCGCGGCGGGCGCGACCACGGCGGGCCCCGAGCAGGAAACGAGCCCGGCGCACACCGGCACGGGCGTCGAAGGCGGCTACTCCCCCGCCGACCTGCGCAGCGCCTACGAACTGCCCTCCACGACAGCCGGCCACGGCCAGACTGTGGCCGTCGTGGACGCGTATGACGACCCCGTCGCCGAATCAGATCTCGGCGTCTATCGCGCGGAGTACGGGCTCAGCCCGTGCACCACGGCGGGTGGGTGCTTCCAGAAGGTCAACCAGACGGGAGGCACGACATACCCCTCCACCAACCGGAAGTGGGCCGAAGAGGTCTCGATCGACATCGACATGGTCTCGGCGATCTGCCCGAACTGCCACATCCTCCTCGTCGAGGCCAAATCGGAAGAAGAGAGCGACCTGGCGGTGGCCGAGAACGAGGCCGCGAAGCTCGGAGCGACCGAGATAAGCAACAGCTTCACCGGACCGGAAGCGCCGGAAGAAGTGTCCGCCTACGACCATCCCGGGATCCCGATCACCGCGGCGGGCGGCGACCACGGCTACGGCACCGAAGCACCGGCGGCGTACCCGACGGTGATCGGCGTGGGCGGCACCACTCTGCACCAGGAACCGATTCCTCGCGGCCGCGGGTGGACCGAGACGGCGTGGTCGCTGACGGGCAGCGGCTGCAGCCACGAACCGAAGCCCGCCTGGCAGAGGGACACGGGTTGCGCCTTCAGGAGCGAGGACGACGTGGCCGCGGTCGCTGACCCGAACACGCCGGTGTCGGTGTACGACAGCTACCAGACGTCCTCTCCGTGGCTGCTGCTCGGCGGCACGAGCGTCTCGACGCCGATCGTGGGCGCGGCGATGGCGCTGGCGAGCCCGTATACCAGGTCGTTCCCCGGCGCCCACGGCCTCTACCTCGACGCGGCTGCGGGGCCAGGCGGCTTCTTCGACATCGTCTCGGGCGCCGACGGCAGCTGCGGAAACTACCTCTGCGAAGCGGGCGTCGGCTACGACGGACCGACCGGGCTCGGCAGCCTGCACGGCGTCCCGGAAGTCCCACCGCCGACGCCCGTGACCGGGACGGCGAGCTCGATCGAGGCGACCACAGCGACGCTCGGCGCCACCGTCAACCCGCGCGGCGGCGTGGTCGCCGAATGTCGGCTCGAATACGGGCTGGACACCTCCTACGGGTCGAGCGCGCCCTGCTCCCCTGCGCCGGGCTCGGCCGACGAAGCGGTCGCCGTGGCGGCACCCGTGGCGGGGCTCGCGCCAAGCACCGTCTATCACTTCAGGGTCGCTGTCACCTATCCGGGGGGCGCCGGAGCGGGAGCCGACCGGACGTTCACGACGAGCGCGAGCCCCCCGACAGTCTCGACGGGGGCACCGTCCGGCGTGACGCTGTCGGCGGCGAGCCTCAACGCCGAAGTCGATCCCAACGGCAGCGCCGTTGGCGAATGCCAGTTCGAATACGGGCCGAGCACCTCCTACGGCACGAGCGTCCCGTGCAGCCCCTCCCCCGGGGCCGGACAGACCCCCATCGCGGTGTCCGCCGCGCTCACGGGCCTGGCCTCCAACTCGACCTACCACTTCCGCGTCGTCGCCTCGAACGCGAACGGGACGAGCTATGGCGCCGATCGGACGCTCACGCTGCTGCCGGCCCTGCCGACGGTCGTGACCGGGCCGGCCGCGGCCGTCTCGTCGACCTCGGCAACGCTCACGGCGAGCGTCGACCCTCGTGGCGGCGCGCTGACGCTGTGCGAGTTCGAATTCGGCGGCTCGGAAAGCGACGTGCCATGCGCGGCCGTGCCGGGCCCCCAGGAAGGCCCGGCGGCCGTCTCGGCATCGGTCCAGGGCCTGCATCCGGGCGTCTCCTATCGCTACCGGGTGATCGCAGCCAACGCGAGCGGCACCAGCTACGGCGCGATCGAGGAACTCGTATCGCTGTCGTCGTCCGTGTTCGAACCGGGCCCGCCCCGGCCTCCCGTGATCGTGCCGGTCGATCCCCCTGGCTACGCGAGGCTCGCCGGGACCACGCTCACCGTCAGCGCGAGCGGCTACGTCAGCGTCAGGGTCCTATGCCCCGCGGGAGCATCTGCTTGCCAGGGCACGGTGATGTTGCAGACGCTCGGCGCAAGCGGGGCCTCTCGAGCCACCCCGCGCGGACACGTCGTCACGCTGGCAAGCGGCTCCTTCACGGCCGCCCGGCCAGGTGTCCTCGCGGTGAGGCTGCATCTGTCCCGCAGCGGCCGCCGTCTGGTGGCGGGCTCGCGCGTGGTGCATGTCCGCGCGATCGTCCTCACCGGCCCAACGCCGCGTGTCTCGCACTCCTGGCAGACGCTCGCGACGCTACACGCGGCGCATGCGAGCGGCGCTCACCGCGGCTGAGAGCGCCCGCCTGAACCAGCCCCACCGCCTCAGTGCGTGAGGACGAACCCCTCTGCCCAGGCGACCGGCTGCTGGTGGGGGATCGTGAACGTCGCCTTCCCCTTCAAGCTCATCCGCTTGCGGTTCTTCAGGACCTGGATGCCCTTCGCGGTCAGCTTCAGCTTCACGGTCGTCTTCTTCGTGTTCGTGAAGGTCACCTTCGCCTGCGCCAGTACGACCTGCTTGTACTTCCCATGAGCGCCCTTGACGTTCAGATACCAGATCACTTCGAGCGTCCCCGCGGCCGGCGGGATGAACGTGAGCGACATGCTCTTGGTCTTGATGATCGTGTGCAGGTGCGCCGCGCTGAAGTCGTTGCCGAGCTGGAACTTCAGCGTCGCGTAGATCACTTTCGGGGACGGCGTCGTTGTCGTCCCGCCGCCGCCGCCGTTGTGGTTTTCGGTAGTCGCCTGTTTGACGATGCTCGGGACCGCGACGCGGTTGCGAGCTTCGACTTCGGCGCGCCCTTCGATGTTCGCAGCCGGTCACGTTGCACGAGAGCGCATGGCCCGCGTCGGCCGGTTCGATTGCGTAGGAGCTTTCCGTCGCCCCAGAGATCGCGACGCCGTCGCGATACCACTGATAGCTGAACGACGGGGGCGGTTTGCCGTTCCAGATGCCGCGTTCGCATTTCAGCGTCTGCCCGACCGTGCCCGCGCCGGAGATGAACGGGAGTTCTTCCGGCGTCGGCGCGAGACCGACGACGTGGACGGAGCTGCTGAGCGCCGAGGCCGTCCCTTCACTGTTCGTCCCGGTCACGCGGCACGTCAGCGAGTACCCGCGATCGGCGCTCCCGACGATGAACGTCGCGGTGGTCGCCGACGGGATCGCCGTCCCGTTCAGCTGCCACTGGTATTTGAATTCGATCGGCAGCGGGCGCCCCTTCCCAGTTCCCGGGCGAGCAGGTCAGCGTCGAGCTCGGGGTCGGTTCGCCCGAGATCGTCGGCCCCCCGATCGGCGGTTCGGGCGCGGCGCCCGGGACCCTCACGCTGTTGGGGCTTTCGGCCGACACGCCTCCGGGCGCTTCGCTGTTCGTGGCGGTGACCCTGCACTTGAACGTGTGGCCCCGGTCTTCGTTGCCGAGCGTGTATGCCGCGTTCGTCCCGACTTTGGCGCCGTCGCGCAGCCATTCGTAGGTGAATGCTGGGTTTCGGCGCTCCTTTCCATTCCCCGCGTAGGCACGTGAGCGATTCGCCGACACGCGGCGCTTCCGACGCCGAGTAGACTTCCGTCGGGCTCGTCTGCACCGGCGCTTCGCCCTCGACATGGCCTTCAGCGCTTTCGGCGGGTTCGCTCGGGCCTTCGCTGTTCTCGGCGATCACCTTGCAGGAGAGCTTGTGGCCCTGGTCTGCCACCTTGATCTGGTATGTGCTGGACCGTGCGGATTCGATCGCCACTTTGTCTCGCAGCCACTGGTAGACGTACTGCGTCGGGCTGTGCGTCCATGTGCCTTCTTTGCACGTCACCGTCGATCCGAGCGACAGCGACCCCACCAGGGTGGGCAGCCCCGTGTTCGTCGGCGCCCCCGGGCCCGGGATTCCCACCGGTTCACTCGTCGCGTGGGCTTCTTCGCTGCGACTATTCTTCGCGGTCACCTGGCAATACAGCAGATGCTTACTGTCCCCGCTTTCGACTTTGTGTTCGTTGGATGTCGCACCGAGGATCGTTTCGGTGTCGCGCAGCCACTGGTATTTGAGCGTGAGCTGCCCAACGGGCTCGTTCCAGGTCCCTTCGGAGCATTTCAGCGTTTTGCCAACTTCAACGGTACCCGTGATCGTCGGCGCCGCCGTGGCATGCAAGCTTGCCTTCCACTTTGACTTCGCTGCTGGCCGCTTCGCCTTTACCGAGGGCGTTCGTGGCGGTGACCTTGCACGACAGCGACTGGCCTTCGTCGACCGGTTCGACCACGAGGCTGTTGCCGCTCGCGATCACTTTCCCGTTGCGCAGCCAGCTGAATTCGAACGCCAGCGGCTTGCTCCCCGACCAGGTCACCTTCGCTGCACGTCAGCGTTTCGTTGACCGCCGCGACGCCCAGCACTTCCGGCTGCTTCGTGTTATTCGGCGCATGCCCGGCGACTTCCACGCTGTTCTTGCTCACTTCGGACGCTTCCGTTTCGCCGTTCGACGCGGTGACCTTGCACGACAGGTGATGCGTTTCGTCTTCTTCGCGCACCTGGTAGGTGCTGCCCGTCGCCCCGACGATGGCTTTGCTATCTCGCAGCCACTGAGTGTTGAACGTGGTCGGCTTCGGTCGCCCACTCCATTCGCCCTGGGAGCACGTCAGCGTCTGTCCGACCGACGCTCCGCCGGGTGGCGAGACTTCCGGTGCCTTGAGTGGTTTGACCGGTTCCGGCGGTTCGGTGTGGCAGTTGCCCTGCAGGCAGTAGCCGTTTTCGCTTTCCGCCCTCTCCATTTCGCCGCCTTCGGACGCGGTGACGACGCACCAGATTTCCTTGTGCACGTCTTCTGCTTTGAGCGTGTACGTGGGGCCTGACGCGAATTCGATCCCTTCGCGCACCCACTCGTACTGGAAGCTGGGAGCGCCCTCCCACGTGCCCGACGAGCAGATAAGCCGTTCGCCGAGCTGGTCTCTACCGGTGATCTGGGGCGCCTCCACGAACTTCAGAGCCACCGCCGACGCGATCGCGGGACCCGCGAGAATGCATGCGACGGCTGCGAATGCCAGCAGCAGTCGCCGACGTCCAGAGGACGGGCGAACGTGTGAAGCGGTCTCTCCTTGACGTCCCCGAGCAAACACCTTTACCACCCCAAGTAGGGCCAGGGATGGTATAGGCCGTCCGAGGGACTGTCAACAGGGAACCGTAAAGCACAGCGCGTGGGTCTGCTGCCGGAGTCCGCGGGCTCACGCCGCGAGACTAGAATACTTTCACCCCGCGAAACGCGAAGGACCCCGGGAGGTCTGGCCTCCCGGGGTCCTTTCGCGTCAGGTTACCGCGCTACTACTGAGCGCTTAGAACCTTTCGGGCTTCGGCCCTTCGACCGTGAACTCAGCTTTCTGAGTCACGACCGCTTCTTCGGTGTCGGCTTCGATCAGGGACGGCCCCGTGAAGCAGGAGTCATCACCGACCAGAATCGCGAAACCGTTACCTGAGTTGTCGAGCTTGATCGCTTCGAGAACTTCCTCTTCACCAGGGAGTTCCGTGCGGTCAGCCTTGATCAGGATCGAGCCGGGGCTACCATAGCCGCGGCAACGGTCCGTCAGCTGCTCGTACTGGAGCCGGACGCTTTCCTCGCTCGCGTTCGCGAACTCGGCCTCGGCGATCGTGATCACACCGCTCGATTCGGCGTCCTCGACCTGCGCCGAGGGCTCCAGGTACAGGCCCGGTGTCGTCGATACTGCCGGCAGGACCTGGAACGAGGTCGTGTACGTTTCGTACGGCGGCGCGTTCTCGTCGACGGTGATCAGGCTTTCGCCGACCGAGCACCTGGGCCCGGCGATCAGAGCGACATTGGCGTTGCCGTTGACATCGAGGTTGATTTCGAAGCTCGGCCCGCTGCCTTTGGTGTAATAACCGTCGTTGTTCGCGTCGTACCAGGTGAGGTCGCGGCCACACCGCAGCCACAGCTGGCCTGCGGTCAGCGTGACCGGGGCACCCGTGCCGTACACCGACGGGTCACACGAGATTTCGATCACGTCGGCCACCGTTGCGTAGGTGTAGAACTCTCCCTGCGCGTTGAAGCCGGGAAGAGACCTGTACGTGACAGGTTCCACTCCCAGCGTTCCCGACGGCCCGGTGGTGCCACCGCGCCGAGGCAGTACCCGTCATCAGCAGCATGCTGATTGCGAGCACCATGAGGGCCGCTCCTATATTCCGTCGCTCCATGACTGTGTTCCTCCAGTGCTTTGTGATTTGAGCGCCCCGCTGCTTCAGCACAAAGGCCCGAAGCGGCACAACGCGGGATCCCCCCAAATCCATATCTCCGAGCGACCCCCCGCGGGCAACTGTCCGACGTAGGAATGAATACCACAGCTGCGCTAGGTCGGGGGTCTAAAAAAGTCGCAATTTGCGGGCTTTTTTTCGCAGGTCTGTGCCCATTTGCAGGGATTTTGCGTGTTTTGGCGTTTTTAAGCGATACATAAACGCAGGGACCACGATCGACCGACCCGCTCGTCACGGCCAAGCGTCCCGGCGGAGCTCCGCAGTCGCGGCCGCTGACCTCCGCTCAACCGGCTCGAGGCCGCTCCCACGAAGGGTGCCCGTCGAGGCTCAGCGCAGGAGCTGGAAGGTGCCGGACGTCGTCACCGCGACGCTTCCGACGGGTATGAACGTGCAGGTGACCGTGAGCCGCAGGCGACTGGCGTGCTTGAGCAGATTCCGCCCAGGCCCGGTCAGGCGCAGCTTGAGGATCCCATACCCCGCCTTGTGGAACGACACGGTGCCCCGTGCCACGAGCACCGGCGGCGGGGCCTTCTTGTGCTTGGCTCGGGCGAGCTTCGCGCCCGGTGGCAGGTAGTACCAGCTGAGGGTCGCCGTGCCGGCCTCGGGCGCCTTCAATCGCTGCTGGTAGTAGCCACGCTTGAGCAGCGCGCGGATCCTCGCCCCCGGGCCCGTCGGCTTCAGCTGCGTGGCGAAGAACGCCGCGACGCCGATGCCCGAGTTGCCCGCGGGTTTCGGCGGCGTCGTGCCCTGCCCTTCGCCGGGGCGCGCCAGCGTCGTGAACGTCCTCCAAGCCCCAGTCCCTGTCCCGCCTTCGCTGATGGCGACGGAACGGTACTGGTAGGTGGTCGAGGGCCGCAGGCCGAAGAAACGTTGGATCACCGGGTCATAGCCGACGCCGCTGGGCGGGAACGTGAAGCCTCCTGTCACGAGGTTGCACACGACCCGGCGCGAGTAGCCGTAGGAGGGGCCGACGACTTCGAAGTAGCATTCGCTTACGGGAGCCCCGCGAGGATCGACCGCCCCGGTCAGCTCGACCCAGGTGGGTTCGACGGTGGTCACGTTTTCGGTGACGACGCCCGGCGAGATCTGCGCCACGACGAACGTGAAGGTCGAGCTCGCCCCCGTCGGGTTGCCGAGCGAGCTCGGCTCGGTGGCCACGACGGTGTATTCGCCCCATTCGAGCGTCGACACGGCGCCCGAGTACCAGGTGCCGGCAGACACTTCGGCCGTCAGCGTTACGATCGGCGTTCCAGTCGCGCTCCCTCCTCTGTAGAGATCGACCGTCACCGGCGTCGTGTCGGTCGCGGTGCCGGAGAACGAGGGTGCCCTGTTGCTCGAGGGCGTGGGAATCGCGTTGAGCGTGAGGTGCGGTGGCTGCGTGTTGATCGTGAACGACTGCGCGGTGCTCGCGCCGGGGCCGTTTCCGATCGCGCTTTCCTGTTGCGCAACCGCCGTGTATTCCCCGTCTTCGAGATGAGTTCCGAGCGCCTTCGTGGCCCATGCCCCTTCGGTTCCGGGGTTTCGAGCTTCGCCACGACGGCGCCTTCGGGCTTCGCCCCACGATAGATCGAAACGACGACGGGCGTCTTTTCACTAGCCGTCCCGGCGAACGACGGGGTCGCGTCATTGGAGGGCGACGTGAACGGCGAGAGCACCACCGTTGGCGGCTTCGGTGTTGACGAAGAACGTGACCGGGTTGCTCAGGCCTGCCTTGTTGCCGATCGAGCTCGGCACCGCCGCCACGGCCGTATAGGTGTGCTGGCCCGATTTCAGCGCGGGCGAGGCCTGGATCGGCCCCCACGTTCCGTGGCTGATCGTCCCGGTTGCTTCGGCGACGATGGGCCCCTGCGCGCTGGTACCCGCGTGGACGTAGACCGTGACCGTCGCGCCGGCCGGTCCTTTGACCGTCCCGGAGAAGGCCGGTTCGGTTTTGTTCGACGGCGAGGGCGGTGACTTCAGTTCGACATCCGGCGCTTCGGTATTGATCGTGAAGGTCCGTGGGACGGCGAAGCCTTCCGGGTTGCCCAGCGAGCTTTCCTCCCTCGCACGGACGGTGTACGTTGCGTTCGGTAGCGCAGAGGTCAAGTGGGCCGTCTGCCAGGCTCCTGCCGCGACGCCCGCAACCACGGTCACGATCGGTTCGCCTTCTGCCCTTTCGCCGTCGAAGACTTCGACGGTCACCGGCTTCGTTTCGCTCGCGGTCCCGGAGAACGCCGGCGTCGTTTCGTTCGAGAGTTCAGCAGGAGGCTGCACGACGACCACGGGCGGTTCCGTGTTCACTTCGAACGTCACGGGTTTGCTTTCCCCTTCGGGATTCCCGAGGCCGCTCTTCTCCTTCGCATACGCCGTGAACGTGTGTTTGCCTTTGGGCAGTTCCTTGCTCAGGCTGCTCAGCGACCATTTCCCGCCGCTCGCGGTCGTGGACCCCGTGATTTCCCCTTCTGCCGTGTGGACGCGGACTTCCACGGCCGTCGCTTCGCTCGCTTCGCCGCTGAACGAGGGCTTCAGGTTGTTCGACGGCGAGGTCGGCGCGACGATCGACACCACGGGCGGTTCCGTGTTGACTTCGAAGGACACAGACTTGCTCTTCCCGTCGGCGTTCCCCAGCCCGCTCTTCTCCGTCGCGTACGCCGTGAACGTCCGTTTGCCCTTCGGGAGGGCTTTGCTGAGCCCGGTCGTCGACCATTTGCCGCCGGCGGCGGTGGTGCTCGCCGACGCCACTTCGCTCGTCCCTTCGAGGACGTGGACTTCGACCTTCGTCGCTTCGCTCGCTGCGCCGCCGAACGACGGTTCCGTGTTGTTCGACAATGACGGTGACGGCGCCACGATCGAAACTTCTGGCGGTTCCGTGTTGACTTCGAAGGACACGGTCCCGCTCTGGCCTTCGGCATTCCCCAGGCCGCTCTTCTCCTTCGCATACGCCGTGAAGGTGTGCTTGCCGCTCGGGAGCGCCTTCGTGAGCCCCGCGAGCGACCATTTCCCGCCGCTGGCCGTCGTGGTGCCTGATCCGACTTCGGTTTCGCCGACGAACACGTGCACTTCGACCTTCGTCGCTTCGCTCGCTTCGCCGCTGAAGGGTGGGTTTGTGACGTTCGACGGCGAGCTCGGCGCGACGATCGAAACTTCCGGCGGGTTCGTGTTGACTTCGAAGGTGACCGTGCCGCTCTGCCCTTCGGCGTTGCCCAGGCCGCTCTTCTCCTTCGCGTATGCCGTGAACGTGTGCTTGCCGGGCGGCAGCCCTTTGCTGAGGCTCAACGACCATTTCCCGCCAGCGGCCGTGGTCGACTGGGATCCCACTTCGACGGCCCCCTCGAACACGTGCACTTCGACCTTCGTCGCTTCGCTCGCTTCGCCGCTGAAGGAAGGGTTCAGGACGTTCGACAGCGACGACGGTCCCACGATCGTCACTTCCGGCGGGTTCGTGTTCACTTCGAAGGGCACCGTTTTGCTCTGGCCTTCGGCGTTGCCGAGGCCGCTCTGCTCCTTCGCGTAGGCCGTGAACGTGTGTTTGCCCGTCGGCAGCGCTTTGCTCAGCCCGCTCGTCGACCAATGTCCGCCAGAGGCCGTCGTCGACGCCGATGCCACTTCCGTGGACCCTTCGAACACGTGGACTTCGACCTTGGTCGCTTCACTCGCTTCCCCGCTGAACGGCGGTTCGGTTTTGTTAGACGGCGACGGCGGCGCCACGATCGACACTTCCGGCGGTTCCGTGTTCACTTCGAAGGGCACCGTCTTGCTCTGCCCTTCGGCGTTGCCGAGGCCGCTCTTCTCCTTCGCATAGGCCGTGAACGTGTGTTTGCCCTTCGGCAATTCCTTGCTCAAGGTGCTCGTCGACCAGTGCCCACCGGAAGCCGTCGTCGACGCCGACGCCACTTCCGTGGACCCTTCGAACACATGGACTTCGACCTTCGTCGCTTCGCTCGCTTCGCCGCTGAATGACGGTTCCGTGTCGTTCGACGGCGACGGCGGCGCCACGATCGAAACTTCCGGCGGGTTCGTGTTCACTTCGAAGGAGACCGTCCCGCTTTTGCCGTCCGGGTCGCCGAATCCGCTCTTCTCCGTCGCGTAGGCAGTGAACGTGTGTTTGCCTTTCGGCAGTTCCTTGCTCAACCCGCTCGTCGACCAGTGCCCACCGGCAGCCGTCGTCGACGCCGACGCCACTTCCGTGGACCCTTCGAACACGTGCACTTCGACCTTCGTCGCTTCGCTCGCTTCCCCACTGAAGGGCGGATTCGTGTCTTTCGACGGCGACGGCGGCGCAACGATCGACACCACCGGCGGTTCCGTATCGATTTCGAAGGACACCGTGCCGCTCTGGCCTTCGCTGTTGCCCAGGCCGCTCTTCTCCTTCGCGTAGGCCGTGTAGGCATGCCTGCCCGCGGGCAGCGGCTTGCTCAAGGCGTTGGTCGACCAATGGCCGCCCGACGCCGTCGTCGTCGCCGTCGCGACTTCCGTCGGACCCTCGAACACCCGCACTTCGACTTCCGTTTCTTCGCTCGCCGTCCCCGAGAACGTCGGCGTCGCGCTGTCCAACGGCACCGGCTGGCCGATCGACACTTCCGGCGGTTCCGTATCGACTTCGAAGGGCACCGTCCCGCTCTGGCCGTCGGGGTTCCCGAGTTTGCTTTTCTCCGTCGCGTAGGCCGTGAACGTGTGCTTGCCCTTCGGCAGCGCCGTGCTCAGGCCGCTCGTCGACCATTCCCCGCCCGAGGCCACAGTCGTCGCCGTCGCGACCTGCGACGCGCCCTCGAACACGTGGACTTCGACCATCGTCGCTTCGCTCGCTTTGCCGCTGAACGACGGTTCCGTGTTCTTCGACGGCGTCGGCGGCGCCACGATCGACACCACCGGCGATTCCGTATCCACTTCGAAGGGCACCGTCCCGCTCTGGCCGTCGGGGTTCCCGAGTTTGCTTTTCTCCGTCGCGTAGGCCGTGAACGTGTGCTTGCCCTTCGGCAGCGCCGTACTCAGGCCGCTCGTCGACCATGCGCCACCCGAGGCCACAGTCGTCGCCGTCGCGACCTGCGACGCGCCCTCGAACACGTGGACTTCGACCATCGTCGCTTCGCTCGCTTCGCCGCTGAACGACGGTTCCGTGTTCTTCGACGGCGTCGGCGGCGCCACGATCGACACCACCGGCGATTCCGTATCGACTTCGAAGGGCACCGTCCCGCTCTGGCCGTCGGGGTTCCCGAGTTTGCTTTTCTCCGTCGCGTAGGCCGTGAACGTGTGCTTGCCCTTCGGCAGCGCCGTGCTCAGGCCGCTCGTCGACCATTCCCCGCCCGAGGCCACAGTCGTCGCCGTCGCGACCTGCGACGCGCCCTCGAACACGTGGACTTCGACCATCGTCGCTTCGCTCGCTTTGCCGCTGAACGACGGTTCCGTGTTCTTCGACGGCGTCGGCGGCGCCACGATCGACACCACCGGCGATTCCGTATCCACTTCGAAGGGCACCGTCCCGCTCGGCCGTCGGGGTTCCCGAGTTTGCTTTTCTCCGTCGCGTAGGCCGTGAACGTGTGCTTGCCCTTCGGCAGCGCCGTACTCAGGCCGCTCGTCGACCATGCGCCACCCGAGGCCACAGTCGTCGCCGTCGCGACCTGCGACGCGCCCTCGAACACGTGGACTTCGACCATCGTCGCTTCGCTCGCTTCGCCGCTGAACGACGGTTCCGTGTTCTTCGACGGCGTCGGCGGCGCCACGATCGACACCACCGGCGATTCCGTATCGACTTCGAAGGACACGCTCTTGCTCGTGCCCTTTTCGTTGCCAAGGCCGCTCTTCTCCGTCGCGTAGGCCGTGAACGTGTGCTTGCCCTTCGGCAGCGGCGCGCTCAGGCCGCTCGTCGACCATTCCCCGCCCGAGGCCGTCGTCGTCGCCGTCGCGACCTGCGTCGCCCCCTCGAGGACGTGGACTTCGACTTCCGTTTCTTCGCTCGCTTTGCCGCTGAACGGCGGTTCCGTGTTATTCGACGGCGACGGGGGGGCCACGATCGAGACTTCCGGCGGTTCCAAGTCGACCGTGAAGGTGAGCGGCCCGGCCGTGCCGGTTTCCCCGCTCATGGCGCCACCGAGGGTTTCCGTCTGTTCGGCCGTGGCGGTGTAGGTTTCGGCGGGAAGCGCTTCTGCCTGGGGCACCTGGACGCTCCATTCTCCCGTCATCGCTTCCGGGATCGCGACAAGTTCCCGCGGCGGTTCTCCGGACACGGCCGCGTCGACGTGGACCGCGACCGAGTCGAGCGCGTCGGAGGAGGTGCCGGCGAACTTGGGCGTGCCGTTGGTTTTCGCGCCCGGTTCCGTCATCGCCAGCGTGGGCGCAGCCTGGGCGGGTGCCGTGAGCACGGCCGTAGCCAGCGCGAAGAGCAGGGCGAACAGCCCTGTGCGCGCAATCCATTGCGATTTAGCCGCCATGTTCCCACCCATCCAGGTCACGTCCTGCCCCCGCTGCCCACCGCTCACGAGGGCCGGGCCCCCGGATCAGATCCTCGGCCGGCCCACCGCGCTGCGGCGGTGCCCGCGACTCCAACAGCGGCCCATGATACCCCTGCCCTGTTCGAATGCAAGCGCGAACCGTTGGTGCAAGGCCGCCACCATGTACCGGCTCGCCCGCGGGTGGCTTCTGTGATACTGCTCGGCTCATGCAACGTCGCTACGGAGGGGAACGATCCATGAGGACAAGGGCAACTCGGGCACTGGCAGTCGCATCCGCGGTAGCGCTCGCGGGCGCTTCAGCCGCGCTCGCCGGACCGCTGAACGGGCGGACCTATGTCGGGCGCGTCCCGTCGACCGGCGTGCACACCGAACGCCACCGCCACACCGTGAAACTGCACGCCGGCGGCAACATCATCCTCAGCGTCGCCGGCAACGGCAGGACCGTGACCGTCCACTTCTCCTCGCCCTACCCGGTCCTCTACTGCAACACCGAAAAAGCGCTGCACGTCCAGAGCACCACCCCGGCCCGCCTCTCGAGCTCGGGGTCGTTCAGGGCGACGATCAACCAGCGCTTCCAGGTCGGTCCCGGGCCGCCGGCGATCGTGCAGGTCGTCACCGGGCACTTCTCGGGCGGCAGGGTCAACGGTTCGATCCAGACGAACGCTTCCGAATGCAGCGGCGTGACCGGCTTCTCGGCCGCGGCGCGCTAGCTTTCGCGAGACGGTAGTCAAGCGCCTGGGGGCGCGCGGCGATAACCAGCCGCGTGCCGGGCCTGACGGCGCCGTAGCGGCGCCGTCAGTTGTCGCAGCCGAGACGGTCCCAGATGTAGAGCTGGACGCACTCGTTCGCCAGCTCGATCGCCCGCTCGTTGGAGAGCCGTGGCAGCACCGTGTCGAGCGCCTGCTCCTCCGCGACGCCGGCTTGGAAGGCCTCCTCGCCCCGGAACCCGGCGGCGATCTTCAGCGCCTCGCGACGGTTCTCGCCGAGGCTCGGAAAGACGCCCACCAGGAACTCCGTGTTGGGGATCGGCTGCCCCACCTCGAGCGATGCGTGCCAGGCGGCGAGCAGGTGCAGGTCCTCCTCGTCGAGGTCCGCGATCGCCTTGGCGTAGTGGACGCACAGTTCCTGGTCCGGGATGTCGTCGACCCACGCCCGCACCACCTCGCCCACGAGCTGGCGGCGCGCCTCGCGCCCGACGGACTCGGCGATGACGCGGATCGCATCCTGGGGCTCGATGAAGCAGAGTGGCATTTGCGACTCCCGGGCTTGGGAAACAACTGACCGGTGGGACTGTAGGCGCCCGTGTGGACGGCAACTTTTGCCCTGGAAAGCGCCCGCAAGCAAAGCGTTTCGGCGCCCGCTCCGCCCCGCGGCCGCGGCGAGCTCGCCGGCCCTCGGGACCTCAGCCCCCGAGGCCGGCGCGGGCCCGCTCCACGGCCGCCTCGTCGGTCGCCTCGGACCCGAAACCGACGCCCGCCCGCTCGTCCGCCGCCCAGTTGGCGAGGGCGAGGTCGAGCGCCTCGATCGGAACCCCGGCCGCGTCCGCGAGCGACCGGGCCCGCCGCTCGAGCAGGAGCGGGTCGGCGATCCCGAACACCCGCTTGGCTGCGGCGGTCGTCGCGTCCTCGCCCGCGATGCCCCGCAGGTGCAGCGAGTCCGGGAGCAGGGGATACAGGCCGAGGCGTCCGAGCGTGACGAGCAGTTCGTAGCGGCCCGTCCGGCCGAGGCCCGGGATCGCGAGGCGCTCGAACAGCCGCTCGAAGCGCCGCTCGGGGCTCCACGCCGGGTCGCCCGTGAACGCGGTCGCCTGGCTCGGGTCGGCGCCCGCGTTCGCGGCGGCAGTGGAGCTGCCGCCGCGTTCGACCCACTGCACGTAGGCACGCAGCGTCTCCACGCCCCGGCCGGGATCGTGGGAGCTGCGCGGCCCGAGCGGGATCCCGTCAAGGTCGAGCCGCGCGGCCTGCGCCAGCTCGCCGAGCGGGGGACGGGGGTTGCGGAGGAGGGCCTCCCGGATACCGACGAAGGGGTCGGGGCCTCCAGCGGCGAGAGATAGGCGATCAGGAAGCTCGTCCACGTGGCTAGCTCGAGGTCCTGCGCCGCGAGCCGCATCGCATCCGCGTAGACGCCGGGGGGGTCGACAGCCAGGGCCGCCAGGCGACCGGCGGCGAAGCCGATCTCCTCGGCGAGACGCTCGGCGTCGGCCGAGGCGCGCAGCCCGGGCACGAGCTCGGAGCGGTAGCCGTCATCCGCGCTGCGGACCTCCCGGCGGACGCGCAGGCCCGGGCCACGGGCGGGCTCGCTGCGGGTTCGCGAGCGGGTCGCCGACCCGGACCCGGACCGCTTGCCCGCCGTACCCCGCCCGCCCGCCTGGTGCTCAGGCAGCGTCTTGCTGCAGATCGGGCAGCGCTCTAGGAAGCGGCCGTGGCGGCAGAAGGTCGGCATAGGATCGGCGCGCGGTCCACCTGGATCGTGTGACGCTTGGAGGCCACGTAGCGGGCGTTGATGGCGGCTTGGGCGGCGGCGATGTCGGCCAGCATCTCCTGCTCGCTCGGCATCCTGTTCATGATCCCCTCACTGTCGCTCGCAGCGGCCACGCGTTGCAGCCTAGAAGAAAAAACCCCCCCGCGAGCCGCGGCGCCGGGAGCGCCTCGCGCCCCGCTCAGTCGTCGTCGACGATCGCGCCGTCGACGTGCTGCGGCGGCCCCTCGGGGCCTTCGTCGGCGTCGGCGTGGCCGGCGAGGCCGTCGTCGGAGGGACCCGTGACGCCGCCCGCGCCGCCGTCGCTCAGGTAGCGGTCGACCATCCGCGCGCACTGGCGCCCCTCGTTGATCGCCCACACGATCAGCGACTGGCCGCGGCGGGCGTCGCCGGCCGCGAACACGCCCTCGACGGAGGTCGTGTAGGGCCGCACCGCCTTGACGTTGCCGCGCGGGTCGCGCTCGACGCCGAGCTGCTCGAGCAGCCCCTGCTCGGGATGCAGGAAGCCCATCGCCAGCAGCACGAGCTGCGCCGGCAGCTCGCGCTCGGTGCCGGGCACGGGGGCGAACGGCGGCTGCGGCTCCGCCTCGGCGATCCGCAGCGCGGCGACGGCGCCGCTGCCGTCATCGAGGAGGCCGACGGTCGTGACCGAGTAGTCCTGCTCGCCCACGCCCAGCGTCCGGGCCTCCTCCATCGCGTAGCTGAGGCGGTACTTCAGCGGCCACTCCGGCCACGGCGTGCGCTCGTCGGGACGGTGGGCGGGCGGCTCGGGCAGCAGCTCGAGCTGGGTGATCGAGCGGGCGCCCTCGCGCAGCGCGTTGCCGACGCAGTCCGCGCCGGTGTCGCCGCCGCCGATCACCACCACGTCCTTGCCGGCGGCCGTGATCTCGCGCTCGGGCCGCGGCGCCGGCGACGGTCGGCTCCGGGCCGAGCTCGCGCGCCACCCAGCGGTTGCGCTGGTAGAGGTAGTCCATCGCGAAGTGCACGCCGTCGAGCTCGCGGCCGGGCACGGCAGGTCGCGGGGCACGCGCGAGCCGGTCGCGAGCACGATCGCGTCGAAGCCGCCGCGCAGCTCCTCGACGCTCACGTCTGCGCCGACGTCCACGCCGCAGCGCAGCTCCACGCCCTCGGCGATGCAGCTGCTCGACGCGCCGCTGCACGACCGTCTTCTCGATCTTGAAGTCGGGCACGCCGAAGCGCACGAGCCCCCCGATCGCCTCGTCGCGCTCGAACAGCGTCACCGCGATGGCCGGCGCGGCGCAGCTGCTGGGCCGCCGCCATGCCGGCCGGTCCGGAGCCCACGACCGCCACCGCCCGGCCGGTCTCGCGCCGGGGGGGCTGCGGCACGACCCAGCCCTCCGACCAGGCGCGGTCGATGATCGCGTTCTCGATCTGTTTGATCGTGACCGCGTCGCCCTCGCGGATCTCGAGCACGCAGGCGGCCTCGCACGGCGCCGGGCAGAGACGCCCGGTGAACTCGGGGAAGTTGTTCGTGGCGTGCAGCTGGACGATCGCGTCGGCGAAGCGGTCGCGGTAGACGAGGTCGTTCCAGTCCGGGATCAGGTTGCCCGAGCGGGCAGCCGTTGTGGCAGAAGGGCACGCCGCAGTCCATGCAGCGAGCGCCCTGGTCGCGCAGCTCGTCGACCGGCCGCACGAGCTGGAACTCGCGGTAGTCGTGCGCGCGCTCGGTCGGGTCCCGGTGAGGGATCCCGTGACGCTCGATCTCCAGGAAGCCTCCCAGCTTGCCCATCAGGCGCCCGTCTCGGCGACCGCGTCCAGCGGGCGCGGCGCGGACACCTCGCCGTTGGTGGCCGCCCGGGCCCTCGCCTCCTCCTCCTCGGCGCGCTCGCGCAGCACGCGCTTGTAGTCGTGCGGCATCACCTTCACGAACGCCCCGCGGGCGAGCAGCTCCTCCCAGTCCGCGAGCACGCGCGCCGCCACCGGCGAGCCGGTGCGCCTGTGGTGCTCGTCGATCATCGCCCGCAGCTCGATCGCGTCGGCCTCGGCGAGCGCTTCGAAGCCGACCATGCCCATGTTGCAGCGCGTCGCGAACGTCCCGTCCTCGTCGAGCACGTAGGCCACACCGCCGCTCATGCCGGCGGCGAAGTTGCGCCCGGTCGGACCGAGCACGACGACGCGCCCGCCGGTCATGTACTCGCAGCCGTGGTCGCCGACGCCCTCGACGACCGCCCAGGCGCCCGAGTTGCGCACGCGCGAAGCGCTCGCCGGCGAGGCCGCGGAAGAAGGCCCGGCCGGCGGTGGCGCCGTACAGCACGGTGTTGCCGACGATCACGTTCTCCTCGGCCCTGAAGTGCTCGCCCATGCCCTCCCGCGGGCGGATCGCGAACACGCCGCCGGAGAGGCCCTTGCCGGCGTAGTCGTGGGCGTCGCCGCGCAGCGTGAACGTCACCCCGGGCGCGAGCCAGCCGCGCGAAGCTCTGCCCGGCCGAGCCCTCGAAGTCGACCACGATCGAGTCCTCCGGCAGCCCGTCGGCGCCGTGGCGCGGGCGATGTGGCTGGAGAGGATGCCGCCGACGCAGCGGTTGCGGTTGCGGATCGGCAGCTGACAGGCGCACCGGTCTCGCCCCGCTGCGAGCGCCGGGCCGGCCGCCTCGACGCAGGCTCCCAGTCGAGCGCGTCCCCGAGCACCGGCGGGGGGCGGCTCCACGCGCCGGCGCGGAGCGCCCTCGGCCAGCTCGATGTGGGTGAGGATGTGCGTGAGGTCGACGCCCCGCGCCTTCCAGTGCTCGATCGCGGCGCCGACGCCCAGCAGGTCGACGCGCCCGATCGCCTCGTCGAGCGAGCGCAGGCCGAGCGAGGCGAGGATCTCGCGCACCTCCTCGGCGACGAAGAAGAAGAAGTTGACGACGTGCTCGGGCGTGCCCTTGAAGCGCTCGCGCAGCTCCGGGTCCTGGGTGGCGATCCCGACCGGGCACGTGTTCAGGTGGCAGGCGCGCATCATGATGCAGCCCGTCGCGATCAGCGGCGCGGTCGAGAAGCCCATCTCGTCGGCGCCGAGCATCGCCGCGATCACCACGTCGCGGCCGGTCTTCAGCTGGCCGTCGGTCTGCACGACGATGCGCGAGCGCAGGTCGTTGAGCAGCAGCGTCTGCTGGGTCTCGGCGAGGCCGATCTCCCACGGCACGCCCGCCGCCTGGATCGAGGACAGCGGCGAGGCGCCGGTGCCGCCGTCGTGGCCGGAGATCAGCACGCGGTCGGCGTTGGCCTTCGAGACGCCGGCGGCGACCGTGCCGACGCCGACCTCGGAGACGAGCTTGACCGACACCTCGGCGCCGCGTCCCTCGGCCGGGTTCGCGCAGCGCAGGTCGTAGATCAGCTGCTTGAGGTCCTCGATCGAGTAGATGTCGTGGTGGGGCGGCGGCGAGATCAGCCCGACGCCGGGCGTCGTGTGGCGGATCGAGCCGATGTACTCGTCGACCTTGTGCCCCGGCAGCTGGCCGCCCTCGCCGGGCTTGGCGCCCTGGGCCATCTTGATCTGCAGCTCGTCGGCGTTGACGAGGTAGTGGATCGTGACGCCGAAGCGCCCCGAGGCGACCTGCTTGATCGCCGAGCGCCGGCGGTCGCCGTTCGCGTCGGGCTGGAAGCGCGACCGGGTCCTCGCCGCCCTCGCCCGTGTTCGAGCGCCCGCCGAGGCGGTTCATCGCGATCGCCAGCGTCTCGTGCGCCTCGCGCGAGATCGAGCCGAGGCTCATCGCGCCGGTGCAGAAGCGCCTGACGATCTCGCTCGCCGGCTCGACCTCCTCGAGCGGGATCGGCTCGCGCGTGGGCGCCCGGACCGGTGCCGATCTCGAGCAGCCCGCGCAGCGTCGCCTGGCGCGCGGCGTCCTCGTTGACGGCCCGCGCGTACTCGCGGTACTTCTCGAAGGCGGGGCTCTCGCGCACCTCGCGCGTAGGCCTCGCTCGTCGCCCGCCAGCGCGGCTGCGACGTCGCCGTTGGCCGCGCGCACCGCGTGCTGGACGAGCGCGATCGTCTCGGGGTTCCACATGTGGTGCTCGCCGTCGCGCCGCCACGCGTAGACGCCGCCGACCGGGCAGCAGCTCGTCCCGGGCGTGCGGGTAGGCGCGGGCGTGGCGCTCCAGCGCCTCGGTCGCCAGCACCTCCACGCCGACGCCGCCGATGCGCGAGGCGGTGCCGGTGAAGTGGCGGTCGATCAGCTCGCGCTCGAGGCCGACGGCCTCGAAGATCTGCGCGCCGCGGTAGGACTGGATCGTCGAGATGCCCATCTTGGAGATCGTCTTCAGCAGCCCTTTGCCGATCGCTTTGACGTAGTTCTGGGCGGCCCGCTCGAGCAGGCCGTTGAGCTCCTCCGGATCCGGCGGCACCGGCATGCCGTTCGCGCCCGCCGCCGATGCGCCCTTCGACGACCAGCTCGTCGAGCGTCTCGAGCATCAGGTAGGGGTTGATCGCGCTCGCGCCGTAGCCGATCAGCGTGGCGAAGTGGTGCACCTCGCGCGGCTCGCCGGACTCGAGGATGATGCCGGCCCGCAGGCGCGTGCCCTCGAGCACGAGGTGGTGGTGGACGGCCGCGACGGCCAGCAGCGAGGGAATCGGCGCGCGCCTCGGCCCGAGCGTCGCGGTCGGAGAGGATGATGATGTTGACGCCCGCGGCGATCGCCTCGTGCGCCTCGCGGCAGACGCGCTCGAGCGCCGCCGTCATCCCCGCGGGCCCCTCCGCGACCGGCCAGGTGATGTCGATCGTGTCGGCCGCGTAGACGTCGTGTTCGACGTGGCGCAGCGTCTCGAGCTCGCGGTTGAGCAGGATCGGCTGTTCGAGCAGCAGCTTGTGGGCGTGCTCGGGCGTCTCGTCGAACAGGTTGCGCTCGCTGCCGAGGCTCGTCGCGAGGCTCATCACGATTTCCTCGCGGATCGGGTCGATCGGCGGGTTGGTGACCTGGGCGAACAGCTGCTTGAAGTAGGAGAACAGCGGCGGCGCCTGGTCGGAGAGCACCGCCAGGGAGAGGTCGTTGCCCATCGAGCCGATCGGCTCGGCGCCTTCGCGCGCCATCGGCGCGAGCAGCACGCGCAGGTCCTCCTGCGTGTAGCCGAACGCGCGCTGGCGCAGGCGCAGCGGCTGGTCGGAGATCGTGACCTGCTCGGACGGCGGCAGCTCGGCGAAGGGCACCGCGTTGCGCGCGTACCACTCGCCGTAGGGCCGCCGCGTGGAGACCTCGCGCTTGACCTCCTCGTCCTCGACGATGCGGCCCCGCTCGAGGTCGACGAGGAACAGCTTGCCGGGCTGCAGGCGCCCGAGCCGCCGGACCTGCTCGGGCGGGATGTCGAGCAGGCCGGACTCCGAGCCGAGCACGACGTGCCCGTCGGTGGTCTCCACCCAGCGGCCGGGGCGCAGCCCGTTGCGGTCGAGCGTCGCGCCGACCACGCGCCCGTCGGTGAACGCGACCGACGCCGGCCCGTCCCACGGCTCCATCAGGCAGGAGTGGAAGGCGTAGAAGCCCTTCAGGTCCTCGGGCAGGTCCTCGCGGTCGCGGTAGGCCTCGGGGATCATCATCATCGCCGCGTGCGGCAGCGAGCGGCCGCGCCAGCATCAGCAGCTCGAGCACGTTGTCGAACGTCGCCGAGTCGGAGTTGCCGGGCGCTGACGACCGGCAGGATCTTCTCGAGGTCCTCGCCGAACAGCTCGCTGCGCAGCTCGGCTCTCGCGGGCGCGCATCCAGTTGACGTTGCCCATCACCGTGTTGATCTCGCCGTTGTGGCAGATCACCCGGTAGGGGTGGGCGAGCTCCCAGCTGGGGAACGTGTTGGTCGAGAAGCGCGAGTGCACGAGCGCGAGCGCGCTCTTGCAGCGCTCGTCGCGCAGGTCCGGGTAGAAGGCCGCCAGCTGGTAGCTGATCAGCATGCCCTTGTAGTTGAGCGTGCGCGAGGAGCTCGAGGCGACGTACAGCCCGGGCTCGCTCGGCCGTGAGCTCGCAGACGCGCCGGATCACGTACAGCTTGCGCTCGAAGGCGTCCTGGTCGCCCGCGTGGGCTGCGCCGGCGCCGACGAACAGCTGGCGGATCACGGGACGGCACGCGCCGGCGACCTCGCCGGTCTGCTCCGGGTCGACCGGCACGTCGCGCCAGCCGAGCACCCGCTGGCCCTCCGTCGCGCACGGTCCGCTCGAGCAGCGCCTCCAGGCGCGCGCGAGCCGCCGGATCGGTCGGCAGGAAGCACATCAGCACGCCGTAGGCGCCGGCGCGGCGGCAGCTCGAAGTCGACCACCGCGCGCAGCAGCTCGTCGGGCATCTGCATCAGGATCCCCGCGCCGTCGCCCGTGCACGGGTCCGCGCCCGAGGCGCCGCGGTGCTCGAGGTTCTCCAGCGCCGTGATCGCCCGCGTGACCACCTCGTGGGTGGGCCGGTTGTCCAGGCGCGCGACCATGCCGACGCCGCACGCGTCGTGCTCGAAGCGGGGGTCGTAGAGTCCGACGGCCCCTGGCGGCTGCGTGATGTGCGATGTTCATGGAAGTGCTCCCTTGGGGCGGTGCATCCCGCGCTGCGGTGCACGCATCCTCCCGGGGCATGCCGACCGTTGCGCGAGGTAGGCGGGCACCTGAGGCGGAGCCAGAAAGCGTAGCAGCGCGGAGACCCCGTGAGGTGGCGCCGGACGGGCCGTGGCGGGCGGCGCGGCGAGCCCGCAGGCGTGGCTAGCCGAACGTTTGTGGCGCCGGCTCCCCGGCGTCGCGCGGACGATCCTCGCGAGCGTCGCCGGCGGCCGCTCCGAGCGGCAGCCTGAGGGCGGCCTCCTGGTGTTCGCGAGCCGTCTCCTCGGGCCCCCACGAGCACAGCGCCAGACGCCCCGGGCAGGTGAGGCACAGCCCCCGGTGCGGGCTGGCGCTGACGGCGAACCCGCCCGCCAGGGCGAGGCGCATGCGCGCTCGCCAGGCGCTCCTCCAGGACGGCGCGCTCGGCCGCCGCGTAGCGAGCCGAGACCCATTGCCGGGGGCGCTCCAGGAACCAGTGGACCACCTCGACCGCGGACGCACCGTCGCGCAGCACGGCGAGCGCGTAGATCAGGCGCTGGATCCCGTAGTCACGCTCGACCAGCCCCTCGAGGTCGTCGTCCGCGGCGACGCGTCGCTCTTGTAGTCGAGCACGAGCATCGTCCCGTCGCCCTCGCGGGCGAGCAGGTCGATCACGCCCGTCAGGAGCGGCTGATCGGGTCCGAGCGAGAACGCGAACGGATGCTCGCGCCGCGATCCGTCTCGCGCGCCGGCGACGCGGGCCGCCGCCGGCGAGCTCCACGCCGCGCGCGAGCAGCTCGGTCACCTCCTCGCGCGAGTCGCCCCGCAGGCGGATGCCGAGCTCGCGCGGCCACGCGCGTCACCGCTCCTGCACGGGCGGCGGGCCGCTGCCGAAGTCTGCCAGCTCGAGCAGGCGGTGCACGAGCGTCCCCCGGGCCCGCGGATCGAGGCCCGCCTCGCGCGGGCCCGCGGCTGCCCGCGCGTTCCTCGCCGAGGCCGAGCACGCGTTCCAGGTAGTAGCGGTAGCCGCAGCGCTCGAGCTCGACGAGCGAGGTGTAGCTGAGCGCCGGGAGCTCCGGCGCCACCGGCGCCTCCAACGGCGCGAGCGGGCCCCCTCGCGCGGGCGCTTCGCCCGGGGTCGCGGTCGCGGCGTCGCCCGGGCTCGCCGGCGCGGGCGCCACAGGCGCCTCCTGGATGGATGCCTCCGTGGGGGCTGCTCGCTCCGGTTCACCAGCGAGCTCCATCACCTCCCCCACCGTCGCCGGCTTGTTCAGCCGGCAGCCGACGAGGGCGGGGCCCCACCGGCCGGCGACGGCGACGTCGAAGACCGGCGGGCGCCGCGTCGCAGCGCCGCGGGCGCTCGTGCCGGTCGAGCGCCGGCGCCGAGCCAGGCGATCGGCGGTCGTCTCCGCGCTGCTCGGCCAGCGCTCGAAGTCGACCGCGCCGCTCAGCAGCAGCCGCTCGCGGGCGCGCGTCATGGCGACGTAGAGGATCCGGTCCTCCTCCTCCGCCTGCGCCCGCCGGCGCTCCGCGACAGCTCCTCGTAGTCGAGCGTCGGGCGGCCTGCGGGCTCCGTCGAGACCGCAGCAGCTGCAGGCCGACGCGCTCGCCGTCGACGAGCAGGTCGGGGCATCGCTCGTGTGCGGGGCGCGCGCCGAGGTCGGCGACGCACACGACCGGGAACTCGAGGCCCTTGGCGGCGTGGATCGCTCATCAGCCGCACCGCGTCGGGCTCGACGCCGTCGACCGGGGCGTCGGGCTCGGCGCCGGCGCGCCGCGTCGAGGCGCTCGGCGTGGTCGAGGAAGCCGCGCAGGTCGCGCCCCTCGCTGGCTTCGAAGCGCCGCGCCAGGCGCAGCAGCTTGTGGACGTTGGCCAGCCGCGCTCGCCCCACTCGGCGGCCGAGCACGTGCTCGCGTAGCCGTCCGTCGAGGACGCGCTCGATCAGCTCGCGCGAGCGTGCGCCGCGCGCAGCTGCCGGCGCTCGCCGCGCAGGCGCGCGCAGAAGCGGACGAGCCGGTCGCGGTCCTCGCGCCCGAGGCGGGCGAGCAGCTCGCCGGCACCGCCCGCTCGGCGCGCTCGAGCGCGCAGGCGGTCTCCCACGCCCCGCCCCGGCCGCCCGGGCCGCGCGCGCGAGCAGCGCCAGGCCGTCGCGCGAGAGACCCGACGAGCGGCGAGGCGAGCGCACCGTAGAGCGCCAGCTCATCGAGCGGGTTGGCGAGCGCGCGCAGGTAGGCGAGCAGGTCGCGCGACCTGCTGGCTGCCCCAGAAGCCGCCGACCGCGGCGAGCGTGCGCAGGCCCCGCAGCTGCAGCGCCCGCTCGAGACACCTCGATGTCGCCGCTCGCGCGCAGCAGCACCACCACCTCGCCCGGCGCGCGCTTCGCCGGCGCGCACCAGCTCTGCGACGCGCTGGGCGAGCAGCCGCGCCTCGGCCTGGCGCCACGCGGGTGCCGCCGGCAGGCCCGCTCCGCGAGGCGCGCTCGCAGCTCGTCGTCGGCCTCCCAGCCGTCCTGGCGGTCAACAGCAGCTCGACGTCCGCCGCTCGGCGGCGCGGTCGCTCACCGTCGCGCCTGGCCTGCAGGCTGGCTGTAGCGCTCGCCGAAGCGCTCGGCGAAGACGCGTTGACGACGTCGAGCAGCGCCGCGCGGCTGCGGAAGTTGCGCGTCAGCGCGAGGCTTCCCCCGGCGCGCGCGAGCTCGGCGCGGCGCTCGCGGAACAGCTCGACGTCGGCGTGGCGGAAGCCGTAGATCGACTGGAGCTCGTCGCCGACCGTGAACAGGTTGCCGCGATCGAGCGCCTGCAGGATCGCGAGCTGGCGGGGGTTGGTGTCCTGGAACTCGTCCACCATCAGCAGCTCGAAGCGCTCCGCCCACGCCGCCCGGATGCCGCTGGCCGCTCGCGCAGGAGCTCGACGCGCGAGCAGCTCGAGGTCGTCGAAGTCGACGGCTCCGCGCGGGCGCTTGAGCGCTCGTAGCGTTCGCCGAAGCCGCTCGAGCAGCTCGTCGAGCAGCTCGCAGGCGGCGGCCGCCTTGGCGTCGTCGCCGGTCGGGCGGCCCGCCGCGCGCGCGGCGCAGGCAGCCGCGGCAGGCGCATCGCCGCGGCTGCGCAGCTCGGCGTGGACGCCGAGCACCATCGCTGCAGACGATCGACTGCCGTAGGCGGCGAGCAGGTCGACCGCGGCGCTCGCCGCTCGCGCGTCGCTGGAAGGCGCGCAGCGCCGCCGCGAAGGCGCTGCTCGCGCAGCCGCCGTGCGAGCGCCCTCGTCGAGGACCGCGAACTCCGGGTCGAGGCCGGCCAGCAGCGGGTGCGCGCGCAGCAGCCGCGCGCAGAAGCCGTGGAAGGTGCCGACGAACGCCGCCTCCGTGTCGCGCGCGGCCTCGCGCTCGCCGAGCTCCAGCAGGCGCGCGCGCACGCGCTCGCGCAGCTCGCCGGCGGCGCGGTCGGTGAACGTGATCGCGAGGATCCTGCCCGGGCGCGACGCCGTCCTCGCGCACGGCGCGCACGAAGCGCTCGACCAGCACCGAGGTCTTGCCGCTGCCGGCGCCGGCCGCCAGCAGCAGCGGCTCCGCCGCGCCGCTGACGGCCTGCTCCTGCTCGTCGGTGCAGCGCCTGCGCGCGCTCGACGGCGGGCGCAGGCTCGGCGAGCGTGCTCATCGCTCGCACCGGCAGATCGACGGGTACTTGCAGCCGCCCCCGTACGCGCAGCTGTCGGGCCGCGGGGCAGCGCGCCGCGCGCGGCCTGCGCGGCCGCCGCGCGCGCCGAGCGCGAGCGCCTCGTCGAGCAGCTCGTCGCATCTCCTGTCGTGCTCGCGCGGGTCGCCCCGCACGCACTCGAGCTCGACGCCGCTGTCGCCGTCGAGCAGGCCCCGCGGCGCGCAGGTCCGCACCGGACAGCGGCTGGTAGAAGCCGCCGCCGCGGTCACAGCCCGAGCAGCTCCTCGCGCCGCGCGCATGTACAGCGCCACCTGCAGCTTGCCGTCCGCGATCCAGCGCGCCGGCGCCGGGGGCGCTGCGGTTCTTGTAGTCGTAGACGCACCGCCTGCGCCGCTCTCGCTGACGTCGATGCGGTCGATCCGCCCGCGCAGCCTCACGCCGCGCCGAGCGTCGAACGCGGGCAGCGCGCTCGGTCCTCGCCGCGCTCGTCGTCGGCGGCGAAGCCGAAGCCCAGCTCGAGTGCGCGGCTCGAGCGGGCTCGCCTCCTCGGCCGCGTGCTCGAGGTAGCGCTCGAGTCGGCCTGCAGCCGGCGCCGCGCCGCCGCGGCACGCGCTCGGGCGCGACCGACAGCGGGCGCGGCTTCGTGCTCGTCGCAGCGCCGCGCGCGCAGCAGCTCGCGCGCGCGGCCAGGCTGGGCCGGCGTCAGCCGCGCGCGAGCCGGTCGCTTCGCGCAGGCCCTCGAGCGTCGTCCCTGCAGGGCCGCGTGGGCGAGCCCGCCGCGGGCGAGCGGCTCGGGCTCGGGGTCGAGCGTCCGGCCGGCCTGAGCATGCGCTCGACGAACCAGCGCACCGGGCAGCCGATCCACGCTCGAGCGAGGACGCCGACCACGGCCGGCGCGCGCAGGGCGGCGAGCAGCGCGCTCGTCGCGCAGCGCTGCGAGGCCGCCGGCGCCGCGGCGAGCGCGGACGCGGCGTCGCTGGCGGCGGCGGAGCGCCCGAGCGCGACGCCGCTCGCGGCGCTCAGCTCGAGCTCCTCGGCGAACAGGTCGCAGACGTCGTCGACGAACAGCGACCGCGCGGTCGGCTCGCCGTCGTCGTCGGCGAGTGCCAGCTGAGCACGAGCAGCTCCTCCGGGCGCGAGACGACGGCGTAGAGCAGGTAGCGCTCGGCGGCGAGCGCGTCCTGCGGCTCGCCGAGCACGCAGGCCCGGGTCTGCGGCGAGCCGCCGGCGCTCCTCCTCGGCGAGGAACGGCTGCGGTCGCGCGCGGGGCCGGGAAGACGCCTTCCTGCAGGCCGCAGAGGAACAGCGCGCGCACCCGCCGCGCGCGCAGCGCGAGCGGGTCGAGCACCGCCACCGCGCCCGGGCCCGGCCGCTCGCCGCTGCGAGCTCGAGGCGGCTCGAGCGCATCGGCCAGCTCGCCTGGACCCGCCGGCGCCAGGTCGGCGTCCGCGGCGCGCGCGAGCTCGCGCAGCTCGCCAAGGGCGCGCGCGCCCGGCGGCAAGCGCCCGCGCCTCGTCGAGCCTCGGCCCGTGACAGCAGCGCTCGCCGCGCCGCGGCGGGGCGCGCAGAACAGCCGCTCGAGCTCGCGCCCGGCGCGCTCGATCAGCGCGAGGGCCCGCGCCGCTGCGGCCTCGCCGAGCCGGTCGATCGCCTCCAGCGGCCAGTTGCGCTCCTCCCACAGCGCTCGCGCGCCTGCGCGGCGCTGCGCGCGCCGGTGCGCCGGCGGCGCAGCTCGAGCCGGTCGGCCAGCTCGGGGCGCTCGAGCAGCCCGGGCGCGCGCAGCCAGGCGCAGCAGGTCGCCGCGCGTCGGCGTCGCGCTGCGCGCTCGACGCCGCGCAGCGCAGCAGCCCGATCAGCGCCGCGGCCGACGGCGGTGTCGGCGAACGGCGCTGCGGCGGCGCATGCGCGAACGGGACGCCTGCGGCGCGCGAAGACCTCCTCGAGCAGCTCCGCGCGCTGCCGGCGGGCGCGGACGCACGACCGCGATCTCCTCCGCCGCGATGCCCTCGTCGAGCAGCGCGACGATCTCGCGCGGCGACGAGCTCCAGCTCGGCGCGCTCGCCGCCGCCCTCGAGCAGCCGCACGGCGCCCGCGGGATCGCACGCGCGCGCGGCGTCGGCCTCGAACAGCGAGCGCTCGAGGTGGCGACAGCGCCGCGCGCGAGGCGGCGCGTAGTAGCTCGGCGCGGGGCGCCAGGCGGCGGTGCTCGGCGGCGAGCGGCGCGAGCGCGTGGAAGGTCGCGGCGCGACCGGCGAACGCGACCCGGCCCGGCTCGTAGGCCAGCGACGACCGTGACCGGCGGCGTCGACGACCGGCCGAGCGTCTCGATCGCGTCGAGCTGCAGCGGCGTGAGGTCGTCGAAGCCGTAGAACGAGCACGCGGCGTGGCGCCCCACAGCGCCGGGCGCGCGCGCAGCGCGTCGAGCGCGCGCACGGCGCGCTGCTCGGCGTCCAGGCGTCCGAGCCGCTGCGAGCGCGGCGCTGGTAGTCGCCGTACAGGTCCGGCCGAGCTGCCGACTCGGCTGCCGCCGCCGTCGCTGCCGCCCAGCGTGCCGAGCGCGTCGCCGCAGCCGCGCGGGCGCTCACGCGCCGCACCTGCAGCTCGGCGATCAGCTCGCCGAGCGCGCGCCGGACCGGCCGGGCGCCGGGACGCCCGGCGCCGCGCGCCGCGAGCGCCGCCGAGCACCCGCTCGCGCGCGACGCCCGCCGAGCACCGGCTCGCTCAGGCCCGCGCGCGCGCGCGACCTCGCTCGATCGAGCCCGTCGAAGCGCTCGACGCGCACGCCCAGCGCGGCGCCCGTCGCCGGCCAGCTCGCGCAGGTAGTGCTCGACGTCGGCGCGCGTCGGCACGACCAGCAGCGGCTCGTCGCCGTGGGCGAGCTGGCGGCGCACGGCGTCCATGCACGACCTGCGCCTTGCCCGCGTTGGCGGGCCCGGTGATCAGGGTGATCGGCATCGCAGCCCATCCTGGCGCACCGTCCCGACGCGCCGGCCGGCGGGCGTGGCGCGCTAGGCCGCAGCGCTTGCGCCGCGGCGCAGCGGCGGCGGCGGCGCGCGCCTCGCCGGCCTCGCCCGCCTCGGCCTCGGGCGGCTTGGCGCCCTCCTGGCCCACGGCTCGTCGAACTCGACCCGCCATTTGCCCTCCTCGGTCTGGCTGAGCGCGAGATGCGCGCGGAAGCTGCGCCCGCTGCGCCCGCGAAAGCCGGTCACCGGCCTGCGCGGTGTAGCCGGTCTTGATCAGCTCGCGCGCGACCGCCAGCGGCAGCTGCTTGCCGGCTTTCGCCTTCCAGATCACGAAGCCGCAGCCGGGATCCTCGCGCGCCCAGCACGAGTAGCCCTTGCGGTTCTCGACGATCTCGTGCCCGCACACCGGGCACGGGCCCGAGGCGTGGCG
Organism: uncultured Solirubrobacteraceae bacterium; assembly: GCA_963743505.1. Taxonomy (GTDB): domain Bacteria; phylum Actinomycetota; class Thermoleophilia; order Solirubrobacterales; family Solirubrobacteraceae; genus Palsa-744. The sequence goes on along the minus strand of CAVUPZ010000002.1, from coordinate 599,288 downwards.
CGCGGGATGCGCACGTCTTTGAGCGTCTCGTCGAGCTCCTTGCACGGTCTCCTGCGGCGAAGCCCGCGATGTCGCTCATGAACTTCTTGCGCGAGTCCTCGCCGCGCTCGATCTTGCCCAGCCGCTGCTCCCAGCTGCCGGTCAGGCCGGGCGAGGTGAGCGCGTGCTCGTCCAGCAGCCGGATCACGTTGAGGCCCTTCTCGGTCGCCACCAGCGCGCGCCCGTCGCGCTCGACGTAGCCGACCGTGATCAGCCGCTCGATGATCGCCGCGCGCGTCGCCGGCGTGCCGATCCCGAGTCCTTCATCGCCTCGCGCAGCTCGTCGTCGTCGACGAGCTTGCCCGCCGTCTCCATCGCGCCCGAGCAGCGACGCGTCGCTGTAGCGCCGCGGCGGTTTGGTTTCCTTGCGCGCGCTCTCGATCTCGCGCGTCTCGCACCTGCTCGCCCTGCGAGCAGGCGCGGCAGCTGCTGGTCGGCGCCCTCGTCCTCCTCGCGCGCGTCGCGCGTCGGCGCGGGCGTCGGCGGCGACCTCGTCGTAGACGCCGCGCCAGCCCGGGCACCAGCAGCAGCTTGCCGCGCGTGCGGAACACGTGGCCGCCATCCGCCCGTCCGCGTCCGCCGCGCACGGTCGTCTCCACGCGCGTGTTCTCGAACACCGCCTCGGGTGGAACACGGCCAGGAAGCGCCGCGCGACCATGTCGTAGATGCGTCTGTCGTCGGAGCCCATCTTGCTCGAGGTTGTGCTCGGAGCGGGTCGGGATGATCGCGTGGTGGTCGGTGACCTTCTCGTCGTTGACGACCCGCGCCGAGCGGCAGCACGTCGAGCGCCGTGACGTACTCGGCGGCCTTCGCGGTACTCGCTCGTGCGCGCCCACCAGCTCGGCGATCGGCTTGATCTCGCGACCATGTCGGTCGGTCAGGTAGCGCGAGTTGGTGCGCGGATAGGTGAGCGCCTTGTGCTCCTCGTAGAGCGCTGCGCCGCCGCGAGCGTCCGTTTGGCGGAGAAGCCGTAGCGGGTGTTGGCCTCGCGCTGCAGCGTCGTCAGGTCGTACAGCATCGGCGCTTTCTCGCGCTGCTCTTTCTTCTCGAGCTTGGTGATCGTGCCCCGGCTGCCCGCGCACGCGCGCGACGATCGCCAGGGCCTCCTCCTCGGTGGCGATGCGCGGCCCGCTTTGACGCCCTTCGTGCCCGTGGGCGCGTGGTAGCGCCCGCTGTAGAGCGCTCGCCGGAGCCCGCGCCGGCCTGCTCGGCACCGTCGGCGCAGCGAACGTCGCGTCGACCAGCCAGTAGGGCTCGGGCTTGAAGGCCCTGATCTCCTCCTCGCGGCGGGCCACGATCGCGAGCGTGGGCGTCTGCACGCGCCCCAGCGAGACGGCGCCGTCGAAGGAGCTGCGCAGCCGGATCGTGGCCGCGCGCGTGGCGTTCATGCCGACGATCCAGTCGGCCTCCGAGCGCGAGCGGGCCGCCTGCTCGAGCCGCTCGCACTCCTCCGCCGGGCGCAGCGACGCCGAGCGCCTCGCTCATCGCGGCGTTCGTCATCGAGTTCAGCCACAGCCGTTTGACGGGCTTCTTGGCCTTCGCCTTCTCGTACAGGTAGGCGAAGATCAGCTCGCCCTCGCGCCCGGCGTCGCAGGCGTTGACGACCTCCTCGATGTCGTCGCGGCCGAGCTGCTTGGTGACGACCGACATCTGCTTGCGCGAGCGCTCGTCGCGGACGACCAGCTTGAAGCGCTCGGGCACGATCGGCAGGTCGGCCATCCGCCAGCTCTTGTACTTCGGGTCGTACTCCTCCGGCTCGGCGAGCTGCACGAGGTGCCCGACGGCCCAGGTGATCACGTGCTCGGGCCCCTCCAGGCAGCCCTCCTTCTTCTTGAACGGCCCCGGCAGCACGCGCGCGAGGTCCTGCCCGACGGAGGGCTTCTCGGCCACCAGCAGGGTCTTTGGCATGGCGGTCAGCGTAGCGGCGCGCTCAGCCGGGTGGCGCAGGCGCCCGGTGCTGACTTCGCCGCCGCTCGCCGGCGCGCCCGGCGCTCGGCCTCGGCTGCAGGATCCCGGCGACGGTCGCGTCGGCGACCCCGTAGCCGCCGCGCGGGCCGCCGCCGACGGTGCGGCGAACACCGTCGTCAGCACGCGCCCGTCGGCGTCGACGAGCGGGCCGCCGGAGTTGCCGGGCCGCACCAGCCCGCGCAGCGGGCGTCAGCAGCCGCGAGACCGGGCCCCTGCCCGTAGGCGTCCTGGGTGAGCACCGTCTGGGTGCGCCCGATCCGGCCCGGCTCGCACGTCGAAGGGCCCGTTCTCGGGATAGCCGAGGATCGCGCCCGGCGTGCCCGGCGGCCGGGTCGGAGGCGAAGCTCAGCGACGGCAGCCCGAGTTCCGGGCACGCGCAGCACGGCGATGTCGTCGGTGGGGTCGAACGCGATCGCGTGCGCGGCGAGGCTGGGCGAGTCGCCGCCGACCTCGACGCGTCGTGTCCGTGCTCGCCGGCGACCACGTGCGCGTTGGTGACGACCATGTCCGGGTGCGGCGACCCAGCCGGAGCCCTCGATCGCCAGCCCGCAGGCGGTGCCGAGCACGCGCACGACGCTGCGCGAGGCCCGCGCCACGGCCGGGGCCCGCGCGATCGCGGCACGGGCGGGGCCACGTCGGGCGATGGGCCCGCTGATCGACGGCAGCGGGTCCAGGCGCGCGAGCGCGTTCAGGATCGGCCCCGGAGGGCGGCAGCAGCTGGTTCAGCTCGCGCAGGATCAGCCGAGCGCTGGATGTCGCGCGCGCAGCTGGGTCTGGCCCGGCGTCTGACGCCGCGACGGCGGCGGCGATCCACACGATCCCCAGCGCCGAGCGCCGCGCCGAGCGCCGCGCCGAGCACGCCGTCGAGCAGGCCGAGGCCGGGGAGCACCAGCGTGCGCCGCAGCCTGAAGCCGACGCCCTCGAGGCCGCTCGCGAGGATCGCGCCGGCGAGCAGCGCGCCGATGCAGCCCGAAGGCGGGCGCGTAGGGCGAGGAGGAGCCCCGCGGCAGCAGAAGAGGACCCAGGCGGGTGCCGAGGAACGCACCGAGCGCGAAGCCGCCGAAGGAGAGCACCCCCACGATGAAGCCCTGGCGGAAGCCGAAGATGGCGAGGATCGCGGCGAACGCGACGATGAGCCAGTCCAGCTGTGTCACCTCGTCATGTTCTACCAGCTCCGTGAGCACCAACCACTCCACTAATCACTCCCGGCGCCTGCGCCGCGCACGTCCCGTGCTGGCGCTGGCGGGCGTGGCCTTCGCGGTGGGCGCGATCGTGGGCGCCAACAGCGGCGGCTCGGCCGCGAACGCGCTCGCCGACGCATTCGTCACCGCCTGGACGCGACGGCGACTACGCGGCCATGTACTCCGACCTCGACGCCCTCCTCGCGGCGCTCGGTCACGCCGGCCGGGTTCGCGAGCGGCCTACGAGCGGCGCGCTCGCCACCGCGACCGCCACCGGGACGCGGGTCACGGGGCGACCCCGGAGCGTCTCGGGTGACCGCGTCGCGGTGCCGGTCCGCGTGCGACGCGCCTGTTCGGCACAGCTGTCACTCGACTTCGAGGCTGCCGGTCGCCGAACCCGAAGGCGCCGAGCACGTGCGCCTGGTCGCGCTCGCTCGACGTTCCCCGGCCTGCGCGCCGGGCGAGGCGCTCAGCCGCCAGCACGACGCTGCCACGGCGGGCGACGCTGCTCGCGCGCGACGGCTCGGTGCTCGCCGAAAGCGCGCCCGGACCGCCGTCGCCAGCGGGCCCGGCGAAGCGCGCAGCTCGCCGCTGGGCGAAGCGGCGGCCGCGCGTGGTCGGGACCGTCGGCCCGGTCCCGGCCGCCGCGCGGCGGGCAGCTCGAAGCCAAGGCGTGCCGGCGGACGCGACTCGTCGGCCTCAGCGGGCTGGAGCTGGCGCTCGACGCCCGCCTGCGCGGGACGCCCGGCGGCGAGCTGCTCGCCGGGCAGCCGGGTGCTGGCGAGCGCCTGCCGCCACCCCGCGGCGTCCGGCGCACCGTGCGCACGACGATCTCCCCGGGATGCAGCGCGCCGCCGTGACGGCGCTCGGCGGCCAGTTCGGCGGGGTCGTCGCGATGCAGCCGTCCACCGGGCAGATCCTGGCCGTCGCCGGCATCGGCCTCGACGGCCTGCAGCCGCCGGGCTCGACGTTCAAGATGGTCACGGTCACCGGCGTCCTGCACGCGGGCTCGCCAACCCGCACACCGTCTTCCCCTACGCGACCTACGCGACGCTCGACGGCGTCAAGCTGAACAACGCCAACGGCGAGGAATGCGGCGGCACGCTCGAACTCGCGTTCGCCGTCTCGTGCAACTCGGTGTTCGCGCCGCTCGGCGTCAAGCTCGGGGCGGCCCGCCTGGTCGCGACCGCCGAACGGTTCGGCTTCAACCACGAGCCGGGGATCCCGGGCGCAGCCGAAAGCACGCTGCCGCCGGCCCGTCAGATCCAGGGCGAACTGGATGTCGGCTCGACGGCGATCGGCCAGGGCGAGGTGCTGGCGAGCCCCGCTGCGAGATGGCGACCGTGGCCGCGACGATCGCCGACGGCGGCCGCCGGCCGCAGCCGACGTTCGTGACCGGTGCGGCTCCGCGCGTTCGCCGGACCGGCGCCGCCAGCGCCGCCGTGGCGCGCACCGTCAGGCACCTGATGATCGGCGTGGTGCGCGAGGGCACCGGCACCGCCGCGGCGATCCCCGGGGTCACGGTGGCGGGCAAGACCGGCACGGCCGAACTGAAGACGCCAATGCACGACGCCGCCGGCCGAACCGGAGGCGAAGCACGGCGCCGGCGAAGCCGGCAAGGAAGCCTGTCAGGGCGGCGAAGCGAAGCGAGCAACACCGACGCCTGGTTCGCGGCGTTCGCGCCGGCGCTCCACCCGCGCATCGTCGGTGTGCGTGCTGCTCGTCAAAGACGGCGCCGGCGGCGCCACCGCCGCCCCGGTCGCGCGCGAAGTGCTCGAGGCCGGCCCTGCGAGGGCGGGCAGTCTAGACGTCGAGCTCGGCCGAGGCCGTCTCGGCGGGTTGTACGGGTTCGACGATCTTGAGCTCCAGCGGCCGGTTGTCGAGCGAGACGACCTGGATCTTGTACAGCAGCAGCGCGCCCTGGGTGGGGCCGTAGGCGGCGATCGTGTCCGGCGCGGGGAGCATGCCTTTGGCGGGGACCAGGCCGCCGCGGTAGGCGAACAGGTTGGTCGGAGCGAGGCACGATCGGCGTGTAGACGTTGTCCTGGGTGTCGGTGATCGTCAGCGCGCTCGACGCCGGCAGCGGGGCGGAGGTTGTCGTTGTAGACCTGCATGAACACGCCGAACCACTCTTCGCCCGGGTTCGAGCTTGCGCTGCGGCGGGCGTGAGGCCCTGCAGGTAGGCGGCGTCTTCGATGTTGGCGGGGTTGAGCTCGCGCGAGAGCTGGACCTCGTAGATCAGCGGGCCGACGTTCAGGTAGGGGGCGTTCTGGCCGGACTCGCCGGCGTAGGTGCCGGTGGTCACCCGCGTGTGCGAGTCGCCGCACGCGGCGAGCGCGAGCGACGGCGATGAGCGCGGCGAGCGACGCGCGGAGAGCTTGCGCGGGAGGCTGCTCATGCGACGCGGCAGTCTACCCGCCGGCGACCGTGACGCGCGCACCGCTGCCGCTCCTCGCCGCTCGAGGATCGAGCGCAGGCGGCGCATCGCGCGCTGGTTCTTGCGCCGCATCCAGCCTGCGCGCGCCGAGCGCCCTCCAGCATGCGGTCGGACGAGCGTCGCCGGACTCGGTCTCGAGCGTGAACTGCACACGCGTGGCGCCCGCCGCCGCCGGGCGAGAGCTCGTAGACGCCGAGCGTGCGGATGCGGTTGTTCTTGCCGGTCGCGCCCGACCTCGACGATCCGGTGCGGCCGCTCGACCTCGGCGAACGTGACGTCGGCCCAGCTGAAGCGGTTGCCGGGCGCCTTCACGCGAAAGCGCGCGCCCGCGCCGCGCCCGACCGAGTCGATCCGCGTGAGATGCCAGTCGACCAGGTAGTGGTCGGTGAACTCGGGGTGGTTGGCGATGTCCTGCAGGTAGTCGAAGACCTGCTCGCGGGGGGCGGAGACGACGATCGACACGGTCACGGGGTCCATGGCGAGCGCGAGTCTAGTCGCCGCCGCCGCTCAGCGGCGCGGGCGCTGAGGCTGCGCGCGCGGCGGCTCACGCGGCGCGGGCGGTCAGGCGCACGGTGTGGCCGTGCTCGGCAGTGGCGCGACGATCTCGCTGGCGACCGGCGCCTCGCGGCGCACGGGCGGCACAGCTCGCAGACGATGCCGCCGCTGCGACCCGCGTAGAGGTGGACGTGCTCGCCCACGAGCGGCGTGCGCCCGCAGTCCGCGCAGCGGTCGCGATCGGCCTCGAGCGCGCCGACGCCGCGGCGCAGCAGGACGCAGCTCGAGCTGCTCGATGTCGCGTTGCGGGGGCTGGCCATCTGCCTCGCCCGGATTCGCCGCCGGCAGGCGACGGTTCCTGCCCGCCCGCGGCCCGCGCGATCATGCTTGCAGGCGCGGCCGTGGGCCGCGCCCATGAGTCGCCTGCGTCTGCTAGATGTTGTTGTCCAGAACTTCGTCGCTGCGCGTTGACAGCCTTGTTATGATCGCCACGAGTCTCCCTCGGCGAGCAGCTTCCCCCCGGCGGCTGCCGAGCAGAGAGGGAGGAGCAGAGCATGGAGTCACTTACTTCGGGCACGTTGGCCGGCGCGGGCTCGTTCCGTGCAGGCGCTGCGGCTACATGCTGACGCTCGTCGGCTCCGACACGCTGACCGACTGCCCCGGCTGCGGCGGCCGCGACTTCGTGCGCGCCTCGCTGTTCAGCCACCGCACCGAGCGCATCGCCGCGAGCCCGCCGCGAGCCCGTGCAGGACGCGCTGGTCGCGCCGCCGCCGCCGGACCGCGACGAGCGCCTGGCTGGCGTCCGCGCGCGGATCGAGCAGCCCGGCGAGTACCTCTGCTACGAGGACGGCGGCGAGCTGCGGACGGTCGCGCTGACGCGCGAGTGGACGCGCATCGGGCGCAGCCTCGCCGCCGACGTGCGCTTCGACGACCCGACCGTCTCGCGCCGCCACGCGCTGATCGTGCGCCAGCCCGACGGCGTGCGCGTGCTCGACGACCGCAGCCTCAACGGCGTGTTCGTCAACGGCGCGCGGGTCGAGGGGCAGGTCGCTCAAGGACGGCGACGAGATCGTCGTCGGGCCGCTACCGGCTGCTGTTCGTGACGTCTCCGAGCGTGGCCGGCTCGAGCGCGGCAGACGGCACGGACCCGGCCTCCGCCCAGAGCATCGGCTGAGGCCGAGGAGGCCAGCCGGCAGCGGAAGCGCCCCTCGCGCGCCCGCGGCGCGTAGTATCGCGCTCGATGGCTCACACGATCGCCGTCCTCTCGCAGAAGGGAGGCACCGGCAAGACGACCACGGTGCGCACGCTCGCCGACGTCGCTGCGCCGCAGCGGCGTGCGCACGCTGGCGGTCGACCTCGACCCGCAGGGCAACCTGTCCGACTACTTCGACCTGCCGCCCGACGTCGAGCCGACGATCGCCGACGTGCTGTCCGGCGCGCGCGCGCCGGCGAGGCGATCCACGACGACATCATCCCCGCCAACCTCAGCCTCGCCGAGGCGGAGCTGATGCTCGGCGGCAAGATGGGCCGCGAGCTGACGCTGCGGCGCGCGCTCGCGAAGGCTGGCGGACGAGTACGAGCGTGATCCTGATCGACTGCCCGCCCTCGCTCGGGCTGCTGACGGTCAACGCGCTGGTGGCGGCCGACCGCGCGCTGATCACCGCCGAGGCCCAGTACTTCGCGCTGCAGGGGGTCGAGCAGGCGATGGAGGTGGTCGAGCTCGCGCGGGACAGCCTCAACCCGGAGCTGGCGCTGCTGGGCGTGCTGCTGAACCTCGCCGACATGCGCACCGTGCACTCGCGCGAGGCGCTCGCCTCGCTGAAGGAGCGCTTCGGCGAGCAGGTGTTCGACACCGTGATCCGCGCCTCGATCGCCTACGCCGAGTCGGCCGAGCGGGCGCGCTCGATCCTCGACCACCGCCCCGACCTCGGCGCCGACTACCTGGCGCTCGCGGGCGAAGTGCTCGAGCGCCTGCCCGGGCTCGGGCGGCGCCCGCCGGCGCGTCGCGCACGCTCGCTCAGAGCTCTCCGACGTAGGCGCCCTGGGCTCGAACGGCGCCCGCAGCAGCGTCGCCCAGCCCTCGATCTCGCCGCGCAGCGCCTCGACGACGGCGCCGGTCTGCTCGTAGAAGCACCACACCAGCACCGTCGGCCCCGCGCCGGAGATCGTCGCCCCGAGCGCGCCCAGCTCGCGCGCGCGCGCGCGCCGAGCTCGTACGAGCGCGGGAACAGGTGCGCGCGGCGCTGGCCTGGTGCAGGCGGTCGTGCAGCCCGCGCGCGAGCAGGTCCCAGTCGCCGCGGGCCAGGCCCAGCGTCAGCAGCGCGGCGTGGGCGACGTTGAAGACGGCGTCGCGCGAGCGGCACCTCCGCGGGCAGCGCCGCGCGCGCGGCGCTGCGTGCGCACCGCCTCGCTCGGGCACGACCGCCAGCGCCTCCAGGCCGGTCGGCGGCTCGAAGCGCGCCGCCTCGCCGTCGGCGCACACGACGAAGCCGCCGCGCAGCGCCGCGGCGACGTTGTCGGGGTGGCCCTCGAGCTCGCGTCGCGAGCGCCAGCAGGTCGGCGTCCAGCTCGAACAGGTGGTCGGCGGCCATCAGCCCGGCGACGATCGCCGCGGCGCTCGAGCCGAGGCCGCCCGACGAGCGGGATCTCCGAGCGGATCGTGAACGTGAAGCCGTCGGCCGGGTGCAGCCGCTCGAAGGCCCGCACGCACAGGTTCTCGCGCCCTCGCGCGCACCGGCAGGTCGGTCTCGACGGCGAACTCGCCCGGTCTCCTCCACCTCGAGCTCCAGGTGCAGCGCGAGCGCCGCCGCCATGCAGTCGAAGCCGGGACCGAGGTTGGCCGAGGAGGCGGGCACGCGCACGACGCCGCCTACGGATCACCCAGCACCGCCTCCTCGATCGCGCCGCCGTCTCGGCGACGCACTGGATGACCTTGCCGTCGTTGTTGGCGATCGCCGTCTCGGGGTCCTTCAGGCCGCGGCCGGTGAGCACGCACACGACCTGCTCGGCGCCGTCGGCGCCGTACTTGAGCAGCCCCGCCACCGACGCCGCCGAGGCCGGCTCGCAGAACATCCCTTCGCGTGGAGGCCAGCAGCCGGTAGGCGGCGAGGATCTCGCGGTCGCTGACCGACGCTGATCGCGCCGCGCGAGTCGGTCGCGGCCGCCATCGCGTCCTCCCAGCGCACGGGGTTGCCGATCCGGATCGCGCTGGCGACCGTTTCGGGGTGCTCGACGGGCTGGCCCAGCACCAGCGGCGCGGCGCCCTCGGCCTGGAAGCCGAACAGCCGCGGCGCGGCGCCCACCTCGCGAAAGCCGCGCCAGTAGGAGGTGATGTTGCCGGCGTTGCCGACCGGGATGCAGAGCGCTTCGAGGCCGCCCGTCGAGCGCCTCGTGGATCTCGAAGGCGGCCGTCTTCTGGCCTTCGATGCGGAACTCGTTGACCGAGTTGACGAGCACGATCGGGTGCGTGTCGGTGAGCTCGCGCACGAGCGTCGAGCGCCTGGTCGAAGTTGCCGGCCAGCGAGATCACGCGCGCGCCGTGCACGAGCGTCTGGGCCATCTTGCCCTGGGCGATCTTGCCCTCGGGGACGATCACCGCGCAGGTGATGCCCGCGCGCGCGGCGTAGGCGGCGGCGCTCGCCGCGGTGTTGCCGGTCGAGGCGCAGATCACCGCCTTGGCGCCCTCGCGCACGGCGGCCGAGACGGCGCAGGTCATGCCGCGGTCCTTGAACGAGCCGGTCGGGTTGGCGCCCTCGAGCTTCAGCCGCACGCTCGCGCCGACCATCTCCGAGAGCACCGGCGCGCGCAGCAGCGGCGTCGAGCCCTCCTGCAGGCTGACCAGCGGATCGCCCTCGGCGAACGGCAGGCGCTCGCGGTAGCGCTCGATCAGCGGCACGTGCGTGCCGGTCATGCGTGTCCTCGCGTCATACGAACTCCTCTTCGATCACGCGGATCGTGCGCGGGGCCGAGCGCACGAAGTCGAACTCGCGCGAGCTCGCTCGATCGCCGCGCGCAGGCGCGACTCGAGGATCGGATGGGTGACCATCACCAGCCGCGCGCTGCTCGCCCAGGCCCGCGCTGGACGACCGACCTGATCGACACGCCGTGCTCGCCGAGCACCTGCGTGACGGCGGCCAGCACGCCGGGCCGGTCGGCGACGTCCAGGTGCAGGTAGAAGGCGCTCGGCGACGTCCTCGATCAGCGCGCAGCGCCAGCGGCGGCGCGGGCGGCCGGGCGCCGCCGGTCATCACGCTGACGACGTCGCCGAGCACGGCGCTCGCGGTCTGCCGCCCGCCGGCGCCCGGGCCGGACATCGTGATCTCGGTGATCGCCTCGGACTCGACGGTGACGGCGTTGAACGGGCCCGAGACCGAGGCCAGCGGGTGCCCGGCGTAGAGGAACGCGGGTGCACGCGCACCGACAGGCCGCCGTCGCGGCGCTCGGCGGTGCCGATCAGCTTCAGCCCCAGGCCGAGCTCGCGGGCGTACTGGAGGTCGTCGCCGTGCAGGTGCTCGATCCCCTCGTAGCGCACCTCGTCGAGGTGCACGGGCGCGCCGAACGCCAGGCGCGCGAGGATCGCCATCTTCGCCGCCGCGTCGCGGCCGCTGACGTCGTCGCTCGGGTCGGCCTCGGCGAAGCCCCGGGCGCTGCGCCTCGGCGAGCGCCTCGGCGTAGGTCGAGCCGTGGGCCATCTCGCGTGAGGATGAAGTTGGTCGTGCCGTTGACGATCCCGTGGATGCGCTCGATCGGCGTCGCCGCGAGCGACTCCTCGAGCACGCGCACGACCGGCACCGCGCCGGCCACGGCCGCCTCGAAGCGCAGCCGCACGCCGTGCTCGCGGGCGGTCTCGAACAGCTCCTCGCCGTGCTGGGAGAGCAGCTGCTTGTTGGCGGTGACGACGTCCTTGCCGGCGCGCATCGCCGCGAGCAGGTACTCGCGCGCGGGCTCGATCGCCGCCGATCAGCTCGACGAGCAGGTCGGCGTCCGCGAGGATCTCCGCGAAGTCCCCGCGGGTGCGCGTCAGCACGCCGCTGATCACGGGCCGGCGGCCGTTGAAGCGCTCGATCTCCTCGGCCCGCTCCGCGAGCAGCTCGGCGAACGCCGCCGCCCACGGTGCCGTGGCCGAGCAGGCCGACTCGGAACGGCTGCGCTGCTCGGGCGGCCGGGCGGGCTGCGGTGCTCAGCGGACATCGCGCGCGGTCAGATCCTCGAAGGCTCTCGCGCCGCACGACCACGCGCGCGTCGCCGTCGCGGCAGAAGATCACCGGCGGCGCGGGGGACGCCGTTGTAGTTGTTGGCCATCGCGTAGCCGTAGGCGCCGGTCGCGGGCGTGACGATCACGTCGCCCGGGCGCGGGTCGTCGAGCACGGCCTCGCGCACGATCACGTCGCCGGACTCGCAGTGCTTGCCGGCGAGCACGCACGGGGTCGAGCCGCCGAGAGCGGTCCGCCACGTGCGCTTCGTAGCGGGCGCCGTAGAGCATCGGGCGCAGGTTGTCGGACATGCCGCCGTCGACGGCCACCCAGCGGGAGACGTTCTGCTTGACGGTCTCGACCGTGTAGAGCGTCACGCCGGCGTTCGCCGTCAGCGCCCGGCCCGGCTCGATCAGCAGGCGCTGAGGCGCCGATGCCCTGCAGCGTCGGCGCCTGCCACGATCGCCGCGACGTACTCCTCGATCGTCGGCGGTGGCGGCTGCTCCTCGGTGTAGCGCACGCCGAGGCCGCCGCCGAGGTCCCAGACCGGGAACGCTCCGAGCCGGCGCCAGCTCCGGCGCCTCGCGGCGAAACGGCTCGAGCTCGAGCAGCTGCGAGCCGATGTGCGCGTGCAGCCCCTCGCAAGCGCAGGCCCTCGACGGCTTCGACCGCGGCGATCGCCCCGGGCGCGTCGGCCATCGAGAAGCCGAACTTCGAGTCGGCCTGGCCGGTGGAGATCTTCTCGTGGGTCTCGCCGCGCACGTCGGGGGTCACCCGCACGAGCACGGGCTGGGCGCCGCGTCGGCAAGCGCGCCCTCGGCGACGAGCGCCTCCAGTCGCGATCGATCTCGTCGAAGTTGTCGATCACGATCAGCCCGACCCGGTGGCGCAGCGCCATCCGCAGCTCGGCCTCGGACTTGGCGTTGCCGTGCAGCACGATCCGCTCGGGCGCGAAGCCCGCGTCAGCGCCAGGTGCAGCTCCCCGCCGGAGGCCACGTCGCACCACAGCCCCTCCTGCGGCGAACAGCTCAGCACGGCCGTGCAGGGAAAGGCCTTGGAGGCGAACACGACGTGGAAGTCCTCGTGGCCCGCGTCGCGTCCGGCCTCGCAGGAACGCGCGGGCGCGGGCGCGCAGGTCGTCCTCGGCGACGACGTAGGCCGGCGTCCCGAACTCGCGCGCCAGCTCGATCGTGTCGCAGCCGCCGACCTCGAGCCGCCCGCGCTCGTTCAGGCGGCTGCCGAGGGGGAAGACGCTGCGACAGGACTGGTGTCGGTGGCCATCGCGGGAGGGATTATCGCCGCACGGCTTCAGGCCAGGCCGTCGCGGCGGAGCGGCCGGCGACGCCGCCCCGCGACGCGAGCAGCAGCGCCAACAGCCAGCTGGCACCGACCGATGCATCAGCACGACGCTCTCGAGCTGCGGCGCCGTCAGCCCAGCCGACGACCTCGTTGTTGCGGCGGATGAACTCGACCAGCAGGCGCTCCAGGCCGCTGAAGACCAGGTACAGCGCGAACACGACGCCCGGGCGCACGCGGTCGCGCAGCTGCCACAGCAGTAGGCGAGCAGGCACATCGTGACCGTCTCGTAGATCGGCGTCGGCTGGACGCGCACGCCGGGCGGGGTCGGCACGGTGCCGTGCGGATAGCCCATCGCCCACGGCAGGCTCGAGCGGATCCCGTAGTCGCCGTCGCCGGAGACCTGGCAGCCGATCCGCCCGATCGCGTAGCCGAGCGCGAGCGCCGTCGCGCACATGTCGAACATCACGAGGTCGAGCACGTGGCGCCAGCGCATCCAGGCGATCACGCCGATCGCGCCGCCGATCGCGCCGCCGTACCAGACCAGGCCGGAGCCGGAGAAGATGGTCCCCGAGCAGATCGTGCTTGACCGATTCGTAGTTCTGGATGACGTAGTAGCCGCGCGCGCCCACCACGCCGCCGATCAGGGCGGCGAACACGATCTCATATGCCCAGTCGACCGGCTTGCCCAGCTCGCGCAGGCGCCGGGCGACGACCGCGCCGCAGGCCAGGAAGCCGAGCGCGAACATGACGCCGAACGTCTTGATCGAGATGCCGAAGATGTGGACTTCGGGCTTCATCGGACCTTGGTGGACTGGCATCGGGATCGCGCGGCCCGACTTTAGGGCAGACCGTAGCTGTCGTCTGCGACAATCTCAGGCGATGAGCCACGCGCCCGAACAGCTTCGGCAAGGACACCGGCCTGCAGGCCCGGATGCTGCTGACGATGTTCCTGCTCGGGCTCGTCTACGTGGTCTTCGTCGGCGTGCTGTTCGCGGCCGGCGCCGGCGCCGGGCTGATCGTCGTGGTGGCCGTCGTGCTGCTGCTGGTGCAGCTGTTCGCCTCGGACAAGATCGCGCTGGCGACGATGGGCGTCAAGGAGGTCTCCGCCGCCCAGGAGCCCGAGCTGCACGGCGATCATCGAACGGCTGTGCGTGCAGGCCGACCTGCCCAAGCCGAGGGTCTGCGTGATGGAGACCTCGATGCCGAACGCCTTCGCGATGGGCCACTCGCAGAACCTCGACCGTCGTTTGCGCCACGCGCGGCATCCTCGATCTGCTCTCGCCGGCCGAGCTCGAAGGCGTGATGGCGCACGAGCTCACCCACGTGATCAACCGCGACGTGATGGTGATGACGCTGGCGAGCTTCTTCGCCACGCTCGCCTCGCTGATCGCTCCAGTTCGCCTGTTCTTCGGCGGCTTCGGCGGCGGCTACGGCGCAGCCGCGAAGAGGAGGAGGACATCATGCTGGTCCTGCTCGTCTCGGCGCTCGTGTACGCGATCTCGTTCCTCCTGCTGCGGGCGCTCTCGCGCTACCGCGAGTTCGCCGCCGACCGCGGCTGGCGCCGTGCTGACGGGCCGCCCCAGCGCGCTGGCCTCGGCGCTGATGAAGATCAGCGGCACGATGGAGCGCGTGCCCAGCCAGGACCTGCGCCAGGCCGAAGGCATGAGCGCCTTCTTCATCCTGCCCGCCCGCACGAAGAAGTCGCTGATGAACATCTTCGCCGACCACCCGCCGCTGGAGCAGCGCCTGGCGGCGCTGGAGCGGCTGGAGTCCCAGCTGCAGGGCGCCGCCTGAGCGTGGGCCTGCGCGACATCCTCACGGGCCGCCACCAGGTCAAGGGGCCCGGCGCCGGACCGGCTGTTCGCGATCTCCACGGCCTACATCGACGCTGCAGGCCGAGCACGCCATCGACCCGACCGGCACCGCCGCGATCGTCTTCCAGGCGCTTGCAACCAGCGAGTTCGAAGCGACGATCCGCGACATGGAAGAGGTCGTGCGGGCCACCGGCGGCGAGAGCGGCACGACGGTCGCCACGCGAGGACGACAGCTACGGCTACCGCTGGATGGTCCTGCGCAACCCCGACGGCGCGCCCAGCGTCGAAGACCTCGCCGTCGGCATCAACGCCGTCTCGAGCTCGATCGAGACCGGCCGGGCACGGCGAGCGGCTGCTGTGCGCCGTGTTCGCGTTCGCGGACGCCAGCAGCGCAAGGTGTACTTCATCTACAACTACAAGCGCGGCTACTGGTACCCGTTCGTGCCCGACCCCACCGGCGCGAAGGAGCGCTCGACCGAGCGCGAGCTGCAGATCAAGGCCCAGATGGCCTCCGAGCTGCCGATCGAGCCCGAACTCGAGCGCTGGTTCCCGCTGTGGGGATACCGATCTGACTCGGGATGTTCGGCTCGGACTGCCGTCCGATCGAACATCCCTCCGTCTTGCCTCCTCAGCGTTCACCGGGGCCCCGGCGCTCCCTGCGCCGCCGCGACCCCCGGGGCTCGGGCGCGATGGTTGACTTCCCGCGCTCCTAGTCCGGGATCAGGCCCTCGCCGGTGAACTCGCGCCCCGCCTCCGCGAAGCGAGATGTCGGCGGGCGGCAGGATCACGTCGGAGCCTCGAGCTCGTCGTCGCCGAGGGGCGTGCCGCGGTCGCGCACGTAGTCGAGCAGCGCCGCGAAGGCCGTCGGGAAAGCCTCCTCGTCGCCGCCGTCGACGGTCGCGATCGACGGTCGCTCGAGCTCGTTCAGCCCGCCTGCATCCTCGTCCGGGAGCTCGTACTGGTCCTCGCCGGAGATGCGCACGATCATGAGCCAGCGCTCGCGTCGGGCTGCGCGGCTGCCTCGCCGCTCTGCTCGCCGGCGCCGGGATCTGCGGCCGCCGCGGGCGCCCCGACTCCCAGTTCGCCCTTCATCTTCGCGAGCTCGTCGTCGACGGCGGGCTGGCTGGAGAGCTGCTTGAGCTGGCGGTCGATGTCGTCTTCGCCGGAGCCGAGCGCGGTGATGTCGTCGAACGTCCCGGCCGCTTCCAGCTCCTGGACAGCGTCGGCGCGCGCCTTCATGTTTTCGGTCTTGTCGACCGCGCGCTGCATCGCCAGGCCCACGTCGGCCATCTGCTCGCCCACGCCCGTCGCCGCCTCGGAGATCCGCACCTGGGCCTCGGCGGCCGAGTACTGCGCCTTGATGACCTCCTTCTTGGTGCGGAAGGCTTCGATCTTCGCGCGCAGTTTCTGCTCGGAGTCGGTCAGCTTCTGCTGCTGTTCCTCGAGTTCGGCGACCTGCGTGTCGAGCGCCTGCAGCTCGGTCTGGGCGACGTTCTTGCGTTCGAGCGCCGTCCGGGCGAGGTCCTCCTGGCCGGCAGGCGAGAGCCTGGCGGGCCTGCGTGTCGAGCTTGACGACGCTCTGCTGCAGCGTGCTCTCCTGCATCTGCAGGCGCTTCTTGGCGGTGACGACGTCGGCGATGCCCTTCTTGACGTTCTGCAGCTGTTCGACCTGCTTCTGGTAGCTGTAGTCGAGCGTCTCGGCGGGGTCTTCGGCGCGATCCAGCAGCTTCGAGACCTTCGCCTTCACGACGGTTGACATGCGCCCGGTCAGGCCGGCCATCTGATCCTCCTATTGCCTATTCCAAGAGACGACCGACGGCTGATCGGCCACGACGTCAAGCGTAGCCGAACCCGGCGACCTACAGGCCAAGCGGGTGACGGACGGTGAAGCCCGCGTTTGCCGGACGCAGCGGACGCCAGCGCGGACCCTGCTGGTTGGAGGGGTCGTCGGCGGAGCTCGTGTCCAGGCGCAGGCCGGCCACCGTCATGTAGGCGTGTCCGGGGTTGGAGAAGATCGTCACCCAGCGGCCGACCCCGTGCGAGCCCCAGGCCATGAATTCGGAGGAGTCCTCGGGCGTGGTGAGCAGGCTCGCACCGTGCAGCGCGAAGGAGACCGTGCCCGAGCAGTCGTAGCCGGGCGAGTGAACGACGCGTGGCCGCCGCCGTAGATGTAGGGCAGGCCGATGATCTGATCACCCGCCCAGATGATCTCCTGGACGGCGAGCGGCGCACCCATCGGCGCGGCGGCGAGGCCGTCGACGTAACGCGCCGGGTGCCGGGCACGAGCAGCTCGGGCTTGGCGTCGGGGCGAGCGCGCCGGTGCCCGGCGTGAGCGCTTCGTTGGTCGCGGTCGCAACGCCGCCGGTGGCTGCGGCGCTCGCCTGTGAGGCGGCGGGCTGGGTGCTCGCCGCGGCCGGTACATAGGGGACCACCTGGCCGGTCGTCGTGCGCACATAGACGGGCCCGCTGTAGGCGATGTTGGGCGTCTTGGCCGTGACCGGGTCGGTGTGCACCTTCGGCTTGCTGCTTTTCTTGGGAGCCGCGGGGGCTTCCGTCGCCGCGACCCCGTCCGGTTCCGCCTGCGAATGCCGTCGGCGCGAGCACCATCGACGTCGTCAGGCTGCAGACCAACGCCCCGATAAGAACGCAACCGCAAAACAAGACCTCTTTCGTCGGCCTGCGGGGTTAGCTGACGGGCTAGCGCTGAAAGAGCCTGCGCTTCTCACGGATACACCGTGGGATTCGCCCCAACAACTTGGGTCCCCCGTTCCTTGACTTCTGGTCAAGGACTCGGCTTTCGGGGCGGCAGGCTAGCAGAGTGCAATGACGCTTGCGCGTCTTGCGATGGGGTCGAGGTCGTGCCCCCGGTGAGGTCCAGGGCGTGACGACGCAGTTTGCGGACATTTCCCCCGTCCCCCGACCGCTAGTGTGCGCCAATGCGCCGTTGTCGGCCTGCCCAGAGGACCGCCCTGCTGGCGCTGGGGATCGCGGTCGCGCTGACCGGTTGCGGGAAGGGCGGGAGCCGGCCGGCTGCGAGCAGCGAAGGACCTGCCCGCCGCCTGGCACCCGTGCTTGCACCGGGAGCGGTCAGCGTCGCGACACGCAACACGACCAGGCTTGGCGGCGGCTCGACCGCGGCCGACGCGGCCGCCATCGCGCGCACCGTCTACCCCGGCCTGACTGCGGGTTCGCGGCCCGGCGCCGCCGTCGTGGTCGACGAACACGACTGGGCCGGCGCCCTCAGCGGATCGGTCCTCGCGAGCGCCCCGACCGACGCGCCGATCCTCTACGCCAGCGGCCAGGCGCTCCCGGACGTGAGCAGCGAAACGCTCGCGGCACTGCACCCGAGCGGCCTGGTGGCCCTCGGCGGGGCCCAGGTGATCGAGATCGGGACCAGCGCGCCCGTACCCGCCGGCCTGCTCGTGCACACCATCGCCGCCGGGGAACCCGCCGTGACAGCGGCCGCGGTCGAGGCCCTGCTCGTCGCCGCCGACGGGGGCACCCAGCCGCGCCAGGTGATCGTGGTCGCCGCCAACGCCCCGCGCGCGCTGCAGATGCCCGCTGCGGGGCTGGCCGCCGAGAGCGGGGCCCCGATCCTGTTCGTGACGCGCGCCCGCGTGCCGCCGCCCACCGCGACCGTCCTGTCGGGGCTGCACGACCCGTCGATCTACGTCATCGGCGCGGCCCAGGTCGGAAGCCGCACACTGGACGAGCTTCGACACTTCGGCCACGTCGCCGTCGTCTCCTCGGGCGCGGGCGAAAGCTCCTCGCCGGCGGGGAACGCGATCGCCGTGTCCCGCTTCACCGACGGCTCGTTCGGCTGGGGGGTCAAAGAACCCGGACACGGGCTCGCCTTCGCCAACGCCGGCCGGCCGCTCGACGCGCCCGCCGCGGCGCCGCTGTCGGCGAGCGGCGACTACGCGCCGCTGCTGCTGCTGGAAGCACCGGCCCCACTGCCGGCCTCGCTCGTCTCCTACCTCAGCGACATCCAGCCGGCCTATACCTCGGCGCCCCAGTTCCGGCCGGTTCGCGGCGTCTACAATCACGGCTGGCTGATCGGCGGCGAAGCGGCGATCGCCGCGGTCACGCAGGCCGAAATCGACTCGTTGCTCGAGATCAGCCCGCGCCGGCAGTCATCCGAAGAAGCCGCCGTCTCCCAGTCCGAATGAGCTATCCGAGAGGGCGAACTTGAGCCAGGCCGAAGACCCCCGCCGCCTGCAACGCGTCCAGGCGCAGCAGCGCGTGAGCGTCGAGGACGTCAGGCAGCTGATGGGAGCGTCGACGCCCCATTTCGCCCTGCAGCTGCGCAACCGCATCGCCAAGCTGATCGAGGGGCTGGCACCTGGCGACCCGGCCCGGGTCGAAGGCGAACGGGAGATCGCCCGCCTGGAGGAGCTCGGCTTCAGGGGCGAGATGCGCGGCGAGACGCTCGAGGAGGGTCTGCTGCCGCCGCTCCCGTCGCTCGACCTCTCGGGCGAGAACGCCGGCTGACGCGGCGCTTCAGCGTCGCCCGCCGGCGAACACGCGCTCGCGGCGCGCATCGCTGTAGCGCACGACGCAGCGATTTGTACAGGACCGCGAACACCGGAACGTCGATCAGCACCGGCGCGATCACCCACGACGGGGACGGCGCGCCCAGTGCCAGCAGGCCGATCGCGAGAATGCCGTGCAGGAGGGCGGTGGGCAGCGCGGCGAGCAACGCCGCGTGCGAGCGGAAGCCGCTGCGGTGCTCGCGCAGGGTGAAGTCGATCGTTCCGACCATCACCGCGCCGAGACCGGCGAGCAGCGCCGGCAGGCCCGATTCGCCGCGGGTCGCTCCGATGATCGCCGCGACCATGCCGACCAGGATCAACAGCTCCGACAGCGGGAAGGGATGCCAGGGCGCCCGCGGACGCTCCTCGAGGTCGGGGCGGCCCCTGGCGGCGGGCCGCCCGCGCGGCTCGCCCCGGCGATCGCGCCCGGACCCGGACGCTCCGCTCGGGCGTCGCTCGGAGGAGGCGATCGCCGCGCCCGGTGCCGCCTGCTCGGCGGGGGCCGGCTGGGCGCCCTGCCGACGCTTGCGGGACGAGCGTCCGCGGCGGGGGCTGCTTCGCTTGGCCACGGCCGTCAGTGCCAGCAGCTGGGTTCGCGGCGCGCGCATCGGCGTCGATCCTAGCGCCTATCCTGCAGGCGATGGCAACGGTTTCCTCGGCCCGCGCGGCCGCCGCAGCGGGCATCCCGGGCAGCGAGCTCCCCGGCCCGTATCCGGTCGGCGAGTACGCGGCGGCGCTGCGCGCCAAGCTGCGCTCGTTCAGCCGTGTCCAGCTCGTCGGCGAGCTCGTCAACCTGCGCGCCGCGCGGGCGCGGGTGTACTTCGAGTTGCGCGACGCCGCCGGCGCGATCCCCTGCGCGGCCTGGCGGGCGGACTGGGAAGCGATCCTCGCCCGCCACGGGACCGTCCCGGCCGAGGGAATGCAGGTGGTCGTGGCGGGCGGCTGCGACTACTACCCCGGCAGCGCCACCTCCTCGCCCGGCTTCTCCTTCTCGGTCACCGACCTGCGCGTGGCCGGCGAGGGAGACCTGCTGGCCCGCATCGACCGCCTGCGCAAGCAGCTCGACTCCGAGGGCCTGCTCGAGCTCCAGAAGCGCCTGACGCGGGCGCAGCTGCCCCGCACGATCGGCGTGATCACCGGCGAGAGCGGCAAGGCGCGCGACGACATCCTCGCCGGTCTGCAGCGGCGCGGCTGGGCGGGGCGCCTGGTGTGGGGGTTCGCCCCCGTGCAGGACCGCCACGCCGCCCCTGCGATCGCCCGCGCTCTCGGCGAGCTGGCCGCATGGGCGCAGGTGGACGCGATCGTCGTCGCCCGCGGCGGTGGCTCGCTCGCGGACCTGCTGTGCTTCTGCGACGAGCACCTCTGCCGCACCGTCGCGCTGCTGGCCGTTCCCGTGATCGCCTCGGTCGGACACCACACCGACCGGACCCTGCTCGACGACGTCGCGGCGGTCAGCTGCTCGACGCCCACGCACGCCGCCGAGGCCGCCGTCGGCGTCGACTGCCGAGCCGCACGTGCGGGCCAGCTCGAGCAGGTCACCCGGCTGCGTGAACACGGACGCCGGGCGGTGCTCGCCCGCGCCCGGCGCTCGCGCGGCTCTCGCGCGCGCCCACGGCCCACCTGGAGCGCCAGCGCGGCAGGCTGCACCAGCAGCTGCGCGAGATCCGCGCCGGCTCGCGCCGGCGCCTGCAGTCCGAGCGGCGCCTGCTCGAGCGCGAGGCGGTCGTCCTCGGACGGAAGGCCTCAGCGCCACCCTGGACTGCCGCGAGCGCCGTCCCCGGGAGCTCGCCCAGCTCGCGCTTGTTCTCTCCGGGCATGACCCCCAGCGCACGCTCGAGCGCGGCTACGCCCTCGTGCAGACGCCGGACGGACGGGCCCTGGCGAGCGCGGCGGCCGCGGCCGCGAGCCCCGAGCTGCGGCTCCGCTTCGCCGACGGCGTCCTGGGCGCACGCCCGCTCGAGCGATGAGCGCCGACGAGCGGGCGGGCCGCGCGGAGGGCCCCGCGGACGAGGAGGTCCCCTCGGGCGAGGGGCGCCCCGCGGACGAGGAGGCCCCCGCGGACGAGGGGCGGGAGCCCCGGCCCAGCTACGAGGCCGCCTCGGCGCGCGTCGAGGAGATCATCCGCCGGCTCGACTCCGGCGAGGCGAGCCTCGACGAGACGCTCGCGCTGGTGAGCGAGGGCAAGGAGCTGATCGAGCTGTGTGCCGCCGAGCTGAGCGCCGTCGGCGATGCGCTCGAGGAGCTTCGGCTCGACGAGCTCGTCGGCCGCCTGGAACGCGAGGCCGACCGATGAGCACGTGGGAGCGGCTGGCGGAGCTGCCGGTGCAGATCGACGGCTACGACCTCGAGGGACTGCACGCGTCCGTCTCGAGCGACTTCGAGCGCAAGAGCACGGTCATCAGGCTGCGCGGCGCCGGCGAGGAGGGCCTCGGCGAGGACGTCACCTACGACGCGGTCGACCAGGAGGTCCTGCAGGCCGCGGGCCCGACCCTGCCGCTCGACGGAAGACACACGATCGCCTCCTTCAGCGAGCGTCTCGCGGGCCTGTCGCTGTTCCCGCAGCCGCCCCAGCGCGAGGTCTCCGGCCGCTACCGGACGTGGGCATACGAGTCCGCCGCGCTGGACCTCGCCCTGCGCCAGGCCGGTTCGAGCCTCCACGCCATCCTCGAGCGCGAGCCCCTGCCGGTCCGCTTCGTCGTCTCGCTGCGCCTCGGCGAGCCGCCGACGCTGGAGCCGTTGCGACGTCGCCTGGACCCCTACCCGGACCTGCGTTTCAAGCTCGACCCGACGAGCTCCTGGGACGAGGCGCTGATCGCCCAGCTGGTGGCGACCGGAGCGGTCGACTCGGTCGACTTCAAGGGCTACTACTCGGGCTCGATCGTCGACCAGCCCGCCGACCCCGTCCTCTACCGCCGCGTGGTCGAGGCGTTCCCGGACGCGTGGATCGAGGATCCGCTCCTGACGCCGGAGACCGACGCCGTGCTCGCCCCGCACCGCGATCGCTTCTCCTGGGATGCGCCGATCCACTCGATCGCCGACATCGAAGCGCTGCCCTACCCGCCGCGGATGGTCAACATCAAGCCCTCGCGGCTGGGGGGCCTGCGCAACCTGCTCGACGCCTACGACTACTGCGCCGAGCGCGGGATCGGCAACTACGGCGGCGGTCAGTTCGAGCTCGGCGTCGGACGCGGGCAGATCCAGTACCTCGCCTCGCTGTTCCACGCCGACGCTCCCAACGACGTCGCCCCGACCGGGTTCAACCTGCCCGAGACGCCCGCAGGGCTCCCCCACAGCCCGCTCGCACCAGCCCCCTCGGCCAGCGGCTTTCGCTGGGGCTGAGCGCCGCGACCGCCGACGCGGGGGCCGAGCGCAACTTCCGTGGCGCGACTACGTTCAGGGGCACATAGCGGATAACTTTCGTGGGCCGCCTGCGCGCAAGCAGCATCAGCGCTGGCTCCCGCGCCGAAGGGGTGTTGTGTGATCGTGCCGAGCAGGGTCGCCTACAAGCGAACGCGTTCCCTCGCAGCCGCCGTGGCCGCGTCGTTCACGGTCATCGCAGTGCCCACGGCCGCGCTGGCGGCGAGCCCCGGTGGCACCCCGGTGGGCGGCGCCAACCAGCCGGTGGCGCCGAGCAAGCCCGGGCCGGCGCCCTCGCACCCGCGACCCGCGCCGGTACGGATCACGAGCGTCAGCTGCGTGCCCGCCAGCCACTGCTCGAGCAGCCCCCATACCGTCTCGCTGGGGGGCACCCTGCTGTTGAAGGGCAAGGGTCTGCAGGCGGGCATGATCGTCGTCTTCCCGACCCGTCCGGGCGCGCGGATCAGCCGCGTCGGGCCCGCAGCCCACCTGCGCTCGAGCCCCCTCGGCCTGCTCGTCACCGTCCCCCACTCCGCCCACTCCGGTCGCATCATGGTCCTGCTCGGCCGCACCCACCACACGGGCTCGGTGGGTCCGATCACGGTTGTCGCCCACGCGCTGCACCCGCCGCCGCCGCCGCCCGCCCCGATCGCGCCCGTCGGCACCCAGGCCGTGGGCGGCAGTCCCTTCGAAGGGCAGGGCATGTGGATCTGGTACGTGAGCCGCTCCGACGGCGGCAACGTCGCCACGATCGTCGCGCAGGCGAAGGCGGCGGGCGTGAGCACCCTGTTCATCAAGAGCTCGGACGGCTCCACCAACTACTGGAGCCAGTTCTCGCCCGAACTCGTCCAGCAGCTGCACGCGGACGGCCTGAGCGTGTGCGCGTGGCAGTACGTCTACGGCAGCGACCCCGCCGGCGAGGCGGCGCTCGGCGCGGAGGCTGCGGCAAACGGCGCCGACTGCCTCGTGATCGACGCCGAGAGCGAGTACGAAGGGCGCTACGCGGCCGCACAGACCTACATGACCGACCTGCGCGCGAAGGTCGGCCCGAGCTACCCGCTCGGCCTTGCGTCCTTCCCCTATGTCTACTACCACGAGGCCGAGCCCTACTCGGTCTTCCTCGGACCCGGAGGGGCCCAGTACAACGCCCCGCAGATGTACTGGAAGGAGATCGGCCAGTCGGTCGACACGGTGTACGCCAACACCTGGATCGCCAACCGCATCTACGGCCGCCCGATCTTCCCGCTCGGCCAGACCTACGAAGGCGTCTCCAGCGCCGACCTGGTGCGCTTCCGCGCGGAGGCCGCCCACTACGGCGCCACGGGCGTGTCCTTCTGGGACTGGCAGGAAACGAGCAGCGGCGGCTGGGGCGCCCTCGCCGCGCCGCTCACGCCCCTGACGACGGTCGCCGCGAACGGCGAATACCCAGAACTGCGCCGGGGGGGCAAGGGCGACCAGGTCCTGTGGATGCAGGAGCACCTCGCCGCGGCGATCCCCACGCAGGCGACCACGGGCGTCTTCGACGCGAGCACCACCGCGAACCTCGAGGCCTTCCAGAGCGCCCACGGGATCCCCGCGAGCGGGGTCGCCGACCCGGCGACGTGGCAGGCGCTGCTGGCGCTCGCCCCCGTGCCCGTCAACTGGACCGGAGGCGGACCGGCGGGTTGACGCCGGCCGCGGGCGGCGCGATGTCCCGCCGCCCGCCACACCGAGGCCGGCCCTCAGGCCGGCCCCATCAACACTTCAGCGTCGCTGGAGAGGACCTCAGACCCGCTGGATCAGCGTCCCCGTGCCGAGGCCGCCGCCGCAGCACATGGTCACGAAGCCGACCTCCTTGTCGGAGCGCTCGAGCTCGTGCAGCAGGGTCGTGATCAGGCGCGCGCCGGTCGAGCCGAGCGGGTGGCCGAGCGCCATCGCGCCGCCGTTGACGTTGACGCGATCCATGTCCGGTTCGAGCTCGCGCCGCCACGCGGCGACGACGGGCGCGAACGCCTCGTTGATCTCGATCAGGTCGATGTCGTCGATCTTCATGCCGTTGCGCGCGAGGATTTTCCGCGTCGCCGGGATCGGCCCCTCGAGCATTTTCACCGGGTCGCAGCCGACGGTCGTCTGGTCGACGATCCGCGCGCGCGGGGTCAGGCCGAGGTCTCGGGCCTTCTCGGCCGACATCAGCAGCACCGCAGCGGCGCCGTCGGAGATCTGCGAGGCGTTGCCGGCGGTGATCTTGCCGTCCGGCTTGAACGCCGGCTTGAGCTGGGAGAGCGCCTCGAGGCTCGTGTCCGGGCGGATGCCCTGGTCGGTCACGTACTCCGCGCCGTCCACCGACATCGGCACGATCTCGCGCTCGAAGCGGCCCTCCTCGGTCGCCTGGTGGGCGAGCTGGTGCGAGCGCACGGCGAGCTCGTCGAGCTCCGAGCGGGGGATCTCCCACTGGTCGGCGATCATCTCCGCGCCGAGGCCCTGCCCGACGATGTTGTGCTTGGCCATCAGCTCGGGCGTGAACGCGTAGCCGAAGTCCTCCTGGGTCTTCATCCCGGCGGCGAACGGCAGGTGGCCCATGTGCTCGACGCCGGAGCCGATCATCGCGTCGTGCACGCCGGCGGCGATCAGCGCGGCGGAGAAGTTGACGGCCTGCTGGGCCGAGCCGCACTGGCGGTCCACGGTCGTACCCGGCGTCTCGATCGGCAGCCCCGCCTGCAGCCACGCGTTGCGGGCGATGTTGAAGCCCTGCTCGCCGAACTGCTGGACGCAGCCCGCGATCACGTCCTCGACCTCGCCGGCCTCGATGCCCGAGCGCTCGATCACCTCGGTGTAGCACCGTGCGAGCAGCGTGTTCGGGTGGGTGTCCTTGTAGTAGCCCTTCTCCCGGTGCCCGCGCCCGATCGGCGTGCGCACCGCCTCCACGATCACGACCTCGCGGCCCTCTGGTTGCCTCATGTCACGAGCCCTCCATCATGTTTGCCCAGGTGTCTGGTGGGAACCGGCGCGCCCGCGTGGCGCGGGAAAGCTTCTGGGAAGATGCCCGGACCCCGCACCGCTTACTGTATCGCCTCGCCAAGGTAGATTGACTGGTCAGTCAGTCGCCAGGGCAGACCAACTCACCCCACAAGGAAGGACTTTGACGTGAGCCAAAGCCTCGCGATAGCCGGCAGCGGCGCGATCGCCTGCGGCCTTGCGGCCACGGCCGCCCACCACGGGCCGGTGCTGCTGCTCGCCCGCTCGGAGAGCTCCGCCGACCGCGCGCGGGCGACGGTCGAGAAGACCCTCAGCAGGCTGGGAGCCGAGATCGACCCCGAGCACGTCCAGGTCGTCACCGAGCCCGCCGAGCTGGCTGGCGCGACGTTCGTCGTCGAGGCGGTCGTCGAGGACCACGACGTCAAGGCCGGGCTGCTCGGCGAGCTGAACGGGATCGTTGCGCCGGAGGCGATCCTCGCGACCACGACCTCCTCGCTGTCGGTCGAGCGGCTCGCGGAGGCCAGCGGGCGCCCCGACCGCTTCCTCGGGCTGCACGTGTTCAACCCGGTCACGAAGATGAAGCTCGTCGAGCTGATCTTCCCGGAGGGGGCCGCTGCGCAGACCCGGGCGCGCGCCCTGGAGCTGTGCGAGACGTTCGAGAAGACCCCTGTCGAGGTCCCCGACGTCCCCGGCTTCGTGGTCAACCGGCTGCTGTTCCCCTACCTGTTCAGCGCCGTCCGCCTGATCGAAGAGACCGGCATGGACGCCGGCGACGTCGACACCTGCATGCGCCTCGGCGCGGGCCACCCGATGGGGCCGCTCGCGCTGCTCGACCTCGTCGGCCTCGACGTCGCCAAGGCGATCGGCGAGACGATCGGCGAGCCCGTCCCACCACGGGTGGGAGCGCTGATCGCAGAAGGCGCGCTCGGCCGCAAGAGCGGGCGCGGCTTCCACTCCTACTGAGCCGGTCCGGCACCCCTGCAGAGGGAGTCCAGCGTGATTTTTATCCCTGCTGAAGGGACTTTTAGCTGCCGTTCATCAACCTGGCGATACTTGTACATGCGACTTAAGGGTCGCATCGCACACCCGCCTCCTCCCAGTGCGCACGCTCCGGTCCGCTCCCCCCGCGGGCCGGACGTGTTTAACGGCCCGGATGGCGCCGGCCAGCGGCGTGCGAGCGGCGAGGCGATCGCGATCGCGCGGCGCTCATCACCGTGCTGGCGTCACTCCTCCTGCTCGCGCGACTCGCGCGCGACGGGGCGACGCTCGCGGATGCGCACCGCCTCGATGCGGTTGTCGCGCACCGACTCCACCCGGATCGAGTAGCCGTCGGCGGTGATCGTGTCGCCGCGCCGCGGCAGCCGGCCGAGCTCGGCGAACACGAACCCGCCGACGGAGTTGTAGGCGTCGCTGTCCACCGGCAGGTCGAGGCCGTAGTCGGCGAGGTCGGTGACCGCGACGTGGCCGCGCACGAACCAGTCGCCGTTGGCCAGCCGGCGGATCTCGCCCGCGGCCGGGTCGGTCTCGTCGGAGATCTCGCCGACGACCTCCTCGATGATGTCCTCGACCGTCACCACGCCGACGACGCGACCGTACTCGTCCACGACGACGGCCATCGAGGTGCGCTGGCGCTGGAGGTCGGCGAGCAGGTCGTCCAGCGGCTTGGTCTCGGGCACGATCAGGGCGTCGTGCACGACCGGCGCGATCGTCGCGTGCGGGCCCTCCTGCATCAGCTTCTTCAGCGAGCGTGCTGACGTGGACGAGCCCGCGCACGCGGTCGCGGTCCTCCTCCTCGGTGACGACCAGCCGGGTGTGGCCGCTCGAGATGCACAGGCGCAGCGCCGTCTCCACGTCCTGCGGAGACGTCGACCGTGACGACCGCGGGGATCGGGGTCATCACCTGGCGGGCCTCCTGCTCGTGCAGATGGAAGACGCCCGTCAGCATGCCCGCCTCGCCCGGGTCGATGTGCCCGCCGGCGTAGGACTCCGCGATCAGGCGCTTGAGCTCGTCCGGCGAGCCGCCGCGGCGCTCGCGGCTGGCATGTCGACGCCGAGCAGGCGCAGGATCCGGTCCGACGACGGCGGTGAGCACGACGATAACGGGTTGAACACGACGCTGAACGCCTGCAGCGGGCGCGCGACCCGTCGGGCGACCGCCTCGGCGCGGTCGATCGCGTAGAACTTCGGCACCATCTCGCCGCGCGATCAGCTGGGCGGCGGCGATCAGCAGGAAGGCCACAGCCGGCGAGATCGCCACCGCGACGCCGTGGCTGAGCGTGTCGCCGAGCGCGCCTTTGAGGATCGCCGCGAGCGCGGGCTCGCCGAGCGCGCCGATCCCGATCGAGGTCATCGTCACGCCGATCTGGACGGCGGAGATGTACTCGTTGATGTTGCCCAGCTGCTCGAGCGCCAGCGCGGCCCCGCGCGCCCCTTCGTCGCGCATCAGTTCCAGGCGCGCCCGGCGCGAGCGCACGAGCGCGTACTCGGCGATCACGAAGAACGCGTTGACCGCGATCAGCAGCGCCGTGAGGATGAGCTTGAGCCCGTTCACGCGGGCGGGGCTTCCGCGGACGCCCGGGCGCTGACGCCAATCTGGCCCCGAGAGAGGCCTAGGTCACTTCGGCCCACTCGGGCCACGCTACTTCGCGGAGGATCTTCGTCGTCGCTCATGCGCTTGCAGACCTCCTCACGGTAGCAACTGACCTGGTCGGACGGCCGGACCGCGGCGCGTGCTCAGGCAACGTCGTCGATCTCGCCCGCGAGCCGGAAGTCGGCCTGTGTGAGCCCGCCCGCGGAGTGGGTGCAGAGCGTCAGACGGACCTTGTTCCAGCCGTGGAGGAGGATGTCCGGATGGTGGTTCGCCGCCTCCGCGAGCTCCGCCACCTGGTCGACGAAGGCGACCGCGGCGCGGAAATCCGTGAACGTGAGCTCGCGGCTGATCGCGCGTCCGCCCTCAGCCGCCCATTCCGGGACGGCTTGCAGGCGCTCGCGGATCTCCGCGTCCGACAGCAGGGCCATCGTCGCGAGCTTACCCCGTCCGCGCCGTGCCCATCGGGCGCCCGCACGCCACGCGCCCGAGCGGGCCGCCGGCCGGCCGCCGGTGCGGGCGCGGCGTACAGTCAGGGGGTGCGCATCGTCAGCCTCGTACCGCACGCCACGGAGCTGCTGTTCGCGCTCGGCCTCGGGCCGGACGTCGTCGGCGTGACCCACGAGTGCGACCATCCACCGGCTGCGAGGGAGCTGCCCCAGGTGACCCGCGACGTGCTCCCGGCGGGACTCGCGGCAGGCGAGATCGACGCAGCCGTGCGGGAGCGCACGCTCGCCGGCGAGGCGATCTACGAGCTCGACGCGGACCTGCTCGCCTCGCTCGAGCCGGAGCTGATCGTGACCCAGGCGCTGTGCCCGGTGTGCGCGGTCTCCTACGAGGACGTGCGGACGCTCGCCCAGGAGCTGCCCTCGCGCCCGCGCGTGATCGCGCTCGATCCGAAGACCCTCGGCGAAAGCCTCGGCGACATCCGCACGCTGGCGTTGGCGACGGGCCGCAAGCGCGAGGGTGTCGAGCTCGTTGCCGAGCTCGTCGGGTCGGATCGACCGCGTGCGCCTGGCCGTGCGGAGCCTGCCGCGCCCCCGGGTCGCCGCGGTCGAGTGGCTCGAGCCCGTTTTCGTGGCCGGGCACTGGACGCCCCAGATGGTCGAGCTGGCGGGCGGCGAGGACGTGCTGGGGATGCCGGGCGAGCCCTCCCGGATGGGCTCCTTCGAGGAGCTGGCCGCGGTCGAGCCCGAGGTCGTGGTCGTGATGCCCTGTGGCTACGACGCACAGCGCGCCCGCGAGGAGGCGCTCGCCCACGCCGAGGAGCTCGGACGGACCGGCGCCAGCCGGATCACCGCGGTCGACGCCTCGGCGTACTTCTCGCGGCCGGGGCCGCGCCTGATCGACGGGCTCGAGCTGCTCGCCCACATCCTCCATCCCGCCCAGCTGCCGAACCCGCCGGCAGGGGCCCAGGCGCTCGAGGTGCAGGCACTGCCACAACGCTCCTGAGCCCCCTGTCCTGCGGGCCGCCGGGCGCGAGGGCGCCATCGACGGCGCGTCGGGCTCGAGCCGGGCAGGGTCAGGCGATGCCGGCGCCCGTGGAGCCGGCTACCGCGATCGCACCCGCGACCGAGAGGGCCGACAGCAGCAGGCACGCCACGAACCCGAGCGCCGGCATCCGACGTGCGTCGGCCGCCCGGATCGCGAGCGCGGCGAGTATCCCGCCGATGAGCCCGCCGATGTGGTCGCCCACTGAGATGTTGGCGAGGCTGAAGCTGAGCACGAGGTTGAGCAGGATCAGGCCGCCGATGCCCGACTCCATGATGCTCAGCCGCCGGGCCCGCAGCTCGACCGCCGCGGCTCCCATCAGCCCGAAGATCGCCCCCGAGGCGCCGAGGCTGGGGGATGCTGTCGCGAACACCGCCCCGAACGAGCCGGCGAGCAGGGACGTGAAGTAGATCGTCGCGAACCTGGCACTGCCGATGGCCGGCTCGAGCATCCTCCCGAGCAGGTAAAGCAGGTACATGTTGAAGCCGATGTGGAGCAGGTTCTCGTGCAGGAAGCCGGCTGTGAGGAGCCGCCAGTACTGGTGGTTGACGGACACGTCGTAGCGATCGAGGACCCCTTCTTCGATCACCTTGCCGTGGATGCCGGTACTGAACACCGACAGCTGTCCCTGCTCCGTCAGGAAGGCCACCACGTTGATCGCGATCAACGTGTAGGTGACCCTCGGCACGGACGCCACCTCCCGCATCCGCTTGACTTTCGTCGTCTGGCGGGCGCACTCGGGGCAGCGCATGCCCACCGGCGTGGTCGTCATGCAGTCGGGGCAGATCGGCCGCCCGCAGTTGGAGCACGAGACCCCCGTCTCGCGCGAGGGGTGGCGATAGCAGGTGGCCATTTCCGGGGCACAGAGCCTAGCCGCCCGGGCCCCCGCCCCCGGACGCCTGCGGTCGCTGTGGCGCCCGCTGCGCGGGCGCCGGCGGCGCTCAGCGGCCGCCGAGCAGGCGGCGGGCCTCGCGCTCGAGTTCCCGCACCGCGCGCTCTGCCGAGCGAGGGACGTCGGGCCAGCGAACGCTCTGGACGGCGCTGGCGTGGGCGCGCCTGCGCGCCCGCAGGAGCACGAGCGCGCCACCGGCCGCGCCGCCCACGAGCACGGCAGCAGCGGGACGGACCCAGTTGCGGGGATCGCGCATCGCCGAGAGCTCCCACGCCTCGAGCTCGTCTGCTGCCATCTCGGTGATGCTCGTGAGCGCACCCTCGAGCCGCTCCACGAGGTCCTCCGGCGGGTCCACCGGGGCGAGCGCTTCGCGAAGCAGGCCCTCGAGATACGTCGCCGCCTCAGTCATCGCTACGAGCCTGCTCGGGGACGCCGGGACCGGCGCCGTTGGCGCTCGTGTGCCCGGGCCGCGTCTGCGCGCCGGGCCGCTCGCCGATCAGCTCCTCGAGCTGCTTGATGGCGCGATGGATCAGCACCTTCGTCGCCCCCTCGGAACGTCCGAGCGCCCTGGCGATCTCACGGTTGTCCATGCCGAGGGCGAAGCGCATGATCAGCGCCTCCCGCCGGTCGTCGGGAAGCATGCGCACCCCGTCGAGCACCCGGCTGAGCTCGTCCCGGCCCTCGACGAGCTGCTCGGTCGTGTGCAGCGCCGCGATCGAGGTCGTCTCGTCGATCGGCGAGGCGGGCTTGCGGGAGCGGTCGCGGTAGAGGTTCGCGGCAAGGTTGTGGGCGATGCGGATCAGCCAGGGTCGCAGCGGGCGTCCCCGGGATTCGCGCTGGGCCCGCTCGAAGTGGCGGTAGGCCTGCAGGAAGGTCTGCTCGGTGAGGTCCTCCGCGTCGTGGTGGTCGCCCACGCGATAGTAGGCGTAGCTGTAGACGTCGCGCAGGTGCGAGCGGTAGAGCTCGGAGAACTCGCGGTCGAGCTCCTGCTTGGGCTTGTGGGAGTCCTGATCGCTCACTCATCGCAGAGTATTCCGTGACCGCGCAGGCGTACTAGGCGGCGCGGGAGACAGCCCGGGCCCGATCTCGCTCCGCGATGGGCTCGCGCGGGGCCTTCTCTCCGCCGAGCCACTCCCACTGCAGGCTCACGCAGGCCCACACGCGCGACGTCACGGCGGCGGCCGCCGCGGGCGAGCTCTGCTGGAGGGTCGGGAACAGGAGCGGCCGGCCGACGCGGACGCGAACCTTGCGCGGGCGGATGCGCCAACCGCGGCGGACCGCGTCGGATCCGATCACGGCCACCGGCGCCACCGGCGCCCCGGTTTCGAGCGCCAGCCGGCCGACACCGCGGCGCGGCTCGCCGAGCGGCCCTGGACGCACACGTGTGCCCTCCGGGAAGACGACCACGCAGTCGCCCCGTGCGAGGATCGCCCTCGCCGTGGCCATCGCGTCGGCGTCTCCCGTTCCGCGATCGACCGGGAACGCGCCCAACGCGTTGAGGATCCACGCCTGCCAGCGATTTTCGAACAGCTCGCGCTTGGCCATGTAGTAGACCGGCCGGCGCAGCAGGGTCCCGATCACGAACGGGTCGAGGAAGCTGCGGTGATTGGAGGCCAGCAGCAGCGGCCCGCGTGCGGGGGAGGTGCTCGCGTCCGATCCGCTCCATCCGGAAGTAGACGAGGAAGAACGGCACGAAGAGCGCGCGGAAGAACCAGTACACGAAGGGGTTGACGCCCCGCTCAAGCGAGCGCTCACGGAACGCGCCGAGCTCCACGCCGCCCGCCCGCCCTTGCGCGGGCTCTGCTCGCCGGTGCGGGGGAACGATCGCGGCGCGGCCGCTGCGGCGATCCTCGCCGTCTTGAGGCATGCCATCCATACCCCCAATACACCGCCGAGAGAGCCGCCGTTACAGTGCTTTTCGCCGGCTTCGCCGGCCTCCCGCCGGAGTAGCTCAGCTGGTAGAGCGCCTGTCTTGTAAACAGGGGGTCAGGGGTTCGAGTCCCCTCTCCGGCTTCGCGAAATGCCTGTAAACAGGCAGCCGCTCCCTCAAGCGGGCGCTCCCATATGAGGAGGTTGGGTAGCAAATGCAGCCGAAACCCGCTGATACCGTTCGTCCGTTAGCCAGCCGGGTAGCAGGCGATATCTCCTAACGGGCGGCAGGCTCGTCGACGAGTTCTCTAGGACGCCGAAGGATGACACCTTGCTCCTCCGCTTCGGTGGGGGTCAACAGAGCGTGGGTGAGGATGAGGTCTCGTTTCGCGGACTCCATCGTCGACCAGTCGAGTTCGCTCGCCCACGCCTGCGCCCGAGCAAGGGTTCGCAACAGTGGGTCGGCCGCTCCGCGGTGGGACAGGGCCCGGAGGGCCTGCAGATAGTTATCGCGGTAGACGATCGGGATCATCAGCCGCTGCTGGCCGACGGCGCTCAGCTCGGCGTTCGCGAGTGCCCTCGCGACACGGCCGTTGCCATCACCGAACGGGTGGACCTCGGAGATCAGGAACATCAGGAAGACGGAGCGCGCGAAGCCAGCGGCGCCAGCGACGCGTAGTACTCGTAGCCGCGACGGAGCGTGCCATGTACTCGAAGGGGCGCGACGAACTGAGTATTGCCCGCGCGGTTGGCGTGTGGTCTTGAACGCGCCCGGGCGCTGCTCGGGACGCATCGTCATGATCCGCGCATGCGACAGTTTCAGGAGCGATACGCAGATCGTCGGCGCTAGTTGGGGTTCTTGACCTCAGCGTGGGATCACTGATGCAGGTCGAATGTGCCGAGCACGTCGTGGGCATCCTGCGGGTCGGTCGATCGGAATCGGCACCCTCGAACACGATCGCCTGGGCCTCCTCGACCGTGAACTCGGTGCCCTCGATGAAGTTGGAGAAGTACGCCTCGTAGAAGGAGAAGACTGGGCTGTGGTCTTGGTGCTCGGGCCAGTTCGCGGGCACATCGGCGTGAAGCGCGGCGAACAGGGCGTCGAAGAGGGGGAGCCGAGTCTCGTCCCATCCTTGGCTGTTCTCGCGTGGCGCTGCGCGAGCGGGCTCGCAAGTGGCGCGTCTCGGGTTCCGATCAACGCACCGATCAGCGCGGAGAGCTGCTCGAGCTCCGCCTCCCTGTGGATTTCGTGGGCGATTTCCGAGCCGCGTCACGGAGACTCGTTGAGCGCCTGCTCGCCGCGGTTAACGAGCAGCATCTCGAGTTGAGCCTCGAGCTCGGGGCGGCTGAGCGTCCGTCGTGTCCCGGTCCGCGCCCGCGATGGTCGCATGTTGTCCAAGAAACCGACGAGGCCAAGAGCTCAGGTAGCAGAGCGCCGCCTAGGAACTGGCGTATCGCCGCTCGCCGGGCCTACGCCGCGGCGGCAGTTCACTACGAGGCCGGGGAGTCTTACGACGCGGGCGCGTGTCTGAGCAGCAGGAAAACCGAGCCCTCTGGCCCGACTGGGCGGGCCTCGAACGCGGTGCGGTCCACGATGACCGCCCCGGGAACATCCCTGCTGCGACCTCCCAAGCGTTGCGAC
The DNA here is from genome assembly GCA_963743505.1 of uncultured Solirubrobacteraceae bacterium. Lineage (GTDB taxonomy): Bacteria > Actinomycetota > Thermoleophilia > Solirubrobacterales > Solirubrobacteraceae > Palsa-744. The sequence goes on along the minus strand of CAVUPZ010000002.1, from coordinate 565,538 downwards.
GAACGACAGCCTCGCACCGGCTCGCCGAGGTTCTTTGTGTAGAGACGCCCGGCTATATGGCGGATCTGCCCTGCTCGCAACAGCGAGCGAACGCGGCGAGATGTCGCAGCCGAGCTGAAGAACACCTCGTTCTGCGCCTCAAGCGAAAAACGTGGCGTACTGCTCACGCGCAAGCCGATTTAGACGACATTTTCAACATAAGGGCAAAGAACTGACGAGAAACGTCGCATAAGTATCGGCCAGGAGCATAGCGGCGCCTTACGACGAATTATTTGCTTCGCGAGACACGCTACCACGAGAAAATGTGCTGTCCGCCATAGTTCAGCGCCGCTAGCGCACGGCAATCAACCCACTGGGCGCCGCCGTCCGCGCTCAACGAGACGGCGGTATCGCCGGGAAGGCCTCGTTCAGGTGCTCTGCGATGAGCTCGTTGCGACGGTAGAACAGGCCGACGAGGTCACACCATTGCTCGTCGCTCATCGGGCCATCCACGCGCCAGAGCTTGCGTGCTCGCTCGGGCACAGGGAGCGCCGCGCGTGGATCATTCTGCCGCAGGTCAGCAGCGCGGCGGGGTTCAGCGGGCCGATGCGAACGAACCTTGTCAGGATGCTCGACGGCCTCGATGTTCCGGGACTGCTCGGGATCGCATCGAGCGCCGACCTGTTCGACCACCACTCCCGCCATTTGCGGCAGAGCACCTCGGCGATCCGCCACGCCCCGTTCATCGAGGGTCGCAACTACACAGGCTCAAGCCCGGCGCTGGTCGCAGTCCCGCTGTTCAGGAGCTACGTGTTCGCCGTGCTCGCAGCCGAGCTTCCTCGGTACCCGAGTCGATCGTCATTCCAATGGGCCGGGCGGTCGAGTCTGCGTTGGGGCTGCTGCGTGCTCCCTCGTCGCCGAGGTGGCGGCCCGCGCAGTGGTCGCGTGGCCCGGCGAGAGGTTGAGTCTGCGGCACGACGCTCGGCACCCTTCCGGCCAGCACTCGGCGCGCCTCACTGCGGCAGGTAGTTGGCTTCGATGATGCTCGCCGCTTCGGCGCTTGTTCGCGTCCAATTCCACGAATGCGGCGGCGGGCCCTTCAACCGGGCCCTTGCTGAGGAGCCACAGATTGCGCACCCCGCCGTAGCTGCCACTCGCTCCGTTTTCGCGCGTGCAGGCCACGCCTTGGTAGGGGACTGCGTTTACACCGCTAGTGAAGCTGAACGGGACGAAGCCGATCGCGTTCGGGTCGGCGGCGACCGCTTCGCGCTCAAGTTCGTCAGTGGTCTCCGCCGTGGCGGAGGGCGCAACTTTGAGCGCTTCTTCCAGGAAGATCGTTTCAAAGCCGTTCTGCTCCCGGGCGGCGCCGTCGCGGTCGTAGAGGTCGATCGGCGTGGTGATCGCGTGGCCCGGCACCTGGCTCCAGCTCATGTATTCGCCCGTGAAGATCTTCTCGACGGTTTCTTGCGTCATGTTGGCGATCGTATTGGCGCTGTTGGTGATCATGCAGAGCCCTTCTCGGGCGATCTTGTAGAAGAGCAGCCCTGTGGGATCGGTGACTCGCGGGTTGCGAGAGACCATCCCCAGGTTGAACTGGCCTTCGACGACGCCGGTGATGGCGCCTTCGCTGGTCCCTCCGGCGACGGTGATCTGGCGGGTTCAGTTTTTTCGTAGGCGGCGGCGAGTTCTCGCCCAGGAACAGCATCGCCGTGCTGCCGCCGATCACCAGCTGTCCGGCGCCGTGTTCGTGTTCTTCGCGTTCCCTCCGTTCGGCTGCTTCCCTTTCTTCCCTGGCCTTGTGTTCGGCAGCTTCTCGGAGGCTCGTTCGGCGGCTTCCCGAGCCGTCCGTTCGGCGCCTTGCCTGGCAGCCTTTTCTTCGCGTTCCTTGCCTTCCCGAGCTTCTTTTTCGTGTTTGGCTCGTTCGAGCATTTCGCGTTCGACGGCGAGTTCCTGGGCCACGCTGGGCGCTTTCACGACGAGTGTGAGCTTCGTGGTGCCGCCTGCGCCCGAGGCTTCAATCACCACAGGCAGCATGAACGCTTCCCTCGCGAGGCCCCCGGAAGCGGGATCGATATCTTCGCTTCGACCGCATGACCCTTGGCGCGACAGGAAACGCCCCGGGGCGCTTTCCGCGATGCGCTTGGAAACGACATCGCAGTGCGTCGCGTGGTCGACCAAGGCGGCGATCGTGAGGATCCGCCCTGAGCCGGAGCGGCTGATTCGGAAGTGCGCGGCGTGGATCGTGGGCCTTGGGGAGCCGTGCCGGGCAGCGACGGCTGCGGCCGTGGCGGCGGAGCGGGCCGTCGCGGCCGTGGAAGTTCCGAGCACAACCAGCGCGCAGAGGCAAAGCACCCAAGCAAACCCTGCAACGCTGCGCAGGCCAGTCCGAGCGAACATCCCCCGATTCCCCCTAGTTCAGACCAGAACCGACCACACCAGGGTGCGCGCGACATTGCGCCCACGGGTTGCATCGTCGCGAGGCGCGCGCGCACGGGCTGGATCTCAAGGGCCCCGACGGGCACGCCTGCCCTGCGCCCTTCGCCCCGCTGAACGGCTGCCTGAACCAGGCCGAGTCCTGTAGAAATCCGTCGCATCGGCTGCCCCAACGATCCCGCCCGCGGCGCGCGAATCGCCTGCAAAAAGGGAGTTTTCAAGATGTCGGCAGCGTGGTCGTGTAAACAGGGGGTCACGGGCTCGGGTCCGGTCTCCGGCCTTTCGGAGCCTGCGGCTCGCCATGCAGCAACGGAGCAAAGGACCAGCCGTCCCCGTCATCATCCAGATCACCGTCTTGGCGCTAGCCAGCACCATCCGACCGACGAGTCTCGCGGCCGTCTACGCCTTGGCGCGCGGGCGCGCCCCTCGCCGGCTGATGACCGCCTACGTCCTGACGGGACTCGCGTTCACGATCGCCTTCGGGCTGGCCGTCGTCTGGGTCTTCCACGGTGTTGAACTCCACGCGAGCACCGACCGCACGAAGGGGCTGGCCGAGATGGCGGCCGGCATCATCGCGGTCGGCTTCGGCATCGGCGTCTGGACCGGGCGCGTGGGGCGCGGCAGCGGCGAGGATGCCCCCAGGCCCCCCGGTCGCCTCGCGTCCCGGATCGGGGGAGAACCAGGAGTGCGAACGGCCGCGTTGACGGGCCCCGCGACGCACCTCCCGGGGCTCTTCTACCTGCTCGCGCTCGATCTCATCGTCTCCAGCGAGCGACACCTGGCCGGCGGAGTGTTCGACATCCTCGTCTACAACGTTGTCTGGTTCGCGGTGCCGATCGGGGCGCTCGTCCTCTGCATCGTCCATCCGCCCGCGGCGCGCCGTGCCGTGGAGGCGGTCCGCGACCGGATCAGCGCACACGCACGAGCGATCATGCTGGTCGTCGGGCTCGGTGGCGGCGCCGTGCTGATCGTGGCCGGCGCCCTCGCGCTCTGAGGCCGCGTGCGGATGGCGCGGCGAGGGCTACACGGCTCGGCCGGGGACTCCGTGCCCGAGCCGCGCCGGCGAGCCGAGCGCCGATATCAAGACGGCCAGCGCGTCCAGGCCGCGGCCGGGGTGCGTCTCGTCTGTCCGCACGACGTTTGCCGCCCGCGCGCCGCGGTGCGGCAACCCTCAGCGATGCCTCTCAGCAGACGTGGGGATGCCCGGGAGCGGCGTCAGAGAGCCCGTGCTCGCCTGCAGGCAGAGGCTGCACGCGGGCCGCCTCGCAAGCGACTGGTAGAGCAGAAACGTGCCGGCGACGTCTGCGGGCAGGCCGACCAGCGGCACGAGCATCCGCATCGGTCCGAGCAGGTCGACCGTGCCCGCCGGCCCGTGGACGAGGCTCCCGCGCTCGCACCAGAGCGCGAGCAGCACGATCGCGGCCAGGCCGCGCGCGCTGTCCGTCAGCGACAGCGGCGTCGCGGAGGGCGGATCCTCGCCCGCGAGCAGCCACCGCCCCCGCATCTCCTGCACGCGGTGCGCCACCACGTGTCGCTCGCCGCGCCGCGCGGCGCCCACATGCTCCAGCAGCTCCGCCGCGTCGAGGCTCCCGTCGGCGAGCTGGCACATGATCGCGAACGTGTACGGGCGGCTCAGCGTCGCGAGCGCCGCGTGACCGGGCTCCCGGTCCCGGGCGCTCCAGCCCGCACGTCCTCCCAGCGGGCCGCCCGCTCGGCTACGCCGAGTAGCTCCCAGCCTCGATCCGTGAGTCCGAAACGGGCGTCCTCCCCGCTCGGGTCGAGCGACCGCGACACCGCGCCGACCCGCTCGAGCCCTCGCAGCCGGCTCGCGGCGCGCCGTGGCCGGCCGCCGACGGCCGGCGCTCGAGGCAGGACCGGCTGACCTCCGCGCGCGCGAGCTCGCGCAGGGTCCCAACGGCTCCCGGTTCCGCGAGCACGGCGAGCGCGGAGCCCCCCAGAACCGCCTCTGGCGCGGTGGCTCCTCGGATCGCAGTTGCGACAGTCGCCGGGCTCGTGCTCAGGAGGGTGCGGGAGGACGGGAGGGAGTCCGGGCTTCAACATCGCTACGAGCCCCTCAATCAGTGACCACCTGGGTCATTCGCGGACGGGACAGCCATTACCGTCTGCACGACGGATATTCAGCGCGCCGTGACCGACTAGCTGCGGCCCGGTGGCATGCGTGCCGAGTCGCTAGCGGCGCTCGTCGTCGCGGCGGTAGCCGAGGCGGGCTGAGACCCTGTCGGCGCCGGCGAGGAGATGGGGCCCGAGGGCGTCGACCAGCTCGCCGAGCTCGATCATCGAGCGCTCGGCCGAGAGGCCGACAGCAGCAACCACTTCGCGCGCCGCGTCGCGGACGGGTGCCGCGATCGAGTAGACCCCCGCCGCCTGCTCTTCGTCGGCGACCGCCAACCCCGCTTCGCGGATCTGCTCGAGCTCCTCGCGCAGCGAGCGCTTCGCCGTGATCGTGTTGGGGCCGCGCTTGTAGAGCTTCATGTCGGCGATCAGGGCGCTCTGCTGGGGCTCGGGCTGAAACGCCAGGAGCAGCTTGCCCTCGGCGGTGGAGTGGGCGGGCAGGCGCGAGCCGGGGTGCAGATCGGACCTCCGATCCGACGCTCCGCGGCGGAAGCCGGACGCGACGTCCACGTAGCGGACCTCGATCCCGTCGAGGGCGGCGAGCGTGGCCGTGTAGGAGGTCTGCCGGCGCAGGTCCTCGAGATACGGGCGTGCGTGCTCACGCAGGCCGGTTCCGTTCAACGCCGCCATCCCGAGGTCGGCCACGCGCAGGCCCAGGCGATACTTCCGCGAAGCTCCCTGCTCAAGGTAGCCGAGCGCGACGAGCGTGATCACGTAGCGATGGGTCGTCGAGCGGCTCATGCCGAGCTCGTCTGCGATGTCGGCGATGCCGAGGATCGGGCGCGCGGGCGTGAAGCAGCCGAGGATCGCGAGGCCCCGCTCCAGCGACTGGGAATAACGGGGTTCTCGCAGTCCCGGCAGCGACCACGCCGGCTCGTCCGCCTGCGTGTTGGCTCCTGCGTTGGTGGAACGCGCTTTCGGCATCGGCTGTTCCTGACTTGCGGCCGTCCCAGCGAGCCTGACGGAACACTGCTCCGGACGCTGTTCGACGAAGGGTGCCGAGATATTACTTCTTCGGGCAATACGTCGAACGCGGACGACGAGCTCGGCGCACGCGTTCAGCGGCCGGCTGGAGGCGTCGGCAGGGCGCGACCAGGATCGTCACCGAGGGGGCGAGGCGGTGAAGCTCTTCGCCGGGAGCGCTAGTAGCGGCGGGCGCTGACGGCGTACCAGTCGTACTTGAGCTCGGAGGTCCCCTCGCACACTTCGCTGAGGATGTCGAGCACGGCGCGCCGCCCGACCTGTTCGCGTTCGTCGCTCGCCATCGCGACGGGGGCGTCCTCGCCCCATGTGGCGATGATCTCGCTGCCGCTCTGGGAGAAGCGCGTCTCCTCCCGCGAGGGGCCGAGCCGCCGGGCAAGCAGCTCGATCGCCTCGGGAGGCGCACCCGAGCCCGAATGGACCGCGATCTTGAACCGCACGGGGCGCGAGTCTACTCTGCCGCGCCGGCGCCACAGGCGGGCGGGCTGGCCGCTACCCCCCGTACATCGCCTCGATCTGCGGCTCGTACTTGGCGCCGATCGGCTTGCGCTTGAGCTTCATCGTCGGCGTCAGCTCCTCGCCGCCGGGCAGCCAGTCCCCGGGGACGATCGTGAAGCGCTTGATCTGTTCGACCCTGGCGAGCTTCTCGTTGGCGGCGTCGACGGCGGCCTGCACCGCCTCCCGCACCCGCTCCTCGCCGCTCAGCGCCTCAAGGCTCGTCTCCGCGATCCCCTCTTTGGCAGCCCACGCGGGGGCGAAGTCGGCGTCGAGGACGATCAGGGCGGTGTTGTAGGGGCGCCTGTCGCCGATGCAGCAGGCCTGCCCGATCAGCGGCGATGCGCTCTTCAGCGTGGCCTCGATGTTGGCCGGGGACATGTTCTTTCCGGCCGCGCTGATGATCAGCTCCTTCTTGCGGTCGACGATCGTCAGGTAGCCGTCGGCGTCGAGCACGCCGATGTCGCCCGTCCGCAGCCAGCCGTCGTCGGTGAACGCCTCGCGTGTCTTCTCCGCGAGGTTGCGGTAGCCGAGCATCACGACGTCCGAGCGGACGAGCACCTCGCCGTCGCTGTCGAGCCGGATCTCGACGCCGGGTGCGGGGGGCCCGACCGTGCCGATCTTGATGCGCCCCGGGGGGTTGACGGTGCCCGCTCCGCACGTCTCGCTCATCCCCCACAGCTCCGCCAACGGCAGCCCGATCGCGTGGAAGAACTCGAGCACCTCCACGGGCGTGGGGGCGGCGCCGACGTTGATCGCCTCGACCTTGTCGAGGCCCAGCATCGTGCGCAGGCCGGAGAAGATCTCCGCATCGGCCCGGGCGACCCGTTCGGCGAGCTCCTCGGGCACGGGCTCCCCGCGCTGCTCGAGCTGCACCTTCTCGATCGCGGCGTCGAGCGCCGCCTGGACCGTCGCGCGCTGCTCCTCGGGCTGGGAGGCGAGCATCGTCTCGAGCCCCGCCTTCAGCTTCTCCCAGATGCGGGGTACGGCGAAGAACCAGCTCGGGCGGACTTCGGGCAGGTAGGAGAGGACATCGCGCGGGTTCTCGCAGCAGGTGATCTGCAGCCCGAAGACGATCGGCAGGTAGTGGTGGGCGTTGCGCTCGGCCACGTGGGCGCTCGGCAGCCACGAGATCACCCGCCCGTCACGGGGAAACTCGATCAGCTCCTCGAGCCCCTCGACGGCGGCGAGCAGGTTGCGATGGATCAGCTGCACGCCCTTGGGCGGCCCGGTCGTGCCCGAGGTGTAGATCAGCGTGAGCACGTCGGTCGGCTCGATCAGCGCCACGGATGCCTCGACGTCGAAGCCGTTGTTCATCGCTTCGACGTCCGCGAGCGCGAGCGTCCCCTCCGGCGGCTCGCCGTCGACGACGATCACGTGCTCGAGCTGATCGAGCTCGGCGCGCGCGGCGAGCACCTGGGGCAGGTACTGCTGCTCGCAGATCAGGATGTGGGCGCCGGCGTCGGCGACCAGGTAGGCGATCTGCTCGGGCGTGTAGGTGTTGTAGATCGAGAAGGGAGTCGCCCCGACCATCATCCCGGCGAGGTCGCAGAGGTGGAACTCGGGCCGGTTGGAGAGCATCAGCGCGAGTGTCTGGCCACGCTCGAGCCCCAGCTCCGAGAGGCCGCCGGCGAGCGCGTCGACGCGGTCGCGCAGCGCGCCCCACGTGATCGTGAAGGCGTCGCCTTTGGTGCGAATGGCCACCTGATCCAACCGCTCGGCGGCCGTGATGCGGAAGGCTTCGGCGATGGTGCCCGCCTGCGCGGCGGCTACCCCCTGGGTCCCGGACTGGTTGACTGCGGCCTCCATTGGTGGCTCCTCCCACTGACGCTTGGCCGCCGTCCGTCACCTCCGGCCCGGTCGGGGCCCTCTCCACGAGCGATCATAGCCTGCATTTTGCGGATCCGCACGCCCTGAAGGCAGACGTGTCGAGGGGCGTCCTCGTGGCCGGGACCGCGCGCACTAGGCTCGCGTGATGCGAACCGGAGACGGGGGCTGGTGGTGGGCCTCGCTGGGCGGCCTGCGACCCGTGCGGCCACCCCTGGAGCGCCCCACGGAGGCCGACGTCGCGATCGTCGGCGCTGGCTACACGGGCCTGTGGACCGCCTACTACCTCGCCCGCGCCCGGCCGCAGCTGCGGATCGTCGTGCTCGAGCGCGAGGCCGCCGGCTTCGGCGCGTCGGGACGCAACGGGGGCTGGGTCTCGGGCTTCTTCTCCGGCCCCGCGCGGGTTTACGAGCGCCGGGGCGGGCCCGCGGGCGTGGCCGCGCTGCAGCGGGCGATGTTCGACACGGTCGAGGAGGTGGCCGCGGTGCTCGCCGCCGAGGACATCGACGCCGACCTCGTCAAGGGCGGACACCTCAGCGTGGCCCTCGACGGGGCCCAGCAGGCGCGGCTCGCCGAGCACCTCCGCGATGCCCGCAGCCACGGTCTCTCGCCGGAGGACCTGCGCGGGCTCGACGCGGCGGAGCTCGCGGAGCGGCTGTCGGTCGCCGGGGCCCGCGGGGCGAGCTTCTCCCCTCATGTGGCGCGCGTGCATCCGGCGAAGCTGCTGCGGGGGCTGGCGTGCGCGGTCGAGCGCCTCGGCGTCACGATCCACGAGCGCACGCCGGTGACGTCGATCGTCGCCGGCGCCGCCCGCACCCCCGCGGGGGCCGTGCGGGCACGCTGGGTCGTGCGGGCGACCGAGGGCTACACGGCCGGCCTGCCCGGCCTGCGGCGCCTGCTCGTGCCCGTGAACAGCTCGATGATCATCACCGAGCCGCTCGCGCCCGCGGTGTGGGAGGAGATCGGTTGGGACGGCCAGGAGGTGCTCAGCGACGAGGCCCTCGTGTATGTGTACCTGCAGCGCACGGCGGACGGGCGCATCGCGATCGGCGGCCGCGGCGTCCCCTACAGGTTCGGCTCGCGCACCGACGTCGACGGCGAGACCGCCACGAGCACGGTCCACGCGCTGCGGGAGAAGCTCGCGGCGATGTTCCCCGCCGTCGCCAGCGCGGGGATCGAGCACGCCTGGTCGGGGGTGCTCGGGGTCGCGCGGGACTGGTCGATCACGGCCGCCGCCGATCCGCTGAGCGGGCTCGCGTGGGCGGGTGGCTACGCCGGCGAGGGGGTGGCCACCGCCAACCTCGCCGGGCGCACGCTGCGCGACCTCATCCTCGGCGAGCCGAGCGCGCTCGCGGGCCTTCCGTGGGTGGGCCGAAGCCCCCGCCGGTGGGAGCCCGAGCCGCTGCGCTGGGCCGCCATCCGCAGCGTCTACGCCCTCTACCGCCGGGCCGACCGGATCGAGGCGCGCAGCGGGCGTCCCTCGCGGCTCGGAACACTCGCCGATGCTCTCTCGGGGCGGGGGTAGCCGCCCCGCGCAACCGCAACCCACGCACGGCTCACGGGTTACGGGGCGTGAAAGCACTGATACGCAGGCAACGTTCCCCACCCCCAAGGAGAAGGCACCACATGCGATCCATAAAGCTGGCCGCGGCCGCGGCCGGGGCGGCGTTGTTCGCGCTCGCCCCCGCCGGAGCGCTGGCAACGGCCCAGACCAGACTCGGACACAAGCACGCGAGCGCGGCGGGATGCAAGATCGACGTAATCGTCCCACGGACCGCCGTCAGCGGCGCCTCGGTGCTCGTCACCGGCGTTCTCTCGTGCCCCGGCGGCCCGAGCGAACAGGAAGTGACGGTCTACGAGAGGGTCGCCGGCGCCGGCGGGTTCAAACCGGTCGGCAACCCGAAGACCTCACCGACTGACGGTACCTACAGCTTCACGCCGCAGCCCGTCATCACCGACAGCACCTTCTATGTCCGCGCCGGAGGCGCCCGCAGCGCCTCGAAGACCGTCCACGTCGCCCCCGAAGTGACGGCGGCCGTCGTACCGACCAAGCCCGAAGGCGCGGAGCTGCTCACCGGCGTCACGAACGAGGTCACGTTCAGGGGCACGGTCAACCCGAACGACAAGGGCGCCGAAGTGTGGCTCCAGCGCGAGGCCGCCACGAGCAACGAAGAATGGGCCACGATCCAGCTGCACAACTTCGTGCAGGCGGATGGGACGTTCACGATCGTCCACCGCTTCGTGCGCCCGGGCGACGCGAACCTCCGCGTGGTCGTCCGGCGTCACGGCGTCTTCGACGTCCGCGCCGCCTCGAGCCCGATGTCCTACATCATCACCCAGGCCCAGAACAACAAGCTGATCCTGGAACCGAAAGCGAACCCGGTCGCGTTCGGGTCGCCGATCGAATTCACCGGCAAACTCGTCTCCGGCGCATCCGGCCAGAAGGTGACGCTGATGGCGCAGTCCTTCGGCAGCCCGACGACGCAGGTCGGCGAAGCGACCACGGGGACCGGCGGGACGTACTCGATCACGATCCCGAGCGCGAACGAGAGCGCCCTCTACCGGGCATACAGCGCCGGGGTCCACTCCACCGGTGTGTTCGTGGGCGTCAGGTGGACGCTGAGCGCGAGCGCTCTCGTGGGCGGCCTCCCGGCCACCGAAGAGCCCGCGGGGACGATCGTCACGTTCACCGGCACGGCCGCTCCGAGCCGGGTCGGGCACTTCGTCTACCTGGAGCGGAAGGGCCCGGGCGGGTTCTCCTGGAGCCCGGAAGACGTCGGCGTGATCAAGACCGAAGGCGGCAAAACGATCTACTCGATCCCGTTCAACGTGTACGGCCCGATCGGGAGCACGCAGTACTACCGGATCAAGATCCCCGGTGACCCGATCAACCAGGGTTCCTCGAGCACGGCGATCGCGATCAAGATCCTCGCACCGGCGGCGGGGGTACAGCCGGTCGTGATCCAGCCAACCCTGCCGCACTGAGCAGGAGCAGCATCAGAGAGTGAAGGAACCTGTGGCCGCCCTCGGGCGGCCACAGCCGTTTCAACCAGCCCTCTCCTCAGCCATCTGTTCGGCGGCAGCACGAGCCTCGTCGATGTCGTTGTAGCCGGTGCTCCGCATGATCATGCCGTCCACCCACCTGTTGACCTGCGCGAACCGGTATCGAACCTGACCCGTGCTGTCCCTGGGGCGGCCCTTCTGTATGAAGACGCCGAACGTAACGCCGTTGCCAAGGTCGTGAATCTCCTCGGCGTGGATCTCGAACTGTTCGAACGAGTTGATCCAGTCGTCAATAAAGCCACGGATCGCAGCCAAACCCTCTAAGGCGATGCCCAGTGCGACCACCTCCCACACGGCATCGGGAGCGTAGAGGCTTCTCAGCACGTCAAGGTTGCGCCGGTTCCCCCAGGCCTCAACGCCTTCGCGCCAACGTGCCACCAGGTCGGGGGTTCTCGACTCCTCCGGCATGACGGGCAGTATCCCGCAGACTGGGGGGCCATCTCGGCGGTCCGCCGCGACCTCGAAGCGCCGTGGACGACCACGATCGTCGTGCAGCAGTTAGCGCGTCGATTCGAGTGGCCACACCTCGACGACCCCATGAGCAACCGCACAGGGTGATTTGGATGCGAGCCTGATCGCCTCCTCGAGGGAGGGGGCGTCAATCAGCGCGAAGCCAGCGATCGGAAGGTCGGAGCGCAGATATGGTCCGTCCGTGATGCTCACGCCGGCCCCACTGTGATTGCGCACCTGCACCGGCTGACCAGCAATGCCCATCACCGCCCCACCGCCACGAAGACGCTCGTCGTGTTCGTGCGCGGCATCGCGTGCGGACGGATCGGTCCGGTCGTACCCCGCCTGATCTCCGTATCCAATTGTTACGAACGTCGGCAACAGCGCCTGCCCCGTCCTCGAGCGACACAAAGGGAAGACTGAGTCTACGCCGCGTGCGGCACCGCTCGCGCTCGAACGAGCGCACACGAGCGCTTGGAGGGTCGCCGGGTTGGCGTCTGGCTGAAACCCGGTCTCGATCCCAAACGCGCGCGGCCGCGTGTGCCCCCCAGGGCGAGCGCTCAGGCCGCCACGGCGCGCGAGTCGAGGTGCGCCCCCACCTTGCGCTTGACCCGCTGCAGGGCGTTGTCGACGGTCTTCGTGTCGCAGGCCAGCCGCTCTCCGACCTGCTCGTAGGAGTAGCCGTCCAGGTACAGGGAGAGCACCCGGCTCTCGAGCTCGGAGAGAGCGGTCGAGAGGCACCCCACGAGCGAGCGCAGCTCCTCGGAGGAGATCACCTGGTTGACGGGGTCGTGGACGGTCGGGCCGGGCAGCATCTGGTCGAGCGTCGGCACGTCCTCGCCGCTGCCGGCGGGGGTGGAGGAGAACGAGACGTACTGGTTCAGGGGGGTGTGCTTGTTGCGGGTGGCGGTCTTCACGGCCGTGATGATCTGGCGCGTGATGCAGAGCTCGGCGAAGTTGCGGAAGCTCGACTCGCGGTCGGTGCGGAAGTCCCGGATCGCCTTGTAAAGGCCGACCAGGCCCTCCTGGATCAGATCGTCGGAGTCGCCGCCGGCGAGGAAGTACGAGGACGCCTTCAGGCGCACGAAGCCGTAGTAGCGCCGGACGAGCCGGTCATACGCGATGCGGTCGCCCTGCTTGGCAAGCGCGATCAGGAACCCATCCTCGACCTTAGGTTCAGATTGAGGGTTAGGGGAGATTCGTGCCACGAGCAGATCCTTTCTCGGATTCGCCCTGCAAACGGGCGAGTCGAATGTGCTCAGTGGCGCACTCCTCCCCTGGCGCCAAAGCTATGTACGTACACCTAAACCAAGGCTTTCTCAACCTTAGGTACAGCGTTATGTGGGCGCGAGACTCGCACAGTTATGGAGCCTTGTCAAGACCTCGGCTCCGTTGCTGCAAGATCTCGTACAGCAGCGCCGCGGCGGCGGCGCTGACGCCGAGCGACCCGATCCTGCCCCGCAGTGGCAGCGCGATCAGCTCGTCGCAGCACTTGGCCACGCGGGGACGCAGGCCCGCCCCCTCGCTGCCGAGCACCAGCACCACGCCCCCCTCGGCGTAGTCCGGCTGGTCGTAGGGCACCGGCACATGGGAGCCTGCCTCCGTGGCGCTGGCCCCGTAGCACCAGCACCCGGCCTCGCGCGCCTCGCCGAGGAAGTCGGCCATGTTGCGCACCCGCGCCACGGGCAGCTGCTCCACGGCCCCGGCGCTCGCCTTGCAGACGGCCGGCGTGACCTCGGCGGCGCGGCGCTCGGGGATCACAACCCCGGCGGCCCCGGCGCACTCCGCCGTGCGGCAGATCGACCCCAGGTTCTGGGGATCCTGGACCTGGTCGAGCGCGACCAGCAGCGGGTTCGGGGCGGCGAGCAGCTCCGCCGCCGCCACGTACGGATAGGCCCGGCGTCGGCGCACACGCCCTGGTGGGCCGGGGAGCCGCAGCGGCGCTCGATCTCCTCGGCGTCGCTCACGCGCGTGCGAACGCCCGCAAGCCACGGCTCGCGGGCGGCGCCGGCGCTCGCCCAGATCTCCCGGATGCGGGCGGCACGGCGGCCGCGCAGGGCCTCTCGGACGGCGTTGCGGCCGTAGATGATCACCGCGCGGAAGAGGGGATCAGCTCGGGGCCCTCGGGGCCATCCCGGATCTCCCAGCCCATCGCCCGCAGCTGCTCGCGGATGCGGTCGGCGGTCTCGAAGTCGCGCTCGCGGCGGGCCTGCTCGCGCTGGGCCAGCAGCTGCGTCGCCTCGGGATCGATCGCGTCCACGTCACCTGCGGCCCGCAGCGGCTGCAGGGCGCCGAGCCCGAGCACGCCGAGCATCTCCCGCAGGTCGGCATCGCCTACCCCCTCCGCGCGGCGGTTCGCCTCGCGGATCCACTCGAACATCGACGCCAGCGCCGCCGGCGTGTTGAAGTCGTGGGCCAGGGCGTCGAAGAAGGCGTCGCGATGGCCAGCCATGTCGGGCGGGCTCGGAGCCCCTGCCACGAGGCGCCTGAGCGCCTCGCGGATGCGGTGAACCCTGCGATCGGCAGCCTCGAGCTCCTCCTCCGAGAAGGCCAGCGGCTGGCGGTAGTGGCCGGAGACGAGGTACATCACCACCGCCTCGGGGCCGTAGCGCTCGAGCACCTCGTGCAGCGGGGCGATGTTGCCGACCGACTTGGCCATCTTCTCGCCCGTGAGCTGGATCATGCCGTTGTGCATCCACAGCCGCGCCAGCTCGCGCCCGCGCGCGGCGCGCGTCTGGGCTGCCTCGTTCTCGTGGTGGGGGAAGACGAGATCCGAGCCCCCGCCGTGGATGTCGAAGCCGACCCCGAGGAGCTGCTCGGCCATCGCCGAGCACTCGATGTGCCAGCCGGGGCGGCCCGGCCCCCAGGGCGACTCCCAGCAGCTGTCCTCGCCGGGCTTGTGGGCCTTCCACAGGGCGAAGTCGAGCGGATCCTCCTTGCGCTCGGCGCCCTCGACCCCCTCGCCCTGGTCCATGCTGTCGAGGCGGCGGTGGGAGAGGCTGCCGTAGCCCGGGTCGGAGCGGACGCGGAAGTAGACGTCGCCGCCGGCCGCGTAGGCGTGGCCGCCCTCGACCAGCGTCGCGATGTACTCGATGATCGGATCGATCGTCTCGGACGCCAGCGGCTCGTCGTCGGGACGGCCGAGGCCGAGCGCGTCGGTGTCGGCGCGGTAGCGGGCGGTCATCTCCTGCGCCAGCTCGGCGCTCGGACGGCCTGTTGCGCGGGCGGCGTCGTAGATCTTGTCGTTGACGTCGGTGACGTTGATGACGAGGGTGACCTCGTAGCCCTCGTGCTCCAGGAAGCGCTTGAGCAGGCTGAAGACCACGAACGGGCGCGCGTTGCCGATGTGGATGCGGCTGTAGACGGTCGGGCCGCACGCGTAGATGCCGACGCGACCGGGGTCCCGCGGGCGCAGCGGCAGCAGCTCGCCCGAGAGCGTGTCGTGGAGCAGGATCTCTCGCATGGCGGGACCCTAGTCGTCGGAGCCGGCGAGGCTGGCGATCGCGAGCGCTGCGACCCCCTCGCCGCGGCCGACGAAGCCGATCCCCTCGCCCGTCGTGGCCTTGACGTTCACCCGCTCGGGCGCGAGCGCAAGAGCGCCGGCGAGACGCTGGCGGATGGCCGCCCGGTGCGGTGCGAGCCTGGGTCGCTCGATCATCACGGTGCAGTCGACGTTGACCAGCGTCAGCCGCCGTTGCCCGACGAGCGCCAGGACGGACTGCGCCAGCAGCCAAGGAGTCGGCGTCGCGCCAGCGCTCGTCGGTGTCGGGGAAGTGCTCGCCGATGTCGCCGAGGCCCGCCGCGCCGAGCAGCGCGTCGATCACGGCGTGCGTGAGCACGTCGGCGTCGGAGTGGCCGTCGAGGCCCAGCTCGCTTGGGATCTCGACGCCGCCGAGGACCAGCCGCCGGCCCGGGACGAGGCGGTGGGAGTCGTAGCCGATCCCCGTGCGGATCACTGCCCGTGCCGCCCGGCCAGCTCGCCCAGCGGCACGAGCGTCGCACCCGACGCTCGAACACGCACAGCTCGCTCACGCCGAGCCCGGCGAGCAGCTCCAGCGCCTGCTCGTAGCCGGCGCCGACGTCCTCGGGCCGGTGGGCGTCGCTCGAGAGCGCCACCGGGGCGCCGGCCTCCAGGCACATCTCGAGGAACGCGGGCGCTGGGTAGATCTCGCCGGCCGGCTTGCGCAGGCCGGCCGTGGACACCTCGACGGCGATGCCCGACTCGGCGATCCCGTCGATCGCGAGCTCGTAGTAGCGGCGCAGATCGCCCTCGGGCAGAGGCCGGCCTCGGCCCCCCGGGGCGGGTGGGCCCCAATACTTCACCAGGTCGGGGTGGGCGAGGATGTCGAACAGGCCGCTGCGGCGGCCTCGCCGATCGTCTGGAAGTAGCGCCTCCAGATCTCCTCGACGCTGCGGCCGCTGTCCCAGACGCTGTAGTCGTCCATGTCGACGGCGCCGTCGCGCAGGAAGTGGACCGAGCCGACGACGTAGTCGAAGTCGCGCGCCTCGAGCATCGCCGCCGTGCGGTCCTCGGCGCCGGGGACGAAGTCGGCCTCGAGCCCGAGCCGCAGGTCGGTCTGCTCGCGCACGAACTCGCAGTAGTCGTCGAGGTCGTCGTGGGCGTAGCGCTCCCAGAACGGATGGCGCCACAGCTCGAGCGCCTGGCGGAAGCGGTAGATGTGTTCGGAGACGCCGAGCTCGGCGATCCCGCGCTCCTCGGCCGCTTCGCGGTAGCGCTCGGCGTTGGCCGCCGTGTAGTACTCGGCGGTGCTCGCGCGGGCGCCGTCGGGGCGCAGGTGGAGGTGGTAGTCGGTGAGCATCGCGGGCTCGGATTCAAGCAGGATCGCCGCCCGCTCCGGATCGCTCACCGAGCAGCAGCTCGGCCAGCCGCAGGTCGAGCGGATGCGTCACCTTGAGGTTCTCCGCGCCCGTGTCGACGACGAGCACCCGCCCACCCTGGCGCTCGATCAGCCAGGCGTCGTCGGTGGCGCGGGCGAGCTCCTCGCCCGCCACCGCGAGCGCCCGTTCGAGCGCGGCCCGGCGGAACACCTGGGGCGTCTGCACCGCCCACAGCCGCTCCGGTCGAGTGTCTCGCGACGACGCCGTTCTCGTCCACGCGCTTGACCGTGTCGGTCACGGGAGCGGCCGCGATCGCCGCCTCGGCGTCGGGGTCGCGCTCGAGCGCAGCGATCACGGCCAGCGCGAGCGCCGGCGTGAGCAGCGGCCGGGCCGCGTCGTGGACCAGCACGGTGTCGCCGGGGCCGGCCGCGGCGAGCGCGCGCCGCACCGACTCCGAGCGCACCGCCCCGCCGGCGACCGCCGTCACGCCGGCTGGGGGACTGACGCCGGCAGGCAGCGCGAGCACGATCCGCTCGATCCCGGGGGTGCCCAGCAGGGCCTCGATGCTCCACTGCACGAGCGGCCGGCCCGCCAGCTCCACGAGCGCCTTCGGCCTGCCCGCCCCGAGGCGCTCGCCGCTGCCGGCGGCGAGGATCAGGGCGACGGTCATCGCTTCGGGGCTCTCGCGCACGCGGCGTCCGGTCACCCGGGCTCGTGCCGCGTGCGCGAGAGCCTCGCTACTTGGCGGCGACCGCCAGCTGGCTGCTGGCCGAGTCGGCGAGCAGCTCGTCGAGGTAGTTCTCGGCCTCTTCCTCGTCCTTGTCGAGCGCGTACATCAGCTCGGAGGCGAGGATCTTCTTGGTGCGGGTGAACATCTGCTTCTCGCCCGTGGAGAGGCCCTTCTCGCTCTCGCGCAGCGAGAGGTTGCGGACGACCTCGGCGAGCTCGTAGATGTCGCCGGTCTTGATCTTGTCGCGGTTGTGCTTGAAGCGGCGGTTCCAGTTCTTGGGCATCTCGGAGACCTCGTCGCGGAGCACGTCCAGGACCTTCTTGACGGTCTCCTCGTCGATCACCCGCCGCAGGCCGGCCAGGGCGGCGTTCTCGGTGGGAACCCGCACCGTCATGTCGTTGTGGAGGATCTTGATCGTGAGGTACTCGCGGCGTTCGCCGAGGATCTCCATCTCCTCCTTCTTCAGCACCTTGCCCGCGCCGTGGTGGGGATAGACGACGTGGTCGCCGAGCTCGAACTCGATGTACTCGACCTCGCGGGTGACCTCGAGCTCCTCTGTCAGTGCTCTCTTCGGTTGCTTGTGGCGGAATGGTGTCCTCCTTCGTCGCGGCCAGCCCTTGCGGCGGCCCGTTGTTCAAGTCTGCAGGTAGCGGTCCACGAGGTTGAGCTCCTGCAGCCGGCGCAGGCCCTCGCGGATGTCCTTCGCCCTGATCTCCCCCACGCCCTCGACCGCCTCGAGCTCGGCGTCGGTCGCGGCCAGCAGCTCGTCCAGCCCCCCGAACTCGGCGACGATCTGGGTCACCACGAGCTTCGGCAGCCGCGGAATGCGCCCGAGCACGCGGTAGCCGCGCGGCGAGACGGGGTAGTCGAGCGTGTTCAGCTTGCGGTCGTAGCCGAGCAGCTCGGCCAGCCGGCCGAAGTCGAGCAGGTCCTGGTGGGCCAGGCGCCCGATCTCCTCCAGCGCCGCCGCGAACGCCTCGTCGGAGTAGCTCGGACAGGTAGTCGCGCACGAGCGCCGACTTCTCGGCGGCGGCGCCGACCATCGTCTCCTCCAGCTGCATCTCGATCAGCCGCCCCTCGCTGCCCAGCTCGACGATGTAGCGCTCGATCTCGACCGCCATGCGCGTGACGAGCTCCGAGCGCTGCAGCACCGTGAGCACGTCGTGCAGCGTCGTCCCGCCCTCGAACTCGAGCGCCGTCAGGCGCGTGGAGACCTGGTCCAGGCGGGTGCGGAACTTGTCGAGCGTCGCGAGCGCCTGGTTGGCCTTGGCGAGCACCACGGGGATGTCCTCGAGGATGTACTTGACGCCGTCCACGTACACCGAGACGACCTCGCGGCGCTGGGAGATCGCGATCACGAGCGCATCGGTCTGCTTGGAGACGCGCTCGGCGGTGCGGTGGCGGGTGCCCGTCTCGTGCGAGAGGATCGTCGGGTCGGGCATCAGCTGGACGTTGGCCATCGTGATCTTGGTGGCGTTCGCGTTGAGGATGATCGCCCCGTCCATCTTCGCGACCTGGTAGAGGAACGCGGGCGTGTAGTCGATGTCGAGCTTGATCCCGCCCGAGTTCAGGAAGCTGAGGTCTTCGGGCTCGCCGATCACGATCAGCCCGCCGGTGCGGGCGTGCAGGATGCTCTCGATCCCCTCCCGCAGCGCGGTGCCGGGCGCGATCATCTCCAGCGCCCTCATCAGCCCCGGATCCGGCCTTACTTCGTTGTCGAGATCTTCGCCGGATCGAGGTGCCACGATCCTTGATTCTAGGGCATTTAGCGTTGCTTTAGCGCCACCTTGACTCGCCCCGGGCGGTCACGGAGCACGCTCCGGGAGCCGCCTCAGTCGCCGACGAGCGTGACCGCCGGACGCAGCCCGCAGGCGGTCCCTGGGGCGCCGCTGCGGGCCCCGGGAGCGCGAGCGCCAGCGCCTCGCGCAGCGTCGCCGCCTCGCACGGCCCCGGGCCGCTGCCGGCGGGCGCGATCACGCCCTGCAGACCGTGCTTGGCGGCCTCCTGCAGGCGCCGCTCGGGGTGGCCCACCCAGCGCAGCTCGCCGGTCAGGCCGAGCTCGCCGAAGCACGCCCGAGGCGATCCCCGCAGCGGCGACGCCGCGGCTCGCGCTCGCGACCGCCAGCGCGACCGCCAGGTCGCAGCCGGGCTCGTCCACGCGCACGCCGCCGACGACGTTCACGAACACGTCCGCGCCGCCGGTGCCGATGCCCCCGTGGCGGCCGAGGATCGCCAGCACGAGCGCCAGCCGGTTGCGGTCGAGGCCCGAGACGACCCGGCGCGGCTGCTCGAGCTCGGAGGGCGCCACGAGCGCCTGCACCTCGACGAGCAGCGGGCGCGAGCCCTCCATCGCCGCCAGCACGACGCTGCCCGGCGCGCGCGTGGCCTCGGCGACGAACCGCGCCGAGGCGTCGAGCACCTCCACCAGGCCGCCCTGGCGCATCTCGAACAGGCCCGCCTCGTTGGT
This sequence comes from uncultured Solirubrobacteraceae bacterium, assembly GCA_963743505.1. Lineage (GTDB taxonomy): Bacteria > Actinomycetota > Thermoleophilia > Solirubrobacterales > Solirubrobacteraceae > Palsa-744. The sequence continues at coordinate 546,141 of CAVUPZ010000002.1, read as the reverse complement.
CGAGCCGAAGCGGTTCTTCAGCGCCCGCAGCTCGCGGTAGGGGCGCTCGCGCTCGCCCTCGAACTGCAGCACGCAGTCGACCAGGTGCTCGAGCACGCGCGGGCCCGCCAGCGCGCCGTCCTTGGTCACGTGGCCGACGAGGATCACCGCGATCCCGCGCTGCCTTGGCCAGCTCCATGATCCGCGCCGCCACCTCGCGCACCTGCCCGACCGAGCCCGGCGCCCCCGACAGCTCGGCCGAGCGCAGCGTCTGCACGGAGTCGATCACGCACGCCTGCGGCGCCTCCGCCGCGAGCGTGTCGAGCACGGTCTCGAGGTCGGTCTCGGCGAGCACCGGCACCTCGCAGCGGCCGCCTGGGACCGAGCCGCTCGGCGCGCAGCCGCACCTGCTCGGCCGACTCCTCCCCGCTGACGTACAGGGTGCGCGTGCCCGCGCCGCTGCAGGTGGCCGAGCACCATGTTCGTGAGCGTCGACTTGCCGATCCCGGGCGAGCCGCCGAGCAGCACCAGCGAGCCGGGCACGAGCCCGCCGCCGAGCACCCGGTCGAGCTCGCCGATCCCGGTGGCCATCCGCTCCGACGGTGCTGGCGCCGACCTCGCCAGGGGCCGTGGCGAGCGCGCCTGGCCCGCCCCTGCCCCCTCCGCCGGGACGTGCCGCCGCCGTCGGATCCGCGCCGGGCGCCCCCGAGGCGCTCCTCGACGAGCGTGTTCCACGCCTCGCAGCCGGGCACTGCCCGTGCCACTGGGGGGACCCGCGCCGCACTGCGAGCAGACGTGGATCGCGGTTCTGGCCATCGCCCGCCAGCCTACGGGCCGGCGGGGACGGCTCAGCGAACAACCGCCGATCGGAAGTCCCGGCGCGGGGCGGATCCGGCGCCCCCGGGGGGGCTACTGCTCGTCGGGCGGTCCGCCCTCGGGCCGCTCGGCGCTCTCGGGCTGCTCCTCGCCGGCGCTCTCGGCGCCGACGCCGACGGGCGTCTTCTGCTTCTTGGGCTTGACGATCGAGAGCGCACCTCGCCCTCGCTCGCCCTCGGGGGCGGGATCGACGACGACGGTCGCGCCGGGGGTCAGCTGCTCGCGCAGGACGAAGTCGGCGAGCGGATCCTCGATGTAGCGCTGGATCGCGCGGCGCAGCGGCCGGGCGCCCATCGCCGGGTCCCAGCCCTTCTCGACGAGCAGGTCCTTCGCCGGCTCGGTCAGCTCGAGCTGCAGCTCGCGTTCGGCCATCGACTCGCGGATCCGCAGCAGCAGCAGCTCGACGATCTGCTTGATCTCCTCCTTCTGCAGCTTGTGGAAGACGATCACGTCGTCGATGCGGTTGAGGAACTCCGGCCGGAAGACTTTCTTGAGCTCGCCCATGATCCGGTTCTTCATGTCGTCGTAGGTGATCCCGGTCTCGTCGTCGGAGACCGCGAAGCCGAGCGGCGTGTTGCGCGCGATCTCGGCGGCGCCGATGTTCGAGGTCATGATCACGATCGCGTGGCGGAAGTCCACGGTGCGACCCTGGGCGTCGGTCAGCCGGCCGTCCTCGAGGATCTGCAGCAGGATGTTGAAGACGTCGGGGTGGGCCTTCTCGATCTCGTCGAGCAGCAGCACGCTGTAGGGCTTGCGCCGCACGGCCTCGGTCAGCTGGCCGCCCTCGTCGTAGCCGATGTAGCCGGGGGGCGAGCCGACCAGCCGGGAGACGGCGTGCTTCTCCATGTACTCGGACATGTCGATCCGGATCAGCGCGTCGTCGTCGCCGAACAGGAACTCGGCGAGCGTGCGCGCGAGCTCGGTCTTGCCGACGCCGGAGGGGCCGAGGAAGATGAACGAGCCGGTCGGGCGCTTGGGGTCCTTCAGGCCGGCGCGCGAGCGCCGGATCGCCTTCGAGATCACCTCGATCGCCGGGTGCTGGCCGATCACGCGCTTGTGCAGTTCGTCCTCCATGCGCATCAGCTTCTGCGTCTCGGCCTCGGTCAGCTTGAACACGGGGATGCCGGTCCACATCGAGACGATGTCGGCGATCTCCTCCTCGCCGATCGCCGGGCGCTCGCCGGACTCGCCGGATTCCCAGGCCTGCTCGAGCTCGCGTTTCTTGTTCGTCAGCTTGCGCTCCTTGTCGCGCAGCGCGGCGGCCTTCTCGAACTCCTGCGCCTCGATCGCGGCCTCCTTCTCGCGCCGCGTGGTCTCGACTTCGCCCTCGAGCTCGCGGTTGGCCGGGCGGCGAGGTCATCGACTTGATCCGCATCCGCGAGGCGGCCTCGTCGATCAGGTCGATCGCCTTGTCGGGCAGGAAGCGGTCGGAGATGTAGCGGCTCGCCAGTTCGCCGGCGGCGCGCAGCGCCTCGTCGGTGATCTGCACCTTGTGGTGCTGCTCGTAGCGGTCGCGCAGGCCCCTGAGGATCTCGACGGTCTGGTCGATCGTCGGCTCCTCGACGCGGATCTGCTGGAAGCGGCGCTCGAGCGCCGAGTCGCGCTCGAGGTACTTGCGGTACTCGTCGAGCGTGGTCGCGCCGATCGTCTGCAGCTCGCCGCGGGCGAGCGCCGGCTTGAGGATCGAGGCGGCGTCGATCGCGCCCTCGGCGGCGCCGGCGCCGACGAGGTTGTGGAGCTCGTCGATGAACAGGATGATGTCGCCGCGCTGGGTGATCTCCTTCATCACCTTCTTCAGGCGCTCCTCGAACTCGCCGCGGTACTTCGAGCCGGCGACCAGGGCGGCCAGGTCGAGCGTGTAGATCTGCTTGTTCTTCAGCAGCTCGGGCACGTCGGAGCTCGTGATCCGCTGGGCCAGGCCCTCGACGACGGCGGTCTTGCCGACGCCGGGCTCGCCGACCAGGACGGGGTTGTTCTTCGTGCGGCGCGAGAGGATCTGCATGATCCGCTCGATCTCGGTCTCGCGGCCGACGCACGGGTCGAGCTTGCCCTCGGCGGCGAGCTTGGTCAGGTTGCGCCCGAACTGGTCGAGCAGCTTCGAGGACTTCTTGCCCTCGCCGGGTGCCGGGCCCGGCGCCGGCGCCGGCGCCGGCCGGACTGGCCCTGGCGGCGTCCGCCGGGACCGGAGAGCATGCGGATGACCTCGTTGCGGATCTTCTCGGAGTCGGCGTCGAAGTCGAGCAGGATGCGGGCGGCGACGCCCTCGTTCTCGCGCACGAGCCCGAGCAGGATGTGCTCGGTGCCGATGTAGTTGTGGCCGAGGCTCAGCGCCTCGCGCAGCGCGAGCTCGAGCACCTTCTTGGCGCGCGGCGTGAACGGGATCTGCCCGGAGGTGACCTCCTCGCCGGAGCCGACGATCCGCACGACCTGCGCGCGCACGCGCTCGACGGTGATGTCGAGGCTCTCGAGCACGCGCGCCGCCAGGCCCTCCTCCTCGCGCAGCAGGCCGAGCAGGATGTGCTCGGTGCCGATGTAGTTGTGCTTGAGCGTCCGCGCCTCCTCCTGCGCGAGAACGACCACCTGCCGGGCCCGTTCTGTGAATCGCTCGAACATGGTGTGATTCCTTCCTGCGAGGGCCGTGCCTCAAGGCGCTATCGGTGGTCCAGATGACGCCTCGTGGAGCAGTCTACCAACCGCCCACCCTGCCCTATCGGGGTCATCGGCAGCGTGGGGCGCGCGGCTTGATCTCGCGGGCGACCGCGGAGCCCGGACCGGCCCGAGCGGAGCAGCCGCCGGCGGCCTCAGTCGCGCATCGCCGGGAACAGCACGACCTCGCGGATCGAGTCGCGGCCGGTCAGCAGCATCACGAGGCGGTCGATCGCCGACGCCGACGCCGCCGGCCGGCGGCATGCCCTGCTCGAGCGCCTGCACGAACAGCTCGTCGTAGGGCTGGGCCTCCTCGCTCGCCGGCGGTCGGCGAGCCGCTGCTGGGCCAGGAAGCGCTCGCGCTGCACGTCGGGGTCGTTCAGCTCGCTGAAGGCGTTGGCGATCTCCATCCCGCCGGCGAACGCCTCCCAGCGCTCGACCAGGCCCGGCTCGCGAGCGGTGCTCGCGCGCGAACGGCGAGAGCTCGACCGGGTAGTCGATCACGAACGTCGGCTGCATCGAGGGTGGGCTCGACGAACTTCGACAGCAGGTCGTCGGCCAGCTGCGGCCAGCTGAGGCCCTCGGTGCTGCATCTCCAGGCCCGCGCTCGGCGATCGCCGCGGCCAGGCTCGTCGGCGTCGCGGTGCGCGCGCCAGCGTCGATCCCGGTCGCCTCGGCGATCGCCTGCCGCGAAGCTGACCCGGCGCCAGGGGCGCGGCGAAGTCGAGCTCGCCCGCATAGTCGACCGCCGCGGCGGCGCGCGCGCACGAGCTCTTCCAGGCGCGCGGCCTCGTCGCTCGTAGTCGGCGTAGGCCTCGTAGAACTCGACCATCGTGAACTCGGGGTTGTGCTTGGTGCGAGACGCCCTCGTTGCGGAAGTCCTTGCCGAGCTCGTAGACGCGCTCGAGGCCGCCGACGATCAGCCGCTTGAGGTACAGCTCGGTGGCGATCCGCAGGTACAGGTCGCGGTCGAGCGCGTTGTGGTGGGTCGTGAACGGCCGCGCCAGGGCGCCGCCGTAGAGCGGCTGCAGGACCGGCGTCTCGACCTCGACGAAGCCGTTGCGCGTCGAGGTAGGCGCGGACCGCCGAGATGATCCGCGCGCGGTCGAGGAACAGCCGTGCGCGCGTCCTCGCTGGCGATCAGGTCGAGCTCGCGGCGGCGGTAGCGGGTCTCGACGTCGCTGAGCCCGTGGTGCTTGTCGGGCGGCGGGCGCAGCGCCTTGGCGAGCACGCTGAAAGCGTCCACGCGCAGCGACAGCTCGCCGCGGCGGCTGCGCAGCGCGGCGCCGTCGACGCCGATCAGATCGCCGAGGTCGAGCGAGGTGAGCCGCTCGAACGCCTCCTCGCCGAGCACGTCCACGCGCGCGTGCAGCTGGATCTTGCCCGCTGCGGTCGACGAGGTCCAGGAAGGCGGCCCTGCCGGCGCCGCGGCGCGCCGCGATGCGCCCGGCGACGCGATGGCGCTCCTCGGTCTCCTCGCCGTCGCCGAGGTGCTCGTAGGCGGCGAGCATCGTCCGCGATCGGCTCGGCGCCCGGGAACGCGTAGGGGAACGCGCTCCGCGTCCGGTCTCGCGCAGCCGCTCGGCCTTGGCCCGGCGCTCGGCGATCAGCTCGGGCAGGCCGTGCCGGCGCGGCTCGTCCGGCCGCGGGCGGCTCCTCGCTTGCGCTCATCGGTGACGGCGAGCCTACTCGAGGCCGACGTCGATCTTCGTGATCTTCAGCTTGCGCGCGGGCCCGCGCGGGACCTTGACGGCGACGGTCTCGTTGCGCTTGCGCCCGAGCAGCGCGCGGCCGACGGGCGACTCGTTGGAGAGCTTGTGTCTCCTCGGGCTTGGCCTCGGCCGAGCCGACGATCGTGTACTTGACCGACTTGCCGGTCTTTTCGTCCTTGACGTGCACGACCGAGCCGACCTGGACGACGTCGGTGGAGAGGTCCTTGGCCTGGATCACCGTCGCCATGCGCAGCTTCTCCTGCAGCTGGGCGATCCGGCTCTCGACCATCGCCTGCTCGTTCTTGGCGTCGTCGTACTCGGAGTTCTCGGAGATGTCGCCGAACTCGCGCGCCTCCTTGATGCGCTCGGCGACCTCGCGGCGCTTCTCGGTGGACAGCAGCTCGAGCTCGTCCTTGAGCTTCTTGAGGCCTTCTGGGGTGAGGATGACGTCCTTCGGCATGTGACCCTCGATCGCGGGTTCGTGGTTCGGTCGGCGACACAGCAAAACCCCGCTGTGAGCGGGGATGACGCGGCGCCGAGGGCTCTGGCGAGCGCAGCAGTATAGCGAGGCCCGGGCGGCGCCGCACGCCGGAGAGTTCGTCCGAGACGCCCTCAGGCGGCGTCCCGAGCGGCTCCCGAGCCGCCGAGCAGCGTCCTGACGCGCGCCAGCGTGTCGCTGCGCTGCAGCGACTCGCCGAGCGCCCGGGCGTGCGCCGGCTCGAGCCCGAGCCGTGCCACGTACCACGGGTAGAACTTGCGCAGGTAGCGGGTCGCGCGTCGGCTCGCCGAGGTGCTCGACGGCCCGCTCGATCGTCCAGTCGAGCTCGGTCGAGCACCTCCTCGCGGCTCGGGCGCCCGGTCGCGCTCGCGCGAGCAGCTCGGCGAACAGCCACGGGTTGCCGAGCGCGCCGCGCGCGAGCATCACGGCGGCGGCGCCGGTCCGCTCGAAGGCCTCGCGCGACGTGCGTCGGCGTCGTGCGAGGCCGCCGGTCAGGATCACGGGCGCCGGCAGCGTGCGCGACCAGCCGCGCGGCGAGCTCGTAGTCGGGAGCGCCCTTGTGCTGGACCGCGGCCGAGCGGGGGTGAAAGCCGATCGCCGCGACGCCTGCCTCCGCGACGAGCCGGTGGGCGAGCTCGAACCCGCTGCGCTCGCCGGGGCGCAGGCCCGAGCGCAGCTTGACGGTGACCGGCAGCCGGGACGCACCTCGCCGGCGCCCTCGACGGCGGCACGGGCGAGCGCCACCGCGCGGTCGGGGTCGGCGAGCAGCGCCGCGCCGGCGCCCGTCTTGCGGACCTTCGGCACCGGGCAGCCCATGTTGATGTCGATCGCGTCGGCCCCGACCCGCGCGACGTGGCGCGGCGGCCGAGCGCATCACGTCGGGGTCCTCGCCGAACAGCTGGATCGACACCGGGCCGCCGTCGCGCTCGCGCGGGTCGATCCGCAGCATCTCGCCGCACGTCTTCTCGTTGCCGTAGTGGATCGCGTGCGAGGAGACCATCTCCGAGACCGCCATCCCCGCGCCGTAGCGCTTGGCCTGCAGGCGCACGAACCAGTTGCCGATCCCCGCCAGCGGGGCGAGCAGGACGCGGTTGGGCACGCGTCAGCGGACCGAGCGCCCAGCTCTCGCCGGAGCTGCGTTGGTGCGGTCATGACGGCTCATTATGGCGTGTCAGCTGTTGCGCTCGTGCAGCACCGCAGGCCGGTCAGCGTGAGCAGGTCGTCGACCTCGGCGATCTCCTCCGTGTAGGGGACCACCAGGCCAGCCAGCCCACCCGTCGCGATCACGTCGGCACGCTCGCCGAGCTCGTCGTAGAGGCGGCGCAGGATCGCGTCGATCGCGCCCGGCGTACCCGTAGACGACACCCGAGCGGATCGCGTCGATCGTGTTCTTGCCGATCACGCTGCGGGGCGGCGCGAGGTCGATCTTGGGCAGCCGCGCGCCCCGCTCGGAGAGCGCTTCGAGGGAGATCTCGATGCCCGTCATCAGCGAACCGCCGAGGTACTCGCCGCCCGCGCGAGACGACGTCGAAGGTGGTCGCCGTGCCGAAGTCGACGCACACGGCCAGGCCGCCGAAGCGCTCGCGGATGGCGACCGCGTTGACGAGCCTGTCGGCGCCGATCTCGCGCGGGTTGTCGTAGCGGATCGCCATCCCGGTCGGGTGCCCGGGCCGACGGCGTGCATCTCGTGGCCGAGGTAGCGCTCGGCCATCGCGACCACTCGGGCTCGAGCTGCGGGACCGTGGAGGAGACGATCGAGGCGTCGACGTCCGCGAAGGCGTAGCCGCGCAGCTCGAGCAGGTTGCGCAGCGCCGCGCCGAGCTCGTCGGCGGTCGACTGGCGGACGGTCGCAAAGCGCCAGTGCTCGAGCAGCTCCTCCCCGCGGAAGGCCCCGAAGTGGGTCTGTGTGTTGCCGACGTCGACGGCGAGCAGCATCGGCGACCATTATGCTCGGCAGCCGATGGCAGCGATCGAAGCGTCCCTCTACGCGCTGCCCGGCTCGCACCCGTGCGCGGCCGTCGAAGTGGCGCTGCGGATGAAGGGGATTCGCCTTCCGGAGCGCGTCGACCTGCTGCCCCTCACCCAGCTGCTGGTCGGGCCGCTGCGCTACGGCGGGCGGACCGTGCCGGGCCTGCGGCTCGACGGCGAGCGGCTCGTCGGCTCGCGCGCGATCATGCGCCGGCTCGACGAGCTCGAGCCCGAGCCGCCGCTGCTGCCGCCCCCCGGCGATCCCGACTACGCCCGCGTGCTCGAGGCCGAGCGCTGGGGCGACGAGGTCCTGCAGAGCGTCGCCGAGGCGCATCCTCGACGCCGCCTTCCTGCGCCGGCCGGAGGCGATGCTGAGCTATGCGGAGAGACGCGAAGCTGCCGCTGCCGGGTCCGCTGATGCGACCCGCCGCCCCGCTGACCGCCCGCCTGATGGCGCTCATGAACGGGGCCCGCGACGAGGCGGTGCGTGCTGACCTCGCCGCCCTGCCGAGCCAGCTCGAGCGGATCGACGGCTGGATCGCGGATGGCCTGATCGGAGGCGAGCAGCCGAACGCCGCCGACCTGCAGATCGGCAGCACGATCCGGCTGCTGATGACGATCGCGGACGTGCGCCCGCTGATCGACGGCCATCCGGCCGCCGCGCTGGCCGATTTCCTGCCGCCCGTCGTCGGCGGCGTCCCGGCCGGCGTGCTGCCGGCGTCGTGGCTGCCCCTGACCGAGCGGACGTAGCCGCCGGCGGGCCTCAGCGACGCAGGACGAGGCTCCGCGAGAGGACCACCGGCGTGCCCGCGCCGGCGGACGTGAGCGAGACCCGTAGGCGCACTGCGAGGCGGCCGTGCAGCCGCAGGGCGTGGGTTGCCCGACCGTCCAGGCGAACGGCGAACGGGACCCGCCCCGCCGGCAGGGAGGCGCGCGTGAAGCGTCCGACGACGACGAGCGGAGTGGTCCCCCGCGCCGCGGCGAACGCGGCGCGGGGGACCAGGACGTTGACCGCGAGCCGCCCGCCCGCCCCGGCCGCTGAGACGTCCACCGAACCGCGCACGATGCTCCCGTGTGGGCCGCTCGCGAGGGCTAGGGGGTGAGGCCCTGCAAACGGCGAGGAGGATCCCGCGGGGGCTCCAGGGCCGGTGACGGGCGGGACTGTGCTGCCCGTCGGCGAGGCGGGCGGCTCGGCTTGGGTGCTCGTGGGGCCCGCGGGGGTGGTGGGGGTACCCGTCGTCGCCGGGGGCGCGCCCCCGCCGACGACGACCGTGCCCGCCATCGCCGCTCCGTGGACCGTGCAGTAGAAGGTGTAGACGCCCGGCTTGGAGAACGTGCAGCTGCCGCTCCAGTCGGTGCCCGAGGCGGCGGCGCTGGTCCCGACGGGAACCGAGGCGGCGCAAGCCGGCACGCCGGGGCCCGCGACCCAGCGGACGCCGTGGGCGACCGCGGTGGGGTTGCTGAGAGCAACGCTTCCCCCGACCGCGACGCTGGCTTCGGAGGGGGCCCAGCGGTGCTGTTCCCCGTAGACGCCACCGCCGAGGTTCTGAGCTTCGATCGCGGGCGTCGTTTCCGAGACCGCGGCAGCCGGGAGAGCAGCCGCCGCGCCACCCAGCACGACTGCGGCGACGAAGACGAAGAGCCTGCGAGCTGTCATCCGAGGGTCCCTCCCACGCGTCGAGTTGCGCCCGTATCCCAGCCGCGAGGGCGACGGGGCGAGCGGCCTGTCACCCCACAAGGACCCCGCGCGGGCGCGATCCTTCCCGGCCGGTCGGCCGCTACAGTCGCAGCGTGTGGCTCGCCGTGCGCAAACCGGGCGGCGCGTCGCCGACATGCCATGCGCACGCTCGATCCGCAGGCCCTCACCAAGCACGTAGATCGCCTCTACCGTGCGGCTTGGGCGTTGTGCGGCTCGCGTGAGGACGCCGAGGATCTGGTCCAGGAGACGTTCGTCCGCGTGCTCGCCCGGCCCCGTGTCCTGCGTGGCGAGGATGAGCTCTACTACCTGATGCGGGTGCTGCGCAACACGTTCCTGACGAGCCGCCGGACGGCCTCGCGGCGACCGGCGACGGTCGCCACGCTCGAGGATGTCGTCGCGGCCGACCCCCGCCCGACCGGCCAGCCCGAGCGGGCGCTCGAGGTGAGCGAGCTGTACGCCGCGATCGCTACGCTGCCGGAGGACTTCCGGCTGGCGCTCGTGGCGGTCGACGTGCTCGGGCTCTCCTACCGGGAGGCCGGCCGGGCGCTCGGAGCGCGCGAGGCGACGATCGCGACCCGCCTGCACCGGGCGCGCAAGCTCGCAGCGGCGGCGCTCGCGCCGGCCGAGGAGGGCGGTGAGGCCGAGGCCCTCGAGGGGAAGGACACGGGCGCCGGCGGAGTCTTCTCAAGTGGAGGTTCGACATGAGCGAGCAACCACACCCACCCGAGTTCGAGCTGATCGAGCGGATCCGCTCGGTCGACGTGCGTGCGCCCGAGGCGCTGCACGAACGGGTCGCCGCGCTCGTGGCCGAGCGCACGGAGCGCCGACGCTGGGGCCTGCGCCCGCGGCCGCGCCGCCCGGCGTTCGCGGGGGCGCTCGCCGCCGCTGTGGGCGCTGCGGCGATCCTCGTCGCGATCGCCGTCTTCGGGGGCGGGGGCGGGACGGCCCCGACGCCCACGATCCTGCGGAGCGCCTCGACGCTCACGCTCGGGGGCGCGACCGCGGGCGCGCCGCGGGAGAACCGGATGCGCCGGGGCGAGCTCCTGGCCGACGTCGAAGGGGTTGCGTTCCCCTACTGGGAGGAGAGCTTCGGCTGGCGTGCCACGGGCGCCCGCAGCGGCACCATCGCGGGCCGTCCGGTCACGACCGTCTACTACACCAATGGCAACGGCGCGCGGATCGGCTACGCGATCATCGGCGGCTCGCCGCCGCCACGGTTGAGCGGCGACCAGGTACGCTGGCTCGACGGAACCGACTACCGGGTGCTCGAGCTCGGCGGACAGCGGGCGGTCGTGTGGCTGCGGTCGGGTCGACTGTGCGTCGTGTCGGGACGAGGCGTGGACGCGAGCACGCTGCTGCGGCTGGCGAGCTGGCACGAGGGCGCCGCCACCACAGCCTGATCTGTCGATCGAAATCGAACGAGAGCGAGGAACATGATGCGCACGAGCAGGATCGCCGCCGCAGCCGCCGTAACCGCCGTCGCGCTCGCGGCGGCCGCCATCCCCGCCGCCGCCGTCGGCGGGGCCCACGCCTCCTCGGTGCACGTGGTCACGCTGAAGGAAATCCGCTTCCACCCGGGCACCCTCACGATCAGGCGAGGCGACAGCGTCAAGTGGGTGTGGCGTGACGAAGTGGATCACAACGTCACCTTCCACGGCTTCCACTCGGCGACACAGCTGAGCGGGACATACACGGTCCGCTTCACCCACCAGGGGACCTTCTCCTACCGCTGCACGATCCACGTCGCACAAGGGATGACCGGCAGGATCATCGTCCACTGAGGCGCGGCTCGCTGCGCGCCGTCGCGCCCGCGCCGGCGAGCAGCAGCGGCGGCCCGGCCCAGCGAACGCCCTCGGTGGCGGGCAGCGCGGCGAGGGCATCGGCAAGGCGAGCGCCGTCGGGCAGGCGCAGCTCGAAATCGAGCTCGAGGGCGGGGATCAGCACGAAGCGCCGGCGGCCGAGCTGCGCGTGGGGCAGCGTCATCCGCTCGTCGTGCAGCGTCTCGGAGCCGAGCAGGAGGATGTCGATGTCGATCGAGCGGGGGCCGTGGCGAACCCCCTCGCGTCGTCCCAGGTCGCCCTCGAGCCGCTTGACCGCGTCGAGCAGCGCCAACGGGCTCAGGCCGGTGCGGATCCGCAGGCACGCGTTGAGGAAGCTCGGCTGGTCGGGGATCTCGCCGACCGGGTCGGTGTCGTAGGTCGAGGAGGACGCGAGCACCCGCACGCCCACGCCGGCGAGGCCATCGACGGCGGCCTGCAGGTGGGCGCGGCGCTCACCCACGTTGGAGCCGAGGCCGAGGAGGCCGAGCCTGCCGCCGTCGGCGTCGGCGTCGGCGCTTTCTCCGCGCACGCTAGCCCTCGGCTTCGCGCCACACCTCGACCGAGACCTCGTCGACGCTCAGCGCGATCGGCGGCTCGGGCTTGGTCGCCTTCACCCACACCCCCTCGAGCTCGTAGTCCGCGAGCAGGCGGTCGGCGATCGTGCTGCACAGCCGCTCGAGCGTCTTGTGGGAGCGCTGCTGGGCGATCAGCGCGACCAGCTGGCAGACCTCGGCGTAGTCGACGGTGTCCTCGATCGAGTCGGTGACCGTGGCGTCGGTCTCGCCGATGTCCAGGCGCAGGTCGAGCACGAGCCGCTGGCCGACCTCGCGCTCGGCCTCGCTCACGCCGTGATGGGTGTACAGCGACAGGCCGGTGATCTCGATCGTGACCGACTCGCGCCTCCTCGCGGTCGTCGTCGAGCTCCTCGCCGTCGTCCTCGTCGTCGAGGTCGTCCGGGTCCGTCCCCGTGGCTCTCACCGTCCATCCCGGCCCAACGTAGCAGCCGCCACGGCCAGCGCGTCGCGGACCGGAGCGACGTCGTGGACCCGGAACACGCTCGCGCCGCGCTCGAACGCGAGCACGTTCGTGGCGATCGTCCCGAGCGAGCCGCTCCTGCGGCATCGACCGGCTCGGCGACTGGCGGACGCGCGCGGCGAGGATGCGCCCGAGGAAGCTCTTGCGCGAGGTGCCGACGACGACGGGCGCGCCCAGCGCGACGAGCTCGTCCAGCCGGCGCAGCAGCTCGAGGTTGTGCGCGACGGTCTTGCCGAAGCCGATGCCGGGGTCGAGCATGATCCGCTCCTCGCGCACGCCCTCGCGCGACGGCGAACGCCAGACGCTCCTCGAGGAACGCCTCGACCTCGTCGACGACGTCCTCGTAGCGCGGGTCCGCGCTGCATCGTGCGGGGCTCGCCGAGCATGTGCATCAGGCAGCACTCGACGCCGCCTCGGCCGCCACGACCGCAGCCATCTCCGGGTCGGCGCGGAAGGCGCTGACGTCGTTGACGAGGCTCGCGCCGGCCTCGAGCGGCGGCGCGGGCGACCGCGGCCTTGGAGGTGTCGATCGAGATCTGGGCGCTCTGCGCGATCCGCTCCGGCCGAGCCCCTCCACGACACCGGAGCACCCGGCGCAGCTCCTCGTCCGCCGACACGGGCTCGGCGCCCGGGCCGCGTCGACTCGCCGCCGACGTCGACGATGTCCGCGCCTTCGGCCACGAGCGAGGCCCGTGCGCGACCGCGGCGTCGGCTCGAGGAAGCGCCCACCGTCGGAGAACGAGTCGGGGGTCACGTTGACGACCCCCATCAGGCGATACGGCAGGCCCATCGCGGCACGCTACTCGCGCGGTGCGCGCGACCGTCGGCGTCGTCGCGAGCGCTCACGAGCACGTCGCGCACCGACGCCGAGCGCTCAGGCGCAGCTCGCCGTCGGCTCGGGGCGTCCGGTCGGTGCGCAGCTCCGCCGTGCCGCCGGCGAGGCCGGGCCGCGGGAGCGTCCGCGGCGCTTCGCGCTCGGGCCGGTCGGCGGGCGCGGGCGGGGCGGGCAGCTCGGGCTTGTGCCTCCTCCTCGACGCCGAACACCTCCTCCTCGCTCTTGCCGTCGAGCAGCGCGAGGAACTCCTCCTTCTCGATCGTCTCGCGCTTGACGAGGATCTCGGAGATCTTCGTCAGGTCGTGCTGGTGCTCGGTGAGGATGTCGCGGGCGCGCTGGTGGGCGGCCTCGATGATCCGGCGCACCTCGTCGTCGATCTCGCGCGCGATCTCGTCCGAGTAGTCGGGCTCGGTCGAGAACTCGCGGCCGAGGAACGGCTGGCCGTGGTCGTGGCCGAACACGCGCGGGCCGAGCTTCTCGCTCATGCCGAAGCGCATCACCATCTGCTTGGCCGTCGCGGTGACCTTCTCGATGTCGTTGGAGGCGCCGGTCGTGATCTCGCCGAAGACGATCTCCTCCGCCGCGCGGCCGCCGAGCGTCATCGCCATCGTGTCCTCGAGCTCCGCGCGCGTGGTCAGGAAGCGATCCTCCTGGGGCATCGAGATCGTGTAGCCGAGCGCCTGGCCGCGGGAGATCACCGAGATCTTGTGCACGGGGTCGGAGTGCTCGAGGAAGTGGCCGACGATCGCGTGGCCCATCTCGTGGTAGGCGGTGATCAGCCGCTCTTTCTCGCTCATCACGCGCGTCTTCTTCTCGGGGCCGGCGATCACGCGCATGATCCCCTCCTCGAGCTCTTCCTGGCCGATCTCGCGCTTGCCCGTGCGGGCGGACAGCAGCGCGGCCTCGTTGATCAGGTTGGACAGGTCGGCGCCGGTGAAGCCGGGGGTCTGGCCGGCGAGGGCGTCGATGTCGATCACCTTCGCCAGCGGCTTGCCGCGCGTGTGGACCTCGAGGATCTTCGCGCGGCCCTTGCGGTCGGGGCGGTCGACGGCGATCTGGCGGTCGAAGCGGCCGGGGCGCAGCAGCGCGGGGTCGAGGATGTCGGGCCGGTTGGTGGCCGCGATCATGATGATGTTGTCCTTCGCCTCGAAGCCGTCCATCTCGACGAGCAGCTGGTTGAGCGTCTGCTCGCGCTCGTCGTGGCCGCCGCCGAGCCCGGCGCCGCGGTGGCGCCCGACGGCGTCGATCTCGTCCATGAAGATGATGCAGGGGCTGTTCTGCTTGGCCTGCTCGAACAGGTCGCGCACGCGCGAGGCGCCGACGCCGACGAACATCTCGACGAAGTCAGAGCCGGAGATCGAGAAGAACGGCACGCCCGCCTCGCCGGCGACGGCGCGGGCGAGCAGCGTCTTGCCGGTGCCCGGCGGCCCGTACAGCAGCACGCCCGGTCGGGATGCGCGCGCCGAGCGCCTGGAACTTCTTGGGATTCTCGAGGAATTCCTTGATCTCGTGCAGCTCCTCGACGGCCTCGTCGACGCCGGCGACGTCGCGGAAGGTGATCTTCGGCGAGTCGGCCGACATGCGCTTGGCGCGCGACTTGCCGAACGACATCACTTTCGAGCCGCCGCCCTGGACCTGGTTCATCAGGAAGATCCAGAACCCGAAGAACAGGACGAACGGGATGATGTACGTGAGCAGGCTCAGCAGCGCGCTGCTCTTTTCGGATTCGACGTTGTAGCTGACCCCGGCGGTCTCGCAGTTCCTCGATCAGTTCCGGCGCGGCCTGGTCGATGTAGCCGATTTCGCAGGTTTCTTTGTTCTTGTAGCTTGACTTCGAGCGCTTTGCCCTTGTTCTTGAACTCGACCGACTCGACTTCGCCGTTGGGGAGCTCCTTGGCGACGAGCGTCTGGTAGCTGTGCGGCCGGTCGTTGCGTGGTGCCCGGGTTGACGAGTTTCACGGCCAGGAACGCCAGCACCACGACGATGAGGATCGGGAACGCGGCGCTCTTGAAGAAACGGCTCATGGCGAATCCTGTCTGTCCTGGCGCCGGCTGGAGGTCGTGGCCACCGGTCCTCTAGCGTACCAGGTGCCTTCCGGCTCACCTACGCTTGTGCCGCGGCCCGCAGGCCCGTGATGAGCCGACCGTGCTATCGGCCGCTGCGGCCAGGCCCTCCTAGCTCGTCCAGCGCGGCCACGAACGGCAGGTTGCGGTGGCGCTCGGCGTAGTCCAGGCCGTAGCCCACGACGAAGCGGTCGGGGATCTCGAAGCCGACGTAGCGGGTCGGCAGCTCGACCTTGCGCCGCTCGGGCTTGGTCAGCAGCGCGCACACCTCGAGCGTGCGCGGGTTGCGCGAGCCGAGGTTGCGCAGCAGGTACTGCAACGTCAGCCCCGAGTCGACGATGTCCTCGACGATCAGCACGTCGCGGCCTTCGATCGCCGCGTCGAGGTCCTTGAGGATGCGCACGACCCCCGAGGAGTCGGTCGCCGAGCCGTAGGAGGCGACCGCCATGAAGTCGACCTCGACGGGGATGTCGATGAAGCGCATCAGGTCGCTCAGGAAGAACACGGCCCCCTTCAGCACCCCGACCAGCAGCAGCGAGCGGCCGGCGTAGTCGCGCGAGATCTCCTCGCCCAGCTCGCCCACGCGCCGCTGCAGCTCCTCGGCGCTGACCAGCACCTCGCCGAGCCCTGGCCCGGGCTGCTGCGGAACGGGTGCTCGGGCGGCCACGGGCGGGAGTCTAGCCCTCTGGGGAGGGGACGTTCCGGGCACGCGGCGGCAGCCGGATCAGCGTGAGCACTCCGCCCTCGATCACCGCGCCGACGTGGCCGCCCACGTGCAGCTCGGCGCGGCCGCCCCGGCGTCCGAGCGCGATCATCTCCCCGACCCGCTCGCCCGCCTGGGGCACGTAGGTACCCGCCGCCCGCTCGGCGAGGCGACGACGACCAGGCGCGCGAGCGCGGCGGGCAGCTCGAGCAGACGCGCGAGGGCGATGCTCGCCCCGTCACCGAGCTCGGCGGCCACGAGCCCGTCCAGCAGCTCGGTCTCCTCGCGCAGCAGCTCGGCCGTGCGCAGCACGTTGGCCTGCGCGCCGGGATGCACAGCGCGCAGCGCCGGCAGCAGCCCGTGGCGCACGCGCGCGCGCGCGTAGCGCTCGTCGTCGTTGCTCTCGTCCTCGCGCCAGGCGAGGCCGCGCTCGCGGCAGTAGGCGGCGGTCTGCTCGCGGGTGACGCCCAGCAGCGGGCGCACGAGCCGGCCCTCGACGGCGGCCATCCCCAGCAGCGCCCGCCGGCCGGGCGAGGCGGCGAGCCGGTAGAGGATCGTCTCGACCTGGTCGCTGGCGGTGTGCCCCGTCGCGAACCGGCCGCCGCTCGCCCGCGCGCGCTCGCGGGCGGCCCCGTAGCGCACCTCGCGCGCCCACGCCTGCAGGTTCCCGGGCACCGCCCCCCCGGGCGCGGCGCCGGGGTCGGCCGCGAGCACCTCGAGCGCCACCCCGAGGCGCTCGCACAGCTCCCCGCAGTGGGCCTGCTCCGCGTCGGCCCCCGGCCGCAGGCCGTAGTTGACGTGCAGCGCGCGGATCCGCCCGGGGCCGCAGAGCGCGCCCGCGACATCCAGCAGGCAGACCGAGTCGCGCCCGCCGGAGAGCATCGCCACCAGCGGGCGATCACCGTCCAGCAGGCCACCGGCGCGGACCGCCTCGCGCACCTGCTCGACCACGGCTAGCGGTCCGCGGACGCCGCGATGAACAGCTCGGTCGGCTCCGAGAATCCCTTCAGGCCGACCTCGCCGATCCGCTCGAAGCTGAGGCCGTCGAGACCGTCGGCGACCTCCACGACGGGCCGCGTCACGAGCACCTCGCCGCCGCCCGCGCGCGCCACCACGCGCGCCGCCTGGTTGACCTCGCGGCCGTAGTAGTCGCCGTCGCGGTACAGCGCCGCGCCGTAGTGGATGCCGATCCGCGGCGGGGGCTCGCCCTCGTTGATGCCCTCCTGCAGCGTCACCGCCCAGTGGGCCAGCGCGGCGGCGTCGGAGCCGACGACCATCACCTCGTCGCCGAGCGTCTTGATCACGCGCGCGTCGGCCGGCAGCGTGCCGGCGACCGCCTCCACGAACCGCTCGACGGCGC
Organism: uncultured Solirubrobacteraceae bacterium; assembly: GCA_963743505.1. Classification (GTDB taxonomy): domain Bacteria; phylum Actinomycetota; class Thermoleophilia; order Solirubrobacterales; family Solirubrobacteraceae; genus Palsa-744. The sequence goes on along the minus strand of CAVUPZ010000002.1, from coordinate 528,945 downwards.
CCACCGCCGCCTCGTCGCCCTGCTCGTCCGTCAGGCGCGTGTAGCCGGCGAGGTCGGCGAACGCGATCGCCACCCGCAGCCTGCCCTCCTCGAGCGCCTCCTGGTCGAGATCGGCCTCCATGTGGCCGATCATGTCCTGCTCGACGAAATGCGACAGCAGGCGGCCGTGGAGGTAGTTCATGAACGGCGCCGCGAACGGCAGCACCTCGCGGGTGAGGCCCTCCATCTCCTCGGCGATCTCGACGCTCGCGACCCCCGCGCGCATCAGCGGCTCGTGCACGTAGATGTGGATCAGCCGCACCTCCGCGTCGGCGATCTGGGCGAGCGCCTGGCCGTAGACGCGCATCAGCTGCAGGAACGCCGCCTCCGGCAGGCCGGCGTCCAGGACCGACGCCGCGTAGCTGAACACCTGGAGGTCCTCGTCGCTGAGCTCCGGCGGCAGCGGCCCGAGCCCCATCGTCGCGTAGATGCGCCTGATCAGCTCGGGCTTCAGACCCGTCTCGCGCGCAGCCTGCGACAGCGTGTAGCCGCCCTCGGAAACGCCGAGCAGGTCCTCGATCGGCCCGATCGCGAGCTGGCCGCTGTCGCTGGCGCGCTTGATCTGCTCGAGCGAGTGCCCCCGGGCGCGCAGGCGCGCCACGACCCGCACGTATGCGAACGCGCTCGCCGTCCAGCGACCCTCGTAGCCGGGGACGAGGCCTCGCTCCACCCACCTGCGGATCGTCGCCGGGGACACGCCGACCCGCGCGGCGACCTGGTTCAGCGTCAGCTCCGGGGGAGCGCCGACGGGATCCTCTGCTGGCGTGGACACTCAGGTCGCGGGCGTGAGGGTCGTTGCCATGGAACGCAGTCTAAAGTCGCCCGCGGTGCCCGACCCGCCGGCCATCCACCTGCGCCCGACAGCACCGCTGGCCGAGCGGGTGCTGCTGCCCGGGGACCCCGGCAGGGCGCTCATGCTCGCGCAGGCGCTGCTGGAGGAGCCGCGCATGTTCAACCACCACCGCGGGCTGTGGGGATACACGGGCACCGCCCCGGACGGCCTGCCGTGCACGATCCAGGCCACCGGCATGGGCGGCCCTTCGGCGGCGATCGTGCTCAGCGAGCTGATCGCCCTTGGCGCCCGCCGCGCGGTCCGCGTCGGTACGTGCGGGGCGCTGGCCGCGGGCCTCGAGCTCGGCGAGCTGCTGATCGCCCGCGAGTCGATCTGCATGGACGGCACCTCGCGGGCGCTCGGCCGGACGGACCGGGTGGCAGCCGACGCGAGCCTGACGGAGGCCCTCGCCGTCAACGCCACCGGTGTGCGGGTCGGCGCGGTCGAGTCGGTCGACCTGTTCTACGAGGACGGTCGTGTCCGCCACGACGCCGGCGCGCTGGCCGTCGAGATGGAGGCGGCTGCCCTGTTCGCAGTCGGCGCCGATGCGGGCATCCGGGTGGGGTGTGCGCTCACCGTCACGGACACCTTCGGCGCCGATGGGGCGCGCACGCGGATCGGTGAGACCGAGCTGCTCGCCGCCGCCGAGCGGATGGGCTCCGTGGCCGTCGCGGCGCTCACGCCGTGACGGGCTGATCGCGGCTCACCCCCCGGTGCGCCCTCGGCCGCGTGTGCCGCCGCCGGCCGCGCCGCCCGCCGCGCCGCGCCGGGAGCGCGAAGCGCGGGGTTTCGCCGTCGCGGCAGCTTTCGCTTTCGCGGCGGCTTTCTCTTTCGCGGCAGCTTTCGCTTTCGCAGCAGCTTTCGCTTTCGATTTCGCCGGCTGGCGGGTCGTGCCGGCTGCATCGGGCCGCGACCCGGCCCGGGCGCGCGGCGTGGCCGGCGTGTCAGCCTCGTGCCCCGGCGCCTGGGCGCCGCGCGTCAGCGCAGCTTCCACCTTCGTCGTGAGCGTCCTCAGCTGGGCTTCGATGCCCGACAGGCGCGCCTCCACCCCCGCCGGGGCGAGGGCTCGGTCGAGACGGTCCACGCCGTCCTCGATGCCCTCCAGGCGGTGGGAGACCGAGCGCAAGCGGCGGGTCAGCCGTTCGATGTCGGCCGCGGAGGGGATGTTGAGGGCGCCGAGGGCGACCTCCTGCGCCTGGGAGGCCTTCTCCCGGGCGTCGAAGGCGCGACCGATCGCGCCGGTCAACAAGGGGCTTTCGAGCAGTTCCGAGAGCGCCTTGCCGAGGCGGTCCTCGCTGCCCGCTCCAAGGCGGTCACGCAGGCTCTTGGCGACGTTGCTCGGATCGGACATCCTCGGCTCCCTGGCGTTGGTGTGGGCGCGGTCCGCTACAGCGCGGTTCGCTGCATGAGCGGGCTCCAGGGGGGAAGGATACGGTGCCCCTGTGGCCGGACGCCTGTTCATCTTCCTCCAGTTCGAGTTCCCGTGGGTGCTCGGACCCGCGGACGGCCGCTACCTGCTGCGCAAGCCCCACGACTCCGAGCCGGAGCGCGTGGTCGTCCTCGGCGCCCTGAAGGGCGGGCGCAGCCAGCCCGGATCGCTCGGCGCCGGGCCCCGCGGCGGCGCCCTTCGCAGCCGCTGGCGCGAGCGACCGCGTCCGGCGAGCGCCGAGCCGGCGGCCGTCCACACGACGCGGGCCACCGTGATCGACCCCGTTTCGCTGTCGGCGGAGAGCCAGGCGCAGGCCTGGCTCTCCGAGATCGACCGCGAGCCCGAGATCCTCGCGGCGGCGTCGGTGCTCAACCGTGTCCTGCACGCCCACCGCATCGCCGCCGCGGACCCCTACCTGCGGGAGGTCTCCCCCGCGCAGGCGCTCGTGATCAGGGCCGGGTGGGGCGAGGGCGAGCAGGTCGCCGACGGCCGCTGGCTGCACGCCCTCGAGCTGCCCTGGCGCAGCCAGCGCAGCCGCGGCCCGGGCCGCCAGCGCTCGGCCGCCCTGCGTCCGCAGGAGCGCCTGGCCGCTGTGCTGGGCGGGCGCAACACGATGCTCGTGTGCGAGGAGCTCGTCCTGCGCGCACGGCTGGACCTGGACCAGGGCCGGCCTGTCCACGCCGCCGTGCAGCTCGACGGCGCCTTCGCCGTCGCCGTCCGCGAGTTGACGTCGGAGGGGCGCCCCGACCTCATGATTCGTGTGGCCGAGCTGGAGAAGCTGCTCCCCCAGGTCGAAGGGCATGCGCGAACGGCACTGGCCGAAGGGGCGCAGGGACTCGACGCCGAGGCCGTCGCGCACGCCCTCGGTCGGCTCGAGGCGGCGCTCAGGGCTCGCAGCGCCGCGGGCTTTAATGTGCGCTGAGCATGGATCCCACGGCGACAGCGATCGGAACCTGGAGCGGCGGGCGCTTCATGCACTTCGGCGAGCCACTGGACGAGGAGCGGCTGCAACGCCTGCTCACGCCCGGGGACGGCATCGACACCGTCATCACCGCTGACGTATACGGCGCCGGCGAGGCCGACCGCGCCCTCGGGCGGGCGCTCGCGGGGCACGATCGCGACAGCTACTGCCTGGTGGGGGCGATCGGGCACGACTTCTACGCCGGAGAGCGCGACGGCGCAAAGGGCTTTCCCCGTTTCACGGACCCGTCCCTGCGCGACGCGGGCTCCTACGGCGAGTACATCCGCATGGCCACCGAGCGCAGCCTCGAGCGCTGCGGGGTCGAGCGCTTCGATCTGCTGCTGCTCCACAACCCGGACCGGATCGGGTACAGCAGCCCGGCGGTCTGGGAGGGCCTCGAGGCGATGCGGGAGGCGGGATACACCCGCCTGCTGGGCGTCGCCCCAGGACCCGCGAACGGCTTCACCATCGACCTGATCGACTGCCTCGAGCGCAACGCCTCGCAGATCGACTGGGCGATGATCATCCTCGGCCCGCTCGAGCCCTGGCCCGGCGAGCTCGTGCTGGAGGCGGCCGAGGCGAGCGCGGTGCAGGTGATCACGCGTGTCGTCGACTACGGGGGCCTCTTCCACGACGACGTCCTGCCGGGGCACCGCTTCGCCGCGTACGACCACCGCGGCTTCCGTCCCGAGGGCTGGGTCGCGGCCGGCCGTGCGCGACTCGAGCAGATGAGGCCGTTCGCCGAGCGGCACGGCCTTACGATGCTGCAGCTGGCGTGTGCGTGGAATCTCGCCCACCGGCCGGTGCGCTGCGTCGCCCCGACCCTGATCCAGGAGGCCGGCCCGGGCGCGCGGGCGGTCGAGGACAAGCGGGCGGAGCTGGCGGCCCTCGACCCCGACGTGCACCTGAGCCCGGCCGAGGTCGCGGAGATCGCCCTGCTCGGGGACAACACCGGCTGCATGGCTCTGAAGGGGGCGAGCCTCGAACACGAAGGGCCGCCGCGGGCCGACCGCTGGCGTCTCGACGAGCAGCTGGCGACGGTGGCAGGACGCTGGGGCATCGACCCGGCGGACGACCTCGCGGCGGGGGCCCATCCGCGAACACGCAACTGAGGGAGAGCATCGCGATGGCGATCGACTTCGAGGGGTTCAAGCAGGGGCAGCGGAGCACGTGGTCGGCCGGTGAATACACCGCCGTAGCGAGCACGATCGAGGACGCCGCCCACGCCCTGCTGGAGCGCCTCTGCCCGCGCCCGGGCGAGGCGATGCTCGACGTCGCCACCGGCACGGGCAACGTCGCGATCCCGGCCGCCGGCATGGGGGCCGAGGTGACGGGGCTCGACCTCACTCCGAAGCTCCTCGAGATCGCCCGCGGCCGTGCTGAGGACGCCGGCGTGGAGGTGAGCTGGGTCGAGGGCGACGCCGAGGCGCTCCCCTTCCCGGACGGGTCCTTCGACCGTGTGAGCTCCTGCTTCGGGGTGATCTTCGCCCCCCGCCATCCGCTGGCGGCGGCGGAGCTGGCTCGCGTCGCCCGGCCCGGCGCGAGGATCGCCGTCACCGCATGGACGCCCGAGGGGCTGACAGGCCAGTTCTTCAAAGCCGCCGCGGCGTTCGCGCCGCCGCCGCCGCCGGAGCTGGAAACGCCGCTGCAGTGGGGCGAAGAGGATCACGTGCGCTCCCTGTTCGAGCCGGCCGGCGCGAACGTCGCCTGCGAACGGCGCACGGTCACCTTCATCCACGATTCCCCGGAGAGCTGGTTCGAGTACCAGGCGCGGACGCTCGGGCCGATGGTGATGGCGAGGGCCGCCCTCGAGCCCCAGGGCCGCTGGCAGGATCTGCGGGGGCAGATGATCGACTTCTACACGCGGGCGAACGAGGCCAGCGACGGGTCCTTCCGCGCGCCCGCGGAGTACCTGCTGACCGTCGCGGTGTTGCCCGCGTGAGCCCCGCCCGGGCACGCCGGCCGGCGCCGGTTAGACTCGCCGCGATGGCGAACAAGGGCGCCCGATGAGCACGACCGGCAACCCGGTCCCGGCGATCCCGCTGCGCCACTCCGAGCAGATCCCCCAGCTCGGGTTCGGCGTCTTCCAGGTGCCCCCGCGCGAGTCCGAGGAGGCCGTGCTGCGGGCGCTCGAGGCGGGCTACCGCCACATCGACACCGCTGCCGCCTACCGCAACGAGGGGCCTGTGGGGCAGGCGGTCAGAGCCTCCGGGCTCGACCGGGCCGAGGTCTTCCTGACGACGAAGTGCTGGAACGACGACCAGGGCTACGAGCAGGCGCAGCGGGCGCTCGAGGCGAGCCGGGCGCGCCTGGAGATGGCGCACGTGGACCTGTACCTGATCCATTGGCCGGTGCCGGCGCACGACCGCTACGTGGAGACTTGGAAGGCCTTCATCGAGCTGCGCGAGCAGGGACTCACGCGCTCGATCGGGGTCTCGAACTTCCAGCCCGAGCACCTGCGGCGGCTGATCGAGGAGACCGGCGAGACGCCCGCCATCAACCAGATCGAGCTGCACCCCTACCTGCAGCAGGTCGGCCTGCGCCGCGAGCACGAGCAGCTCGGCATCGTCACCGAGGCCTGGAGCCCGCTGGCCCAGGGGGCGGTGCTCGATGATCCCGTGATCGTGGCGATCGCCGCGGCCCACGGCAGGACGTCTGGGCAGGTGGTGATCCGCTGGCACCTGCAGCTGGGGAATGTCGTCATCCCCAAGTCGGTCACCCCCGCGCGGATCATCGAGAACTTCGACGTCTTCGATTTCGAGCTCGACGACGAGCAGATGGCGAGCATCGAGGCCCTCGACCGGGGCCAGCGCACCGGCCCCGACCCGGACACGTTCATCCGTCCCTAGACGGCCGGGAGCTCGAGGCCGAGGGCCCCGACGAGCGCCTCGAGCTCGGCGACGACGTCGCCCCGCAGGCGCACGCCGGCGAGATCGTCCAGCGGGGTGGAGCCCTGCGTGAGGATGGCAAGCTCGCCACCTGCGGCGAGGGTCAGCCGGGGCAGGCCGGCGACGGGATGCACCTCGAGCGAGCTGCCGATGCAGAGCAGCACGTCGGCCCGCTCGCACAGCTCGCGGGCCCGCGCCAGCGCCGCCTCCGGGAGCAGCTCGCCGAACAGGACCACGTCGGGCTTCAGGGCCGCTCGGCAGCGGCTGCAGCGGGGCACGCCATCCGCCGCCGCGCTGCGCAGCGCCCGCGCACGTTCGAGCTCCACGCGCTCGCCGCAGGCCGGGCACGAGCAGGTGGCGATGCTCCCGTGGACCTCGACCAGCTCCCTCGTTCCCGCGCGCCGATGGAGCATGTCGACGTTCTGGGTGATCACGCCGTCGAGGCGGCGCGCTCGCTCCATCGCCACGAGCGCCTCGTGGGCGCCGTTGGGTCGCTTGCCCGAGAGCGTCGCGAAGCGCTCCCCGTAGAAGCCCCAGAAGCGGCGAGGGTCGTGCTGGAAGGCGTCGATGTGGGCGACCTCGCTCGGGTCCACCCGCTCCCACAGGCCGGTTCCCGGGGAACGGAAGTCGGGGATCCCCGATGGCACGGAGATGCCCGCGCCGGTGAGGGCGACGACGGAGGTGGCCTCGCACACGAGCTCGACGAGGCGGGCGCGCGCCGCGGCGGCCGCGGCGCCTGTGCCGAGGACGTTCCCGCTCAGCGGCTCAGCTCCCCTGGAAGCGGGGCTGACGTTTGCCGAGGAAGGCCGCGATCCCCTCCTTGGCGTCCGCGGTCGTGAAGGCCTCGGCGAAGGCTTGCTTCTCCGACTCGATGCCCTCGTCGAGGTCCGCCGCGGCGGAGACGGCTTTGATCCTGGCGAGGGCGACGGGCGCCTGGCCGGCGAGCTTCGTCGCCCACTGCAGTGCCGTTTCGAGCAGCTCGTGGTCGTCGACGAGGCGGTTCACGAGGCCGAGCTCGAACGCCTCCTCGGCCAGGATCGGATCGCCGACCGCGTTCATCTCGAGGGCCTTGCTCGTGCCGACGAGACGGGGCAGCCGCTGGGTGCCCCCGAAGCCCGGGATGATGCCGAGCTTGATCTCGGGCTGCCCGAACGTGGCCGAGCGGGCGGCGACGCGGAAGTCGCACGCCATCGCGAGCTCGCAGCCGCCGCCGAACGCGAGCCCGTTGACGGCGGCGATCGTCGCGATCGGACCGGACCCGAGCTCGCGGAACAGCGCGTGGCCCCGGTCGATGAGGCTGCGTCCGGAGGACTCGTCCATCGTCGTGAACGCCTTGATGTCCGCGCCGGCGCAGAACAGGAAGGGGTTCGAGGAGGCGATCACGAGCGCCCGGACCGGACCGGCGGCGCCGCTGCCGATGTGCCGCCAGACCTTCTCGAGGTCCTCGATGACCTGCGGGGAGAGCGAGTTCATCTGGCCGTTCGCGAGCCATGCGATCGCGACCCCCTCGCCCCGCGTCTCGAGCTTCACGACCTCCGCGGGCTGCTCTGCGTCGGGCTGCGCGTAGGGGTAGAAGCCCTCGCCGCTCTTCTGGCCGAGCCGGCCCTGGGCGACGAGGCGTCGCAGGATCGTGGGCGGCGTGAAGCGCTCGCCGTAGCGCTCCTGGGCGCGTCTCCATCCGCTCGAGGACGCCGTCGAGGCCTTCGCTGTCAGCCTTCAGGAACGGCGGCAGCAGCCCCCGGCGCGGGTCCAGGCCGGCGCCGGCCATCATGCCGAAGTCGATGTCGCGGTGGGTGGCCACGCCCTCCTCGAGCACCAGGCACGCCTCCAGCAGCGTCTTCAGCGACAGCAGCTCGACGAGCTCGGCGACGTCGGGCTCCCCATCCCCGGGCACGTTGGGCTGGCCTTGGGGGTCGTAGAAGCCGTCTCCCCCCGTCTTGGCGCCGAGCTTGCCGTCGGCCACGAGCTTGCGCATGCCCGCGGGCACGTAGAAGCGTTCCTCGCCATAGGAGTCGACGAGGTGCTCGGCGACGTGCAGGACGGTGTCGAGCCCGAGCAGGTTGACGAGGTGGTAAGGACCGACGGGTACGACACCCGCCGCGCCGACCCCTTCGTCGATCTTCTTGATCGAGAGCCTTGCGCTCCTCCTGCTCGCGCCAGACCTCGGCGATGCCCGAGTTGAGGATCCGGTTGACGACGAACCCCGGCACCTCGATGCACGTGATCGGCTGCTTGCGGATCGCCTGGGCGAACGTGACCGCGGCGGTGACGGTCTCGGCGGAGGTCTCCTCCCCCTCGACGATCTCGATCAGCGGCATGATCGACGCCGGGTAGAAGTAGTGGAAGCCGACCACCTTGTCGGGACGCAGGGTCGCCTCGGCGATCTCGCTGATCGAAAGGGAGGACGTGTTGGAGGCGAGGATCGCGTGACCCGGTGTGGCGGCGTCCAGCTCGGCGAACACGCTCTGCTTGACATCCATCCGCTCGGGTACGGCCTCGACGACGAAGTCGACGTCTCCGAAGCCCTCGTAGGAGGTCGTGCCGTCGATCCTGCCGAGGATCTCCTCGATCTGGGCGTCGGCCTGCTCGGGGGTGATCCTGCCTTTCTCGGCCAGCTTGCCGACCTGACCCACGGTGACGTTCCGGGCCTCCGTCAGACCTGCCTCGACGAGCGCCTCGTCGATGTCCTTGAGCACCACGGGGATGCCCGCTGCGGCGATCGTCTGGGCGATCTGTCCACCCATCGTCCCGGCGCCCACGACGGCGGCTCTGAACACGAACATGCTTGTCTGCTCCTCTTGATCGGGGACGCGGAGCGTAGCGACGCGGCGGGGGTGATTGGGGTGAGGCTCCGCCGGGGTAGCTAGCAGCGCGCGCCCGGCTGCTGCGCGACTCGGAGCCGCAGAACGGGTTCAAGAGGTCACCAACCACGGCTTCGAGGAGGCACGATGAGAACATTTGACACCCGAGACAAACCGGCCGCAGCGCCACGGCGGGCGCGCCTCGTCACCCCGACACCGCGCCTTGCAGCACGTGGGATCGCCCTGCTGGGCGTGCTCGTCGGGATGCTGGCGGCGAGCAGCTCCGCGCTCGCCGCTGGGCCGGCGGGCGTCGCGACCGGGCCGGCGACACAGGTCAGCTATGGGTCTGCCGTGCTCACCGGCACCGTGAACCCGAACGGGAGCGAAACGTCCTACTACTTCCAGTACGGGCTCACGCGCGACTACGGCGCCCAGAGCGCGATCGCGAGCGTGGGCGCCGGCAGCCACCAGGTGGCCGTGTCGCTGCCGATCGCCGGCCTGCAGCCGCTGACCGCCTACCACTATCGCCTCGTCGCTGTGAACACGTCGGGGGCCGAGATGGGCGCCGACCATGTCCTGCTGACCACGAAGGTGCCGCTGTCGCTGGCGATCCTGGCCGCGCCGAGCCCGGTGTCCTTCGACGGCACCATCACCGTGCAGGGGACGCTGTCGGGGACGGGCAACGGGGAACGCGAGGTGCTCCTCCAGGAGCAGCCGTTCGGCGCCCCCGCGTTCCAGAACGTGGGCAACCCTGAGCTCACCACTCCGACCGGGACGTTCTCGTTCGCGGTCTTCGGGATCCAGGCGACGACCACCTTCCGCGTCGTCACGGCCACCAACCCGCCGGTGGCGAGCCCCGTCACCGTCGCCTCCGTGGCGCCGATCGTGCGCAGCCACGTCGCCCGCGCCCGCCGACGCGGCTTCGCCCGTCTCTACGGGACCGTCGTCCCCGCCGAGAACGGCGCCGAGGCCCAGATCGTCCGGTTCGTCCACGGCCGCCTCGTCGTCGTGGCCACGACGACGCTTCACCCCGCGACGGCCACGAGCTCGAGCTTCAGTCGCGTGATCCGTGCCCGTCCCGGCGTCTACCGGGTTCTCGCGGTGCTGACGGGCCGACCACAGGTCTCGAGCTACAGCCAGCCGCTGGCGATCCGCTGAGCCTCGGCGCAAGCCCCCCGGTCGCCGAACGCGGCCGGGGTGCTTGCGGTGCGACCCGGCCGCGCTCGGCCGGGTCGCGGCGGTCTACGTGAGCGGACGGTTCTAGGCCGTGACCGCCGCGGGCTCCTCGACCCGCCGCGGCAGCAGCGTTTCGCGTGCGATCACGAGTCGCTGGATCTGCGAGGTGCCCTCGTAGAGCTGCATGATCTTGGCGTCGCGGAAGAGCTTCTCGACGGGGTACTCCTTGATGAAGCCGTAGCCGCCGTAGACCTGGACGGCGTCGGTGGCGACTTTCATCGCCGCGTCGGCGGCGAAGCGCTTGGCGTGCGAGGAGACGAGCGTGTTGCGTTCGCCGTTGTCGAGCATCACCGCCGACTTCCACGTGAGCAGGCGCGCGGCTTCGATTTCGGTGGCCATGTCGGCGATCATGAACTGGATCGCCTGGTGCATCGCGATCGGCACGCCGAACTGGACGCGTTCGCGCGCGTAGTCGGTGGCGAACTCGAATGCCGCTCGGGCGATCCCGGTCGCCATCGCGGCCACGCCCGGCCGGGTCCGGTCGAGGGTCATCATCGCGAGCTTGAAGCCCTTGTTCTCCTCGCCGAGCAGGTTCTCGGCCGGGACCTCGACGTCGTTGAAGGAGATCGTCGCGGTGTTCGACGCGCGCTGGCCGAGCTTGTCCTCCTTCTTGTCCACCACCACGCCCCAGTCGCGCTCGACCACGAACGCGGAGATGCCGCGGTGGCCGGCGTCCTTGTCGGTCTTCGCGTAGACCGTGTAGTAGTCGGCGTAGCCGCCGTTGGTGATGAAGCACTTCGACCCGTTGATGACGTACTTGTCACCCTTGCTTGACGGCCGTCGTGCGCATCCCCGAGACATCCGAGCCGGCGTCGGGCTCGGTCAGGCAGAACGACGCCAGCTTCGGGGCCTCGGTGAGCATCCCGAGGTACTTCTTCTTGGTCTCCTCCGAGCCGCCGAGCGCGATCGGCGCCGTGGCGAGCCCGTTGCAGCCGAGCGAGGTCTGGATGCCCGAGCAGCCCCATGAGAGCTCCTCCTCGATCAGGCAGCCGTCGAGGTAGCTCGCGCCGGCGCCGCCGTACTCCTCCTCGATGTGGCTGTTCATCAGGCCCACCTCCCAGGCCTTCTTGATGATGTCCTCGGGCCAGGTGCCGTCCTTGTCGTACTCCCAGGCGACCGGCCGGATCTCCTTGACGGCGAAGTCGTGCGCCATCTCGCGCAGGTTCTTCTGCTCGTCGGTGAGCGTGAAATCGACCATTTTCGTCTCCTTAGCGAACTTGCGCAGAAATAGATTGACTGGTCAGTCAACCTCGAGGCCAGGGTAGCGGAGAGCGCCGCGATCGGCAACAATCGCTTCGTGCACGTCGCCCTGGCGAGGATCGCGCCGGCCATCGCCGAGAACGGCCTGACCTTCGTCGTGTTCGGGACCGTGGCCTTCTCGCTCGTGATGTCGTTGCTGTTCCTCGTGACCCGCGGCAAGGACAGCATCTACGACCAGATCGGACAGGGCGGTCTGACCCGGGAAAGCGAGCACCCGCCCGGCGGGGGCGGGCCCGCCCCCGAAAGCCCCGCCGCCCGCGCCGAGCGCGAGCAGGAGATCCGCCAGATGCTCGGGGCGCGCAGCGATCGGCTCGTCCGCCGGGGCGAGCCGGCACTCGACATCGAGGCGGAGGTGGCCCGCCTGCTCGCTCCCCATCAGACGGCAGGCGAGCACGACGCCGGCCTGGTCGAGGAGGTGCGCCAGCTCGTCCTCGCCCGAAACGAACGACGCAAGCGCCAGGGAATGGCGCCGCTCGATGTCGACACGGAGGTCTCACGGACGCTCGCGGAGCTCGACCCGTGAACGTCTCGGAGCCCTCCGTCACCGCCCTCGCGGGGTTGGGTATAAAGGCGCCATGAGCCGCACCCGCCGATTCCAGCTCGACGAGCTGACCCTCCGCCCGGGGACCTACTTCAACCCCCAGACGGAGATCATGATCGTCGTCGACGACTCGCCGGAGGTCGACCACGAGATCTTCGAAGCCGAGGATCTCGACAGCGCCGACTGGGTCCTGATCGCCGAGGACGTCCCCGTCGACGAGAACCAGCGGGACGACCTCGTGGAGCGCTTCCAGCGCGCCCACCAGGCGGGCGGCGCCGACGAACTCTCAGACGACGACGAGGACGACGAGGAGGACGCCGCGGAGGGGGATGAGGACGACGAGGAGGACGACGAGCTGGACGGCGTGGACGACCTCGAGTTCGAACGCGAGTGAGCCGAGCCGGCGCAACTGCGGCGCCCCGGACCGTGTTGCAGGGGCGTGCGAGCGCGCTTACGGCCTGCACGCCCCGCTGCGGCTGGGGCTGCCAGGCGGCGTAGGATCCCGGCGGTGTCCGCGCGGCGGGTCACGGCGCTCGCCGCCGCACTGCTGCTGCTCGGAGCCGCCACGGCGGCGTCCGCGTTCGCGGGCGCGCACACGGGGGCTGGCGGCGGGTCGGGCCCGCCCCGGCGGGCACGCTCATCGCGAACGCCCCCCGTCACGGTCACCGCCGCCCTTCAGCGCCTGCTCCGCGGCGGCGCCCTGACCGAAGCGTCCTACCGCCAGTACACGGGAGCCTACGTCGCCGCGACGCGCTCCGTGTCGCGCCTCAGCGGCACGCGGGCGCTCGAGCTCGGGGCTGTGCTGGCGAACGTGCGGATGCTCGCGGGCGCCGGCGAGCTGACGCCCTCGCGCCTGCCGGTGGTGTTCCTGACGCTCGAACGCAACCGTCAGTGGTGGACGACGGAACCGCTGCTCTCGAACGGCGAGCGGGTCAGCTTCCCCGCCAGCAGGCTCGTATGGGAGTACTACGCCGGGCAGGGAATCGAGATCCAGTGGCTGGCCACGTTCGGGGAGGCCAACGGCTACTACCTATCCGGCCACGAAAACGCCAACCTGCGCGCAGCTGCTCGCGGAAGTGATCCCGCTCGCCACCCAGCGCGCCGGCGGCATCGCCTGGGAGTACATGTTCCGAGTTCGACGGCGGGCGGGCCGCCGTGGACGAGCGGCCTGTCCCAGGGCACGGCCCTGCAGGTGCTCGCGCGCGCGTAGTCCCGCTTCCACGAACGCGCCTACCTGACCGCCGCCCAGCAGGCGCTCGGCGATCTTCGAGCACCCGCCCCCCGCAGGGCGTGCGCGTGGCCACCCCGGCTGGAGCGATGTACGCCGAGTACACCTACGCCCCCTCCGACCGCATCCTCAACGGCTTCATCCAGGCGCTCGTGGGGCTCTACGACTACGCCTCCATCACCAAGGACCCGGCTCGGGCTGGCGCTGTTCGAAGCGGGCGACGCGGAGGCGCGAGCCGAGGTGCCCCACTACGACACGGGCGCCTGGTCGCTGTATGACCAGTTCGGCGAATCGGACCTCAACTACCACGAACTGCTGACCGAATTCCTGGCAGCACCTGTGCGAACGCACCCGCAAGGGCCTACCGTTCACGCCGCCCCCGCCGCCGGCGTCTCCGTCCTCGACCACGACCACGCCGACGCCCCCGCCGACAGTGCAAGCCGGCGGCAGCGCCCCCGGCGCCGCCGCTGCGCATGCCTCCCAGGCGCAGGCCCAGGCGCCGATCCCGGGCGACGCGATCTACTGCACGACCGCCCAGCATTTCGAAACCGACCTGACGACGCCGCCGCGGGTCTCGCTGCTCTCGACGAGCCTGCCGGGCGGTGCCCGGGCCGGCGTGCAGATCTCGCTCTCGAAGGTCTCGACTCGTGACGCTGACCGTCCGCCGCGGGACCCGGGTCGTGTGGACGAACACGGCCACCGTCGAACGCGGCCGCCCGCGGCTGCTGTGGGTGACCCCGCCAGCCGGGGGCACCTTCACGGTGACCCTGGCCGCGCGCGACCTGGCCGGCAACTTCGCCACGACGGGCGGCACGGTCACGGTTCGTCACCGCTAGGGCCGGCGCTCCTAGACTAGGCTCGAGTGGACACGATCGACGCGATCCCAGGCCGCGGACGGACGGCGTGAACCGCCTCCTCGGCGCCTGGCGTAGGCTCGAGCCCGAGCAGCGGCTCGCCGGCGTGGCCGCCCTCGCGCTGCTCGTGACGATGTTCTTGCCCTGGTACGGCCAGCAGAGCCTCAACCGCAGGACCGGCCAGATCTACTCGCACGAGATCAACGCGTTCGGCGACGTCTCCTTCGTCGAGGCAGCCATCTTCCTCGTCGCTGCGGGCGTGATGGCGACTGCTGTTCGCCCGCGGCGAGGGCCGCGAGTTCCGCCTCCCGGGGGGCGACGGCACGATCGTCATGCTCGCCGGCTGCTGGGCGGCCCTGCTGATCTTCTACCGCGTCTTCAGCCGCCCGGCCGGGCGACGGCTATCCAGTCGGGATCGAGTGGGGCTTCTTCCTCGCCTTCGTCGCCGCCGGCGGGCTCGCCTACGCGGGCTGGCGAATGCGGGCCAGCGAACGCCCCGAAGCCCCATTGAGGCGAAGCGGCGATGGCCGGCGGCGCTCGCCCCGCCGTCCCGAGCCGCCCGGCGCGCCACCGGAGGAGGAACCGCTCGTGGCCCCGGGCGCCTCGCGCCAGCGCACGGCGCCGGTGCCGGCCCGGGGGCGCGGTCCTACCCGCCCGCACCGCCGGAGCAGCTCTCCTTCGAGGACCCGCCGACCCGCCCGCAGTGAGCCTGACGCCGCCCGGCCGGCGGCGCGGCCTATCATCTGGTGAGCATGAGCGACTCTCAAGCCGCGGCGCCAGCCTCCGTCTCCGACCTGGCCGCCGGGCTGCGCCGGGCGGGCTATCTGCCGGGCGAGTCGACCGCGCTCGTCTCCTATCCTGGCGACCAAGCTCGGCAAGCCGGTGCTCGTCGAGGGACCCGCCGGCGTCGGCAAGACCGAGCTCGCCAAGGCGCTCGCCACGCTACCTCGGCCGCGAGCTCGTGCGCCTGCAGTGCTACGAGGGCCTGGACGAGGCGAAGGCGCTGTACGAGTGGAACTACCGCAAGCAGCTGCTGCGCATCCAGGCCGAGGCGTCGGGCACCGGCTGGGATGCCGTCCAGGAGGACATCTTCGGCGAGGAGTTCCTGCTCGCCCGGCCGCTGATGAGCGCGATCGCCTCCGAGCAGCCGGTCGTGCTGCTGATCGACGAGATCGACAAGACCGACCAGGAGTTCGAGGCGATGCTGCTGGAGGTCCTCTCCGACTTCCAGATCTCGATCCCCGAGCTCGGGCCTCGTGGCCTCGCGCACGCACCCGATCGTGCTGCTCACCTCGAACAACTCGCGCGAGCTGACCGAGGCGCTCAAGCGCCGCTGCCTGTACCTGTGGCTCGACTACCCCGACGCTCGAGCACGAGCTCGAGATCGTGCGCCTGCACGCGCCGGAGCTGGCGGAGACGATCGCGCGCAGGCTGGTCGAGGTGATCGGCATGGTGCGCGAGCTCGACCTGAAGAAGCCGCCGTCGATCGCCGAGTCGATCGACTGGGCGCGCGCGCTGCTGCTGCTCGGCGTCGAGGACATCGACGCCGACACGTTCACGGAGACGATGTCGGTGATCGTCAAGCACCGCACCGACATGGACGTGGTGGCCGAGCGCGTGGGCCTGAAGCTGCGGGCGCCCGCCGATGTCGCCTGAGCTGCCCGCGCCGCCCGCCAGCGCGCCGTCCGGGATGGCGGCCCGGATCCTCGAACTCGGCGAGGAGCTGCGCCGCGAAGGCGTCGCGGTCGGCACCTCGGAGCTGCTCGACGCGTTCGCGGTGCTCGGCGAGATCAGCTGGACCGAGCCCAGGACGACTTCCGCGAGGCGCTCGCGGCGACGCTCGCCAAGAGCCAGGAGGACCGGCGCGTGTTCGAGCTCGTGTTCGACCGCTTCTTCTTCCGCGCCGTCGAGCTCGCGGCCGCGCGCGAGGGGGTCCGCGAGGATGGGCGAGGCGGCCCTCGCCGAGCTCTCCGACGAGGAGCTCGAAGCGCTGCGCGCGCAGATCGCCGCGGCGCTGCAGGGACGGCGCCGAGGGGGCGATGCGCGACCTCGCGCGGATGGCGATCGCCGCGTTCGCGCGCCGCCAGGAGGGCTCGGGCGTGATCGGCGTCGACGTCCAGCGCATCCGCCGGGCGCTCGGGCTGCGCGCCGAGCCGCAGCCGGACCTGCCGGCGGAGGACCCCCGCCGCGACGGCCTGCCGCGCGACGCGCTGCGCCGCTTCGAGGCGCTGCTGCGGCGCGAGCTCGAGCGCGCGCAGATCGAGCGCACCGGCAGCCTGCCGCCGGCGCGGCCGCTGGGCGAGCTCGACCGCGCGCTGCCGTCGGGACCGCTGGCCGACCTCGCCGCCGTACACCGCGTCGTGGCGCAGCTGCGCCGGCGCCTGGCGACCCAGGGCCTGCAGGCGCGCGGGCACCGCCGCCACGCCCACGTCGACGTCCGGCGCACGATGCGCGCCTCGCTGCAGACCGGCGGCGTGCCCGTCGTGCTCAAGTTCCGGCCGCGGCGCCCGCGCCGCCCCGAGATCTACGTGCTGTGCGACGTCTCCACGAGCGTGACCTCGGCGTCGGTGTTCTTCCTGTCGGTGCTGCACGCGCTGCACGACACGTTCCGCAAGATGCGCTCGTTCGTGTTCATCGAGCGGATCTCGCGAGGTCACCGACATCTTCGAACACGAGCGCAACTTCAAAGCCGTCAGCGAACGCATCTCCAGCGACGCGGGCGTCGCCGACATCTCCGGCTACACCGACTACGGGCGCGTGTGGTCGGAGTTCCTCGCGCAGGTGGAGGACGATCTGCACCCGCGCGCCACGGTGATCGTGCTCGGCGACGCGCGCACGAACGGGCGCGACCCGCGCGCCGACGTCTTCGCCCAGATCGCCGCCCGCGCCGGGCGCACGTTCTGGCTGAACCCCGAGCCGCGCCTGTACTGGAACTACGGCGACTCGGTGATCGCCGCCTACGAGCAGTACTGCACGGCGTTCGAGTGCTGGACGACCGCCCAGCTCGAGGACTTCGTGCGGGCGCTCACGCGCCCCGGCTGCGAGCGCCGCGCGCTAGCATCTTCGCCCAGCAGTGCGAGAACCAGGGGGGCTGGCGGGTAGGCCGGCTGAGATGGCGCCCAGGAAGTGGCGAACCCCCGGCGCCGACCCTTAGAACCTGTGGGGTAATGCCCGCGAAGGGAGCGCACCGTGGCCACCCAACTGCAGTCCCGTCGCACAGACGGCCCCCGGCGGGGCGGCGGCTGGACCGGCGATCGCGCTGGAGGGCGTCAGTCGCGGACCTACCGGGACCGCCGCGGCGAGGACGTCCGGGCGCTCGCGGGACATCTCGCTGCACGCCGCGCGCGAGGAGCTGCTCGCGCGTCGTCGGCCCGAGCGGCTGCGGCAAGACCACGCTGCTCGAGCTGATCTGCGGCCTGCAGAAGCCCGACGCGGGCTCGCTCGCGCTGCGAGCCGGCGGTGCTGATGCCCCAGCGCGACCTGCTGCTGCCGTGGCTGAGCGCCCTCGACAACGCCGCGCTCGCCCTGCGCATCGCCGGCTGCTCGCGCGGGCTCGCGCGGGAGCGCGCCGCGGAGCTGTTCGCCGAGCTCGGCCTCGACGGCTTCGAGCGAGGCGCATCCGCGCGAGCTCTCCGGCGGCATGCGCCAGCGCGTGGCGTTCGCTGCGCACGCTGCTCTCGGGCAAGCCGGTGCTGTGCCTGGACGAGCCGTTCGGCGCGCTCGACGCGATCACGCGCGCGGAGATGCAGGAATGGCTGGCGGGCACGCTCGCGCGCGAGCCCCAGCACGGTCGTGCTCGTCACCCACGACGTCGAGGAGGCGGTCGTGCTCGCCGACCGCGTCGCTCGTGCTCTCGGCCCGGCCGGGGCGGGTGATCGGCGAGCTCGAGGTGACGCTCCCGCGACCACGCCCGCGCACGGGCGCGGAGCTCGCTCGACGCTGCGCGAGCGCGCGCTTGCGGCGCTCGCGCAGGGAGCGAGCCGATGAGCCGAGCGCGGCGCAGGCGGATGCTCGCCCGCCGCGCTGCTGGCGCTGGCGCTCGCTGGGCGGCGTGGGAGCTCTACGTGCGTGCCTCCGGGGTCGAAGAACAGCTGCTGCCGGCGCCGCACGCCGTCGCCGCCGCGCTGTGGAACAATCGCGGGCCTGCTGTGGCACAACTTCACGGTCACGGCCGAGGAGGTCGCTGCTCGGGATCGCGCTCGCGCTCGTCGCGCGGCTTCGCGCTCGCGGTGCTGATCCACCTCGTCCCGCTCGCTGCGCCGCGCCGTGTACCCGCTGCGGTCGGCTCGCAGGCGGTGCCGATCCCGGTGATCGGCGTCGCTGCTCGTGTTCTGGTGGGGCTTCGGCATGCTGCCCAAGCTCGTCGTGATCGCGCTGATCTGCTTCTTCCCGGTGCTCGTCACGACGGTCGACGGGCTCGCCGGCGGTCGACCCCGACCAGCTCAAGCTGCTGCGCACGCTCGACGCCTCGCGCTGGCAGGCGTTCCGCTTCGCCGAGCTGCCCGGCGGCGCTGCCCGGCAGCGCTCAGCGGCGCGCGGATCGCGCTCGCGGTCGGCGTGATCGGCGCGTTCATCGCCGAGACCAGACCACGCCCACCAGCGGTGCCTACGCCGGGCCTGGGACACGAGATCATCAGCCGACCTCAACTTCCAGACCGCGCGCGCCTACGCGGCGCACGGTGGTCCTGTTCGCGTTCGCGATCGCCTGCTTCTACGCCCTCGCCCTGGCCGAGCGCCGGCTCGCGCCGTGGGCGCACCGAGCGAACAGCGGGGATCGACTCGCGTCGACCGCCCCGCGCCGTGCACGCGCGTTGCTGGCAGCCCTCGGCGCGCTGCGCTGCGCTCGCGATCTCGGCCTGCGGCAGCCAAGCAGGACGCGCTCACCGCCAGCCAGCGCGAAGCCGTTCACGGTGATGCTCGACTGGTTCCCCAACGCCGACCACGCGGCGCTCTACTCGGCGATCGCCGACGGCGACTTCCGCGCCGTCGGCCTGGACGTGCAGCCGGCAGGCCCCGGCCGAACCGGCCGAACCGCTGAAGCTGCTCGCCGCGGGCAAGGTGGACATGGCGATCTCCTACGAGCCGGAGCTGCTGCTGGCGCGCGACCAGGGCCTGAAGCTGGTCTCGATCGGGGCGCTCGTGCAGCGCCCGCTGACCTCGATCATCGCGCTGCCCGAGCAAGCACGTCGCGAGCGTGGCGCAGACCTCGCGGGCAAGACGCGTCGGCACCGCCGGCATCCCCTACCAGGCGGCCGAGCTGCGCACGGCGCTGCAGCACGCCGGCGTCGACCCCGCGTCGGTGAAGGAAGTCAACGTCGGCTTCAACCTCGTGCCGGCGATGCTCTCGGGACAGGTCGCCGCGACGCTCGGCGGCTTCTGGAACTACGAGGCGATCCAGCTGCGCCTGATGCACAAGCACCCCGTCGTGATCCCGGTCGACCAGGCCGGCGTGCCGAGCTACGACGAGCTCGTGCTGGTCGTGCGCGAAGAGCGAGGCGCGCACGCGACGGACAGGACCTGCGCGCGTTCATGCAGGCGCTCACGCGCGGCGAGCGCGCGGTCCGCGCCGACCCCGCCGCGGCCGCGCACGCTGCTCGTCGCAGGCCAACCCGTCGCTGGAACCCAAGCTGCAGCTCGAATCGATCCGCCAGACGCTGCCGGCGACCGCGCCGGCCGACGCGGGCAAGCCCTACGGCTGGCAGGACCCGACCGCGTGGGCGGCGTTCGGCGAGCTGGATGTTCGCGCACGGCCTGCTCAGCCACGACCCCGACGCCGGCGGCCTGCCGCCGTTCACGAACGAGTTCCTGCCCGGCGCAAGGGATCTAGGAAGATAGGCCGATGGCACGCGTCGGCGATGCTCACCGGAGGCGGCGACTGCCCCGGGCTGAACGCGCGTGATCCGCGCCGTCGTGCGCCGCGGCCTGGCCGAAGGCGGCCACAGCTTCGTCGGCTTCCGCCACGGCTGGGCGGGCGTGCTCGCGCGACGACGCGATCGAGCTCACGCTCGAGAGCACCGCCGGCATCCTGCCCCGCGGCGGCACGATCCTCGGCACCTCGCGCACCAACCCCTACGCCGACGGCGCCGACGGCGACGGCGCTCGTCAAGCGCACGCTGGCGAGCCGCGGGCGTCGACGCGCTGATCCCGATCGGCGGCGAGGACACGCTCGGCGTCGCGCTGCGCCTGCACGAGGAAGGGGTGCCCGTCGTCGGCGTGCCCGAAGACGATCGACAACGACCTCGGCGGCACCGACGTCACGTTCGGCTTCCAGACGGCCGTGCAGATCGTCACCGACGCGATCGACCGCCTGCACACGACGGCCGAGTCCCACAACCGGGTGATGGTCGTCGAGGTGATGGGCCGCCACGCCGGCTGGATCGCCACGCACGCGCGGCATCGCCGGCGGAGCCGACGCGATCCTCGTGCCCGAGCGTCCGTTCGACATCGAGCGAGGTGGTCGCCCACCTGCGCCGCCGCCACGCGCGCGGCCGCAGCTTCTCGATCGTCGTCGTCGCCGAGGGGGCCGACCCCGCGCGAGGGCACGCTGCAGACCCGCGAGGAGACCGGCGACCGACGCGTTCGGGCACGCCCGCCTGGGCGGGATCGGCGTCGCCCTGGAGGGCGAGATCGAGCGCCGCACCGGCTTCGAGACGCCGCGTCACGATCCTCGGCCACGTCCAGCGCGGCGGCACCCCGGTGGCGTTCGACCGCGTGCTCGCAACGCGCTTCGGCGTGGCGGCGATGGATGCGGCGGCCGCCGGGCGCTTCGGCGCGATGGTGGCGCTGCGCGGGACGGACATCGTGGAGGTCCCGCTGAGCGAGGCGCTGCGCGAGCCGAAGCTGCTCGACCCGGAGCTGTACGAGACCGCCGAGCTGTTCTTCGGCTAGGCCCCGGGCGCGGGCACGCCCGCCGGATCACAGCGGCCAGTAGCGTCCGACCTGGGCCTTGGCCCTCGCGATCATGGCCAGCTCCTGTGCGGTCGGCCGCTCGCCGGGGTCGCGGGGGGGCTCACGCCGGCGAGGGCCGACAGCGTCGCACACACGCACTCCGCCAGCACCTCCTTGTTATAGCCGCCCTCCAGCACCAGCCCGAGCCCTACCGAGCGCGAGCGCGCGAACTCGAGCACGAGCGAGGACATCCGCGCGAACGAATCGGTCTGCAGGCTGCAGTCGGCGAGGGGATCCTGGACGTGCGCGTCGAACCCGGCCGAGACCAGCACGAGCTGGGGGCCGAACGTGGCGGCTGCCGGCAGCACGACCTCTCGCAACAGTCCCATCCACAGCGGCTCGCCCGACCCGGGCGGCACGGGCAGGTTGATCGTGTAGCCCTCCCCTTCTCCGGAGCCTGCGTCGCTCAGCGGCCCCGTGCCCGGGAACAGGCCGGCCTCGTGGATGCTCGCGAACAGGACGTCGGTGCGGTGGCGGAAGATCTCAGCGGTCCCGTTGCCGGCGTGCACGTCCCAGTCGAGCACGAACACGCGTCGCGGGCCGAGGTCTGCGATCGCCGTCGCGGCGGCGACGGCGATGTTGTCGAACAGGCAGAAGCCCATCGCGCGATCCGGCTCGGCGTGGTGGCCGGAGGGGCGCACCGCGCAGAAGGCGACCTCGGAGTCGCCGGCGAGCAGGTCCCTGGCCATCGCCCAGGCGCCGCCGGCAGCGTGCAGGGCGGCCCGGTATGAGGCCTCGCCGACGAAGGTGTCTGGATCGATCGCGCCGCCCCCCGCTTCGCAGAGCTCCCTGATCCCGGCGACGTGGCGGGGCGTGTGGACGAGCAGCAGCTGGGCCTCGGCGGCGCTCGGCGCGGGCCGGCGCTCCCAGCCCAGCCAGTCGCGCTCCGCCAGCGCCGACTCGAGCGCGATCAGGCGCTCCGGCGTGTCCGGGTGGCCCGGCGAAAGCGCCCGGGGATCGTGCTCCAGGCAGGCCGGGTGGCTGTAGTAGAGGCCCCTGCGGGCGGCGTCGCGCGCGATCGTGGTTCACTGCCCAGACTATGGCGGACACGGCGCCGTCGGATCAGATGCGCGCGATGGTCTTCGAGGGCGTGGGCCGCCCGCTGCGGCTCGAGCGGCGCCCGTCACCCACGCCCGAGCCCGGACAGCTGCTGCTGCGGGTCGCAGGCGTGCGGCGTCTGCCGCACCGACCTGCACCTGCTCGACGGCGAGGTGGCGATCAGCCGGCCGCCGCGGATCCTCGGCCATCAGATCGTCGGCACCGTCCTCGACGTCTCGGCGCGACCCCGGCGCGCGGGGCCGTCCCCCAGGCCGGCACCCGCGTCGGCGTGCCCTGGCTCGGATGGACCTGCGGCCACTGCGTCGTACTGCCTCAGCGGCCGCGAGAACCTGTGCCCGCGCGCCCGCTTCACGGGCCGCGACATCGACGGCGGCATGGCCGAGTACACGGTCGCCGACGCCCGCTACTGCTTCCCGATCCCGAGCGGCACCCGAGCACCGAGGCTGCGCCGCTGCTGTGCGCCGGCCTGATCGGCTACCGCGCGCTGCGCATGTGCGGCGACGCTCCCCGCCTGGGCCTGTACGGCTTCGGCGCCGCCGCCCACATCCTCACCCAGGTCGCCCGCTGGCAGGGGCGCGAGGTGTTCGCCTTCACCCGCGCCGGCGACGAGGCCTCGCAGGCGTTCGCGCGGGAGCTCGGCGCGGAGTGGGCGGGCGCCGCCGAGGAGCTGCCGCCGGAGCCGTTCGACGCGGCGATCATCTTCGCCCCCGTCGGCGCGCTCGTGCCGCTGGCGCTGCGCGCGCTCGCGCCGGGCGG
The DNA here is from genome assembly GCA_963743505.1 of uncultured Solirubrobacteraceae bacterium. GTDB lineage: Bacteria > Actinomycetota > Thermoleophilia > Solirubrobacterales > Solirubrobacteraceae > Palsa-744. The sequence goes on along the minus strand of CAVUPZ010000002.1, from coordinate 506,113 downwards.
GACGCGTCGTGTGCGGTGGCATCCACATGAGCGACATCCCGCCCTTCCCCTACAGCAGCCTGTGGGAGGAGCGGGTCGATGCGCTCGGTCGCCAACCTCACCCGCGTCGACGGCCAGGAGATGCTCGCGCTCGCGCCCCGTGTGCCCGTTGCGCACGCGCGTGAGCGTCTATCCCGCTCGAGCGCGCCGAACAGGCGCTCGAGGACCTGCGCGCCGGTCGCTTCACGGGGCGCAGCGGTGCTCGCCCTCAGCGAGCCCTAACGGGCCGACAGGCGCTCGTCGAGTGCGAGCGGCCCGGCGGCACGCTCGCTCTCGTGGCCGCGGCCGTCGGGCACGAAGCCGGGCAGCTCGAGCTCGATCCGCGCGCCCCCCTCCGGCGAGGCCTCGGCCGTGGCCGAGCCGCCATGGGCATCGGCGATCGCGCGCACGATCGCGAGCCCGAGGCCGGTGCCGCCCGACGCGCGGTCGCGGGCGGCGTCGGTGCGGTGGAAGCGGTCGAACACGCGCTCGCGCTGCTCGGCTGGGATGCCCGGGCCGTCGTCCTCGACGACGAAGCGCAGCGCTCCGGCCGGCGCTGCTGCGACGGCGATGCCGCACGAGCCCGTCGCCCGGGAGCGGTGTGCTCGATCGCGTTGCCGATCAGGTTGCGCAGCGCCTGGGCGAGCCGGTCGGGGTCGGCCCGCAGCGTTCCCGTCGGCGGAGCGAGCCGAGCTCGAAGCGCCGCTCGGCGAGCAGGCTCATGCCGTCCCACAGCTCCTCCACGAACAGCGGGCAGCTCGATCGGGCTCGACGCGCAGGAACTCGCGCCTGCTCGGTCTTCGCGAGCAGCAGCAGGTCGTCGACGAGGCGGCTGATGCGCGCGATCTCGGCCTGCACGAGCCGCTCGACGCGGCGCACCTCCTCGGCGGACGGGTTCGGCTGGGCGGCGAGCACCTCGAGCTGGCCGCGGATCACCGTCAGCGGGGTGCGCAGCTCGTGCGAGGCGTCGGCGACGAACGCGCGCTGGCCCGCGAACGCTTCGGTCAGCCGGTCGAGCATGTGGTTGAAGGCGTCGGCCAGCACCCGCACCTCGTCGCCCTGGCGGCCCGCGTCGTGGATGCGCGGGATGCAGGTCGCCGGCGTCCACCCGCGCCGCCACGGCCGCCATTCGCCGCAGCGGGCGCGAGACGCGCGTGCCGATCAGGTAGGCGCCCAGCAGCGCGCCGGCGAGCGCGAGGATGCCGCGCGAGGATGAACGCGCGCGCGACGCCCGCCTGGGCTGCGTCGACCGTCGCCGAGCGGCTCGCCCGACGCCGATCGTCGCGCGCGCCCGCCGGGCAGGCGGTGCGCAGTGTCGCTTCAGCAGGCGCAGGTTGCCGATGTCCGGCAGCGCGCAGCGTCGTGTAGCCGGCCGGCGCCGTCAGCAGGCGTTGTGAGAGCGCGTTCTCGCTGCGCCTGCTCGTTCGAGCGTCTCGCCGTTCGTCCGGGCGGCGGGCTGTCGAACAGCTCGGGCCGGTTGGTGCTCGTGGCGGCGCCGGGCACCTCGACGAACAGCAGCGTCGAGCTGGCGCTGAACGGCTGGTCGCGCACGTAGCTCGTCGCGACGGCCGACAGCCGGCGCGGGCGTGGGTCGCGTGCGACATGGGTGAGCGTTGTGCGGCGAGCTCGTTGGCGTCCGCCGGAGATCTCGCTGGTCGATCTGGTGGCGCAGCTGCGTTCCCGTGCCGCGATAGACGGCGACGAACGCGATCCCGATGCACAGCAGCGTGACCACGCGCGACCCACCCCGCCAGGCGCCAGCGCAGGCCGACGGGACGAAGGCGTCCGAGCAGCGGCGCGCACGGCGGCTCAGCCGGAGCCGCCGAGGCGATAGCCGACGGCGCGGACCGTGAAGATCGGCGCCGGGTCCTCGGCCGTGCCGAGCTTGCGGCGCAGGTAGCCGACGTACACGTCGACGACGTTCGTCGCCGGGTCGTGCTCGTAGCCCCACACCGAGCTCAGGATCTGCTCGCGTGAGACGACCTGGCCGTGGTGGCGCAGCAGGTACACGAGCAGCTCGAACTCGGTCGTCGACAGCGCGATCTGCCGAGCGTCGCCGGCGGCACCTTGCGGCGTCAGCAGGTCCACCTCGATGCCCTCGGCGCGACAGGGTGCTCGCCGAGGCCTGCGCGACCACCCGCAGCTGCGCGCGCACGCGTGCGACCAGCTCGGCCATCGAGAACGGCTTGACGAGGTAGTCGACCGCGCCCGCTTCCAGGCCCGCGACGCGGTCCTCGATCTCGCCGCGCGCGGTCAGCACGATCACCGGCACGCTCGGCGTCGCCCGTCGCACCGCGGCGAGGATCTCGAGGCCGCTGCGGCCCGGCAGCATCAGGTCGAGCACGACCGCGTCGAAGCCGCCGCTCGAGCGCGAGGCGCTCGCCCTCGACGCCGTCGAGGGCGCCGTCCACCGCGAAGCCCTCGCGCCTCGAGGCCGCGCCGGACGAAGTCGACGATCCCGGGCTCGTCCTCGATCACGAGCAGCGCGCGCCGGCGTCCTGGCCGCCGTCATCGAGCGACGGCTGCCGCCGGCGGGCCGGCCGTCGCCGCCGGATCTGCGTTGGCGCTCGGGGACACCGGCACAAGCATAGGCCCGAGCCACGGCGGACAGCGCGCCTCACCGTCGCCTTTGTCGATGAGTTCTCTCATCTTCTCCCATGAGCTTTCTCACTTGGCCGTTACCGCTTCCTTAGCCAATATGACACACCATGAGTCCGATGGCAGTCGAGCTCCCGCAGCACGCGCCCGCCGCGGCGCTGACGCGCCTGCGCTCGGCGCCTGACGCGCAGGCGGCACCGGCGGCAACGAGCGCCTGACCGCGGCGACCGGGGACGGTCCTGATCGTGCTGCTCGCGGTGATCGGGGTGACGATCCTGCAGCTGCGCACGCTGCTGTGGGTGCACCTGTTCGTGGGGATGCTGCTGATCGGGCCGCTGGCGCTGAAGCTCGCGAGCACGGGCTACCGCTTCGCCCGCTACTACACCGGCGACAGGCCTACCGCGAAGGGGCCCCCGGCGGCGCCGCTGCGGATGATCGCCCCGCTCGTCGTGCTCAGCACGCTGGTCGTGTTCGCGAGCGGCGTCTGCGCTGCTGTTCGCCGGGCCGAGCTCGCGCGCGACGCTGCTGCCGATCCACAAGGTCAGCTTCTTCGCGTGGCTCGCCTTCACCGCCCTGCACGTGCTCGGGCACCTTGCCGAGATGCCCGCGGCGCTGCGCGCCGACTACGGTCGCCCCGTGGGCGTGGACCGGGCGGCCCTGACCGGGGACATCGGCGGCCGCGCCGGACGCATGATCGTCGCTCGCCGGCGCGCTCGTTGCGCGGGCTCGTGCTCGCCGTTCTCGTGATCCCGGAATTCGGCCGCCTGGCTGCACTGGAACTCGACCTTCCACGGCCACCACGGCGGGCACTGATCGACGATGCGGATCCACACCACCCATACTCGCGACGCGGCCCTGCACCAGCTCGGCGCGCCAACCGCTGGCTGATCGCGGGCAGCGTCGCGCTGACGGGCGTGTTCGCGGAGGCCGCGGCGCAGCGCGTTCCCGGGCAAAACGACGAAGGCGCCCGCCAAGCACGGCGGCCCCGCTTCCGCGCCCTCGCGCGGGAGCTCCACCACGACGCCCAAACAGCTCGCGCGCCCCCGGCCCAGACGCCGCAGGCCTCGAGCGAAACACCGGACTCCGAAGGACAGTCCCACGGCGCAGGAAGGCCCGCCGGCGACAGAAAGCCAGACGCCGGCCCAGGAAAGCCACGACCCCGGAAGCGCAGCCGCACCAGGAATCGCAGGCGCCCTCCCAGCCGGAATCCGCCCAGGCGGCCCCCGAAAGCTCGGCGCCGGCGCAGGAACAGAGCCGCGAACCGGCACCCGAAGCCCCCGTCGTCTCGGGGGGCTCCTGAGATGGGCACGCGGCGCGCCCACGGCCGCGAGCGCGGCGCGAGCGGCGTGGGAGGCGCTCGGCACGAGCATCGTGCTGCGCGTCACCGACCCGCCGCGCTCGCGGCCGCGCGCGAGGCGGTCGAGCACGAGCTCGCCGCGATCGACCGCGCCTGCAGCCGCTTCCGCGCGGACTCCGAGCTCGTCGCGGCTGAACGCCCGCGCGGGCCGGCGCGTACGCGTCGAGCCCGCTGCTGGCCGAGGCGCTCGAGCTCGCGCTGCGCGCCGCGGGCTGACCGACGGCGACGTCGACCCGACCGTCGGCAGGGCGCTCGAGCTCGCGGGCTACGACCGCGACTGGCAGCTGCTCGAGCCGCCGCGGGAGCGAGCCCGGCCCCGGCGCCCGTCGCTGCGCGGCGCGCGTGCTCGCCGGGCTGGCGCGCGGTCGCGCTCGACCGCGAGCGCGCGCACCGTCTCGACTCCCGCGGGCGTGCACCTCGACCTCGGCGCCACCGCGAAAGCGTGGGCGGCCGATCGTGCGGCCGCCGCAGCGGCACGGGCCGGGCGGCTGCGGCGCGCTCGTCGCCGTCGGCGGCGACATCGCCATCGCCGGCCCCGCCCCGGCGGCGGGCTGGCGGGTGCGCGTGACCGACGACCACCGCAGCGACGCCTCGGCGCCCGGGCCAGACGATCTCGATCGACGCTCGGGCGGCCTTGCCACCTCCAGCACGGCCGTCCGGCGCTGGAGCCACGACGGGCGCCACGATGCACCACATCATCGACCCCGCGCACCGGCGCGCCCGTTCGCGGACCCTGGCGCACGGTCAGCGTCGCCGCGGCCAGCTGCGCCGACGCGAACATCGCCACGACGGCCGCGCTCGTGCGGGCGGACGCGCGCCCCGCGTGGCTCGCCTCGCGCCTGTCTGCCGGCCCGTCTGGCGGGCCGGCGGCGTGAGCTCGTGACGGTGGCAGGCTGGCCGGCGCAGGACGAGCCCCTCGGCGCCGGCGCCGGCGCCGGCGCGGTCGCCGGCGACGGAGCGCTCGCCGCCGGGGACGGGGCGGTCGCGGCATGAGCCCGCTGCTGGCCGCCACGGGACCCAGCACGTACTGGTACCTGACGCGCTCGACCGGGGCCGTCGCGCTGCTGCTGCTGACGCTCGCGCTCGTGCTCGGCGTGCGTCGACGTCCAGCGCTTGAGCACACCGCGCTGGCCGCGCTTCGTGGTCGACTCGCTGCACCGCAACGTCTCGCTGCTGGCGATGGTGTTCCTGGTCGCTGCACATCCTCACGTCGGTGCTCGACAGCTTCGCGCCGATCTCCCTGATCGACGCGGTCATCCCGTTCGCCGGCTCCTACCGGCCCGTTCTGGCTGGGCCTGGGCGCGGTCGCCTTCGACCTGCTGCTCGCCGTGACGATCACCAGCCTGCTGCGCCAGCGCATCGGCTATCGGACCTGGCGCGCGGTCCACTGGCTCACCTATGCGAGCTGGCCGATCGCGCTGCTGCACGGCCTCGGCACGGGCAGCGACGTGAAAGCGACGTGGCTGCTCGCGCTCAGCGTCGCTCTGCCTGCTCGCCGTGCTCGCCGCGGTCCTCGCGCGCGTGCTGTCGCGGCTGGCCCGCCGCACCTCCGCGCCCGCGCGCGCGGCGCTCGGCGGCGCCGGCGGCGTTCTCGCTGTTCCTGGTGCTGTGGCTGCCGGGCGGGCCGCTCGGCTCGGAATGGGCGCGCCGCTCGGGCACGCCGTCCTCGCTGCTCGGCCACGGCCACGCCGCGACGGCTCGACTGCGAGCGTCGAAGCGATGAGCGCGCCCTGCCCGCGATGACCGAGGCGGCCCGAGCTGACCAGCGCGCCGCGGCACCGCGGACGCTGCCCCGTCTGCTGGCGGGATCCCCGAGGGCCGGCGCGATGACCTCGCAGAGCACCTCGCCGTGCACGGCCCGCTGCCGCGCGAGCGGGCGCGGCAGGCGCCGTGCGCGCGACGCGTGCCGAGCGCCTGATCGAGCGAGATCGAGCGCGCCGGGCCTGCGCGGGCGCGGCGGCGCGGCGTTTCCGACCGCGACCAAGATGCGCGCCGTCGCCGCCTCGCGCGGGCGCGCGATCGTCGTCGTCAACGCCGCCGAGGGCGAGCCGGCGAGCCTGAAGGACCGCACGCTGCTCGAGCTGCTGCCCCACCTGGTGCTCGACGGCGCCGTGCTCGCGGCCGAAGCGGTCGGCGCCGACGAGGTGATCGTCTGCCGTCTGCGAGTCGCGGGCGGCGAGCCTCGACAGCGTCGCCGTCGCGATCGAAGAACGCGCCGGCGCTCCGGGCGCTCCGGCAGCTCGTCGCGGCTGACGATGGCGGTCGTCCCCGGCCACTACGTCGCGGGCCAGGAGTCGGCGCTCGTCAACCACCTGAACGGCGGCCCGGCGAAGCCGACTGTTCACGCCGCCGATGCCCTTCGAGCAGGGCGTCCGGCGGCGCCCCACGCTCGTCAACAACGCCGAGACGCTGGCCCACGTCGCGCTGATCGCCCGCCACGGAGCCGAGCTGGTTCCGCCAGCTCGGCACCCCCAGCCAGCCCGGCTCGGCGCTCGTGACGCTGTCCGGGCCGGTCGCCCACCCGGGCGTGTATGAGATCGAGCACGGCGCCTCGCTGCGCTCGCTGATCGAGGCCGCCGGCGGCGACCACGGCGGGCCTGCGGGCGGCGCTGCTCGGGCGGCTACGCCGGCGCGTGGATCGACGGCGAGCACCTGCGCGGGCGTGGCGCTCTCCGACGAACACCTCGCGCCGCACGCGCGCCACGCTCGGCGCGGGCGTCGTGCTGCTGCTCTCCGAGCACGCCTGCCCGGTCGCCGAAACGGCGCGCGTCAGCGCGCTGGCTCGCGGGCCAGAGCGCCGGCCAGTGCGGCCCCTGCGTGCACGGGCTGGACGCGCTCGCCGACGCGTTCGCGCGAGATCGCCGAGCGGCGCCGCCAGCGCGGCAAGCCCGCCGAGCGCATCGACCGGCTGGCATCGCTCGTGCGCGCGCCGCGGCGCCTGCGGGCACCCCGACGGCGCCGTCACGTGTCCTGTTCAGCGCGCTGGAGACGTTCAGCGCGCGAGTTCGCCGACCACGCCCGCCACGGCCCCTGCGAGGCGTGCGCGCAATCCGCCGGAGCTGCCCCTGCCCGGCACGCCCCGTGAGCGACGCGACAGCGGGCAGGCGGGGTCAGCGCGATGAGCCATCGCGTGCGCGTCAACCCGATCGCCTGCGAGGCGCACGGCATGTGCGCGGAGCTGCTGCCCGAGCGGATCACGCTCGACGAGTGGGGCTATCCGATCGTCGACGGGCGCCCCGTCGAGGGCGAGCTGCTCGACCACGCGACGCGGGCCGCCCAGGCGTGCCCCACGTTCGCGCTGCTGCTCGAACGCGACCGCGCTCCAGCACGCAGCCGCTGAGGAGCCCGGCCCGGGCGCCGGCCCGCGCTCACAGCGCGATCGCGTGCGCGGCGGCCAGCCCGGCCCACTCGCCGTAGGGCGCGAACAGCTCGCGCACCTCGGCTTCCCCGGCGATCGCGTGGGGATCGCCGCCGCTGAGCACGCGGCCCGACGAGCTTCAGCAGGCCGAGGTCGCCGGCCGGCAGCTGGTCGTGGCGGCCCTGGCCGCGCAGCGCGAGCATCTCGACCGTCCACGGCCCGATGCCGGGGATCGCGCGCAGCCGCCGCCAGCCGCGCTCGTGCTCGCCGCCGTCGCAGGTCCACGCGCCCGCGGGCGACCTCGCGCGCGGCCCGGACGAGCGGCGAGCGCGCGCGCGCGCGGCGAGGTCGAAGGACTGCAGCAGCGCCGGGCGCGGTGCCCGCGAGCTCGGCGGCCGTGGGCAGGTCGCGCAGCCCGCTCGCCCACGCCCGTCCCAGCCCCGCCAGCGGCGCCCGAGGCGCCCGACCACGCGGCGCTGGATCGCCGCCGCGCGCTCGTACTCGATCAGCTGCTCGCAGATCGCCCACGCGAGCGCCTCGAACGGCTCCGGCCGGCGCCCCACCCGCAGCCACGGCCGCCGCCGCACCGAGCGGCCGATCAGCGGATCGTCCCGGCGAAGCGCCGCAGGAACGGCGCGCAGCTCGTCGTCGACGCCGAGCGCGAAGCGCATCCGCGCGATGCCGTGCGCGGCCGCCTGCGCGGCCGGCGCGCGGGCCCCGAACAGCACCGCGGTCGGGCGCGGTCTGGGCGACCCGCACCACGCACCGGCTCGCCGTCGTGGTGCAGCAGCCGCTCGAGCACGCCGCCGGCGCCGGCGCATCATGCCGTCCGTGCCGTCAGGCGCGGCAGGCGGAAGGGCGCCGCCGGGCGTCACCTCGCGCCGCAGCTCGACACGCGGCCGTTCCGGGGCAAGCGCTCAGCGCTCAGCGGTCCGTGGCGGGCACCCCGAGCAGATGCACGTCCACCAGCAGCGAGCGGCTGCCCACGATCTGCAGCAGCTCGCGCGGCGCCCCGCGTGCGCGCCCGCCGCCCGCCGCCCGCAGCGCCCGACGACGCGGCTGAGCGTGCCCTGCCGGGCGCCTGGCGACGGTGCACGAGGCCGACGACCGCGGCGCCCGGCGACGAACCCGCCGGCCGCGACCGCGGCCGCCTGCGACCGCCGGCAGCCCGCGCGCCGGCGAGCTCGCGGTCAGGGCCCTGGCGCGTGCGCCCGGCGGGCAGCTGGCGCGGTGACGCTCGTGAGCACCGCGAGGGCCGTCGCCCGGCGTCGCCCTGCTGCTGCGCCTCGGCCGGCGGCTCAGAGCTCCTCGCGGCGGAGGCGGCATCGCTGATCCCGGAGCATCCGCGAAGTGTAGAGGCCGGCGCAGACCCACTCAGGCTGCCGCTACAGGACGCGCTCGTACACGCGGTAGCGCTTGACGATCTCGCCGCCCATCGCCTTCCATGCCGCGGTTCATCGGCTGTGTTCGTCTCGAGGATCCAGCCCATCTCGCCGCCCTTCTGCGGGCGTGCGTTCGGCGGCGTCGAAGTGCATCTGAGTAGAAGCGCGCCGCGACGCCCGTGTGCTGGTACTCGGGCTTGACGCCGAGCGCAAACGACGCGCACCGCGTCGTATCTTGCGCCTTGCGCAGGAAGTACCACCAGCCGAACGGCAGCAGGCGCCCGTTCATCTTCGCCAGCACCTGGTTGAAGTCGGGCAGCGTCAGCGCCACCCCGACGACCTCGCCGGTGTCTTCGCGTTCGGCGACCATGGCCCAGTTCTTGTCGAAGACGAGGCTGGAGCTCCTTGGCGTAGTGCGTCGAGCTCCTTCTTCGAGTAGCGGCACGAAGTCCCAGTTCTTCGCCCACGCGGCGTTGTAGACCTCGGGGAAGCGCGTCCATGTCCTGCGCAGTCTTCCTGCGGCAGCATCGGCGGCACGCGATCCCGTGCTCGGACTCTGGACCTTCTCGGCCAGCTCCCAGATCGCCGGGCAGCACCTTCTCGCGGTCGGCGACCTCCAGGCTCCACATGTACAGGTCCATCGCCTTGGCCATCCCGGCCTGCTCCATGCGCTGCTGGTAGTAGGGCGGGTGCCACGGGCTGACGGATCATCGGCGGGCAGCTCGTAGCCCTCGACCAGCACGCCGCTCTCGTCGTTGGTCGTGAAGTCCGCCGGGCCGACCATCCGCTCGCGGCCGCGCTCGCGCAGCCAGCCGCTCGGCGGCGTCCAGCAGCGCGTCGAGCAGCCTCCGGGTCGTCCTCGCACTCGAAGAACCCGAACCAGCCCCAGTTCGTTCTTCTGGTACTCGTTGAAGTCGTGGTCGACGTGGGCGCTGATGCGGCCCACCACGCGCCCGTCGCGGCAGGCGAGGAAGTACTGGGCCTCGCCGTGGTTGAAGAACGGGTTCTTGCTCGGTCCAGGAACAGCTCGCCAGCTCGAGCATCAGCGGCGGCACCCAGTGGGGCTCGTTAGATACAGCCGCCACGGCAGCTCGATGAACGTGCTTCAGCTCGCGTCCGCCCGACACGGGCCGTGACCTCGACGCGCCATCGGCCGGCGCGCACCTTATATGCCCACCTCGATCGACGTCTTCGCCAAGGTCCGCGGCCACGAGCGCGAGGAGCTCCTGCGCGCCGCCCGCGAGGCCGACCTGCTGCCCTACTTCCGCACGGTCGAGTCGCCGGCGATGCCGGTCGTCGAGATGGAGGGCAGCCCGCGGATCATGCTCGCCTCCAACAACTACCTCGGCCTGACCGGCGACGAGCGGGTGATGAAGGGCGCCGAGGACGCGCTGCACCGCTACGGCACCGGCCTGACCGGCTCGCGCCTGCTGAACGGCACGACCCCGCTGCACCTGGAGCTCGAGCGCGAGCTGGCCGAGTGGATGGACACCGAGCGACGCGCTCGTGTTCACGACCGGCCACCAGGCCAACGTGGGCACGCTCGGCACGCTGCTCGGCCCGCAGCGACACGGTGATCGTCGACTCCGGCGACCACGCCTCGATCCTCGACGGCGTGCTGCTCTCGCGGGCGAAGATGCGTCCCTTCCGCCACAACCGCCTCGACAAGCTCGAGCGCGCGCTCGCACGCGCGCCGAGGACGACGGCGGCGGCGTGCTCGTGGTCGTCGACGGCGTCTTCTCGATGGAGGGCGACGTCGCGCCGCTGCGTGGACATCGCCGAGCTGTGCGCGCGCTACGGCGCGCGCCTGATGGTCGACGAGGCCCACGGCGCCGGCGTGCTCGGCGCGCGCGGCGCGGGCGCCGCCGAGCTGCTCGGGGTCGAGGATCGCGTCGACCTGCGCATGGGCACCTTCTCCAAGTCGCTCGCCTCCTGCGGCGGCTTCGTCGCCGGCGCCGGCGGAGGTGATCGACTACCTGCGCATCTCCTCGCGCGCGTTCCTGTTCACCGCCTCGGCGGTGCCGGCCGCGCTGGGGGCGGCGCTCGCGGCGCTGCGGATCGTGCGCTCGGCCGAGGGGCCGCCGCTGCTCGCGGCGCGTGCTCGACGAACGCCCGCTACCTCGCCGACGGCCTGCGCGCGCTCGGCTTCGCGGTGCTCGAGCGGCGAGCCCGTGCGCACGCGGACCCGCGCGAGGACGCCCCGCGAGACGAGCATCGTGCACCCCGATCGTCCCCGTCCTCGTCGGCGACGACTGGAAGGCGGCGCTGCTGTGGCGGGCGCTGTACGACGGGGGCGTGTTCACCAACTGCGCCCTGCACCCCGCCGTGCCGCCGGGCGGAGCGCTGCTGCGCACGAGCGTGATGGCCACCCACGACGAGGCCACGCTCGACCGCGCGCTGGAGGTCTTCGCGCGGGTCAAGCGCGAGTTCGAGGCCGAGCACGGACCGCTGCCGGGCCCGGCACGCGGGCTGAGCGCTCGCGACGCCGAGCCGGCGCCGGAAACTTGTCCAATTCTTCACAAGTGCCGGTCGGGCAAGAAAAAGCCCGCTTCTAGCGCACGAAGCGCGCGCGGGCTGTTGACCGCGAGCCCTGCGCTGGCGTAGCTTCCAGAAGCGCTCTGCATGACCGTTCGGGGCTCAGCCCCAGGACGCAGCTCGGGAGGGGGGTCGAGGCGTCGTGATCGGCCGCGCAGTGGCGTCGCGGACGGAGTGTCGACGGCCACGGCGAGCGCGTTACTCGTCGAAAAATTCGAGCAAGGATGTTGCCCGCCGCGGCAGACTCGCGGCGGCGACGGGGAGAGTGCTCACATGAACGCGACAGCGACGATCGCCCCTGCCGGTCCACAGCACATGCGCGCCCTCGAACGCGCCAACCAGGTTCGCCTCGCCCGCGCCGAGCTCAAGCGCCGCGTCGCGACCGGCGAGCTCGACGTCGCCGAGGTGATCCTCGACTGCCCGTGGGAGGCCGAGAGCATGGCCGTCGCCGACCTGCTGATGAGCCAGCGCCGCTGGGGTCAGACCCGCTGCCGCAAGTTCCTCGCCCAGATCCCGATGTCCGAGAAGAAGACCGATCGGCTCGATGACCGACCGCCAGCGCCGCACGCTCGCCGCGATGCTCACGCACGGTCGGACGGGGCCGCGCTCGGAGCGCGACCCCCTGGCTAACGGACAGCCTGACGAGAGCTTGAGCTGCCACCAGCCGGCGAGCATCCCGATCAGGCCGAGGCGCGGGCGCACCTCCCACACCCCGCAGCCGCCTTCGCCGAGGTCGCGCACCGGCAGGCGCACGAACTTGTAGCGGCCCGGTTCGAGCCTCATCCGCTCGAGCAGCTCGCGCGCGCGCGCGCTCGTGCTCGCCGCGCTCGCCGGCACGCGGCGCGGAGCTCCTGCACGCGTCCGGCGAGCGGTCGCGCGTGCGCTCGAGCTCGCGCGAGGTCGAGCAGGCACGGACCGCGCCGAGGCGCGGCCGGCTCGGTCGGGCCGGGCGCAGGTGTGCAGGGGAAGCGCGCGGCGACGAGGCTCGAGAGCTCGCGCTCGAGCCGTGGCGATCTGGGCCCTGAGCGCCTGCGGGCGCCGCCTGCCGCGCTCGGCATCGGCGCAGCGAGCTGTCCATCGCGAGCACGGCCTGACCGCTCCCCGCGCCGACGAGCGGCGCGAGTGGGCGATCGATCAGGCGCTGGCTGGGCTCAATGGCCAGACTCTCTCCTGTCGCGGACCGAGCGGCGATTCTACCAGTGCCCGCACTGCCCTGCGCAGCTCGACGGCCTCCGCTCACGGTCGCTCGAGGCGCGGCCCGAGCACGACCACAGCGCCTCCTCCACGTACAGCGCCGGCACGCCCGGCACCTGGACCGCGAACAGCGTCGAGTCGGCGCGCTCGCGGCGAGCGGCGTGTGGCCGCGGGCGACGGCTCGCCGAACAGGACCGCCAGCGCCGCCGAGCCGTCGGCGACCACGAGCCGGCCGGCGGGCAGCGGCGGTGTCCGTCGGCGCCGCGGCCGAGCGGCTCGCCCTCGCGGCTCGCGCGGATCCCGAGCGGCGCCGTCGACGGCGTCGGCGTCGAGCGCCCACACCGGCACGCCCGTGTCGATCAGGGCGATCAGCAGGACGTCCGCGAGCAGGCCGCCGGAGGGGAAGCCGCCGCGCAGCATCCGCTCGAGCACGGCCGCCTCGATCGGCGTCCGCACGACGTCGGGGTCGAGGCCGATCTGGCGGAAGAAGACCCGGTAGGCCGCCGGCACCGGCTCGCGGCGCAGCGCCACCGCACGCGCCCCCCGGAAGCGGTTCGACAGCTCGCGCAGGCGCTCGCCTCGACGTCGGCGGGCGAGTCGCCGCTGAGCCGCTGGCGGCGGGCGACCTGCGCCTCGACGCTCAGCAGGCGCAGCCCCGGGCAGCTCCTGCTCGACCTCGCGCGCCAGCCACCCAGGACGGGCTCGAGCACCGGCGCCCCGCTCATCGGGCCGGACCCCACGGCATCATGCCGGACTCCACCGCATCATGCCGGCCCCGCCGCATCAGGCCGGACCACGCCAGCCGCGCGAGCGCGCGGCCGCGACCAGCTCGCTGACCCGCGCGCGCAGCGACGCCGGCGCAGGCCGTCTCAGCAAGCGCCGGCTCTGCACGACGCCGCCCGGGTAGGCGAAGTTCACCTGCGGGCAGCTCGCCACCTTGTAGAGGCGACGCGAGCGCGCCGTCGCTGTCGAGCCCGACCGGGAGGTCAGGCGCGCGGCGCACGAGCCCGCGCAGCGTCCGGCGGTCTGCCCTCGGATCGCCACCGCGGCGAAGCTGACACCCGGGAAGGACGGGCGCGAGCGCCTGCATGTCGCTCGAGCACCGCGGGCAGGAGCCGCCGTCGACGAACAGCGCGAGCACCACCGGGCCGTGTTCGTAGAGCTGGCAGACGTTGAGGATCTGCGCGCCGCGCACGCTGGCACGCCGGCACTTTCCCGGCCTCGCCCTCGTTCGGCGCTGCGTGGCGACGTCGGCGTCGCCCTTGAGGTTGCCGAGCGCGAGCGGCACGGCGAACGGCGGCAGCTGGCTGCCCGGGCGCGATGCCGCCGAGCGCCGTTGGATTTGGTGAGCGATCGTGTTGAGGGTGATCAGCGACGAGGATCACGAGAGCCAGCAGGCCCACGTAGCGACCGTAGTGCTGAGCCTGGACGGGAGCCGGCGCGGCCGGCGCGGTCCCCGCCTCGCCGCCGTCGTGCTCAGGCCCGCCCATGCCACGATCCGGCCCAGCGCCGCGTCCGTACCCCGCGCCGTCCGCGGGCCGAGGCCGAGCGCAGCGCCGCGAGCCGCTCGGAGCCACGGCGCGGCAGCGCCACGGCCGGGTCGCGCTCGCTGAGGACGATCACGGCGGGCAGCGCCACCAGCACGCCCACGCAGCGAGACGCTCAGGTCGATCAGCGTCACCAGGCCGAAGTCGCGCAGCATGCGGATGTCCGACAGCACGAGCACGCCGAACCCGGCCGATCGCCGTCACCCCCGAGGCGGCGACCGCGGCGCCCGTGCGGCGGTAGGTGCGCCGCAGCGCCTGCGATCGTGTCGTGCCCGGCGAGGCGCTCCTGGCGGTGGCGCTCGGACAGCAGCACGCTGAACTCGGTCGAGATCGCGATCACGAGCGCGCCGAGCGTCACCGACATCGGGTTCAGCGGCACGCGCACGGCGAACAGGACCAGCGCCGACCAGCCGGTGGCGAGCACGATCGGCACGAGCGGCGACGAGCGCGCGGCGGCGGTCGCCGCGGAACGCGATCAGCAGCACCAGCGCGACGGCCGCGAGCCCGACCAGCAGCGTCTCCAGGCGCCGCCAGGGATCGGCGACCTGGGTGCCCGACTGGCGCCGCCAGCACCGGCAGGCCGACGAGCTGTCGCGCTGCACGCCCGCCGGCGGATGCAGGCCGCGAGCGCATCCCTTCGATCAGGCGCTGCTGCTGCTGCGAGGCTCATCAGCCGGATGCCGAACGCGAGCGTCGCCGCGCGCCGGTCCGGCGTGATCACGTCCTGGGAGAAGTACGGCGGGATCGCGCCCAGCAGGCCCGCGGACCTCCGCGGCGGACACGGTGCCCGCCCCGGAGGCGCCGGCCGACGGGCTGCGGAACAGGTCCGGCAGCGAGAAAGCCGGGCACAGGCGCGCCTTGCCGCAGCCCGCGCGCGGCGCTGTAGCCGAAGCGCGCGAGCACCGCGCTCTCGTAGGAGCTCATCCATTCGATCGTCGCCGGCTTGGTCAGCTTGCTGCCTGTGACCATCAGGTCGATTTCCCCGCCCACGCCGGTCGTGCGCTCGAGCGTCGTCCAGGCTTGCGAGCGAGGCGAGGTTCTGAGGCACGAGCTTCGTGATGTCGGTCTCGCACCTGCGTCTGGGTGTCGAGGCCCCAGCCGAGCGCGGCCAGCAGCAGGCCCGACGCCCAGCACGCCGCCCGGGCCGGCGCACGGCGTCCCCAGAGCGCGGCGCGGCGACGAGGCGGGTCAGCGGGTTGTCGCGCAGCAGCTCGCGGGCTCCGCGCCAGGCGGCGCGCGAGCGCGACGTGCCGGCGCGCGCCCGCCACGCGCCAGGCGCGGCCGGCGCGGCGCGACCGGCGCAGCGCGAGCGCGGCCGCGCCGACGCGTCAGCGCGCACAGCGAGCGCGATCGCGACCCCGACGACGAGCAGCACGCCGAAGCCCCGGACCATCGGCACCGGCGAGAGCAGCAGCACGAGCATCGCCGCCGGCGCTCGCGGCCGCGCCGCGCGCGTGGCGATCGTCGGGGCCGCCGCCGCGGCGCTCGCGCGCCTCACTCGGCCCGGCACCGCCGGCGCTCCTGCCCGGCCTCGCCGCGCCCTCGCCGTCGCTCGCGCCGCGTCGAGCCGTCGCCCTCGAGCCTGCCTCGGCGACGCGCGACTGGAACTGGATCGCGTAGTCGACCGCCAGGCCCACGAGCACGGGCAGCACGGCGATCGACGCCACGTCAGCGACGCCCCCGACCAGCGCCAGCGCGCCGAACGTGAGCGCGGCCGCGAGCAGCGCCAGCGCCAGCGGCAGCAGGCGCGGGCGGCCCGTGAAGACGAGGCCGAGCGTCGCGGCCATCACCAGCAGCACGGCGACCAGCAGCAGCTCGATCGAGCTGCGTGATCGAGCTCGTCAGGTCGGAGACGATCACCGGCTCGCCGGTGACCGAGGTAGGACTCGCCGTGCTGCCAGCTGCCACTGCGCTCATCGCGACGGCCTGGCGGATCAGGCCGATCGTGCGCGTGCGCTGCGCTTCGCTGAGAGCCCGGCCTTCATGCGCACCGAGACGAGCGCCGCGTCGGGGCTCGGGAACAGGTAGGCGAAGCGCTGCTTGGGCGTGCCCGCCGGCTTGGTCGAGTCGAACACGAGCGTGGAGACGAAGTCGGGGTCGTCGAGGCTCGGCGCGCGAGGTCAGCCCGTACTGCAGCGCGAGCGTCGACGACGCCCTCCTGGAAGCGCGCGATCGTGATCTTGCTCGCCTGCTTCGCCGAGCGCCCGCGCTGCGGCGGCGGAGTAGCCCGCGCGCGAGCGCGGCCTGCGTAGACGACCGCTTCGGCCTGCTGCGCCTGCGCTTCGCGCCTGCTTGGTCTCGCGCGTCGAGCTGTTCGTCGATCTGGTCGGCGGCCTCGTTGACGAACGTCCCGGGCCCGAACACGACCTTGACCGTCTTGGCCGCGCGCGAGCTGCCCGCACGGACCGTTCGCGCCGCCCTCGGCCGCGAGCGCGCCGCCGGCACGTTGCCCGACAGGCATCCCTCCAGCCCGAGCAGCCGCTCGATGTCGGAGCTCAGCACGAGCTGCTGCAGGTTGCCCTTGACGAGCACCTCGACGGGCTCTTCGCCGAAGCTCGCGTAGAAGCGCTGTGTCGCCCTGTACTGGCCGCTCGAGCTCGACACGAACGTGCTCGTCGCGGCGCTCGGGCGCAGCCGCAGCGCGAGCGCCGCGGCGGCCAGCCCGAGCACGACGCGACCGCGAGGACGACCGCGGACGCCGCGCCGCGCCGCCCGCGAGCCGTGCGAGAGATCGGGCGATCAGGCTTGTCCGGCGGGGCTCGACAGGGCGAGGACGCGGCCGCGGACTCGGCCGCGTGGCGGCCGAGCGGACGCGCCGGCGCGAGCGCCGCCGCGGTCACTCCATGCCGAGCGGGCCGGCCGATTCGCCGGAGAGGAACTGGCGCACGAACGGGTTTTCGGAGGCGAACAGCTCTGCGGCGGGGCCGGACTCGACGATCCGGCCCTTCCACAGGACCGAGATGTGCTCGGCCACGCGGCGGGCGCTCATGATGTCGTGGGTGATCACGACGTAGCAGCCGCCGTTCTCGGCGTGGACCTCCTTGATCAGCTCGCACAGCAGCGCCGTGCGCACCGGGTCGAGGCCCGAGTCGGGCTCGTCGAAGAGGACGATTTCGGGTTCGAGCACGAGCGCGCGCGCGAAGCCGGCGCGCTTGCGCATGCCGCCGGAGAGCTCGTTCGGCATCTTCTGCCCTCGCCCCGCCGAGGCCGACCTCGCGCAGGCGCCGGTTGACGATCTCGGCGATCTCGTCCTCGCCCTTCTCGGTGTGCTGGCGCAGCGGGAAGGCGACGTTGTCGTACAGGTTCATCGACCCGAACAGCGCGCCGTCCTGGAACAGCACGCCGAACTTCTTGCGCATCTCGAACAGCTCGGCGTCGGGCAGGCTCGGCATCGACTGCCCGTGCACGATCACGTCGCCCTCGTCGGGGTACAGCAGGCCGACGATGTGCTTGATGCAGACCGACTTGCCCGTCCCCGACGGGCCCGAGGATCATCGAGATCCTGCCCTCCGGCAGGCCCATGTTCAGGCCCCGCAGCACGTGGTTGCGCCCGAACGACTTGTGCACGTCGATGAACTCGATCGCGTCCGGCGGCCTCGCGACGGGTCGGACTCCTCGCCGCGTGTGGTAGCTCGAACTCGTCCGCTCGCTCGACTCGGCGGGTCCTCGGCTCGGAGCTCGCTCGGCTCATCGCCTCAGCCTCCGATCGGGGCGCGCGGGTTGGCGCCCCAGAAGATCTGGGTGCCGAGCATGCCGATGACGTGCACGAGCACGAGGTTGAGCACCATCGACTTCGCCGTGGCCCTGCCCACGCCGACCGGCCCACCGCTGGCGTTGTAGCCGTAGTAGCACCCCACGAGCACGATCGCGGTGGCCATGAACATCGCCTTGATCAGGCTGTATAAGAAGTCCGGCGGGTTCTGGAACTGCCAGAAGATCAGCAGGTAGCCGCCCGAGGAGACGTAGCCGATCTGCATGCACGACCGCGATGTAGGAGGCCAGGAACGCCGCGCCGATGCCCGCCATGTACATGAACGGCAGCACCAGCCAGGCGGCCAGCAGGCGCGTCGCGCACAGGAACGTCATCGAGTTGATCCCCATCACCTCCAGCGCGTCGATCTCCTCGGAGATGCGCATCGCGCCGAGCTCGGCCACGATCCCCGTGCCGACCTTCGCGGACATCATGTAGCCGAACGCGTACGGGGTGATCTCGCGCAGGTCGCACCAGGCGCGTGAACACGCCCGAGTAGGCGGGCGCGCCCTGGGCCTCGGTGAAGTAGGCGCCCTCGATGCCGCACTGCAGGCCGAGGATGAACATCAGCGCCCAGATGATCAGCGTCGAGCAGACGATCAGGATCCCGCACTGGCGCAGCGCCTCGCCGAAGAAGCGGAACACGCGCAGCCCCCAGACGTCGCGGACGATGTTCCCCGTGAAACGGCCGATCTCGCCGGTCGCGGCGAGCCATTCGCGCGGCAGCGCGAGCAGTTCGTTCATTACTTGATCACCAGGATCTGCGGGTGGGTCGCGAGCAGCGTCTGCGTGAAGACGTAGTCGAACGAGAAGATCGCCAGGAACGCGAGCACGACCGCCTCGTTGACCGCGCGCCCGACGCCCTCGGCGCCGCCGGAGGCGGTCATGCCCTTGTAGCAGCAGACGATCGCGATGATCGCGCCGTAGATCGTCGTCTTCAGGACCGAGCCCCACAGGTCGGTGGTGGAGGCGTTCGCGAACAGCGTCGTCCAGAACGGGCCGAGCGGCTGGCCGTTGACGAGCTCGGCGATGATGCCGCCGAAGATCCCGAACAGCAGCGCGTAGATGTTGAACAGGCCCGTCACGACCATCAGCGCCAGGAAGCGCGGGACGACGAGGTTCTTGACCGGGTCCACGCCGAGCACCTGCAGCGCGTCGAGCTCCTCGCGGACCTTGCGCGCGCCCGAGGTCGGCCGTGATCGCGGTGCCCGCCACGCCGGCCAGCACGATCGCCGTCACGCTCGGGCCGATCTCGCGGATCGCGCCGAGCACGAAGAAGCCGCCGAGCCGGTCGAGCGCGCCGAAGATCGTCAGGAAGTTCGCCGCCTGCAGCCCCGGCGCGGCGTAGCAGATGCAGACCGTCGAGATCAGCAGCGGGAACCAGCACAGCCGCAGCGCGAACAGGAACTGCGAGACGAACTCCCCGCCGTACGGGTAGGGCGGGCGCAGGGCGGACCAGATCGTCCTGCCCGTGAGGATCATCATGTCCCCGATTTCCTCGAGCAGGTTCCTCGTCGGGAGGAATACGCCCGCTCGGCTACGCTGCGAACCATCTCGGCTGAACCCCTCCTCGGGTCACGTCGACGCCTGCACAACTCTACGCCATGAGCCCCCTGCGCGACGCCGTACCGGGGCCCGCGCCCGTGCTGATGCCGGGTGCTCTCGCCGCTGGTATCGTGGCGCGATCGTGAGGGGAGGACCGAGAGTGCTTGCTGGCCTCGCGCGTCCCGCCCGCGCGCTCGCACGGCAAAGGCGGCGCGTGCGTGCCGATGTTCGCGGCTTTGGCGGCCGCCTCGCTGCTAGCCGGTTGCGGCGGCCGCGCGCCAGGACGCGCACGAACCCGCCGGGACCTACACGATGGAAGTCGCGCACGCGAGCTTCCCGGCCCTGCAGATCGATCGCGCGGCCGGCAACGATGGCGCTCGTGGTCCGCAACAGCGGCGGCGCAGCCGCTGCCGAACGTCGCGGTCACGGTCGACTCCTTCAGCTACACTCGAGCTACCCCGAACTGGCCGACAGCAGCCGGCCGATCTGGGTGATCGAACGAGGCCCCGGCGCGATCGCCCGTCCGCCCGTCGAAACCCAGGAACGTCAGCCCGCCCGGCGGCGGCCAGACGGCCTACGTCAACACCTGGGCGCTCGGCCGCCTCGCGCCCGGGGCCACGCGCACGTTCCTCTGGCAGGTGGTGCCGGTCAAGGCCGGCGCTCTACACGGTCCACTACACGGTCGCCGCCGGGCTGGCCGGCAAGGCGAAGGCGCGACCCGCCTCCGGGGCGCCCGTCGTGGGCCGCTTCACGGTCGCCGTCGCGCCGCGCGCCGCCCGCCGACGCACGTCGACCCGAACACCGGCAAGGTGCGCGTGGGCGTGTACCCCAGCATCCCGTCCAGCATCAACCCCTGAGCGCCCGCGCGGGACGCAGAAGCGGCTACTGCACGGGGACCGCGCGTTTGGCCCGCTGTCGAAACGCTCGAGGCGTCTGATTTCGCCATTCGGTGATGCCGTTCCACGGCCTTCGGCACTACGATTGCCTTCCGGCCCTGCGCCTTGCGGGGCGCACGGCTGCCGCCACCCGCTTTCCCAGGAGGAATCGACCCCACCCATGCCACAGGACCCGCCAGCAGAACGTCACCGCCGCGCAGTGGAGCGCCAACGGCAGCGCGCTCGGCTCCCCCGACCTGACCCTCCCGGCCAACCAGGTCTTCGGCGCGAACGTGTTCTCCGCCGCGCTGCAGCGCCAGCGCCTGCCCAAGCACGTCTACAAGGCGCTGCAGCGCACGCTCGCGCGCGGCGAGGCGCTCGACACCTCGCTCGCCGACGCGGTCGCGCAGGCGATGAAGGAATGGGCGATGGAGAAGGGCGCCACGCACTACACGCACTGGTTCCAGCCGCTGACCGGCTCGACCGCGGAGAAGCACGACTCCTTCTACGCCCCCGCGGGCGACGGCACCGCGATCGCCGAGTTCTCCGGCAAGGAGCTGATCCAGGGCGAGCCCGACGCCTCCTCGTTCCCCACCGGTGGCATCCGCGCGACGTTCGAGGCCCGCGGCTACACCGCCTGGGACCCGACCTCGCCCGCGTTCATCCTCGAGAACCCCAACGGCGCGCTGCTGTGCATCCCGACCGCGTTCACCTCCTGGACCGGCGAGGCGCTCGACCACAAGATCCCGCTGCTGCGCTCGATGGACGCGCTGTCGGGAGCGGCGATCCGGGCGCTCGAGCTGCTCGGCGTCGAGCGACGCCGAGCCGCGTGTTCACGACGATCGGCCGCGAGCAGGAGTACTTCCTGATCGACGAGCAGTACTACTTCGAACGGCCCGACCTGTTCACGACCGGGCGCACGCTGTTCGGCGCCAAGCCGCCGAAGGGCCACGAGCTCGACGACCACTACTTCGGCTCGATCCCTGAGCGGATCCTCGCCTACATGCTCGAGATCGAGCTGGAGCTCGCCAAGCTCGGCGTGCCGATCAAGACGCGCCACAACGAGGTCGCGCCCAACCAGTACGAGGTCGCGCCGATCTTCGAGAACTCGAACGTCGGCTCCGACCACCAGAAGCTGACGATGCAGATCCTGCAGAACATCGCCCGCCGCTACGGCCTGGTGTGCCTGCTGCACGAGAAGCCGTTCGCCGGCGTCAACGGCTCGGGCAAGCACAACAACTGGTCGATGGGCACCGACACGGGCCTGAACCTGCTCGAGCCGGGCGACACGCCGTCGGAGAACCTGCAGTTCCTGTTCTTCTGCACGGCGGTGATCCAGGCCGTCAACAAGCACCAGGCGCTGCTGCGCGCGTCGATCGCCACACCCGGCCAGGACCACCGCCTCGGCGCCAACGAGGCGCCGCCGGCGATCATCTCGATCTTCCTCGGCGCCGAGCTCGAGAAGGTGTTCACGGCGATCGAGTCGGGCAAAGTGCAGCGCTCCAAGCCGGGCTCGTTCCTCGGCCTCGGCACGCCGGTGCTGCCGCCGCTGCCGCTGCACGGCGGGCGACCGCAACCGCACGAGCCCGTTCGCGTTCACCGGCAACAAGTTCGAGTTCCGCGCGCTCGGCTCCTCGATGTCGCCGGCGTTGCCCAACACGGTGCTCAACACGATCGTCGCCGAGTCGATCGACGAGCTCGGCGCGCAAGCTGAAGACGGCGCTGCAAAGGCAGCGGGGGCAACCTCGAGAAGGCGGTCACGAAAGTCGTCAAGGACAGCTGGCCGGCGAACAAGCAGATCGTCTTCGACGGCGACGACTACTCACCCGAGTGGCACGCGGAGGCCGAGAAGCGGGGCCTCTACAACCTGCGCACCACGCCGGACGCGCTGCCGTGGCTGGTCGACAAAAAGACGGTGGCGGTGTTCAAGAAGTACAAGGTGCTCTCCAAGCGCGAGCTCGAGTCCCGCTACGAGGTGTTCCTCGAGCAGTACGCGATCAAGATCAACATCGAGGCCGAGACGGCCGCGGCGATCGCCCGCACGATGATCCTGCCGGCCGCGGTGCGCTACCTCAACGAGCTCAAGGCGACCGGCCTCGACGAGCTGATCGGGGAGGTCGAGCCGCTCGTCAAGGAGCTCCACTTCGCCCTGCGCAAGCTCGAGGACGCCAACCTCGACGAGAACCAGCCCGACGACTCACCGCAGAAGTGGGCGGTCTACATGCGCGACACGGTCATCCCGGCGATGGACGACGTGCGCGACGTGGCCGACCGGCTGGAGAGCTCGTCGCCGACGACCTCTGGCCGCTGCCGAAGTACTCGGAGATGCTGTTCATCAAGTGACGCCGGGGTAGGCGCTGCGACCTCCGCGTGGGCCGCCTCCCGGCGGCCCGCGTTGGTCGCGCGGGGCGATCGCCGGGAGAGTCGGATGCGCCGACCGCTACGCTCTAGCGCAGTGGCCACGCTGATCACCTTCGTCGGCGGCGGACCCACCGCTACGCAGCTCGTCGAGGAGGACGCCGAGGTCGTTGCCGCCGCGATCCGCAGCGGGCGCGAGGACACCTGTCGGTTCACCCTGCGCGGGGGCGAGGTCCTGTCGTCAACCCCGTCAACATCGCCTTCTGGCACGCCTACGGGGGTCCAGGCGCGACGGCCTCGGGGGGCCCCTGACGGGTCGCCCGCGCCGGCCTCCGCGGTCCCCCCGAGCGGACGCCCGCGGGCCGCGCCCGGGGGCCGCGCCCGGAGGCGCCATAGCATGGACCCATGCGCGACTACCGCAAAGCGATCGGCAGCCGGGTCGTCGTCTACGACGGCGGCATGGGCGCCACGCTCGAGCAGTTCGACCTGACGAGCGAGGACTACGGCGGGCTGCACGGCAAGTGCCACGAGGCGCTCGTCCTCAACCGCCCCGACGTGATCGAGGGCGTCCACGCTCGATGCTCGAGGCGGGCGCGGAGGTGGTCGAGACCGACACCTTCCAGGGCTCGCGGCTGAAGCTCGACGAGTGGGGCCTCGCCGACTACACGGTCGAGATCAACACGAAGGCCGCGGAAATCGCGCGGGCGGCCGCCGGGCGAGAGCCGCTTCGTGGCCGGCTCGATCGGGCCGACGGGCTTCCTGCCCGCATCCGAGGACCCCTCGCTCGGGCAGATCCGCTTCGGCGAGCTGGTCGAGGTGTTCGCCGAGCAGGCGGCGGGCCTGATCGACGGCGGGCGCCGACCTGCTGATCATCGAGACCGCCCAGGACATCCTCGAGGTCAAGGCGGCCGTGTTCGGGGCGCGCGGGCGTTCGAGAGCACGGGCCGGACGCTGCCGATCCACACCTCCGTCTCGCTGCTGCCCAACGGCGGCAAGATGCTGCTCGGCACCGACATCTCGGCGGTGCTGACGACGCTCGAGGCGCTGAAGGTCGACGTGATCGGGCTGAACTGCTCGACCGGCCCCGAGGACATGCGCGACGCGATCCGCTTCCTCGGCGAGCTCTGCCCGGTGCCGGTGGCGTGCATCCCCAACGCCGGCCTGCCGCTGCAGGGACCCGACGGCGAGACGATCTTCCCCGAGCAGCCCGAGCCGCTGGCCGAGGCGCTGGCCGAGTTCGTCGAGCGCTACGGCGTGGGCATCGTCGGCGGCTGCTGCGGCACGACACCCGAGCACATCGCCGCGATCGCCGAGCGCGTGGCCGGGCGAGCGGTGGCGCCCCGCCCGGCTCCGCGCCCCCCGCACCTGTCCTCGATGATCGCCGCCACCCCGCTCGTGCAGGAGCCGCGACCGACGATGGTCGGCGAGCGCGTGAACTCGCAGGGCTCGCGCAAGGCGAAGGAGCTGCTGCTGGCCGACGACTACGACGGGCTCGTCCAGATCGCCGAGGACCAGGTCGCCGGCGGCGCGCACGTGCTCGACCTGTGCGTGGCCCTGACCGAGCGCCAGGACGAGGACGAGCAGATGCGGCTCCTCGCGAAGAAGATCTCGCTCACCCAGCCGGCGCCGATCCAGATCGACTCGACCGAGCCCGAGGTGATCGAGACGGCCCTCGAGCAGATCCCCGGCCGCGCGATCGTCAACTCGGTCAACCTCGAGGCGGGCCGCGACAAGCTCGACCGCGTCGTGCCGCTCGCGCTCGCGCACGGCGCGGCGCTGATCGCGCTGACGATCGACGAGGTCGGGATGGCCAAGACGGCCGAGCGCAAGGTCGAGATCGCCAAGCGGATCCGCGACCTCTGCTGCGACGAGCACGGCCTGGACCCCGAGCTGTTGATCTTCGACTGCCTGACGTTCACGCTCACCACCGGCGACGAGGAGTGGCGCCCGTCGGCGGTCGAGACGATCGCGGGCATCAAGCGGATCAAGGCAGAGATCCCCGGCGTGAAGACCTCGCTGGGCGTCTCGAACGTCTCCTTCGGCGTCTCCCCCGGGGCGCGCGCGGTGCTCAACTCGGTCTTCCTGCACCACTGCGTCGAGGCGGGGCTCGACCTGGCGATGGTCAACCCCAACCACATCACCCCCTATGGCGAGATCTCCACGGAGGAGCGCGAGCTGGCCGACGACCTCGTGTTCAACCGCCGCGAGGACGCGCTCGAGCGCTTCATCGCCCACTTCGAGTCCAAAGGGCGAGGAGGACACCGGCGAGGGCGCGGCCGACCCGACCGAGGGGATGGAGCCCGAGCAGGCGCTGCACTTCCACATCCTGCGCCGCCGCAAGGACGGCGTCGAGGACTGGATCGACCGCAGCGTCGAGAAGATCGGCGCGGTGCCGACGCTCAACGAGGTGCTGCTGCCGGCGATGAAAGAGGTCGGCGACAAGTTCGGCGCCGGCGAACTGATCCTGCCGTTCGTGCTGCAGTCGGCCGAGGTGATGAAGCGCGCGGTCGCGCAGCTCGAGAAGTACCTCGACAAGATCGAGGGCTACACGAAGGGCACGGTCGTGCTCGCGACCGTGTTCGGCGACGTGCACGACATCGGCAAGTCGCTCGTCAACACGATCCTCACGAACAACGGCTACACGGTCGTGGACCTCGGCAAGCAGGTCCCGATCCAGACGATCCTCGACGCCGCCGTCGAGCACGACGCGACCGCGATCGGCCTCTCGGCGCTGCTCGTCTCGACCTCCAAGCAGATGCCCGCGTGCGTCCAGGAGCTGCACGCCAAGGGCCTTCGCTACCCGGTCCTGATCGGCGGCGCCGCGATCAACCGCGCGTTCAGCTACCGCGCGCTGTATCCCGGGCGGCAAGGACTCCGAGGAGATGTACGAGCCCGGCGTCTTCTACTGCAAGGACGCCTTCGAGGGCCTGGCCGTGATGGACCAGCTGATCGACGAGCACGCCCACGAGGCGCTGGTCGAGAAGCTCCGAGCCGGCGCCCGCGAGTTCCGCGAGAAAGGCGAGGAGCCGGCCGAGGAGCTCAACTTCGCCGATGACTCGGTCCGCTCGGCGGCGCGCACCGACGTGCCGATCCCGACGCCGCCCTTCTGGGGCGTGCGCGAGATCCCGGTCGACCTCGACGAGGTCTACCGCCACCTCGACACCCACGTCCTGTTCAAGCTCCACTGGGGCGGCCGGGGCGTCAAAGGCGAGGCGTGGCAGAAGCTCCTGCGCGAGGACTTCCGCCCGCGGCTGGAGCGGATGTGGCGCGAGCAGGACTACCTGCACCCGCGCGCGCTGCTCGGCTTCTTCCCCTGCTACTCGCTCGGCAACGAGATCGTCGTGCTCGACCCCGAGGACCGCACGAGCGAGCTGACGCGCTTCGTCTGCCCGCGCCAGCCCAAGGGCGATCGCATCTGCCTTGCCGACTTCTTCCGCCCTGCGCTCGACGGCGGCGCCGCCGGCGGAGCTCGACGTGATCGCGGTGCAGGCCGTGACCGTCGGCTCGCGAGGTCACCGAGCTGATGGCCAAGCTCGAGGCCGAAGGCGAGTTCGCCGAGCAGCTGTTCGTGCACGGCCTCGGCGTGCAGACCGCCGAGGGCCTGGCCGAGTGGCTGCACTACGAGGCCCGGCGGATGCTCGACATCCCGCTCGCCCAGGGCCGGCGCTACTCGTGGGGCTACCCCGCCGTGCCCGAGCAGAGCGAGCACCTGAAGGTCGAGAAGCTGCTCGAGCCTCGAGCAGATCGGCATGGAGATCACCGACGGCTACGCCCCCGAACCCGAGCAGTCGACGCTCGCGCTGATCGCCCACCACCCGCAGGCGATCTACTTCGGCACGCGCCAGGGCCGCCTGCTGGCGGACGGCTCGCCCGACGACCTGATCAGCGGCTCCAGCCGCGACCCGTCGCTGTTCGGCGAGCTCGACGACGAGGACCCTCCGGACGGAGCGGTCGAAGCGGAGGACGAGCCGGCGATGGCGGCAGACACCTCGAGCTGAGCCGCCTGGAGCGGCGCCGGGTGTTCGCCGAGCGCCATCGCGAGGACCTCCTGGCCGGTAAGGGGCCTGGCGAAGTGGAAGCCCTGGCCGAAGTCGCAGCTGATCCCTTCGAGCTGCTCGAGCTGGCCCGAGCTCTCGATCCCCTCGGCGACCGCCTTGAGGTTGAAGATGCGGGCGACCTGGACGATCGCGGCGGTCAGCTCTGTGACCTCGGGGTTGCGGTCGGCGAGGAAGGAGCGGTCGATCTTGAGGATGTCGACGGGGAACTGGCGTACGTAGTTGAGCGAGGAGTAGCCGGTCCCGAAGTCGTCGATCGCGAGTTTCACCCCGAGCTCACGCAGGGCGTTCAGGCGCAGGAGGCTCAGCTCCATGTCGTCCATCATCACGCTCTCCGTCAGCTCGAGTGTGAGGCTGCTCGGCACGATTCCCGAGCGCTCCATCGTCTTGCGGACATCCTCCACCAACTCGTCCCGCTGAAGCTGCGCGACGGACACGTTCACGGCCATCGACAGTGGTGGCTCGCGGGGACACTCCCGCTGCATCCGGGCGGCCCATTCGCAGGCCTCCTCCAGGACGAGCTGACCGACCGGGACGATCAGCCCCGTTTCCTCCAGCAGCGGCACGAACTCGAGCGGCGCCACGGTGCCCCGCTCGGGGTGCTCCCAGCGCAGCAGCGCCTCCATGCCGGCCATGTCGCCGCGATGGAGGTCCATGATCGGCTGGTAGCGGAGCGTGAACTCGCCTTCGTCGAGCGCCCGCTGCAGGTCGCGTCTTGAGCTCCAGGCGGGCGAGCGCCTTGGCGTGCATCTCGGGAGCGAAGATGCGGTGCTGGTTCTTGCCGCTCTCCTTGGCCATGTACATCGCGGCGTCCGCGTTGCGGAGCAGCTCGTCGGCGTCGCGGGGGGAGACCATGCCCTGATCGCTGAAGGCGATGCCGACGCTCGTTGCGAGCGCGAGATCGCGCCCCGCGAGGGCGATCGGCTGCGCCAGGGCAGCCATCAGGCGCTGGGCGATCTCGACCGACTGCAGCTCGCTCTCGGTCTCGTGCAGCAGCAGGGCGAACTCGTCGCCGCCGATCCGGGCGGCGGTGTCGGCCGGGCGCATCGAGTCGTCGAGCCTGCGGGCGAGCTCCTGGAGGACGTCGTCGCCCGCGGCGTGTCCGAGGCTGTCGTTGACGTACTTGAAGTCGTCGATGTCGAGGAACAGCACCGTCACGGGCAGCGCGTTGCGTCGCTGTGCGGCCAATGCGTGCTCGACCCGGTTGCGGAACAGGGCCCGGTTGGGCAAGCCGGTGAGGGTGTCGTGGAAGGCCTGATGCTCGAGCTCTGCCTCGAAGGACTTGCGCTCGCTCACATCCCGGACGTTGAGGACGATGCCCGCGATCTCCTCGTCGGCGAGCAGGTTCGTTCCCAGCGCCTCGACGTGGCGCCAGCCCTCCTCGGCGTGGCGCACGCGGAACCCGCCCGTCGCGGGCTGGCCGGGCGCCTGCGCGCTCACGGCGAGGAGGAGGGCCCGCAGGCGCTCGGCGTCCTCGGCGTGGACGAACTCGCCCACGGGACGGCCGAGGAGCCGCTCGGGGGTGTAGCCGAACGTCCGCTCCACGGAGGGGCTCATGAACTCGACGATGCCCTCGGCCGAGACGATCGCGACGACGTCGGAGGCGTTTCGGATCAGCGAGCTCAGGCGTGCCTGCGAGCGCAGCGCGGCCTCCCGTTCGGTGGCCTGCTCGTGCTGGCGGACGATGTTGGCCATCCGCAGCAGGACCAGCGAGAAGATCGTCCCGGAGGCGCCGACGAGCACGAACAGGTCGAGGGACTCGTGCAGCGCCTCGCGGAAGACGATCACGAGCGGCACGGTCAGGCTGGCACAGGCCAACAGCGCCAGGCGAGCCCGGGTCAGGCGCACCTCCTCCGTGCGGCCCGGTTGCGAGAGCAGGCGCATCGACGGGTGCAGGGCGGCCGCCCCGAGGAGGCTGTAGAAGACGGCCCAGCCGGCCGCCATCACGCCGTCGATGTTGTAGCCGCCGTCGAGCAGCTTCACGCCGTACAGGCCGTCGCTGAGCAGCAACGCGACCGCCGCCGCCAGCATCAGCACGAAGGCGGGCTCGCGCCGGTGGTTGCCCGCTGCGAGCCGGGCCACGACCGCGAGCACGAGGATGTCCATCGCCGGGTACGCCGTCGAGGCGAGCCGGCGCAGCAGCGGCAGGCCCTGGTCATCGACGTAGGGGGCGATCAGGTAGACCCACAGCAGCGCCGCGAGGGCGACGGTGACGATCAACGCGTCGATCATCCCGGCGCGGTCGCCCCGCTCGCGGCGGTCGCGGATCAGCAGCGCCATCCCGGAGACGAAGAACGGGTAGAAGGCGATGTGGAAGATGTCCGCGATCGACGGCATCGGCAGGGCCGACCCGAACAGGCGCGCGTAGTTGTAGGAGATGATGTTGCTCGCCAGGAACAGGGCCTGGCCGACGGCGAGCAGGTACCACGGCAGGCGCCGTGCCGGGGCGTGGCGGCGCGTGCCGATCACGATCGCGACGATCGTGGAGCCGCCGATCAGGTTGTAGACGGGACCGCTGTTGAGCCAGGGGGGGCCGGAGAGGTGGGCCAGGACGTACGCGCCCGTGAGCGCGATCATCGCCACGAGGTACATCCACCACACCCCCGCACCGATGCTCATGCGCTGATCCGCGGTGCTCGGCGAAGCGCCTGCGCGGCTCAGCTCGCCCACGCCCGAAAGCGCGTTCATCGCTGCATGACGCGCGCCTGCGTCGTGGCGGCGGTGACGGTTGGGGGGCCGAGATGGCCCGCGGGTATGGGTGCAGCCGTGTGCACGCGCACGGGCTGCGTATCGGCCGGATGGGGGAGGGACTGTAGTCCCCGACCCCTTCATCCAAGCGTACGTCTGAGCCGGTCGGCCGGCTCACGGGCGGTGAAGCTGCTCAATCCTCCCGCGGCGGCGGCCGGAAGAGGATCCGCTTGACCTCCGCCTGGGAGCCCCCGCCCAGCCGCAGGACGGTCTGGAAGCCGGCGGCGCCCAGCTCGCCCGCGTCGAGCGCCCTGCGAAGCTCGTTCAGCGGCAGCAGGTCCTCCTCGCCGACCTGGTCGCGACTGGTCTCGACCAGGATCAGGTGACGGGGGCGCCCGTTGCTCGCGGCGGCCCGTATGTAGGGCTCCCACGCCTGCCAGTCGAGGCCCGGCGCGGCGAGCACGACCGTCTGCTTGGCCTCCAGGCGCTTGGCGACGGCCGCCTGTAGGAGCTGCTGTGCACGTTGCTCGACCTCCTCCTCGGGGACGCGGCCCGCGAGCAGACCCCGGACCTTCTCGAGCGAGAGCAGCGCGCCGCGGTCCTCGATCAGGCGGGTCAGGAAGGCATCGCGCTCGGCCTGCGCTGCGCCGGCGACGATCAGGAGGCTGCCGGGCGAGTAGCGCAGGCGGTCGGCAGGGCGCAGGACGCGGCAGTGCACGGCAAGGCTCGCCGGGCGGGGCGGGGCGCCGTCGCGGCGTGGCCGGTCCGAGGACCAGCCGGTGCGCTCGTCCTCTGAGATCTTGACGCTACGTCCGGTGGGGCGGCTGGCCATGCCCCCATCATGCCGCACCCAGGCCCCCGAGCCGGTCCCGATCCCCCGCGGCCGCGATCAGCGCCAGCTTGGCGGGCCGGTCGAGGGCCTTGATCCGTGCCTCCTCGCGCATCGCCGCGCTGCGGTCCGCCATCGCCACCGCGAGCACCAGCTCGAGTGGCCCTCGACTGGCCGTGTAGCGGCTCGCACGGCCCGCGCGGTGGCGGGCGAGGCGGCGCTCTACGTCGTTGGTCCAGCCCGTGTACAGGGAGCCGTCGCAGCAGCGCAGCATGTAGACCCAGGCTTCGCCCATCGCGTCGTGATACGCGGCCCCAGCGGCGATGCCTGCCTGCGGGAGCGTGGAACCCCGCTAGATGATTGATTCCACGGCGATGTGCCGTGTTCTGGAATCAATCATCTAGGCCTCGCCGCGCGAGCCAGCTCGCTGTAGCAGCGTCGCGCCGCCGGGGAGTGGTCTCAGCTTGACCGGGGCGGCGTGCAGCGTGCGCAGGCGGACCTCCCGCCACGTGAGGCCCTCGTTGACGAGCGCCGGGGCCCCATCAGCAACGCCGTGGCGATCTCGACCGCCTGCAGCACGATGCCGTAGGCGAGGGCTTCGGGGGCGGAGACGTGGTATGCGCCGGCGAGCACCACCACGCACGCCGCCTGGAACAAGCCGAAGTTGGCGGGGGTCGCCGGCACGAGCGCCGTCGCGTTGACCGCGAACAGCACCGCGGCCGCGCCGGCGAGGCCGGCGCGCCCGTCGATCCCGAGCGCCATCATCACGAGCCAGCAGCTGAGCAGCTGGAGCGCCCACGCGAGCAGCTGGAGCACGGTCGCCCGGGCGGCCAGACGGGGATGGGCGAACAGGCGCAGGCCGTCGCGCAGGCGGGCGAGCATGCTGCGCAGGCCGACGGCGAGGGCCTCCCGGCGGGCCGCTCCGGAGATCCCGGCGGCCGGCGTGAGCGCCGGGGCGAGGAGGGCGAGCACGAGCGCCACCCCCGGTGCGAGGGCGGCGGCGATCAGGACGCCATGGTGACCGTCGAGGGGGTTCACGCCCGAGAACATGAACACGCCGATCAGCAGCAGGGCGAGCAGGTTCAGCAGCGTCTGGGAGACCATCGTGCCGAGCACGATCGGCAGCGTCTCCCGGGCCCGGCCGAGCCGCCGGGCGACGATCAACGCGCGGGAGGGCTCGCCCAGGCGTGCGGGCAGCGTCGAGGACATGAGCACGCCGATGAACGTCCCCTGCATGGCATCCCGGCGTTTGGCGCGACGCCATGTCGGGGCGGCGGCGAGGATCGCGTGCCAGGCGATCGCGCGGATGAACATCGCGGCGCACATCGAGCCGAGGCCCGCGGCGATCAGGCCCGGCTTGGAGGCAAGCAGGCTGGCCGCGACGCGGTCGAGGCCGACGTGGGTGACGGCGAGCAGGGCCAGCGCGAGCGCGGCCACGCCAGACAGGACGAGCGCGCCGCTGCGAAGGGCCTTCGGCACGCGTCCCGCTGGCCCCCCCGCGACCGGACGGGGGCCCTCCCCGCGCAGGCTCGGCAGGTGCTCGGCGGGATCCGCGGCAGCAGGTCGGCCGGGACGAGACCGTAGCGGACGGCCAGTCGGCCTTTGGCCGTGGCGGGGCTGCCGACGCAGAGAGCCTGCTCGTAGCAGTCGATGACCTCGGCTGCGACGTGGGGCCACGCGAAGCGCTCGGCGCGCTCGCGAGCCGAGCTGGCCATGCGACGGCGCCCGGCTGGGTCGAGCGCGAGCGCACGCAGCGCCTCGGCCAGCGCGACCGGGTCGCCGGGCGGGACGAGGATGCCGTCGCGGCCGTCGCGGACGACGTCGCGGTAACCGGGGATGTCGGAGGCGACCACGGGAGCCCCGGCGGCGAACGCCTCCGTCAGGACCATGCCGAAGCTCTCGCCGTGGAGCGAGGGCGCGCAGACCACGTCGGCGGCGGCTAGCTCGGCGAGCTTGCGCTCCTCGGAGACCTTGCCGAGCGCCTCCACACCGCGGTCGTCGAGCATCATGTGGGCGACCTCGCCGGCGCTCGCGCCGACGAGCGTGAGGGTGGCATCGACGTGCTCGCGCAGCGCCTCGAACGCGCGCAGCAGCACAGGCAGACCCTTGCGCTCGACGGCCTGGCCGACGAACACGATCCGCAGCGGCGCGGCGTCCGGCGCGGCGGGCGCGAGGGCGGGAGCATCGACGCCGAGCGCGGTTGACGGGATGTGGACGCCGTTGGGGACGATCCGGTAGCGCCCGCCGTAGAAGCGCCGGGCTGTCCACGCGGCGGCCTCCGAGACGGCGATGCGGACGTGCAGGCGGTTCATCCGCCGCCTGCCGCCGAGGCCGACGGCGGCGATGCCGTTCGTGAGGAGGTTCTCGGAGTAGGTGTGGAAGGTTCCCACCAGCGGCAGCTCGCCGAGGCTGCAGAGGGCATCCCAGCCGACGAGGGGCACCACGGGCTCGTGGATGTGCACGACGTCGTAGCCCCCACCGCGGAGCTCGCTGCGCAGGGTGAAGATCGAGTGCGGCGTCAGCGCCATGTTGGAGACGGCGCCGTTCGCGGGCACGCCGACGGTGCGACCGAGCGAGACGAACCCCGGTGGGGTCTCGCACGGCTGCGCCCGCGCGCCGCGGTGCAGCCTTCTGGCGAGCTCGTCGTCGGGGTCGAAGGGGGCCAGTATCCGCGCCTCGTGGCCCGCCGCCACGAGCTCGCGGGCGAGGGCGTCGATGTGGCGGGTGACGCCGCCGGGGTAGCTCCAGGAGTACGGCGACAGGAGGGCTATCCGCACGGCCCACACTCTACTCTGGCCGGCCCCGGCGGCCCGCCCGGACGGTGCGATAATCACGCCGTGAGCACGAGCAGGTTCGTCAAGTACACGTTCCTGAAGATGGACCCCGGGTGGCGGCGCCTGGAGGGGGAGGAGCGCGAACGCCACAAGCGCGAGTTCATGGCCGCGTGCGAGGACTTCGCCGACGGCCACCTGCTGCAGTGCTTCTCGCTCGTGGGCACCCGCGGCGACGCCGAGCTGCTGCTCGTGGCCGAGGCCGAGAACCTCGACCGCATCCACGAGTTCCACGTCGTGCTGGCGCAGAGCGGCCTGATGCAGTGGGCGGACATCCCCTACTCGTTCCTGGGGCTGCGCAAGGGCTCGGAGTACTCCGAGGACGAACGTCTCGTGACCAGGGGCTTCCGGGGCAAGTACGTGTTCGTCTACCCGTTCGTGAAGTCCCGTGAGTGGTACGCGCTGCCGGCCCAGGAGCGCTGGCAGATCATGCAGGGTCACATCCAGGTCGGCCGCGAATACCCCGGGGTGGACAACCACACGACGTACTCCTTCGGCCTCGACGACCAGGAGTTCGTGGTCGCCTTCGACACCGACGACCCGGCCACGTTCCTGGACCTCGTGCAGCGGCTGCGGACGACAGAGGCCTCGCGCTACACGGTCAGGGACACGCCCAGCTTCACGTGCCTGGCGATGACGCTGGGACGGGCTCTGAACGCGCTCGACGGCGAGCCGGTGGCGCTCGAGAGCGCGCTGCCGGCGCTCTGAGGGATCGGCAACCGGTGCCCCGGGCCGGCGCGGGCGGGAGAGCGGCCGCCAAGACGTCCGCTGCCCGGCGACGACGCCGCCGGACGCCGGCCCGCGCGATCGCAGACCTGCGCGCGTCCGATCCCGTGCTAGCCGCCGTGATCGACGCGGTCGGGCCGCTCGGGGACGCGCGGGATGGCCGGCCCCACCCCGAGGACCACTACGGAGCGCTCGTGCGATCGATCACCGGCCAGCAGCTGTCGGTGCTGGCGGCGCGGGCCATCTACGGCCGCCTCACGGAGCGATTCGGTGGCCGGCCGCCGGCGCCCGCCGAGATCGTCGCGGACGACCCCGAAGAGCTGCGCGCAGCCGCGGGCCTCTCGCGCGCCAAGGTCGCCTACCTGCGCTCGCTCGCCGAGCACGTCATCTCGGGCGAGCTCGAGCTCGAGCGCCTTGATCAGCTCGACGACGAGCGTGTGATCGCGGAGCTCGTGGCCGTCAAGGGCATCGGCCTGTGGACCGCCCAGATGTTCCTGATGTTCCACCTCGAGCGCCCGGATGTGCTGCCCGTCGGCGACCTCGGGATCCGTCGGGCGATGGAACTCGCCTACGGCCTGCCGGGACTGCCCGACCCTGCCGAGATGGAGGAGATCGCCGCGCCCTGGCGCCCGCACCGCACGCTCGCCTGCCGCTACCTGTGGCGCTCGCTCCAGAACGAGCCCGGATAGGGCCGGCCCCCCGCCCGGCGCGCAACCGCGCGGGGGCGGCCCGCGAGGGGCGCCCGCCGGCGCCCCTCGCGCGTCTCTCCGGTGCCTCGGGCTCCCTCAACCCGCGGCGCTGCTGCCGGGCCGGCCTCTACGGCTAGGCCACGGTTTTGATCTCGAGCGGTTCCTGGTTTTCGGGGTTTTCGATCCCCAGTTCGCCGAGACCCGATTCGATTTCGAGGTTGTTCGTGAGGCCCGCCTGGGCTTCGGTTTTCGTCAGGCCCTCGGTGATCGTCGTGTTCTTGAGGGTGTCGTTGGCGCCGCCTTCGAACGCTTCCGGGAGCTGCTTGCCGGCGGGCGCCTTGAAGAGCAGGAGGGCTTTGATGCTCATCCGGTTGACGTCCCATTCGGTGCCGGACTTCAGGGGCGCGATGACCGAGCCTTCGAGCGTCTGGACGCTGCGGACTTCGGGCAGTTTGCCGCATGTGTAGGAGAAGGCGACGCCTTCCTTCTTCAGGTCCCAGCCCACGACGGGTTTCGTTCCGGCGGAACTGATGACGCCGAGTTCCATCGTGAATTCGGTGCCCTTGATTTCGCCTTCGCTGACCGTCGAGCGGCAGTTGACGCCTTCGCTCTGGCAGCCCTCGAAGAATACTTCGCTGACCTTCGCGGTCTTCGGCCCGGTGTATTCGCCGCCTTTCAGCGTCAGGCTCGAGCAGGTCACTGTGGCCCCGGTCGTCGTCACCAGGGTCGGTTCCGGTTCGATGCCGGTGGCGAAGAACTTGTTCTTGGCCCCCGGGCCCGGCTCGAATTCGAACGGGCCCTTGTGTGTGGCGCTTAGGTGTGTGCAGTTCTTGTTCGTGTAGGCGCCGCTGTAATGGGTGCGTTTGCCTTCCACGACTCCCATCGTCTTCACGCACCGCCCCAGTTCCGGCAGCGCAGCGGCGGCGCTCGAAGCGCCCGCCCCGGCGAGGGCGCACGCGACCAGCAGGCACGGCGCCACGATCTTGATCCGCTTCATGCTGTGAGCTCCTTTGTCCCTCCGACTTGCGGTCAGGCCGAGGTCACAGAGCCACGCGAGTCCCCGCCCGCCGATTCACGCGTGTCCTCAGGGATTCCCCGCCCTGGGGGACAGCTGGACACGAGGTACCCCCCGTGTCCAGTCTCAAACCCCGCGTCGGCCTCCTGTGAGGCGCCGGCGCCGGCCACAGGCCTATTTCTTCTTGTGGGACTTGGCCCGGGGCTTGGGCTTGGACCCGAACTTCTTGCGAGCCGCGCGTTCGCAGGCGAGGCGCTTCTTCTTCTTCTTCTTGAACTTGCTCCGGCACGACTTCAGCGCCTTCGTGAGCTTCTGGGCCTTCGTTTCGGTGAAGTGTGCGACGCCCGCGCAACCGGTGAGGGCGACCGGGGTGCTGCGTTCGAGCACCGCACCGTTCTGCCCGGTGATCGTCGTCGCGATCGAGAGTTTGTCCGCGCAGATCGACTGGCCCGGCAGCGGCGAGTAGCCGGTGAGGATCGATTTGGGACCGGTCGGCAGGTTCGCTTCGAACGTCGAGACGGGCGCGTCCGGGACGGAGTTGAAGCTCGACGTCGTGACGCCGTTGTGGATGTTCGTCTGCCCGTCGAGGATCAGCAGGATCCCTTCGCCCTGGAGCACGAACTCGACGTCTGGGAATTTCGCGGCGCCATAGGAGACGAGGTAGGCCGGGCCGCGCAGTTCGTTCTTCAGGACCGGCGTGTGCACGACCCCTTCGCCGATGATCGATTCGGGGCTGCACGACGCCGGGTTGGCGGCGAACGTCGCGGCGAGACACGCTTTCTCGAGCGTCGTCTGGCGCGAGGGCAGCTCTTCGGGAATCACGAGCTTCGTTTTCGCGATGTTCGCTTCGCCGGGTTTCGCCGCCACCCTGACGATGAAGTTGGTGCCGGTCACGCGGCTGTAATGCCCGCCGGCGGTCGCGGTCAGACCGGGGTTGAACGGCAACGTCGCGCAGTTGTCGACGACGTAGGGGGAGGAGAAGGACGAGCTGCCGCCGCCGGCGCCGGAGAGGGAGCCGGTGATCGTCGAGCCCGAGCAGTTGGTCGGGTTGAACTCGAAGCCTTCGCGGTCGACGACCACGTTGAGCGCTTTCAATTGGACCGGCACGCCTTTGATCATGGTGGGCAACGCCGTCGCGAGCACGGTGGTGTGTCCGGTGGGTTCGAGGACGCGCGTTTCGATCGCCGTGATCGTGACCGCGGCGGTGTTCGGGTCGACCTGGATCGTCGAGTTGGCGATCACCATGCCGAGGTTGAACGGCCCCGCGTGTTCGGCCGAGGTCGCAACCGAGATCCCGAACGGGGCGTTGTCGTACGGCCCCGTCAGGTAGACGTTGCCATGCAGGCTGAAGGGTTCGCTGCCGAGGCCGGTCACGCTGGTGGCGTGGCCGATCAGGCTTTCGGGACCGCACTGGGCGGCATCCGCCTGGGCGATCGGGCACGGCGTGACCGACGAGAGCATCGCGGCCGAGCCGGGCGGCAGGTGCATGTCCAGTCCGTCGATCGGCTGGTTCGAGTCGGGGTGACCCAGCGCGACCGTGAAGTCCGTGAAGCCGGCCGCCTGGTTGCTCGTGGGTCCGGCGCTCACCGACGGCGAGAACGGCAGCGGGTTGCTCGGGCACGGACCGCCTTCGGGGCCGCTCGTGATCTGGAAGCCCGGCTGTTCGGTCACCGCAGCGCCGCCGCTGTCGGGCATGAAGGTCGCTTCGGCTTTGTATTCGCCGCACAGCGGAGGCGTCGACTGGGACGCGCGTCCGCCGCCGAAGAGATGCAGCGTCAGCTTGTCGAAGGGCACCGGCGGCGTTTCGCGGAACACGGACGTCAGCTGCCCGTCGTGTTCTTCGCTGACGTGCACTTCACCCGCGAGCTTGACCTTGACGCCCGATTCCGGGTCTTCGGCGAACACGTACAGGACGAGCGGCGAGGCGAACGGGTTGGTGTCCTGAGATGCCAGGTAGACCGAGCCCGTGAGCGAGTTTTTCAGCAGCGGCGTGTGGACTTCGACCGTGCCGATCTTCGAGGCCGCCGGGCAGCTCACGCCGGCGTCGCTGAAGTGGTGGTTGTCGGTCAGTTCTTCGAGGCTTTCAGCCACGCCCGAGGCCAGCGACTTGCCGGTGAAGCCGACTTCGGAGACCGAGCACGCGAGCAGGCCGCCCGCCGCGGCGGGGCTGGCGTGGATCCCTTCGGGCAGCACCAGGGTCGTGTTCTGGATGTCCGCCTCGGCGAGGCCTTCGGCCGACAGCGTCCCTTCCTGGGGCACCTTTACGGTCACGCTCATCCCGGTGGGGGTGCTCGCGGCCTGGGTGTCGGTCGCGATTTCCATCACCGGCTTGAAGCTCAGCAGGTTGCATTGTTCGAGTTCGGGCATCGCGTAGCTCGACACCGGTTCTTCGGGGCCGCCGAGCTTCTTGACTTCGTTGTCGATCGTGGGCCACGAATCCCCGGTCACGGAGGTCACATTCGGGACCCCGCAGCGCGTGGACAGCGTCAGGAACGGCTGTGGCGTGCCTTCTTCGGGGCTGGTGTTCGGGCATTTCCGCTTGACGTCCTGGCGGTAGCCTTCGTCGTCGACGCAAGCCCAGCCCCGCGCCTTGTTGTGGGAGGCGGCCCCGGGGCTGCCCCAGAAGGTCAGTTGGGTCTGCAGCACGTCTGCCGCCTGGGTGGTTTCGCTGGCGGTGACTTCGACCGCGTAGTCGCTGCCCGTGCGGACGGCGGTGTTCAGGGTGATGAGCGCTTTGTCGACCTCGATCCCGAAACGCGCGGGTTCGCCCGGAGCGGGGGCGAGGTTGAAGACCGGCACCGTTTCGATCACGACGCCCCCGAACACGTTCGGTTCGCTCACGTTGACGCGGGCCACGCCGATGGCGGTGTCGTCGGGGCAGCTGTTGGTGTCGCCTTCGCCGATCGTCGCGAAGTCGGCCGCCGAGCACTGCTTGAGGACGTTGACGTTGCCGAGCAGCCCCGGTGGCAGCACGAAGTGCAGGTCGCGCGCCAGCGCCGGCGTCACCGGTTCTTCGGCTTCGGGACCTTTTTTCGGGAACTTCGCGAGTTCCTGGTTCAGGTCGAAGGTGCTGGTGAGCTGGAAGGGGTGCGATCCACCCTGGTTGTCCGCTGCGCCGCCTTCGAGTTCCGGCACCTGTTCGTAGTGTTCGACCCCGAACTGCGTCGGCGCCGAGGAGATGTGGAATTCCGCGGACCTGCTCGCCGTCGGCAGCCCGCCTTCGCCGCCTTCGAGCTTCACTTCACCGGTCAGCGTGCCGGGCGAGAGCGAGGAGGAGACCGACACGGTGGCGACCATTTCGATCCCGCCGTAGGGGGCCAGCCGCGTCGGCAGTATGCAGGCGATCGTTTCGCCTGTTTCGGGGCACGGCAGCGAGATCAGGTGGTTGCGCGTGTGGCCGTCGAACGCTTCCAGTGCGGTCACCGTGAGGCCGGCGGGCAGCTTCGCCGAGAGCTTGATCGGCGAAGTCGGGCTGGCATCGGCGTCTTCGACACCGAGGTTGCTGGCCACGATCGCGAGCTTGGCGTGTCCGCCGGGAGCCAGGTTGGTGGGAGCGGAGACGGTGCCGAGGTGCCACCAAACGCCGCTGGCGAGCGCCGGCGTCGCGCCGAGGAGCAGCGTCAGCACGCCCGCGAGCAGAGCGACCGCGAGGTTCCTGCGCGAGAGGATCTGAAGGCGCGTCACGATCTACCTCCGGGCTCCGTGGCGGGCTTTGTGCGCAGCCTTCTTCTTCTTGACGCCGTAACGCGCACGCGCGCGGCGTTCGCAGGCCGCCCGCGGACCGTGCTTCTTGATCTTGTGGCACGCGTGCAGCGCACGGACCAGCAGCTGGGCGCGCGTCAGCGGCTTCGTTTTCGGTTTCACCTTTGTTTTGTTTTCCAGCACCTGCGATTTGGGCGCCGCGTTGCCGACGCCCGTCGAGCTCGTGGAGGCCGTTTGGAACACCGGTGATTCCGCGATTTCGCCTTTGCATTCCGTGCCCGATGCACAGGCCGGCTTTTCGGGCGTCACCGGCGGGACGCAGGGCGATTCGGGCGTGCACACGCGAGCGTCGTAGACGTCGTAGTTCGTGTCCGTGTCCTGCGTCGCCAGCGGCGAGGCCGTCAGCAGGAAGACGTTGCTGCCGTCCGAGCTCGCGTCGAGGAAGGCCGATTCTTTGGCCGTCGACCCGCCCGAGAGCAGCGACACGCAACCCGCTTCGTTGGCACAGCTGCCGAGTCCGCCGGGCTCGTACTCGTAGACGTTGCTCACGCCGACCGTGATCGGCGCGCCTTCTGGCGAGAGCGGCTCCTGGCGGGTGTCCCCCTGGGCCTGTGGCACGAGCGGAGAGGCGCTGTTGAAGAACAGGCGTCCGTTGTCGGTGAGGTACCGCGACTGGTAGTAGACGGGGCCGAGCCCGGACGCGCTCGTGTAACCCGGGATGTCGCCGGCGAGCCAGGTCCCTTCGCCCGCGGCCGACCAGGTGAAGTCGCGGTCGATGAGCAGGCCGAGACCTTCGCCGCTCTGTTCGTGGTCGAGCACCCCGGTCGGGCGTTCGCCGCTCGGGTTGCACGAGACGCACGTGACTTTGCCGGTGTGGCGGCTGTACAGGTAGACCTCCTCGTCGCGCGCTTCGTGCGCCGCAGGGTTGAGGTCGCGGTTGTCGTAGCCGGTGAGGCTGAGGCGCGACATGAAGGCCATGTATTCGCCTTTCGGCGACACGCGCGAGGTGAGCCCCTGCAGGTTGTGGTTGATGTTTTCGAAGTCGGGTGCATCCAGGCTCGAGATCGCCGTCACGAACGTCGGCCGCTCCCACGTTTTCGTCTTCGCTTCGTAGTGGACCACGTAGACGTTGCAGGTGGTCCCCGGCTGCGATTCTTCGAACCCGCAGTGACCCTGCGTCGCCTTCTGGTGCTCCGCGTTTTCGGTTTCGCTGAGGACGCCGTTCGCGACGAAATAGGCGATCGTCGCGTCTTCGCTGACGCCGAGCGTGAACCCCTGGACGTTCGCGTGCTTTTCGCTCATGGTGTCGACGCTGAGGTCGGTGAGGTGGCACGCGACGGCGTGCGTGGCTTCTTCTTCTTCGAGGTGGCACACATACAGGTCGGGCTGGCGTTCGGTCGCGGTCGAGTTCGTCGTCAGCTTCTGCGGGTCGGTGAAGAAGACGCTCGATCCGTCGACGCTGGCCCCCTGGAATTCGGCGCCGGGGCCCGCCCCTGTCAGCACGCCCGCTTCCGGCACGTCGATCTGCACGGTGCGACCTTCTTTCCCTTCGACCTTCACGTACGGTTCGCGCACGTACAGGTGCCCTTCCGTGCTGCCCCAGAACGCCTGCGCACCCGTGCTCGAGACCGCATTGCGTACGTCGCTGGCTCCGTCGGCGAAGCCGATGCGGCCGCCGGGCGATGCCTGTCCGGTCGGGAGCTCGTTGATCAGGCGCAGCTGCCGCGATTCGCGGTCCCACATGTAGATGTCTTTGCCGTTCGCTTCGCCTTCGCTCGTGAGCGGCGTTTCGGAGGAGAGCGCGACGTGGCTCAGGTCGGGGCTCGCCGCTTCGAAGCGCACGCCTTTCAGCGGACCCGGCGAGCCGCCGAACGGTTCGTGTGCGAGGTCGTCTGCCGGCGAGACGATCGGCGTGAAGCAGGTCTGCGGCGCGGGCGGACACGCTTCGGCCTGGTTCTCGCGGAGGTAGATCGTTTTTTCGGTCGCGTCCGGCGACAGCGGCGGTTCGGACTGCGACGTGAGCCCGAACGGCTCGACGACGGAGAGCGACAGGTCTTCGCTGAAGGCCACGTATTCCTGCTCCTGGCCGGGGGCGACGCCCTGGGCGGCCGTGTTCGCGACGGCGATGTCCTTGTCCGACCACGCGGGCGTGCCCGAGGCGCTACGGCGCGCGATGATCTGGTGGAACGTCGGGCTACGGTTGCCTTCGACGCCCGGTTCGAGCGGCCCCGTCGCGATGAAGGTGACCGCGTTGCCGTCGGGGGAGGACTGGATCAGTCCACCTTCTTTGGATATGGCTTCGATGCTCGCGCCGTGCTTGTCGGGCGGGGACACGAGCTCCCAGGCGCGGCTGTCGGCGAGCGTGAAGGTTGTCCGTGTGGTGAACGTGCCTTCCCGGCTCGAGCTGCCGAGCGAGCTCGCGGCGAGCACCCGGTAGTGGTATTCGGTGCCGGGAGTGAGGCCTTCGAGCGTCGCCGTGACGGCCTGGTCGCCAAAACCGGCGCCCGGCGGGTGAGCGGCGGGGACGGCTGTGCACCCGCCGTGGGCGCAGCTCCCGGTCCCGTATTCGAACGTGACGGTCGTTTCCGACCCGACGGGGTCGACCTCGGCTTCGACCTGGGCGCCGGTCGCGGCCAGCGCGGGAGCCCTCAGTTCGTCGACCACGGGCGCACCGGCAGGTTCTGGTGCGAACACGTCGACGCGATTGGCCGTGCGGTCGGCGACGTAGATGTCGCCGGTGGCGGCGTCGACCGCGATACCGGCGCCACCACTGATGTGGCCGGCACCGAAGTGCTGCACGAAGTCGCCTTCGTTGGTGTAAGTGGAGACTTCGTTCGCTTCGTCCACGTAGACGTCGGCGCCGGATGCTTCGGCGACGATCCCGCTCATTCGGGTCAGACCCATCACGGGGATCAGCACTTCACCGGCGGGCACGAGGACGCCTTCGACTTCGGCTTCTTCGCCGGCCAGCTTCTCGAGCGTGCACGGGAGCACCTGACAGGGCTGTTCTTTGGGCCCGCCTTCGAACGCTTCGATTGCTTCGTAGCCGACGAAGAGGTCGTCGTGCGGGCCCACCGCGAGGCCCGGCCGCAGCGTTTCCGGTTCGAGCGGTTCGAGGGCGGTGCGCACGTTCGGTTCGGCGTTCGTGTAGGAGTCGAGCCTGCCTTCGCTCCACTGGATCCAGAGCACGCCCTTGGCGTCGACGGCGATCGCGACGGGCTTGCCGAATTCTTCCGCTTCTTCTTTCGCGAGGGCGATTTTCGACAGGAACTTGCCGCTGGCGTCGAACTTGTCGACGTGGCCGCCGTCGACGACGTAGACGTCACCTGACGAAGGGTCTTCGGCCTTGTTGGCGTTGTTGTCCGCGGCCAGCGCCATCGGTTTCTGGAACGCGGGCGTCGGTGCCTGGAAGCTGCCCGTCGGCTGGCCTTCCTGGTTGAACATCTCGACGCGTTTGTTGCCCGTGTCGGAGACGTAGACCGTGCCGGTTACTTCGTTGACGGCGACGCTCGTGGGTTTCAGGAGCTGCGACGCGCCGCTGCCGCTGAACGACGTCGAGAAGACGTGACCACGTTGGCTCAGCGCCGAGGCGGGAGCCGCACACAGCAGCGCCACGAGGGCAGCCAACGCGGACAGCAACGCCACGTTGCGCGCGCGTCCCGGCGTCTGACTCCTGCGATCGACCCTGCTCGTCATCCTGATCCCGTTCCCTCGTCCTATCCCGAGGCGGAATGTATTGCATACCCGAGCGATCTTCAAGCCGGAACCGACGCTGCTACGTCGATTGTATGAGGCTTGAGCAGCTTTCGCCCGGCGTCTCACGGCCGGCGTCACGCGGACGTGTGGCGCGGAACCGGGCGGGCGCCACGCCGCTCGGGGGACCCGGAACCGGGCCGGCGGGCCAGCCCTCGAGCCCGTCGGGCTCCCTCGCCTCGTGCCAGCGGAGGGGTTGTGAAACCAAGTGGGGCCCTCCAGTTGGAGGGCCCCACCGGTACTTCTATCGACCCTCGCGCCTCAGCGCCAGGAGTCGGAACTCAACTCGGTGCTTACGCCCTGAGTTCGAGGTATTCGCCCTTGTTGAGAGCCGATGCTTCCTGGCCGCTTTCGAACGGACCGGAGCCATTGATCTCGGACTCGAGCACGTCTTCGGGTTCACCTTCTAGTTTTTTGTACTTCTGAAGGCCCGAGACAACCG
Source organism: uncultured Solirubrobacteraceae bacterium (assembly GCA_963743505.1). Taxonomy (GTDB): domain Bacteria; phylum Actinomycetota; class Thermoleophilia; order Solirubrobacterales; family Solirubrobacteraceae; genus Palsa-744. The sequence goes on along the minus strand of CAVUPZ010000002.1, from coordinate 462,865 downwards.
CGAACGTCGAGGTCTCGCTTTTCGTGAACGTGTTGACCGGCGAGGTTTCACCGATCACGGAGCCGGTGACTTTGATTTCAAGTCCTTCGCAGTCGAACGCGGCCAGTTCGCCGCCGCCTTCGGCTTTGAGGTCGACACCAACGCGTTTTTCGGCGGCGTTGATGTAACCGAGGTCGCCTTCAAGCGCGTTCGTCTTGATCGTACCCGCCGCCGCTCCCGAGGAGGAGCATTTTTTGCCGAGGCTGACGCAACCCGTGAAGGTCGAGATGACTTTCGCCTCGTGTTTGGGTGTCGTGATTTTGAGTTCGTCTTTGAACGCGGTGCAGGTCACTTCGCCACCGACGGCCGGCGTGTGGAGCGTGGCTTTTTTGCCCGAGCCCTTAGCGGCTTTCGTAGCCGCTTTGCCGACGCCTTCTTTGATTTCGTATTCGTTTTCTTTAAGGCCGTGTTTACCTTCGACGATGCACAGTTTGTTGTATTTGCCCATGCCTTTTTCAGCTTTTGCGACTTTGGCACATTCGAAGAAGGCCGGCAGAGTCGCCGACGCCGTCGCTGAAGCCACCGCCATCGTCGCGAACACCGCGACGAGGCAAAGCCCCACGATCCTCATGCGTTTCATATCTCAACTGCTCCTTTTCCCTCTGGATTATTCGACGGAAACGAGTCGTCCCCTCATAAGGACAAGGTTCCGAGACCGCCGCGAACGCTCAGCCCTCTCGACTTCGCGCTCGTTTCGAGCAACTCGACCTTGGCAGAAAGTAAATCCCCCGTCAAGATTGAGCCTAAACGGCAAATTGCCAATAACCCTCGACGAAACCCATCATGCCAGCGTCGGGCTTCAACCGAAGGCCTGGGCGATCCCTCCCCGTATCGAACCTGACCTCATGTCGGGCGCGACCGTACCACACCCCTTGACCTCACGTCAAGCGTCAACCGGTCCCGTTTCACGGGATCTTATTGGCTGGCTGACCAGCTTGCCAGAGCGGAATTCGAGCGTTGCGAACGGCCCGCTGCAGCGGTCGCGCACGCCGCTCAGGAGAGCCTGCGGGCGACCACGGTGCGGTCAGCCTCGGCCACGATCCCCCATCCGGGGGAGGCGCCGCCGCGCACATGCTGATCGACGACGGCGCTCGGGCCGGGCAGGCCGCGACCGCCCGGGCGGCCCTCGCGCGCGTCGTGGAACACGACGTGCCCGCCGACCGGGACGAAGGCGCTCCAGTCCTGCCAATCCTGCTCGCAGCCCGCACGCGAGTGGTCGCCGTCGATGAAGACCATGTCCACGGGCGCCGACCAGCGCACGGCGAGCTCGTGCGAGAGCGTGCGGTGCCAGCACAGCCGCGGCGCGGAGGCCCCGAGGCGACGCCTGGCGCGTGCGAGCGTGCGGCGCGTCGCCCGCTCGCTCGCCCCCCACCCGGACGGGAGCGCGTCGGGATGGGCGCCGAAGGGGTCGACGAGGTGCAGCTCGCTGTCGGGCCCGAGCGCCGCGAGCAGCGCGAGCGCCGAGGCGCCCTCGTAGACGCCGAGCTCGACCACGCAGCGGGCGCCGCGGGCCGCGTCGAGCAGCACGCCGGCGTCGGCGTCGGAGTGCATCGCACGCGGCGGGATCACCCCGCCGGCGAGCGCGAGCGCGCGCAGCCGGACGTCGTCGCGCAGCCGGTCCGGCGTCAGCCTGCGCAGGCCTGCCGGGAGCGGTTTCACGGCTCTTGCAACTCGAGGCAGCCCGGCACGGGCGGCCGCTCAGACAGCTGAGACCTGCTCCTCCTCCGCGACACGGAAGGAGGAGCCGCAGCCACACGCGGCCACGACGTTCGGGTTGTTGACCTTGAAGCCCGCGCCCTGCAGGCTTTCCTCGTAGTCGATCGTCGAGCCGCGCACGAACTGCAGGCTCTCGTTGTCAACGAGCAGCTTCAGGCCGTGGCTCTCGAACACGACGTCGTTCTCGCGCTGCTCGTCGAAGGCGAGCTGGTACTGGAAGCCGGAGCAGCCGCCGCCGCGCACGCCGACGCGCAGGCCCGCGACGCCCAGATCCGCGTCCTGTGAGGCCAGGAACTCGTGCACCTTCGCGGCGCCGTTGTCGGTGATCTCGATCATCTGCTGGCTCCCGTGAAGAGTGTCCAAGACTTTCCAAAGTATAGCGGTCGGTTCGCGACCCGGATGACGCTCGGGCGCTCCCGCCCGCGGCGGGTCGGGGAGCACGATGAGGATCCTCTACGCTGGGAGCCAGCATGCCCTCCGCCGAGGAGATCAAGCACCGCATCGAGGCCGCCATCCCGGGGGCTCACGCCGACGTGGAGGACTACACCGGCGGCGGCGATCACTTCCGGGCGACGGTCACCGCCGAGACGTTCTCGGGCCTCAGCGCATCCAGCAGCACCGGCTCGTCTACGACGTGTTCGGAGGCGAGATCGGCGGACCGATCCACGCGCTCGCGCTGAAGACACAGACCGCCGCGGCGATAACGACACCCTGACGAGGAGCAACGCATGTCAAGCGAGCAGTTTCCCCCGGTCCCGATGATGAGCACCCAGGAAGGCCAGAGCCCTGCGGGCACGGCCGACCAGGACAGCAACCCGATCCGCGACGCGATCGGCGAGGCGATCTCCGAGCACCACGTGATCCTGTTCATGAAGGGCACGCCGGAGGCGCCCGCCTGCGGCTTCTCGGCCCGCACGGTGGCGGCGCTGCAGTCGCTCGAGGTTCCGTTCGCTGCCGTCGACGTCCTTCCAGACCCCCGCATCCGCCAGGAGCTCTCGGTCCTGTCGCAGTGGCCGACGATCCCCCAGCTGTTCGTGGACGGCGAGCTCGTCGGGGGTTGCGACATCGTCACGGAGATGTACGAGTCCGGGGAGCTGGAGCAGCTCTTGCGGTAGCGTGCCGCGGCGCATGGGCGTCGCCATCGCCACCGACAGCACCCATTATCTGCCGCGATCGCTCGTCGAGGCGGAAGCGATCCACGAGGTCAGCCTGTATGTCGGCTGGCGTGGGGACCCGGTCCGCGAGCTCGACATGGACGGCTTCGACGCCTTCTACGAGCGCCTGCGTACGGACCCCGAACTACCGAGTACCTCGCAGCCCTCGATCGGCGACTTCCTCGCCGTCTGGGAGCCGCTGCTCGACGCCGGCGAGGAGGTCGTCTCGATCCACCTCGCCGGCGGCATCTCGGGGACCTTCGAGGCGGCCCGGCAGGCGCACGGCACTGCTCGCCGAGCGCAACCTCGGCGACCGCATCGAGGTGATCGACGGGGAAACGGCGTGCGGGGGGCTGGGGACTGCTCGTCCTCGCGGCTGCCGCCGCCGCCCGTGCCGGTGCGAGCAAGGACGAGGTCGTCGCGCGCGTGCGCGACGCCCGCCGGGTCGCTGCGGATCTGGTTCTGCCTGGACACGCTCGAGTACCTGCGCCGGGGCGGGCGGATCGGCAAGGCCCAGGCGTGGCTCGGGGGCACGCTGAAGATCAAGCCGATTCTCTCGCTGGAGTACGAAATCGTGCCCGTCGAGCGGGTGCGCACGGCCGGCCGGGCCTTCGAGCGCATGGTCCGCTACGCCCAGGAGCTCCACGACGCCGGCTCCGACGGCTGGGTGGTTCAGCACATCCAGGCCCCGGACCAGGCCGCGCGCCTGATCGACCGCTGCCGCGAGATCTTCGACTCCGAGCCGCTCTTCACCTCCGAGGTCGGCCCCGTGATCGGCACCTACACGGGCCCGGGTCTGATCGGCGTCGGCGCGCTGCCTCGTTCGCTGTTGTAACGGCCCGCTGGAGCGGGCGGTTCGGAAGGCCCGGCTAGCGCCGGCGCCGGCGCCGGCGCCGGCCGCGCAGCAGGCGAACACCCATATACAGGCCGACCACGGCCGCCGCCGCGGTCAGTTCGCTGCGATGGCGCTCGACCTGACCCCGCCAGTCGGTGATGCGCTCGACCTCGCCGCGCAGGCGCGCCACCGACACGGCGAGCTCCATTCGGTTGGCCTCGATCGAGTCGCGGATCTCGGCGGGGCTGCGCTGGGCCATCAGGCCTCGGCCTCCGTGCCGGGCGCCGGCGCCTCCGGGTTCACGCTCACGGCGGCAGCGACCGGGGGCGTCGGGGCCGGCGTCGATGCCGGGGGCGGCGCGCTGACCGTGTCGCGGATCCGACGGGCCTCCTCGATCGCCATCTCGGGCACCGGCGGAGCACCCCGTTTGACGGCACGAGCCGCGATCAGGCCGGCGATCACGCCGAGGAAGACGAGGATCACGGCCATCGCGAAGAAGCCCCAGAAGTACGTGAAGTCATCGCCCGGCAGGAAGTAGTAGAGGAGCCACGCACAGCCGACCAGGGCGAACACGAGCGCGGTCACGAAGAAGACGCCGGCGATGACGCCGACGACCGCGCCCCTGGCAAGCTTCGTCGCCTTCTGGGTGAGCTCGACCTTCGCGAGCTCGATCTCCTCGCGAACGAGCACGTTGCCCGCTCGGATATGTCGGCGATCGACGCGGCGATGTTCTGCGGCTGCTCGCGACCCGGCTGCTCGCTCATTCCGGAGGTTCCTCGTCCAGCAGCCGCCGCCAGATCACCACGGCGAGGCGATTCGCGAGGATGCTCGCGAGCGCGCCCGTCGCGGCGAGGAGCCCCGACCACGCCAGGCGCTTGACCATCTCGTTCTCCATGCTTGGGGCAGTCTATTCCCCGGCGCCGTCATGAATACACGCGCGAAGCGTCGCAGCGTGCATGCGGGCGATGCTCACGCCACCGGCACGTGTGTCGGGGCGCGGATCTCGAGGCCGCCGCAGACCGTCTCCACGACGAGCCACTTGGCCTGCTCGAAGTGCTCGCCTCCCTGGGGCAGTAGCCCGAAGATCCAGCCGGTCAGGAGCTGCTCGATCGCGCCGTAGAACGCCATCGCCGCGAAGCGGGCTTCGATCTCGGGCTTGAACACCCCGTCGGCCTGGGCCTTGGCGATCATCCCCGCGATCAGGTCGTATGCATCGCGGATCGTGCCGATGTGGGTATCGCCGAACGAGTTCGCCGCGCGGGTCACCTCGACGATGATCACCTTCATCACGTCGGGGTCGTGGCTGTAGCTGTCGACGATGAAGGAGGCGATCGCGAACAGCTTCTCCCGCACAGGGATGCCCTCGGCGTCGACCTCCCTGATCATCTCCAGCATCACGTTCCAGCGCTCGAGGAAGAGCGTGTCGAGGACCTCGTCCTTGGAATCGAAGTAGTGGTAGACGAGCCCGTAGGCGACCCCGGCCTCGTCGGCGATGTCGGACACGCGACAGGCGTGGAACCCCTGTCGGGCGAACACCCTCACGGCGGCATCGAGGATCAGACGGCGCTTGTCGGGGGCGTCCTTCGTGCGGGCGGCGTTCACGCCACCACCTGCTCGGGCCAGCTGTAGGCGCCCGGCCGCCGGTTCGCCAGCGAGGGCAGGCTGGCACGGATCTCGCGCTGGCGCTCGAGGTCGAGGTCGGCGAGGATGTGCCGGACGCCGTCGGGGGCCTGGGCGAGCACGATGCCCCACGGGTCGACGATCATCGATCGCCCCCCCGAGCGCTGACCGGCCGCGTGCGCTCCGAACTGGTTGGCCGCGATCACGAACGCCTGGTTCTCGATTGCCCGTGCCCGCACGAGCGTCTCCCAGTGGTCGCGTGTGGTCGCCAGCGTGAAAGCGGCCGGAATCGTCACGAGCAGGGCGCCGCGGACGGCGAGGATCCGGTAGAGCTCCGGGAAGCGCAGGTCGTAGCAGACCGACATCCCCAACTCGACCCCCTCGGCGGTGCGCGAGAGCACGATCTCCTCACCGGGGTCCTCGAGGGCCGACTCCCGGTAGGAGTGCCCGCCCACCTCGACGTCGAACATGTGCAGCTTGCGGTAGACGGCCTTGACCTCGCCGTCGGGACCGACGTGGACCGAGGTGTTGGCGAGCTTCTCCCGGCCCGGAACCAGCTCCAGGAACGATCCCGCGACGAGGTCGACGGCCAGCTCGCGGGCGAGGGCTCGTGCCCACGCGAGCGTCTCTCCCTCCAGCGGCTCGGCCGCCGCCCGCAGGTCCGCCTCGGAGCCCATCGCGGTCCACTTCTCGGGGAGTACGATCACCGTGGCCCCGTCAGCGGCCGCGGCCCGGGTGAGGCGATCGGCCTCGGCGAGGTTGGCGACGCGGTCGGCGCCGGAGTTGAGCTGGACTGCGGCGACCCTCACGGAGAACCCTCCCCCCGCTCCCGTTCGATCCCGACAGCCGATGCGACAGCGGACCCCCGCCGAAATAGATTGACTGGTCAGTCAATGCCTCCAAGCATAACGCCGGCGGAGGAGGCGGTGTTCGGACGGTCGGGACCGCCTGCTGTGCAGATGAGGTCGATGCGGGGCACACGGCCCCTGAAGCGCTGGCGCTACGTGGGCGTGTTCGCCGACCAGCTGATGGTGTGTTCGGCCTTGGTACAGGTCGGCCCGGCACGCCAGTCCTTCTGGGCGCTGCTCGATCGCAGGAGCGGCGAGCTGCGCGAGCGCACGCGGCTGTTGCCCCGGCGGACGGAGGTTCAGCTCGAGCACGCGGCCACCGGCGGCCGCGGGCGGCTGCGGATCGCCGACCGCGGCATCGAGCTCGACCTCGTGCTCGAGGAGCAAGAGGGGATAACGGCGCTCTGCCCACATGGGCGCTACGCGGTGTGGACGCGCAAGCAGGCGGGCGTTCCGGCACACGGCACGCTCAGCGTCGACGGCGGGCCGCCGCGCGCGGTCGCCGGGCGGGCGGTCATCGACGACACCGCCGGCCACCACGCGCGCGTGACCGAGTGGTTCTGGAGTGCGGGGGTCGGCGAAGGTGCGGATGGAGTGCCTGTCGCGTGGAACCTCGTCAGCGGCGTCAACGACCCGCCGTCGGGGAGCGAGCGGGCCGTCTGGGTCGACGGCATCGCCCGTGAGGTGCCGGCGGTCGGCTTCAGCGAGGACCTGACGACGATCTCGTGTGCGGAGGGCTCGCGGCTGTGCTTCCACGCCGAGGCCGAGCGCAGCCGCCGCGAGCGGCTGCTGATCGTGAGCAGCGAGTACCGCGCGCCGTTCGGGACGTTCTCGGGGACGCTCCCGGGCGGGCTCGAGCTGCGCAGTGGGCTTGGCGTGATGGAGCACCACCGCGCCCGCTGGTGAGTGTGCGGACGCGTTCAGGCTGCCACCGGTCGCGGTCGCCGGGACTGCGAGCTCGCGCGACGGCGTTCAGCTCAGCGCGAGGAACGTTGCCGAGACATCGGGGTGTGTTCCAGCGGCTGACATCAAGGCGCGGTCCTTTGTCGCCAGTGGCTCCCCGAGGAGCTCGGCAAGCGCCACGAAGAGGCCGTCAGCTGCAGTCAGGTTCGCCCGCAGTTGCCACGCCCGCTGTCGTAGGGGCAAGCTCGGAAAGAGACTGACCGGCAGGTCTCCCAGGTCTGCGACGGCGCCGGCAGCCCGATTCGCCTCCAGCATGCCGCCCAGAGCCAGACGGCGCAGAACCGCTATGACCTCGAACACGAGGACATCCGGAGCTGCAAGCTCCCCCTCGGTGAGCATGAGCGTCCCCACCACGGTGGACGCCGGTCCCCCGAGCAGGAAGTCGACCGCACCGGAGGTGTCGAGGACGGTCACTCGCCAGCGTCGCGGAGTCGCCTGACGAGAACGTCTGCCGGCTCAGGGAGTCCCGGACTGCCGCGGGCGGCGATGCGCGCAGCGAGCTCCTCGGGCGTAGGACGCGAGGCGGTCCGGGAGAGAACGCCGCGAATGTACTCGGACATCGAGACACCCGCCAGCGCCGCACGGGACTTGAGGATCGCGTGTACATCCTCGGGTACGTCTCGGACCTGGAGGAGAATTCCCATGCACAGCGCATGCTACCATGCGACGTTGCAGCTACATGTTTCCCACTGCATGGCCACTGACCGGGCCGGAGAACGTTCATCCCGCCCGCCGCTGCCGCCGCAGCGCAGCGAGCAGCAGCTTCGAGTGCATCGCCCCGATCAGCTCCCGCAGCGGCTCCACGCCGGCGGCCACGATCTCCATGGCCCGCTCGACCTCGACCTCGCCGGCGAGCCGCTCGAGCAACGCCTCGACCTCCTCCTCAACGAGCGGCTCGAGCGCGTTGCGGTAGCGGAGCGTGTCGTAGACGGTGAAACCGAGCGCCTCCTCGTAGCCGCCCGCCCGGAAGCCGGCGATCGCCTCGATGATCTCGACATCGTCGACGTCGTAGCCCCGCTGGGTCGGCGTCAGCACGCCGATCTCGGCGAGGCGGTCGAGCACGTTGCGGGGGACCCCGTAGCGCTCCTGGGCCGCCCGCCTGGACACGCGACCGCGGTCCTCGGCGCTCGCGACGGCCCGCTCGAGGATGCGGTCCTCGAGCTCGATCAGCGCCTTGACGCGCTCGGGTTCGTCGGTCAGGGCCTCCCTGATCACGCGCAAGGGCATGAACCGCTCCTCCTGCAGCCGCTTGATCAGCGCGATCCGCTCGACGTAGTCGGGCGGGTAGTAGGCCATGTTGCGGCTCGTCCTCAGCACGCCCTCGTCGTCGCCGAGCAGCCCCTCGCGGAGGTAGTAACGGATCGTCCCCGGGCTCACGCCCGAGCGCTCGGCGAGCTCGCTCATCTTCAGCAGCGCCCGCCCGTCGGCGCCGTTGGCGCCCGCATGGCTCGCCTCGCGTCCGTTGCCGCGCGCGCTCATCGCGAGCTCACACCCTGATCTTGACGTCCTGGCGGGGCTGGGCGGAACCCGCCGCCGCGCCGCACCGCAGCAGCTCGGCCACCTGCTCCTGGGTGTAGCCGGCCGCGCTCAGCACCTCCTCGGTGTGCTCGCCGAGCGCCGGTCCGGGCAGGCGGGCATGCTCGCCCGGGGTGCGCTCCAGCTTGACGGGCAATCCGAGCTGGCGAATCGCAGCGCGACGCACCCGGCTGATCGATCTCCACGACCATCTCGCGCGCTGCGACGAGCTCGGAGGAGAGCGCCTCGTCGAGCTCGAGCACCGGCTCCAGGCAGCAGTCGTGCTCGCGCGCGAACGCCTCCCACTGGGCGCGGGTCGCGTTCCTTGAAGATCGCCACGACCTCCGCGTGCGCATCCGAGCCGGGTCCGCTCGAACTGGGCGCCCACCAGCTCCTCGCGCCCGACGCCCCGGCAGAACGCCTGCCAGAACTTCGGCTCGAGCGCACCGAGCGAGACCCACCCGTCGGCGCACTCGTAGGGCCGGTAGCAGACCAGCGGCGCCCGCCAGGGGCAGCTCGCCTCGCCGCGGGACGGCGCCGTCGGCGAAGTAGGCAGCGGCGACCATCGCAAGCCACGACAGGGCGCCGTCGGACATCGACACGTCGACGAGCTGGCCGTCGCCCGAGCCCTCGCCCGAGCGCCCGCGCCCCATCGCGCTCGCGCAGCGCGGCCAGGATCCCGAACGCCGCCATCAGCGCGCCGCCGCCGAGGTCGGCGATCTGGCCCGCCGCCTGGACGGGCGGCCCGCCGCGCTCGCCCGTCAAGCCCGAGCAGCCCGATCAGGCCGAGGTAGTTCATGTCGTGACCCGAGGCGTCCCGTTTCGGGCCGTCCTGGCCGTAGCCGGTGATCGCGCAGTAGACGATCCCGGGGTTCTCCTCGCGCATGCGCTCGTAGCCGACGCCGAGGCGGTCGAGCACGCCCGGGCGGAAGGACTCGAGCACGACGTCGTATTCGCGCACGAGCCGCAGCAGCGCCTCGCGCCCCCGCTCGCTCTTGAGGTCGAGCCGGATCGAGCGCTTGTTGCGGTTCAGCGACAGGAACAGCGCCGAGCGGGCGCTCTCGTGGGCGCCCTCGTAGAAGGGCGGCGACCAGCGGATGTAGTCGCCCATCCCGGTGTCCTCGACCTTCAGCACGTCGGCGCCGAAGTCGGCCAGCAGCAGCGAGCAGAACCCGCCCGGCAGCAGGCGCGAGAGGTCGAGCACGCGGATGCCCTGCCAGCGGCAGGCTCAGCGGCTCATCGCGTGCGATCCCCAGCATCGCCCGGGCCTCGGCGACGGTCGCCGGGCGGCGCCCGATCGTCTTCGGTCATCTGCGCGGGCCTTCGCGATCAGCTCGCCGTTGGAGCGCGCCATCTCGCCGCTCGGCAGGTACAGGTTGTCCTCCAGGCCGACCCGGATCGAGCCGCCGAGAGTGAGCGCGGCCGCCACCAGCATCCACTGCTCGCGCGAGATGCCGATCACGCCCCAGTGCGACTTGTATCCGGCCGGCGCGACCCACCGACGCCGGGGATGTTCTCGACCATCGCCGCCAGGTTGCGCGCGCTCGGCGGGATCCCGCCGACGACCCCCATCACGCAGTCCACGTGCAGCGGCGTGTGCAGCACGCCCATGTCGATCAGCGGCGCGAGGCTGCCCACGTGGCCGATGTCGAAGCACTCGTGCTCGGGTTTGATGCCCAGCTCGTTCATCGCCTCCAGCAGCTCGATGATCTCCTCGAACGGGTTGGCGAACACCATGTTGAAGACGAACTGCTTGCGCGAGCTCGAGTACTTGGCGTAGTTCATCGAGCCCATGTTCAGCGCCGCCACCTCCGGGCGGCAGGCGCGCAGGTAGGCGATCCGCTTCTCCACCGGCACGCCGATCGTGCCCGTCGAGAAGTTGATGATCACCTGCGTCGCCGACCTCCCCGCGGATCGCGTCGGTGATCGCCTGGAAGTCCTCGATCTCATAGCTCGGCGTGCCGTCGGGTTTGCGGGCGTGGATGTGGATCATCACGCCGCCCTCGTCCACGATCCGCCGCGCCTCGGCGGCGTACTCGGCGGGCGTGTAGGGGATCGCCGGGCACTGCTCGCGGTTGGCGATCGCCCCCGAGATCGAGCAGGTGATCACGACGGGGTCATCGAGCGCTCATACGGGCACCACCCCTGGCGCTTCCAGGGCCGCTCGATCTTCTTGCCCTGCGGCCATCTCGAGCGCGCGGCAGATCGTCTCGCGCGTCTCGCGCGGATCGATCACGTCGTCGATCATGTCGTTGCCGGCGGCGATGTAGACGTCGATGATCTTGCGGTAGGCGTCGATCAGCTCCGCCTTCTTGGCCTCAGGGTCCTCGGCTTCCTCGACCTGTTTGTCGCATGACGATCTCGACCGCGCCCTCGGCGCCCATCACGCTGATCTCGGCGCTCGGCCAGGCGACGATCAGGTCCGGCTCGTAGGCGCGGCCGTTCATCACGTAGTAGCCGGCGCCGTATGCCTTGCGGGTGATCACGGTGATCTTCGGCACGGTCGCGTTGGCGACCGCGTAGAGCATCTTCGCGCCGTGGCGGATGATCCCGTCGGCCTCGACCTTCGTGCCGACCATGAAGCCGGGCACGTCCATCAGGAACACCAGCGGGATCGCGAAGGCGTTGCAGAGGTTGACGAACCGCGCGGCCTTGTCGGCGGAGTCGTTGTCGAGGATCCCCCCGAGCTGCTTGGGCTGGTTGGCGACGATCCCGGCCGGCCGGCCGCCGAAGCGGGCGAAGCAGGTGATGATCGTCTTCGCCCACTGGCCCTTGATGTCGAAGTACTCGCCGTCGTCGACGATCCGGCGGATCACCTCGTACATGTCATAGGGCTTGCGGTTGGACTCGGGCAGCACGTCGAGCAGCTCCTCCTCGCGCCGGTCGATCGGGTCCGCTCCGGGCCCGGCCGCCCGCTGCGGCGGCGGCTGCTCGCAGTTCTGGGGCATGAACGAGAGGTACTGCTTGATCCGCTCGATGCACTCCTCGTCGTCGGCCACCTCCATGTCGCCGACGCCGGACTTGCGGCAGTGCACGCGCGAGCCGCCGAGCTCCTCCTGGGTCACGTCCTCGCCGACGGCGGCCCGCACCAGGTGCGGCCCGGCGAGCGCCATCGAGCCGCGTCCCTTGACCATCGGCACGAAGTCCGCCAGCCCGGGGATGTAGGCGGTGCCGGCCGCGCACGGTCCCATCAGCGCGGCGACCTGCGGGATCACCCCGCTCATCACGACCTCCTCGCGGAACAGGTGTCCCGAGCCCGCGAACAGCGAGCCGACCGCCTCCTGGATCGCGCGCGCCCGCCGAGTCGAGCAGCCAGATGAACGGGATCCGCTTCGTCAGCGCGAGCTCGCGCAGGCGCGTGACCTTGATCTCGCCGGTCATCCCCATCGAGCCCGCCATCACCGTGAAGTCGTACGCGCAGACGGCCACCAGGCGCCCGTCGACCTTGCCGTAGCCGGTGATCACGCCGTCGGCGGGCGCGTCCAGGCCCTCCATCGCGCGCTGGGAGAAGTGCGGGCGGCCGTGGATGCCGAGCTCCACGAACGTGCCCTCGTCGATCAGCAGCGCCAGGCGCTCGCGCGCGGTCAGCTTCGCCTGCTCGTGCTGCCGGGCGATCTTCTCCTCGCCGCCGCCGAGCTTGATCCGCGCGCGGCGCTCCTGCGAGCTCCTCGACCAGCGGGCGCAGCAGCGAACTCGGTCGCCTCGCGGTGCTCATCAGCGGCCTTTCCAGGTCGGTTCGCGCTTCTCGAAGAACGCGGTGACGCCCTCGACGATGTCCTCGGTGGACATGCGCCAGGGACAGCTGCGCGCGGAGGTAGTCGAGCGCGTCGTCCAGGGGCATGTCGAGCTGGCGGCGCATCGCTTCCTTGCCGAGGCGCATGATCACCGGCGACTTCGCCGCCAGCTTGTCGCGCCCACTCCGCGACCGCCGCGTCGAGCTCGCCGTCGGGGACGACGCGGTTGACGATCCCCGCCGCGAGCGCCTCCGGCGCGCTCCAGCGCTCGCCGAGCAGCAGCAGCTCGTTGGCCTTCTTGCGGGGGACGTTGCGATAGATGAGCGCCATGATCATGAACGGGAACGCGCCGACGTTGATCTCCGGCGTGCCGAAGCTCGCCTCCTCGGAGGCGACGATCAGATCGCACGCCAGCGCGATCCCGAGCGCGCCCGCGAGCACGTGGCCGCGCGACGGCGCAGAGCGTCGGCTTGCCCAGCTCGCCGATCAGCTTGAACAGCCCGACGAAGCGCTCGGAGCCGAAGTGCTTGTGCACGAGCGGCGTGTCCGCGGCGAAGCCGCCGAGGTTCGCGCCCGAGGAGAACGTCCGCTCGTGCGAGGAGGCAAGCACCACGCAGCGCACGCCCGTCTTCGTCGCGGGCGCGCTCGAAGGCCGCGATCAGGCCCCCCAGCAGCTCCGGCGAGAGCGCGTTGCGGGTGTCGGGATCGTTCGAGCGTGATCGTCGCCACGCCCGCGCCATCGACCTCGTAGAGCACCTTCGCAGCGGCCACCGCCGCATCCTAGCCGGAACCGGCGCTCGTGGGAAGTGAGCAGCCCTACTGTTTACTTTTGCGTGGGCCGCAGCTGCGGTGCGCGAGCCGGGTGCCCGCGGCGATGCACCTTCGCGGCGAGCGTCTCGAGCTCGGCCACGCTGATCGTCTCGGCCGGCGGGGGCGCCGCGATCGCGAGCGGGAAGTTGACAGCCGGGAACTCGACGGTGCCGGTCGTCCTCACCCCGAGGACGCTGAGCACCAAGGCGATCCGCACGGGCATCCCGTTCGAGGCGAAGGACAGTTCGAGCGTCGGCTGCGGTGGCGGCGGCGCGTGGTGGTGGGCGAGCAGGGGAACCGGTCCGCTCGGCGCCGCGGGCGACCCCAGCTGGCCGGGGCGGAGCGTGGCGAGGAACCGGCTCACGGGCTGTCCGTCGAGGACCGCGGGGGCGAGCTCACGGACCGTGAGGGCATGTTCGAGGGTGCTCGTCAGCGTCGTGAACGGGGGCTGCGCGTAGGCAGGGGGGCCGAGCATCGGTTCCAGGTGCACCGGCTGCGCCGGCGCCCCGCCCATGGCGCCGTCGATCGTGAGCAGTTCGCCAAAGCCGCCGGGACCGAGACGGAGCCACGGCCGCCCGCCGTCGCGGGTACCGAGCCGCTTGAAGTACATGAATTCGGCGCCGCCCACCACGCGGAACGTGAGCCGCGTCCCGAACAGGCCGAGCGTGAGGTTGGCCGCCGCCGGTTCGAAGGTCTCCTCGCCGCTGATGTTCGAGCCCGCGTCGCCGAACAGCGCCAACAGGCTGCCTATCGCATGCGAGCGACGCCGTTCGGCGATCGACACCGCGACACTGAAGCGCACGCTGGTGATCTTCAGCGACGCCATCTTCTCCTCGAGCACGATGAGCCCGGGCGGGAGGGGGGGCGATGCCGGCCCGATCACGACCGGTGTCGCCGAAGCAAGCGCTGCAGGGGTGGCCCAAGCGAGCATCGACAGGGCCGCCAGCACCAGAACCGCGGCAGCGAGGCGCGCCGTCCGCGGAGCCGCACTCGAATCGACCGTCCGCGGCCGGGCACCCGATGCGGCGGTTCGCTTCGCACCGACCACGGCGACAGCGTATTCGATCGGCCGGGCCGGAACGCAGCGCCGGAAACAGCCACGCACGCCAAAAGTAGTTAGCTCTACTATTTACTTTTCGCGGGGCCTGCGTTAGCGTCTGCGACAGCCCCGCCGGCCCCGCACCGCCCGGCGCCAGTGACCTCGATCAAGGAGACCTATAGACCATGGCCGCCACCGCCGAGAGCGTCCTGAAGCCCGACTTCAAGACCCAGCGCAAGCACTTCATCTTCACCGACGAGCACGAACAGCTGCGCGAGTCGATTCGCAACTTCGCGATCAAAGAGCTCGCGCCGCATGCGGAGGAATGGGAGGAGACCACGTTCCCCGACTCGGTCTTCCCGCGCATGGGCGAGCTCGGCTTCCTCGGGCTCGACAAGCCCGAGGCCTACGGCGGCCAGGGCGGCGACTACTACACGAGCCTCGTGCTCGCGGAGGAGATCACGCAACGCCAACTCGGGCGGCCTGGCGATGGGGGTGGCCGTGCACACCGACATGGCGATGCCCCCGATCCTCGCCTTCGGCACCGAGGAGCAGAAGCAGGAATGGGTCGTGCCGGCGATCAAGGGCGAGAAGATCCTCTGCCTGGGCATCACCGAGCCCGACGCCGGCTCGGACGTCTCGGGGATCAAGACGCGGGCCGTCCGCGACGGCGATGAGTACGTCATCAACGGCTCGAAGACCTACATCACCAACGGCCACCGCGCCGACGTGATCGTGCTCGTGACGAAGACCGACCCCGACGCCGGCTATGACGGCTTCACCCTGTTCCTCGTGCCGATGGACGGCCCCGGCGTGATCCGCGAGAAGCGGCTGGAGAAGCTCGGCATGCACGCCTCCGACACCGCCCTGCTCGCCTTCCAGGACGTGCGCGTCCCGGGCACGGCGGTGCTCGGACAGGTCGGCAAGGGCTTCTACCACATCATGTGGGAGCTCCAGGGCGAGCGCCTGATCGGCGCCGCCGGCTGCGTCGCGGGCGCGCAGAAATGCTTCGAGCGGACGCTCCAGTACGCCCACGAGCGCAAGGCCTTCGGACGCGAAATCGGCAAGTTCCAGGTGATCCGCCACAAGTTCGCCGAGATGGCCACGAAAATCGAGTCCGCCCGCCAGATGGTCTACGTGACGGCGTGGCGCTTCAACAACGGCGAGTACCCGGTGCGCGAGATCTCGATGGCCAAGCTGCACGCCGCGCGCGTCGCCTGCGAAGTGGCCGACGAGTGCATCCAGATCCACGGCGGCGCCGGCTACATGCGCGAGTACGGCGTCGAGCGGGTCTGGCGCGACATGCGCCTGAACCGGATCGGCGCCGGCACCGACGAGATCATGCTCGACGTGATCGGCCGCTCCTACGGGCTGTGAGCTCAGCCCCGTCCGCCGTCTCTGACTCGCCGCTGCGGCTCATCACGATCCCGATCAGCCATTACTGCGAGAAGGCCCGGTGGGCGCTCGATCGCGCCGGGATCGACTACCGCGAGGAGCGCCACGTACAGGGAGTCCATCGGATCGCCGCCCGGCGAGCGGGTGGCGGCGTGACGGTGCCGGTGCTCGTGACCCCCGGCGGCGCGATCGGGGAGTCGCACGAGATCCTCGAGTGGGTCGACGCGCGAACTGCGCCCGAGCGGCGCCTCTTTCCCGGCGAGCCAGAGGCACGAGCGGAGGTGGACGCGCTCTGCGCACGCTTCGACGAGGTGCTCGGGCCGGCGGGGCGCAGGCTCTTGTACGTCCACATGCTCGGCCAGCGCGAGCTCGTGCTGGCGTTCAACGATGCCGGCGTGCCCCGCTGGGAGGACCGGACCGTCCGCTACGGCCTGCCGCTGATGGCGCGGCTGCTGCGTCGCGCGCTGGGGATCGTCCCCGGCGTCGAGGTCGAGGACGAGGCGATCTGCTTCGGGGAGCTCGACCATGTGGCCGAGCTGCTCGCCGACGGCCGACCGTATCTGCTCGGCGAGCGCTTCGGAGCGGCCGACCTGACGTTCGCCGCCCTCTCGGCCCCGCTCATCGTTCCCCCCGAGTACGGCGTGCCGCTCCCGGCGCCCCAGATGACGGGGCCCGCCACCGCGGCGCTCCTCGAGCGGGCCCGCTCGCATCCTGCCGGGCGCTACGCCCTCGGCCTGTTCAACGGCCATCGCCGGCCGGCGACTGCCGCTGCCGTAGCCGCCGCGGGCACGGCGTGAGTCCACCGGACCCCCCCTTCACCGAGGAGCACGAGGAGCTGCGGGAGTCCGTCCGCGGCTTCATCGAGCGCGAGCTCGCCCCGCACGCCCAGCGCTGGGAGCAGGAGCGCTGGTTTCCCGACGAGCTGTTCGCGAAGCTCGCCGCCCAGGGCCTGCTCGGGCTGAAGTACCCGGAGCGCTACGGCGGGCAGGGGGGCGACTACCTGCACGAGGCGGTCCTGTGCGAGGAGCTGGCCCGGATCGGCTCCGGCGGCACCGCCGCGGGGATCGGCGCCCACATCAACATCGCCACCCCCCCGATCTGGAAGTTCGGCACCGAGGAGCCAGCAGCAGCGCTACCTCGTCCCGGCGATCCGGGGCGAGAAGATCGGCGCGCTGGGCATCACCGAGCCCGGCGCCGGCTCGGACGTCGCGGCGCTGTCGCACCCGCGCCGATCGCGTCGACGGCGGCTGGCTGGTCAACGGCGAGAAGACCTACATCACCAACGGCGTCCGCGCGCACTTCATCGTGACGGCCGTCAAGACGACGCCGGAGGGCGGCCACCACGGCATCTCCTTCCTGATCGTCGACCGCGGCGAGGGGGTCGTCTCGTCGAAGCTCGAGAAGCTCGGCTGGCACGCCTCCGACACGGCCACGATCAGCTTCCAGGACGTGTTCGTGCCCGAGGAGAACCTGCTCGGGCGAGCTCAACGAGGGCTTCAAGCTGATCATGGCCAACTTCCAGTGGGAGCGCCTGGCGATGGCGCTCGGCGCGCGTCGGCGCGATGCAGCTCGCGTGGGAGCGCACGGCGGCCTTCGCGCGCGAGCGCCACGCCTTCGGACGCCCGCTCTCCGGCCACCAGGCGATCCGCCACAAGCTCGCCGACCTCGCCACCTCGGTCCACACCTGCCGCTGCGTCACCTACGACGCCCTGCGCCGCTTCGTCGCCGGCGAGGAGCCCTGCGGGAGGTCACGATGGCCAAGCTGCTGACCCAGCGCGCCTGCTTCGAGCTGATGGACGAGTGCCTGCAGATCCACGGCGGCGCCGGCTACATGCGCGAGTACTGGGTCGAGCGCGCCGCCCGCGACGCCCGCCTCGGACCGATCGGCGGCGGCAGCGACGAGATCATGCGCGAGATCCTCGGGCGGGTGCTGGGGCTGTAGCTGCCCGCCCGAGAGGGGGCCGCCTGGGATATCCGTGTACGTCGTGCATGCAGTGCTCATGTCCCGCTGGGCCGCGTGCCGATGGGCACGGCATGCCTCGTCAAAGCTCCGCATAGCCTCCTGGTGCTTGCGTGCCTGTGCGCGCTCGCCCGGGCCGCAGCACGGCGCTCGCCCACCTCGGTCGCCCACGCATCGCCTAGCCGGCACAGGCGACGCCACGCCCACCACCCCCGCCCGGCACGGGGACAGCGCCCGGGGGCGAGCGTCCACGCCTGCCACGGCGCAGGGCTGATACCGCTCCGGGACGATCTCGGGCGGATCCGCGCCGCCGTCCTGTGCCTGGTCAACCGCGAACGGGCCCGCCACGGCGAGCGAGCCGCTGCGGGCGAACAGGCGCCTGCAGCGCGCCGCCCAGGGTCACACCCGGAGCATGGCCTTCGGCGACTACTTCGACCACGTCGGCCCCCGCGGCGAAACGCCTCTCAGCAGGATGCGCGCGGCCGGCTACCTGCACGGCGCCCGCAGTCGGCTACGAAGTCGGCGAGAACATCGCCTGGGGCACCGGCCGCTTCGCCACGCCGCGGGCGATCGTCGCCGCCTGGATGGCCTCGCCGCTGCACCGCGCCAACATCCTCGACCCGCGCTTCCGCGACACCGGCCGTCGGCGTCTCCCCGCACCTTCCGGGCGCCTTCTCCGCCGGCGGGCACGGGGGCATCTACACGCAGGACTTCGGCACCGTCGTGCGCTAGCCCCGCCGCCCGGACCGCCTTCCGCCGCGCGCCGCCCGGGCTCGGATAATCTGCGCCTCCCAACTCGACAAGGAGACGCGAACAAGCTATGGGAGTACTCGACGGCAAGTCGGCGATCGTCACTGGCTCGGCGCGCGGGATCGGACGCGCCACCGCGGAGCTGCTCGTCGCGCAGGGCGCGCAGGTCCTCATCAACGACCTCGACGGCGACGTCGCCGAGCAGGCGGCGGGCGAGATCGCCGGCGAGACGGCCGTCTTCGCGGGCGACCTCACCAAGCCGGGCGTGCCGGACCAGCTCGTCCAGAAGGCGATCGACTCGTTCGGCAAGATCGACATCATCGTCAACAACGCCGGCTACACGCTCGACGCGCCCGATCCACAAGATGTCCGACGAGCACTTCCAGGCGATGCTCGACATCCACACCGTCGTGCCCTTCCGGGTGATCCGCGCCGCCGCGCCCCACCTGCGCGAGCCCGCCAAGAAGGAGCGCGAGGAAGGCAAGGAGGTGTTCCGCAAGATCGTCAACGTCTCCTCGACCTCCGGGCACCTTCGGCAACGCCGGCCAGGCCAACTACTCCTCGGGCAAGGCCGGCGTGGTGGGCCTCACGAAAACGGTCGCCAAGGAGTGGGGCCAGTTCAAGGTGAACGTCAACGCGGTCGCCTTCGGCTTCATCGACACCCGCCTGACGCAGGCCAAGGTCGACGAGAACACGATGGAGAAGGACGGCGAGAAGATCCAGCTCGGCATCCCCGAGCAGATGCGCCAGATGGCCTCGATGCTGATCCCGCTCGGCCGCCCGGCGACGCCCGAGGAGGCCGCCGGCGGCATCTTCTTCCTGTGCTCGCCGTGGTCCAACTACGTCCACGGCCAGACCCTCCACGTCACCGGCGGGCTGTTCGGCGGGATGACCGGCTAGAAGGCCCGCCCGCCCGGCCGTCCGGGCCGCCGCGCAGATCGAGCAGGCAGCCCGAGAAATAAGCTCCCGGCGCTCGAGGCGAGATAGGCGGCGACGTCGGCCAGCTCGGCCGGCGGAGGTGCTCCCGCCGGGTGCCACCGCGACGGCCGTGACCCGTGGCGCGCCCACTCGATCGAGAGCGTCCGGGCCAGGTTCTCGAGCGCCGCCACGGCGGCGTCGGCGTGCTCGCCGGCGCTGGCTGGAGGGGCGATCATGAGCACCCGGCCGCCCCCGCCGGCGCCCAGGAACGCCCGGTTCGCGATCGCCCGAATCAGGCCCCAGCTCGCCTGCAGGCACCCCACGAGAGCGACCCGGCCACCGGGCGCGAACAGGCTCGCCGCGTCGAGCACGAGCACGTCCGCGCCACCTCCGAGGAGCCCGACGGCGTCCTCGACGGCCAGCTCGAGGTCCTCCTCCTCGGGCGCGCGCCCGCCCGGGTGCTCGGGTCGACACTCCGCCACTGCCGCCCCGAGCCCGCGCAGGGCGCGCGCCAGCGGCGTCAGCGCGGAGGCCGGCTGGGCGCCTGCCGAGGCGCCCGCGACGAGCACCGAGACGCCCTCGAGCAGCCCCGGGCGCAGCAGTTGACGTGCTTCGTACGCGGACATCTCGGCTCGGCCGGAGGGCCTACAGGCCGACGTCGGGACGGGGCCCCGATCCGCCGGCCGGCTCCCCGTCGGCGGGCGGGCGCCCGAAGGCGTCGCTCGCGCCATCCGGATCGCCGCCCGTGGGCGCGGGTGGGTCGGGGCCGGGGTCGGGGCCGGGGTCGGGGTCGGGGCCTGACTCGGCCCCAGCCGGCCGCGGCCGCCGCCGGCCTGCCGCCCAGTTCGAAGTACAGCACCGCGGCGGCCAGCGCGGAGATCGGCGCCGTCAGGACGCCCGCGATCACCCGCGCCACGATGCCCGACGCCGGTGCCCGCCGATTCGGCCGCGAGCTCGATCGCGCTCGCGATCACGCCGACGCCGCACGAACAGCACGAGGATCACCCCGAACACCTGCCAGCCGTTGCCGCGGACGAGCTCGCGGCTGCGCCCCAGGGCCTTCAGCCCGGGCGGGCGCTCGAGCACGACCACCGGGGCGGACACCGCCCAGATCGTCAGCAGGATCAGGCCCGGGATGATCAGCAGGATGAAGCCGATCACGACGCCGACGCCGGCGACGAGGCCGACCAGGATCAGCTGGCCGATCACCGGCGTGACGGCTCGCAGCAGCTGACCCGCGCGCGCGTCGCGGCGGCCGTCCTGGACGTCGGCGACGAGCTCGACGACCATGCCGGTGAACAGCGTCGTCGCGACCAGGCTGATCGAGCAGGGCGAGCAGCGCGAGCCCGGGGCTTGCGGCCACGAGCAGCGCCGAGAGGATGCCGGTGATCACGAACACCACGGCCGCGGCGGGCATCAGCACGGGTGCCTGATCGACGTAGATCTCGAACACCCGGCGAATGACCTGGACGACGTCAAGTCTGCCCGACATGTCTGCCTCCACCTGTCGCCCGCGTCAGCGGCGGTCCGAGCGCGAAGCGTAGGCGATCACGCCGACGTCCGAGGGGGTCTCGTCGTCCGAGGGGGCTACGCGACCGCGGCGCCCTTGTGGGCGCTGCGCTCGGCTCGGCGCTGCTCGCGCACGCGCCGCAGGATGCCCCGGCGGCCGTGCTCCTCGAGGCCTCCGTAGAGGGCGCGGATCTCCGCAAGGACCTGATCGGCGACCGCCTGCTGCTGCTCGCGCGTGGGGTCCTCGATCGCCTCCCAGCGGATCGGCTCGCCGTACTGGATGGTGACCTCGGGGAACTGCAGCCGCTTCCAGTTGCGGACGCGCGAGGAGCCGTAGATCGCGATCGGCACCACCGGCGCGCCGGTCTCGAGCGCGAGCCGCCCGATCCCGCGCTTGGCCTCCTCGCCGACCTTCCCCGTGCGGGAGCGTCCGCCCTCGCAGTACATCGTGATCGCCCCGCCGCGGGCCAGGATCGCTCTGGCCGTGATGAACGTCTCCTCGTCGCTTGGCGCCCCGCCGCACCGGGAACACGCCGCCATGGGTGTAGATGAACTGCATCGGCGCTTTGAACAGCTGCGACTTGGCCATGAAGCGGACCTTGCGGCGGATGTAGCAGCCCATCAGGAAGTGGTCCATGAACGAGAAGTGGTTCGGCGCGAGGATCACCGCCCCGCTCCCCGGCACGTTCTCGGTCGAGATCGCCCGCGCGCGCAGGAACGTGTAGGCATACAGCGACGTGAGCACCCGTACGAACTCGTACGTCCAGTCCGGTTCGCGCGTGCGGGCGCGCTCGTGGAAGCGGTCGAAGTGCTCCTTCGGGCGCGGGTCCGCGTAGACCTGCTCGCGCATTGGTGCCAGCTCGCTCATCTGAGCGCTTTACCTCCCCCGGGCGCCAAGGTTACGTCCACCTCTCCCCAAGCCTAGCGACGGGCGAGGTGAGCGCGAGCATCGGCCACGCGGGCGCCGGTCGGTCGGGCCGCCTGTCTATTGTCCCTTCCGAGGCAAAGCGGGGCGAAACGGCGCGGGAGGTGCAGATGACCGAGGTCGAGGCGCACATCACCGGCACGGTGTGGAAAATCGAATGTGCCGTCGGGGACGCGGTCGAGGAGGGTGACACGGTCGCGATCCTCGAGTCGATGAAGATGGAGATGCCCGTCGAGGCGGAGGACGCCGGCACGGTCACGGAGATCCTCTGCGAGGAGGGTCAGGCGGTGAGCGAGGGCGACACCCTCGTCGTGCTCGAGTAGCCGAATGCGTCCGGTCAGCCTAAAAAGGGGACCTGCGCGAACCTCGATCGGCTGCCTGACGGCGGCGTGCGCAGCCGTGCTCGTCTGCCTGCCTGCCCCCGCCGCGGCGAGCGGGGGCTTCGGCGCGATCAAGGGACCGGGCGGCTGCCTGCGCGAATCCGGCCTCCCCGGCGACAGCGAATGCGGCGAAGGGAAGGGACTCGTCCACGCCGCCGCGATCGCCGTCTCGCCTGACGGCACGAACGTGTACGTGGTGGGCGGCCTCGCAAAGGGCAACGTCGCCGAAAGCTTCGGCACGATCGCGATCCTCGAGCGCAACCCCGCCACCGGCGAAGTCAGCGACAGCGGCTGCCTCAGCTCCGACGGGACCGACGGCCGCGACGGCGCGAGCGGCAGCTGCGGCGCGAGCGCCTCGCTGCTCGGAGCCGACGGCGTGACGGTGAGCCCCGACGGCCACACGGTGTACGTGACGGCCCGGGCCTCGGCGAGCGTGGTGGCGTTCGCGCGCGATCCCGCGAGCGGCGCGCTCACCCGCCTCGGCTGCTTCCAGAGCGCACCCCGCCCCGGCGCCCCGTGCACCCCCGCCAACATCTTCAACGGCTCGGACGAACTGCTCGCGAGCGGGGACGGCTCGACCCTGTACGTGGCCTCGCCGATCGAAGGCACCCTGTCGGCGTTCACCGCGCCGCCGGAAGCCACCGGCGGGGCGTCGTCGCTGTTCACGGCCGCTCCCGCCACGTTCCTGCGCAACCCCTGCGTGGCCGTGAACGGCTACGACGGCAGCTGCGCCGTCGGCGTCGCGATGGCCGGCGTCCACGGGCTCACGCTGAGCCCGGACGGCAAGCAGCTCTACGCCGTGGCGACCGGCAGCCGCGCGATCGACGTCTTCAGCCCCACGGCCGGCGAACCTCTGGCCGAGACGGGGTGCCTGATGGTCAGCGCGCCCCCTGGACTCTGCACCGCGAGCGGGCTGCTCGACTCACCGACCCAGATCGCCGTGAGCCCGGACGGGCACAACGTGTACGTCGCCGACGCCGGCAACGGCGCCGGCAGGATCGACGTGCTCGGCCGCGACGCCGCCAGCGGCCGGCTCAGCGATGTCGGCTGCGTGGACTACCTACCCCCGCCCGTCAAGCCCGAAGAAGGCGAAGAACACGAAGGAGGCGAAGAACCCTCCGGCAAGGAACCGGAACCGACGGACCCGTGCGAGCGCGTGCCGGGGCTCGAAAGCGTGGACCGGATCGCGATCAGCGGCGACGGCTCGGCGGTGTACGCGTTCGGCCCCTCCTCGGCCGTGAGCTTCGCCCGCGACGCGGCCACCGGAGCTCTCACCGAGACCGGTTGCGCGAGCGACGAAGACTCCCGCTGCACGGCCGCCCCGGACCTGAAAGGCGTCGAAGCCGCCGCGGTCAGCCCCGACGGGCACGACGTGTACGTGACCAGCACGGGCAGCCCGGCTCTGCTCGCGTTCGGGGTCGGCGCCGCCGTGACGAGCGCGACGGCCTCCGCGAGCAGCGCGGGCGTCGCCCACGTGAGCGTCTCCTGCCCGGCCCACCTCCTGCATCCCTGCCGCGGCCGGGTCCTGCTGACCCGCGTGGCACGCGTGCGGGCCGCCCGTACGCACCACGGAACCCGCACCCATCGCGGCACCCGCACCCGCGTCCGTGCCGTGAGGCTGGACGCAGGCCGCTCCGGCGTGTTCACGATCGGCCCGGGCCGGCGGGCCGTCGTCGCGGTCAGCCTGTACCCCTCCGCACGTGGGCTGCTGCTCGGGCGCCGGCGCCTCGGGCTGATCGCGAGCGTCAGCGCCAGCCGCCACGCCGGGGGCTCGGCGTTCGGGCACAGGCTGATGCTCTCGCTCGCGCGCCGGTAGCCTGTCGGCCGGTGTCATCCCCGGCCCCCGTGCGCGAGCTCGCCGACGGCAAGCTGCTCATCGACGAGCCCGCGGCGGGGGTCGTGCGGCTGACGATCTCCAACCCGGCGAAGCGCAACGCGCTCGACCACCCGATCCTCGACGCGATCACGGCCACGCTGGCCGAGCTCGCCGACGCCGGAGCGCGCGCGCTGCGTCGTGGTCACCGGCGCGCACGGGATGTTCTCGGCCGGCTATGACATCGGCGAGATCCCGGACGAGGAGTTCGAGGAGCGCGCCGAGCGGCTCGTCGCCCACCCGTTCACCGCAGCGATCGACGCGCTCGAGGCCTTCCCCTACCCGACCCTCGCGGTGCTCCCCGGACACACGATCGGCGGCGGCCTGGAGCTCGCGCTGGCGTGCGACCTGCGGGTCGCGCACGCGAGGGATCAAGCTCGGGATGCCGCCGGCGAAGCTCGGGCTGGTGTACTCGCACACCGGCCTGCGCCGCTTCATCGACGCGATCGGCGCGGCGCGCACGCGCGAGCTGTTCCTGCTCGGCCGCTACATCGACGCGCCCACGGCGCTGTCCTGGGGGCTCGTCAACCGCGTCGCCCCCGAGGAGGAGCTCGAGCGCACGTGGCGCTCGAGCTCGCGGCCGAGCTGGCGGGCAACGCGCCGCTGTCCCAGCCCGGCAACAAGCGCGTGATCGCCGCGCTGCTGGGCGCCGAGGGCGAGCTGCCCGAGCGATGTCGAGGAGGAGCTGATCGAGCTGCGCCGCGCCTCGTTCGCCTCGCAGGACATGCGCGAGGGGATGCGCGCGTTCGCCGAGAAGCGCGCGCCCCGCTGGCGGGGCCGCTAGCGGTAGTTGCGTCGACGGCGGATAGCCGTCCGCCGCACGTCATACGGTTTGCGGCAATGGCACCGCTGATCACGCGCGAGGAGGCCCTGCGCCTCGGCGAGATCGAGGACCACGCCGAGATCGAAGCGCTGATCCAGCGCGCCTGGGAGGCACGCGTGGAGCGCTTCGCGCGACTCGACCGACATGTGCTCGCTGGTCAACGCCAAGTCGGGCGGCTGCGCCGAGGACTGCGGCTTCTGCGCGCAGTCGCGCTTCGCCGAGGCCGAGACGCCGATGCACGCGATGATGGAGCCCGAGCAGATCCTCGAGCACGCGCGCGCCGCCGAGGCCGCGGGCGCGCACCGCTTCTGCATGGTCACCCAGGGCCAGGGCCTCTCCAAGCGCGACTTCGAGAAGTACCTGGAGGGCGTCCGGCTGGTCTGCCGAGCACACCAACCTCAAGCGCTGCGCGTCGGTCGGGCACATGTCGGCGGAGCGCGCGGCGGCGCTGAGGGAGGCCGGCATCCAGCGCGTGCACCACAACGTCGAGACCGCCGCGCAGCTACTACGACGAGGTCACGAGCACGGTCCGCTACGAGGGGCGCCTGCGCACGATCGAGGCGGTGCGCGAGGCGGGCCTGGAGACGTGCGTCGGCGGCATCCTCAACCTCGGCGAGACGCCGCGAGCAGCGCGTGGAGATGGCCTTCGAGCTGGCCGCGATCGACCCCACGAGCGTGCCGATCAACATGCTCAACCCGCGGCCGGGCACGAAGTTCGGCGACCGCGAGTACATGGACCCGTGGGAGGCGGTGAAGTGGATCGCGATCTTCCGCCTGATCCTGCCCGAGGCGCTCTTCCGGCTCTGCGGCGGGCGCGTCGAGAACCTCGGCGAGCTGCAGCAGCTCGCGGTCAGGGCCGGGCTCAACGGCGTGATGATGGGCAACTTCCTGACGACGCTCGGCAACGAGCCCGAGCAGGACCGGGCGATGTTCGAGGAGCTCGGCCTGAACGTCGCGCGCCAGCCCGACAACGCCGCCAACCCGCGGCCCGGACAACCGCTCCGGGCTGGCTGAGCGGCGAGACGCCCGACGTGCGTCGACGGCGCTGCTCGACCGTGCCCGACGCCGGCCGGCGCGTGGACCTCGGCGTGCGCCTGTGGGATCCCTCCACGCAGCTGCGCTTCCGGGCCAAGCGGACCGGTCCCGCCGCGACCCGGACGGCGCCGCCAACACGGTCCCGGTCGGCTAGGCGAGGCGGCGCGATGAGCGAGATCGACGGCAGCGCCTGGACGAGCTCGAGCGCCTCGGCCTCGGGCGGCGGCTGCGGCTGGTCAGCGGCCCGCAGGGCCCGAACGTGCTGCTCGACGGCAGGCCCGTGCTGCTGCTGTGCTCGAACAACTACCTCGGCCTCGCCGACCATCCGCGCGTGCGCGAGGCGGCGGCCGAGGCGGCGATGCGCTGGGGCGTCGGCGCGGGCGCCTCGCGGCTGGTGTCGGGGACGATGACGATCCACCGCCGCCTGGAGGAGCGCCTGGCGGCGTTCGAGCGCAGCGAGGCGTGCCTGCTGTTCGGCTCGGGCTACCTCGCCAACATCGGCGTGATCGGCGCGCTCGCCGGCGCGCGGCGACACGATCTTCTCCGACGAGCTCAACCACGCTTCGATCGTCGACGGCTGCCGGCTGTCGCGGGCCGAGGTCGTCGTCTACCGGCCACCGCGACGTCGAGCACCTCGAGTGGTGCACTGCGCCGCCACGGCCGCGCGGCGCGGCGGCTGATCGTGACCGACTCGGTGTTCTCGATGGACGGCGACGTCGCGCCGCTGCGCGGAGATCGTCGAGCTCGCCGCGCGCCTACGGCGCGCGGCTCGTCGTCGACGAGGCGCACGCCACCGGCACGCTCGGGCCCGGCGGGCGCGGCGCCGTCGCCGAGGCGGGCCTCGAGGGCGAGGTCGACGTGATCGTCGGCACGCTCGGCAAGGCGCTCGGCTCCTACGGCGCGTACGTGTGCGCGAGCGCGGAGATGATCCGCTACCTGATCAACACGGCCCGCCCGCTGATCTTCTCGACCGCGCCGCCGCCGCCGGCGGTCGCCGGCGCGCTGGCCGCGCTCGAGCTGCTCGAGCAGCGCCCCCACCGCGTGCAGCGGCTGCGGGCCAACGCCCGCGTCCTGCGCCGCGCGCTCGCCGACGAGGGCTTCCCGGTGGAGGACGGCGAGATGCACATCGTGCCCGCTGATCGTCGGCGAGCGAGCGCGCCGCGATGCGCCTCTGCCAGGCAGGCGATCGAGCGCGGCGTGTTCGCCCAGGCGATCCGCCCGCCGACGGTCGCCGCCGGGGACCTCGCGGCTGCGCCTGACGGTGATGGCCTCCCACACCCGCGGCGAGCTGCGAGTTGGCGGCAGCGCGTGCTCGGCCAGGCGGCCCGCGCGCATCGGCCTGGACCCGCACTCGCTCGAGCCGGGGCTGCCCGAGCGCGAGGCCTCGCTCGCCGCCATGGACGCCGAGGCGCCCGTCGCCACCACGGTGCTCGCGATGGCGTCCGAACCGTTCGACCTCGAACGCGAGCCGGACGCGGCGGCCGCTCGAACCCCGACGGCCGAGGCGCCGTTCGACTTCGAGCGCGAGCTCGCCGGCCCGCGGGCTGCCTAGCAGCGGACGCGAAGGCTGCTCGCGCGATGCGCGGCGCTGTTCGTCACGGGCACCGACACCGGCGTCGGCAAGACCATCCTGAGCGCCGCCCTGCTCGCGGCGATGGTGGCGGCGGGCGAGCCGGTGAGGGCGCACAAGCCGGTCGTGACCGGCCTCGAGGAGGACGCGGCGGCGGCGCTCTGGCCGGCCGACCACGAGCTGCTGGCGGATGCTCGCCGGGATGGCCCCGGAGGAGGTCGCGCCGCTGCGCTACGGCCCGCGCTCTCGCCGCACCTGGCGGCGCGCCTGGCAGGGTAGCCGATCGAGCCCGCAGGCACTCGTGGCCGCCGCGCGGAAGACCGGCGGCGAAGGGACGACGCTGATCGTCGAGGGCGTCGGCGGCCTGCTCGTGCCGCTCGCCGAGGACTTCACCGTGCGCGACCTCGCAGTCGCGCTCGGGCTGCCGGTCGTGATCGCGGCGCGTCCCGGGCTGGGCACGATCAACCACACGCTGCTCACGCTCGAGGCGGCCCGCGCCGCGGGCCTCGACGTGCGGGCGGTCGTGCTCACGCCGTGGCCCGCGGAGCCCGGCACGATGGAGCGCTCGAACCGCGAGACGATCGCGCGGCTCGGAGCGGTCGCGATGGCCACGCTCGCGCCCGTCGCCGGACCCGACCCGGTCGCATTCGCGGCGGCGGCCGCGGGGCTGCCGTGGAGGGACTGGATCGGCGGGGCTGAGGACCGGGGCCGCTGAGCCGCGGGCCGACGCTCAGCCGCCGTGCGTCGTGGCCCCGGCAGCGGCCGACGCTGCGACGGACGCAGCGGCCGCCGCGACCATCGCAGCGGCCACCCGCGCGAGGTCTGCGCTGCCGATCACGTACGGAGGCATCGCGTAGATGAGGTCGCGGAACGGGCGCAGCCACACGCCGCGGTCACCGCCGCGGCGCTCGCCGCGGCGACGTCCACGGGGTGCTCGAGCTCGATCACGCCGATCGCACCGAGCACGCTCACGTCGGCCACCCCCGGCAGCTCGCGGGCGGGCTCGAGCCCCGCCCGCAGGCCCGCTTCGATCGCGGCGACCCGCTCGCGCCAGCGGCCGTCGTCCAGCAGCTCGAGCGACGCGAGCGCGACCGCGCAGGCGAGCGGGTTGGCCATGAACGTGGGTCCGTGCATCAGCCCTCCGCCCTCGCCGGAGGAGACGGCATCGGCCACGGCCGGTGTGCAGAGCATCGCGGCCAGCGTCATGTAGCCGCCCGTGAGCGCCTTGCCGACGCACATCACGTCCGGGCTCACGCCCGCGTGCTCGCTCGCGAACATCGCGCCCGTGCGCCCGAAGCCGGTGGCGATCTCATCGAGGACCAGCAGCAGCCCGTGCTCGTCGCAGACCTCCCGCAAGAGCTGCACGCAGGCCGGCGAGTGGAAGCGCATTCCGCCCGCCCCCTGGACGACCGGCTCGACGATCACCCCGGCCAGCTCGTCGGCGTGGCCCGCCGCCAGCTCTCGCACGCCCTGCGCCCAGGCTGGATCGAGCGGCGCCCGGAAGCCGTCCGGGGGCCGCTCGGCGAACACGTGCCCGGGGAGCAGCCCGGCGAACATGCTGTGCATGCCGCCGACCGGATCGCACACGGCCATCGCCCCGATCGTGTCGCCGTGATAGCCGCCGCGAACGGTCAGCAGCCGCGTGCGCGATGGCCGCCCGCGAGCGCGCTGGTACTGCATGGCGAGCTTGATCGCCACCTCCACCGAGACCGAGCCGGAGTCGGCGAAGAACACCCGCTCGAGGCCCGCCGGAGCGAGCTCGGTCAGCCGCTCGGCCAGCAGGATCGCCGGCTCGTGGGTGAGGCCGCCGAACATCACGTGCGCCATGCGCCCGAGCTGCCGGGTCACGGCGTCGTCGAGCGCCGGGTGGCGGTAGCCGTGGATCGCGCACCACCACGAGGCCATCCCGTCGATCAGCTCGCGCCCGTCGGCCAGGCGCAGGCGGACGCCCTCGGCGGAGACGACCGGCAGCGGCGCCGTGCGTCGCGGGCAGCGCCCCGTAGGGGTGCCACACGCGCTCGGCGTCGAGCGCGAGCAGCCGATCCCAGTCGCTCGTCCGCGTCCGGGCGCCCGCTAGATGCTCGTGGGATCAACCATCTAGTCCTCGTAGAGGACGAAGTCGCGCTTGCGCGCCCCGCACACCGGGCAGAACCAGGTGTCGGGGATGTCCTCGAACGCGGTCCCCGCCGGGATGCCCCCGTCCGGGTCGCCTTCCTCGGGGTCGTAGATGTAGCCGCAGGACTCGCAGATCCAGCGCTGCAGGGTGCTCGTGGTGCTCATGGTCGCCGGCTCGGGGTGACGATTCTCATGCGGGGAAGACTAGCGCCAGGTAGGGTCAGCCGATGGCCGCCACCGGGGAGAGCGGACGATCCGAGCCGGGTCAGGCCCTGAGCACCGGGGCGCCCGCGGTGCCGCGCCAGGCCGCCAGCGTGATCCTGCTGCGCGGCGGCGAGCAGGCGCTCGAGCTGCTGCTCGTCAGGCGCACGCCGGAGGCCCGCTTCATGGGCGGCGTGTGGGTGTTCCCCGGCGGCGCCGTCGACGCCGACGAGGGCGCGGGCGAGGAGGCCCACCGCGCTGCCGCGATCCGCGAGCTGCGCGAGGAGGCCGGGATCACGCTCGACCGACGCCGACCGCGCTCGTGAAGTTCTCGCGCTGGATCACCCCGGCCCAGGTCCAGATCCGCTTCGACACGCACTTCTTCCTCGCCCTGCTGCCGGCGGGCAGGAGCCGCGGTCGACGGCGAGGAGTGCGTCGAGCTCGGCTGGTTCACTCCCGCCGGCGCGCTCGAAGCCCACGGGGAAGGGAGATCGAGCTCGTGTTCCCGACGATCAAGCACCTCGAGCAGCTGCGCGAGTTCTCCTCGGCCGAGGAGCTGCTGGGCTACGCACGCGGGCGCACCGTGGAGGCCGTCGAGCCGCGGGTGGTGCTCGAAGGCGAGGTCGCCCGATCCTGCTCCCCGGCGAGCCGGCTACTGAGCGGCCGGCTCCCGGCGACCCGGCTCCGGAGCCGCGGTCCCGCCGGCGCCACCGGACGCTCAGGCCTGCTGCTGGGCCTCGATCACGTGGGTGACCGCGTTGATCAGGGCGAGATGGGTGAACGCCTGGGGGTAGTTGCCGAGGTGGCGCCCGGAGGAGGCCTCGAGCTCCTCCGCGTAGAGCCCCAGCGGCGAGGCGTAGGAGAGCAGCCGCTCGCACAGGTGCTCGGCTTCGCGGTGCTCGCCGATCTCGGACAGCGCCGAGACCAGCCAGAAGGAGCAGATCAGGAACGTGCCCTCCTCGCCGTGCAGCCCGTCGTCGGTCTCCTCGGTGCGGTAGCGCAGCACGAGCCCGCCCTCGGTGAGCTCGTCGCGGATCGCCATCACGGTCGCGCGCACGCGCTCGTCGTCGGGGGGCAGGAAGCGCACGAGCGGCACCAGCAGGTTCGAGGCGTCGAGCGCGTCGGTGTCGTAGTGCTGGCGGAAGACGCCCGCGCTTGTCCACCCCGCGCTCGAGGATGTCCTCGCGGATCTCGTCGGCGAGCGCCTGCCACTGCTCGCGCCTGCTCGGGCTCCCCGCGCCGTTCGGCCAGCCGCGCGCCGCGGTCCATCGCCACCCAGCACATCAGCTTCGAGGAGACGTAGTGGCGGGGCTCGCCGCGCGCCTCCCAGATCCCCTGGTCGGGCTCGCTGCCAGACCCGCGCGGCGCATTCGACCTGGTCGCGCAGCACCGGCCACAGCCGCTCGGGGATGTGGTCGCGCTTCTTGGAGTGCAGGTAGACCGAGTCGAGCACCGCCCCGAAGACGTCGTTCTGGCGCTGGTTGTAGGCGCCGTTGCCGATCCGCACCGGCCGCGCGCCCTCGTACCCCTTGAGGTGGTCGAGGGCGGTCTCCTTCAGGTCCTTCTGCCCCCTTGATCCCGTACATGATCTGCAGCGAGCCGTCCTCGTTGCGCTCCATGTCGGCGACGTACTGGATGAAGTCGTCGGCCTCCCAGTTCAGGCCCGAGCGCGTGCAGCCCCCACAGCGTGAAGGAGGCGTCGCGCATCCAGCAGTAGCGGTAGTCCCAGTTGCGTTCGCCCCCCGGCGTCTCCGGCAGCGAGGTGGTCGCGGCCGCGACGAGCGCGCCCGTGGGCATGAACGTGAGCCCCTTCAGCACGAGCGCCGAGCGCTGCAGGTGAAAGCGCCAGGGATGGTCGGGGTAGGTGCCTTCGGCCAGCCACGTGCGCCAGAAGTGGCTCGTGCGCTCGAGGTGCGCCTCGGCCTGCTCGACCGTGTGCGGGCCGCCGAGGCCCTCGGTCCAGGAGAGCGCGCAGAAGCGCTTCTCGCCTTCGCCCATCGTGTGGCGGCCGTGCGATGCGGTTGCCCTCGATGCCCATGCGGATGTCGCTGAACAGGCGGAACGCGGTCACATCGTCGGTCGCGTCCATCGCGCAGACGCCCGTCCTCGCCCGTCTGCACGACCGTCCAGCTCGCCGGCGTCGCGCCGTAGTCGAGCATCGGCTCGCACACGATCTCGACCTGCACCTGCCCCTGGATGCATTCGATCATCCGCACCAGCAGGTGGTCGGCGTCGTAGTCGGTCGGCGGCCGCGTGTGGCTCGAGCCGTGCTTGTTGTCGTGCCAGGGGCCGATCGTGAGCGCGTCGATCACCCGCAGCCATCCCTGCGGGGTCATCCAGGTCGTCTCGATCATGTTCGTGCCCGGGATGTAGCGCCGCCCGGCCGGTACGTAGATGCCATAGGGACCGACCCGCCAGCTGCCGGCGCCGCGGTCGAGCATCGCGCCGAACACCGACGGGGAGTCGAAGTGGGGCAGGCACATCCACTCGATCGAGCCGTCGGAGGCGACGAGCGCGCCGGTGTGGCAGTCCGACAGGAAGCCGTAGTCGGCGATCGGCGGGAACGGCGAGTCGAGCGACGTCGCGGTCGTGCCGTCAGAGGAGGCGAGCATCCCCACCGCCGTGGGCGCGACGTGCCCGCCGTCGCCGCTCATCGCGCCCCCGGGTCCGGGCGCGGGCGCTCGACGCCGCCGGGCAGCCGCTGCTCTTCCTCGAGCTTGTCCAGGTGGGCGGCCAGCGTGACGCCGCCGCCGGGCGCAGCGCGGCGGGCACGTCCGTCCCAGACCGCGTCGAGCAGCTCCTCGATCGTGCGGCGGCCTTCCCCGAGCGCCACCATCAGCCGCTGCTCGCGGTCGAGTCGGTGGGCCACGTACTCGTCGAGCTCGCCCGGGCGTCCCACACGATCGGGCCGTGGCCGGGGCAGAGGACGTCGAAGTCCTCGCGCAGGCGCAGGCGGGTCGAGGGCCAGCAGGTAGCCCGCCATCGCGCCCCGGGTCGGGACTGATGAAGACGCTGCCGTCGCCGAGCACGGCGTCGCCGGTGAAGCACGCGCCCGCGCGCCACCAACGCGAAGTGGTCGCTCGCGTGTCCCGGCGTTGCAACGGCCTCGAACGGGCCGAAGCGGACGCCGTCGCCGAGCGGCACGTCGGCCGGCCCGCGCCCGGCGGCCAGCGGCGCGGGGTAGCGCTCGCGCAGCAGCCTCGTACGGCCTCGGCGTGGTCGGCATGGTCGTGGGTCAGCACGATGCCGCCGAGCCCGCCGCGATCATCGATCGCCGCCGAGCAGCCGCTCGAGGTGCTCCTCGATCGAGCGGTCCGGGGTCGACGACCCAGGCCGGCTCGGTTCCCACGACCCAGGTGTTCGTGCCCGTCAGCGTGAACGGGCCCGGGTTCGGTGCGCGCAGGTGCAGGATCCCGTAGCGCTGAAGCAGCTCGGCATCGGCGTCGGCCTCACCTTCAGCGGGCTCGGCCTGCTGCCCGGAGCCGTGCGCGGAGGGGCTGCTCATGGTGCGACGTTAGCCGACGGGGAGGCGGCGCAGGCTCATGCCAGGTTCGCCATCACGTGCTTGACGACGGTGTAGTCCTCGAGCGAGTACACGCTCAGGTCCTTGCCGTAGCCGGACTCCTTGAAGCCGCCGTGCGGCATCTCGGAGACGAGCGGGATGTGGTCGTTGATCCACACGCAGCCGAAGCGCAGCGCCTTGGAGACGCGCAGCGCGCGGCCGACGTCCCGCGTCCACACCGAGGAGGCCAGCCCGTAGCGGGTGGCGTTCGCCCACGCGATCGCCTGCTCCTCGTCGCTGAAGCGCTGGACGGTGATCACCGGGCCGAAGATCTCGCGCTGGATCATCTCGTCGTCCTGCTCGCAGGCCGGCCACGACGGTCGGCTCGACGAAGAAGCCCGGCCGCTCCGGCGGCGGCGCCCGCCGGTGACGACCTCCGCGTGGGCGGGCCGGCGCTCGAGGAAGCCCGTCACGCGCTCGCGCTGGCGCGCGGAGTTGACCGGGCCGAGCGTCGTCTCGGCCGAGAGCGTGTCGCCGATCACGAGCCCGCTGCGCCTGCTCGGCGAGACCGGCGACGACCTCGTCGTAGACGCTCGCCGGCGGCGAGCACGCGCGTCGCCGCGGTGCAGTCCTGGCCGGCGTTGTAGTAGCCGGTGCCGGCGATCGTCTCCAGCGGCGCTCTCCAGGCTGACGTCGTCGAACACGACCACCGGCGCCTTGCCGCCGAGCTCGAGGTGCACCCGCTTGAGCGTCTCGGCGGCGGTGCGCGCGATGTGCTTGCCCGTGTCGACCGAGCCGGTCAGGCGCGACCATGTCGACGTCGGGGTGTCCGATCAGCGCCTCGCCGGTCGGGTCGCCCGGGCCGGTGACGACGTTCAGCACGCCCGTCGGGCAGGATGTCGGCGGCCAGCTCGGCGAGCCGCACCGTCGTGATCGGCGTCGTCTCGGCCGGCTTCAGCACGACCGTGTTGCCGGCCGCCAGCGCCGGGCCGAATTTCCAGATCGCCATCATCAGCGGGTAGTTCCACGGCGTGATCTGGCCGATCACGCCGACCGCCTCGCGGCGGGTGAAGGACGTGTAGCCCTCCATGTACTCGCCCGCCGCCCGGCCCTCCAGGCAGCGCGCGGCGCCGGCGAAGAAGCGCAGGTTGTCGGCCATCACCGGGATCTCGTCGCTCTTGACGGCCTCGATCGGCTTGCCCGCGTTGAGCGCCTCCAGACGCGCGATCTCCTCGGCGTGCTCCTCGACCAGGTCGGCCAGCGCCAGCAGCGCCTGCGAGCGCTGGGCCGGCGTGCGTCTGCGACCAGCTCGCGAACGCCCGCCGCGCCGCCGCGACGGCGCGGTCGACCTCCTCGGCGCTCGAGCGCGGCGCGCGCGCGAGCTCCTCGCCGGTGGCCGGGTTGAGGACCGGTTCGGTCTCGCCGTCCGAGGCCGACGCGCTCGCCGTCGATGAAGTTGCTCAGGGTCGTCGACCGTGCTCGCCATCGTCTCTCCTCGTTGAGGTTCGTTGTGTTCTCGCTCATGCGCGCCTGGCTGGCGGCTCGCCCAGGCCGAGCGCCGCGGCGCACGGCCGGGATGGGTGATCTCGCCGCCTGCACGTTCAGGCCCAGCCGCAGGCCCGGGTCGTGCTCGAGCGCGCCCTCGACGCCCGCATCGGCGAGCTCGAGCACGTACGGCAGGGTCGCGTTCGTGAGCGCGTAGGTCGAGGTGATCGGCACCGCGCCCGGCATGTTCGTGACGCAGTAGTGGGTGATCCCGTCGACCTCGAACGTCGGGTCGCGAGTGGGTCGTCGGGCGCGAGGTCTCAAAGCAGCCGCCCTGGTCGATCGAGACGTCGACGAGCACCGCGTGGCGCTTCATCAGCGCGCAGCTGCTCGCGCGTGACCACGTGCGGGGCGCGCCCGCCGTGGACGAGCACGGCGCCGATCACGAGGTCGGCGGGCGGCAGCATCTCCTCGATCGCGAGCGTCGAGGAGTACACGGTCGAGGCGCGCCCGCCGAACGCGACTTCGAGCTCGCGCAGCCGGTCGATCGAGCGGTCGAACACGAACACGTCCGCCTGCATCCCGATCGCGATGAACGCCGCGTTCATGCCGACCACGCCGCCGCCGATCACGAGCACGGTCGCGGCCGCCACGCCGGGCACCCCGCCGAGCAGGATCCCGCGCCCGCCCGAGCGGCTTCTCGAGCATGAACGCGCCCGCCTGCGTGGCGATCTTGCCCGCGACCTCGCTCATCGGCGCCAGCAGCGGCAGGCGCCCGGCCGCGTCCTCGACCGTCTCATACGCGATGCAGGTGGCGCCCGACGCCATCAGCCCCCGCGCCAGCTCCGGCTCGGCCGCCAGGTGCAGGTAGGTGAACAGGGTCTGGCCCGCGCGCAGCAGCGCCACCTCGATCGGCTGGGGCTCCTTGACCTTCAGCACCAGCTCGGCCTCGCGCGAACACCGCGTCGCGCGTCCGGCACGATCCGCGCGCCCTGGGCCGCGAACTGCTCGTCGGCGCATCGCGCTGCCCTCGCCCGCGCCGGCCTGGACGAGCACCTCGTGCCCGCGCGCGCTCAGCTCGCGCACGCCGGCCGGGGTGATCGCGACGCGGTACTCGTCGGCCTTGATCTCGGTCGGAACGCCGATTCTCATCGTGCTCGCTTCGGCTTGCGGTGCGTGGCAGCGAGCGCCCGCGAGAGGAGCCTCAGAGCAGCGCCGAGACTCACCGCGCCAGCTCCCGCCCGCGCAGCGCCAGCCAGAACTCGATCCGGTCGCGCGCGCTGCGAGAAGTCGCGGCCCGGTCAGCTGCTCGACGCGGCGGATGCGGTAGCGCAGCGTGTGGCGATGGCAGTACAGCGCCGCTGGCCGCCTTCTCCCAGTGGCCGTTGTGCTCGATGAACACGTCCAGCGAGCGCACCAGCTCGTCGCCGTACTCGCCCTCGCCCTGCTCGACCGGACCGAGCACGCCGCGGCAGTAGGAGCATCAGCGCGTCGTCGTCCTGCAGCGACAGCAGCAGCTGGAAGGCGCCGAGGTCCTCGTAGGAGGCGACCTCCGGGGCGTCGCCGTTGCGCAGCCGCACGGCCTCCAGCGCGCAGCGCGCCTCGTGGAAGCTCAGCCGCAGCGAGTGGGTCGGCGCGGCGCGGCTGGCGGCGGCGCGCACCTCGCCGAAGCGCGCGGCGAGCTCCGCGCGGACGCCTGGCGGCGCGAGCGTCGATCGGCTCGACGCCCGTCGATGGCGTCGATCACCGCGCACAGCAGGCCCGCGCGGATCGCCACGAGGCTGTGCACCCGCTCGCGCTCGAGCATCCGTTCGAGCGGCGCCGCCGCCGCGGCCGGGTCCGGCGTGCGCGAACGCGAGCACCGCGCCTGCTCGCCGATCCCGAACGGGCCGCAGCCGCGCCTGCAGCTCCTCGGGGTAGAGGTGGCCGGTCAGCGCCTCGGCGAGCACGTCGCCGCCATGTTGCGCTGCAGCATCTCGTAGCGTTCGTTGAGCAGCTGCGCGAAGACCCGCTCGGTGATCGCGATGAACGGCAGCTCGTAGGGAACCTCGAACAGCGGGAACTCGCGCTTGCGCGCCGCCGTCACGAGCGCCGCCGGCAAGCCGCTTGTGGGCGAAGCCCGTGCCGAAGCCGAGGCCCGCGATCTCGTGGTCGACCAGCCGCTCGATCAGCTCGCGCTGGCTCTTCGGCGCCGTCGAGCTGGATGCCCGTCGTCAGCA
This sequence comes from uncultured Solirubrobacteraceae bacterium, assembly GCA_963743505.1. GTDB lineage: Bacteria > Actinomycetota > Thermoleophilia > Solirubrobacterales > Solirubrobacteraceae > Palsa-744. Next base: position 425,932 of record CAVUPZ010000002.1, on the reverse strand, counting down.
GCAGCTCGCCGCCTTTCAGCCACGGCGTCGGGTCGGGCAGCTCGGTGCTGTGCACCCAGCGCACGTGCGCCTGGGCGGACTCCTGCTCGCCGGAGACCAGCTCCAGGCCGAGCTCGCCGATCAGGCTCTCGACAGTGAGCTCCACCGCTCCATCCGCTCGGACGCCTCGCTCAGCACCGGGCGCAGGATCGACTCGATCTCCTCGAACTGCTCCTCGCCCGGCGATCAGCGGCGGCGACAGCTGGACGATCGGATCGCCGCGGTCGTCGGTCCGGCAGATCAGCCCGCGCCGGTAGAGCTCGCCCGAGAGGAACCCGCGCAGCAGCTGCTCGGACTCCTCGTGCGTCGAACGTCTCCTTCGTCTCCTTGTCCTTGACCAGCTCGATCGCCTGGAAGTAGCCGGCGCCGCGCACGTCGCCGACGATCGGCAGGTCGCGCAGGCTCTCGAGCATCGCCCGGAACGGCGCCCTCGTTCTCGCGCACGTGCCCGCACAGCTCCTCGCGCTCCATCACGTCGATGTTGGCCAGCGCGACCGCGCAGGCGACCGGGTGCCCGCCGAAGGTGAACCCGTGGTTGAAGGTCTCGTTGCCGTGCAGGAACGGCTCGGCGATGTGGTCGCCGGCGATCACGGCGCCGAGCGGCGCGTAGGCCGAGGTGATGCCCTTGGCGGTCGTGATCATGTCCGGCTGGTAGCCGTAGCGTTCGCAGCCGAACCAGTGCCCGAGCCGGCCCCACGAGCAGATCACCTCGTCGGAGATCAGCAGCACGCCGTGGCGGTCGCAGATCTCGCGCACGCGCTGGAAGTAGCCGTCCTGGGGCACGAAGCAGCCGCCGCCGTTCTGGACCGGCTCGAGGATCACCGCGGCGACCGTCGTCGGGGCCCTCGAACACGATCGCCTCCTCGATCGCGTCCGCCGCCCACAGCGGATCGCGGTCCTCGCTCCAGCGGTAGGAGTTGGTGTTCGGCACGTGGATGCCCGCCCGGCGTCAGCGGCTCGAACGGCTCGCGCAGCGGCGGCAGGCCGGTCGCCGTCAGCGCGCCCATCGAGGTGCCGTGGTAGGCGAGGTAGCGCGAGATGAGCTTGTGCCGGTTCGGCTCGCCGCGCGCGCGGTGGTAGGCCTTGGCGAGCTTCCACGCCGACTCCACCGCCTCCGAGCCGCCGGAGGTGAAGAACACGCGGTTGAGGTTCCCCGGCGCGAGCGCGGCGATGCGCGCGGCCAGCTCGATCGAGCGCGGGTGGGCGTAGCTCCAGTTGGTGTAGAAGCCGAGCTCCTCGGCCTGCGCGCGCGGCGGCCTCGCCGAGCTCGGCGCGGCCGTGGCCGATGTTCACGCAGTACAGCGCCGAGAGCCCGTCGAGGTAGCGCTTGCCGTGCTCGTCGTAGACGTAGCAGCCCTCGCCCCGCACGATCACCGGCACCTCGTGGTGCTCGTCGAAGGAGCCCATCCGCGTGAAGTGCATCCACAGGTGGCGCTGGGCCAGCTGCTGCAGGCGGTCGGGGTGCCGTCGGCCAGCGCCACCCCGCTCGGGCCCGGCGACCAGGGTGTCGCGGTCGAGCTCGTCGCGCTCGCGTCGGCGGGCTCGTTCACGTTCGTGTGCTTGCCATCGCCTGCACTCCCTGTCTCTCGCGCCGCGTCCGGCACGTGCGGACTAGACACTCAGGACAACGCTACTCCGCTCGATATGCGCCGCTCAAGTGCGCCGCTCGGTCAACAAGTCCGCAGCGCGTTGTACGAGATGTACAAGCAGCGGCGGCTGCGTTTTGGGAGATTGCGCCCCTTGCGCCGCCGCCGCGTCAGGGCGTAACTTTTCGACGAGTCGCGCGCAGCGCAGCCCGACAACAGAGAGAGGAGCAGCAGATGGCCACCGACAGCGCCGCCGCAGCCGGAGCGCCCGGCGACCGGGCGTGATGAGACAAGGGCCTGAAGAAGAACGCGATCGGCTACCTCTCGAACATCGTCATCGGCGTCGCCTCGACGGCGCCCGCCTACTCGCTGGCGGCGACGCTCGGGTTCATCGTCGCCGTCAAGGGCGTCGGCGTGCACGCCCCGGCGGTGATGCTCGTCGCGTTCGTCCCGATGCTGCTGGTCGCGCTCGGCCTACAAATACTTCAACCGCGCCGACCCCGACGCGGGCACGACGTTCGCGTGGACGACGCGCGCCTTCGGGCCCGGCGACGGGCTGGCTGAACGGCTGGGCGATCTTCCTCGCCGACGTGCTCGTGATGGCCTCGCTGGCGGACATCGCGGCGATCTACACCTTCCAGCTCTTCGGCTGCACTGAACTCGGCAACTCACAAAGCGCGCGATCATCGTCGGCGCGGTCGCTGTGGATCGCTGCTGATGACCTGGATCTGCTACCGCGGCATCGAGCTCTCCGCGCGCATCCAGCAGCTGCTGCTCAGCGTCGAGGTCGTGATCCTCGGGCTGTTCGCGGTCGTCGCGTTCGTCAAGGTCTACGGCAGCCGCCGCCGCGCGGCTCGATCAAGCCGTCGCTCGCCTGGTTCAACCCGTTCGCGATGAACTTCGGCGACCTCGTCGTCGCGATGCTGCTCGGGGTCTTCATCTACTGGGGCTGGGATTCCGGGCGTCGCGGTCAACGAGGAGTCCGAGGACCCCAGCGAGGGGCCCGGGCAAGGCGGCGGTCGTCTCGACGATCCTGCTCGTGCTGATCTACGTCGTCGTCGTCCGCGCGGCGCGCAGTCCTTCCACGGGACCGGCTTCCTCGCCAGCGAAGAAAACGCAAGCGACGTGCTCAACGCGCTCGGCAAGGGGGTGCTCGGCGCGCGTCGGCGTACAAGCTCCTGATCATCGCCGTGCTCACCTCGGCGTCGGCCTCGACGCAGACGACGATCCTGCCGACCGCGCGCACGACGCTGTCGATGGCCCACTGGAAAGCGATCCCGTCGGTGCTCGGCCGGGTCCACAAACGCTTCCTCACGCCCACCGTCTCCACGCTGGGGCTTCGGGCTGCTGTCGATCGCCATCACGGTCGCCGCTGATCCTGTCTCCGAAAGCGTGCTCGAGACTCGCGTCGTCGCGCTCGGCTTCCCGATCTGCTTCTACTACGGCTTCACGGGCGTCGCGTGCGGCCTGGTACTACCGCCACGAGTCTTCGACAGCGCCCGCAAGTTCCTGCTCGTGGCCTCGGCCCGCTGCTCGGCGGCGCTGATCATGTTCGGGATCGGCGTCAAGGCGATCGTCCACTACGGGCACAAGGCGAAAACGTCGAAGGCAAAGCCGTATCCTCGGCATCACGCTGCCGCTGTGGATCGGCGGGATCGGCGGATGGTCCTCGGCGTCGTGCTCATGCTCGTCTCGCGCCCGTTCTTCCGCGAGTTCTTCTCGCGCAAGACCGAAACGGCGCCTCCGGGCCTGCTCGACGCCCCGGTCGAACATGCCCCGACCCACCTGATGGGCCCCGAACACGTCACACACGGCGTCCACGTGCTCGAGCCCGAGGCGGGCGAGCCGAGCGGCCCGCCCCCGGGGACCGGCGACGCGAGCTAGGACGCGGGCAGCTCCATCTGCCCCGTGCGGCGAGCCGAGCTCCCCCAGCAGCTCGAGGAACGGCCCCGGCGGGAACGCCTCCGGAGCCGAGCACGCCCGTGCCCTTCCAGTCGCCCCGGTCGAGCAGCTCGAGCGCGACGACGCGGGTTGACGGCCGTCTGCCAGACGACGGCCTGGCTGCCGTACTCGCGCATCGTCGTCTCGTTGTCGACCACGTGGTAGAGGTAGGTCGAGCGCGGCTGCGCCGTCCTTGCCGGTGCCCCGTCACCCACGTGCCGGCGCAGGTGCGCCCGCTCATCCGCTCGCCGAGCGTCGCCGGGTCCGGCAGCGCGCGGCGACGACGTCGCGCGGGCGACACCTCGCGCCGCGCACGGACACCGGCTCGGTCGAGTCCAGGCCCAGTTTGTGCAGCGTGCGCGAGCACGTCGATGAACTCCTGGCCGAGCCCGTACTTGAACGTCACCCGCTCGCAGGCGACCCAGCGCGGGATCAGCACGACCTCCTCGTGCTCGACGTTCACGCATTCGACCGGGCCGATGCCCTCGGGGAAGTCGAACACCTCGGGCTCGGAGAACGGCGGCGTCGTGTAGAAGCCGCGCTCGCGCTCCCAGATCAGCGGCGGGTTCAGGCACTCCTCGATCGTCGTCCAGATCGAGAACGTCGGCGCGAAGTCATAGCCCTCGACGACGAGGTCGGCGCCGTCGCGCACCCCGACTTCCTCGACGTTCGAGAACAGCTCGTCGGCGGCGTATCGGGCGAAGCATGTCCGACAGGCCGGGCTCGACGCCGATGCCGACGAGCGCCAGCACGCCCGCCTGCTCCCACTGCGTCGTGCGCTGCAGCTGGTAGTCGCCGAGCATCTCCCCCGGCAGCTCGTACGGGCGCTCGGGGTGCGGGCCGCGAGAGCGTCATCGCCATGTCCAGGTAGGTCACCCTCGCGTCGAACGCGGCGTCGAAGATCGGCTCGTTGAAGCGCGGGTCGCAGGCGTTCAGGACGGCGTCGGGGCGTACCCGCCCGATCAGCTCGACCGAGCTCCTCGCGGCTCGAGGCGTCGACGCGCTCGGCGCCGAAGCGTCCGGCTCGCCGAGCCGACGCGCCGACGCCTGCGCGCGCTCGAGCGCGACGTCGGCCATCACGACCTGCTTGAAGCGGCGCCGCTGCGCTGGGCGATCGCGGCGAACGCCGCGCCGACGCCTCCTGCTCCGACGACCAGGACCCTCATGCCCGCAGTCTGACGGAAACGACGATGACACGATGGCGCGAGCTGGAGTAGCCAATACGCCGCAATGTCGCTTGCGGCTCCCGTATGCTGCGCCGATCGGCGCGGCCCCCGACAACCGCAGACCATGAGCACCGGTCTCCCAGTCCGCCACGCACCCCTCCCGGCTCGAGCGACCCCGCCAGCGGGCACCCGCCGGCAGTGGCACCGATCGCCGCTGCCCGTCGAGAGCCCGCGAGCGGCCCCCGTTCGCTGGGCCCCGTCGCCCGCGCTCGCGTCCGGGAGATCGCGCTCGTGGCCCTCGCCGGCGTGCTGCTCGCCGTGCTCGACGAGCTGGCCGCTCGTCCTGCACCTGCCCAGCCGGATCGCCCCGGACCTCGGCGACCCGGTGCGGACCGCCTGGGAGATCGCGTGGGTCGGGCACGCGATGCTCCACGACCCGCTGCACCTGTTCGACTCCAACGCCTTCTACCCCCACCCGCTCAGCCTCGCCTTCTCCGACTCGCTGCTCGGCTACGGCCCCGCCGGCGTTCTTCGGCTCGGGCACGGTCGCCGCGCTCGTCCGCTACAACCTGCTGTTCCTGTTCACGTGGTCGCTGTGCTTCGTCGGCGCCTACCTGCTTGCCCGCGAGCTCGGCCTGGGCGTCTGGGAGCGGCGCCGCGGCGGGCGCCGCGTTCGCCTACGCCCCCTACCGGGTGACCGAGGCCGGCCACCTGCACGTGATCTCCTCCGGCGGGCTCGCGCTGGCGCTGTTCCTGCTGCTGCGCGGCTACCGCCGCGGCTCGCGCGGGCTCGTGCTCGCGGGCTGGCTCGTCTCGGCCTGGCAGATCAGCCTCGGCTTCACGCTCGGGCTGCAGTACGCCTACCTGCTGCTCGTGCTCGCGCGGCCGTGCTGTGGTGCTGGTGGCGCGGCGGCCTGAGTCCGAGCCTCGCCGCGGCGGGGACCGAGACGGCCAGCCGTGCGGCGCCGGAGCTCCGACACGCGCCGGGGCGCACGCCGATCGTCGAACCCGCCCGGCGCAGCGACCGGGCGCGCGGCGCGAGGAGGGCCCTGCGCGGCCCGCTGATCCCGCGCCGGCTGCTCGCGGTGACCTTGATCGGCGTCGCGGTGCTGGGGGCCGTGACCGTCTACCAGGCCGGCCCTATCTGAAGGTCGCCACGGAATACCCGACGGCGAAGCGCACGATCAAGGAAGTCAAGAACTACTCCTCCGGCCCGGCGGCGCTCGTGGCCGCGTCCTCGGAGAACCGCGTCTGGGGCGGCGTCACCGCGGGCGCGCGCGCGCAAGTCACTCCAAGAACGAGAGCGTGTTCTTCCCGGGCGGCCTGATCCTCGTGCTGGCGATCGTCGGGCTGCTCGGCTGGGGCGGCTCGCCGCTGACGCGACGATTGCGCGTCGGGCTGGCGTGCGGGATCGTGATCGTATCGGTCCTCGCCCTCGGGATGGGTCTGACCGGCGCCGGCTATCCCTACCGGCTGCTGTACGACTACGCCCCGGGCTGGAACGGCGTGCGCGTGCCGGGCCGGATCTTCACGCTCGCGACGCTGTTCTACGCGCTGCTCGCCGGAGCCGGGGCGCGCGGCACTCGTGCGCCGCGCACGCCCCCTCGGCGATCGCCTCGCGATCGCGGGCGTCCCGGTCATCGTCGGTGCGGTCCTCGCGCTGGCGATCGTCGGCGAAGGCGCGGGCCATCTCGGCCACCCGGTCGTGCCGCAGCCCGCGAGGGCGGAGATCGGGCTGCCCGGCCCGCTGCTCGACCTCCCCACCGACGGAGCCGCCGACCGCCTGTGGCAGTACTTCTCGACCGACGGCTTCTACGACATCCCGGTCGGCAACAGCACCTTCGACTTCCCCGCCGTCGACGACCTGCGGGGCGGCATGAGCGGCTTCCCCGACCGGGCGAGCATCGAGAAGCTCCGCTACTACGGCATCCGGACCGTCGTGCTGCACCTGGTGTTGCCCAAGCTGCCGGGCATCGTCGGCTACGCGACTGCCGAGCCGCCCGACCCGGCGGCCGCGGCGGCCAAACCGATCGCTGGCCTGGGGGTCACGCGCCGCCGGGTCGGCTCGCTCGTGATCTATGAGATCGGCCCCGGGCCGGCGGCGCTGCACGGCAGCGACTGATGAGCGCCGCGGGCGAGGACGGGCTGGCACGCGCACCGCTGGCGGCGGGCGGCGAGGCAGGCGGCGGCGCGGGCGGCGGGATCGACCCGCTCGACGGCGTCCGCGTCGAGGAGCCACCGGACGCCGGCACGGTCCGCATCCGTGAGCGATCGCGCCCGAGCGCCCGCACCCGGCGCATCGCCCTGCTTGCGCTGCTGCTCACGGGGCTCGCCTACGCGACCCTGATCCAGAGCTTCTCCTGGAACCAGACCTCGCACTACGACCTGATCCGCTCGCTCAACAAAGGCGGCACCACGATCGACGCCTATCAGCAGAACACGGGCGACAAGGTCCACTACAAGGGGCACTGGTACTCCGCCCGCGCGCCCGGGCTGGCGCTGTTCTCGCTGCCCTTCTACGACTCGCTGAGCGCCGTCGACGCCGAAGCGCTGGCGCTCAAATCGCAGGCCCAGCGCAGCGCGGACGAGATGATCTACCTGATCGGGCTGTGGGGCAACGTGCTGCCGGGCCTGCTGCTGCTGCTGCTCGTGTGGCGGGTCGCCGAGCGCTACGAGCCCGGCTACGGAGCCGCCGCAGCCGTGATCCTGGGGCTCGGCACGATGGTGCTGCCGCTCTCGACGCTGCTGTTCTCGCACGTCTTCACCGCCTTGCTCGGCTTCGCGGCGTTCGCGCTGATGCTGCGCGAGCGGGACGGGCCCTCGCGGCCGCTGCTGCTCGGCCTCGCCGGCCTGCTGATGGGCTACGCGGTCGCCTCCGAGTACCCGCTGTTCTTCGTCGCCCTGGTGCTCGGTCTGTATCTGCTCTCCAAGCCCGGCGCACTGACGCCGCGCCTGCTGAGCATGCGCGCGGGCGCCTACATCCTCGGCGGGCTGATCGGGATCGTCCCGCTGCTGCTCTACAACCACTACGCGTTCCACTCCTGGACGCACCTCGCCTACTCCGACGTCCCCCGTCAGCAGAAAGGCTTCTTCGGGATCTCCGCGCCCAGCCTGCCGGTGCTGGCCACGCTGCTGTTCGACTCGCGCGGGCTGCTCACGATCTCCCCCGTGCTGATCATGGGCGCGATCGGCACAGTGCTCCTGTACCGCCGCGGCAAGCGCGCCGAGGCGCTGACGATCGGGGGCATCTGCGTCTGCTACCTGGGCTACAACTCGGGCTACTACCTGCCCTTCGGCGGCGGCTTCATGGGCCCGCGCTTCCTGGCCACGATGCTGCCGTTCCTCGGTTTCCCGATCGCGCTCGCCCTGCGCCGCTTCCCGGGCCCCACGCTCGCGCTGGCGGCGGCGTCGATCGCGACGACCGTGATCGCCACGATCACCCATCCGCTCGTCGGCTACGAGACCGAGACCGTCGTGTGGGCACGCTATCTCGGCGAGGGCGCCTTCCAGCCGACGATCGCCTCCGCGTTCGGGCTCGGGCGCGGCTGGGGTGCGATCTGGCCGTTCTTCCTCGCGGCAGGCGGGGCGATCGTGCTCGCCGCCCTGTCGCTGCCGCGGATGCGGATCTCCGCTCGATCGCTCGCTGCGGGGCTGCTCGCGCTCGCCGCCTGGGCCCTGTTCGCCGCGCTCGCGCCGACGCTGCTCGGGATCGACCACGCGCGGGCTCGAAAGCATCGTCGCCGCCGGCGACCACACGGCGTTGCACAAGGGCTTCGGCTCCTACCCGCTGCGCACGTTGGCCCCGATCGCCGCCGCCGCCGGGCTGCTCGTGCTGGTGGCCGGCGGCCTGCGCTCGGGCGGGGAGCCGGGCGGGCGCCCCCGCCGACGCCCGCCGCGGCGCTCGGCGCCTGCCCTCAGTCGCTGAGCGGCCGGCCCGGCGTCAGTGGTTGCTGACCTTCACGGCGCACTTGGCGGCGTGCAGGGCGCGGCAGACGACGACGTAGCCCGGGCGGGGACGGTGGTGGTCGTCGGTCAGGCCGGCGTCGAAGCGGGTGCGCGAGTTGCCGCCGCTCCAGTCGTAGATGTAGAGCCGCTTGACCTGCGGGATCTCACGAGCGACGGCGAACATGTACTTCAGGACGTTCGCGGCCCGCTTCAGGCCGGAGCCGTGGCGGTTGGGGAAGCCGCCCCCGAACTGGACGATCCCGCCCGTCTCCGTCAGCCACACCTGACCGCCGAGCGCCCGCACCAGTTCGCGCGTGCGCCAGCTTTCGAAGCGGTTCAGGTCCGAGTAGTTGTGCAGCCCCCAGATCTTCGGCATGAGCGTCCGCAGCCGCCCGATCTCGCGCTTGAATTCGGAGATGTAGGTCAGGGTCGGGCCGATGTTCTGCGCGTCGAGCACGTCCAGGCCGATCGCGGTGCAGCCCTTGCAGACGCGGATCAGCGCCTGGTAGTACTCGGCGTTCGCGACCGCCGATGGGCTCGAGAACTGGTGCGGTTCGTTGCCCCGGTTGGACTCGTCCCACGCCTGGTACTGGCGCACGTGGGGGAACAGACGCACGAATTTCTGCACGTCGTGCTGGTACTGCGCGACGCTCGGCAGCCGTGTCGGCGTGTGCTCGGAGTGGTAGAAGGCGACCAATACCTGCTGGTGGGCGGCTTCCGCGTTGCGGATCCACAGCCGCGCCCGGGCGAGCGAGTCGGGCCGCACGGCGGCGTCGTAGGGAGCGATGTAGCGGGCGATGCGGGTGTGCAGCTGCTGCCACAGGGGGGTGGTGAACATCGTGGTCTGCTCGTCGCCCACGCCGGTCAGGAACGAGGCCGTGGCGTGCGCGCGGGGGCCGGCGAGCGCGCTCGGGACGGCGAGCACCGCCGCGAGGAGCATCGCTGCGAGGCCGAGGGCGGGGAGTTTGGAGAGGGATCTGGTTCGTCTCATGTCCTAGTGCAACAGCGGTGGGCTCGCCGGGTTGCGCGGTCGTCGGGTCTTTAGCAGAAGCTTCTCGAACCTTTAGGAAGGGCTCGTGCCGAGGCGCGCAAACCCGTGCGCACCCCGGCCCGTCCGCCGGGCCCGAGCTCAAACGTTCGTCGTGCGCCCCCCCGACTCCTCCCGCTCCATCAGCTCGAGCCGATCGGGGGCCTTGCGCCGGGCGGGGTCGGCCACGATTCTCACGTCGACGCCCGGCAGGCCCCGCAGCAGGCGCAACAGCAGTGAGGCCCCCCTCCCCCCAGCCCAAGCGCGAGAGGCCCCGCCGCTGCGAGGGTGTGCCCATCAGCACGTAGGTGCTCCCGAGCGAGCGCGCCACGCGGATCGCCACGGCGGCCACATCGTCGCCCTCCTCGACCCGCAGGCGGGCGCCCAGCATCGCCGTCAGCCGCCGCAGCTCCTCCAGGCGCTGGCGGTCCTCCTCGCTGGGCGGGCGGCCAGGCGGGCGCACGACGAGCACGTCGAGCTCGGCGTCCAGTCGCTGGGCCGAGCGCCACGCGCGCCGGACCACGCGCTCGGAGTGGGGGTCGAGCGTCGCCAGCGCCAGCAGCCGCTCGGCGATCGCCTGGGGGGCGTCGTGGGCCGGCGCCAACAGGCCCTCCTCGTCGCGGCGCAGGACGGGGGCGGGCTCCCGGACGAGGCGCTTGACCTCGACGTCCTCGGCCACCTGGCGCAGGGCCGTCTCCCGCAGCGCCGAGAGGTTCTCGATCTTGAAGAAGTTGTTCAGCGCGGCCGGCACGCGCTCGGGGGCGTAGACCTTGCCGGCCCGCAGACGTGCGATCAGGGCCTCGGGGGTGAGGTCGACCAGGACCACCTCGTCGGCGGCCGAGAGCACCGCGTCGGGGATCGTCTCGCGGACCTTCGCCCCCGTCAGCTGGGCAACCTGGTCGTTGAGGCTCTCGAGGTGCTGGACGTTGACGGTCGAGAACACGTCGATGCCCGCGTCGAGCACGTCGCGGACGTCCTCGTAGCGCTTCTCGTGCTCGAGGCCCGGCGCGTTGGTGTGGGCGAGCTCGTCGATCAGGCCCAGCTCGGGCCGGCGCGCGAGCACCGCCGGCAGGTCCATCTCCTCGAGCGGCGTGCCCCGGTAGACGACTTCGCGCCGGGGCACGAGCTCGAGACCCTCGGCCTGGGCGAGCGTGTCCGCTCGGCCGTGGGGCTCGAGGTAGCCGATCACGACGTCGCGACCGGTGTCGGCCTCCGCCGCGCCCTCCTGCAGCATGCGGTAGGTCTTGCCGACCCCCGGGGCCATGCCGATGAAGACCTTGAGATGTCCACGTTCGTCTGTCACGGACGACCGTGTGGGACGCTAGCGGAGTCACCTCGGACTGGCGCGGAGCCTCCCGGTAGACTGCGCGGCGGCGAGCCGGGAAGCCTGGTCGGCGGCCCCTCGATGAGGGAGATCAGGCGATGAGGACCCCCCTGCACAACCCACCCCCAACCTGCCCCCCGCCAGCGGTGGCGCGGAGGTGCGACTGGCGGCGGTGCTCCTAGCGCTCGCCGATCCCCTGCTCGCAGGCGCGTTCGTCGCGGCGGCGGCGACGAGCCTCGCCGCCAGCTGGGTGCTCGTGACCTCGCTCGAGCGCGTGGGCGCGCGTCTGAACCTGTCCGAGGCCCTGCTCGGCATGCTCGCCGCGCTTGCGGCGGACGCTCCCGAGATCACCGCCTCCGTGACAGCGCTCGCGCACGGCGACCAGCGCATCGGCGCGGGCGTCGTGCTCGGCTCGAACGTGTTCAACCTGGCCGCGCTCGTGGGTCTTTCGGGCATCGTCGCCGGAAGCGTCGCGCTCCACCCCCGCGTGATCGAGCTCGCCGGAGCCGTCGCGGTCTGGATCGCGGCCGTCTGCGTCGCGGTCGTGCTCGGCTGGTGCTCGCCGCTCGTGGGGCTGCTGCTCGTGCTCGCTGTGCTCGGGCCCTACATCGTGATCCTGGGGATGCGCCATGAGCGCCTCGGCCGTCTACCGCTGCCGGACGCTTGGGGGAGCTGGCTGCTGGCGGCCGTGACCGAGGAGGAGCTCGAGCTCGAGGTCGCGATCAAACCCGGCCGCGGCCGCGGCCGCGACACCGTCCTGGCCCTGGCTTCGGTGGTGGTGGTCGTCGCCGCGAGCGTCGCCATGGAGCAGGCCGCCGCTGAGCTCGGAAGCCGCCATGCCGTGCCGTCCGTGATCATCGGCGCGCTCGTCCTGGCCGCCGTCACGAGCCTTCCCAACGCGGTCGCCGCCGTGTACCTGGCGAGCCGGGGACGCGCGGCGGCCGTGCTGAGCACCTCCTTCAACTCCAACGCGTTCAACGTGCTCGCAGGCCTGCTGATCCCGACGACGGTGATCGGTCTGGCGTCGGCGTCGATCGAGACGACGTACCTCGCCGCGTGCTACGCGGGAATGACCGTGCTCGTGATCGTCACCTCTCATGTCAACCGCGGCCTGCGACGGGGCGCGGGCTACCTGATCGTCGGCAGCTACATCGCGATCGCCGGCGTGCTCGTTGCGATCGCCTACTGACAGCGGGCGCCCCTGCTCGTCAGGCCCCGAGCAGGTTGTGGACGATCAGGTCGATCAGCTTGATGCCGATGAACGGGGCGATGATGCCGCCGAGGCCGTAGATCCACAGGTTGCGCCGCAGCAGCGCGCTCGCGCCGATCGGCCGGTAGCGCACGCCGCGCAGCGACAGCGGGATCAGCAGCGGGATCACGATCGCGTTGAAGATGATCGCCGAGACGATCGCCGACTGCGGGGTCGCCGAGGTCCATGATGTTGAGCACGTGCAGCGGGCCCTTGCCGCCCGGGCTCGTCGCCTACGTGGTGATGAAGACCGCGGGCAGGATCGCGAAGTACTTGGCGACGTCGTTGGCGATCGAGAACGTCGTCAGCGCGCCGCGCGTGATCAGCAGCTGCTTGCCGACCTCGACGATCTCGATCAGCTTCGTCGGGTTGGAGTCGAGGTCGACCATGTTGCCCGCCTCGCGCGCGGCCTGGGTGCCGGTGTTCATCGCCACGCCGACGTCGGCCTGGGCGAGCGCGGGCGCGTCGTTGGTGCCGTCGCCGGTCATCGCCACCAGCCGCCCGTCGGCCTGCTGCTCGCGGATCAGCGCGAGCTTGCGCCTCGGGCGTGGCTTCGGCGAGGAAGTCGTCGACGCCCGACTCCTCGGCGATCTTGGCCGCCGTCAGGCGGTTGTCGCCGGTGACCATCACCGTCTTGATGCCCATCGCGCGCAGCTGGTCGAAGCGCGCCTTCATGCCCTCCTTGATCGTGTCCTTGAGGTAGATCACGCCGAGCACCTGGCTGTCGCGCGCGACCGCCAGCGGCGTGCCGCCCTCGCGGCCGATGCGGTCGAGCTGCGCCTGCAGCTCCGGCGGCGGCGAGCCGCCTTCGCCTTCGACGAGCTCGATGATCGCGTCGCCCGCGCCCTTGCGCAGCCGCTGGCCGTCGATGTCGACGCCGCTCATCCGGGTCTGCGCGGTGAACGGCACGAACTCGGCGTGCAGCGTAGCTCATGTCGTGCTCGCGGATGCCGTACTGCTTGGCGAGCACGACGATCGAGCGGCCCTCGGGCGTCTCGTCGGCGAGCGAGGAGAGCTGCGCGACCTCGGCCAGCTCGGACTCGGGCACGCCCGGCATCGGGACGAACTCCGAGGCGAGGCGGTTGCCGATCGTGATCGTGCCGGTCTTGTCGAGCAGCAGCACGTCGACGTCGCCGGAGGCCTCGACCGCGCGCCCGGACAGCGCGAGCACGTTGCGGCGCACGAGGCGGTCCATGCCGGCGATCCCGATCGCCGACAGCAGCGCGCCGATCGTCGTCGGGATCAGCGCGACGAGCAGCGCGATCAGGGTCGTCTCGGAGATCGGCGTGCCGGCGAACAGGCCGAACGGGCGCAGCGTGGCCACGACGATCATGAAGATCAGCGTCAGCGCCGCGAGCAGGATGTTCAGCGCGATCTCGTTCGGCGTCTTGCGCCGCTCGGCGCCCTCGACGAGCGCGATCATGCGGTCGAGGAACGACTGGCCCGGCTCCTGGGTGATTTCGACGACGATCTCGTCGGAGGTCACGCGCGTGCCGCCGGTGACCGCGCTGCGGTCGCCGCCGGACTCGCGGATCACCGGCGCCGACTCGCCGGTGATCGCCGACTCGTCGACCGTGGCGATGCCCTCGATCACGGTGCCGTCGCCGGGGATCAGCTCGCCGGCCGGCACGACCACGACGTCGCCGCGCGTGAGCTCGGAGGCGGCCTTGGTGCGAGCCGTCGCGCATCGTCGCGACGGTCTCCTTGCGCATCGTCGCGCAGCGTGTCCGCCTGCGCGCGGCCGCGACCCTCGGCGAACGCCTCGGCCATGTTCGCGAACATGACCGTCAGCCACAGCCAGAACGCGATCATGAACGTGTACCAGGCGGGCTCGTGGCCGCCGCCGAGCGGCTTGCCGCCGAACACCTGGATCAGCCACGTCACGGTCGTGATCACCGAGCCGATCTCGACGACGAACATCACCGGGTTGTGGATCTGCACGCGCGGGTCGAGCTTCTTGAAGCTGTCGATCAGCGCGCGCCAGACGATGTCGCGCTGGAACAGCGAGACCGCCTGGCGTTCGTGTGTCGTGGGCCGGCGGACATCAGCGTTGACATCAGCCCGGGCCCTCCCGGTGAGCCGGTCGAGGGCGAGGTTCAGCTCGAGCACGTTCACGCCTTGCTCGCCGGAGAAGCCCAGGCCGCGCCCGATGGTGTACTTGGCGATCAGGCCATCGACCGTCGCCAGGCGACAGGTGGCGCACGGCCGCGATGCGGTGGGCCTGGATCCAGGCGTTGGCCTGCGAGATTTCGGGGTCGAGGTCCGAGGCCGAGGTGTTGACCGCGTCGACCGGGATCTGCGCCGACGGTCAGGCCCGGGGTCGTAGGGCTTGTTCAGTTCGAGGTAGGCCTTGATGTTTTCGGCGTCGGCTTCCTCGGTCTTGATGCTGTTGGGGCCGCGGTTGGAGAAGGTGCTCGCGGCGGCGTTGTAGGCGCCGCCTTCGGTCGCCGACGGGCGCGTCTGGAAGTAGCGCGGGTCGGGTTCGGTCACGACCGCGCCTTTCACTTCCTTGGCCTTGCCGTTCTTTTCGAGCACCGGCGTGCCGAAGTTCTGGCCGATGATCTTCGAGCCGACGAGCTTGCCGTCGACGTAGATCTGCTGGCCGTTGGCGTTGCCCGGGAACGCGACCTGGCTGATCGCCGGTGATGACGAGCGGGTAGACGAGCCCGAGCAGGATCGTGAAGACGATGATCGCCGATGACGGAGGTGACGATGTCGCGCTTCATCTCAGTAGAGGTGTCCGGTCAGGCCCTGGACGATCGGTCCGAGCAGCAGGGCGGGGAAGAAGGTGAGCGCGCCGACGAGCACGATCACGCCGATCAGCAGCACCGACGAACGTGGGGTTGTCGGTGCGCATCGTGCCGAGGCCCGCGGGCGTGACGCGCTTGCCGGCCAGCGCGCCGGCGACGGCGAGCGCGAACAGGATCGGCGCGTAGCGCGCGAACATCATGTCGAAGCCGCCGAGCAGGTCGGCGAAGGTGATGCCGTGCGAGCCGACGTTGCCGGCGTTCGGCTGGATGAAGCCGGTGTAGCCGGCGAACGCGGAGCCGTTGTTGTTGGCCTGCGAGAGGTAGGCGTAGAAGGTCTCGGAGAAGCCCTGCGGCGTGTTGCCGCCCGCTTTCGACAGGGCGCACTTCGGAGATCGACTTGCGCCCGGCGCTGCTCGCGGTCGCCAGCGCGGTGCAGAACAGCGCCGCCAGCGGCGTGATCAGGATGCCGAGGCCGGCGAGCTTGATCTCGCGCGCCTCGAGCTTCTTGCCGAGCCACTCGGGCGTGCGCCCGACCATCAGCCCGCCGATGAACACCGCCAGCAGCACGTACAGCAGGATCGAGTAGAGGCCCGTGCCGACGCCGCCGAAGATCACCTCGCTGGCCGACAGGTTGGCGAACGGCACGGCGCCGCCGATGCCGGTGAAGGACTCGATCGCGCTGTTGACCGCGCCGCAGGAGGTGACGGTCGTGACGACGTCGAACAGCGCCGAGCCGGCGATCCCGAAGCGCTGCTCCTTGCCTTCCATGTTGCCGCCCGTCGGAGCCGGCGATCACGTGCGTGTGCAGGCCGGCGGCGTGCTGGGCGGGCGAGCCGTGCGCCTCGGCGATGTAGGCGACGGTCGACGGCGCCGAGGAACATGAACATCATCACGCCGTAGATCGCGTAGCCCTGGCGGCGGTTGCCGGTCATGCGCCCGTACATGAACACGAGCGCCGCCGGGATGATCAGCACGAGCAGCATCTCGAAGAAGTTGGTGAACGCCGGTCGGGTTCTCGAACGGGTGGGCGGAGTTGATGTTGAAGAAGCCGCCGCCGTTGGTGCCGAGCTCCTTGATCGCCTCCTGCGAGGCGACCGGGCCCATCGCGATCGTCTGGTGCAGGCCGGTGATCGTGTGAACCGTCAGGTAGTTGGAGAAGTTCGCGATCACGCCCTGGGAGACGAGCACGATCGCGCGCGAACACCGAGATCGGCGCGAGCACGTACAGGATCGTGCGCACGAGGTCCTGCCAGAAGTTGCCGATGCTCTTGCCGCTGCGCCCGATGATCCCGCGGATCAGCGCGACCGCCACGACGATGCCGACGCCCGCCGAGAGCCAGTTCTGCACCGTCAGCCCGATCATCTGGCTGAAGTAGGTCATCGTCGTCTCGCCGCCGTAGTACTGCCAGTTGGTGTTCGTCATGAACGACGAGACGGTGTTGAACGTCACGTTCCACGGGCGCCGAGTGGTAGCCGAGCGGGTTCAGCGCGTGAGGGACGAAGAACGCGTTCTGCGTGCGCAGGATCGAAGTACAGCAGCAGCCAGCCGGCGAGCGAGAAGACGATCAGGCTTTTCGCGTAGGCCTTCCAGTCCTGCTCGCGCTCGGGGTCGACCCTGAGGATCGCTGTACAGGAAGCGCTCGGGCGCCGGCGAAGATGGGCGTGAGGAACACCCGCTCGCCGGTGTACACCTTCGCCATGTAGCTGCCGAGCGGCAGCGCGAGCGCGGTCAGGATGACCGCGAACAGCGACGATCGTCAGCCAGCCGGCGAACGTCATCGCTAGAGCTTCTCCCCGCGGATCAGCGCGTAGAAGAGGTAGGCGATCACGAGCACCGACACGACCAGGCCGAAGAAGTCGGCGCCGCTCATGTGCGCGATGAAGGCAGCCGAGAGGCAGCGAGACGCTCATATCCGGTCGATTCCCTCGATGATCAGCAGCAGGATCGCGAACATCGCGATCCCGAGAATGATTGCCACCACGTCCATGGCGATCACTATGGGCACGCGTACGTCACAGCCGCATAACGAATCAGCGTGCCCGGTATAACGATTTGTGACGGCCCGGCTGGGCGGACCGGGCGGGCTAGTCGGCGAAGCGGTAGCCGACGCCGGGGTCGGTGACGATGTACCGCGGCGCCTGCTGGCCCTCGGGCTCGATCTTCGCGCGCAGGCGGGCGATGTGCGTGCGCAGCGGCTGGATGTCCTCGACGTACTCGGGCCCCCACACCTCGACGAGCAGCTTGCGGTGGGTCATCAGCCGCCCGCGGTTGCGCACGAGCACGCGCAGCAGGTCGAACTCGATCGGGGTCAGGTGGACGGCTCGCCGTCGCGGCGCACGACCCGCGCGGCGAGGTCGATCTCGAGGCCGTCGATCGAGATAGCTCGGCTCGTCCTCGGCGCGCCCGGCGCGCCGCAGCGCGGCCTGCAGCCGCGCGACCAGCTCGCGCGTGCCGAAGGGCTTGGTGATGTAGTCGTCGGCGCCCGCCTCGAGCGCCCTCACCTTCTGCTCCTCCTCGCCGACCGCCGAGAGCACGAGGATCGGCATCTCGCTCCACTCGCGCAGCCGGCGCGTCACCTCGACGCCGTCGCCGTCGGGCAGCACGAGGTCGACGATCGCCGCCTCGGGCGGCCGCACGGCCGCAAGGTCGAGCGCCTCGGCGGCGGTTTCGGCGGGCACCGCCTCGAAGCCGGCCTCGCGCAGCACCACCTTCAGCGCGCGCAGGATCTGCGGCTCGTCGTCGACGACGAGCACCCGCGGCCTCGCAGTGCTCACACCGGGGTCGGCCGACGAGCTCACGCGGGCTCGTCGCCGGGCGCCCGGGCGAGCGGCGACGCGGCCGCGTCGCTGCCCGCCGGCGTACCGCCCGTGAAGCCACCGGGTGGCTGGAGCGGCAGCTCGAACACGAACGTCGCCCCCTGGCCCGGGCAGCGACTCGACCTGCAGCGTGCCGCCGTTGGCCTCCGCGAAGCCCCGCGCGATCGCCAGCCCCAAGCCCGAGCCGCGGTGCTCCCCGCCCGGCGTGCCGGCGCGGTAGAAGGGCTCGAAGACGCGCTCCAGCTGCGCGGGCGGGATCCCGGGCCCGCGGTCGACGATCCGCACGATCACGCGGTCGCCGGCGCGCCCGGACGCCTCGCTCGGGAGGACGCCGTCCGGCGCGCCGACGGTGCGACGGGCGCCGGCGAGGCTGCGCACCGCCCGGGCGCGCACCGACACCGGGTGCCCGCCCGAGTGCCGGCGGGCGTTCTCGAGCACGTTCACGAACGCCCGCTCCATCTGCACGGAGTCGACGCTGCACGAGCGGCAGGTCGCGCGTCGATCGAGAGGGTGAAATCGCCCGGCTGCGGCGAGACCTCCGCGACGGCGGCCCGGATCAGCTCCTCGATCGAGGTCCACTCGCGGCGCGGCTCGGCCGCGCCGGCTTCCAGGCGCGAGAGGTCGAGCAGGTTGTCGACCAGGCGCGAGAGACGTCGGGCCTCCTCCTGGATCACCGCCGCCATCTCCTCGCGCTCCCGCGGCGACAGCGACGGCGAGCCGACCGCCTCGCCGGCGGCGGAGATCGCCGTCAGCGGCGAGCGCAGGTCGTGGGAGACGGCCCGCAGCAGGGCGGTCTTGATCGTGTCGGCCCGTCGCAGCGCGGCCGTCTCGACGACCCCGCCGAGCAGCTCCTCGCGCTCGAGCGCCGCGCTCAGCAGCGCCTCGAGCGCCGGCACGACGCGCTCCTGCAGCCGGCGCAGGCTCGCCTCGGAGGTGTCGCGCGCCGACGAGCAGCGTGCCCAGCCGCCGCGTGCCCTCGCGCAGCGGGAACGCGATCGTGCGCTCGTCGCCGTCGACGGCGTCCATCTCGATCGCCGCGGAGCTCAGTTCGAGCGCCTGTGCCAGCCGCGCCGCCGCCGTCGGCAGGGCCTCGGCGAGGTTGTTCCCGCGCAGCAGCAGCCGCGCCATCTCCGCAGCGAGATCGGCCTCGCGCCGGCGCTCCTGCGGCGTCGCGGGTGCGCGCTCGGGTGACCTCGGCGACCGAGCTCGCGATGCCGGCGACGACGAAGAAGGCGATCAGGGCGACCCAGTTGCGCGAGTCGCGGATCGTGAACTCGCCCGTCGGCGGCAGGTGGAAGAAGTTGAACGCGCCCGCGCTGACGCACGGCGGTGGCGAGCCCGAGCCACGCGCCCCAGGTGACCGACACGACCAGCACCGCCGGCAGGTAGACGACGCCCAGCGATGACCACCGGCGCGATTTGCCCGAGCGGATAGATGATCAGCGTGCACAGCGCCACGCTCACGAGCGCCACGATCACGCCCACCCGCCGCGGCGGCGGTTCGGGTGCGAGCAGGAATCCGAACGGGGAAGACACCGACGCACCAGGGTAGACCCTGGCTCGCGGGCTCGAACTGGCGGCTCGCCGGGACGACGGGGCTCAAGCTTTGGATCGCTCCCGCCGAAGTGAGAGCAGGAGAGCTCCTGCCCGAGATGAGCGGCCCTCACCATCAAAGGAAGGCACTCGTCGCGGCCGCCGCCGCGAGCGTGTTGCTGGGCGCCGCGGCTCCAGCCCCCGCGGCGGGGGTCATAACGCCGCTGCCCGCCTCCGACTACACGACCAGCTCGGTCTGCCCCGCTCCGACGCCCGGTCACGCCAGCTGCATGTCCGAGGAGCTCGTGCCGCAGACCGCGCAGGCGATCGCGCGTTCGCACCCGCTGGGGCGGGCACGGACGAGCGAAGCCGCCGCCCCGTCCCCGCTCGCGGGCAGCTACGGCCTGCGCCCGCAGGACCTGCACGGCGCCTACCAGCTGCCGACGAGCGCCAGCGGCGCCCAGACGATCGCGATCGTGGACGCCTACAACGACCCGAACGCGGAATCCGACCTCAGGTCCTACGACCAGGAATTCTCGCTGCCCGCGTGCGAAGCCGGGTGTTTCAGCAAGGTCAACCAGAACGGGGAAGCCTCGGCACAGCAGCTCCCGTTCCCGCACACGGCCGCCGAACTGGAAGCGGCCCGCAAAAGCTCCTCCTCGGGTGAACGCGCCGAGGCCGAAGAAGCCACCGGCTGGGACCTGGAGATCTCGCTCGACATCGAGACCGCCCGGGCGATCTGCCAGAGCTGCCACATCCTCCTCGTCGAGGCGAGCTCGGCGCTCGACGGCGACCTCGAAGCCGCCGAGCGCACCGCGGAGACGCTTGACGCGAACGAGATATCCAACTCCTGGGGCGGCCCGGAGGCAGGCGAGTCGCCGGCGCTCGAGCGGATCAGCCCATTCGACCACCCCGGCACCGTGATCACGGCCTCGGCTGGCGACGACGGCTACCTCGCCTGGGACGCCGAACGCGCCGACGAACGCGGCTACGCCGAGTTCCCGGCCTCCTCTCCGCACGTGGTGGCGGTCGGGGGCACCCGGCTCGAGGTCAGCGTCGCCGGCGCGTGGACCGGGGAGAGCGTGTGGAACGGCGACGGCGCCGGCGGCGGGGGCTGCAGCATCGAGTTCGCGGCCCCGTACTGGCAGAGCGAACTCTCCGGCTGGTCGAGCGTCGGCTGCCCCGGCCACCGTGCGGTCGCGGACGTCTCCGCGGACGCCGACCCCTACACCGGGCTCGCGGTCCACGACACGAGCCCGCGGTGCGAACACAGATACGAAGAAGAAGTCGGCGGGAAAAAAGTCCAGCAGGTCGCCCACTGGTGCACGATCGGCGGCACCAGCCTCTCCTCGCCGCTGATCGCCGCCGTCTTCGCGCTCGCGGGCGGCTCGGGCGGGACGGCCTATCCGGCCCGCAGCCTGTATGCCGACGTGCGCTCGACGCCGGGCAGCGTGCACGATGTCACGAGCGGCTCCAACGGCGAATGCCTGAAGCCGTTCGACGAAGAAGAAGGGCCCGACGGTGGCCTGTCGGGCTGCTCGAGCGGCGAAGAGGGTGCCAGCTGCGAAGCCCTTGCCATCTGCGTCGCCCGGGCCGGCTACGACGGACCGAGCGGGCTCGGCACACCTGCCGGCCTGAGCGCCTTCGCGCCGAGCGGCGAAGGCGGTCGCGAACGACCCGAAGAATCCGGTGAAGAACGCGAAGAAGGGGCGCCCGTCGAAGGCCGCAACCCCTTCAAAGGCCCGGGCTTCGAAGGGCCTACGGGGCCGGGCTCCTCGACGGGGCCGACCAGCCCTGCGGGCGGTGCCACGACGGCCTCGACCGTGCAGCTGACGGGACTGGAGCTGACGCTGAAGGCCGTGCTGGCGCTGAACCACAGCCGGCCGAAGCTCTCGCAGGTCGCCTTCTCGTTCAGCGTCAACGCCGCCGCGAGCATCCACGTGGCGCTCACCCACCGGTTGCGCTCGCACCGGCGGCTGACGTGGCGGACGCTACCGGGAAGCTTCACGATCAACGTCCCCGCGCCGGGCGGCTTCATGCTGCGCCATCTGATCGGGCGGGGCGTCCTCACCCGCGGTATCTACAGGCTCGTGCTCGTCCCCCAACACGGCACGCAGCGCGTGCTGCAGTTCCAGATCGGCTAGCGGGCCGGTCCCGGCTTGGGGCGCGCGCCGCCGCCCGGGAAGGCCAGCCTCAGGATCGTCCGGTGGACGCTGCCGAGCTGGCGGCGCAGGGGGCCGCTGTTGTAGGGCAGGCCGTAGCGGCGGCACACCTCGCGCACGCGCGGAGCGACCTCGGCGTAGCGGCTCGAGGGCATGTCGGGGAACAGGTGATGCTCGACCTGGAAGCCGAGGTTGCCGGAGAGGAAGTGAAACAGCGGGCCGCCCTCGATGTTCGCGGCGCCCAGCAGCTGGCGCGCGTACCAGCCCCCGCGGGTCTCGCCCTCGAGCACGTGCGCGTCGAACGTGTACGTCTGGTCGGGGAAGTGACCGCAGAAGATGATCGAGTGCGCCCACACGTTGCGAATCACGTTGGCGGTGAAGTTGGCCGCCAAGGTCGAGCGGAACCCGCGTCGGCCCGACAGGGCCGGGAAGGCGATGTAGTCCTTGACGATCTGCCCGCGTGCCTTGGCGCCGATCGCCCGCAGCTCGGCGGCGGCGGCCGCCCGCGACTTCTCACCCGAGCGGATGGCGTCGAAGTTGAGATCGTGCAGCGCGACGCCCCACTCGAAGAAGGCCATCAGCACGAGGTTGTAGAGCGGCTGGAGCAGGTAGATCGGGTGCCAGCGCTGGTGAGGGTCGATGCGCATGATCTCGTAGCCGAGATCGCGGTCCTTGCCGCGCACGTTGGTGAACGTGTGGTGCTCGTAGTTGTGGGAGTGCCGCCAGGCATCCGCCGGCGAGGCCGTGTCCCAGTCCCAGGTCTGGGAGTTGATGTCGGGATCGTTCATCCAGTCCCACTGCCCGTGCATGACGTTGTGGCCGATCTCCATGTTCTCGAGCACCTTCGCCACCGACAGGCACGTGGTGCCCAGTAGCCACAGCGGCCGGCGGCGCGAGCCGATCAGCAACAGTCGCGCCGCCAGCGCCAGCTGCCGGTGGAGCCTGATCGTCGCCCGTATGTAGCGCGCGTCGCGCTCGCCGAGGTCGGCCATCGTCTGCTCGTGGATCTCGTCGAGCTCGCGTCCGAGCTGCTCCAGCTCGGATGCGGTGAGCGCTCCGAGGGGGTCAGGAGCGGCGTCGGCCGCAAGCTCGGGCCGGGGGTGGGGTATGGCGGTTGTTGACAAGGCGAGGTCTCCTATAGCTCGATCTCGATCGCCCCTTCGGGGGCGTTGACGCACGTCCGCAGCAGCTCTCCCCGCTGGCCGTGGACCCTTCCCGTGCGCAGGTCGCGCACCTGTCCCGAGCGCAGGCGCCCGACACAGCTGTGGCAGATTCCCATCCGGCAGCCGAAGGGCAGCTTCGCGCCGGCCCGCTCGCCGGCGAGCAGGATCGGCTGCTCACCGTCGCTGTGCGCCCGGATGCCGCTGGCGCAGAGGTCGATCGCGCCGCCGCAGCCGCGCTCGGCGTCGCCGACGCGCTCGTCGGGCTGGAACCTCTCGACGTGCAGCCGCCCCTCGATGTCCTCCTCGCGCCAGCGCTCGGCGAGCTCGTGCAACAGCCCCGCGGGGCCGCACGCGAACGTCTCGCGCTCGCGCCAGTCGGGGCAGAGGCCGGCCAGCTGGGAGGGGACGATGCGACCTTCCTGTCCGCTCAGGCGCTCGTGCAGCCGGTAGCCGCGGCCACGGGCGGCGAGCCGTTGCAGCTCGTCGCGGAAGATCACATCGTGAACCGTGCGCTCGGAGTGGACGTGGACGATGTCCGTGGCGCCGGGCGCGATGCTCCGGAGCATGCTCAGGACCGGCGTGATCCCGCTTCCGGCCGTCACGAACAGCAGCCGCGGCGGCAGCGGCCGCGGCAGCACGAAGGTCCCCTCGACGCCGCCGAGGCGCACGATCGCCCCCGGCCGCAGCTCACGGCAGACGTACGGCGAGACGGTCCCGCCCTCGACGAGCTTCGGGGTCACCTGGACGCGACCATCGCGGCTCGCCGGCGGCGAGGTCAGCGAGTAGGCACGCCAATGGTGTACCCCGGCGACCTCGATTCCAAGGCGGACGTACTGTCCGGGCAGGTGACCGCCCCACTCCCAGCCCGGCTTGATCGTGACCGTCACGGCGGAGGCGCTCACGCGCTCGATCCGCTCGATCCGGCCCTTCAGCTCGCGCGTCGACCACAGCGGGTTGATCAGCTCCAGGTAGTCGTCGGGGCGCAGCGGCCAGGTGAACGACCCGGCCAGGCCGAGCGCGCGGCGACCGAGGGGCGGCACGCCCGGGACGGCGCCTCGCTCAGCCATCGTTCCCCGCCCCTGCGGGCCTGCACCGCGTTCGTGATCGGCCGCGTTCGATCATGTCTTGAATTGATGTTACCTCATTTGAGGTGACGCCAAACACGGTATCCTCGTCGGGGGTGAGCAACGTGGGGACAGAGACGGTCGAGCGCGAGCCGGCGGGCGCGGCGACGCTGACGATCGAGCAGCTCGCCGCAGCGGTGGGGATGTCGGTGCGCAACATCCGCAACCACCAGTCCCGTGGCCTGCTCCCTGCGCCCGAGGTGCGTGCCCGGGTCGGCTACTACGGCCCCGACCACGTCGCCCGGCTGCGGTTGATCCTCGAGCTCCAGGGCGAGGGCTTCAACCTCGCCTCGATCGAGCGCCTGCTGGCCGCCTCGGGCGGCTCGGCTGCGAGGCTGCTGAGCCTGCGCGACGCGCTGGCGGCGCCGTTCGAGGGCGAGAGCCCCGAGGTGCTCACGGCGGCCGAGCTGTTCGAGCGCTTCGGCGAGGTATCCGAGCGCGACGTCGAGCGGATCCGCAAGCTGCGGCTGCTCGTTCCGCTCGGCGACGGCCGCTTCGAGGTGCCCAGCCCGGCGCTCATGCGGGCTGCCGAAGCGGTCACCGAGCTGGGCATCCCGCTGCACTCGAGCCTTGCCCTCGTGGAGCGCGTCAGCCGCGACTGCGAATCGATCTCGCGCGCGTTCGTGAAGCTCTACCTGGACGAGCTGTGGGAGCCCTTCGCGCGGGCCGGCCAGCCGGAGGACCGTTGGGAGGAGCTGACCGAAGCGATCCACGCGCTGCGCGCGATCGCCTCCGAGGCGCTGCTGGCGATCTTCAAGCAGCGGATGAGCGCCGAGGTCGAAGCGGCGTCGGACAAGCTGCTCGCCCGGCAGGTCAAGCAGGCACGCTGAACGCCGGGCGCTCGCCCCGCGGGGCGGCGGCGAAAACGGGCCCTCAGCTCGCGGGGGAGAGTGTCTCCGGCGCGCCGTACGCCGTCAGGCAGCCGGGCAGCTCGACGGAGCCGTCCTCGCGCTGGCCGTTCTCGAGCAGGGCGACGATCGTGCGCCCCACGGCGACGGCGGTGCCGTTGAGCGTGTGCGGGGTCTGCGTGCCGCGCTCGCCGCGGAAGCGGATGCCCAGCCGCCGGGCCTGGTAGTCGGTCGTGTTCGAGCACGATGTCAGCTCGCGGTAGCGCTCCTGGCTCGGCAACCACGCCTCGCAATCGAACTTCTTCGCGGCGGAGGCGCCGAGGTCGCTGACGGCGATGTTCATCACCCGGTAGGGAAGGGCGAGCTCGCCGAGGAGCTCCTCCTCGATCGCGAGGATCGTCTCGTGCTCGTGCTCGGAGTCCTCCGGGGCGACGAAGCTGAACATCTCGACCTTGTCGAACTGGTGCACGCGGAAGATGCCGCGCGTGTCCCGGCCGGCGGCGCCGGCCTCGCGCCGGAAGCACGGCGAGAAACCCGCGTAGCGCCGTGGCAGCGTGTCGGCGTCGAGGATCTCGCCGTCGTGCAGCGAGGCGAGGGCGACCTCCGAGGTGCCGATCAGGTACAGCTCGTCGTCGGGGACGCTGTAGAGCTGCTCCTCGCTGTCGGGCAGGAAGCCGGTGCCGTACAGCGCCCGTTCGCGCACGAGCACGGGCGGGATCACGGGCTCGAAGCCGCGCCCCACGAGCTTCTCGAGCGCCCACCGGACGAGGGCGAGCTCGAGCATCACGAGCTCCCCTTTGAGGTAGGCGAAGCGCGAGCCCGACAGCCGCGCCGCGCGGTCCATGTCGATCCGCTCGCCCGCGAGCTGCAGATGGTCGCGCGGCTGGGAACCCGAGCGCGGTGGGCTCGCCCACCACGCGCACGAGCTCGTCCTGCGGGCCCGGCGCAGCCGTCGGGTCCGGCAGGTTGGGCAGGCGCGCCAGCAGCTCCTCCGCCCGCTCCTTCGCAGCCGCGGCCTGGGCGGCACACTCCTTGACCTCGCTGCTCAGCTGCTGCATCTCGGTGCGCAGCTCGGCGGGATCCTCGCCCCGCGAGGAGGCGGCGGCGAACTCCTCCGAGCGGGTCTTCTGGGTCGCCCGCAGGCGCTCGGCCGACGTGGTCGCCGCGCGCCACTCGCGGTCGCTCGCGAGGATCTCGTCGACGAGCGCGGGCAGGCCGGGCTCGCGTCGCCCGAGCGCCGCGCGCACGCCGTCGGGGTCATCCCGGATGCGCTTGATGTCGAGCAC
Organism: uncultured Solirubrobacteraceae bacterium; assembly: GCA_963743505.1. Lineage (GTDB taxonomy): Bacteria > Actinomycetota > Thermoleophilia > Solirubrobacterales > Solirubrobacteraceae > Palsa-744. The sequence continues at coordinate 399,972 of CAVUPZ010000002.1, read as the reverse complement.
GGCCGGCCGCTCCCGCCGCGGCCTATTTGGTCGACAGCGTGATGTTCGTCGTCGGCACCTTCTGAGCCTCTAGCCCGAGTAGGCGGCCAGGAAGGAGGCGACCGCCTTCGCGTCCTCGCCGACGACGATGTTCTCGGGCATGATCGCGCCGGAGAAGCCACCGTTGCGAATCGCGTAGAGGACCTGTTCTACGTTCTCCTTGCGGAAGTTGAAGTTAGGCCCGTTCGTCTTCACGCGGTTGGCGATGCTCGTCGCGGAGCCCTCTGCGCCGACGACCGCCAGCGTGTGGCAACCCGAGCAGTGTTCGAGGAACAGGACGGCGCCGTGGTAGTACGGGCTGCTCTTGGCGACTTTGATTTCCTGTGACCCGCACGCCCCGAGGATGGCGGCGCAGGCGAGCAGGCCCAGCAAGCTGACGGCTAGCTTCATTGGGCCGGGAATATATCGGCCGCCCCTCGGGGGTGGGCCGCCCCGAGCGCGGCGGCTGGGCCCCTCCGCCGCCTCGCCGAGCTGCTCAGAAGCCGTGGGCGGTGCCCGCGGCCCGCAGCGCCAGGAACACGACGACGAGCGCCGACAGCGCCATCACGCCCATCTCGCGCCTGACGATCGCGGCCACGAGCGAGCGCTGCTCGTCCTCGGGCAGCCGCCCCACGGCCGCCGCGTCCTCGAGGCCGCGCTGGTCGAGGATCGTCTGCGCGGAGGCGACACGCAGTTGCTCGGCCACGAACGCCACGGCGAGCGGGAGCAGGGCGTAGAGGTAGAAAAGGCTTTCGCTGGCCGTCCTTCCGGCCGCCGCCAGCGAGCCCACGGCGAGCGCCAGCGCGACCGCCGATCCCTGCCCCACGCGCAACGCCACCCAGAACGCGTTCGTGGCCCGCTCGCCTGCTGTCGCGCCCGCGTGCCACACCCAGGCGCCGAGCACGCCAGCGATCGCGTTGAGGCCGGCGACGACGAGCGCGCCGGCCACGACGGCCTGCGTCATCCCCTCGCTCTAGCGCGGATTGCCACTATGTAACACCTTGCCACAAGCAGTGATATAACAGCGGCCGGTGCTGCGCAGTTATCTACCGGCGATCGTTTTTCTGGTTCTCGGTGGCGCCGTCGGCGGCGCGTTCGCGGTCCTGAACTCGGTGATCGGACCGCGCCGGGCGACGCCCCACAAGCAGGACCCCTACGAGTGCGGCCTGCCGTCCGAGGTCAAGCGCGGCATGCGCTTCGGGATCAGCTTCTACCTGATCGCGATGCTGTTCATCCTGTTCGACATCGAGGTCATCTTCCTGTACCCGATCGCGATCGAGCTGCGCGCCTACGGGACCTTCGCGCTGGTCGAGGCGATCGTGTTCATCGGGCTGCTGTTCGTCGCGTTCGGCTACGTCTGGCGCCGGGGAGCGCTCGAGTGGAGATAGACCGCCGGCCGCCTCGGGCGCTCCGGCGCGGGCGGCGGCGCGCGGGTCGACCCCGAGCAACTGCGCGTGCGCGACCTCGACGCGCACCAGCTGCTGCGCGGGGGGCACCTCGAAGGCGCCAACCAGCCGGCGCACCTGGAGGGCGAGGAGCTCGACAGCTACGTCGAAGAGCGCGTTCTGACCACGACGCTCGACCAGGCCGTCGCGTGGGCACGGTCGAACTCGTTCTTCCCGCTCGCGTTCGGCCTCGCCTGCTGCGCGATGGAGCAGTTCCACACCGCGGGCCCGCGCATGGACATCGCGCGGTTCGGCTTCGAGGCCTTCCGCGCGTCCCCGCGCCAGGCCGATCTGATCATCCTCGCCGGCCGCGTCTCGATCAAGATGGCGCCGATCATCCGCAGGCTCTACGACCAGATGCTCGAGCCGAAGTGGGCGATCTCGATGGGCGCGTGCTGCTCCTCGATGGGCGTCTTCAACAACTACGCGCTCGTCCCGGCAGACAAGTTCATGCCGATCGACGTGCACGTGCCCGGCTGCCCTCCCCGCCCCGAGGCGCTGATGCACGGGATCCTGAAGCTGCGCAAGCTCGTCCAGGACGACCCCGATCCTGGGCTGGCGCGAGCGCTACGACGCGATAGGTACCGAGGAGCGACCCTAATGCCCGACGCCACGGGCCTAGAGCTGCTCGCCCAGGAGCTGGGCGACGCGGCGATCGAAACCGTGTACTTCCGGCGGCAGGCGACGATCGTGATCCACCCCGCGCAGGTGCGCCCGGTGCTGGCGACGCTGCGCGCCAAGGGCTACGGGTTCCTGGCGAGCGTGCACGGCGTCGACCACTACCCGGAGGAGCCCCGCCTGGGCGTCGTCTACCAGCTACTCGACATGGCCCGCGTCGATCGCGTCGCGGTCAAGCTGCGGCTTCACTGCGACGCCCCGGAGGTCGACTCGGTCACCCCCGAATGGCCCACCGCCGACCACCAGGAGCGCGAGGTCTATGACATGTTCGGCGTGGTCTTCCGCGGCCACCCCGACCTGCGCCGGATCCTGATGCCCGAGGACTACGAGGGCCATCCCCCAGCGCCGCGACTTCCCCGTCGGCGGCGAACCGGTCCTGTTCACCCGCGATGCAGCCGAGTGGTTGGAGCGCGGGAGTGAACTCGACCGGCACGCCGCCGCTGTCGCCCTACCGCAGGCGCGAGCAGAGCGTCACGCTCTCCCCACTCGAGGATCAACACGAGCCCGGGACGAGCGAAGAGCTGCTGACGCTCAACTTCGGCCCCCACCACCCCGCCACGCACGGGGTCCTGCGGCTGCTCGTCACGCTCCAGGGGGAGGTCGTGCGCGACATCAAACCGATCGTCGGCTACGTCCACACCGGAATCGAGAAGACGGCCGAGGACAAGGCGTACTGGAAGGTCATCCCGGTGGTCGAGCGGATGGACTACCTCTCCTACTACTTCAACGCGATGGCCTTCTGCGGCGCGGTCGAGACGTTGATGGAGGTCGAGGTGCCGAGCCGCGCGCAGTACCTCCGCGTGATCCACCTCGAGCTGAACCGGATCGCCTCGCACCTGATCTGGCTCGGAACGAGCGCGCTCGACCTCGGCTCGTCTTCGATCTTCCTCTATTGCCTGCGCGAGCGCGACCTGATCCTCGACCTGTTCGAGATGTCCTCCGGTCAGCGCATGCACACGCGCTACTTCCAGGTGGGCGGCGTGATCGAGGACATCCCCTCGGGCTTCGAGCTCAAGCTGCGGGAGTTCCTGAAGGTGATGCCCGAGCGGGCGGATGAGTACGGGGCGATCCTGAACTCGAACGAGATCGTCCTGCAGCGCCTGCGCGGAACCTGCCCCCTCGACGCCGCGACGCTGCTGGGGCTCGGCGTGACCGGCCCGCTGCTCCGTGCCGCGGGCAACCCCTGGGACCTGCGCAAGGCCGACCCCTACAGCTCCTACGACGACTTCGACTTCAAGATCCCGGTCGGCACGGTGGGCGACAACTACGACCGCTTCGCGGTGCGCCTGGCGGAGATATACGAGTCGGTCAAGATCATCGAGCAGGCGATCGACGGGCTGCCCGAGGGACCCCACATCACCGAAGACCGCAAGGTCGCGCTGCCGCCCCGCCACGAGCTCGCGACGTCGATGGAGGCGCTGATCCACCACTTCAAGCTCGTCACGGAGGGTTTCCGCGTGCCGCCCGGCGAGGTGTACAACCCGATCGAGTCCCCCCGCGGCGAGCTCGGCTGCTACGTGCGCTCGGACGGCAGCTCCAAGCCCGCGCGGGTGCACATGCGCGACCCCAGCTTCGTCAACCTGCAGGCGCTCGCGCCGATGGTCAAGGGCGGCTACATCGCCGACATGATCGCCACGACCGCGATGCTCGACCCGATCCTCGGAGGCATCGACCGATGAGCCCGCGCGGCTGGGACTCGCCCGCCGACCTCGAGCGCCCGCCCGCGGACGGTCCCCGACCCCGCCACCACGGCCGTGCCCGAGCAGCTGCGCCGGGAGATCGAGGCGCACATGGCCAAGTACCCGGACCGCCGCTCCGCCGCGCTGCCCGCGCTCGCGGCGGCCCAGCGGGTGCACGGCTGGTGCTCGCCGGAGGCGATCGACCAGGTCGCGGCGTGATGCGGGTGACCCCGGCCTACCTGGACTCGGTCGCGACGTTCTACGACATGCTCGAGACGCACCCCGTCGGGCGCCACAGCGTCTACGTGTGCACGAACATCTCCTGCTCGCTGCGCGGCGCCGACGAGCTCTACGAGGCGATCCGCGACGGCCGCGGGCGACGACGGCGAGGTCAACGTGCGCGCGTTCGAGTGCCTGGGCGCGTGCGACATCGCGCCGATGGCCTCGGTCGACGGCGTCTACGTCGGTCCGCTCACGCCGGCCGACGTGCCCCAGCTGCTCGAGGACGTCCGCGCCGGACGCGAGGTCCTGCCCGAGAAGCAGCTCGTCCGCCGGCTCGTGGCGGACCCCCGCGCGAACAGCCGCGACTATCCGCCCCACGGTCCCATCCCCGCCGCTCCGGAGGGGACACCCTGATGTCCGCGCCGGTCTCGGACGCGCCGCTGCTGCTGCTCGCCGACATCGACGAGCCCGGTCTGCACACGCTCGCCGTCTACGAACGGCGCGGCGGCTACGAGGCGCTGCGCAAGGCGCTCGCGATGACGCCCGAGGAGGTGCTCGCCGAGCTCGAAGCCTCGGCGCTGCGCGGCCGCGGCGGCGCCGGCTTCGCGATGGGCAAGAAGGTCTCGTTCCTGCCGAAGGGGGCGATGGACAAGTACCTCGTCTGCAACGCCGACGAGTCCGAGCCCGGCACGTTCAAGGACCGCGAACTGATGCAGAAGATCCCGCACATGCTGCTCGAGGGGATCGTGATCGCCTCCTACGCGGCCGGAGCGAGCCGCTCGTTCATCTACATCCGCGGCGAGTACGTCGCAGCAGGCCGACATCCTCGACGCGGCGCTCGCCGAAGCCCGCGAGGCCGGCTACGTCGGCGAGGACATCCTCGGCTCCGGGCACTCGCTCTCGCTCGTCGTGCACCGCGGCGCCGGCGCCTACATCTGCGGCGAGGAGACCGGGCTGCTCGACTCGCTCGAAGGCAAGCGCGGCAACCCGCGCCTGAAGCCGCCGTTCCCGGCCAACCAGGGCCTCTACCAGGGACCGACGCTGATCAACAACGTCGAGACGCTCGCGACCGTGCCCACGATCATGCGCATGGGCGGCGAGCGAGTACGCCAAGCTCGGCACCGAGACCTCGACCGGCACGAAGCTCGTGTCGGTCTCCGGCCACGTCCAGCGCCCCGGCAACTACGAGGTCGAGCTGGGGACCCCCTCGCGCGAGATCATCTACGGCCTCGCCGGCGGCCCGCCGGCGGGGCGCAGCGTCAAGTGCTGGTTCCCCGGCGGCTCCTCCTCGCCGGTGCTGACGGCCGAGGACCTCGACGTCCCCTACGACTTCGACTCGCTCGCCAAAGCCGGCTCGATGCTCGGCTCGGGCGCGATCATCGTCGTCGACGACTCGACCCCGATCCTCGACGTGGCGATGAAGGTGGCGAAGTTCTACCGGCACGAGTCCTGCGGCAAGTGCACCCCGTGCCGCGAGGGCACGAACTGGACGGTGAAGATGCTCGAACGCATCGACGCGGGCGAGGCGACGCCGATGGACCTCGAGATCATGGCCTCCGTCCAGGAGCACATCATCGGCAACTGCCTGTGCGTGCTCGGCGACGCGATGGCGATGCCGATCGGCTCGATGATCGCCAAGTTCCGCGACGAGTTCGAAGCGCACATGGAGCAGGCCCAGCGCGCAGCGGGCTTCCGCACGCGGCCGCCGCCGGCGCCCCGGAACCCAGCCGGGAGGCGCCTGGATGCCGCGGCCCGCAGCCGCGAACGATCACCTTCACGATCGACGGCCGCGAGGTGCAGGCGCCGGAGAACGCGATGCTCGTCGACGCCGCCAAGCACGGCGACGTCGAGATCCCGGTGTTCTGCTACGAGCCCAAGCTCGGCAACCCGGTCGGCGCGTGCCGCATGTGCCTGGTCGAGATCGAGGGCATCCCCAAGCTGCAGACCGGCTGCTCGACGCCGGTCAAGGACGGCATGGTCGTGCACACCCAGACCGAGCGCGTCCAGGACCGCCCAGCAGGCGGTCGTCGAGTTCCTGCTGATCAACCACCCGCTCGACTGCCCCGTCTGCGACAAGGGCGGCGAGTGCCCGCTGCAGGACATCACGTTCGGCTGGGGCGGCGGGCATCTCGCGCTTCATCGAGCCCAAGCGCCACTTCGTCAAGCCGCTCGAGCTCTCGCCGCTGATCGCGATCGACCGCGAGCGCTGCATCCTCTGCTACCGCTGCGTGCGCTTCTCCCAGGAGATCTCCGAGGACTACCAGCTGGTGCTGCTCGAGCGCGGCGCGCACTCCTACGTCGCGACGTTCGACGGCCACCCCTACGTCGCGCCGTTCAGCGGCAACATCGTCGAGCTGTGCCCCGTCGGCGCGCTGACCTCGCGCGCCTACCGCTTCCGCGCGCGCCCGTGGGACATCGAGGACGCGGGCTCGGTCTGCACGCTCTGCCCCGCGCAGTGCAACGTCACGCTGACCGTGCGCGACGAGCGCGTGCTGCGCGTGCTCGCGCGCGAGAACCCCGAGGTCGACGACGGCTGGCTGTGCGACAAGGGCCGCTTCGCCTACCAGTCCTTTCACGTCGAGGAGCGCATCACCGAGCCGCTGCTGCGCGACGGCGGCGCGCTGCGCCCCGTCTCCTGGGAGCGCGCGCTCGCGGAGGCGAGCGCCGGCCTGCGCCGCGCCGGCGCGGCGCACGGGCGCGATCGTGGGCGGGCAGACGAGCAACGAGGAGGGTCTCCTGCTCGCGCGCCTGATGCGCGAGGGCCTCGGCTCGCCGCACCTGGACTCGCGCCGCGCGGGCACGCTGCCAGCTCGAGCTGCAGCGCGCGCTCGGGCGACCCGCGCCTGCAGGCGCGCGCGTCCGACCTCGAGTTCGCCGCACGCGGTGCTCGTGCTCGACACCGAGCCCGTCGACGACGCGCCGATCCTCGACCTGCGCCTGCGCAAGGGCGTCCGCCGCCGCGGGATGAAGCTGGCGGTGGCGAGTCCATACGCCAGCTCGCTCGACCCGCTCGCCGCCTGCACCGTGCGCTACGCGCCCGGCGCCGGGGCGCTGTTCGCCCGCGCCCTCGGCGCCGCCCTCGCCGGTGACGGCGGGATCGAGGAGCTCGCGCTCGCGGCCGGCGCCGAACCCGACGCCGTGCGGGCACTCGCGAGCACGCTGCGCGGAGCCGGCGGGACGGAGCCGGCGAGGCCCGACGGCGGGGGCGAGGCGCGCGCGCCGGAGGTCGTGGTGCTGTGGGGCGAGCGCCTCACCGCCGGCACCGGACGGCGACGCGCGCGCACGGCGCGCTGCTCGAGCTCGCCGGCGCCGCTGCGGCTCGCGGAGACGCGGGCGCGGGCCTGCTCGAAGTCCCGGCCGGCACGAACGGCCGCGGCCTGCGCGAGGCCGGCGTGCTGCCCAACGCCGGAGCCGGGCCTGGCGAGCGCTCGAGAGCTCCGCCGCGGGACGCGACGCGCGCGGCGATCGCCCACGGGCTCGCGGACGGCGAGCTGGCGGCCGTCTACCTGCTCCACTGCCGATCCGCTCGACTCGACCTGCCCGGAGCGCGATCTGTGGGAGCGGGCGCTCGCGCAGCGCCGGCACGGTGGTCGCCCACGCCGCGTTCCTCACCGAGGGCCTGCGCGAGCACGCGGACGTCGTCTTCCCGGCCGAGGCGTACGCCGAGAAGGAGGGCACGGTCGTCCACCCCGACGGCCGCCTGCAGCGCCTGCGCCCCGCGATCGCGCGCCCCGGCGGGGTTCGCGCGCGAGTGGCAGGTGATCGCCGAGCTCGGCCTGCGCCTCGGGCTCGACCTCGACGTGCTGAGCCGCCGCGATGGCCTCCGCAGCAGCTGTTCGACGCCGTGCCCGTTCTACGCCGGGCTCACGCTCGAGGAGATCGGCGGCCGCGGCGTGCGCTGGCAGGAGCGCGACGCCGCGGGCGCGTTCCCGCGGCCGCCGGCGGCCGTGCCGGCGCCAGCGGCTTCCGCGCGGGCGCCGTCCCCGCAGGACGGCGCGCGAGCTCGCCGGCTACCGCTCGGTCTGGGATGCGCCCGAGGTCGAGTTCTCGCCCGTCGCTGGCGTTCCTGTACCCACGGCGAGCAAGCGGCGTCGCGCCAGAGCTGCTCGCGCTCGACCCGCGGGCGGGGCTTGACCCGCTGCCGAGTTGACGTCCGTGCTCGCGCTCGTCGGCTTCTACGAAGACTGGTGGATCCAGATCCTCAAGGCGATCGTCATCTTCGCCGTCGGGCTGCAGCTCGTGCCGGTCGTGCTGCTCGCCGAGCGCAAGCTGCTCGGGCGCTTCCAGAGCCGCTACGGCCCCAACCGCGTCGGCCCCTACGGCGCGCTGCAGCCGCTCGCGGACATCCTCAAGCTGCTGACCAAGGAGCAGTTCCGGCCGACGCACCTCGGTCGGCGTTCCTGTTCGCGCTCGCGCCGCTGATCTCGATCCTCACCGCCGTCGCGGCGTTCGCGATCATCCCGTTCGGCAACGTGCAGCACATCTTCGGCACGCCGGTGGGGCTGTACGGGGTCGACGTGTCGATCGGCCCGCTGTACCTGTTCGCGTTCGGCGCGATCGCCTTCTACGGGATCATGCTCGGCGGCTGGTCCTCGGGCTCGAAGTACTCGTTCCTCGGCGCGATGCGCGGCGCCGCGCAGCTGATCTCCTACGAGGTCTCCCAGGGGCTCGCGCTCGTCGGCGTGATCATCACCGCGCAGACGCTCTCGCTGACCGGCATCGTCGACGCGCAGGAAGGCATGTGGTACATCGTGCCGCAGTTCTTCGGCTTCCTGATCTTCCTCGTCGCGAGCTTCGCCGAGACCAACCGCGCGCCGTTCGACCTCACCGAGGCCGACGCCGAGCTCGTCGGCGGCTACAACACCGAGTTCGGCGGCGGGCGCTTCGCCTCCTACTACTTCGCCGAGTACCTCAACGTGCTCGTCGTCTCGGGCATCGTCACGACCGTGTTCCTCGGCGGCTGGCTGCTGCCGTTCGGCATCCACCCGCCCGGCTGGGTCGACCCGTTCGTGGTGCTGTTCAAGATGTCGCTCATCACGTTCCTGTTCATCTGGGTCCGCGCGACGCTGCCGCGCCTGCGCTACGACCAGCTGATGAGCTTCGGCTGGAAGGTGCTGCTGCCGCTCGCCACGCTCAACGCGCTCGTCACGGCGATCCTCGTGGTGGCGACGCACTGATGTCCGACGCCGCCGACGCCGCCGACACCGACGACCCCGACGAACCCGCCGCGGCGCGGCCGCTGACGTCAGCGCCTGGAGCCCGGGCGAGGACGTGATCGAGGTCAAGCGCACGCCGGCGCCGGGGCCGGCGCGCGGCACCTGGCGCACCTTCCGCGAGACCGCTGCGCGGGCTGATGACGACGTTCGGGCGCTTCCGCGAAACGCCCGTCACGGTCCAGTACCCGGAGGAGAAGACGCCGTCTACCCGCGCTTCCGCGGCCGCCACAAGCTGCACCGCTTCGAGGACACGCGGCCTGGAGAAGTGCGTCGGCTGCTCGCTCTGCGCCGCCGCCTGCCCGGCCGACTGCATCCGCGTGGTCGCCGCCGAGAACACGCCCGAGAACCGCGTCTCCGCCGGCGAGCGCTACGCGGCGGTGTACGAGATCAACCTCTCGCGCTGCATCTTCTGCGGCTACTGCGAGGTCGCCTGCCCGTTCGACGCGATCACGATGGGCCACGACTACGAGCTCTCCGACTACGACCGCACGGACCTGATCTTCACCAAGGAGATGCTGCTCGCCGAGCCGCTCGAGCGCACGCCGCTGAGGAACGAGGGCGAGTGAGCTGAGCGCGGTCCTCTTCTTCATCGCCGCCATCGGCGTGATCGCGGGCGCGGTCGGCGTGGTGGTGCTGCGCAACCCGTTCTACAGCGTGCTCGCGCTGGTCGCGCACCTGCTCTCGCTGGCGGTGCTGTTCCTGCTGCTGCGCGCCGAGTTCGTCGCCGCGGTGCAGGTGGTCGTCTACGCGGGCGCGGTGATGGTCCTGTACGTGTTCGTCGTCGCCTACGTCGGCGGCGAGAGCGAGCTCGCTCGGCGAGCGCCTGCGCGGGCGTCCGGCCCGGTCGGCTCGCGGCCTGCGCGCTCGGCGGCGCGATCGCTCGGCGGCGCGCTGCTCGTCGAGCTGCTGATCGCGCTGCTCGGCACGGGCCTGAAGGCGATCGACGGCTACGGCGCGCGCTACGCGCCGGGGCCGCGGACGCTACGGCACGCCCGCCTACATCGGCAAGCTGCTGCTGACGCGCTTCCTGCTCGCGTTCGAGGTCGCCTCGTTCCTGCTGCTCGATCGCCGCCGTCGGCGGGGTCGTGCTCGCGCGCCGGCGCGGCGGCATCGACGAGGAGGACGAGCGCGACGCGCTCGCGCCGCTCGACCTGCTGCGCCCGCCGGGACCGGCACGATGGCCGAGGGAGTCGGGATGCTGCGGCCCGCAGGGTCCCGGCGGACGACGGCTCGCCGAGCCGCCGGCGCCGGAGCGGGGGCGGCGACGTGAGCATCGCCTGGTACCTCGCCGTCTCCGCGATCGTCTTCGCGCTCGGCGCGGTCGGCGTGATGACGCGCCGCAACCCGCTCGTCGTGCTGCTGTGCCTGGAGCTGATGCTCAACGGCGGCAACCTCGCGCTGATCGCGTTCTCGCGCATGTGGGGCAACGGCGACGGGCAGATCCTCGCGCTCGTCGTGATGACCGTCGCCGCCTGCGAGGTCTGCATCGGCCTGGGCATGATCGTCGCGATCTACCGCCGCCAGCTGCCGATCGACGTCGACGAGCTGCGGGAGCTGCAGGGCTGATGAGCACGACGACCTACGGCTGGCTCGTGCTGCTGTTCCCGCTGCTGGGCACGCTCGTGATCGCGCTTCGGCTATCGCAGCGCTGCCGGGCCGCACGCGCCGGCTGGATCGGCACGGGCGCGATCTTCCTCGGCGTTCCTCGCCGCGCTCGGCGCGCTGATCTCGCTGCAGGGCCACGCCCCGGCGCACCGCGAGCTGACCTCCTCGCTGTGGAACTACGCCACGACGGTCGGCATCGACGCGCAGATGTCGATCCTCGTCGACCCGCTGTCGGTGTTCATGATCCTGATCGTCACCGGCGTCTCGACGCTGATCCACCTCTACTCGATCTCCTACATGGACGAGGACCGCGGCTTCGCGCGCTACTTCGCCTACCTGAACTTCTTCGTCTTCTCGATGCTGCTGCTGGTGCTCGCCGGCAACTTCCTGCTGCTGATCGTCGGCTGGGCGTTCGTCGGCGCGGCCTCCTACCTGCTGATCTCCTTCTGGTACCGGCGCACGACCGCCACGAGCGCGGGGATCAAGGCGTTCGTGATCAACGTCGTCGGCGACGTCGGGCCTCGTGCTCGGCACGTACTTCATCTTCAAGCACACCGGCACGCTCGACTTCCTGAAGACGCTTCCACGCCGACCGACGCTCGGCGCCTTCGGGTTCACCGCGCGACAGCGGCGACCTCGTCGCCGGCTGCCTGCTGCTGCTCGTCGGCGCGTTCGCCAAGTCCGCGCAGATCCCGCTGCACACCTGGCTGCCCGACGCGATGGAGGGCCCGACGCCGGTCAGCGCGCTGATCCACGCGGCGACGATGGTCACGGCCGGCGTGTACCTGATCGCGCGCATGCACCCGCTGTTCGAACTCGCGCCCGCCGCGCAGGACGTGGGCGCGGTGATCGGCGCGGCCACGCTGCTGATCGCGGGCACGATCGCGCTCGCCCAGACCGACATCAAGCGCGTGATCGCCTACTCGACGATGTCCCAGATCGGCTACATGATCATGGGCGTCTCCGTCGGCGCCTACGCGGCCGGGCTGTTCCACCTGATGACCCACGCCTTCTTCAAGGCGCTGCTGTTCATGGCGCGCCGGCTCGATCATCGGCGCGATGGCCGGCGAGCAGTCGCTCGAGCAGATGGGCGGCTTTCGCAAGGCGATGCCGTTCACGTACGCCTGCTTCATCGATCGGCGGCCTCGCGCTGTCGGGGATCCCGCCGTTCTCGGGCTTCTTCTCCAAGGACGAGATCCTGCTCGTCACCGGCGAGCGCGGCGGCTGGCACTGGGCGCTGTACGTGGTCGGCTACGTCGGCGCGTTCCTGACCGCGATCTACACGTTCCGGATGATCTTCCGCGCCTTCCACGGCGAGCCGGTGCCGGAGGCGCGCGAGCTCGAAGCGGGCCACCTGCACCACGCGGAGGTGCCGACGCAACCCCGCCAACGGCGAAGTCGAGGACACCGACGTGGGCTTCCCCGGCCCGCACCACGCGATCGCCGAGCGCGCGCTGCCGATGCGCGTCGCGATGAGCGCTGCTCGCGGTCGGCGCGGTCGGCGCCGGGCTCGTGCAGATCCCGAACGTCGACTTCGTGATCGACGACTTCCTGCGCCCGACGTTCGCCGGCTCGCCGCTGTACGAACCGCACACGAACGCAACGGGCTGCTCGTGTTCGGGCTGGTGCTCGGCACGGTGCTCGGCGCTGGTCGGCATCGCGATCGCCTACCGCGTGTGGGTCGCGCCGCCCGGGCACCGCCGCGGTCGTGCGCGACGCGCCTGCGCGCCGCTGTACGAGCTGTTCGTCAACAAGTGGTACTTCGACGAGCTGATCGACGCTGCTCGTCGTGCGCCCGGCGGCCGCCGCCGGGCGCTTCGCGACGCGACACGTTCGAGCGCGTGTTCGTCGACGAGACGATCGTCGGCGGCACCACCGGGCATCGTGCGCGCCGGCTCGGCGGCGGTGCGCGCGGCGCAGAGCGGCTTCGTGCGCTACTACGCCGCGCTGCTCGTGCTCGGCGTGACGGGCGTCGGCTTCTACTTCCTGCTGCAGACGTGAGCGGCTGAACCTGATGCCACCGCTCTCGATCCTGATCTGGCTGCCGGCCGCGTGCGGCCTGCTCGGCGCGCTCCTGCCGGCGGCGTCGGCGGCCGCGCCGCCCAGCGCCGGTCGGCGAGCGGCGCCGGCGCTCGCGCTGGAGCGCACCGGGCGTGCTCGCGCTGCTCGGCTCGCTCGCCGCGCTCGGCCTGGCGATCGGCTACATCGCCGACTACCACCGCGGCGCGACCGGCCTGCAGCACGTCACCGACGTCGTCTGGATCGCCGAGCTCGGCATCCACTACAAGCTCGGCGTCAACGGGCTGAACGTGTTCCTCGTCGGGCTGACGACGCTGCTGTTCGCCGCCGCCGACGCTCGCCGCAACCTGCGCTCGTGGGAGCGCCCGCGGCTCTTCTACTTCCACTTCATGCTCGCCGAGTCGGCCGTGCTCGGCGCGTTCCTCGCGCAGGACCTGGCGCTGTTCGTCGCGTTCTTCGACCTGATGCTGATCCCCTTCTACTTCCTCGATCGGCGGCTGGGGCCGCGAGCCGGGCCGGGTGCAAAGCGACGATCAAGCTCGTCATCTACACGCTCGTCGGCTCGCTGCTGATGCTCGCCGCCGCGATCGCGACCGGCGTGCTGGCCGCCCAGCAGGGCGGCGGGCACATCACGTTCGTGCTCTCAGCTCGCTGCAGGCGCTGCCGCTGAGCACGCGGCTCGCAGGAGTGGATCTTCCTGTTCTTCGCCGCCGCGTTCCTGGTGAAGATGCCCGCGTTCCCGCTGCACGGCTGGATGCCCGACGGCTACCGGGCGATGCCGATCGAGGTGCTGATGGTCTTCTCCGGCGTGCTCTCGAAGGTCGGCGCCTACGGCTTCCTGCGCGATCGTGCTGCCGCTGTTCCCGCAGGCCGCGGCGCACTTCCAGACGCTGATGCTGCTGATCGCGCTCGCCTCGATCCTCTACGGCTCGGCGGTCGCCTTCACGCCAGACCGACGCGCGCCTGATCGCCGGGTACTCCTCGGTCGCGCAGCTCGGCTTCATCACGCTCGGGATCTTCGCGCTGAACCCGCAGGGCGCGCAGGGCGCGCTGCTGCAGATGGTCAACCACGGCCTCGTCGTGGCGCCGCTGCTGTTCATCGTCGCGCTGCTCGCGCGGCGCGCGGGCGGCTCGGAGGACATCCGCGACATGGGCGGCATCGCGTTCCGCGCGCCGGTGCTCGCGATCGCTGTTCCTGATCGTCGCGCTCGCGACGCTGGCGATGCCGGGCTCGTCGAACTTCGTCGGCGAGTTCCTGATCCTGCTCGGCGTCTTCAAAGCCAAGCTGGCGATCGCGATCATCGCGTTCAGCGGCGTGGTGATGGCGAGCGTGTACGCGCTGCGGCTGTTCATCCGCGCGATGCACAACCGCGTCGGCCGAGGCGTCGAGCTCGCGCGAGATCTGCGTCGCGCGACGGCGCCGTGCTCGTGCCGCTGATCGCCGTGATCCTGTTCCTGGCGCTCTACCCGCAGCTCGCGCTGCACCGCAGCGAAGGCTCGGTCAAGGCCGCCGTCGCCTCCGCAGCGCGGCCGGCGGCCAGCCGTGCCCGGTCGCCTCGCGCTACAGCGACCGGCTCACCTCGGCGGTGCCGGGCGCCCGGGCGAGCCGCGCCACCGGGCTCGCGTCGGCGGGAACGTCGCACCCGGCAGCGGGGGCGCGATGAACTGACGTCCCGCTCTACGCGCCGGCGATGGCGCGCTCGACGCACCTGAAAGGCCCGCACGTCGACTTCGCCGGCCTCTCGCCGCTGATCGCGCTGCTCGGCGGCGCGGCGATCGTGCTGCTGGTCGGCCTGCTCGGCTCGCGGTGGGTCCGCGCGCAGGTGGTGCCCGCGCTCAGCCTCGTCGCGCTCGGCGGCGGCGCTCGGGCCTGACGATCTGGCAGTGGAACGCCGACAAGTCGATCGTCTCGGGCGCGCTGCGGATCGACGACCTCTCGCTCGTGCTGAACCTGATCCTGATCGCGGGCGGCGCCTGCACGGTGCTGCTGGCGTGGCGCTCGCTGGCCGCGCGCGAAGCCGGCGCACGGCGAGTTCCACGCGCTGCTGCTGAGCTCGATCGGCGGCATGTCGCTGCTGGCCGGCGCGCAGAACACGGTCGCGCTGTTCGTCGGCCTCGAGCTGCTGTCGATCCCGCTGTACGTGCTGTGCGCGACCGAAATGCGGCGCGAGCACTCGCTCGAGTCGGGGCTGAAGTACCTGATCATCGGCTCGGTCGGCTCGGCGACGCTGCTCTACGGGCTGGCGATGATCTACGGCGCGACCGGCGCGACCGACTTCGGCGCGATCGCGAGCGCGCTCTCGCACGGCGGCCTCGCGACCGACCCGCTGACGCTGACGGGCATCGCGCTGTGCGTCGCCGGGCCTCTGCTTCAAGGCCTCGGTGGCGCCGTTCCACCAGTGGACGCCGGACGTCTACGAGGGCGCGCCGACGCCGGTGACGGCGTTCATGGCGGTCGACGACGAAGGTCGCCGCGCTCGGCGTGTTCCTGCGCTTCTTCGACGTCGCGCTGATCGACGCGCCACGGCGAGCTGGGGGCCGGCGGTCGCGGTGCTCGCCGACGATCACGATCGTCGTCGGCAACGTCGGCGCGCTCGGGCAGTCCTCGCTGAAGCGGATGCTCGCCTACTCCTCGGTCGCGCAGGCCGGGCTACATGCTCGCCGGCGTCGTCGTCGCGAGCAGGCTGGGCGTCGCAGGCGACGGTCTTCTACCTGGCGGTGTACCTGTTCATGAACATGGCCGCGTTCGCCGTGATCGTCGCGCGCGAGCGCGAAACCGACCTCGGCGACTCGATCGACGGCGATGCCGGGCTCGGCCGCGAGCGCCCGCTGCTGGCGTGGCCGATGACGATCTCGATGCTCGCGCTCGCCGGCATCCCCGCGACGGCGGGCTTCATCGGCAAGTTCTACCTGATCGACGCGGCCGTCTCCGGCGGCTACACGTGGCTCGGCGTGGTGATCGTGATCGGCTCGATGATCTCGCTCGGCTACTACCTGCCGGTGATCGCGGCGATGTGGATGCGCGAGGCGCCGGCCGCGAGCGCCGCGACCGGGCGCCGTCCCCGGTCGCCGGCGCTCGGCGGGCCGCTGCCGGCGCTCGCCGGCGGCTCGCCGGAGCTCGATCCGAGCAGGCCGACACGGCTACCGGGCGAGCCGATCCGGGCGCGACCCAGCCCGAGGTGCTGCTCGTCGCGCTCGCTCGCCGGCGCGGCGACGATCTTCTTCGGCATCATCCCGCAGCCGCTGTTCGACCTCGTCCACGGCGTCGGCAGCGCGCTCGGGCTGCTCTAGCGCGAGGTCGGCCGGAGGCCTCGGCGGCCGCCTCGGCTTGCTGCAGCTGGCGCTCGACGAGGTCGAGGCCCGCCTCCCAGAAGCCGGGGTCGGCCAGGTCGACGCCGACGATCGCTCCCAGCTCCTCGGGCTGCGCGAGCCGCCGGCGGCGAGCAGCTCGAGGTAGCGCGGCACGAGCTCCGCGCCGCAGCTGCTCGTAGCGCTCGTACACCGACAGCGCGAGCAGCTGCCCGTAGGCGTAGGCGTAGACGTAGCCGGGGCTGCCGATGAAGTGCGGGATGTAGGACCACCAGGTGCGGTAGCCGTCGGTGATCTCGACGGAGTCGCCGAACATCTCTGCCTGGCTCTCGGCCCACAGCTCGCCGAAGCGCTCGACCGACAGCTCGCCCGTGCTCGCGGCGGGCGGTGTGGACGAGGTCCTCGAAGCGGTTCATCGCGACCTGGCGGAAGACGGTGGCGATCGTGTCCTCGAGGTTCTCCGCCAGCAGCGCGAGGCGCGAGGCCGGCGCGGAGTCCTCCTCGAGCAGCCGCTCCGAAGACGATCGTCTCGCCGAACACCGACGCGGTCTCGGCGAGCGTCAGCGGCGTGCGCTGGTGGAAGATCCCCTGCCGGGCGGCGAGCGCGAAGTGCACGCCGTGGCCGAGCTCGTGGGCGAGCGTGAGCACGTCGCGCCGGCGCGAGGTGTAGTTGAGCAGCACGTAGGGGTACACCGACGGGCACCGCCGCCGCGCAGAACGCGCCGCCGCGCTTGCCCGGGCGCACGGGCGCGTCGATCCGGCGCTCGTCGAAGAAGCGCCCCGCGACCGCGCCGAGCTCCGGCGAGAACGAGGAGTAGCAGTCGAGCACGATCTCGCGCGCCTGCGCGAACGGGAAGGTGACCTCGTCCTCGGTGACGGCCGCCATGCGGTCGTAGTCGGCGAGCCGCTCGACGCCCAGCAGCTTCGCCTTCAGCCGGTACCAGCGCCGGGCGATCTCGTAGCGCCCGCGGACCGCCTCGATCAGCGCCTGCACGGACTCGTCGCTGGCCTCGTTGGCGAGGTTGCGCGCCGCCAGCCAGTGCGGGTAGCGGCGCAGGCGATCGTCGGTCGCCTTGTCGGCGAGCAGCGTGTTGAACAGGAACGCGCGCGTGCGCAGGCCCGGCGCCAGCGCGGCGGTGACCGCCTCGGCGGTGCGTGCGCCGGAGCTCGCGGTCGGGCAGCGCCAGGCGGCTGAGCGCGACGTCGAGGGCGACCACGCTGGCCCGGCGTCGCACCGTCGCCGGCCGCTCCGGCAGCTCGACCTCGATCGCCGAGGTCAGCTCCTCGAACAGCCGCGTCCAGGCGCTCGCGCCGGTGAGCGCCTTCTCGGCGAGGATCTTCTCCTCGGGCTCGATCAGCAGGTGCTCGCGGTAGCGGCGCACGTTGCGCAGGTGGTGGCGGCAGAAGTCGAGGCCCGTCGCCGGCGAGCAGCTCCTCGCGCGCGCTCGTCGGGCAGCGCCGCCCACTCCAGCTCGAAGAACAGCAGCGTCGTCTCGATCGCCGTCTCCTGCTCCTGGACCTTCTGCAGCAGCGCGCCGTTCGCGGGGTCGGCCGTGTCGGTGGAGAAGCGCAGCGCCGCGTAGTAGCCGGCGCGGCCGACCAGCTCGTGGATCTCGGCGAGCTCCTGCATCGCCTCGCGCAGGCCGCGCGCCGTCGAGCTCGCCGAGCTTGCCCGCGTAGCGCTCGGCGAACGCCTGCGCGCGCTCGAGCGCGTCGCTCAGCCGGCGCTCGACGCCGCCCTCGCCCTCGCCGTCCACGAGCGGCTCGAGGTCCCAGGCGGTCCGCTGCGAGCTCGGGGTCGGTCTCGGCAGTCGCCTCGGCGGCATCGCCGCTGAGCTCATCGCACGCGGTGAGCCGCACGCGTGCGCTCGAGGTGCGCGGGCCGCGGACGGGCGATCCGCTCGCGCCGCTACTCGCTGGCGAGCGCGCCGCAGCACGTCCAGCCGCGCCGCCCGGCGCGCGGGCAGCTGCGCCGCCAGCACGCCGGCGAGCGCCGCGACGACGAGCAGGATCGAGCAGCGTGCCGACCGGGAACGCCTGCACGTAGCCGGAGCCCGACAGCGCGAGCGTGGTGACGAGGATCGCGCCGATGACGCCGATCA
The DNA here is from genome assembly GCA_963743505.1 of uncultured Solirubrobacteraceae bacterium. GTDB lineage: Bacteria > Actinomycetota > Thermoleophilia > Solirubrobacterales > Solirubrobacteraceae > Palsa-744. Next base: position 381,679 of record CAVUPZ010000002.1, on the reverse strand, counting down.
CCAGCCCGAACACGCCGCCGATCAGCGCCGTGATGACGCGACTCGTAGCGGATCATCTGGCGGATCTGGCGGCGGCGAGGTGCCGATCGCGCGCATCATGCCGAGCTCGCGGGTGCGCTCGTAGATCGACAGGATCAGCGTGTTGACGATCCCGAACAGGGACACGATGCACCGACAGCGCGAGCAGCACGTAGATCAGCGCGAGCAGCGTGTTGATCTGGTTGGCCTGGTCCTGCTTGAACTGCGCCGCCGTGCGCGAGCGCGCCTGCGGGAAGGACGCTCGCGAGCAGCCTGTTCGACCGCCGGCTGCACCTGCGCGTCGGTCGACGCCCGTGCGCGTAGGCGACGAAGTCGAGCGCGTCTTCGCGCTGGCCGAAGGCCGCTGCGCGCCAGGGGCAGGCTGATCGTGAGGTTGCCCAGCAGGCGGGCGTTGTCGTAGGCGATCCCCGAGGACCGTCAGCGCGACGTGGCGGTCGGTCGGGGTGAGCACCGAGATCGTCTGGCCGACCTTCAGGTGGTGGGAGCTCGCGTAGCCCTTTGTGACGACCGTGCCCGCTGCTGGTCGAGCGCCAGCAGCGTCGCGTTGGAGCCCTGCTTCCATTCGACCCGGTAGACGCGGGCGAACGTGACTCGGTTCGATCGCGGTGATCGACGCGTTGCTCGAGCTGCCGCGCAGGCGCCCGACCGTGAAGGCGATCGGCGTCACGCTGCGCGACGCCCGGGACGTGCCGCAGGCCGGCGCGAGCGATCGCGGCGGGGATCGCCCTGTTCGCTGCCCGCCGCTGCGAGTTCTCGACGATCAGGTCGCCGGCGAACGAGCGGTCCACGGCCTGGTTGATCGTCGCCTTCGTCCCGTCGGCGAGGACCGCGACGAACGTCACCAGCGCGAGGCCGACGGTCAGCGCGGCCGCCGTCACCAGCGTGCGGCCGGGCTGGCGGATCGAGTTCTCCCGGCGAGGCGGCCGGTGATCCCGCGCCAGCGCACGAGCGCGCCGATCGCGCGCGCCAGCGCGCGGCGTCGACCCGGTAGCGCCGGCCCCGGGCGCGCTGGCGCAGCCGCATCAGGCGAACCACCAGCCCCGATCAGCAGGCGATGATCGCGATCGTCGTGGCGCCGACCTCCCTGGGCGACCGCCAGCGCACCAGGCCGCGACGAGCACGACCGCGAGCGATGATCGGCGACGCCGAAGCGCTCCGTGCGTGATCGGTTTGCGCCGCGGGATCTCGACCCCCTCGCGCATCGCCGCCAGCGGCGGCACGCGCGTCGCGCGCAGCGCCGGCGGCAGGCCGGCGAGCACGGTCACGCCGACGCCGACGAGCAGCGAGACGACGATCGTCCGCGTCTCGAGCACGGTGCCGCTGTCGGGCAGGTCGGCGCCGAACGCCTTGAACAGCTGGTCGAGGCCGCGGGCCACGCGCGATGCCCGCCGAGCAGCCCGAGGATCGCGCCGCCGACGCCCCAGCAGCAGGCCTTCGTAGACGACCGAGCTGCATGATCTGCCGCACGCGAGCCGCCCGAGCGTGCGCAGCAGCCCGAACTCGCGCGTGCGCTGGGCGACGGTGATCGAGAACGTGTTGAAGATGATGAACGCCCCGACCACCAGCGCGACGTAGGCGAACACGAGCAGGAACGTGCGCAGGAAGCTGAGGTTGCTTTCCAGTTCGGAGGTCTTCTTCGCGGCCTGCTCGGCGCCGGTGCGCACGTCGACCGTGCTCGGCAGCATCGCGCCGGATGCGGCCGCGCAGCTCGCTCGGGCGTCACGCCCGGCACTGGCGGCGACGTCGATCTGGTCGTAGCGGCCCGGCTCGCCGACGACCCGCTGGGCCTCGGCCGGGGTCGAGCAGCGCCGCGCCGGCGCCCGCCGAAGGACTGGCCGCCGCCGAACTTGCAGTGATGCCGACGATCGTGTAGCGCTTGGCCGGCGCGGAGCCGGCCACGATCATCTGCTGGCCGATCTTCAGGCCCGCGCGTTCGGCGGTCGCTTCGTCGATCGCGACCTCCGTCGGCGTTGCTGGGGAAGCGGCCCTGGACCGGCTTGAACGACTCGAAGCGCGTCGGCACCGTCGACGCGACGAACGCCGGGGCGCCGCCGGTCGTCAGCCGTTTGCCGCTCAGCGTCGAGGAACGTCCCCGGCGTGAAGATCGAGCCCGACGCCTGCGCCACGCCCGGGGTGGCGCGGACGCTGCGCGAGCATCGCTTCGGTGATCGGCGAGGTCTGCGAGCGAACCCTGCTGCCCGAGCGTCTGGGTCGGCGTGATCGACGACGTCGTGGCCCCTGCTCGCCGTCTGGAAGATCGCCGGCGAAGGAGTGGTTGATGGTGTCGGTGAGGATGTACGTGCCCGCCATCAGCGCGACCCCGAGCGCGATCGCGATCCCCGTCAGCAGCACCCGCAGCTTGCGCTGCATGAAGCCGCGCAGCACGAGCGTGAGCATCAGCCCACGGCCTTCATCAGGTCGAGCGCCTGCTCGGTGCTCACCGCCTCCCCGTCGTGCACGATCCGCCCGTCGCGCGAGCACCAGCAGGCGGTCGGCGAACGAGGCCGCGTGGGCGTCGTGCGTGACCATCACGACGGTCTGGCCGAAGTCGTCGACGGCCTCGCGCAGCAGACCGAGCACGTCGCCGGAGGCTTTCGAGTCGAGGTTGCCGGACGGCTCGTCGGCGAACACCACCGCCGGGCGCGAGATCAGCGCGCGGGCGACCGCGACGCGCTGCTGCTGGCCGCCGGACAGCTCGGCGGGGCGGTGGGAGAGGCGGTCGCGGATGCCGACCGTGTCGACGAGCGTGTCGAACCACTCGCGGTCGGGCTTGCGCCCGGCGATCGACGAGCGGCAGCAGGATGTTCTCTTCGGCGTTGAGCACGGGCAGCAGGTTGAAGGTCTGGAAGATGAAGCCGATCCGGTCGCGGCGCAGCTGGGTGAGGTCGCCGGTCGTCGAGCGTCGGTCAGCTCGACGCCGGCGATGCGACGGTGCCCGAGGTCGGGCGGTCGAGGCCGGCGAGGATGTGCATGAGCGTCGACTTGCCCGATCCCGACGGGCCCATGATCGCCGCGAAGCGGCCCGCGGGGAACGTCGACCGTGACGCCGGCGAGCGCCTCGACAGCGGCCTCGCCCTCGCCGTAGCGCCGGCACAGGTCCTCGCGCCTCGACGATGTTCACGGACTCGTCGTGAGGGCTCGAAGCGTCCACTCGGGCGCAGTGTAGGCGCCCCGAGGCCTCCTCGCACTCGCGTCCGGAACGGCCCCTAGGATCGTCCGCCCGATGCACGAGACGACGCCCACCGTCTTCCTGATCGCCCGCCCCGTCGATCGACGTCGAGGGCATGCGGGGCTACCTGCGCGACGTCGGCGGGGAGTCCTGGCTGACGGGTCGCCTGGAGCGAGGCGGGCGGCGCCCCGAACGCAGCCGAGCTGCTGGTCGAGTTCGGTGGCCGGGCCTGCTACCGCAGCTGGGAGCCCGGTCTGAACCCCAACGTGACCAGGGTTCGCACCGACCAGCGCGAGTACTTCGCCAACCTCCTGCGCTCGGCACACGGCAGCGTGCTCGAGCACGCCAACTACTCGCTTCGCGATCAGGAACTGCTCGCGCGTGTTCACCCATGAGCTGTCCGCCATCGCGCCGGCTCGGCCTTCAGCCAGGAGAGCCTGCGCTACGTGCGCCTGACCGACATCGGCTTCCGCGTGCCGCCCGCGCTCGAGCCCGTCCGCGAGCAGGTGCTCGCGATCGTCGAGCAGCTCGAGGAGTTCCAGGTGAGCGCGGCGCGCGAGCTCGGCATCGACGACGAGGGCGTCCCCTTCCACGTCAAGAAGGAGGTCACCTCGGCGCTGCGGCGGCTGGCGCCGATCGGGCTGAGCACGGACATCGTCTGGACCGCGAACGTCGCGCACGCTGCGCCACGTGATCGAGATGCGCACGGCCGAGGGCGCCGAGGAGGAGCTGCGCCTGGTCTTCGACCAGCATCGCGCGCGATCATGCAGGCCGAGGCCCCCGGCCTGTTCCAGGACTTCGCCCGCGCCGAGGACGGCAGCTGGGTGCCCGAGCACCGCAAGGTCTGACGAGCGCTCGGGCCAGCGACGCCGCGCCGCCCGCCGGCCGCGGACAAACAGCGTCGGGTCGCTCGGCGGCGCCGGGCTCAGGCGTCCATCGTGCGGGTGCGCCACGCGCCGAGCGCGAGGAACACGAGCGAGCCAGACGGCGATCACGAGCACGGCCAGGCCCTGGGACATCGACACGGTCGCCGCCGCGATCGTTGACGTGGACGGGGCTGAAATGGACGATCGCCTGGCTGAGGATCAGCTTGCGCGAGCTGCCGAGCGAGTTGATGCTCGCGAGCAGCGGGCTCGCGACGAGCTGCCAGCCGATCAGCGACGGTCAGGGCGGCGGGCCGTGAGGTGGTGAGCGAGGCGAAGCCCGACGGCGACCGCGCACACGACCCCCGTCGAGAGCAGCGTGAAGCCGAGGCCGTTGAGGATCGTGGCGGCGCTCGGCGTGGGGGTCCCGTCGGCGAAGGCGAACGTGCCCAGAACGAGCAGGGCGTAGGCGAACGCGGTCACGATCCAGCACCAGCGCGAGCGCCGCCGGCACGCGCGAGGCGAACAGCGCCAGCCGCGAGCGGCCCGTCACCACGAGGTCCCGGAACACGCCCGCGGCGGCGTCGCCGGCGCCGGCCTCCGCCGCCGATCAGGATCGCCGCGAGCGGGCCGAAGAAGAGGGCGATGATGCGGCATGCCGTCGGTGAACCCGTTGATGCCGCCGGCGGGGGCGTGCTGGGCGGGGTTGGAGGAGTGCTGGACGGCGCTGACGATGAAGTAGATCAGCAGCGGCGCCAACGCGAGCACGAGCGCCCAGATCACGCTGCCGCGTTTCTTGCGCAGCTTCAGGAAGTCCGCCGCGGTCATCTGGGCGGCGATGGTCGGCGTTCATGCCTGCGCCTCCGCTCGGGCGGCCGGCCCGTCGAGTCGCGCTGGTGATCTCGAGGAAGCGCTGCTCGAGGCTGTGGCGGACGGGCTCGAGGCGCATCACGCCGACTCCCGCGCCGACGAGCGCGGCGTTGAACGCCGCGGCGGTGTCGGGCGCGCCGGCCAGGACGACGCGCAGGCCGTCCTCGGCGGGATGGACCTCGCGGACGAGCTCGCTCGCCGACAGCGTGGCCAGGGCGAGCTCGGCGTCGTCGACGCCCAGCGATCAGCTCGTGCACCCGCGCCCGCCCCCGCGGCGAGCTCCGCGATCGGACCCTGCGTGACGACCTTGCCGCGGTCGACGATCGCGGCGGCGTCGCAGATCCTTTCGACCTCGTCGAGCAGGTGGGAGGAGATGAACACCGTGCGCCCCTCCTGCTCGACCATCTGCGCGGATCATTTCGCGGAACTCCTGGATGCCGCCCGGATCGAGGCCGTTCGTCGGCTCGTCGAGGATCAGCAGCCGCGGATCTGCGAGCAGGCAACGCGCGACCCCGAGACGCTGGCGCATGCCGAGCGAGTAGCTCTTGACCTTGTCGTCGGCGCGCTCGGAGAGGCCGACGCGGGCGAGCGCCGGGCCGATCCGCTCGCGCACCTCAGGGCCGCGCACCGCGGCGACGATGCGCAGGTTCTCGCGACCCGACAGGTGGGTGTGGAAGCGGGGCTCCTCGACGATCGCCCCGACGCGCTGCGAGCGCCGTGGCGCGCTCGGCGGGCACCGGATGACCGAGCATCGACATCGTGCCCGCGCTCGCCCGCGTGAGCCCGAGCAGCGTCCGGATCATCGTCGTCTTGCCGGCTCCGTTGGGCCCGAGGAAGCCGAACGCGCTGCCCAGCGGGACCCGCAGGTCGACCCCGTCGATCGCCGTCCGCTCGCCGAAGCGCTTCGTCAGGCCGTTGGTCTCGATCGCCAGCCCGCCGGTGGGGAGATCGCTCATGACGCCCACTATGAGCCCCACCACGGACGGCGGCAATTGGGGATTCCCCCTAGGTGGCCCCTGTCCGTCGCGAGCCCCCGGGCCGCGCTTGGCAGCCGGCTCGCGAGCGGCTACCGTTCGAGGGGTGAGGGCGTGCGCACGGCATCTGCCTGCGGGCGGGCATCGGGTCCGGTGGTCGTGAGCGTGCCGGCGCCGGCGAGCGTGATCGCGAGCGGCGTCCAGGGCGGTCACGCGATCCCGCACGACACCGTGATCGTCGCCTCGATCGTGCTGGCGATGGTGGCGGCGGCGGTGGTGATCGCGGCGTACCTGCGCCGGCGCAGCCGCCGTCCAGCGCCCGTCGCCGACGAGTGGCGCGCTCAGGCGGTGATGGGCGAGCTGTGTCCCGACGGGTGGCAGGCCCAGATCACCCTCTACGGCTGGGGCGCACCGGTGCCCGCGGACGCGCCCGCCTCGCGGGCACCCCTGGTGGAGCTCGAATGGCGGCGCTTCGATGCCGATCCCACCCGCTCGGTGAGTTCCCGTCGGTGCTGGTCGCCGAGCATCCGCGAGGCCCTGCAGACGATGGTCGACAGCCGCCGGGCGGACCTCGAGCTCGAGCAGATCGAGCAGCACGTGCTCGGGGAGGACGACCCCGACTGGTCCTCCTGAGCGGCTACGCGCCCGCGGCAGGCCCGTCGAGGGTGACGAGCTGGCGCTCGACGGCCCAGCGGCTGAGCTCGTGCCTGCTCGAGAGCTGCAGCTTGCGCAACACGGCGGAGACGTGCGCCTCGACGGTCTTCACGCTGATGCCAAGGCGCTGGGCGACCTCCTTGTACATGTAGCCACGAGCGATGTGGCGGAGCACCTCGCGCTCGCGCGGGGTCAGCTGCTCGATCTCGAGCTCCTGCGCCGTGGGGCCGCTGGCGTGCTGGGGCTCGCCAGCGAAGGCGTCGAGCACGAACCCCGCCAGGCGGGGCGAGAAGACCGCGTCCCCGCCCGCGACGCTGCGGACGGCGTCCGCGAGCTCGGCGCCCGAGATCGTCTTCGTGACGTAGCCCCTCGCGCCGGCGCGGATCACCGCGATCACGTCCTCGGCGGCGTCGGACACCGACAGGGCCAGGAAGCGGGGGCCCTCGCCGTCGATGCTCACCCGCCGGATCACCTCGACGCCGCCGCCGTCGGGCATGTGGACGTCGAGCAGGACCACGTCGGGTCGCCGCTCGCGGATCGTCGCGACGGCGGCCTCGACCGTCCCGGCGTCGCCGACGACCTCGACCTCGGCGCCGAGCTCCGCGCGGACGCCCGCGCGGAACAGGTGGTGGTCGTCGACGATCACCACACGGGGACGCTCGCTCATACGGGCGCGCCTCGCCCCATCGTCAGCTCCACCTCGGTTCCCTCGCCCGGCCTGCTGGTGACGGATGCGCAGCCGTGGTGGCGCTCCATGCGGGCGATGATCGAGTCCCGCACGCCGCGGCGGTCCGACGGGATCGTGCGCGGATCGAAGCCCACGCCGCGGTCGCGAACGAACACATCCACGCGCTCGGGCTCGACCTCGGCGTACAGGTCGACGCGGTCGCTGCAGGCGAACTTGGCCGCATTCGTCATCGCCTCCCTGGCCGCCTGGACGACGGCCTCCAGGCGCGGGTCGAGGCGACCGTCGCCGACGGTGACGACCTCGATCGGGACGCCGTGCAGCTCCTCCACCTCCGCCGCCGCCCGCTCGAGGGCGCCGGCGACCGTGTCCGGGGCGCCGTTGCCGGCCCCCTCGAGCAGCCAGTGGCGCAGCTCGCGCTCCTGGCGACGAGCCAGCCCGGCGACCTCGCGGGGGTCGCCCGCCCGCTTCTGGATCAGCGCGAGCGTCTGCAGGACGGAGTCGTGCAGGTGAGCCCCGAGCTCGGCCCGCTCCTGCTCGCGGATGCGGGCAGCCCGCTCGGAGGCGAGGGTGCGGCCGAGCCGCAGCACCCACGGCCCGAACAGCAGGCCGAGCATCGTGGCGATGATCGCCACGGCGCCGATCGCGGTGCCAAGGCTGCGCAGGACGCCGAAGGCGTGCAGCAGCGACGCCGACGCGAACGCGACGAGCAGCACGCCGATCAGCAGGCGCGGGGCGTCGACCCTGCCGCCCGGGCGCACGTACGTGCGCAGCGAGTGCCAGCCCTGGCGGGCCGTGCGATCTCCCGCGCTCACGGTCGGGCGCCAGACCAGCGCCATTCCGCACGCGCCGAGCACGAGCGGCCACACGATCTCCTCGCCGAAGCGAACGCCGGCGGCTCGCAGGCTCACGATCACGGCCGCGACGGCGACCACGATCACGACTGCCTCGCGCCATGCCCCGGGGCGCCGGGGCAGGCCCTCGCTCTCCGGGGCCACGGGGATCAGCGCCCAGGCGAGCGCGTAGACCGCCACGCCGATCCCGCCCACCGCGACGAGGATCGCCATCACGAGCCGCGCGAGCGCCACCTCGGTGCCGAAGTGCTCGGCGAGCCCGGGGCAGACGCCGCCGAGCAGCCCGCGATCGGGGTAGCGGCGCAGCGGCCCCGGAGGGGTCCGGCCGCGTGGCGGCGCCACGGGGGAGAGCGATGCGCGCCCCTCCTCGCCCCGTGGCTGCCCTGGGGTCAGCTCGAGCGAGGCCATCGCCAGATGATGCCACCAGGCGGCCGGCGGGCCCATCGGGGATCTCCCTTAGAGGATGGGGCGCCCCTTCGGGGCTGTCCGTCAGCCTTCCTCGGCCTGGAGCTCGCGCACCCGGTCCTGCAGCGCGGACATCACGGCCGGGTCCCGCAGCGTCGTCACGTCGCCGAGGGCGCGGCCCTCGGCGACGTCGCGCAGGAGCCGGCGCATGATCTTGCCCGAGCGCGTCTTGGGCAGGTCCTCTGACCAGATGATCCGCTTCGGCCGCGCGAACTTCCCGATCCGCTCGGCGACCGTCTCCCTGATTCCCTCGATCGTCTGATCGTCGCCGCGGATGTCACCCTGCAGGGTGACGAAAGCGACGATGGCCTGGCCTGTGTCCTCGTCGTGCTGACCGATCACGGCCGCCTCGGCGACGTCGACGTGGGCGACGATCGCCGACTCCACTTCGGCCGTCGAGAGCCGGTGGCCCGAGACGTTGACGACATCGTCGATCCGTCCGATCACCCACAGGTAGCCGTCGCGGTCGCGGCGGGCGGCATCCCCCACGACGTAGGTCTCCGGCCCGAAGCGCTCGAAGTACGTCTCGACGAAGCGCTCGGGCTCCTTGTACAGGGTGCGCAGCATCGATGGCCACGGGCGGCTCAGCACGAGCAGGCCCTGGCCCTCGGCGACCGGCTCGCCGGAGGACTCGTCGAGAACCTCCGCGAACACGCCGGGGAACGGGTTCGTGGCCGAGCCCGGCTTCGTCGCCGTGATCCCGGGCAGCGGCGTGATCATGATCGCCCCCGTCTCCGTCTGCCACCACGTGTCGACGATCGGGCAGCGACTGCCGCCGATGACCCTGTGGTACCACAGCCATGCCTTGGGGTTGATCGGCTCGCCAACCGAGCCGAGCAGGCGCAGGGAGCTGAGGTCGTGCTGCCGGGGCCAGCGGGCGCCCCACTTGATGCACGCCCGGATCGCCGTCGGGGCGCAGTAGAGGATGCTCACCCGGTAGCGCTCGACGAGCTCCCACCAGATGCCCTTGTGGGGGTAGTCGGGGGCGCCCTCCCACATCACCGAGGTGGCACCGTTGGCGAGGGGGCCGTAGACGATGTAGGAGTGGCCGGTGATCCAGCCGACGTCGGCCGCGCACCAGTAGACGTCCGTCTCCGCCTTGAGGTCGAAGACGTAGCGGTGCGTGGCGGAGACCCCCGTGAGGTAGCCGCCGGTCGTGTGCAGGATACCCTTCGGTTTGGCGGTGGAGCCGGAGGTGTACAGGATGAACAACGGGTGCTCGGCGTCCAGTGGCTCGGGCTCGCACTCGGCGGCGGCCGCGGCCACGATCTCGTCGTAGTAGACGTCCCGGCCGGCGTGCATCTGACACGGGGTTCCCTTGCTGCGGACGACCACGATCCGCTCCAGGCTCTCGAGGTCGCCCATCGCCTCGTCGACCCGGTCCTTGACCGCAGCGGTCCTGCCCTTGCGGGCGGCGCCGTCGGCGGTGATGAGGACCTTTGCCTGCGAGAACTCCATCCGCTCCCTCACCGCCTCGGCCGAGAAGCCCCCGAAGACGACGTTGTGCGGGGCACCGATGCGCGCGCAGGCGAGCATCGCCACGACCACCTCGGGGATCATCGGTAGGTAGATGCCGACGACGTCCCCCTTCGCCACGCCCAGCGCCTTGAGGGCGTTTGCCAGGCGACACACCTCGCCGAGCAGCTCCGCTGTATGTGATGTCGCGCTCCTCGCCCTCCTCGCCGCGCCAATGGAACGCGACGCGCTCGCCGCGGCCGGCCTCGAGGTGCCGGTCGAGGCAGTTGTAGGAGACGTTCAACCGCCCCCCCACGAACCACTTGTAGAACGGCGGGGTGGAGTCGTCCAGGACGGTGTGCCAGTCCGCGGTCCAATCGAGGCGGGCCGCCTGCTCGGCCCACCATTCCTGCGGGTCTTCCGCGGCCCTGGCGTAGACCTCGGGGTCTTTGAGCAGGGCACGTTCGCGGAACTCGGCCGGCGGCTCGAAGCGCTCGACGTCGAGCAGGTCGGCAAGCTCCTGGTCGAGCGCCGCGCCGTCCTCGGAACCAGCTTCCGTTGCCATTTTCGTGACTCTAGCGCCGCCTGCCCGGGCCGGCTCAGCGGGGGGCGAGGGGGAACACGGGCAGGATCGTGCGTCGGAACGTCGAGTTCACGACGGCGGCGAACGAGGCGTACCAGGCGGCCGCAGCGGTGGCGAGCCCGACGTAGCCACCCCAGTGTGTGACGGTCGCATGCGGGCCGACGGCCCCGATCGCAAGCAGCACGAACGTGATCGTCAGCAGCACGAACACGAGCAGCACCGCCCCGCTGACGCGCAGCGCGGCAACCGTCATGTATGCCGTGAAGATCGCCCACGCCCACAGGTACACGCCGATGGCGTGCCCGACGTTGCCGCCGATGTCCTTGGCGTAGAAGGCGTTCAGCGCCCAGAACGAGATCCAGAAGGCACCGAACGAGCAGAACGCCACCGCCCCGAACGTGTTGCCCGTACGGAACTCCCACAGCCCGGCCAGCAGTTGCACGATGCCGCCATAGGCGAGCGCGAGGCCGAGCACGACTGGCACGCCCTTGGCGTCGACGAGGTTCGAGTTGAACATGCTCAGCACGAACGTCGTCATCGCGAACGCGCCGAGGCCCAGCGGGCCCGGGTCGGCCGGCCTCCAGCCCGCTGCCGTCGCGAGGGGCTCTTCACGGGTGGGGTCCGCGCTGTGGATGGCTGCTGCCTGCATTGCTCCTCCTTCCGTAAGGGCCCCCGTCGGCGGTGTCCCCGCGGCGGAGGATCCCTCCCCTGGTTCAACTCCCAGATGCCCCGTCAGCCGTGCGGCTAATCAGCCTCTTGCCGCGCGCGTCTCCGTCGGACGGGCGCGCTGCGCGCCGGCGGTCGGCGCCCCGCCGGACGACTCAGCCCGACTCAGCCTGCCCCGCGCCCCTTGCGACGGCGCCGCCGCGAGGACGGGGCAGTCGGCTGGGTCGGAGCCGGCGCCCCCGCTCCGTTCGCTGCGACGGCCGTCGCCGGCTTGCCCCTGGCTCCCTGGCGGGCGGCGCGCTGCTCGGCCCCGCTCGGCCACGGCCGGGCCTCGCCGGCCTCCCACGCAGGCGGGTCTTTCGGCCAGCGGCCGGAGATCAGCACGCCCACCATCACCAGCCAGAAGGCGGGGATCAGCTCGAGCGTGGCGCCGCCGAGCAGGATCAGGACGGCGGAGAAGATGCCGAGGAACCCCAGCCAGCGAGGTAGCAGTCCGACCCGTACGGTGTTCAGGAGCGTCGGGATCATCCCGACCACGAGCACGAGCCAGGCGACCGGTCCGAGCGTGCCGACCACGACGACCAGCGTGCCTTTCGTGACCGTTTTTTCGACCGATGCGTTGGAGAGGTCGTGCCCGACGGCGAACTTGTGGGTGGCGATCGCGAGCGCCACCTCGCGCACGACCGTGATGAGCGCGAGGGCCGGGCCCCCTACCAGCACCAGCGTGCGGGCCGCGCCGAAGCTCTGCGGGCGGCGGAAGCGGACCGCGTCGATGAGAAACAGGAGCAGGTATGTGAGGACCAGCAGGGCCATCGCGGTCAGGACGCTGCCCGCGATCAGGGCGAACGCGTGGTGACTGGTGTATTTGAGTTCCGCGGCCCGGGGGCTGACGGCGGGCCGGGCGACGCCGGAGATCGCGGGGGTGAGCCCCTGCAGCACGCCGACGGTCGGGGCGCTGTTCGACGTCGAGACGAGGATGATCGCGCCGATCAGGTACAGGACGCCGCCCGCCATCACCGGGACGGCCAGCCGCTTGCGCATTTCCAGCTCGTGGGCCACCTGCGTCTTGATCTCTGCGGTGCTCGGCATGGGCAGGGCAGTCTATGATGCGGGGATGGAGGGAGGCGGCTTCGGTGATCTTTTCGGCGATCCGGAGGAGCTGCAGCGTCGCTTGGCCGAGTTCGCCGAGCAGATGCAGGGCCAGCAGCGTCTCGCGTGGGCGGACAACGCGATCAAGCTCGCGGTCGACATGACGGTGGCGGCGGTCCAGCGCGTCAACGTCCAGGGCAACGCGGAGGCCCAGGCCGAGCAGATCCGAACGGTCATCGCCCGCGTCTTCCCGGAGGCGGTGGCGCTCGTCGCGAGGCCCGCGTCCGGGCTTCAGTAGCGAGCCTGGGCACGGGGCGGGCGGCGCGGCCCCGGCGGACCGTCCTCGGCCGACCCCCGAGGCTCGTCGCGGCGCTCCTCCTGCCCCGTCCGGCCTTCCCGCTCCTCCTCGCGCTCGGCGTCGCGGGAGGCCCGCCCGGCGTCGATCACCTCCGGAAGGAGCGGAAGCGGAAGATGAACACGACCGCCGCCAGCCCCACCGACGCCGTGAAGACGGCGATCGCGATCTGCTGACCGACCGAGTACGCGGCTGCGACGGCGCCGCCGCTGGAGGCGAACACCTTCACGATCAGCGCCTGCTGGACGCCGGCCCCGCCGGGCGTGAAGGGCACGGCGCCGGCCACCTGGTTGATCCCGAACACGAGCAGGACGTTTTTGACCGAGCCGCCGATGCGGAAGGCTTCGAGCAGGAACCAGAACGCGGCGAAGCGGCTCAGCCAGCCGAGCGCCTGCAGCGAGACGACCTCGCGCAGGTAGCGGGGGCGATCGCTGAGGATCGTCAGGCCCTGGCGGACGCGCACCCAGAAGGCCTGCACGCGGGGGGAGAGCAGGGCGAACGCCGTCAGCCCGAGAACCGCGAGGAGCGTGATCAGGAACAGGGTCAGGCGGAAGTGCTCCGCCAGGTAGGAGATATCGAAGGAGCTCAGTTTCGAGAAGTCCGGCGGCTTCGGGAACACCCCCTGCGTGAACGCGAAGATCAGCACGAAGATGCCCACGGCGGCGTCGAAGATCGACTCGACGAAGAACGCGGCGCCCACTGTCGGGTACCTCGATCCGGGAATCGAGGAGCGCGTGAGGAACAGCTTGATGATGTCGCCTCCACGTGCGGGGACGAGGTTGTTGAAGCCGACCGCGGCGAAGTACGCGCCCCAGATCCGTCGAAACTGGAAGTAGACGCTTGGATAGGCCGCCCGCAGGCTGTTGAAGAAGGCGCGTGAGCGCAGCGTCAGGTTGAGCCCGAAGAACAGCAGGCCCAGCAGCAGGGCGGGCCAGTGTACGGCCGCGATGTCGGTGAAGAACTGACCGACCGCGTCGAAGAACGACGTGAGGCTGTCACCGATGGAAGTCGATGCGACCGGGAGGATCACTGCCTGCAAGCGTACGGTCCCCGGGGCGCGGCGTCGGCGCTCACGACGGCCGGCGCACCAGGGGCCGCTCGCCCGTGTGCGATAGAACAGATCCGATGGCGGCGCGCTCGAGCTCCACCAAAGGCCTCACGGTGGCCGTCACGGGGCCGACCGGCGAGATCGGACGGGCGGCCCTCGAGGCACTCGACCGGGCGCCCGAGGTCAAGCGGATCGTGGGCATGGCGCGCAGGCCGCTTCGACGCGCGCGGCAGCGGGCTGCGCAAGCTCAGCTACCGGCGCGGCGATGTCCTCGACGCGCTCGCCGTGCGCGATCTCGTGGCGGGAGCCGACGCGGTCGTCCACCTCGCGTTCATGATCATGGGCGGGGCCGCGGAGAGCCGGCGGGTGAACCTGGAGGGCTCGCGCAACGTGTTCGAGGCGGCGGTCGCGGCAGAGGTGCCGCGGCTCGTGTACACGTCCTCGGTCGCCGCGTACGGCTTCCATCGCGACAACCCGCAGCCGCTGACCGAGGACGTGCCGGCACGGGGGTCCGACTCTCACTACTACTCCGCCCAGAAGGCCGAGGTCGAGCGGATGCTGGCCCGCGCCGTCGCGGGCAGCGGGACCGCCAGCTACGTCCTGCGCCCGTGCATCGTCGCCGGCCCGTCGGCGCCGCTTCTGATCGACAGCCTCCCCTACACCCAGCTCTCCGAGCGCCTTCCGGGTCCCGTCGCCTCGCTGCTGGACGGCGTGCCGATCCTCAGGCCCGTGCTGCCCGACCCGGGAGTGCCGTTCCAGCTCGTCCACCACGACGACGTGGCCAGCGCGATCCGCGCCGCCGTGATCGGCCGGGGCGCCCCCGGGGCCTACAACATCGCCGGCAGCGGCCGCCTCTCCGTTCGCCAGCTCGCAGAGGAGCTCGGCTGGTACTCGATCCCGATCCCCGAGCTGGCCGTCGACGCAGTCGGCCGAGATCGTCGCGAGGCTTGGCTTCCTGCCAACCCAGGCACAGTGGATCGCCGCGTTCCGCGAGCCCGTCATCATGAGCACTAGCAAGGCCAGGCGCGACCTGCGCTGGCGTCCCCGCCACGGCGCCCTGCAGACCCTGCGCGAAACGATCACGGCGGCCCGCATGGACCGCTTGATCCGCTAGAGCGAAGGCCGGGTGGCGCGAGATCCCTCGAGTGACCCCATAGCTGGTAAAGTGACCACATGCGTGAGATCGGTGTCCGTGAGCTGAAGCGCTCGTTGAGCGAGACGCTACGGGAAGTCGGACGCGGCCAGCAGGTGCGCGTGACCGTTCGTGGTCACGCGATTGCCGACATCGTCCCTGCAGGCGCCTCGGCCGAGGACGATCGCCTTCGCAAGCTGGTTGCCGAAGGGCGCTTGATGGCGCCTACGCGTGCGCGACCCGACCGGGCGCCTCGACTTGTCCAGTCCCGCGACAGCGCATCGGCACTGGTGCTTGCAGAGCGGGAAGCCGAGCGCTGAACCTCTACCTCGACGCGAGCGCGCTGGTCAAGCGCTACGTCGCTGAGCCCGGCAGCGACATCGTCCGCGATGCGATGGACCATGCCGACGGGTGGTTCATGTGTCGTACGGGCTTCGTGGAGACCGTACGCGCCGTTGGGCTGACGGCGGGTCCATCCGTGACCGCGGGCGTGCGGGAGGAGTGGCCCGTGTTCGGGCTGATCGAGGTGGACCAGCGTCTGGTCGAAGACGCTGCAGAGCTTGCGCTTGGCAGCGGGCTACGCAGCCTGGACGCCCTGCATCTCGCCGCCGCTCTCGTCCTGCCTCGAGACGATCTTCACTTCGCCACCTGGGATCGCCGCCTTCATGTCGCGGCCGCCACCAAGGGCCTACTGCTCATCCCCGATGCCCTTGACTGAAGCCGCCGCGTCCGTAGCACCCGCGGACGCGCGCTCCAGCGCCTCCAGCACCAGCCCGTCGTGCGCGGCGGGCTTGACCTTGCGCAGCACGCTGCTCACACGACCGCCGTCGTCGATGACGAACGTCGTGCGCTCGTTGCCCATGTAGGTTTTCCCGTACATCGACTTCTCCGCCCAGACTCCGTAGGCATCCGCGACCGCGTGGCCTTCGTCGGCCAGCAGCGCGAAGTTCAACGCCTCCTTTTCGTGGAACTTCTTGACCTTGGCGACGGGATCGGGCGAGATGCCGAGCACCGTCGCGCCGGCCTTCGCATAGTCGGCCCGGTGGTCGCGGACGCCGCATGCCTGGGTCGTGCAGCCAGGTGTCGCCGCCTTCGGGTAGAAGTAGACGACGACGGGCTGGCCCCGGAAGTCGGAGAGCTTCACGAGCCTGCCGTCCTGGTCGGGGAGCTCGAAGTCGGGTGCCTGGGAACCGACGTCGATCACGAGCGCAATGGTAGAACGAGGTCTGCGTGACGTCGGTGCTCCCATGCGACGAGCTCGGGTCCGGGCCTGCGATCGTCCTCCTGCACGCCGGCGTGGCCGACCGGAGGATGTTCGCCGAGCAGCTGGCGCCCCTGGCGGACGCGGGTCATCGGGTGCTCGCCCCGGATCTCCCCGGCTTCGGAGAGGCATCCGTGGCGAGCGACGAGGACGCCCCGTGGAACGACGTGCTCGCGACGATGGACGCTCTCGGAGTCGGCGAGGCGACGATCGTTGGCAACTCGTTCGGCGGCGCGGTCGCCCAGCGCCTCGCGGTGCTGGCGCCCGAGCGGGTTGCGGCGCTCGTCCTGGTGTCGAGCCCGGCGACGGGGATCCCGCCCTCGCCGCAGCTGCAGGAGGCGTGGGCGGCCGAGGAGGGCGCGATCGAGCGGGGCGACCTCGACGGGGCTGTCGCGGCGGTCCTGCGGGCGTGGATGCTCCCGGACGCCCCCCCGGAGCAGCGCGCGAACCTCGCCGCGATGCAGCGTCGGGCATTGGAGCTGCAGAGCGCGGCGAGCGTGGCGGCGCCGGGGGAGGACCCGCTCGCCGAGGACCTGGACGCGCTCGCGACGCTCGACGTGCCGGCGCTCGTGGTGGTGGGCGAGCACGACATGAGCGATTTCCACGCTGCCGCGGAGGCGCTCGCGGGTGCCCTCCCCCGGGCGCGGCGCGAGACGATCGCCGGGGCCGGCCACCTGGCACCGATCGAGCGACCGCAGGCGTTCCGGCGGCTGCTGCTGGAGTTCGTCGCGGCTGGGAGCTGACGCGGCCGGCAAGCGAGCCGGGGTCGCTCAGCGCAACAGCCGCGAGAGGCGCCGGTCCTTGAGCACCCGCCCCTCCGTCTGGCAGGCGGGGCAGTAGGCGATCACGTAGTCCTCGAAGTGGACCGCCCGCAGCGTCGGTTCCACAGCGCGGGCACGGCTCGCCCTCGTGGCGGTGGACGCGCAGCGGCATCGGCAGCTTGTCGGGGATCGGCAGCGCCACGTGCTGCTCGTAGTGCGCGATCGCCCGACCGAGCGTGTGCGCGAATCGCCTCCCGCAGGCGCTCCGCCTCGTCCTCGTCGAGGTCGCTGCCGCGCTTGTAGGGCGACAGCCGGGCGTCCCACAGGATCTCGTCGACCCACGAGCGGCCGATGCCGGCGATCACGTGCTGGTCGCGCAGCAGCGGCGTGCAGCGGCCGCGGCGCGTCGAGCAGCCCCGCCAGCGTCGGGCGGGTCGGGCCAGGCCTCCGGACCGAGCGTGGCCAGCGCCTCGTCCTCGTCGAGCTCCGCCGTCGCGAGCAGCTTCACCCACGCCGCCTGCTTGGAGCCGAACTCGCGCAGGCGCAGCTCGAGCAGGGGCCCGCCGGGCCCGCCGGCGTGACCCGCACGAGCAGCCGCGAGGTCCGATCGCGCGGGCCCGGCGAGCTTGTCGTAGAGCTGCAGGCGCCCGGCCGACATCAGGTGGATGAGCAGCGCCAGGCCGCCGGCGGCGTCTCGACGATCAGCTGCTTGCCCCGCGCCGCACGCCCGCGACCCGCTGCCCCTCGAGCGCCGACAGCGGCGGGTCGAACGTCTTCAGGGCGTTGATGCCGGGCGCGAGCGCGGACTCGATCCGCGCACCCGCTAGCGCGCCGTCGAGCAGGCGGGCCGTGATCTCGACCTCGGGCAGCTCGGGCATCGCATTCATCGTAGGGCGGCCCCGGAGCCGACAGGCGGACCGGCGCGGGGCGCCGGTCCCGGGCCGTCTAGTGAGCGTGGATCGGCGGGCCTTCGTATCTGACCCCGCCCGGGCTCGTCCAGCGCACGCGCCAGTGTTCGCCGGGCGTCGAGGTGCCGAGGGTCCAGTAGCCGAGGCCGTTGGTCGTGACCGACCTGCAGCGTGCGGTAGTGCTTGGCGCTGACGCAGTTTCACGAGCACCGTCACGCTCGTGGCGCCGCCGGCGGGACGCACGAGGCCCCACAGCGAGAAGCGCGTGGCCGCGACGTGATGACGGTCAGCGGCACCGGCCAGCCGTAGTACAGCGGCTTCGGCGCGCCGTTGGCGTACTCGAGGCCGGTCTGGAAGCCGACCGTGCCGCCGTGGACGCTCGCGCCGGGGGCGCCGCCGAGCGGGTCGTCCCGCAGCAGGTACTGGGAGAAGGCGGCCACGCGCGGGTTCGACCAGGCGATCTGCTCGGCGATCGCGTCGTATTCGGCCTGCTCGGCAGACGGGCACGCCGAGCTGGCTGTTCGGCAGGCTCTGGACGCCGAACTCGGTCAGGTAGATCGGCAGATGCCGCCGGGATCGCGTGGGCCGCGCGCGGCCAGGTCGAGCGCGCTCGGGACAGGCGCGAGAGCGTGCCGATCGTCACGTTGTCGGCCCCGGGCGTGCCGGTAGGTGGGGGCCACCGCGATCGTGTAGGCGTGGTGCGCGTAGCCGGCCATCTGCAGCTCGCCGCACGAGCCGCGATTTGCCGTAGTGGCGTTCAGGCACAGCGCTTCGCGCATGAACGCCAGCGGGGCGACGTCGTGGCAGGGCCCCGAGCTCTGCGCACGTTGACGCGGTCATAGCCGGTCGGGCGCGGTCTCGCCGAACAGCACCTTCGGCTGCGCGATCCCCGCGGCCTGCAGCCCCGCGTAGCCGGCCTGGTAGAGGCCGCGGTAGATCCGCGGCGAGGCGGGCGTGCCGTTGGCGTTGAACTGCGGGCAGCAGGAAGGCCGGGTGGTTGGGCTCGTTCCAGATCGAGTACAGTCGACACCTCCGAGCCGTAGTGGCGGGCGACCGCGGTCATGAATTCCTGGAAGTCTTCGTCGTCGGGGCGCGTGATGTAGGGAGCTTTGTGGTTGGAGGTCGCCCACCGCGGCGCCGGCGAGGTGACCGTCAGCAGCACCGGCCAGTGCAGCCGCTCTGGGCTTCGGCGAGCAGCGGGTCGTACAGGCCCCAGTTGTAGCTGCCCGGGTTGGTCGCGTCGAAGCTCGGGCGCGTCGCGCTGTCGGCGTCCGGGGCGACGTCGTCCAGTACAGCTCGACCCGCAGCGCTTTGACGCCGAGGTGCTGCAGCTGCTGGAACGCGTGCGGGCGCGGTGGCCGGGTTCAGCAGCGTCGTTGCGGCGCCTCGAAGTAGGTCATCTGGCTGTGCGAGGCGAGCGCCGGGGCGGCGGCGAGCGCACCGGCGCACGAGGCCAGCGCGAGAGCAGGAGCGGGAGCAGGAGTTGCGGTATCTGGGCATGGTCGCTACAGACACCTCGGCGCAGGGAAGGTTGCGGTCTTTGTAGCGTTGCGGGGCTGTGAGCATCCCGATCGCACCGGACGACATCGTCGCAGACGCACGCGGAGGCGGCGCGCCGACGGCCGCCCGCCGCTGCTCGTGCTCGAGCCGCTGGCGGCGTTCCTCGACGAGCACGGCATCGGCGCGGGCGAGATCCAGGCGAGCCCGATCGGCGAGGGCACTCGAACGTCACCTACCTGATCGAGCGCGGCGGCGCGCGAGGTCGTGCTGCGCCGCCCGCCGCGCCCGCCGCTGCCGCCGAGCGCCCACGACGTGCTGCGCGAGGCGCGCCTGCTGCGGCGCGCTGCGAGGACACCGCCGCGCGCGTGCCCGCGCGTGCTCGCCGTGTGCGCGGACGAGGCGACGATCGGCGCTCCCTTCTACGTGATGGAGCGGATCGAGGGCGAGGTGATCGTCACCGAGCGTGCCCGCCCGCGCTCGACACCCCCGAGCAGCGCGCGGCGATCGGCGAGGAGCTGATCGACGCGCTCGTCGAGATCCACGCCGTCGACTGGCGCGCGGCGGGCCTCGAGGGCTTCGGCAAGCCGACCGGCTACCTCGAGCGCCAGCTGCGCCGGTTCGCCGGGCTGTGGGAGCTCAACAAGACGCGCGAGATCCCGGCCGTCGAGAGCGTCGGCGCGTGGCTGGCCGAGCACCTGCCCGAGCTCCGGCCCGGCGACGATCGTCCACGGCGACTACCGCCTCGGCAACACGATCTTCGCCGCCGGTGCCCCGGCGCGCCTGGAGGCGGTGCTCGACTGGGAGATGGCCACGATCGGCGACCCGCTCGCGGACCTCGGCTACCTGTGCATGATGTGGACCGAGGCCGGGCGACCCCGGCGAGGGGCTGCGCGAGCACCTCGGCAACGTCACGCGGGCCGAGGGCTTCCCCACGCGCGGCCGAGCTGATCGCCCGCTACGAGGAGCGCTCGGGGCGCTCGATGGGCGACATCCGCTGGTACACGACGCTCGCGCTGTGGAAGAGCGTCGTGTTCATGGAGGGCAACTACAAGCGCGCCCTCGCCGGCACGACCGACGACCCCTACCTGAAGCAGTTCGGCGACGGCGTGCTCGAGCTCGCCCGCCAGGCGGAGGCGGTCGCGCATGGACCGGCTGAGCAGGCGCGCGAGCCCGTCGCGGACGGCGAGCGGCGCTCCGCCCTGCTGATCGACTGGGGCGGGGTGCTGACGACGAACCTGTTCGCCTCCTTCCACGCCTACTGCCTGCGCGCCGAGATCGACCCGCGAAGCTGCTCGGGCGCTTCCGCCGCGACCCGCAGGCGCGCGAGCTGCTGATCGCGCTGGAGACGGGCGAGCTCGAGGAGCAGGCCTTCGAGCTGCAGCTCGCGGCGCTGCTCGAGGTCGAGCCGGACGGCCTGATCGACGGGCTGTTCGCCGGCGTCGAGCCCGACACCGCGATGGTCGAGGCCGTCCGGCTGCGCGCGCGGCCGGGGCATCCGCACGGCGCTCGTCTCCAACTCCTGGGGCGTGCACCGCTACCCCCACGACCTGTTCGACGAGCTCTTCGACGGCGTCGTCATCTCCGGCGAGGAGGGCATCCGCAAGCCGGCCCGGCGGATGTACGAGCTCGGCGCCGAGCGCGCCGGCGTCCGTCCGGAGGCGTGCGTGTTCGTCGACGACCTGCCGTTCAACCTGACGCCCGCGCGAGGAGCTCGGCATGGCGACGATCCACCACACGAGCGCCGACACCACGATCCCCGAGCTGGAGCGCTGCTCGGCCTCCCGCTCGGCGCGAGGCCGGGGCCGCGGAGCGGGCTAGCGCGCGAGCGCCGCCCGGCCCCGCGCGCTGTCGGCTCAGTCGCGGCGGCCGCGGCCGTACAGCAGCTTGAACAGGCCCGCCAGCAGCCGCGAGGTGCGCGGCTTGTACGGGTACATGAACAGTTCCTTCTTCAGCGCCAGCCGCGGGCGTGACGACGATCGCCTGCTGGGAGCAGTACTTGCGGATCCCGCCTGCGCCGTGGCGCGAGCCCAGCCCCGACGCCTTCGCGCCGCCCATCGGCAGCTCCAGCACGGTGTAGTTGATCATCGCGTCGTTGACGTTCGCCGCGCCCGACTTCGAGGCGCCGCGCGATCTGCCTCGCCGCGCTCGGTGTCGCGCGTGAAGACCGAGGCGCCGAGGCCGTAGGGGCGAGTCGTTGGCCAGCCGCACGGCCTCCTCCGCGTCGCGCGACCTTCATGATCGGCAGCGTCGGCCCGAAGGTCTCCTCGGTCATGATCTTCATCGAGTGGTCGACGTCGACGAGCACGGTCGGCTCGAAGAAGCGCCCCGCCCCCGGCGACTGCCGCTGCCGCCGGCGAGCACCCGCGCGCCCTTCTGGACGGCGTCGGCGACGTGGTCCTTGATCGTCTCGAGCTGCGGCGGGAAGGTGATCGCGCCGACCTCCACCGTGCCCGGCCCTTCGGGCTTGCCGACCCGCAGCGCGCGCACCTTCTCGGAGACTTTCGCGACGAACTCGTCGTACACGGGCTCCTCGACGTAGACGCGCTCGATCGAGATGCACGTCTGCCCGGCGTTCTGCATCGAGTAGTAGGTGGCGAAGTTCGCGGCGCGCTCGAGGTCGGCGTCGGAGAGGACGATCATCGGGTCCTTGCCGCCGAGCTCCAGCGACGCGGGGATCAGTCGCCGGGCGGCCGCCTCGGCGACCTTGCGCCCGGTGCGCGTGGAGCCGGTGAACATGATCATGTCCACCTGCTCGATCAGCGCCGCGCCGGTCGCGCCGCGGCCGGTGGCGATCTGCAGGACGTCCTCGGGCAGGCCGCACTCGCGCAGCCCTTCGGCCATCAGCAGCGAGGTCAGCGGCGTGATCTCGGAGGGCTTCAGGATCACGCTGTTGCCCGGCCGCGAGCGCGGGGATGCAGTCGCCGAAGGAGTTCGTCAGCGGGTAGTTCCACGGGCCGATCACGCCGATCAGGCCCGAGCGGCCGGTAGCGCAGGACCAGCTTCTTGCCCTTCACCAGCACCTGGCTGCGTCTTGACGCGCTCGTCGGCGAGGTAGTTCGGGGCCTCGCTTGGCCCAGAAGCCGAACGCGTTGCCGGCGTAGCCGATCTCGGCCAGCTCGGCGTCCTCGTAGGTCTTGCCGGTCTCGGAGCACGATCGTGGCGACGATCCGCTCGGCGTTGTCCATCACCCACTTCTGCGCCCGCCTGAGGACGCGCGCCGCGGCCCTCGAAGCCGTACGCCTCCCACTCGGGCTGGGCGGCGCGACCGCGCGCCGCCATCTCGGCGACCGCCTCGGCGTCGAGGTCCGGCACGGTCGCGATGATCTCGCCCGTGGCCGGGTTCTCGACGGGGATGCTCGCTCGCGGCGTCCTCCGCCCCCGCGGCGCCGTCACTGGTCTCGGGTAGGTGCTGCTCGACCGTGGCCATCTGCTCTCCCCTTCTCGTTCGCCGTGTGGCCACCAAGACTACTCCGACCGGCGTGCGCCGCCGCGCCGGGCGCCCCACTCAGAGCGACGTTCGCCGCCGCGCCCGGCGCTCCACTCGGACCGGCGTTTGCGCCCGGCCGGGCGCAGGCTACTCGGAGACCGCGAGCGTCTCGATGCCAGCCGGCTCGGTCGGCCGGTCGCCGCCGTCGGTGGGAACGGCCTCGAGCTTGTCCACCACGTCCATCCCCTCGCTGACCTGGCCGAACACCGTGTGCTTGCCGTCGAGCCACGGGCAGGCATCCGCGGTGACGATGAAGAACTGCGACCCGTTCGTGTCCGGCCCGGCGTTGGCCATCGCGAGCGCGCCGCGGACGATCTTGTGGGGGTTGATCTCGTCCTCGAACGTGTAGCCGGGGCCGCCCGTGCCGGTCCCCTGCGGGCAGCCGCCCTGGATCATGAAGTCCTTGATGATGCGGTGGAAGCTGAGCCCGTCGTAGAAGCCGTCGGCGGCGAGCTTGCGGAAGTTCTCGACGGTCTTGGGAGCGTCCTCGTCGAACAGCTCGAGCACGATCGGCCCCTGTGTCGTCTGCATCGTCGCGGTGGACATGGCGACTACCTTACCTGCACTCGCTGCAGGTCGAGGGAGGCCCCCCGCAACGAGCGGCCCGACAGCGCCTCGATCACCGCGTCCGCCTCCGCGGCGGGGACCGACACGAAGGAGAAGCGGTCGAGCACGAGCACATCGCGCACGGCCTCGCCGTCGAGCCCCGTGGATGAGGTCACGGCGGCGACGATGTCGGCCACGTTCAACCCCGTCGCGCTCCCGGCGCCGAGGACAAGCTTCTCGTAGGGCTCGCCGTCGTGACGGCCGCTGACGTGGGGCTTGGAGTGGCGGCGCGGGCGCTCCTTCACCGGCGTGGGCGGCGCCTTCACCCCTCGCTCCCAGCGGGCGATGCTCGTGCCGATGTGGCGTTCGATCGCCTCGAGCTCGCGCTTCTGGCGATCCTCGACGAACGTGATCGCCCGCCCGGAGCGCCCGACCCGGCCGGTGCGGCCGATGCGATGGACGTAGGTGTCGGGGCTCGTCGGGACGTCGTAGTTGATCACGTGGGTGACGGTCGAGATGTCCAGCCCGCGAGCGGCGACATCGGTGGCGACGAGCATCGGCACCCTGCCGCCCTTGAAGGCGAGCATGACGCCGTCGCGGGAGCCCTGGGTCATGTCGCCGTGGAGCGCCCGGACGTTCAGGCCGCGGTCGCGCATGCGTCCGGAACAGCTGCTCGCAGCGGACCTTCGTGCGAACGAACACGATCGCCTGGTCGGGTGCCTCGGCCTGGAGCACCTCGACGAGCTTGTCCGGCTTGCCGCGGGCGTCGATCGGCAGCTGGAACTGCGCCACGGTGTCGATCGTGAGCGTCGCGGCCTCGACCTGGATCACGGTGGGGTCGTACATGTAACGGTCGGCCAACATCCGGATCGGCGGCGGCATCGTGGCCGAGAACAGGGCCGTCTGGCGGCTGGAGGGGGTGAGCGCGAGGATCCTCTCGACGTCCTCCAGGAAGCCGAGGTCGAGCATCTCGTCGGCCTCGTCGAGGACCACGAAGCGGCAGTCGTGGAGCATCAGGGAGTGACGGGAGATCAGGTCGAGCACACGGCCGACGGTGCCCACGACGACGTGCCCGCCCGCCCGGAGCTGTGCCTGTTGGGTGCGGATCGGCGCCCCGCCGAACACGGCCACGACGTCGACGCCGGTGTGCGCGCCGTACGTCCGCAGCGCCTGGGTGACCTGGATGCAGAGCTCGCGCGTGGGCGTGAGCACGAGTGCCTGCACCGACGGCTCGCTCGAGTCGACGTACTCCATGATCGGCAGCCCGAACGCGGCGGTCTTGCCGGTGCCCGTCTGGGCCTGGCCGATCACGTCCCGGCCCTCGAGCAGCGGCGGGATCGCCTCTTCCTGGATCGGGCTCGGAGCCTCGTAGCCGACGTCGCGCAGGGCCTTGAGGGTGGACTCCGAGAGCCCGAGATCGGCGAAGGACTTGCTCACGCTGAGGGGTCGAGCAGGAGCTTACCCGTGGTCCGGCGCTCGCGCAGGTCCACCTGCGCCCGGCCGGCCTCGGCGAGCGGGTAGGTGTGGCCGACGATCGTCCTCAGCTCGCCCCGGACGGCCCGGGCGAACAGGTCCGCGAGCGCTTCGTCGAACATGCCGGGACGCTGCAGGCAATCGAAGATGTAGAAGCCCACGACGGCGCGCGAGTGGCGCAGCAGCGAGCCCGTGGAGAGCGTGTTCGGCTGGCTGCTCGCGATGCCGTAGGCGACGATCCGCCCGAACGGCGCGAGCGCCCGGTAGGACGCGTCGAACACCTCGCCCCCCGACATCTCGAAGACGACGTCGACGGGATCGCCGCCGTTGGCGTCCAGCAGGCGCTCCGTGAGGCCGTCGGCGGCCGGATCGACGGCGGCGTCGGCGCCCAGCTCGAGCGCGAGCGCACGCTTCTCCTCGCTGGAGGCGGTGGCGATCACGCGCCCCGCTCCGAGCGGGTGGCCGAGCTGCACGGCGAGCGAGCCCACGCCCCCGGCCGCCCCGTGGACGACGACCCTCTCGCCGTCCGCGACGCGGCCGGCGGTGCGGTAGAGATGCCACGCCGTGGTCCCCTGGATGATCATCGCCAGGGCGGCGCCGTCGTCGAGGCCGTCGGGGATCGCGAACACGCGCTCCCGCGGCGCCGTGGCGTACTCCGCGTAGCCACCGGAGCCGACCAGGGCGAGGACCCGCTCGCCGGTGTCCTCGCGGATGCCGGCGACCTCGCCGCCGGGGATCAGCGGCAGCGTGGCCTTCTGGACGTAGGAGTTGGTCCGGGTGTGCGTGTCGGCGAAGTTCAGGCCGGCCCGGGTGACCCGGATCAGGACCTCGTCGGGCCCCGGCTGGGGCCGGGGCAGCTCCGTCAGCTCGAGGACCTCCGGACCCCCGAACTCCCGCATCAGGATGGCGCGCATGGGGCCGAGGCTAGCGGAGAGCGCTGGCTCCTCGGCGGCCGCGGTCAGCGGCGCAGGGCCTTGGGCACGGCCCGCGGCGCCCGGCCGAGCCGACTTCGCCGCCGACAGCGGGGCGGGCTGCCGGCGGCGCGGACCGGCGTGCTCTAAGGTGCCCGCCGATGCCGATCACGGTGGTTGGATCGATCGCCTTCGACGCCGTCAAGACGCCGTTCGGGCAGCGCGAGCGGATGCTCGGCGGCGCGGCCGTCCACTTCGCGCTGGCCGCATCGTTCTTCGACGAGGTGCGCGTGGTCGGTCCGGTCGGGGAGGACTTCGGCGAGGCCGAGCTCGACGTGATGCGCCGCCGCGGCGTCGACGTCTCGGACATCGAGCGCATCCCCGGAGGGCGGACCTTCTTCTGGCGCGGCGAGTACGGCTGGGACCTCAACTCCAGGGAGACGCTCGACACGCAGCTCGGCGTGTTCGAGGGGTTCCGCCCGAAGCTGTCCGAGCGCTCGCGCTCCAGCGACGTGCTGTTCCTGGCGAACATCCAGCCGGAGCTGCAGCTCGACGTGCGCCGCCAGCTGCCCGACGCGCGCTTCGTCGCGCTCGACTCGATGAACCTGTGGATCGACACCGCCCGCGAGGACCTCGTGCGGGCGATCGAGCACGTCGACTGCCTGATCCTCAACGACGCCGAGCTGCGCCAGCTGACGGGCACGGCCGAACCTGATCGGCGCGGCCCGCGAGGTGCTCACCTGGGGACCACCCGACGGAGGTGGGCGCGGGCCGAGCGTGATCGTCGCCAAGCAGGGCGAGTACGGCGCCGCGCTCGTCACCGACGCCGGCTTCTTCGCCCTGCCCGGCCTACCCCTTGGAGACCGTCATCGACCCCACGGGCGCCGGCGACACGTTCGCCGGCGGCCTCGTGGGCTACATCGCCGCCCACCCGGGCGAGCCGGTCACCGAGGAGCTGCTGCGGCGGGCGATGGCCCATGCGACGGTGCTGGCCTCCTTCAACGTGGAGGAGTTCGGGACGGCGCGCGTGGAGCGCCTCACGAGCGAGCAGATCGCGGAGCGGATCGGCGAGCTGCAGGCGATGACGCGGTTCAGCGGCGCGCCCCTGCAGCTGCGCGGCTAGCGGAATCCGATCGCTGGCGCATCCGGGGCTTGTACGGAGCCGGCGGCGGGTATACGATCGCGCCAAGTGGATGCCTGGACCTTCATCTGGCTGATGGTCTTCCTGAAGATCCCGCTGGGGGCGCTGTTCCTGATCGTGCGCTGGGCGGTCCGCCAGACGCCGGAGGAGGCCGGCGGCGGCGATGGCGGCATCGGCCGCCTGCCCGGGCCGACGCGACCGCATCACCCGCGGCCACAGCTCCCCCGCCGGCCACGCCGGGGTCCCCATCGGGGGCCGCTGCCCTCGGCGCCGCCCCGCGTGCGCACGGTGATCGGACGCCAGCGCCTGCCCCGTCCCTGACGCGACCCGTCCGCGCGCTCCGGGAACCGGGGCGCGTTGGCGCATAATCGCCTCAGAGGATCCGAACCCGTGGATAGGAGAAGCAGATGAGCACCGACACCGAGGCGCAGGCGCGCGGCGGGGAGACGAGCGGGGCTGAGGGGCAGCAGACCCTGAGCGTCACGGACAACCGCACCGGCCGCAGCTACGAGCTGCCGATCAGCGACGGCACCGTGCGCGCCATGGACCTGCGCCAGATCAAGGTCGACCCCGACGAATTCGGTCTGATGTCCTACGACCCCGCGTTCATGAACACGGCCTCGTGTCGCAGCGCGATCACCTACATCGACGGCGACGCGGGGATCCTGCAGCATCGCGGCTACCCGATCGAGCAGCTCTGCGAGCACTCGACCTACCTCGAGGTCGCCTATCTGCTGATCAACGGCGCGCTGCCAAGCGCGGCCGAGCTCGAGGGGCTGGATCGACGAGATCACGATCCACACGTTCGTGCACGAGAACGTCAAGGACTTCATGCAGGGCTTCCGCTACGACGCCAACCCGATGGGCATGCTGGTCGCCTCCGTCGGCGCGCTCTCGACGTTCTACCCGGACGCCAACAAGATCCACGACGAGCGCGTGCGCGCGATCCAGATCATCCGGCTGCTGGCGAAGATGCCGACGCTCGCCGCGTTCGCGTTCCGCCACAACATGGGCCAGCCCTACGTCTACCCCGACAACGACCTCAACTACGCGGGCAACTTCCTC
The DNA here is from genome assembly GCA_963743505.1 of uncultured Solirubrobacteraceae bacterium. Classification (GTDB taxonomy): domain Bacteria; phylum Actinomycetota; class Thermoleophilia; order Solirubrobacterales; family Solirubrobacteraceae; genus Palsa-744. Next base: position 353,725 of record CAVUPZ010000002.1, on the reverse strand, counting down.
TCGATGATGTACAAGATGACCGAGCTCAAATACGAGCCCGATCCGCGTCTGGAGCGCGCGCTTGACGTGCTGTTCATCCTCCACGCCGACCACGAACAGAACGCCTCCACGAGCGCCGTGCGCTCGGTCGGCTCGACGCAGGTGGATCCCTACTCGGCCGTCGCCGCCGGCGTCGCGGCGCTGTACGGCCCGCTGCACGGCGGCGCCAACGAGGCGGCGCTGCGGATGCTCGCGCGGATCGAAACGGTCGAGAACATCCCCGCCTTCCTCGAGGGCGTCAAGGCGGGCAACGAGCGGCTGATGGGCTTCGGACACCGCGTCTACAAGAACTACGACCCGCGCGCGCGCATCATCCGCAAACACCTCGACGAGGTCTTCGAGGTGCGGGGTAAGAGTCCCCTGCTGGACGTCGCGACAGAGCTCGAGAAGCGCGCGCTCGACGACGACTACTTCACCTCCCGCAAGCTGTACCCGAACGTCGACTTCTACTCGGGCCTGATCTACGAGGCGCTGGGGCTGCCGGTGGCGATGTTCCCGGTCATGTTCGCGATCGGGCGCACGAGCGGCTGGATCGCCCAGTGGCTCGAGATGGTCGAGGATCCCGAGCAGAAGATCGCACGTCCCCGCCAGATCTACACCGGCGAGCGCGACCGCGACTACGTGCCGATCGGGCAGCGCGACTAGCGCCGGCGGGTCCGGCGCGCCGCGGCCCGCACCCGCCTTCCAGCCGATGCGGGCGTGGCCCAGCGGGCCGCGCCGCGCCGGCCGCTCACAGCACGAGCGTCGCCCCGTTGCGTCGCAGCCAGTCGCGATCGTCGCGATAGCCGGGCCAGCGCCGCTCCACGAGCGCCCAGAAGCGCGCCGAGTGATCGAGGATCTCGAGGTGGCAGACCTCGTGCCAGACGACGTATTCGAGCACCCGCTCGGGCGCGAGCAGCAGGCGCCAGTTGAAGCTCATGCGCCCCGTCGGCGAGCACGAGGCCCAGCGCGTGCGCTGGGCACGGATGTCGAGCCCCGCATAGCTCGTGCCCGACGGACGCCGTCGCGCGGTCCAGTCGCGCGGAGATCTCCGCGCGTGCAGCGCGACGGTAGAAGCGCTCGAGCGCCGGCCGCGGGTCCCCGGCCGGCACGAGCAGGAGCTCCCCGCGGCGGTGCGCCCGCGTGCGGCCGGCCTCGGCAGCCAGCCGCAGCGGCTGGCCGAGATAGGGCACGGTGCCGCCGCGCCCGCTCAGCTCCGCGAGCAGCTCGCGCGCCTCCCGGAGCCTGCGCTCGATCCACGGCCGCAGCTCCCCGATGGCGGCCGCCGCCGCGCGGGCCGGGGCTCGAGCGGGCAGCACGACCTCGACCCCTCGGTGTGCGTCGACGTTCACGCGGACCCGACGCGCACGGGCGGAGCGCCGGACCGTGTACGGGATCTCCTCGCCTGTGCTCCGGTCCATGTCCGCAAGGCTACGCACCGATGCGGCCGCGCCCTACCCTTTGGCTGTGGCGGCCGACGAGAGCACCCTGCCGGCATCCACGTTCGACGAGGAGCTGCTGCTGTGGCTGGGCGACGAGGCGGACTCGGTGCGGGCTGCCGATGCCGAGCGCATCCGCGACATCGGCGCCGAGTTCGCGCGCGGCTTCGACGCCCTCGCCGGGATCGGCCCTGCGGTGAGCGTCTTCGGCTCGGCCCGCACGCTGGAGGGACATCCGCATTACGAGCTCGTCCGCGGCGTCGGCCGCGCCCTCGCGAGGAGCGGCTATGCGGTCATCACCGGCGGCGGCGGGGGGCTGATGGAGGCGGCCAACCGCGGCGCCCAGGAGGCCGGGGGCGTCTCCGTCGGATGCAACATCGAGCTGCCCCGCGAGCAGCCCACGAACGGCTACCTCGACGTGTCCGTCCGCTTTCGCCACTTCTTCGCCCGCAAGGTGATGTTCATCCGCTACGCGTCCGCCGTCGTGATCGCCCCGGGGGGGTTCGGAACGCTGGACGAGCTGTTCGAGGCACTCGCGCTGATCCAGACCGGAACCGTGCGCCACTTCCCCGCGATCCTCTTGGGCGACGGGGAGTGGGACGGCCTGATCGACTGGCTTCGAGCCCGTCCGCTCGCCGACGGGCGCATCGCCGAGGCCGACCTGCGGCTGCTCGAGCTCGCCGACGGCCCGGAGCGGGTGTGTCAGATCGTGATCGACGCCCACGAGCGCCAGCGCCGCCTCGCGCGGGGGAGCCGCCGCCGTCGCCGGGACGGCGCCGTGCCCGCCCCCGGCGCCGGGCGCTGAGCTCGCGCCCCGGTGCAGGCGCATAATGGCCAGCCATGGCCACCTCCAGCGTGAAGCTCCCGCGGGACGTGCGCGACCCGTACGAGGTCTACCTGAACGGCGTGCGCCAGCAGCTCGGGGTCGACTACAACGTCCGCGACGGCTCGCTCGTGTTCGGCCGCGAGCTGCGCAAGGACAGGATCAGCGGCTGGCGCTGGCTGCTTGGCGCGTGGGGCGTGGGCACCTACCGCCAGAACGACTCGGTCGACGTCCGCTACGAGGCCGCCGACGGCTCCCCGCGGGTGGCCGAGGGGCTCGAGATCGAGCCGGGGTAGACGGCCTTCGCCCATGGCCGCGCGAGCTTCAGCGCGCTGAGGATCGCGCGCGTGGCGGGCGATCGGTTGAGCGTGTAGAAGTGGATGCCGGGCGCGCCGGCGGCGAGCAGCTCGGCGCACTGCAGCGTGGCGTAGGCGACGCCGAAGTCGAGCACCGCCTCCGCGTCCTCGCCGCGCGCGTGCAGCTCCCGCCGCAGCCCCTCGGGAATCGACGCCCCGCACATTGCGGCCATCCGCTCGATCTGGCCCACGCGCGTGATCGGCATGATGCCCGGGATGATCGGCACCGTGACGCCGGCGGCGCGCAGGCGGCCGAGGAAGTCGAAGTAGAGGGCGTTGTCGAAGAACAGCTGCGTGATCAGGAAGTCCACGCCGGCGCGGACCTTCTCGGCCAGGTGCTCGAGGTCCTCCTCGGGACTGCTGGCGTGGATGTGGGTCTCCGGAAAGCAGGCCGCCCCGATCGCGAACGGGTAGTCGGCCGCGATCAGCTCGACGAGTTCGCGTGAGTACTCCAGGCCGCCCTCGGTCTTGCTCCAGTACTCCTGCCCGGCGGGCGGGTCGCCGCGCAGGGCGAGCACGTTGTCGATGCCGGCCCGCTGCATCTCGTCGAGCGTCGAGCGCAGTTCCCCCACGGTCGCCCCGACGCACGTGAAGTGGGCCATCGCCTCGAGGCCGTACTCGTCCCTGATGCGCTTGACGATCTCGATCGTGCTGCTCGCGCGTCGAGCCGCCGGCCCCGTAGGTGACCGACACGAACGAGGGCTCCAGCTGCTTGCAGCTCGCCGCAGCGCAGCTTCGAGGTTGCGCTCGCCGGGCTCCGTCTTCGGCGGGAAGAACTCGAACGAGAACACCGGGCCCTCGCCGCGTGAGGATCTGGTCGATGCGCATCCTCGAATTATGCAGACGCGAGCGCGAGGGCCGTCCAGCGCTCGGGCTCGCCCTCGACTCGCCGAGCCCGGCCGAGCTTCTCGAGGTGGGTCAGGTAGCCGAGGGTCTGTGACAGCAGCCACTGCCCGTTGCGCAGCGTGAGCTCCTCCCCGTAGACCTCTCCGGACGACCTCGAACGCCGTCCTCGGCGCGTGCGCGATCGCCCCGGCGACGCGCGTCAGGTGCTCGGCGACGAGCTCGCGGTTGCCCTCGATGTGGGCGTGCACGTCGGTGAACGTGCGCCCGTGCCCGGCCAGGCACAGGCGCGCCCCGAGTCCCTGGACGACGTCGAGCGAGCTCAGGAACTCGCCGACAGGGTCGGGGGAGTAGCCGTAGTCGAAGTACAGGGAGATGCGCCCGAGCAGATGGTCGCCGGAGATCAGCAGGCGGCGCTCGGGCTGGAACAGGCACACGTGCGAGGGCGCGTGGCCGGGCGTCTCGTACGCGACCCACTCGCCGAGATCGGTGCCGACGCTGACCCCGTCGACGAGCTCCCGGTCGGGCCACGATCGGGCCGGCGATCCCCGGTTCGCGGATTGCCGCGTCCGGCGGCGTAGCGGCGCAGCGGCTCCGGCGGGACGCCGCTCTGGCGGGCCACCTCCAGCCGCCGCTGGAACACGGCCTCGGGATCCGCCAGCATGCGGGTGATGAGCTCGTGGTTGGGGTGCATCCACAGCTCGCAGCCGGCCCGCGCCTGGATCGTCCGCCGCCTGGCCGCAGTGATCGGAGTGGGCGTGGGTGCACACGATCAGGCGCGGTGTCCTCGACGCGCAGGCCGCACATCGCGAGCGCCCGTTCGAGGTTCGCCATCGAGTCGGGCTGGTGCATGCCGGTGTCGAACAGCACGAAGCCGTCGCCCGCCACGACCGCCCAGGCGTTGCAGTGGGGAACACCTGGCCAGGGCAGCGGCAGGCGCAGACGGAACACGCCCGGCAGCACACGCTCGCCGCGCCCGAGCTCGCGTCTGCTGCGTTACATCCGCCACCGGCGCGCGAGACTAGACTAAGGCTCTCAAGCGGCGTAAAGGAGGGGGCATGGCCGAGCGAGGAGAGCGCGAGCAGGCGAGCACGAAGGTCGCAGGAGGCGGCCGCGAGCGTGCAGCAGGCGACCGTGCCACGCAAGCGCATCTCGGGCCGGAAGGGAGAGGCCGAGGCGGTCGCGCGGCGCTACTTCGACGCGATCGACGCGCGCGACATCGACGCGGCGGTGGCGATGTGGGCCGAGGGCGGCCGCGAGCACGTGCGCGGTCAGGTCGACATCGAGTGCCCCGGCGGGCGTGCGCGAGTTCATCGGCGGCCTCATCGACGCGGTCCCCGACCTGCGCATGGAGGTCGTCTCGACGACGCCGAGGGCGATCGCTGCGGCGTGCAGTGGCGGCTGACGCGGCACCTTCGCGGGGCCGGGCGGCTTCGGCGGGCTCGCCCCGACCGGCACGCCGATCGCAGCTCGAGGGCTTCGACCTGCTGACCGTGCGCGACGGCCTGATCCAGAGCAACGACGCGTTCACCGACTCGATGACGTTCGCCCGCCAGATCGGGATGATGCCGGCTCAGGGCTCGACCGCCGAGCAGCGGCTGACGGGCGCCTTCAACGCCAAGACCCGGCTCGCCACGCGGCTCGGCGGCGCGCGAGGCCGAGCTGGTGGCCGAGGGCGTGTGGGTCGTCCAGGGCCAGCCCGGCCGCTGCAACGTGTACCTGATCGAGGACGACGGCGGGGTGACGCTGTTCGACGCCGGCGCGCGCACGATGACGCGCGCGGTGGCGAGCGCGGGGGCGCGAGCTCGGCGGGATCCGTCGGGTCGTGCTCGGCCACGGCCACACCGACCACCGCGGCACCGCGCCCGCGCTCGGGGTGCCGGTGCTCTGCCACCCCGACGAGGTCCAGGACGCCGAGGGCAGCGGCGGCTTTCGCTACTGGCCCGAGGACCTGCGCGGGGCTGCCCACGCCGCATGCGCCAGCTGCACCGGCTGCTGCACCGCTATCGCCTGGGACGGCGGCCCGGTGAAGATCGCCGGCACCGTCGCCGAGGGCGACGAGATAGCGGGCTTTCGTGTCGTGCACCTGCCCGGCCACGCCCCCGGCCTGATCGCCCTGTGGCGCGAGTCCGACCGGCTGGCGCTCAGCAGCGACTGCTTCTACACGCTGGACATGTGGGGACGCGACTGCGCCCCGCACCTGCCCGAGCCGATCTACAACTTCGACACCGAGCAGGCGCGCGCAGAGCATGCGCAAGCTCGCCGCGCTGGAGCCCGCGGCGGCGTGGCCCGGGCACGCCAACGCCGGTCACCGGCGACGTGCGCGGTCAGCTCGAACGGGCGGCCGACGCCAGCTGAGCGTGGGTCGGCGCAGTCGTCGCCGCGACGCCCCCGCGCGCGCCCAGCAGCGACTACACCGACGCGGAGGGCAACGTGCTGACCCTGCGCGGCTCGCTGACGGCTGGGCTCCCGGCGCGAGTACGCCGAGACGCTCGCCCTCGGCGGTGCGAGCGCGGCGGCGAGCCGCGAGGACGCCTGGCAGCGGGCGGTGGAGCTGCTGTTCGAGCGCCTCGCCGTGCGCTGGGTGATCGCCGGCGCGCCGATCGACGCGCCAGCGCGAGCTGCTCGCCCGCCTGCGGATCGCCTCGCGACAGGAGCGCGCGTGGGTGCGGGAGGTGCTGCGCGAGCACTGCGCGGAGCACTTCCCCGACGTGCAGGCGCCGTGAGCCCGTCAGGCGCGGATCGCTCGAGCAGCTCCAGCCGCGGTCCGCTGCGCGCTGCCGGCCGAGACGAACCGGGCGGTGGCGGGGCTGAGCACGAACTCGAGCACCTCCCCACCCTCGCCACGCACCTCCAGGCGCCGGCCCTCCTCGTGCACGGCGACCACGCGTGCCCGGCTCGAAGCCGCCGCCGAAATGGGCGATCCGCGCGCGGGCGCCGACGCGGGGCATGGGTCGGGAGGGGCCGAGCACGCGAGCCCCGATGCTAGCCGTGCGCGACGCCGGCCCGCGCCGCACCGATACCTTGGGTCGTATGCGCCGCACCAAGATCGTCGCCACCATCGGCCCCGCCTCGCGCGAGCCGGAGACGCTCGTGCGGATGGTCGAGGCGGGCATGGACGTGGCGCGGCTGAACTACTCGCACGGCACGCTCGACGAGCACGCCGAGACGGTCCGCCGCGTGCGCGACGCGGCCGGGCGGGCGGGGCGCCCGGTGGCGATCCTGCAGGACCTGCCCGGGCCCAAGCTGCGGATCGGCCCGCTGCGCGAGGACGTCGTCGAGCTGACCCCGGGCGAGCGGCTGACGTTCGCCGTGCGGGGACGGCGACGCCCCTGGCGACGCCCAGCACATGAGCATCTCCTGGGCGGGCCTGGCGGACGCGGTCGAGCCGGACTCGATCCTCTATCTCGCCGACGGCTCGGTGCGCCTGCGGGTGACCGACGTCGACGTGCTCGCGCTGTGAGGTCGACGTGCGAGATCGAGGTCGGCGGCGCGGTCGCCTCGCGCCAGGGCCTGAACATCCCCGGGCCGGTCCTCGCGCTGCCGTCGGTGCCCGAGGAGGACCTGCACCTGCTGCGCCACGGCGAGTCGATCGGCGTCGACATGGTCGCGCTGTCGTTCGTGCAGACGCCGGAGGACGTCGAATTCGTGCGCGAGCACACGCGCCTGCCGCTGATCGCCAAGATGGAGAAGCCGCAGGCCGTCGAGCGCGCCGAGGAGATCCTGCAGGGCGGCCGACTGCGTGATGGTGGCCCGCGGCGACCTCGGCATCGAGCTGCCGATCGCGCGGGTGCCGATCGTGCAGAAGCAGCTGCTCGAGCTCGCCGGCTGGCTGGCGCGCCCGTCGATCACCGCCACGCAGATGCTCGACTCGATGGTCACCTCCTCGCGCCCGACGCGCGCCGAGGTGGCCGACGTGGCGAACGCGATCCTCGACGGCACCGACGCCGTGATGCTCTCCCAGGAGACGGCGATCGGCGCCTACCCGGTCGAGGCGGTGGCGATGATGGCGGCGGTCGCCGAGCAGGCGGAGTCGATCGCGCCGTATGAGCGCTGGAACGAGGCTCGCGCGTGCGCCGGACCGACTCCGACCCCGCGTACACGATCGCCCACAACCTCTGCGACGCCGCCCGCGAGCTGCGCCTCGACGCGCTCGTGATCCCGACCCTGTCCGGGCGCTCGGCGCGGCTGGTGTCCGCGCACCGCCCGACCGTGCCGATCTACGCGCTCTCGCCGGGCAGAGAGACGGTCCGGCGCTGCGGGCTGATGTGGGGCGTGCAGGCCGCCTCGATGCGCCGCCACGAGACGACCGAGGCGCTGATCGCCGACGCCGCCCGGCGCGTGGTCGAGCTCGGCTGGTGTGAGCCCGGACAGCGCGTGGGCATCACCGCCGGGCTTCCCTCCGGGCGCGCCCGGGCACGACGAGCCTCGTCCAGATCCAGGTGGTGTGAGGCGTCCTACTGGCCGGTGACGTCGAGCTCGAACCACACGCTGGTGGGAGCACCGGCCTCCACGCCCCAGCGGCTGGAGGCCTTCGAGAGCAGGAACAGGCCGTAGCCGCCGTCGATCCGGCCCGGGTCACGCTCGCCGGGGATGAAGCCCTCGCCGGCGTCCGTGACCGTGATGCGAACGGCGTCGGCTCCGACGGATGCGCTCAGCCCGATGCTGGCGTCGTGCGGCCCCGCCGAATGCAGGACGGCGTTGCTGACGACCTCCGAGACCAGCAGGACGAGCGTCTGGCATACGGAGCCCTCGAGCTCCAGCTCGCGGCACAGCCCGGTGACCGCGGCGCGGGCGAGGCGGGGGGCCTCGACATCGCGCTCCAGCGACAGCTCGAGCTCGGTCTGCTGCTGGGGGTAGCCGGAGGTTTGGGACATCACCCCGAGCCGTCCCCATCGATGAACGGCAGGTTCTGCTCGGCCCCGGTGATGCGAAAGACCGCGATCGTCGGCTCGCCGGGGCGCAGCAGGGCCAGCTCCCACCCCTCGGTGCGGGAGCGCTCGGCGAGAAGGATGAACAGGCGCAGTCCGGAGGAGTCGACGAAGGCCAACGGCCCGAGGTCGATGACCACCCGCCGGGCAGGTGCGGCCAGGGCCTCACGGACCGCCGCCTCGACCCGGGGCGCGGTGGCGATATCGAGTTCGCCCTCGAGCCGCAGGAGCGCCTCATCGCGCTCGAGCGAGGTCCGCACGCGGAAATGAGACGCCTGAATCACTCAGAGCCCCCCGAGGCTGGCAACTTCTCAACGCCGCGCGCGGGCCCCCCCACGGCGGTCACACCTGAGAAATGCATGATCACCACGGCAGTATCGTCCGCTTGCCGGCCAACCTGAAACTCTTGCAGGGCTGCTGCCAGGCGCGCGCGGATGACCGCGGAGGGCTCTCCGTGCCAAGCCTGCTCAATGTCCATCTCCACTCGCATATGACCGCCTGGGGTGCTCCGCAAACGTGTGGGCGCTGTTTCCGAGCCGCGCGGCGGCGCGCGCGGCCGGGCTCACGAGGACTTGCGCGGTGGCGCTAGCCGGCCGCGCCGACGCCGCTGTGACCGTAGAAGTCGGCCTCCGCCCGGCCGAGCTCGGTCACGGGGTCATCGCCGTAGATCCACTCGCGGGCGATCCGATGCCAGTTGGCGCGCGCGCCCAGCTGGGAGAGCACGGCGAGCGTGAGCATCTCCATGCGGCGGCCGAACAGGTGCTCCGGGCGCATGTCCTGGTGGCGCATCTCGCGGAAGTGGCTCGAGCGGGGGTCGGAGCTCTCGATCATCACCTGGGTCGCGATCTCCGGCGTCAGCTGCACCTCCTCGTCGGCGGTCGTGTACCACCAGATGGCGTCCCGCACGAACGCGAGCAGGTGGTCGGGGTCGACGCGCTCGGGTTGGGGCAGGAAGCCGGAGTCGGCGAGCAGTTGGTGCAGGGCGGGAGCGTCGCCCTCGATCACGGCTCGCTGGGCGGCGAGCTCGAGCTCCACCGGATCTGGATCCATGCGCTTGAACAGGCCGAAGTCCAGGAACGCGACCCGACCGTCGGCGAGCAGCAGGAAGTTGCCCGGATGGGGGTCGCCCGAGAACTGGCGGTGACGGTAGAGGCAGCCGAGGAAGAAGCGGAAGACGATCTCCCCGATCCGGTCGCGCTCGGCCTGGGATCGCTCGCGCAGCTCCTCGAAGCCGACCCCCTCGACGAACTCGCTGACAAGCACGCGCTCCCGTGAGAGCGAGCTGACCACGTCCGGGACGAGGATGAACGGATGGCCCGAGAAGATGCGGGCGAGCGAGCGCTGGTTCTGGGCCTCGAGCTCGTAGTCGAGCTCCTCGGCGATCCGCTCCCTGATCTCCTCCGCGAGCGCGTTCACGTCGAGGGCGGGCGTCATCCGCTTGAGCAGGCGCATGATCATGTCGAGGTTCTGCAGGTCGGCTCGGACGGCGGCCGCGACGCCGGGGTACTGCACCTTCACCGCCACCTCGCGGCCGTCCTCGGCGAGCGTCGCCCGGTAGACCTGGCCGATCGAGGCGGCGGCGATCGGCTCCTCCTCGAAGGAGGAGAACACGTCGGAGATCGGCTCTTCGAGATCCTCCTCGATCACCCGGCGCATCTGCTTGAAGGAGACCGTCGGCGCCGCGTCGCGCAGCTTCGCGAGCTCGCGCTGGAACTCCTCGCGGTGCTCCTCGGCGACGAGCCCGACGTCGAGGAACGACATCACCTGGCCGAGCTTCATCGCGGCGCCCTTCATCGTCCCGAGCACCGCGACGATCTGCTTCGCGGTCTCGAGCTGGCGCTTGGACATCGCCTCCTCGGCCGCCTCGTCGTCGCGAGTGACGTTGGCGGCCCGCGTGCCGAACTGCTTGACGGCCTCGCTCGCCGCGAGCGTGGCGACGGTCGCCGTGCGGCGCATACGCGAGGTGGGGATGTTTTCGTTCTCGCGCGCCATCGCCTAGATGCTACGAAGAGACGACCGAGCCACGCTTCGGGCGGCGCTAGGACTGCGCGTGGCGATCGACCCTGGAGCCGGGCACGATGTCGTCCGCGCCGTCCGCCCAGCGCACCCACGCCTTGCTGCCGCCGTCGTAGTCGCCGCCGAGCAGCACCAGCGTGGCGGGCTCGCCCAGGGCCGTGCAGCGCTCCGAGCCTTCGGCGTCGAGGCCACGCCACACGCGGATGAACGGGTTCGACTCCCACTCCCGCGCCACCGTGCTCGGATCGGCGTGGCCGGGCCGGATGACCGTCTCCGGGGGCAGCTCCATCAGCGTCCCCATGATCGAGTCGCGCAGGTCGGTGTACGTCGTGTGCCCCGGCGCCCGCACGCCGCCGACCGAGTCCCGGAAAAGGGTGTCGCCGGTGAAGACGGCCGCCGTCGCGGAAGCTCCGTCGGCGGGCGGGCGCTCGTGGACCAGCAGGGAGAGCATGCCTGCGGTGTGGCCGGGCGTGTGCAGGGCACGCACGGTCAGATCGCCGAACGTCAGCGTCTGGCCGGCGTCGAGGGTGCCCGTCACGAGCGCCTCCGTTTCGGGGGCGCTGGCGGCGAGCAACTCGCGCTCGCGGGGGCTGATCAGTACCTCGAGCCCGGGCCAGCGCCCGAGCAGGGCTCCGGTCTCGCTGACGTGGTCGTAGTGGTGGTGGGTGAGCAGTACGTGGGTCGGCTGCAGGCCGAGGCGCTCGGCCGCGTCGATCAGGGGCTCGACCGGACCGCCGGCGTCGATGAAGAACGCCGGGCCGCCGTCGCTGTCGGCGAGGAGGTACGTGTTGGAGACGAACTGGGGATTGCAGGAGACCTCGAGCAGCACGGGGTCATCCTCTCACGGTCGAGATCACACGGCGTCCTCGAGCAGCTGCGGCGCCACGGCGGGCTCGTCGACGGCGACGAACCGGCGCAGCGCCTGCAGGTAGCGAGCGTCGCCGACGTCCCGGCGCCACTCCAGCACGGGGACCGAGGAGGCAGCGTCAGCGACGCGCCCGCGGGCCTGCTCCAGCGTGGGGGCCGTCGCGGTCAACGCGAGCGCACGGGAGGTCCCGACCGTCCGGTAGGTCTCGGCCCCGATCGCCTCGGTGGAGGCGAAGTAGACGCGGCAGCCGCTCGCCTCGATCCGCTGGCGGTCCAGCGCGAACTCGTAGGACGGGCCCGGGCGCAGCGCGTAGTCCGGCGAGACCAGGTAGAGGACGACGGAGGCCTCCTGCCGCAGCGGCACGTCCGCCGAGTTCAGCTTGCCGGCGCAGATGCGCTCCATCACCGAGCTCCAGCTGCCCTCGAAGAGGCTCATGATGTTCATGCACTCGGGGTCGCCGAAGCGGGCGTTGAACTCGATCACCTTCACCCCCTCCGCGGTCGCGAAGAAGCCGCTGTTCATGACGCCGCTGAAGTGCCTCCCCTGCGAGCGCAGGGTGGCGATCACGCGCTCGACGATCGCGCAGGCCTGCTCGTAGTGGCCGGGCAGCATGAACGGCAGGTCGTCCTGCGCCGTGGACAGCGAGCCCATCCCGCCCGTGCCCGGACCCTCGTCGCCGTCGTAGCGGTAGGGGTAGTCATACGTCGACGGCGGGAACACGACCGTGCTCCCGTCGCTGATCGCTTGGATCGTGAACTCGGCGCCGAGGACGCGCTCCTCGATCAGGACGGTCTCGCCGGGTCCGCCGCGGGCCAGCAGGTCGCGAGCGTAGGCGAGCGCGTCGGCGTGGCTGTCCAGGTGGGGCCCCATCACCTTCACACCCTTGCCGCCCGTCAGCCCGGAGGGCTTCACGACCACGGGCGTGGAGCCGAAGGCGTCGATCGCCGCGGTCGCCTCGCCCGCGTCGCGGGCGATCAGCAGGCGCGGCGAGGCCTCGGGTGCGACCTCCGCCAGCAGGGAGCGGGCGAATGCCTTGTTCCACTCGATCTCGGCCCCCGCGCGGGTTGGCCCGACGGCACGGACGCCCTCGGCGAGCAAGGCGTCGACGACCCCGGCGGCGAGCGGCTCGTCTGCGCTGACCATCGCGATGTCGATCCGGCGCTCCCGCGCAAACGCCGCCACGGCCCGCGGATCGCGGACGTCGCCGACGGCATGTCCGCCGCCGGAGGCGGCGGCCTGCTCGACGATCGTCGGGTTCTCGTGGCCGACGAACGCGTGCAGCTCGCTGTCCTCGGCCATCCGCACGGCGAGGGCGCTCTCCCGTCCCCCGTGTCCGACGATCAGAGTTCTCACCGCGCCATCCTAGAGCGCGGACGGGGGGGCACATGGGCGGGCACGGACGCGGGGGTACGCCCGCGCCCGCGTGGCTAGGCCATGCCCTAGCCCGGAGGTAGGGTCCGCCCTACGAGGTCGCACGGCGGCCTCCGCGCACGACTCGGCCGCTGCCGCCAAGCGGCGGTTGACAGGGGTCGCCGAACCGGGTTAGCGTCGGAGGGAGCGTGGCCGGATCGAGGGATCGGCACGAGGGGCTCCCCGCAACGGCCGTTCAGGCGCAATACACCCCGAGGAAGAGGAGAGGGAAATGAGCGTATACACCCGCCGAGAAGCGGAGGGATGGCGTCGCGGTCCGGGCCTGGTTGCCGTCCTCGCCGCATCGGCATCGGCACTGGCGCTGGCACTGCCTGCGACCGCGGGCGCCACCAGCTACGTCGCCATGGGGGACTCCTACACGTCGGCGCCGGGGGTGCTGCCGCCGTCCCCGACCGCGCCGGCGGACTGCGGTCAGTCGGCGGTCAACTATCCGCACCTGGTCGCCGCGGCGCTCAACCTCTCGCTGACGGACGTGAGCTGCGGGGGGGCGAAGACCGAAAACTTCAAGGTCGCCCAGCACCCGGACCAGCCGCCGCAGTTCGACGCGCTCGGCGCCGGCACCGAAGTCGTCACGATCGGCATGGGGGGCAACGACAACAACCTGTTCGGGACGCTCGTCCAGGGCTGCACCGAAGACGACTACGGCCACGAAAACGTCGGGGCGCCCTGCCGCACGCAGTACGCCGGGTTCGTCAAAGAAGTCCAGGCTGAGGACATCGGTCCGGCCGAAGAAGCGCTTCGCGAAGTGCACGTCCTCGCTCCGAACGCGAAGGTGTTCGTCGTCGGCTACCCCGAGATCACGCCGAAGGCAGGCTACTGCCCGTCCGGCATCCCGTGGACGACGGACGACCTCAAGTGGTTCCGCTCGATCGAGACGAAGGGGAACGCCGAGATCAAGCGTGAGGCCAAGAGCAACGGTGCGTACTTCGTCGACACGTTCAAGCCGAGCATCGGCCACAACGCCTGCGAACCGGTTGGCACCCGGTGGATCGAACCGATCTTCGGGTCGCTGACCGGGGTTGCGCTGCACCCCAACGCAACAGGCCAGGAACAGGACGCCTACGACGTCGAGCTCAAGATGCTGAAAGCCGGGGTCCGCTAGGAACCGAGACGCCGCGATCGCCGGCGCCCCGCCTCAGGTGGCGGGGCGCCGGGCCGCACCTCCGCGCCAAGGCCGCGGGGCACTGGACCCCCGGCCAGCAGCGGTTAGACTCGGCTCCGAGATGGCCCTGATCCACACCTGCTACCGGATCACCGACATCGACCGCTCGGTCGCCTTCTACGAAGCCCTCGGTTTCCGGGAGGTGGGTCGCCTGCCGATCCGCGACGAGGCGGTCAACGTGTTCATGAACCAGCCCGGCGACGGCGACATGCCGCGGCTGGAGCTGACGTACAACTTCGGCGTGGACTCCTATGACGTCGGCAGCGGCTACGGCCACATCGCGATCACGGCCGGCGACCTCGACGGAACGCTCGCGAAGCTCGCCGAGCAGGGCATCGAGCCGGAGAAGCCACCGTACTCTGTCCGGGAGGGAGGGTCGCGACTGTGCTTCGTGAAAGACCCCGACGGCTACAGAGTCGAGCTGATCGAGATGCGCGCGTAGCTGCGCTGCGGGCTCCTGCGCTCACGTTGCCCAAGCGCTGAGCGGTCGCGGCCTTGCGATCTCGGCGGCACGCCGCTTACATGTCAGGCGTGCCTGCGAGCGCCAGCGATCTTGCTAGGTTTGGCATCGATCGATGGCAGTCGGGCGACTTCGAGGCCGTCTACGCCAGCTGGCACCCCGACATCACGTTCCGTCCGGACGTCAATTTTCCTGACGCTGGTGAGCTGAACAACCAGCAGGCGCGGCGGTTCGTGGAGGACCAGCAACAGTTCATGGGTAACGGACTCTTGGCGGTCGTCGAAGAGCACGACCTGGGAGAGAGGTGTCTGCTGCGGATCCGCCAACAGGTGGATGCCCCGGCCAGTGGCGTGCGCAGCTCGTACGAGTGGTCCGTTCTCGCGACGGCGCGAGAGGGCAAGCTCGTGAGGGTCGAATTCTTTATCGACCGCACCGAAGCACTGCGAGCGGCCGGCGTCGCCGGCCCTGATGGCTGATCGGCTCGTCAGTTGCAAACCGTCCATTAGCTCGACGGCTACCGCGTCGAGCTACTTGAGATGCTCGACGCCGGAGCAGACGCTGGGTTAGCGACACTCGGAGACCGCGGTAGCATTCGAACGCGCTGTCCGTGGCTCATCAGGGCTCGGCCCGAGCCCGCACCGACCCAAGCCGGGCAGCGCTTGACATTGAGCGAAAGGTGTCCGCGAATGCCCGGCGAGACGGAGGCGAAGGTTCGCGCGATCTGGGCGCGCTTCAAAGACACGGGGGACCTGGGGCTCGACAACTTCGACCCGGAGATCGAGTGGCACCTTCGGGCCGATCTGCCGGACTCCCGCACGTTACGCGGACACCAGCAGATCGCGCAGCTGTACGCGGACTGGGCCGAGGCGTTCGAGGACCTTCAGGTCGAACCCATGGAGATAAGCGAGGTCGCGGGCAGGACGATCGCGGCTCTTCACTTCCGCGGTCGCATCAAGGGCAGCGCGCAAGAGGTCGACATGGACGAGATCTGGGTGTACACCTGGCGCGACCAGAAGGTCATCGAGATCCGCGAGTACAGAACGAAGGACGAAGCGCTCCGGTCGCTGGGCAACTCCGTCAGGCGAGCGGCCGGTGACCGCGATGTGTGAGTTGCAAGCCGACCACGACCCCGACGGCTACAGAGTCGAGATATTGGAGATGTAGCCGCTCGGGGCGTGGTGTTGCGCCCGCCCCCGGGCCACCCGGGCCTATATGCTGGCGCGATCCAAACGAGGGGGAGGACATGGCTATTGGGCTGCGCATAACGTTGCCTGGCGTCGAGGCTGAGGAATTCGATCGGATCGACGGTGCGATCGATGTCGCCGGCAACCACCCCGACGGCCTGATCTTCTCGGCCTCGGGCCCGACCGAGAGCGGCTGGCGAGTACTTGACTTTTGGGAGTCGCGCGCCCAGTTCGACACTTTTGCGGCCGAGCGCATCGGTCCGGCGGTTGCGGCCAGCGGAGCCTCAGTCCAGCCCGAGATCACCGAATTTCCGATCCACGAGTATGTAGCGCGCAAGTAGTTCCCGAGGCCGTAGTTCCTCGGAGACTGGCTGCATGCGTGCGAACGGCGCAGCCTCATCACGAGGCGTGCCTCGAGCTGCTGGAGACTCATCCCGGCCCGCCGAGCGCCTTGGCGTAGCCGAAGTGGCGACGCGTCCCCGTATCTGGCACGTGTCCAAGCGCTGGAAGCTCCCTCCGGACAGCCGGAAGGTTGGTGCGCCCGGGTCTACCATCACTCCAGCCAGCTCGCAGAGAGAGGAGTCGAGAACAATGGCGCCATACACGCTGAAGAACCTCGAGGACGTCCCCGATGCTGCCCCCGAGTCGGGGTTCGGCGAGATCCAGGAGGCGCGATTCGCCAAGGACCCGCTGGAGACCGAGAGCACCGGCTTCAGCTACCACCGCATCAAGGCCGGCAGACGTCAGCCGTTCGCGCACAAGCACGAGCAGGCGGAGGAGGTCTACGTCGTCATCGCCGGCTCGGGTCGCGCGAAGCTCGACGAGGACGTGGTCGAGCTTCGAACGCTCGACGCCATCCGCGTCGCCCCTGACGTGACCCGCGCGTTCGAGGCGAACGACGACGGCATCGAGCTGCTGGCGTTCGGGCCGAGACACGACGGCGACGGCGAGGTGCTGATGAACTGGTGGGCAGACTGAGCAGGATCCGCTCGGCTCCGGCCCAGCTTCGCGGCTGAGCTCGCCGCGGGCTAGGAGAGCACCCGGCCGCGGAACTTGCGCAGCCCGAGCGCGAGGAACGTCGCGCAGAAGCCGACCAGGACCGGATAGACGATGTAGAGATGCATGTGCTGGAGGTTCGTCAGACCCGCCCGCAGGCCCTCGGCGATGTAGATGAGCGGGTTCACGAGCACGAGGATCTGCAGCCAGTGGATCCCCCCGACCTGCACGGGTGCGAGCCGCGTCCACTGGTAGTAGGTGCCGCCGAGGAACGTCAACGGCAACACCACGAACCCGAACATCAGGCCGAGGTTGCGGGCCTCGAAGACGGTCCCGAGCAGCAGACCGAGCGAGGTCATCGTCACGCATGCGAGCGGGATCAGCGTGATCATGACCGGCCAGTCGACGCTGAGGTGGGCTTCGACGCCGCCGGCGTGGATCACGGCCGCGATCGGGAACACGATCAGCGCGGCGATCAGTCCCTGCGCGGCGCCCGAGAGCACCTTCGCGATCGCGACGAGCCAGATCGGGCATGGCGCCTGGACGCGATCCTCGATCTCGCGCGTGAACCCGAACTCCTGCGCGAGCACCATCGCCACCGCCTGGATCCCCTGGAACATGATCGTGACGCCGACCACGCCCGGCACGAGCACGGTCGCGAAGCGCCGACTCGGCGGCGTGGCCTCCGCCGCCGCCGACGCCCTGACCGATCGTGGGGAAGACGTACAGGAACACGAACACGAGCAGGAACGGCTGCACGAGCGTACGGACCACGAACTCGACCTTGTGCTTCCACAAGACGACGAGGTCGCGCAGGATCAACGCCGCGCAGGGCCGACCGGCTGGCCGCGAGCTTCGAGCGCGTGGGCTCGATCGCGATCCGCGGGGGACGCTCGGCGACGGCGGCGCCAGGCCGGCACCGGGAGCGGGCATCAGTCGCGCAGCTCCTTGCCGGTGAGGCTGATGAACACGGTCTCGAGGCTCGGCTCGGAGACCGACGAGGTCGGCCAGCTCGAACCCGGCCCGCTCGGCCGCGCCGACGACCCGCGGCACCAGCCGCTCCGCACCCTTGACGTGGAGCTCGACGGTGCCGTCGACCACGCGCGTGCGCGTCACCTCGGGCATGTCGCGCGCGAGCTGCTCGGCGAGCGCCTCGCCGTCGCCCGAGGCCTTGAGCGTGACGATCGTGTCGGCATCCACGGACTGCTTCAGCGCGGCCGGCGTGTCGAGCGCGAGGATCCGCCCATGGTCCATGATCGCGACGCGGTCGCAGAGCTCGTCCGCCTCCTCCATGTAGTGGGTGGTCAGCATGATCGTCTGACCCTCACCGTTGAGCTCGCCGCAGGATGTCCCACAGGGCGAGCCGGCTCTGCGGATCGAGCCCGGCGGTCGGCTCGTCGAGGAACAGCACCGCCGGCCGGTGGAAGATCGCCCGCGCCACCATCAGCCGCTGGGCCATGCCCCCGGACAGCGCGTACACGGATGCCTTCGCCCATTTCGAGAGGCTGCAGCTGCTCGAGCAGCTCGTCGGCGATCCGACGCGACTCCGCCGCGGAGATCCCGAACAGGCGCCCGTGGAAGTAGAGGTTCTCCCATACCGTCAGCTGGCGGTCGAGCGTGTTCTGCTGGGAGACGATCCCGATCAGCTGCTTGGCGAGCGCGGGCTCGGCGACGACGTCGATCGCTGCCCACGAAGGCCGAACCCGACGTCGGGATCACGCGCGTGGTGAGCATCCCTGCGGTTGTCGTCTTGCCGGCCCCGTTCGGCCCGAGCAGGCCGAATATCTCGCCCGCCTGGACGCTCGAGGTCGAGCTTGTCGACCGCGGCGAAGTCGGTGCCCGGCATAGACCTTCGTCAGCTCGACCGTGCGGATCACCTCGTCGTCGTGCGGAGCCCGGCCGTCTGCGCCGGGACGGCGGGCCCTGTGTCGTGGGCGCTCGGCGTGAGGGCGTTCACCCGACCCAATGTACAGCGCCGCGCGCTAGGCTCTGCGTCGAGCGATGGCCGACACCGGGAAGATCGCCAAGAACCTCGAGCGCTTCGCACAGGCGGTGGCGGCGCACGACCGCGAGAACCCGACGCACACCGCCTACGGCATCGGCCTCGCCCACTTCGACCTGGAGCGCCTCGGCTTCGACGAGGGCGAGGAGGTGCTGCCCGGCATCACGATCCACGCCGACAGCGGCGTGACCGGGAACTTCCGCGTGCTCTGCGACGGCGAGCACGACGAGGAGCTGACGGCCGAGGAGGAGCAGGCCGTCGAGGCGATCGCCACGCCAGGCGACTGCCGGCGATCAGCCCGGGGGTCGCGGACCTTCCCCGCTCGAGGACGAGTAATCCGGCGGTCAGTCGAGCACCGGCACGGGCACGCCGGCACGCTCGGCGATCATCGCCACGAGCCGCTCGATCGTCGGGCAGGGCAGCCCGTGGCGCGACGGCCGCCCGCAGCACCGACCCGGGGATCGCGTCGAGCTCGGGCGGCCGTCCGGCGGCGATGTCGCGCTGCATCGAGCTGCCGAGCGTCGCGTGCGCCGCTCGAGCTCGCTCGATCGCCCGGGCGGAGTCGACGTCCGTGGCACCCTCGGCGCTGCGCGACGGCGCACGCCTCCTCGATCGCGCCGACCAGATCGGCGCGCAGCTCGGGCGTCGGGCGGATCTCGCCGAGCAGCTCGTCGTAGGCGCTCGTCGTACACGCGAGCGCGTTCAGGCGCACGAGCTTGGACCACATCACCTGTGCCTCCGCCGCCTCCGACGTGGGACCCGACCACGCGGACGGGCACCCCGGCGTCGTCGATCACGCCCGCGAGCTCGGCCATCGGCGCGGCCGCCGCTCGTGGGCGCTGGCCATGCTCGACGAGCAGGAACGGGCTCGTGTGGACGACGACGCCCGGCTCGGGGCGGTCGGCCTCGACGCGGATCGATGCCCGCGAGCACGCGTCTCCGGCAGCGAATCGCTGACGCAGCACGGCCGATGTGGTCGAGGCCGTTCAGCAGCGGCAACACGAGCCGGCGGGCTCGACGGCGACGCGCTCCAGCGCGCGCGTCCAGGCCGGCGGCCTTGGTGGCGACGATCAGCGCGTCGACCGGCTCCTCGCAGGCGCGGCGACCGCACGCGGCCGGGCGACGAAGTCGCCGAACGTGACGCTGCTCACGCGCAGGCCCCGCTCTGCGATCAGGCCGCGCGGTCGACTCGCGGGCGACGACGACCACGTCGGCTGCCGGCACGCTCGAGAACGCCCGCGAGCAGGCCGCCCACGCCACCGGGGCCGAGCACGGCGATCTTCATCGCGGGCGGATCGATCAGCACGCCCGGGTTCATTATCCCGCCGGATCGACCGCCGCCTTCGCCGCCGCGCAGCGCCGAGGCGAACGGCTCCGGGCGCTGGCGGTCATACCAGGGCCGGTGATCGCGCCCGACGGCGTGGTGATGGGTGATCGTGCCGCCGTGCGGCGAGGATCGCCTCCGAGGCGGCCGCGCTTGATCGCCGCCCACTGCTCGACCTCCTCGCCGCGGCGGGCGGGCGCGATCACCGTGAAATACGGAGCGCGGGCCGTCCGGATAGACGTGGGTGAAGCGGCAGAAGACCCGGCCGGCCGCCGCATGTCGCGTCAGCGCCGTCGCTCGGCCGCGTCGCTCACACGCTCGTGGAAGGCCGGAAAGCGCTCCCACGTGATCGCGGTCTCGAACGTCTCGCAGAGCACGCCCATCGCGACGAGCATGTCACGCACGTACGGAGCGCCGAGGAACGCGTCCGCGCCACGAGCTGACGGCGTCGCCGCCGCCCGCCGCCGTCGCCCTCGGAGGCGCGCCGCCGTGGTCGCTGCACAGCTCGAGCGCCCGCGCCATCGCCTCCTCGACGGGATGGTCGGCGGACTCGAATCCGAGCACGAGCAGCGCGTGGGACCCATCGCCAGCCATCGTCAGCGCGCCTCGCCGGGGTCGAGCAGGCGACAGTTGGACGGATGCAGACCCGACTGGGCGATCGCCCGCACGCACTCGGCGCCCTGCGAGGAAGCTCGGGAAAGCGAACCGCCGCGGAGCGCCTGTGGACGGGCCGGGGCTGGACGCGCACCCAGCGCTCGTGATCACGCCCAGCGTCCCCTCGGAGCCGGCGAGCATCCGGTCGGGGCTGACGCCGGCGCCGGAGCCGGGCACCCGGCGCGACTCCCACGCCCCAGCCGGGGTGATCGCGCGCACCGACTCGACGAAGTCCTCGATGTGCGTCCACAGAGTCGCGAAGTGGCCGGCCGCGCGCGTGGCGATCCAGCCGCCGAGCGTGGAGAACTCGAACGACTGGGGGAAGTGGCGCAGCGTCAGGCCGTGCTCCGCCAGCTGGCGCTCCAGGTCCGGGCCCAGCGCACCCGCCTGGATCGCGCGGCCGCTCGCGAGACCGTGTCGACCTCGAGCACGCGGTCGAGCGCGCCCAGGTCGAGCGAGACGGCGCCGTTGTACTCCGGGCCGACAGCGGGCGTGACGCCGCCGACGACCGACGTGCCGCCGCCGAACGGGATCGCGGCGACCGCTCGGCCGCGCACCACTCGAGCACGCGCTCGACGTCCTCCTCCTCGCGCGGGCGGGCGACGAAGTCCGGGGGATGATCGAAGTGGCCGCGAAAGACCCTGGACGATGTCGGCGTAGGACTTCCCCAGCGCATGGGAGGCGCGCGCGTGGACGTCGCCCGCGCAGATGTCCGCCAGCTCGCCCGGCACCGCGACGCGCGGCCGGCGCAGCTCGACGGCGCCGATCGGCACGGGGTCCTCGACGTCGGCGAACGGGACACCGAGGTGGTCGGCCAGCGCCGGTGCGGCCGCCCGCACCTCCGCGGGGGTCGGCTGCTGGTCCTCGAACCCCCAACCCCAGTGCTTGCGTCTCACGACGTTCACGCGGGCGAGTCTATGAGCCGAAGGGCCGCCTGCGCGGCTTCCCATTCACTAGCCTTTCGCGCAGTGTCTGCCCAGCCGCAGCCGAGCAGCCAGGCGCCGGAGATCCTCGCGCGCGGGCCGTGGGCCGCTGCGAGCAGATCAGGGCGCGCTGGCGGGAGGAGCACTTCGAGCCGTCCGCAGCCCACGCGCGGCCGCCGACGCCGCGATCAGCGAGCTGCAGGAACGGGGCTCGCCGAGCCACGACGGGGTGGCGGCGCGGCTGGTCGACTACGACGTCGCCGACGGGCGATCTCGATCGAGCTGCAGCCGCTGCGCTGGGCGCTGCGACTGGTGCCGGGCGACGCGTCGGAGAGCGTGGCGGCGCTGTGCGTGACGCGCTCCGCCGACGGCCGCTGGCTGGCCGGCCGCAGCGCGCCCGTGGGTCTCCTCGTGGGCCGGCCGCTGGGCGCTCGGGGCGGGCGGGGCGGTGGACCTCGGCGAGAACCCCGCCGACACGCTCGTGCGCGAGCTGCGGGAGGAGTGGTCGGTTGCGCCGGAGCGCGTGCGCGGCGAGGCGCTGCTGCGGCTTGCCCCACCAGCCTCGTCATGTTCGTCGGCCAGGCGTGGCTGGCCGAGGGGGCCGACGCGGCGGTCACGCCCGACCACGAGCACGACGAGTTCGCCTGGTGGCCGCGCGGACATCGAGCGCTGGCCCGAACAGGCGGGCGAGGCGCTGCCCCGGATGGCCCGCTGGCTGGCAGCAGTAGAAGCCGATCGGTCGCATCCGCGGGCCCGCTCACGTTCACACGCCTGAAGTGGATGTCGTTCACCCATTCGTGCATCTACCTCGCGCTGCTCGTGTGCGCCTTCGCGATCGGCAAGCCGGAGCCGCTGACGTTCGTGCTCGGGCTGACCCACGGGCTGCTCTGGATCTTCATGTCGCTCGCCTGCATCGCCGCCGCGCGCCTGCGCATCGTCCCGCTGCGTCTGGCCGTCGCGGTCGCCGTCCTCGGCGGGATCGGCCCGTTCTTCGGCAGCTACGAGTTCGTGCGCGAGCAACGCGCAGGAGACCCGCGCCGATCTCCGCCGGCCCGACCGCCGGAGCCGTGAGAGGCGAACGCGTGAACATCCGCGAGCGTCAGCTGATGCGAGCATGCCGCCGCGCTAGAGTGGAGCACTGATGGCACCAGACGCACGGCCGCGCAGACAATCGACGTCGTGACCCCCGCCGCGGGCGAGTCAGTCACCGAGGGAACGATCCTCGAATGGCACGTGAAGGTCGGCGATCCGATCAAGGTCGACGACACGATCGTCGAGATCTCCACCGACAAGGTCGACGTCGAGCTGCCCTCGCCGGCGACCGGGACGGTGAGCGAGATCCTGGTCGAGGAGGGCGACACAGTCACCGTCGGACAGGTGATCGCGCGCATCAGGTCGGCGCCGGCGCCGTGGTGAAGCCCGCCGGCGCAGACGGGCAGGAGAACGGCCACGCCGGTGCTCCGGCCCGGCGGAGCGGCGGCGCTGACGGCGCTCGCGCACCGGCGGGAGTGACCGTGGCCCGGGCGAGCGCTCCCGCGAGCGCCGCGGCGCCGACGCCGACCGCGGCGACCGCGGCGACGGCGGTTGCAGGCCCGGGTCCCGCGACGGGGACGCTCGTCGACGTCGTCACCCCCGCGGCCGGGGAGTCGGTGACCGAGGAACGATCCTCGAATGGCGAACCAAGCTCGGCCAGAGCATCAAGGAGGGCGAGACGATCGTCGAGATCTCCACCGACAAGGTCGATGTCGAGCTGCCCTCTCCCGCCACCGGCACGGTCGCGGAGCTCCTCGTCGAGGAGGGCGACACCGTCACCGTGGGGCAGGTGATCGCACGTGTCCTCCTCGGCACCGCGGCCGGATCCACGACACCTGGCCAGGGCAACGGCCAGACCTCACCGACGGACGACCCGGCGACCCCCGGCCAGGCGGACGGCCAGCCCGGCAACGGCGGCGGGCTGCCGGACGGCGCCCGCATCTCGCCCGTCGCCGCGCGCGCGGCCGCAGCCGAGGGGGTCGACCTCGCGGCCGTCGCGGGCAGCGGCCCGGCGGGCCGGATCACCAAGTCCGACGTGCTCTCGGCCGCGAGCGGCAACGGCGCCGCCAAGCAACGGCGGAAGCGCCGCGGCGGTGGCGGAGGGGTCGCACCGCGCAGCCGCTGCGCGGGCGGCGCCGCGGCGCTCGCGCGCTACATGGAGCAGTCGCGCTCGATCCCCACGGCGACGAGCTTCCGCACGCTCACCGTGACCGTCCTCGACGCGCGCCGGCGCGAGCTGAAGGCGGCCGGCGCAAGGTCTCCTTCACGCACCTGATCGCCTACGCGATCGCCCGCGCCGCGAGCGACATGCCGGTGATGGCCAACCACTTCGCCGAGATCGACGGCAAGCCCCACCGGATCGACGACGGACAGGTGAACCTCGGCCTGGCGGTGGACGTCGAGAAGAAGGACGGCTCCCGGACGCTGATGGTGCCCGTGATCCGCGACGCGGGCCGGCTGTCGTTCGACGCGTTCCTCGCGGCGTACGACGCGCTGGTGGAGAAGGCGCGCACGAACACGCTCACCGCCGACGACCTCGCTGGGCGCGAACATCACGCTCACCAACCCGGGCGGGCTCGGCACGGTCGCCTCGGTGCCGCGGCTGATGACCGGCCAGGGCACGATCGTGGCGACCGGCTCGATCGCCTACCCGGTCGGCCTCGGCAACATCGGCGAGATGATCGGCGCGGAGAAGGTCATGACGATGACCTCGACCTACGACCACCGGATCATCCAGGGCGCGGAGTCGGGGCGCTTCCTGGCGCTGATCGAGGCCTACCTGCAGGGCGAGCACGGCTTCTACGAGGACGTGTTCGCGGCGCTGGGCGTCGAGCTCGGGCCCCGCGCCGAGCGCCGCCCGCGCCGCGCAGCCGCCGGCATCCCTGGACGGCGGCCGTGCGGCGCACCTGCGGCGCGCCGAGCGAGGAGCTGCTGCAGGCGGTGCAGGCGGCCAGCACGCTCGTCAGCCGCGTTCCGCAGCCACGGCCACCTCGCGGCGCGGCTCGACCCGCTCGGCTCCGAGCCCGAGGGCGACCCGGGGCTCGACCCCGAGGCGCTCGGGCTGACGCCCGAGATCCAGGCGCAGACTCCCGGCCGAGATCTTCCAGATGTACGTGCCGGGGGCGACGCTCGCGGACGCGCTGCCCCACCTGCGCGAGACCTACTGCGGCACGATCGCCTACGAGATCGAGCACATCGCCTCCCACCGCCAGCGCGTGTGGCTGCGCGAGCACATCGAGTCCGGCGCCTTCCGCCAGCCAGCTCACCAACGAGGAGCGGCAGACGCTGCTCAAGCGCCTGGTCGAGGTCGACGCGCTGGAGCGGTTCATGCACAAGGCCTACCTCGGCCAGCACCAGTTCTCGATCGAGGGCCTCGACATGACCGTGCCGATGCTCGACGAGCTGATCCAGCTCTCGGCGGCGCACGGCGGCCAGGAGGTCGTGATCGGCATGGCCCACCGCGGCCGGCTGAACGTGCTCGCCCACAACCTCGGCCGCGCCTACGACACGATCTTCGCCGAGTTCGAGGGCGCCTCGACGCTGGAGGCCGTGACGACGATCCCGCAGGGCGGGACCGGCGACGTCAAGTACCACCACGGCACCCAGGGCACCTACAAGCTCCCCGACGGCGGCGACGATCCGCGTCAACCTCGAGTCGAACCCGAGCCACCTGGAGTACGTCTCCGCCGTCGTCGAGGGCGCCACGCGCGCCGCGCAGACCACGCGCCAGGGGCCCGCACGCCCACCAGGACACCGACGCGGCGGTGCCGATCGTGATCCACGGCGACGCCTCCTTCCCGGCCCAGGGCGTCGTGTCGGAGACGCTCAACCTGCAGGCGCTCGACGGCTACAAGGTCGGCGGGACCGTGCACCTGATCATGAACAACCAGGTCGGCTTCACGACCGACCCCGACGACGCGCGCTCGACGCGCTGGGCCTCGGACCTGGCGAAGGGCTTCGACGTGCCGATCATCCACGTCAACGCCGACGACGTGCCCGCCTGCATGAGCGCGGTGCGGCTGGCGTTCGCCTTCCGCCAGGAGTTCGGCCACGACGTGCTGATCGACCTGATCGGCTACCGGCGCTTCGGCCACAACGAGTCCGACGAGCCCGCCTACACGCAGCCGGAGATGTACGCGAAGATCAAGACCAAGAAGCGCGTCGCCGAGCTGTGGGCGGAGCGCCTCGTCGCCGACGGGGTCGTCAGCCCAGGAGGAGGTCGACCAGCCAGGCCCAGGAGGTGTGGGACAACCTGACGATCCTGCACCAGCGGCTGAAGGCGAAGATCGCGGCGGCGGCCGAGCACGGCGAGCGAGCACAGCACCGGCGAGTACCAGCTCGACCGCTCGCCGAGCCCGGACGTCGAGCACGGCGGTGCCGGCCGCAGCGGCTGCGCGAGCTGGGCGAGGAGCTGCTGCGGGTGCCGGAGGGCTTCACGGTCCACCCCAAGCTCGTCAAACAGCTCGAGCGCCGCCGCGAGGCGCTGGACGCGCGACCCGACCGACGACAGCGGGCATCGACTGGGCGCACGCCGAGGCGCTCGCGTTCGCGTCGCTGCTGACCGAGGGCACGCCGATCCGCCTGACCGGGCAGGACACCGAGCGCGGCACGTTCAGCCAGCGCCACCTGGTCCTGCACGACGCCAAGACCGGGCAGACGGTCTGCCCGATCCAGAGCCTGCCCGAGGCGCTGGCGCCGCTGGAGCTGCACAACAGCCCGCTCTCGGAGCTCGCGTGCATGGGCTTCGAGTACGGCTACAGCCAGGAGGCGCCCGAGACGCTCGTGCTGTGGGAGGCGCAGTTCGGGGACTTCGTCAACTCCGCGCAGGTGATCGTCGACCAGTTCATCGTCTCGGGCCTGGCCAAGTGGGGGCAGACCTCGCGGCTGACGCTGCTGCTGCCGCACGGGTACGAGGGCTCGGGCCCCGAGCACTCCTCCGCGCGGCTGGAGCGCTTCCTGGCGCTCGCCGCCGAGGGCAACATCCGCGTGGCGAGCCCGACGACCCCCGCTCAGTACTTCCACCTGCTGCGCCGCCAGGCGCGGATCGCCAAGCAGCGCCCGCTCGTGGTGATGACGCCCGAAGTCGCTGCTGCGCCTGCCCCAGGCGACCAGCTCGATCGCCGACATGGCGGAGGGCACGCGCTTTCAGCCGGTGCTGGCCGAGCCGGGGGTCGACGACGAGCAGGTCACGCGGCTCGTGCTGTGCACGGGCAAGATCTACTACGACCTCGTCGGCCACCCCGACCGCGCCTCACACGCCGGTCTGGCGGTGGCGCGCGTCGAGCTGCTCTACCCGTTCCCCGAAGGCCAGATCCTGGAGCTGATCGGTCGCTACCCGAACCTGCAAGAGGTCGCTGTGGGTGCAGGAGGAGCCGCGCAACATGGGCGCGCGCGCGCACATGTTCCCGCGGCTGATGCAGATCATGCCCGACGAGATGCACTTCGGCTACATCGGCCGGCCCGAGCGCGCGAGCCCGGGCGAGGGCTACCCGGCCGCGCACATCGACGAACAGAACCGCATCGTCACGACCGCGATCGACCTGCGCGTCAGCCGATCTCCCAGTACCCGCGCAAGACGCCCGGGCAGCGCTGATGGGCGCCCTCTGGCGACGGTTCAAGCTGATCATGGCCCAGCGCCGCCGCCGCCAGCGCGCGCGTCGCTAGGGCCACCGCGCCGCGGGCGGACTTCAGCGCAAACCGCAGCGCCGGGCGCCCCGCCCGCGTCAGCGACCCTTCCAGACCGGCTCGCGCTTCTCCTTGAACGCCGCTGCGCCCTCCTTGGCATCCTCCGAGGCGAACACGGGGCCCGAGATCGCGCCCTGCGTCTCCCACATCTCCGCACTGGACCAGTCGAACTGCTCCTGCAGGATCCGCTTGGAGGCGATCAGCGCGAGCGGGCCGTTCTTGGCCAGCTGCGCCGGCCAGCTCCAGCGCCGACTCGACGGCCGCGCCGGGCTCGGCGAGCCGGTTGACGAGGCCGAGCTCGTGGAAGCGCTCGGCCGGCAGCGGAGTCGCCGGTGAGGGCCAGCTCCATGACCACGTGGTAGGGCATCCGCCGCGGCAGCCGCAGCAGCGCCCCGCCGGCGGCGACGAGCGAGCGCTTGGCCTCGGGGATGCCCATCTTGGCGCCCTCGCGCCGCGACGATCAGATCGCAGGCGAGCGCGATCTCCATCCCGCCGGCGACGGCGAAGCCCTCGATCGCGGCGATCAGCGGCTTGCGCGACGCGCGCTGGGCGATGCCGGCGAAGCCGCGATCGCCGAACCAGGGCGACTCGCCCTTGACGAACGCGCCCGAGGTCCATGCCGGCGCAGAAGAAGCCGCCGGCGCCGGTGAGGACGCCGACCGACAGGGAGTCGTCGGCGTCGAGCTCCTCGAGCGCACCCGCCACGCCCGCGGCGAGCGCCGCGTTGACCGCGTTGCGAACCTCCGGGCGGTTGAGCGTGATCAGCAGGACGTTGCCACGCCGCTCGGTGAGGACGGGGGCCGGCGGTGCTGCGAGGGCCTGCTCTTCGGTCATGTGGACGCGCTCCTGGCTCGGGATCGCCCGCAGCCTACATGTGGTCGGCGGCCCTCGCCGCCACGCCGCTCATGCGGCGAACAGGCGTCAGCTCGGGCTCGCGCTCGCCGCGCAGCACCTCGACGTCGACCTCGACGCAGTCGATCCCCCGCGCACGGCGAGCACGCGCGCCTGGGGCTTGATCGACTTGGCGACGAGCACGCCGCGGCAGGATGCCGAGCGCGGGATCCAGGCGGATCCGCTCGAGGTAGCGGGTCAGCTGCTCGACCGCGTCGATCGTGGCGATGCGCTTGATCTCCACCGCGATCCACTCGTCCTCGCCGTCCCTGCACATCAGGTCGACGGGCCCGATGTCGGTCGGCCACTCGCGCCGGACCAGCCGAAAGCCCTCGCCGCACCACTGCGGGAGCGTCGGCGAGCAGCTCCTGCAGCTCGCGCTCGACTCCCTCCTTCTCGAGCGTCGAGCAGCGCGTCGAGCTCGTGCTCGATGTCGGAGAGCACCTCCGGATGTCAGATCTCCAGGCGCTCCTCCATGCGCTGCTTGCGCACGACCAGGCGTTCGAGGCGCGCCGTCGGCGCCGCCGGTGCTGCTCCTCGACGACCGTCGGCGGGGTCATCCAGTTCAGCGGCTTGACGTTCGGGCCGCCGCCGTCGGCCCAGACCATGAACGTGCCGTCGGCCTTGAGCATCAGCAGCCGCACGGCCTCGGGCAGAACCGTGGTGAGACGGCCGACGTAGGTGACCTCAGCAGCGGGCGACGATCAGGCGCATCGCGGGAACGTAACGATCGCCCCGGACCGCACGCGGCGACGGCAGCTAGGACCGGGGGTCGGGCGCCTCGGGAGGCTCGACGGGGGCGATCGGGGCCGCCGCGAGCGTCTGCGACTCGGCGAGCGGCGCCGCGGGGGTGGCGGGAACGGGGTCCGTCAGGGCCTGCTGGGGAGTCGCCGCCGGAGGCATCGGCGGCTGCGGCTGTGAGGGCGCCTCGTGGCCGCCGCCGATCGCCTCGCGGAACTCCCGCACCCCCTTGCCCAGCGCACGCGCGAGCTCGGGGAGGCGTCTGGGGCCGAGCACGATCAGCGCGATCGCCGCCGAGGAACAGCAGGTGTACTGGGTTCTCGATTCCCACGTCGTTAACGCTAGCGCCGATGCCCGCGCCACGACGGGCTTGCGCGCAGTCGGGGCGAGCGGGCCCCGACGCGAGGGCGCACGGCGGGCATCCGCGAACCTCTCCGAGCCCGTCCCTACCCTTCCTCGGCGTGGAGCAGGCTCATCCGTGCAGCCCGGCCGCCCATACCCGCCGCCACGCCGAGCCGGAGCCGTTCTGGCCGGCGCAGGCTGACGATGCTGGCGGCGATCGGGCTGCAGCTGACGCTGCCCAGCGGCTCACGGTCGGACCCGTCGTGGCTGATCCCGAGCCTCGAGGCGCGTGCTGCTGGTCGGGATGTTCTTCGCGACGCCCGAGCCAGCTCGAGTACGAGCACCCGCGTCGCCGCCGGGCCGCGCTCGGGCTGACGCGTTCGTGAGCGCCGCCAACGTCTACTCGCTCGGCGCGCTGACCCACTTCCTGCTGCACCACCACGTCTCCAACGGTGAGCCGCTGATCGTCTCGGGCATGCTGATCTGGCTGACGAACTTCCTGATCTTCGGCCTGTGGTACTGGGAGCTCGACCGCGGGGGCCCGGGCAAACGGGCGGCCGGCCACGACGGCCCGCCCGACTTCCTGTTCCCGCAGATGACCGACGACCGCATCGATGCCGCGCGACTGGCGGCCGAAGTTCATCGACTACCTGTACGTGTCGCTGACGAACGCATCCGCCTTCTCCCCCACCGACACGATGCCGCTGACGCCGATGGCCAAGAGCATCATGGGCGGCCAGTCGCTCGTCTCGCTCGTGACGATCGGGCTGATCGTCTCGCGCGCCGTGAACATCCTATAGGCGCCAGCGGCGCCGATCGCCGGCCCTCGCCAGGCACCCTCACGCGCGCGGTGCGGGCGTCGGCGCCCGAGGCGCTCATGCCTGCTGCGCCGCGAGCCCCGGCTCGAGCGCGAGCGCCTGCACGATCAGCTCGCGCACCTCCTCGCCCGCGCCCAGCGAGCTCGCCCGCCTGAGCGCCGCGAGCGCGCCCTCGCGGTCCATCAGGCGCAGGCGCAGGCGGCCGAGGCGCTCCCAGGCGCCCGCGTCTGAGGGGCCTCGCTCGGCGGCCCGCTCGGCGGCCTCCTCGGCGAGGTCGATCGCGCCCATGTCTTCGTAGATCCGCGCGGCGAAGCGGTGGGCGGCGGGGCGCGCGCCGTCGACACGCGCCCAGTCGCGCACGGCGCGGCCGGCCTCCTCGAGCTTGCCCGCCTGCCAGAACGCGAGCGTCATCAGGCGCAGCACGGCGACGTTGCGCGGCTCGGCGTCGCGGGCGTAGATCAGACGCTGGGCAGCGAGCACGTATTCGCCTTCGGCCATCGCCCGCTGGGCGGCGAGCATGAAGCGCTCGACCCGCTCCTCGGCCGGGTCGGGCTTTGGAGAAGTCGACGAACTGCATGCTGCCCGCCGGCACGGTGCGAACGCCGTGGCTGAACTTGACCCGCGCCCACTGCTGGACTTCGCCCTCGTCGCTGTCGGAGGAGAAGTAGATCCCGGCGACGGTGCCGACGCCCCACTCCGGGTAGGACAGGCAGCGGGCGTAGCGGTGGACGACCGAGTGGTCGGGCACGCGGCTGCCGAACGGGTCGTGCTTGGCGCTTGTCCTTGGCCTGGCGCGCGCGCCCGCTGCTCGGCTTCGTAGGCGCGCCGGCCCGCCTCCTCGCGCGCGCGCCGCGCCGCGGCGGCGCTGACCCGGACGGCGTTCGCGGGACACGCGACCGCCGCGCGAGCCCTCGGCCAGGCGCTCCAGCTGGTCGGCCGCCTCGTTGATCGCCTTCAGATGGCGCTCGTGCTCGAACTGGCGGCCCTGGGGCGCCACGTCTGGGTGCCAGCGCTTGGCCATCCGGCGGCGCGCGAGCTGCACGTCGCGCTTGTCGAACGGCGCCTCGAGCTCCAGCAGGAGCAGGTGCTGCTCGATGTCGAGGACGGTCGTGGGCATGACTCGTCAACGTTAGCGACCTGCGTACACGTCCTATCCTGCGTGCCGATGTCCTCTCAGTACATCTTCACGATGCACCGCCTCTCGCAAGCTCCACCCGCCGGACAAGACGGTGCTCGAGAACATCACGCTCGCCTTCTCTCCGGGCGCGAAGATCGGCGTGCTCGGCTACAACGGCGCGGGCAAGTCGACGCTGCTGCGGATCATGGCCGGCGTCGATCAGGAGTACCGCGGCGAGGCCGCGCTCGCCGCCGGGGCGACCGTCGGGATGCTCGAGCAGGAGCCCCACCTGGACGAGAGCAAGGACGTCCGGGGCAACGTCGAGGACGGCGTCGCGGAGACCAAGGCGCTGCTCGACCGCTTCAACGAGCTGGCCGCCAACTACTCCGACGAGACGGCCGAGGAGTTCGGCGAGATCCAGGCGAAGATCGAAGCCGCCGACGCCTGGAACCTCGAGACCCAGCTCGAATACGCGATGGACGCCCTGCGCCTGCCCCCGCCCGACGCGGACGTCCGCACCCTCTCCGGCGGCGAGCGCCGGCGCGTGGCCCTGTGCCGGCTGCTCCTGCGCGCGCCGGACCTGCTGCTGCTCGACGAGCCCACCAACCACCTCGACGCCGAGTCGGTGGCGTGGCTCGAGCAGCACCTGGCCGAGTACAAGGGGACGATCGTCGCGGTCACCCACGACCGCTACTTCCTCGACAACGTCGCCGGCTGGATCCTCGAGCTCGACCGCGGCCGGGGCATCCCCTACGAGGGCAACTACTCCAGCTGGCTCGAGCAGAAGCAGGCGCCGCCTGGCCCAGGAAGAGCGCACGGAAAAGGCCCGCCAGCGCACGATCGCGGCGGAGCTCGAGTGGGTGCGCACGAACCCGAAGGGCCGGCGGACGAAGTCCAAGGCGCGCCTGGCCCGCTACGAGGAGCTGATGGCCGAGGAGCGCAACGTCAAGCTCGACGAGGTCCAGATCCACATCCCGCCGGGCCCGCGCCTGGGCGACAGGGTCCTGACGGCCACCGACGTGACGAAGGGCTACGGCGAGCGGCTGCTGATCGAGTCGCTGTCCTTCGACCTGCCCCGCGCCGGGATCGTCGGCGTGATCGGCGCCAACGGCGCCGGCAAGACGACCCTCTTTCGCATGATCACCGGCGAGGAGCGACCGGACGCCGGCACCCTCGAGCTCGGCGAGACCGTGCAGCTCGCCTACGTCGACCAATCCCGCGACGCCCTCGACCCGGCCAAGACCGTGTGGGAGGAGATCTCCGACGGCTTCGAGCACATCAAGGTGGGCGACCGCGAGGTCAACTCGCGCCAGTACACCGCCGGCTTCAACTTCAGCGGCTCCGACCAGCAGGCCCGTATCGGCAAGCTCTCCGGCGGCGAGCGCAACCGCGTCCACCTCGCCAAGCTCCTGCGCAGCGGCGGCAACCTGCTGCTGCTCGACGAGCCCACCAACGACCTCGACGTCGACACCCTGCGGGCGCTCGAGAACGCCCTGCTGGGGTTCCCCGGCTGCGCGATGGTGATCTCCCACGACCGCTGGTTCCTCGACCGGGTCGCCACGCACGTGCTGGCCTTCGAGGGCGACTCGCAGGTGCGCTGGTTCGAGGGCAACTTCGAGGCCTACGAGGAGCACCGCCGCGAGCTGCTCGGGGCGGCGGCGGACCGGCCGCACCGCATCACCTACAAGCGGCTCGTGCGTGGCTGAGGCCGGAGCCGGTCGGCAAGTTCGACCGGGACACAGCCGTTCACCGGCAGGGAACCCCGGGCGAGCAGCAGCTGTTCGCCGCCGAGGTCTCCCCCGACTGGCGCGCGGGGCGCGGTCCGCACGGCGGCTACCTCGCGGCGATGATCCTGCGCGCGCTGAGCGAGACGGTCGCCGAGCCCACCCGCGCCCCCCGCTCGCTGACGATCCACTTCCCCCGCGCCCCCGAGCCGGGGCCGGTGACGATTCGCACGGTCATCGAGCGGCGCGGCCGTTCGCTGAGCACGCTCTCAGCGAGGATGGAGCAGGACGGGAGCCTGCGGGCGCTCGCGCTCGCAGCGTTCTCCGTCCCCTGGCTCGGTCCGGAGCACTCGGAGCTGGCGATGCCCGACGTGGCCGGCGCCGACCTCGATCAGGCGAAGCCTCGGCCGCCGCATCCTCAGGCGCCCCCGATCTCGCGCATGATCAGGGTGCAGCGGCGCTTCGGCGGCCGTCCCCTGTCCGGCGAGGAGCAGCCGATGGAGCTGGGCGGCTGGGTCGAGCTGGCCGACGAGCGCCCGATCGACGCGCTCGCCATCGCGTTCTTCGCCGACGCGCTGATGCCGGCCCCGTTCATGCGCCTGTCCGAGGCGAACCCCGTGCCGACGGTCGACCTGACCGTCCACTTCCGCGTCTCGCTGCCGCGCGCCGGCGACCCCGCGGATGCGGCGCGGCGGTGCCTCGTGCGCGTGCGGGCCGGGGCGATCCAGGAGGGCTTCTTCGACGAGGACACCGTCATCTGGGCCCCTGACGGGACCCTCCTCGCCCAGTCGCGCCAGCTCGGTCTGTTCGTGGGCGCCGGGATCGGCTAGTGTCGAGCGATGCCTGACTACACGGCGAAGCGGATCGGCGAGATGGAGGCCGGCTTCGGGGGCGGGTTCGTGAAGGCGCGTGCGGAGCTGGGCGTGAGCGCGTTCGGCGTACAGGTGATTCAGCTCCCCCCGGGCTACGAGGACTATCCCGAGCACGACCACGCGGAGACCGGGCAGGAGGAGGTCTTCCTGCCCCTGCGAGGGAGCGGCTGGATGGAGATCGAAGGCGACCGTGTCGAGCTGGACCCGGAGACGTGCGTCCGCGTCGGCCCGGACGTCAGGCGCAAGATCCACGCCGGCCCGCAGGGCCTGCGGGTGCTCGCGATCGGCGGCGCACCCGGCCGGGCCTACGAGATCAACCCGAACACCGAGCTCACCGGCGCCGCCGGCTGACGCTCACGCCGGGAACGCCGTCGTTCGCTCGAGCCTGAGGGCGAAGGCGGCGATCAGCCGGGCGGTGGCGTGGACGTCCTCGAGCTGGACGAGTTCCACGGGCGAGTGCATGTAGCGCAGCGGGATCGACACCAGCCCGGTCGGCACGCCGCCGCGGCTGAGGTGAACGGCGTCGGCGTCGGTCCCGGTCGAGCGGCCCGTGGCCTCCACGGTGAAGGGGATCGCCTCCTCCTCGGCCGTGCGATGGAGCAGCTCGAACAGCTCCCCGTTGAGGGTCGAGCCGCGGCTGATCACGGGACCTGAGCCGAGCTCGTGCTTGCCGGCCTCCTTGACGTCCATGCCGGGGGCGTCGGTCGCGTGGGTCACGTCGATGACGATCGCGGCGTCCGGCTTCAGCGAGAAGGCGCTCGTGCGCGAGCCGCCGAACGTGATCTCCTCCTGCACGGCAGCGACCGCCGCTAGCTCCCACGCCGCCCCTCCGGCCTCGGCGACGAGGCGGGCGACCTCCAGCGCGACGAAGGAGCCGAGCCGGTTGTCGAGCGCCCTCGAAACGAGCCGCCCGTTGGGCAGCTCGAGCGGCTCGGCGTCGATCACGGCGACGTCGCCGACACGCACGAGCGAGCGTGCCTGCTCGCCATCGCGGGCCCCGATGTCGATGTGCATCTCGCGGATCTCCGCGACCTTCTTGCGGTCCTCGTCGCGGAGCAGGTGGATCGGCTTGCGCCCCACCACTCCCCGCACGGGGCCCTCGCGGGTGTCGAGGACGACCCGCTGGCCGACAAGCATCTGCGGGTCCCAGCCGCCGACTTCGCGGAACCACAGGTAGCCCTGGTCGTCGATGTGGGTCACGATCAGGCCGATCTCGTCGATGTGGCCCATCACGAGCAACCGCCGGCTCGGGCCGCGTCCGGCGCTCCTGGCCGCGACGATCGCGCCGGGCGTCCCGACGGGATCGCTCTGGACGGTCGCGAAGGCAGCCGCGGCCTTGCTCCACACGGCTGCCGGGGCGCGCTCGTAGCCGGAGGGCCCACGGGCGCCCAGCAGCTCGAGCAGCACCTTGCCCGGGCCGCGCTGGGCCGGACGGCGTTTGGGCTTGCGCGCGGCCGGGGTCATCGGGCCAGCAGCGCGCGCAGCACGTACTGGAGGATGCCGCCGTGGCGGAAGTAGTCGGCCTCCCTGGGCGTGTCGATCCGCACCCGGGCGTCGAAGGCGACGGGCTCGCCATGCTCGCGGGCCGCGCTCACGCGGACCTCCCGGGGCGGTGGGCCGCCGTCGGCCATCGCCTCGGCGAGCCCGCTGAGCGCAAATATCTCCACGCCGCTCAGACCGAGCGAGGCCGCGCCCTCACCGTCCGGGAACTGCAGCGGCAGCACTCCCATCCCGACGAGGTTCGAGCGGTGGATGCGCTCGAAGCTCTCGGCGATCACCGCCCTCACGCCGAGCAGCTTCGTGCCCTTCGCGGCCCAGTCGCGCGAGGAGCCCGATCCGTACTCCTTGCCGGCCAGGACGACCAGGTCGATGCCCTCCTGCTGGTAGCGCATGGCGGCGTCGTAGATCGGCATCTCCTCGCCGGAGCCATCGGCCAGGTAGCGCGTGAGCCCGCCTTCGGGCAGCGGCTCGCCGCCTCCGATCAGGTTGCGCAGGCGGATGTTGGCGAAGGTCCCCCGCATCATCACTTCGTGGTTGCCGCGCCTGGAGCCGTATGAGTTGAAGTCGCGCGGCTGCACCCCGTGCTCCTGCAGGTAGCGTCCGGCGGGGCTGTCGCGCTTGATCGACCCGGCGGGTGAGATGTGGTCGGTGGTGACGCTGTCGCCGAGCACCGCGAGCACGCGGGCGCCGTCCATGTCGCGCACGCGGGCCGGCTCGGCCGGCATTCCCTGAAAGAACGGCGGCAGGCGCACGTACGTCGACTCGGGCTCCCAGGCGAAGCGCTCCCCGCTCGGGACCGGGAGGCCGTTCCAGCGATCGTCCCCCGCGAACACGTCGCTGTAGCTGTGGCGGAACATGTCCGCCCTGACCGCCTCACCGACGGTCTCGGCGATCTCGTGCGCCGACGGCCAGATGTCCCGCAGGTAGACCTCGTTGCCCTCCTCGTCGTGCCCGAGCGGCGCCGCCACGATGTCGATGTCCATCGTCCCGGCAAGCGCGTAGGCCACGCACAGCGGCGGCGAGGCGAGGTAGTTCATCTTCACGTCCGGGTTGATCCGCCCCTCGAAGTTGCGGTTGCCCGAGAGCACGGATACGACCGCCAGATCGCCCTCGGCGACCGCTTCGGAGATCGCCTCCGGCAGCGGGCCGGAGTTCCCGATGCAGGTGGTGCAGCCGTAGCCCACGAGGTTGAAGCCGAGCGTCTCGAGCGGCTCCGTCAGACCGGCCCGGTCGAGGTACTCCGTCACGACCTTCGAGCCGGGCGCGAGTGAGGTCTTCACCCAGGGCTTGGAGCGCAGGCCGCGAGCGACGGCGTTGCGGGCGAGGATGCCCGCACCCACCATCACCGACGGGTTCGAGGTGTTCGTGCAGCTGGTGATGGCGGCGATGACGACGTCGCCGTGGTCGAGCTCGAACGTCTCGCCCGCGAGCGTGACGGGCTGTGCGTGGCTCGCGGACTGCACCGTCGCGGCCCCCCCGCCGGGGGCGGCGTACCCTTCCGGCCGGCCGTGGGGGCGCTCGTGCCCGGGGACGCCGTTGGCGGGCGGATCGGAGGCGGGATAGCTCTCGGCGACGGCCTCGTCGAGCGCGTCCTCCTCGGCGCCGTCGTCCGGCAGGTGGTCGCGCAGCGCCTCTTTGAACGCGCCGCGGGCGCCGCTGAGGGGCACCCTGTCCTGCGGACGCCGGGGGCCGGCCAGGCTCGGCTCGACCGTCGCGAGGTCG
The DNA here is from genome assembly GCA_963743505.1 of uncultured Solirubrobacteraceae bacterium. Classification (GTDB taxonomy): domain Bacteria; phylum Actinomycetota; class Thermoleophilia; order Solirubrobacterales; family Solirubrobacteraceae; genus Palsa-744. The sequence continues at coordinate 316,850 of CAVUPZ010000002.1, read as the reverse complement.
AGCTCGAGGGTGTCGGAGAAGGTGGGTCGCTCGGAGCCCTCGTCGTGCCACAGCCCCTGCTCCTTCGCGTACGCCTCGACGAGGCCCGACCTGCTCGGCGGAGCGACCAGATAGGCGTAGGTAGTCGAGCGTCTCATCGTCGATCGGGAAGATCGCGCAGGTCGAGCCGAACTCGGGCGACATGTTGCCGATCGTGGCCCGGTCGGCGATCGGCAGGGCGGCCACGCCGGGGCCGAAGAACTCGACGAACATCCCCACCACCCCGCGTCGGCGCAGCAGCTCCGTGACCGTGAGCACGAGGTCGGTCGCGGTGGTGCCCTCGGCGAGCTCGCCGTGGAGCTCGACGCCGAGCACCTGGGGGATCAGCATCGACATCGGCTGGCCGAGCATCGCCGCCTCGGCCTCGATCCCCCCGACCCCCCAGCCGAGCACGCCGAGGCCGTTGATCATCGTCGTGTGCGAGTCGGTGCCGACGAGCGTGTCCGGGTAGGCCTGGCCATCCTTGTCGAACACGACCCTGGCGAGGTACTCGAGGTTGACCTGGTGGACGATGCCCGTGTCCGGGGGGACGACGGCGAAGTCGTCGAACGCCCCCTGGCCCCAGCGCAGGAACGCGTAGCGCTCGCGGTTGCGTTCGAACTCGCGCTCGGCGTTGACGGCGAAGGCCTCGTGGGTGCCGAACGCGTCGACCTGGACGGAGTGGTCGATCACGAGCTCGGCCGGCACGAGCGGGTTGATCCGGGCGGGGTCGCCGCCCATCGTGGCGATCGCGTCGCGCATCGCGGCGAGGTCGACGATGGCGGGCACGCCGGTGAAGTCCTGCATCAGCACGCGCGCCGGCGTGAACGCGATCTCGCGGCTGGGCTGGGCGTTCGCGTCCCAGCTCGCGAGCGCCTCCACGTCCGCGGCCCGGACGGACCCGTTACCCTCCGTGCGGAGGAGGTTCTCGAGCAGCACCTTCAGCGAGAACGGCAGCCGCGCGACGTCATAGCGCTCCTGCAGGCTGTCGAGGCGGTGGATCTCGAAGCGGCGGTCGCCCACCGCGAGCGTGTCCTTCGCGCCAAAGCTGTTCTCCGTCATCTGCCCTCCGGGCGGGATCGCTTGTGTGCTGGGGAGAGCTGGAGTCTCGCAGAGTCCTCCTCGCGAGCCGTCCCCAGCCTGCCCGCCCGAGCCCCACGCGGGCCCGCGCGTCCCGCCTAGACGGGCTCGGCCGCGCGGGTGACGCGACCCTTGCCCTGGCGCTTCGAGCGCAGCAACGCGGCGTCGCACGCTTCGAGCAGCTCGTCGGTGCTCATCGGCGCCTGCCATTGGGCCGCGCCGATCGATGCGGAGACGCCACCGCGCCCCTCGCGCGAGGGAAGCTCCTGCAGGCGCTCGAGCGCCCGCATCGCGGCAGCGGCCGCGCTCGCGAGCCCGGCGTTGGGGAGGATCACGACGAACTCGTCGCCGCCGTAGCGAGCGACGCGGTCGAACGAGCGGAACTCCCCCACGAGCGCCTGGACCACCTCGCGGAGCATCTGGTCGCCGGCCTGGTGGCCGAAGCGATCGTTCACGAGCTTGAAGTCGTCGAGGTCGAGGAGCAGGCACGACAGCGGTGCGCCGGAACGGGCGGCTCGGCCGATCTCCTCATCCAGACGCCGACGCATGGCGCGGTGGTTCATGCAGCCGGTGACCGCATCGGTGCCGGCCTCCGCGCGCGCCCGCACCAGCGCGAGCGCGGTCGCACCCTGCTCGACGAGCGCAGTCGCGAGCTCGACAGCCGCGGGAGGAAAGGGCTTGGGCGTCCGCTCGACCAGCACGGCCACCGCCTCGACCTCGCCGCGAACTGCGAGCGGGAGCAGCAGCGCGCACCCGACCGCCCCGGTCGCCGTGAGGCGCGGGACGCTGCTCGCCAGCTCCGCCGGGTCGCCCGCAAGGAAGCTGCGGCCCTTGGCAGCCACCCAGCTGACCCCCGGCGGGCGCTCGGCCCGCGGCTGCAGGTAGCTGACCCGGGCCTGGCCCTCGAACATGTAGACGACGACGAGGTCTTCCTCCTCATCGGGGCCGAGGTGGTGGACGTGTACCTCCTCGCCCCCCGCCGCGGTGAGCAGTTCACCCGCGAGGGCGGCGAAGATGCCCTCGGTGTCGGGGGCGCTGTCGGCGAGCGCGCTGAGCCGGCGGATGCCCGCCAGCAGGCGGTCGATCCCTCCTTGCGACGTTGCGGTATCCGTACCCGTCACGACATCCATGAAGGGAATCTAGGGCATGAGCGCCGCGAGGACCAGCCTCGCTTCCGGCGCGGCCCGGCCGGCGCCACCGCTTGGACGCCCGCGGACACCGGCGCCGGCGGGTGCTGGGCTGTGGAGGACGGCGGGGGGTCCGTCCTCCACAGCCACGCTGATCAGAACTTGACCGTCACGAACGCCGTCGAGCTGGGGAGCCCGCGCGTCTTCGGCACGAAGCCCACACGCAGCTTGACCCGCTGGCCGTGGCGGCGTCCCCGCAGGCTCAGCTTCAGGGAGGCCGCGTTCTGGGGCGAGCGGAAGCTCCGGTAGACGCTGTTGACGCCAGATCCGCTGCCGCTCACGCGACCCGAGGCGAACGTCTTCACGGTCAGGTACGCGGTGCTTCCCACGACCTTGTGTCCGACGATCCGCACGCCGCAGTTGGTGACGTTGACCTTCGTTTCCTGTTTCACCAGCAGGCCGTTCTGGCCGGTGATCAGCGTCGGCATGTACAGCGGGCTCGTGCAGAGGTCGCCGTTCGGCGCCAGCGCCGAGTATTCCTGCGCCGGCAGGTTCACCGTGATGCTCGTCACCGGCGCGTCGGGCGTGGTTTCGAAGAACGTCGTCGTCCTGTTGTTTTTGATGAACGTGTGGCCTTTGACGATGATCCGCACGCCGTTGGCTTCCAGCACCAGATCGAGGTCCGGGAACTGGGCGCCGCCGCGGGCGACGAGGTACACCGGGCCCGTCATTTTGCTCGGAAGCAGCGGCGTGTTGGCGCGCGCCCCGCCGACCTTCGATTCTTTCGGGCAGTTGAACGGGTTGGCAGCGAACACCTGCGGCAGACATGCCTTTTCGTTCGTGTGCTGGCGCGAGACGAGCTGCTTGGGCAGCGTCACTTCGACCGCTTTGATGTTCGCCTGGCCCGCGGCCTGGTCGATCGTCGTTTCGAGGCTCGCCCCATTCAGCCGCGATGTCTGACCGCTGCTGACCGCCCGGAACGATGGCTTGAAGCCGAGCGAGGAGCACCCTTCGGCCTGGAACGGTGTCTTCTGGAAGCCGGTCTGGCCGAGCGTCGAGGTGAACGTCGATTCGGTGTACTGCACACCGCAGTTGGTCGGGTTGTGCTCGAATCCTGGCCGGTTCACCGTCACCGTCAGCGAGCGGAGCCGGATCGGGATGTGCCCGACGGAGTTGAACGTGGGCACGGTGGCGCTCACGAGCACCTGGGCCGTGTCCGATTTGACCTGGATTTTCGCGCGTGTCACTTCGTTGCCGAGGTTGAACGGCCCGGCGACGACCGGCACGACGATCGAGAGGCCGAATGGCGCCCCTTCGTACGGACCGGTCAGGTAAACGTTGCCGTGGAACGCGAACGGCGTTCCCGAGCCCGCCATCGCGGTGACCGTCCCGATCTGGCTCGAGCTCGGGCAGCCGCCAGTGCTCGCGGCCGGCTCGGGGCACTGCGTGGCCGCCGGGATCGTCCCCGTCAGCCCGGCCGGAAGCGTCGTGCTGACCGTGCTCAGGTAACCCTGGCCCTGCGGCCGTTCCATGTTCAGCGTGAAGCTGCTGCTCGCGCCGCCCTGCGCCGGTTCCACCGACGTGCTCTGCCCGGGCGCGAACGTCGACGTGCACCCCTGGGCCGCGAACGGGGTTTCGCTCGGCGCCCCGGAGACGGTCGCGAACGCCGTGAACGCCGCAGCGTAGGTGCTCGTCTGGCAGGTCAGCGGGTTCGCCACCGGCGCGAACGCGCCGCCGTTGAGGTGCAGGATCGCTTCGTTGAACGGAGCCCGCGGGTTGGCGATGAATTTCGTCGTCAGGCGACCCGTCGTCGGGTTCGGTTCGACGATCCCTTCGAGACGAACCTTGACGTTGTAACGGCTTTCGGGCGACTCGGCGTCGAGGTAGATTTTGTACGGCGGCCCGGTGATCTGCTTGCCTTCTTCCTGTCCGAGGTAGATCGGGCCGGACAGCGAGCCCTTCGGCAGCGTCGGGACTTCCAGCTGGACCGTGCCGATGCGGCTGCGGCCGGGACAGGTGACGTTGGGGGACGCCGGGCTGAGGCCGATCTGTTTCGGCGTGCAGCCTTCGAGGCCCGCGCCCGCCGACGGGTTCATCGTCATCCCTTCAGGCAGGGTGACTTCCGCCGTGTTCAGGTCGGAGGCGTCCTGCTTGCCGACTTCGGCCGGCGGGTGGGGCATCGTCGCCTTCAGGGTGATGCCGTCGGGTTCGTCGGCGCCGAGCGTTTCGGTCGCCAACGAGAAAGCCGGTGAGAACGGCTCGGTTTCACATTCGTTCGTGCCCACGGGCAGCGTGTAGGGCCGGAAGCTCGAGGCGCCTTCGTAGGATTCCGCGCTGAGCGTCGTGGTCGTGTCGGGCCCTTTGCTCGTGCACGCGCTCGGATTGCGCAGGAAGCCGATGTTGTTGAGGTGATAGGTCGTCCCGTTGACCGTCGGGCTCGCTTCGGTGCCGTAGAAGACCAGGCGCGACTCGACCAGGCCCGGGGTGATGTTGTTGATCTTGAAGTAGTCGTGGTAGTCGCTGAGCCATTCCACGCTGCCTTCGATGAAGGTGTGGGAGTAGAGCGGGATGCCAAGCGGGGCAAGGCTGATCGCGACCCCGTAGTCCGACGCGAGCCCGGGCGGCTGGTCGAGGTTGTAGACGAGCCCTTCGAGCGGCACTTCGACGAATTTGCCCGCGATCGGGACGAGCGTTTTGACCCTGTTGACCCCCAGGATCGTGTCTTCGGGACACTTCGGTTCCGTGTACAGGTGTTCTTTCGGTTCGGCCAACGTGGCTTCGAACGTCTTCAGCGAGCACTTCGGCACGGCCTCGGGGTTCGTGACGACGCCCGGGGCCACATCGGTGCGCAGGCTCTTGACCGAGTCCGCGGAGGGTTCCAGTTTGAAGTCCGTCACGCCATAGGGGACCCAGCCGCCGGCTTGGCGGAAGCCTTCGCTGATGGCGTGTTCTTCGTTCGGGTCTTCGGCTCCGGTGCCGCAGCTTTCGACCTTGCAGTTGCCGGCGAACAGTTTTTCGATGCCGAAGGCCTGGGCGCCCGCAGGGGCAGCCGCGAGGATGGCCAAGACTGCGGTCAGCAGCGCCAACGAATAACGAGCGTGGAACCTCATCCCGACCTCCCTATGGACAACTGGAGCTATATCCTCATGGACTCGGCGACAACCCAAAAGTTGCGCGCCTGGACACGTGTATTAGACGGACCGCTCGGATCTCCTCCCCCCCATGGGCCCCGCGGCGGCGATCAGGCGCCCACAGCCTCGAACGCGACCGGCGGGCCGAACGCCACGTGCAGCAGCGCGCCCCCGCCGGGCGCGTTGGCGGCTTGGGCGAAGCCGCCCCTCGCCTCGGCGGCCTGCCGGACGATCGCGAGGCCGAGGCCCGACCCGGGCAGGCCGCGGGCCGCCTCGGCGCGGTAGAAGCGATCGAACACGAACGGCACGTCCTGCTGCTGGAAGCCGGGACCGTGGTCGCGCACGCTGAGCACCCCTCCGGCCAGCTCGACCTCGACGGTCCCCCCGGGGGGCTCCACTTACGGGCGTTCTCGAGCAGGTTCGACACGGCCCTGTCGATCCTGTCCGCCTGGCCGACCACGACCGTGGGCGCGAGCTCGAGCTCGAAGTTCACATCGCCTCGGCGCCGGGCCCGTCGCGCGGCCTCGCGGACGACCACGTCGAGACGGACCTCGTCGAGCGGTCCGTCGTCCGCGGTGCCACGGGCGAGCTCGACCACGTCGCCGACCAGCGCGCTCAGCTCGTCGAGCTCGGCGACGATGTCCTCGCGCAGGCCGGCCTGGTCGGCGGGGGGCAGCCGCTCGGCGTCCGCGAGCGTCTGGATGTTCGCGCGCAAGGACGCCACCGGCGTACGCAGCTCGTGACTGGCGTCGGCGACGAGCTGGCGCTGGGCCTGCACGGAGCGCTCGAGCGCGTCCAGCGTGGCGTTGAAGCTCTCAGCCAGACGAGCCAGCTCGTCGCGCCCGCGGACCTCGAGGCGCTGGGACAGATCGAGCGTCCCGCTCAGGCTCTCCGTCCTGCGGGTGAAACGGGCCACAGGGGCGAGCGCCGTGCGCGCCACGAGCGTCCCCAGCAGGGCCGCGAGGCCGATCCCCCCGACACAGATCAGGACGAGGATCAGGAGCAGGTGACCCAGCTCGCGTTCGACCTCGGTGAGGGGCCGCGCGAGGATGATCGCACCGGCGGGACCGGCCCCGACCGTCAGCACCCGCAACTGCGTTCCCCCCGCGGAGCGGTCGCTGAGGCTGCTGCCCGTCCCCGCGCGGGCGAGGGCGCGATCGCCGGCCGTGACGGCGATCTGTGCCGTCGCGCTGCCCTGGCCGGCGGGCACGTAGACGGCGCCCTGGGCCGACACGAGCTGCACATAGCCGGATGCGGCGCCGAACGGCGCCGGCTGCAGGCGGCCGGGGAACCCGCCGGGCCCTCCGTGGGCGTCGCCGTGCCCCGGACCGAAGTCGCCAGGGCCAAAGCCGCCGGGTCCGGGACCGCCCCCGCCGTCCACGGCCGCCTGCAACGAACGGGCTCGCGCCTTCAGCGACGTATCGATTTCGCCCCGCAGGTCCGAGCGGACGGCGAGATAGAGGCTCGCGGCGGCGACCAGTACCGCCAGCGCCACGGAGACGCTGCCGACGGCGGCGATGCGGGTGCGCAGGCTCATGCCCCGAGATCCGGTCAGGGCTCGCGCAGCGCGTAGCCGACGCCGCGGACGGTGTGGATCAGCTCACGGGCACCAGCCTCCTCGAGCTTGCGGCGCAGGTAGCCGATGTACACGCGCAGGGCGTTGGACGCGGGGCCGAAGTCATACCCCCACACACGGTCGTAGATGAGGCCGTGCGAGAGAACCCGTCGCGGGTTGCGGATCAGCAGCTCGAGCAGCTGGTACTCGGTCCGCGTCAGCTCGACGAACCGCTCGCCGACCCGCGCGCCGTGGCGCTCGGCGTCGAGGGTCAGCTCGGCGAAGGAGAGGATCTCTCCGTCCCCCTCCGGGCCGGCCCGCCGCAGCAGCGCACGCAGCCTGGCCTTCAGCTCGCCGACGTCGAACGGCTTGGACATGTAGTCGTCCGCGCCGACGTCGAGCCCGTCGATCCGATCCGCCACCCCGCCGCGAGCGGTGAGCATCAGGATCGGCACACGGTTGCCGAGGCGGCGGACGTGCCGGCACACCTCCAGCCCGTCCATTCCCGGCATGCCGATGTCGAGCAGGATCGCGTCGGGGGGCGAGCTCGCGATCCGCTCGAGCGCCTGCTCGCCGTCGGCTGCGGCTTGGATCTCATAGCCCGACAGCTCGAGTGTGCGGCGCAGCGCTTCCCGCACCGAACGATCGTCCTCGACGAGCAAAACCCTCATGCGGAGCGTCCCCGCGCGATCGCGTCGAGGTCGGCCGCCCTGCCGCTGCAGTCGTACAGGGTCCCGCTCGAGCTGCTCGTGCTCGCACCCGTGACGGCCGTGCACGCCCGCGCGACCGCTGCCATCGCGGTCCGCGACCCCGTGCGCCCCGCGCCGGGAGCCCCCCGGCGAAGCCGCCGCGTCCGGTGCTCCCGCCGCCGAGGCCGAGGCCGAGGGCGCCGGCGAGGCCGCCAGTGGCCCCCTGCCCGAGCCCGCCCTGGCCCCCCTGTTCGGAGTCGAGCACCCAGCGGATCCTCCCGCTCTGCACCTCCTGTGCCAGCCACTCCACGCTGACGTCGCTCTCACGTCCGGAGAAACCGCCGATGCCGGCGACCGCAGCGCCGTCGCTGATGATCGCCTGCGCCGCGTTCGACTGGCTCGAAACCGCGATCGTTCCGCCGCCGTGGTGCTCGACGTAGGACACGACGCCGGTGAGCGAGGCGCCGCCGAACGCGCCGCCGCCGGGTCCGCCGGCGAAGGCGCCGACGCCCGCCGGCGGTGCGCCTCCTCCGAACGCAGGTGCGCCGCTCGGCGGGCCGCCGGCGCTCGCGCCACCGCCCGGGCCACCGGCCAGGGCACCGGCGCCGCTCGGCGCGCCGGAGGCGGGGCCGAACAGGGCCTGCCCCGTGCCGGCGGGGCCACCGCGTCGTCCACCCGCGCCGCCGAAGCCGCCGGGACGACCGCCGGGGCCGAAGCCTCCTCCGCTCTCGGCCGATAGCGGGCCGCCGGTGGGGAACGTCGCGCTGGTGGCGTGGCCGAGCGTGTCGAGTGCCCACGCGGTCGGAGCGAGCAGCAGCGCAGCAACGACACCGCCCACCGCGGCGATCCGCACGCGCGGACCACGCAGGATCAGCAGCGCGCCCGTCGCGAGGACGCCGACCACGATCAGCACCGGAGCGAGCCATTCGAGCTGGCCCGGATAGTCCGCGCGGATCACGAGCTCGCCGGCGATCCCCGCCACGAGCGCGAGGACGCCGACGAGGCGCACGCTGAGCCTGCCACGGATCAGCTCCGCGGTGCCGGCGCCGACCAGCGCGGCGGTGAACGGGGCGAGCAGCGAGACGTAGTAGGGATGGAAGATGCCGCTCGCGGCGCTGAACAGGACCGCCGTCGTCAGGAACGCGCCCCCGACCGCGAGCAGCCAGCCGGTGCGACGGTCGGAGGGGCGCAGGCGACTCGCCACGAGAATGCCGCCGCCGCACACGACGGCGAACCCGAGCAGCCATCCGGCCTGGCCGCCGAGCGCCGAGTTCAGCAGCCGCAGGGGGCCGGGCGTGCCGCCGAACATGTTGCCTCCGCCGCCACCGGGGCCGCCGCTCTGCCCTGCCACGCGACCGACGCCGTTGTAGCCGAAGATCAGCGAGAGGATCGTGTTGTCGCTCGTGCCCGATACCCAGGGCCGGTCAGCCGCGGGTGTCAGTTCAACGAGCGCTGGCCACGCGCCGCCGACGAGCACCATCGCCACGCCCCCGGCCAGCAGCTGCCGGAGGGCGTGCAGGCGTCCGCGCGCGGCGGGAGCGCACCACAACCACGCCGCTGCGATCCCGGGGACGACGACCAGCGCGACGAGCATCTTCGTCTCGAAGCCCAGGCCAACGCAGACGCCGGCGAGGAGGAGCCAGCGCGTGCGCCCGTCCTCCAGCGCTCGCACGGCGAACCACAACGCGGCCACGCAGCACAGCACGAGCAAGGCGTCGGGATTGTTGTGACGGGAGATGGCGACCGTGATCGGGGTCAGCGCCAGTGCGAGCCCGGCGACGAACCCCCCCACCCGGCCGAAGCGGCGCCGGACGAGGTCGTAGAGCAGGGCCACGCTCGCGACCCCCATCAAGGCCTGCGGCACGAGGATGCTGAGGGAGTGGAAACCGAACAGGCGGACCGACAGCGCCTGTACCCAGAGGGCGAGCGGGGGCTTGTCGACGGTCATCACGCCGCTCGGGTCGAGCGAGGCGAACAGGAAGTTGTGCCAGCTCGTGCTCATCGAGCGCACGGCGGCGCTGTAGTAGCCGTTGGCCCAGCCGTTGCGGCTGAGGGCCCAGAGGTTCAGCGCGGCGGCCACACCGAGGAGGAGCAACAGCTCGGGAGCGGGCGAGCGCCGCGACCGCGACAGCGCCCGGGAGCGCTCACGAACGGGCGCGGCGACCGACGCGCTCGCGGCGGGCGCGGCGGCGCTCAGGAGTGCTGTGGGCATCCGTGGGAACCTCACGGGGCACAGGTTCGCCGCCGCGAGTATGAGCAGGGTTTGGCGAAGCTCAGAGTTCCGTAAGAGCGCGCCGGCCGACCCGGGCGGACCGGGGCGCCCATCATCAGCGCCTCGCGGGCCCTATGCGGTTGTCGATCTTCGCTCCGGCGATCTGGGACCTTGGTCCATATCGCCGCCCGCCCCGCCGGACGACGATGTTCAGAAGTATTGGATGGCCCACGGCAGGCGAGAGGTGACGGTGCCCGGCAGGTCCCCCCAGATCGTCGCGTTGGGAGGCGGCGGCTTCTCCATGGAGCAGGACGGCTCGTTGCTCGACGACTACGTCCTCTCGCTCGCCGGCGTGGCGCGACCGAGGGTGTGCTTCCTGCCGACGGCATCCGGCGACGCCGATCACTACGTCGTGCGCTTCTACCGCCGCTTCGCACCCTCATGCGATGCGAGCCACGTATCCCTGTTCCGGCGCGACCAGGGCACTGGCGGCGTCGAGGAGAACCTCGCAAGCCACCTGCTGGCGCAGGATCTGATCTATGTCGGCGGCGGTAACGTTGTGAGCATGCTGGGGGCCTGGCGTGCACACGGGCTCGACGCGGTCCTGCGCCGGGCGTGGCGGCGCGGGATCGTCCTGTGCGGTCCGTCGGCCGGATCGCTGTGCTGGTTCGAGCAGGCCCTCAGCGCCTTCCACGGGGCCCCGCGACCGATCCGCGGCCTGGGCCTGCTCCCCTACTCCAACTGCGTCCACTACGACGCCGAGCCGGCCCGGCGCGAGGAGTACCACCGCTTCGTGGCGAGCGGGATGAAGTCCGGGTTCGCAGCAGAGGACGGGGTCGCCCTGCACTTCGAGGCCACCCGTCTGAAGCGCGCCGTGAGCTCACGCGAGGGCGCCCGCGCGTTCCGGGTACAGCTGGCGTCAGACGGGGCGCGCGTGCGAGAGACCCCGCTCAAGGTCACGATGCTCGGGGACAGCGGACCACGCGCGGACGCCGCGAGGGCGCCGGCGGGCAAGGCACCGGATTGCGCCGCGGCGCGAGCGCGGGTGGAGGTCGCCGCGTGAGAAGCGACGCTCGGGTCCCCAGCGACGAACGCGTGATCTTTGCGATGGGCGGAGGAGGGTTCACGATGGAGCCCGCCAACCCGCTGCTCGACGACTACGTCCTGTCGCTGTGCAGCTCGCCGGAACCCCGCATCCTGTTCCTGCCGACGGCATCGGGCGACACGACGGGCCAGATCAACGCGTTCCGTGACCGTTTCTCGGACCGCACGTGCGTCGCCGAGCACCTGTCGCTGTTCCGCCTCGGCGAGTCCCGGCGCACGCTCAGGGAGGTGGTCCTCGCCCAGGACATCATCTACGCGGGGGGCGGCTCGATGCGCAACCTGCTCGCGATCTGGCGTGCTCACGGCCTCGACAGCCTGCTCGTGGAGGCCTGGCAGCGCGGAGCCGTGCTCGCCGGGCTCAGCGCCGGGGCGATGTGCTGGTTCGAGGCGGGGGTGAGCCGCTCGAGCGGTCCCCCGGAGCCGCTGGCGGGGCTGGGGCTGCTGGAAGGTTCGTTGACGGTTCACGCGGACGGGGAGCCGGAGCGGCTGCCCGTGTGGCTGGCTCAGATCCGCGACGGGGCGATCCCGGGGGGGTGGGCCGTCGACGATGGCGTCGGCCTGCTGTTCCGCGGCCTGCGCCTGGACAGGGTGGTCAGCTCGCGCCCCGGGGCGGCGGCCGAGCGCGTGGACGCGATCGCAGGGGAGCTCGTACGACGCCGCCTCACGGCGACGCTGCTCGATCGCGAGCCCCATCTCGGCGGCTTCGACGAGTCCGTCCAGGAGCTGCGCAGAGTGCACCGGACGCGGCGACGGATCGTCGGCGGCTGGGGCTGAGCGCCGCGGCCTACTCGCCGTCGATGTAGGTGGAGACCGTTTTCGAGATCGAGGACCAGTAGCTGAAGCCGTGGCCCGTCGGCAGCACTTCCTCGCGGGCGGTGCACGCCGCGGCGTCCAGGTCGGCGAGCATTTCGTTGGCCTGCGAGGTCGCGACGGTGTCGATTTCGCTCGTGAACAGCAGCCAGTCCGGACAGCCGCTCGTCGGGATGTTCAGCGCCGGCGACCATTCGGCCTCGTAGCTGCTCGAGCACGACGCGAAGGAGCTCGAGCACCCGAGCGCCTGCCCGATCGAGAAGACGTAGTTGCGGTCTTTGATGCCGCCGCTTTCCGCGAGCGGCACGAGCGTGGTGAAGTTCATCGGGCCGCTGAGCGAGATGACGGCCCGGACCGCACCCGGCTGGGCGGCATCGGCGAGCTCGGCTGCTCGTGCAACGAGCTGACCCCCCGCGGATCCGCCCAGCAGGACGACGTTCCCCCCGTTGCCTCCGTACGCGGCCGCGTTGGCGATCGCCCAGTCGATGGCGTCGAGGACGTCGTTGGTCTCGAGCGGGAACGCGGTTTCGCTCGTGGAGTCCTGGCTGTAGTCGATGTCGACCACGACGAAGCCCGCCAGCTGCAGCGATTTCGACTCCGACCCCTCTTCGGTGACTAGCTTCTGCAGGCGCCACCCGCCGCCGTGGACGAGGACGACGGTCGTGGCGCCACTGGAGTACTGCCCGTACACCGTCGCTTTCTCCGCCGGCGAGGCCCCGTAGGAGACGTACCGGTAGATCGGTCGCGCTTTCGCCAGCGCCGACGTCGGAGCCGCGAGCGCCGCGGCCAGCGCCCCCACTGCGATCACGACTCTCCATGTGCGCATCGCAGCCCCTTCGGTCGACTCCCGAGCTCCCTCTCGGCCCGTAAGGGTAGGGATCGGGAGCAGCTGGCGCCAGCTGCTAGGCGTCGGCCTCCACGAGGCGACGGATCGCGTCGAGCGTGCCCATCACCTCGCTGTCGGGCGCATCGCCCTGGGTCGTGGCGAGGAACAGGGTCAGCCGCGACCCGTGCCCGTCGGGGGCCACCTGCAGCCAGCCGTGGTAGTCGCTCCCGTCGGCTCCCCATTCCACACGGTGCTCGGACTCGAACACGCGGAACCAGCCCTCGCCCTGTTGGGTGTGGCCCTCGTAGCGGGCCTCCACCGAGACCTTGTCACCCTCGCCACGCCGAGCCGCGGTCACCTGGGGCACATAGCGGGGCAGGTTGTCGACGTCCGCAAGGGCGGCGAAAACGCGCTGCGGCGGGGCGGCGACGTGTTGGGTGTGCTCATGCTCCATGTGCTCACTCCTTTTCGGCCTGCGCGGTGGCTGTCGGTGCCGGCGAGCCTACACCCACGTGGGCTGGGACGCGATACGGTTAACCCGATGGCTAACGTTCTCCGGGCCCGATAAGGCGTGGCATACGACGAGGCACTGGCCCACCGGCTCAGAGAGCTGCTGGCGAGTGAGGATGCCGTCACCGAACGACGGATGTTCGGGGGCCTGTCCTTCCTGATCAACGGCAACATGTCCGTCTCGGCCTCCTCGCGGGGCGGGCTGTTGGTCCGGATCGACCCCGACGCGACAGACGACGCCCTCGCCCGCCCGCACGTGAGCCTGATGGAGATGGGCGGCCGCACCATGCGCGGCTGGCTGCGGGTCGCACCGGAGGGCATCGCCACCAAGCGGGCGCTCCAGTTCTGGGTCCGCCGCAGCGTCACCTACGCGCGCGGGCTGCCGTCGAAGGGCTAGCGACTACTGACCGGCTCCGCCCTTGGTGGCGATAAGGACGCTCGCGCAGAAGCTGCCATCGCCGGGTTGCGCCGCCCAGTCGAGCAGAGATCGCGCGAGCCGCGACTTCCCGCGCTCCCTCAGCGCTGCCGGCAGGATTCGACTGAGGACACGTCGATGATTGGAACCACGCGGTAGCTGCCGATGCCGACAGCGCGCCGGCGCGTCGAGCATGTCCCAGCGGTGGCGGGCGGCGCCATCGAGGTACGGGCTCGCGTTCACGGTGGCGAAACCGGCGGCCCCGAGGCTCCTTTCCCACTCCTCGATCGTCCACTGGTTCTGATGCTGGAGCATCCGCTGACGCGCGCGCGCATCAGGCCGGCGAGCGAACGGTGAGGTGATCGTTCATTGCACGCAGCGGGACTGTGGCGATCAGCCGTCCGGCGGGCGAGAGCAACTCGCAGCAACGCGCGAGCACCGACTCCAGTTCGGTGACATGCTCCAGGACGCTACGCGAGAAGATCGTCCCGAACGTCCCAATCTCTGGGTCCAGCGCTCGGATGTCGACCTCTCGCGCCGACCGGTAGACATCGGGGCGCTCGCGTGCTCGCGCAACCGCATTAGGATTGAGGTCCACCGCGAGATCGATCTGCAGGCCGGCGAGCTCGGTGAACAGGCCGGTGCCGCAGCCGAGCTCGAGCACCGGATGCTGCAGATCGGCCAGATACGGTCTGACGGCGTCGAGCTCGATCATTCGCCAGTACGCCTCGCTCGGCCAATGGCAAGTCTCCAGCAACGCCACCGCGTCCGCGAGTGACTGCGCTTCCATCGCGGTCAGCGTCTCGAGGCAGTCGCAGAGCAGACTGTCAACATCCCGCGGCAGCTTACATAGTCGCAGGCGATGGCGGACGCACGCGCGCAGCCCCGCCTGACATATCGGGCCCGCCATCCCGATTCGAGGAGCGCCAACTAGGGCTACGCGATTAGGTGCTGCTCGCTTGCCGTTTGGGCTAGGGCCGGGGGAGGCAGCCCCCCGAGTAGCCCTCGTCAGCATCGCCAGCGGCGCGAGCGCCGCTCCGCTCTCCTGCTCACATCAGGTTGCGGAGCCGCAGCCCGAGAGGTAGTTTCGCACCGATGGGGAGGCAGGCCTACCGCGACGTCCTGGCAATACGCGACGCCCGCGCCCTGATCGCTGCAAGCGCAGCGTCGCAGATCGGCAATTGGCTCTACAACGCCGCCCTACTCGCCTACGTGTACGCCGACACGCACTCGGCCACATGGGTCGGCGCCGCCACGATCTGCCGCCTTCTTCCGTACATGCTGCTCGGTCCACTCGGAGGTGCGATCGCGGACAGGTTCAACCGCCGAAACGTCCTGATCGTCGGAGACCTGCTCCGGCTCGCACTCATGCTTGGTCTCACGGCGGTCGTAGCAGTGAAGGGGCCGGTGCAGGCGGTGATCGTGATCACCGTCCTCGCCTCAGCAGCGAGCACCGCGGAGCGACCAGCATCGCTCGCACTTCTGCCGCGCCTGGTCGGCGAGAATCGGCTCGGATCCGGGGTCGCCCTGCTACACGGCGTCCAGGAGCTCGGCGTCGTGGCGGGCCCGGCGATCGGGGCGGTGCTGCTGGCGGTTGGGCCGAGCTGGCTGGCGTTCCTGGTCAACGCTGCGACGTTCGCGACCTCGGCGGTGCTCGTCTCGAGCATCCGCGACCGCTCGCGCCCCCAACGAATCCGGGGCAACACGAGGTCGCACGTGAGGCAAGGCGTACGCGCGGCGCGCACGACGCAATTCGTCGTCCCCTTGTTCTTCGTGGCAGCGACTGTGGAGTTCATCTACGGAGCCCAGACGGTCCAGCTCGTCGTATACGCGAGGGACTCCCTCGGTCTGGGGACCGGCGGATATGGGGTACTCCTAACGGCCCTCGGAGCGGGTGGCGTCATGAGCATGCTCATCAACGCACGCCTTGCCGCAACGCGGCGGGTGCAGCTCGCGGTTGTGGTGACCGCGCTGACGGTATCCGCCGCCGAGATGATCTACGCCGCGAGCGACGTGCTTGCGGTCGCGCTTGCGGTGACGGCGATTGCCGGGGCCGGGATCGTCTCGTGTGAGGTCATCGCCGAGACAACGCTCGCGCGAATCGTGCCAGCCGATGTGCTCGGACGGGTCGTCGGCGTTTTCGACGGCGGCTCGGTTGGAGCGATGATCGCCGGCGCGGTGCTCGCGACGGTAGTGATGGAGACGGCGTCGCTGCGGACGAGCTTCATCGTCCTCGGCGGAACGTCGATCGGGGTTGTTGCGGCGGCGGGATTCGCACTGCGCGGCCTGGACGCCGCCGCCGGACGCCGCAGAGATCTGTTCGCCTCCCGAGTGGCATTGATCGAAGGCCTGCAACTCGCCGCTGGGGTTCCGCGCCTCGTCCTCGAGCGCCTCGCCTCGGGCTCGACGATGTGCCAGCTGCCTCCCGGAGTCGACGTCGTCGCACAGGGCACGCCGGCGCACGCGCTTTTTGCGGTCGTCGAGGGATCAATGGTCGTGCATCGCCATGGCGTGCCGGTCGTGCACCTCGGTCCCGGCGCGCCATTCGGCGAGCGCGGAGTGCTCGACAATGCCCCGCGCAACGCGACCGTCACGACGGAATCGGAGTGCACCCTGCTGCGAATCGACGCCGAGGCGTTGGCCGAGGCTCTGCAGGCGGCGCCTGCGATGCGCCCCCTGCTCGACACCGTCAACGCTCCTGTATCCGCCAGCGAGGCGCCCGCGACGACCGGTGGGTGGTCGGACTCCGCCGCCGATGTGCAAGGAGCGAGAGTGGTCGTCGTCGGCGCCGGCTATCCGGGCAAGCGTCGGATCTACGAGCGGATTGCTGAGCTCGGTGCGCACTTGGTGATCATCGACGAACCGGGGCACTGGTCGGAGCAACTCGCGGAGGAGGGTGTGGCCGAGCGGTGGCTGCCCGCGCCGATCACGGGCGTTCCCGGTACGGACGCTCGGGCCATCATCGATGTGCTGCAGGCTGAGAACGTGCGCCCCGACGGAGTCCTCACGTACTTGGAGGACTACGTCCCGGTGGTCGCGCGGGTTGCGGCCGAGCTGGGCGTGCCGGCAAACCCGGTCGACGCGGTCGATGCCAGCCGGAGCAAGCTGCGCACGCGCGAAACGTCCGCCCGGCTCGGGATCGTGACGCCACGAGCCTCGCGAGTGCGCTCGCTCGACGAGCTCTACGCCGCCGCCGCCGACATCGGCTTCCCCGCCGTCATCAAGCCGGAGTTCGGCGCGGCCGCGATGGGTTGCGTCCGGATCGACTCCTTCGAGGCCATTCCGGGCGTGTATCGGCTCGTGCGCGAGCTCGTCAACGTCGAGACCATGGGGATCTTCAGAGCCGGCAACGACCTTTTGCTAGAGGAGTACCTCGACGGGGTCGAGTTTGACATCGACCTCGTGTTCGAAGATCGGGAGTGCGTCTTCTCGAGTGTCTCCCAGAACTGGCCCACAGCTGAGCCCTCATTCCAGGAGACGGGCCTGCATTGCCCGCCAGATCACGGCCGTCGCGATGTGCGCGCTCTGACAGAGTTCTGCATCAACACGGCGCAGGCCTTCGGCTTCCGAATGGGCGTCCTTCACATCGAGGCGAAGTCGACGAGCCGCGGGCCGAGGATCGTCGAGATCAACGCGCGCATGGGCGGCGGGCCGATCCACCAGATCGTCGAGGCCGTCTGGGGGGTCGACCTCATCGAGGCACAGCTACGCAGCAGTCTCGGACTTCCGCAGGTCTTGGAACGCAGACGCCGACCCCTCTGCGCGGCCGTCAACTTCATCGTCCACGCGCCGACGAGTCGACGGCTCGTCGCGGTCCCGCTCGGTGGGGCCTCCGGCGAGCGCGAGCAAATCCTCAGTCTCGAACCCCACGCGAAGATCGGAGAGCCGGTCGCGGGCCCCGAGGAGGTGTTTGCGACAGTACTGACCGAGGTCGTCGTGACCGGCCGCGACCTGCGGGCTGCCCGCGCGGTCGCGGCGGCAATGCTGCGCGAGCCGCCGCAGGTCGAGGCGTCACCGACATCGGTCGTCACCTGAGTTCACCGGCACCGTGGGACGCCCGCGTAGCCTCCCCTGCAACTAACAGCAGCGCCCGGCGTCCGCCGCCGATCGACGCGCGAGCGGAGATGTCGTCGCGCGGAGGTGTGTGTTTCATCACATAGGCGACACATGTGGCAGGACATGGGAGACACCGACGTGAGGGGGGTCTTCTGTGGAGATGGCGCGGTATCTGGTCGAGGCGCATGTGTTGGAGGGACGTCCGGTCAGCGAGCTGGCGGCTGCGCACGGCGTGCATCGCAGCTGGATCTACAAGCTCCTGGCTCGCTACCGCGATGGCGGCTATGAGGCGCTTGCAGCCGCGCTCGAGACGGCCGCGGTCCTGCAGGCACGGGACTCCGCAGGAGGTCGTTCGAGGCGATCGTGCGAGCTGCGCCAGCCAGCTGCGTGCAGGAGGCCACGATGCCGGCGCGGCGACGATCGCCTACCACCTCGCCAAAGCACGGAAGACGTTCCCTCGCTCTCGACGATCTGGCGCATTCTCAAACGAGAGGGCTCGATCGTGCCTCAGCCACAGAAGCGGCCGCGCTCCTCGCTGATCCGCTTCCAGGCCGAGCTGCCGAACGAGATGTGGCAGGCCGACATCACCGCACTGGCAGCTGGCCGGCGGCGAGCACGCCGAGATCCTCAACCTGATCGACGACCACTCCCGCCTGTTCCTCGGCCTCCATGGCCTACCCGACGACCAAAGCCAAGGACGTCGTGGACAGTCTTCCACAAGGCAGCCGAGCTGCACGGCCTGCCGGCATCGCTTCTCTGCGACAACGGCGCCGTCTTCACCGCCACCTCCCGCCAGCGGCAAGGTGCTGCTGCAGTCAGAGCTCGAGCGGCTCGGGGTCGTCTCCAAGAACTCAAGGCCCTACCACCCGCAGACCTGCGGCAAGGTCGAGCGCCTGCACCAGACGCTGAAGCGCTACCTGGATGCCCAGGAGCCCGCAGCGAGACGCTCACAGAGCTCCAGGGCCAGCTCGATCGCTTCGTGCACTACTACAACGACGTGAGGCCGCACAGGGCCCTCGACGGACGAACGCCGCTACAGGCCTACAGCGCCCGCGTGAAGGCCAAGCCCGCCGCCAGGCGCCACTCTCCCCGGACGCACTTCAGGGTCCGCGAGGACAAGGTCGACGCCTACGGCAAGGTCAGCCTGCGCTACGAGAGCAAGCTCTACAACATCGGCCTCGGCAGAGCCCACAAGGGGCGCCACGGTCAAGCTCCTGATCGCCGACCAGAGCATCCGCGTGATCGACCCAGACGGACAGCTCATCCGCGAGCTCACGCTTGACCCCAGCCGCGACTACCAGCCCCTCGCACGCGCCTAACCGTCTACCGATCTCCCGAGACATCTGTCTCCGATGTCCTGAGACATAACAAAACGGAGAGGGAGGGATTCGAACCCTCGAACGAGGACACCCCCGGAACGGTTTTCGAGTCCGCCCGTTCAACCACTCCGGCACCCCTCCAAGGGGACGCGGGGAAGGCTAGTCGATCGGGCATAGCGCACGGACGGCTCGCTCCTCGCCGGCCGCCACATCTTCGGTGGCGATCGTGCGCCGCGTGACCGACAGGCAGAGCATGCCTTCGACCTCTAACGTGTGCCCGTTGCGTCAAACGAAGCGCCTAGCGACACACGAAGGGCACTCGACCCAGGGAGCTATGACCCCGGGATGGCCCGCGGCCAGGCGACGACCGCGCCCGGCTGGCTCGATTCGGGTCACATCGCCGCCGACTCCCAACGTCTAGGGAAGTGAGCCGCAACCCCGTCGAGCGCCTGCGTTACACGTCAAACGCCCACGGCGAACGCGAAAGCAGGTATCTGGGGCGCCGTCTGCGCTATCACGCCGAACCGCGCACGTTCGCGGCGCTTGCAGGCAACTGGCGCTGGGACCGCGACGGGCCGTGCCCAAACCCGACTGCAGCGCCAGCCCCGAACTCGCCCGCGACGGTCATCTGGCCGAACCGCTACGAGCATCCCATCGCGGAGAACTTCGTTGGAGCTATACGGGATGGGTTTGGAGTTGTGGCAACGGTCGTCCCCGCCGAGATCGCGCAACCCTACCGCGGAATCGTGATAATCGAGATCGACTGCGGCCACGGCACCAGGCGCGTGGCCCTCGACTGGGATGATCTCCCTCGGGTCAATCCGCGATGCGCAGCCGAGGTCGAGACCTACTTCAAGTTCCAGTACCAGTCCGGTGGCTACGCCGGCCACGCCAACGTGATGCCTGGCGGCTATGTCTCCGATGCGCCGATGCTCTATCGCCACTGGTGTCGTTTGCGGGCCTTGCGAGCACGGCAGCCGACATCCGATGTCTTTGGCCGATTTGGCTTACGAGCGTCTGCGCAGGTTCGTGAAGCAGCAATCGGACTGCTGCGGTCCGAGCAGAGCATCGTCTACGTGGGCGGCGATCGCACTACGTATGGCCCTCGCTACCTGCGCGAAATGGCTCGCGCTCGGGTGTGCGTCGACCTGCCAGGCCGGGGTCCGTTCTGTGCGCGGCTCGTCGACTGTCTCGCGATGGGTTGCTGCGTCGTCGCGGTCGACATGCCGCCGAGCTACCGACAGCCCTGCGGGAGGGCGTCGAGATCGTGTACTGCGAGGAGGATCTCAGCGACCTCGTCGAACTGTGCGTGAGCTACGCTCGCGACGAGGGTAAGAGGGTCCCCATCGAAGCGGCGGCTGCGCGCTACTTCGACGAGAATCTGCACCCGGTTCGAATGGCGCAGAGGTACCTACGAGTGGTCGACGAGCACCGCTGAGAGCTCTGCCCTGAGGGGTCGAGCAACGCCTCGTGGGAGCCAGCGTTGTTCGAGCCCGAGCCATTCAACCGCTCTGCCACCCCCCCGAGCAGCTGGCACGCCACAGGATAGGCACCCGCTGCCCGACTCACCTCCTGGATGCGAAGAACGCGCTCAGCAGCTCCGCACTCGTCGGCCGCCAGCAGGCCCCCGCCGACCTCCGGGCGGTGGTTCAGCCGCGGCTCGCCGAGCACGTCGAGCACGCTGCCCGCACGCGCCGGCCTTCGGGTCGCGAGCGCCGAACACCACGCGCGGACGCGGGCGAGCACGATCGCACCGGCACACATGGCGCACGGCTCGAGCGTCACGTAGAGCGCCGAGTCGAGCACCCGCCAGCTGCCAAGCGCCACGGCCGCCTCGCGCAGCGCGATGATCTCGGCGTGGGCGGTCGGGTCCTGGCGCAGCTCGCGCTCGTTGTGGGCCGTCGCGATCACCTCGCCGTCGCGCGACGACCACCGCGCCGATCGGCACGTCGCCGTGTTCCAACGCACGCTCGGCCTCGCGCAGCGCGAGGCGCATGAAGTACTCGTCGCGTGGGAAGAAGTGCTCGCTCATGTCTGCTGCGGAACTGCACCGGTGCCTGCGCAGCGTCGCCGGTCCGCCACATCATCATTACCCAGCCGATGCACGCTTCACAGCCCACCTGTTCGCCGCGCCCGCCGACGCTGGCGTTCGCCCGTCCATGCTGCGCGCTCGGCGTGGCGATCGGCGTGCCTGCTCGTGCTGGCCGCGGCCCGTCGCGAGCGCAAGCGCGCAGGAAGCGAGTCGCCTATGCGCCCGGGCGAGATCGTCGTCAGGTACGCGGCGCTCGCCCGTCGCGACCCCGTGCGCCCGCGGAGCCCGCCAGGGCCCGGACGGCGTCGGTGACCGTCGCCGCACACACGACGGCTGCTGCACCTGGCGCCCGGCGCGGACGTCGCGGCGTCGCTCGCCCGCCTGCGCGAGCGAGCACGGCGTGCGTGGGCCGTGCCCGACTACGTCGCCCACGCGGCCGGGCGGATTCATCCCCGACGACCCAGGCGCCGGGCGCAGGCGCCGGGCGGACTGGCAGCAACTGCAGTGGAACTTCGTCGGCCAGTTCGGCGTGGGCGCACCCGAAGCGTGGGCCAACCTCGATCGCCGACGGCGCGCCCGGGCGGGCGGGCGTGATCGTCGCCGTGCTCGACACCGGGCGTCGCCTACGCCAACCGCGGCCGCTTCCGCCGCTCGCCCGACTTCAGCCGCTACCAGTTCGTGCAAAGCTACGACTTCGTCGCGACAACCCCTACCCGAACGACCACAACGGCCACGGCACGTTCGTCGCGGCGACGATCGCCGAGGCCACCGACAACCACTACGGCCTCACCGGCCTCGCCTACGGGGCACGCATCATGCCCGTCCGCGTGCTCGACAGCGAGGGCGAAGGCGACGCCTCGACGATCGCCGAAGGCGTCCACTTCGCCGTCAACCATGGCGCGCGCGTGATCAACCTCAGCCTCGAGTTCTCGCCGGGCGTCACCGCCTCGGACATCCCCGAGCTGATCGAAGCGCTCCGCTACGCGCACCGGCGCGGGCGTCCTCGTCGTGGCGGCCGCAGGCAACGAGGGGCACGCGCGCGATCGCCTATCCCGCGCGCGCGCCCATACGTGGTCAGCGTCGGCGCCACGACCGAACACGGCTGCCTCGCCGCGCTACTCCAACGACGGCAGCGGGCTCACGCTCGTCGCCCCCGGCGGCGGCCCCGACGCCGACCTCCCGGGCGATCCCAACTGCCGTCCCGAACTGCCCGCCGGCAGGGACATCTTCCAGATGACCTTCACCGGCAGCTCGCCCACGCCGCTTCGGCATACCCTCGGGCTACGAAGGCACCTCGATGGCCACGCCGCACGTCGCGGCGACCGCGGCGCTCGTCATCGCGAGCGGCGTGCTCGGCCCGCACCCGACGCCAGCGCGATCGCCGCGCGGCTGCGGGCGACCGCGAGAAAGCTCGGCGGCGGCGGCGACGAACGGCTGTACGGGGCCGGCCTCGTGGACGCAGCCGCGGCCACCGCCCCCGGCGGACCCGGCGCCGTCGCCACGCGACCGGGTTAGTGGCGCTCGCGCCGGCCGCCCCGCGGCGGTACCCCGGGCGCTGCGATTTCGCTGTCGTCGGTGGCGGGATCATCGGGCTCGCGGTCGCGCGCGAGCTGCTCGCCCGCCGGCCGCGGGCGAGCGTCTGTGTGCTCGAGCGAGAGCAGCAGTGCGGCTCCCATCAGACCTCCCACAACTCCGGCGTGATTCACTCCGGCATCTACTATGCGCCCGGCTCGCTGAAGGCGCGGTTGTGCATTGAGGGCGCGCGCGAGCTGCTCGACTACTGCGAAGCCAGGGCGATCGCCAGCGAGCGCTGCGGCAAGCTCATCGTCGCTACGCATCCCTCCGAGCTCGGCCGCTTCGACGAGCTCGAGCGCCGCGCACGAGCCAACGGTGTCCCGCGCTGCGCAGGCTCGATGGCGTCGCGATCGCGACCGTCGAGCCGCATGCCCGCGGGATCGCAGCTCTCCACTCGCGGGCGACCGCGATCACCGACTTCGGGGCGGTTGCGGGCGCGCTCGCCAAGGACGTGCTCGAGCGCGGAGGCACGCTACTCACAGGCTGCGGCGTCCAGCGCGTGGCCCACAGACCACGCGCGCTGGCGCTCCGACATGCCCGCGGCGAGCTCGGAAGCTGACCACGCCGATCTTCTGCGCGGGGGCGTGGGCGGACCGCCTGGCGGTCGCCGCAGGCGCGGACCCCGACCCGCGCATCGTGCCGTTCCGGGGCGCATACCTACGTCTGCTTCCGCGCCGCAGGGAGCTCGTGCGCGCGCTCATCTATCCCGTGCCGGATCCGGCGCTCCCGTTCCTCGGCGTGCACCTGAGCAGGTGCGTCGGCGGCGAGGTCCTGCTCGGGCCGACGGCGCTGCTCGCCGGTGCACGCGACGCCTACCGGCTGCGGCGGGTACTGCCCGGCGACCTGCGCGAGACGCTGGTCTGGCCCGGCACCTGGCGGTTGGTCGCACGATCCTGGCGGACGGGCCTGACCGAGCTCGCGCAGGCGTCGCTGCGCCGGGCTTTCGTGGCGCGGCGGCCCGTTACGTGCCCGAACTCAAGCCGGAGGACGTGGCGCCGGCCTTCGCCGGGGTCCGCGCCCAGGCGCTCGCGCGCGATGGAACGCTCGTCGAGGACTTCGCGTTCTCGAGGACCGAGCGGGCGCTACACGTGCGGAACGCACCCTCGCCCGCTGCCACCTCGTCGCTCGCGATCGCGCGGCACATCGCCGCAGAGGCCGAGCGCGCGTTCGCCTGAACGGCTCGGCCACGCGCCTGTCCGATTCCCGCAAATTGCGGGCTCACGAAAACCTTCTGAGCAGGTGAATTTCCTACTTTTCGGTGCGGCCCGGCCGAGGTCACAGGCGTCTTCACACATGTGTCCATTTTGCTAAGTTCCGCCACTGGCCCAACGCCTCTCGGCTAGCATCGCGCGGGGCGCCAGCCCAAATCGCTGTCTCGATTGCCGTGACTCATGTCCCGACAGTGGACAGCACGACTGGGGCCTTGCACTACCCACTGCGAAAGAGGTTCTGCCGATGCTCGGCCGCCGCCGGAAGGGAATTGTCGCATTTGCTTTGTCCGCGCCGCCAAAAGCCTCTCCCGACGGCGCGCGCGTCCGTCGAGACCGGTGGGAGGAGATCGTGAGGAAGCTGCTCGCGACCGGTGCGGTCACCGCCCTCGCCGCAACGCTGAGCGGCGGCCTTCCCTCCCCGGCAGTTGCCGCGAGCGAAGGATCGGTGCAGGCGGTGGTGTTCGGCGGCGCTGCGTACGGCAAGTATCTGGAAGCCCCTTCCGAAACAAACAAGCTCTGGATACGCAACCACTTCTGGCGGATGGTCACTTGGAGTCCCTACTTCGACTCCCGTCTTTCGTGGTATCCGAACGCGTGGGTCTATTCCGGCGCGGACACGATCTATCCCGGCAGCAGCGTCGCCCGAGAACACCCGGAATGGATCTTCAAAGATCCAACCGGCAAACTGCTGTACGTTCCGTTCGCGTGCTCGGGGGGAACGTGCCCGAGTACGCCGGCAACATCGCCAATGCCGGGTATCGCAAATGGTGGATCGAAACGGCAAAAGCGACGATGGCAAAAGGCTATGTCGGTCTCTACATCGACGACGTCGACATGGAATTCCGGGTGAGCAATGGATGGGGGGAACAAGTGGCCCCGCTCGACCCGGCGACGAACAGGGCGATGACCTATGAAGCTTGGCGCGCCTACATGGCGGAGTTCATGGAACAGATCCGCTCAGCTCTGCCGGGCGTCGAAATCATTCACAACGTGATCTGGTTCTCCGACTATCCGACGCGGTTGGCGGACCCGTACATCAGGCGTGAGATCAAAGCGGCCAGCGGCGTGTTCCTGGAGCGGGGCGCGAACGACCCAGGGTTCGCAGGAGGGTCGGGACAATGGTCCCTGCGCAGCTTCCTGAGCTATGCCGAAGAAGTCAACGCGCTCGGCAGCTACATAGTGATGGGCAATGAGGCCACCAACGTGCAGGGGGAGGTGTATGACCTTGCCGCGTACTTCCTTGTCAACGACGGCAAGGATGCGATCCAAGTCGGGGAACCTGTTCCTCAGCAGGAGTGGTCCGGGTGGGAAACCCAGCTGGGCCAGGCCACGGACAAGCGTTATGAGTGGCACGGCCTGCTGCGACGCGACTTCACCCAGGGCAGGGTGCTGCTGGATCCACCCGGGGAACCCCCCCAGACTGCCACGTTCGCAAGCCCGCTGAGGGACCGCGAAGGCCACTTGGTCAGCTCCGTGCGACTCACCCCCGGGTCAGCCGCCGTTCTCACGAACATCAAAGTTAGGGCGCGCGCCGAAGCGGCACCTTCGAGTCCTCCCGCAACCAACGAATCGCAGCACACGACCTCCGGCGAAGAAGAAATCGCCACTGAATACACGGGTTCCGGTAGCGAAGTGATCACGCAAGTGCTGGCGGCGGCCCATGCGGTCTCCTCGCAGGTCCTCGAAGGTGTCACCGCCCAGCACCGCGCCGCGCCGGCGACGACGCGGCGCGCGGGTACGAGGACCCTCCTGACGCGCGTCGCCTACCTCTCGGGTCATCGCCTCGGTGTCTACGGCCGAGTGCTCGGAGCGTCGCGCGGGACGGTCGTCGTCGACGTCGAAATGCGTCGCGGCCATCGTTGGCAGCTCGCGAGCCACGTCGCAACCAGGCTCGACAGCGGCGCAAGGTTCGCGCTGTCGATCGGGCTCGGGGCGACGGGTGCGAGCCCGCGCGTCCACGCGGTGTATCTCGGCGGCGCAAAATCGCTCGGCTCGCGCTCTGCGGCGAGGACGCCTGCCGAAGCGTAGGCTGCGGCTCAGGAACCGGGCTCGCCGCCTCACCCGGACGGAGGCGGGGCGGGTTTCCGGTGGGCACGATCCCGACCGCGATCATCAGGGTGACGCGGGCGCGGATCCATCCATTGGGAGCGTCGCCGCAGAGGCTGTCCGGAACGCTCAGGTCGTGCGGACGATCAGCACCGAGCACGGCGCGTGGTGGGACACCTTGTTGGGCACCGAGCCGAGCAGGAACCGGCGTGCCCCAGTCATTCCCTTGTTGCCGACGACGATGAGATCGGCCTCCTGCTCCTCGGCAACGTCGAGAATCGCGTCCGCAGGATCGCCCTGACGAGCATAGTTCTGACCGCGATGTCGGCCTGGTGACCGAGCTCGGCTGCCGCTTCGAGCACGCCGTCCACCTCCTCGCGTGGGCTGATCGCCCACTGGAGATCCTCGGGCGCCTGCCGGCGCTCGGCGTCGAGCCGCTGGCGCGGGACGGGCTCATAGGCACTTACGAGCTCGAGCTCGGCTCCGAGCGCACGCGCGATGTCGACCGCCTGACGCACCGCCTGTGAGGCGGTATCCGAGCCATCCGTGCCCACCACGATCTTCTTGAACATGAGGCGCGATGATACCGGTCCAACGCTGTCCTGCGTCTAACGTTCCGGCGATGATCGATCTCCATTGTCACGTCCTGCCGGGGATCGATGACGGACCCGGCACGGTGCCCGGATCGCTGGCACTCGCCCGCGCCGCCGTCGCCGCAGGCACGACGACGCTCGTCGCCACCCCCCACGTCAGCTCGCGCTATCCGACCGACGCCGCAACCATCGCCGCCGGGGTGCGTGACCTCAGTGACAGGTTGGCGGCTGCAGGTGTCACTCTCGAGCTGCTGGGCGGAGCGGAGATCGCGCTGCCCCGGCTCGCTGACATCCCCGCGAACGAACTCACTCGCCTTTCGCTGGCCGGCAACGGTTGGCTCCTCGTCGAGCCGCCGTTCACGGCCGCGCGGCTTCGGGCTTGGACACCGTCCTGCTCGCGGTGATCAGGCGTGGCCATCGACTCGTGATCGCACATCCCGAGCGTTGCGAGTCGTTCCGCCGATATCCGCAGATGCTCCAGCGGCTGATCGACCACGGGGTGGTCACGTCGATTACGGCAGGGTCGCTGGTTGGGCAGTTCGGAGCAGAGGTCCAGCGATTCACGTTCGAGCTGGTCCGGCGGGGCATGGTCCACAACGTCGCTTCAGACGCCCACGACCACCTGCGCCGAGCGCCCGGGATCGCCGACGCGCTCGAGCAGGCGGGTCTGCTCGACAGCTACGAGTGGTGGGCCGAGCTCGTGCCCGCTGCGCTGTTGCGCGGTGAGAGCCCGCCGCCGCGTTCGTCGCCCGCGAGCTGATCGCCGATCGCGAGATCGCCGGGGCCTGCTCCCCCGCGGGCGGGTCGCGCCGCATAGTAGAGCTCGGGGCAACCGGGCCGCATTTCGCCCGCCGCGACGGGAGTCCCCTGCAGGTCGAGACACTCCTCCAACTCAAAGCCCAATTCGCGCAGCTGACGCTCCTGAGCGTCGCGGGAGATGTAGTAGTGGAGCAGCGTGTAGTCGTGGGCCTCGTCGACGTGGATCGAGTAATCACGCTCGACGCGCTCCATCGGCAACAGGCGTGCGCGGTTGCGCATCCTCAGTGGCATCCGGACGAGGTTCTGCACGATGCGCAGCGGTGAGCGCGAGATGATCCTCGTCGGCTTGGCGATCCGCGGCACGTAGGCGACGTTGTGCGACGACGCGATCAGGATCCCGTCGTCGCTCAGAAGCCGCGCGCTTTCTCGCAGCGTGTGTCGTCGCTCATCGTCGTCGAGGACGTCGAGCACACAGAACGACGCGACCACGGCCGCGAAGGCTCCCGTCTCGTAGGCGGAGAGGTCGCTCAGGTCGCCGACGCTGAAATCGGCCTGCGGGATCGTGTCGCGGCAGTAGCTGACCATGGTCGAGGAGATGTCGATAGCCTCCACCGACGCGGCGAGCCCGACGAGCGATCGCGTGACCCGCCCGGCGCCGCAACCGAGCTCGAGCACGCGACCCCCGAGGCGGTCGTGAAAGCGAGTGAACAGCCCCGCCTCGGGCGGACGCAGGCCAGACTTCTTGTAGTCCTGCAGGTAATTCCGCTCCGACCAGACCCGGGCATTGATACGCGACTGAGCTCCCCGCACAGGGTCCATCTACGCTTCTCCCGTTCCGCTGATGTCGGGGTCGAGGCTGACTGATTCGCCGCTGCAAGGCTAGCGTACGAGCATCGACCCGCGAGCCCGGGCAGGCGCGACGCGGGCACGGCCGGAATTTGCAAGCATGGCGGCCAATGGCCATGCGAGTGGGGATCGATCTCGTCTGGGTTGGGGCTGTACGGAACGCGATCGAGCAGCACGGCCAACGCTATCTCGAGCGGGTCTACACCGACGCCGAGCTCGTGGCCTGCCGATCCGAGCAGGGCGTCGTGCCCGAGCAGCTCGCGGCTCGCTTTGCTGCCAAGGAGGCGACGCTGAAGGTGCTACGGCCAGACGCCGAGGCCGTCCCGCTGCACACGATCGAGGTGGTGCGCAACGCAGCGGGCTGGGTCGAGATAGGCCTCAGCGGGCCCGCCGCCGCGCTGGCGCGCGCCAGCCAGCTGCAGAGCTTCGCGCTGAGCATCAGCCACGAACTGGACTATGCGACCGCGGTTGTCGTGGCGGAAGGGGGCGACGATGGCTCACGGGCACGAGCATAGGCTTGAGGAATCGACGCGACAGTCCGATGATGGAGACATGACCGAGGAGATTCGGAAGATCATCGCGGAATACGGGCGCCTGCCCACCGATTGCGCCAGCCTGGCGCCGGACGCGGACCTCTATCAGGCCGGGATGACGTCGCACGCGGGCGTCAACGTGATGCTGGCGCTCGAGGATCGCTTCGATATCGAGTTCCCCGACCGCATGTTGACGCGCAGCGTCTTCGAGAGCATCGCCGCGATCGAGTCCGCGCTTCGTCGAGCTCGGAGTCGAGGCGGCGGCGCCATGAGCGTGGCCGTCGACCGCGACCAAGCCTTCCTTCAACCGATCCGGCGTATCGCCGACGAGGTAGCCGCGACGCACGCCGACGAGGTCGACCGCGAGGCGCGCTTTCCCGCCGAGGCGATCGATGCGCTGAGAGACGAGCGTGCGCTGTCGGCGTTCGTCGCCGGCCCACCTGGGCGGAGCGGAGCTCGGCTTGGAGACGATCGCGACCGGCTGCTTCGAGCTCGGGCGCCGCTGCGGCGCGACGGCGATGGTGTTCGCGATGCACCAGATACAGGTCGCCTCGATCGTGCGCCACCTCGACGACGCCCCGTGGTTCGAGGACTACCTGCAGGTCTCGCTCGAGACCAGCGGCTGATCGCCTCGGTCACCTCGGAGGTCGGGACCGGCGGCGACATGGGGCGCTCGGTTGCCGCCGTGACGGCGGCCGAGGGCGAGTTGTGCACGTTCGAGAAGCAGGCGCCCACGGTGAGCTATGGCGCCAATGCCGACGACCTCTTCGTGACGCCTGCGCCGCGCGCCGGAGGCCGAGGGCAGCGACCAGGTGCTCGTGCTCGCGCACGCGGACCAGATCGAGCTCGAGCAGACGGGCAGCTGGGACCCGCTCGGGATGCGCGGCACATGCTCACCGGGCTTCGTGATGCGCGCGCGGATCCGTCCCGAGCAGGTCCTGCCCACTCCGTTCCCCGGTCTGCGCCAGACGATGGTCCCGGTGTCGCACATCCTCTGGTCACACCTGCTGGCTCGGCATCGCGACCGACGCCTTCGATCGCGCGCGCGCCTTCGTGCGCGCCGCCGCCACGCCGCAAGCCG
Source organism: uncultured Solirubrobacteraceae bacterium (assembly GCA_963743505.1). Classification (GTDB taxonomy): domain Bacteria; phylum Actinomycetota; class Thermoleophilia; order Solirubrobacterales; family Solirubrobacteraceae; genus Palsa-744. Next base: position 287,322 of record CAVUPZ010000002.1, on the reverse strand, counting down.
GGCGAGCCGCTCCCGGCCGCGCTGCGGCTGTCGCACGTGATGAGCGAGCTCTGCTGCTGCGCGCCGAGGTCTCCTGCGGCCTGGCCGATTTCGGCGCCGCGTCGGCGGAGCCCGAGCGCGAGCGCCTCTCGACGATGGCGTGCGCCGCTGCGCTTCAACAACCTGAAGATCGCCACCTCCGAGCAGGCGCCGCGCGTCTGCCAGGGCGCGCTCGAGGTGTGCGGGATCATGGGCTTCAAGAACGACACGCCGTTCAGCGTCGGGCGGCACCTGCGCGACACGATGTCCGCGTGCGCTGATGGTCGCCAACGAGCGCATCCACGAGACCAACGCGAGTCTCTCCTGATCGCCAAGGACGTCTGATGCCGTGGCCGCGCGTTCGGCGAGCCCCGACCAGGCTGGCTTCTGACGGAGCTCGTCGCGCACGGCCTGCTCATCGACGACCGGGGTGCCCGGGCATCTACGGCCGCAGCGGCGGCTTCGAAGACGTGCTCGAGCGGCGTCGCCGAGCTGGTGACCCGCGCGGCGCGGCCGCCGAGCTCCGGAGCATTGCGCTTCCCGCCGGTGATGCCGCGCCATCAGCTCGAGCGGCTCGGTTACCTGAATTCCTTTCCCGCATCTCGCGGGCAGCATCTTCGCCTTCGCCGGCACCGAGGAGCGAGGCCGCCGAGCAGTACGAGCGCGCGAGCCGCCACGAGGACTGGAGCGAGTTCCAGCAGATGACCGACCTCGTGCTCACGCCGGCGGCCTGCTACCCGGTCTACCCGGCGATCGCCGCGCGGGGCCCGCTGGCCCGCGAGGGGTGATCGATCGACGCCGGCGGGTCCTACGTGTTCCGCCACGAGCCCTCGCTGGATCCCGCGCGGCTGCAGATGTTCCACCAGCGCGAGTTCGTGCGCATCGGCGCGCCGCGAGACCGTCGTGGCTGGCGCGACGTCTGGCGCGAGCGCGGCCGTGGAGCTGCTGCGCGGCACTCGGGCTCGACGTCGAGCTCGACGTCGCCACCGATCCGTTCTTCGGGCGCAGCGGCCGCATGCTCGCCGCCAGCCAGCGCGAGCAGGAGCTGAAGTTCGAGGTGCTCGGTCGCAGATCGCCGGCCCCGAGCCGACGGCCGCTGGCCTCGTTCAACTACCACCAGGACCACTTCGCCTCGGCCTACGGATCCAGCTGGCCGACGGCAACCTCGCGCACACCGCCTGTCTGGGCTTCGGCCTCGAGCGGATCACGCTCGCGCTGTTCCGCGACGCACGGGACTCGATCCCGCCGGCTGGCCACCGAGGTGCGCGCGGCGCCTTGGGTACGATGAGCGTGGCGACACGCGGGCCTCGTCAGCCTGCTCGGGCTCGACCCGGCGGCTACCGGCCCGCACGTGCTCCACGCGCCCGAGCGCACCTATACCGAGACCAACTGCTACACGGACGTCGGGTCGAGCTGCTGCACGCCTGCGGCGATGGAGCCGCTGGCGGCGATGGGCCGCACGGTACGCGTCGACTTCGAGGGCGACCAATGGACGTTCTTCAAGCCGCTCGCCGAGGACCTCGAGCGTCTCTTCGGGATCGACGTACACGAGCTGCAGCCCTACCGCCCGCTGCCGGAGCAGGCGCTCGAGCAGATCGCTCGACGGGCGGACCCTGATCGTCGAGCTTGACGCCTGGTACCTGCCCGACACCGCAGCCACCAGCTACCGCCGCGAGCACGTCAAGACCTCGGTGGCGGTCGAGGGCATCGATCCCGCCGCCGAGCGGCTGCGCTACTTCCATGCCGCCGGCCTGTACGAGTTGCGCGACGAGGACTACCGCGGCGTGTTTCGCCTCGGGCGAGTTCTCCGCGGAAGTGCTGCCGCCCTACACCGAGCTGGTGCGGTTCGACGCCGGCCGGCGCTTACGCGGACGAGGCGCTCCGGGACGCCGCGCGCGCTCGCTGGCCGGCATCTGCGACGCCGCCCGCGCGATCAATCCGTTCGAGCGTTTCGGCGTCCAGCTCGAGCCGACCTGCCGCGGCTGCTGGACGGCGATCCGAGCGAGTACCATGCGTACGCGTTCGCGACTGTGAGGATGGCCGGCTCGGCGTTCGAGGTCGCCGCCGCTCACGCTCGCTGGCTGCTCGGCGAGCGACGCAGACGCGGTCTGCCGGCCGCTGCGCGAGATCGTCGAGGGCTGCAAGGCACTCTCGTTCAGGCTCGCGCGTCGCCGGGCGTTCGAGCCCAGCCGACACGCTGCCGGCGCTGGCCGCCGCGTGGGACGAGGCGATGGGCAGCTCGATGCGATCCTTGGATGACGCCTGCTCCTCGGCGCCGGTGTCAGGGTCGCCTCGGCGACGGCCACGAGTGGCGCGAGCTGTCATCGGGCTGGGAGGCGGCCCGCGCGCACCGGACTCCGCACACCGATGAGGGCGGTTCGATGCGCTCGGCTGGTACCCGGCCGAGTCCCAGGCACCGCGGCGGCCGCGCTGCAGCGGCCGGGCGTCTGGCAGCTCGGGGAGCACTACGACTTCGACGCCGAGGACTGGTGGTTTCGCACCCGCTTCGACGCAGCCGCCGGCGCGAGGCGAGGAGTGAGCCTTCGCCTCGGACGGGATCGCGACGGTCGCAGAGGTTTACCTCAACGGGGAGCTGGTGCTCGCGAGCGACTCGATGTTCGCCGCGCACGAGCTCGATGTCGGCGAGTCGTCTGCGCGCTTGCAACGAGCTGACGATCCGCTGCCGCGCGCTCGCGCCGCTGCTCGAGCAGGCGCCGGCGGCCGCGCGCACGCTGGCGCACGCGGCTGGTGGCCGACGGAACCTCCGCTTCTTCCGCACGATGCTGCTGGGTCGGGCCGCCCGGGTTCGCGCCTGGCCCGGCGGCCGTCGGCCCGTGGCGCGCCGGTGCGGCTCGAGCGCCGCCGGCACCTGGTCGTGGAGGAGCTCGACGATGCGCCCGCGCCTGAGCACGAGCGCGGCGTGCTGTCGGTGCTGGCGCGGCTGCGCGCGCTCGGCGGACGCGCGGTCGCGGCGGTGGAGGTCGAGCTGCGCGGGCCCGTCGGGGCCGCACCGCGCGGCTCGCGCTCAGCCGACGGCGCGAGCCGAGCGACCTGGATGGCGAGACGGCCGCTCGCGGTGCGCGCGGGTCGAGCGCGTGGTGGCCGCACACCCACGGCGAGCCGGCCCTCTACGCGTGCGGTCTGCTGATCGACGCACGGCGACGCGCGCGAGTCGTCGGTCGACGCTCGGCGCGTCGGCTTTCGCGAGCTTCGCGTCGGGCGCCGGGCCGGAGCTCGACGTCGAGCAGGACGGGCTCCATCTGCACGTCAACGGCGTGCCGGTGTTCGCCGCGGGGCCGTCTGGACCCCGATCGACCCGGTCGGGCATGGCCCCCGCCGCGGATGCGCTGCGGGCGGCACTCGAACCGTGTGCGCGACGCGGGCATGAACATGCTGCGCCTGCCCGGGCACCGGCTGCTATGAGAGCGCCGCCTTTCACGACCTCTGCGACGAGCTCGGGATCCTCGTGTGGCAGGACTTCATGTTCGCCAACTTCGACTACCCGATCGCCGACGAGCGCTTCCGTGCGAGCGTCGAGCGCGAGGCGGCCAGCGTGCTCGAGCGCGCTCGGCGGCCGCCCGAGCCTGGCCGTGCTGTGCGGCAACAGCGAGGTCGAGCAGCAGGCGGCGATGCTCGGGCTCGATCCGTCGCTCGGGCGCGGCGAGCTGTTCGGCGAGCTGCTGCCGGCGTCGTCGCGGAGAGCGGCCTCGACGCCCCCTACATCCCGTCGGCGCCGTGCGGGGGCGACTGCCGTTCCGCCCGGACCGCGGCGATCGCCAACTACTACGGCGTCGGCGGCTACCGGCGGCCGCTCGAGGACGCCCGGCGCGCCGACGTCCGCTTCGCGGCGGAGTGCCTGGCCTTCTCCAACGTGCCCGACGAGCAGCGTCGAGGCGATGCTGCTGCAGGCGCCGCGGCACGGTCGCCGGCCACCACCCGCGCTGGAAGGCAGGCGTCCCGCGCGACGTCGGCGCGGGCTGGGACTTCGAGGACGTCCGCGACCACTACCTGCGGCTGCTGTTCGGGATCGACCCGGTCGCGCTGCGCAGCATCGACCACGCACCGCTACCTCGAGCTCTCCCGCGCGGTCACCGGCGAGGTCATGGCCGAGGTGTTCGGCGAGTGGCGGCGCCGGCAGTCCCGCTGCGGCGGCGGCTCGTGCTGTGGCTTCAGGACCTGCTGCCCGGCGCGGGATGGGGCCTGCTCGACCACCGCGGCGAGCCCGAAGGTCGCCTACCACCTCCTGCGACGGGCGCTCGCGCCGGTCGCCGTCTGGACGACCGACGAGGGCCTCGGCGGCGTCGTCGTCCACGTCGCCAACGACCGCCCCGACGCCGCTGCGCGCACGTCTGCGGATCGGCCTGTACAGCGATATGGAGCAGCGCATCGGCGAGGCGAACGAGCCCGTCGAGCTCCCGGGCCATGACACCAGCGCGCGCGGACCTCGAGTCGCTGCTCGGACACTTCGTGGACGCGGCTGGGCCTACAGGTTCGGCCCGCCGGCGCAGGACGCGATCGTGGCGACGCTCGAATCATGCAGGAGCCCGACCGCAGCGTCATCTCCCAGGCCGTGCGCTTTCCGGCCGGGCGCCCAAGCCGGGCCGAGCTGTCAGAGCGGCTGGAGTTGAGCGCCAGCGCCGAGGCGCTCGGCCGCGATCACGGGTGCGTCTCCATATCGTCCAGGCGACTAGCCTGGGGGGTGCACATGGACGTGACAGACTTCATCCCTGACGAGGACTACTTCGTCGTGGAGCCAGGCTACGCTCGCAGGATCACGCTTCGAGCTGCGACTCCCGGAGCGACTCTTACGGCGGAAGCCTGTCGGCGATCAACCTGCGTGGTCGCGTGCCGATCCGCGCGGAGCCGGAGCGGAGCAGGTGCGGTGAGTTCCCGGCCTCAGCAGCCGCATCCGGTCTACCTGCAGCGAGAGAGCTCGCCCGTGTTCGGGTTCCTGCACCCCGCCGACACCGCCGTCGCGCGCGACACCGCGGTGCTGCTGTGCCCGCCGTTTGGCTGGGATGACGTCTGCTCATATCGGAGCCGCCGCGAGTGGGCGACGTCGCTGGCGGCACACGGATACACGACCGTGCGCATCGATCTGCCGGGGAGCGGCGACAGCGCGGGCTCGCCGGACGAGCCCGGGCGATTGGACGCCTGGGTATCGGCAACCGGGAACACCGCAACCTGGCTGCGGAGCACGACCGGCGTGTCGAGGGTCGTGGGGATCGGATCGGGACGGGCGGCCTCCTCGTCGCCGTCGCGCTGGCCCGTGGGGCGCCGATCGACGACATCGTGCTCTGGGCGACGGCCGCGCGCGGTCGCACGCACCTGCGCGAGCTCAGGGCCTTCGCAACACTTGAAAGCGAGGGGCTGCCGCCGAATCGCGCACGCGGAGGATCGCTCGAGCGGGCGCGGAGCACGGCGGCCCCGGCCGGTGCCGAGCAGCTCAAGGTCGCCGGCTTCCTGATGAGCGGTGAGACCGTGGGGGCGTTCGAGGCCCTGGACCTCACCGAGCTGTCGATACCCGAGCCGACCAACCGCAGGGCGCTCCTGCTCGAACGGGACGGGCTTGCGGTCGACCGCCGCCTGCGTGAGCACCTCGAAGCCGAGGGTCTCGACGTCACCGTGAGGCCGGGGCTGGGATACGGCGCGATGATGGCGGAGCCCCAGAACGCGCTGCCGCCCGTCGCGACCTTCGAGCTGGTCCAAGATTGGCTCGACTCCTCGCCCCTTGCACCGGCCGCGGCGGCCACACCCGCTCCGGCCAGGATCACGGAGCGCGTGCCAGCGTCGAGCTCGACTGGGCGGGATCGCGATCCGCGAGACGCCCGTGTCCGTCCGCCGCAGCGGACGGAGAGCTGCTCGGGATCTTGACCGAGCCGCGCGATTCGGAGCCGCTGCCCCTGTGCATGGTGCTCCTCAGCGCTGGTGCGCTGCATCGGATCGGGCCGAATCGGATGTGGGTCGAGGCGGCCCGGCGCTGGGCCGCGCGCAGGTTGCCGGTGCTGCGCCTGGACCTCGCGGCGCTCGGCGATGCGGACGGTGACGCGGTCGCGTCGAGGGACCCCGCCGCCGCACGCGCCCGAGACGATCGACCAGGTACGCAATGCGATCGACGCCTTGGAGGCGCGAGGCCTCGGGCCTCGGTTCATCCTGTCCGGGCTCTGCTCCGGCGCCTATTGGTCCTTTCACGGCGCGCTCGCGGACGACCGCGTGACCGCCGCGCTGATGCTCAACGGCGCGGCGCTGATCTGGGATCCCAATCTCGACAAGATGCGGGACCTCAGAGCCGGCCTGCGCGACCCGTGGCTGTGGAGGCGGGCGGCGCGAGGTCAGGTCTCGCTGGGCGGGCACTGGCGCTGCTGCGTTGGTCGCCGCAGGCGATCGGCAGGGTCACGCGCGACGTGATCGACCGTCGTCGATCCTCGACGGCTCCAGCCGAGGACGAGCGAGCTCGATCGCGCGTTTGACGCCTGCGCAACACCGACAAGAGCCTCTTGATGCGTTCAGCCAGCGCGAGCCGCTCCTGCGAGGACTGGAGCGGGAAGGCGTCTTGCTCGACTCGATCGCTCGCCCAACATATCTGCTCGTGATGCTGCCCGGTCGCTCCCATCACTGCGGGGCTCCCGCTCCCAACAGGCGGCACACGCCGCGCTCGATCGATCGCTGCAGACGCTCGTCGAGCGCTTCGCTGGAGGAGACCGCGTCGCCCCGGCTGCGACGGAGGATCCCGCGCTTGTGAATCGCGTCGCCCAGGGACGACGACAGGATGTGGCCCTTCGAGGGTCGGCCCTCCCCGGTCGAGAACACGGTACGCCGCCCGCCTCCTCCCCGCCTGATCCTGGTCGACGCCAGCTTCAGGGCGATCGCGACATCGGCTCGAGGATCGCGACCCTCGCCCTGTCTCTCTCGTCGCTCGCCGGCGGGTGCGAGCGAGTTCGCGCGTCTCGTTTCGGATCTCCTTCGCCGGCATCGCCGTGACACTTGGTCAGTCTCGGACCAGAATTCGTCCCGTGCGCGAGGTCACCGCGACCGAGGGCGACTCTGGAGGCCTGTCCGCGAACGTGATCTTCTCGCGCCTCCCTGCTAGTCTCCCGCCGCTGCTGATCGCGCTGGCGGTCCTGGCATGGCGTGAGCGACCGCACCTGCCTCGTCGTCCTGCTGATGGGTCTCGGGTTCGTCAGCAGTTCCTCGTGCCGGTCTCCTTCGCCGTCTTCCGGCTTAAGACGGGTGGGGCTGATCCCAATCGTGCTGATCGCCCAGCGGTGGCTAGCAGCGGCGGCCGTTCTCTGCTGTCTCTGGCCGGGATCGTGGGCGTTGCGGCGTTTACATGGTCGGCGCTGCGATGCCGCACGCTGGCAGCTCGCTGGTGTACCGCGAGATCGCACGCCCGCGCCTGCGCTTCAGCTTGCCGGGGCTTCGGGTGACGCGAGTCGCCGTGCCGGTCGGCCTCAGCTTGTCGCCCTGACGTTCCTCGCGAGGATCGACATGGTCATGCTCGCCACGTTCAGCCATCCGCACAGGGCGGGCAGTGCCGCGCCGCCTACCGATCCTCGAAGCGACCCGGTTCCTCATCTGGAGCGCCAACACCGCGGTGATCCGCGATGGCGCGGCTGACGCGCACGAGTGTACCGTCGGTCGGAGCAGTCTACCAGCGCGCTCTCAGCTCGTGCTCGCCATCACGCTGCCGGTGCAGCGGCGGCGGCGATCCTGGCGGGGCCTACGTCGCCCTGCTCACGGGCATCGTATCGCGCGCGGCGGGCGCACTCGCTTTGCTCGCACCGACGATCACACTCGCGCCGGCCAGCGCCCTCTCCAGCCAGCTCCTCTACGCGCAGGGAATCCGACGCATCGTGACGATCACGTACCCGTCGTTTCGTCAGAAGTGCTCCTCAACCTGGTCGCCGTTCCCCGCTACCGCTCGACGGCGCCGCTGCCGGCACCTCGATCTCGAGCTGTTGGTGGCGAGCACCCTGCTCTTCTGCTCGCGCCAGCTGCGGGGTGGGCTCGAATTGCCCGCATGCTGCGTCGGGCGACCTCGCGACTCGGTCGCCTCGGGTCTCTTCGCAGCCCTCCACGCCCGTCTCGCGCTCGCGCTGCCGGCCGGCGCCGCCGTCTACCTCACGGTCCTGCTGGTCCGCGAGCGGGCGAGCTTCCCGGAAAACTTCGCCGTACTGCGTCGTTTCTCGCCCGGCTCTAGGTCGCGGCGAGCGGCGAATCCGCCCCCCGTGGTCGAGGTCGGCCACCGACACGCTAACCCGCTCAGCCCCCCACGAGCGGCCGCCCCGGAGTGTCGGCGCCCGGCGGCGCGCGCGGTCACGTCCTCAGGTCGCGGCTCGCGTACGCGAGCCCAGGCCGGCGCAGATCGCGTCGAAGTCAGCTGCAACGCGAGTCCAGGCATAGCGCTCGGCATTCGCGGTCGCAGCGAGCGCCATCCGGCCGCGCAGGTCGTTGTCACACAGCAGTCGCGCCATCTCGCGGGCCGAAGCATCGGCGTCCCCGGGCGGGAACCTGAGCCCCACCTCGGGCGGCACCACTTCCCGCAGACCGCCATGATCGCTGGCGACCACAGGCGTGCCGCAGGCCTGGGCCTCCACCGCCGCCATGCCGAACATCTCGAGATCGACGGTGGGCATCGCGGACAGATCGGCAAGGCCGAGCAGCCCGACGAGCCGGTCCTCATGCACGGCGCCGAGGTACTCCGCGCCGCCCTCGCGCATCGCGTCGCCAGCCTCGTCGTCCCCGGATGCTTTCACGTTCCCGAACTGGTCGATCGGACCGGCGATCAGCAATGTCGTCTCGCCGGCAGCGCCGTCGAGTGTCTGATAGGCACGCAGCAATGTGTCCGTGCCCTTCTGCCGGCAGACCCGGCCGAGATAGATGATCACCTTGCCGCGTGGCTTGAGGCGCTGGCGTCCTGCTCGGCCGCCTCGCGGTCGGGGTGGAACTGCGTCGTGTTCACCCCGTTGACGAGCACGCGGGTGAGACCACTGGGGAGATCCCAGTACGAAGCCGAGGCCTGCTCGCAGTACGCCGAGCAGGGGAGCAGCAGATCAAAGGCGCGAAGCGCCTTGCGGTAGATCGGATAGAGACGTGAGTCGCGTCCACCGCGAAAGTAATAGTTGTCATAGGAGAGCATCGTCAGCGCCCCCAGTCCCCGGCTCAGGAGCGCGCCCTCAGGCTCGCTGTGAAAATGCAGGACGTCGGCGTCTCTGTATGACCGCCTGATCTCGGCCAGTGCCCGAATCTGATACTCGAGCCGCCTCCACGGGTGCGGTGTACGTGTGCTGAGATAGCGAACCTCGACGCCGTTGACCTCGGTGCGTCGGTCCTCCTCACCCGGTGAGAACACCACCACGTCGTGGCCGCGTGCCTGCTGCGCCTGTGAGAGCTCGGCCACACGTCGCTGGATCGCGCCGCCGAGCATTGTGAACACCGGGGGCCAGCTTCCGATGCTGAGATGGACGATCTTCATGGCTTGGAGGACGGCGCGGCCAGCGTCAGCCGCCTTGAACGGTCTCGATCTCTGAGTTGCCGGCCGGCCGTGCTGCACCGCCGCACCCGCGCGCCTCAGGCGTCGCACCCGAGCCGGCGACGATGCTCTGCAGATCACCGCCCTGCAGCTCGCGGAGGCCGTCGAGTAGGCCACGAACGCCTTGCCATTCGCGATTGAGCACCCGGTGCCCGAACAGCAGCAGCATCAGCCGCGCGAAACCCACGTGTCCGCTGACCGTTGCCGGGAAGTTCTTGCGGTAGAGATAGGCCCGATTGAGGACCACGAGCCGATCCTGGGCGCGTCTGTCCATGTCCGCGTGCCGAGCGCGCGATGATCCACGATCGCCTCGGGGACATAGCGAATCCGCCCCCGGCGCGAGAGCCGGTAGGCGAAGTCGTCGTCCTCACCCAGGGCGTAGCCGGCGAGCCGCTCGTCGAACCTCGTCTCCGCGGCGATCGCTCGCCGCGCCGACATCAGCGTCCCTGGCATGTACCGACATCGCGCGCCACATCGACGTCGAGATCGGGCGGCGGAATCCGAAGGCGGTCATCGTTCCCTGCCTGCCGCCTCCGAGCACCAGCCGCCGCAGCTTCGAACTGTGGGGCTGCCGATCCGGCCGTCCGGCGGTTCAACCACTTCGCCCGGTCGCCCCCACGATCGATCGGTCGGCGTATGCAGCCAGCAGCGCCCAGAGAAGCCCGGCCGCAGGAGGCAGTCGTCGTCGGTGAAACGACCACCTCACCGTGGGCGGCGTCGAGGCCAAGGTTTCGCTGCACGGGCAACCCGGGACGGCTGGGCAGGTAGCGCATGCCGGCGTCGGCGTATCGATTCACGATCGGCGCCGCGGAACGGTCGGGATCCCGTCCACGACGATGATCTCACCATCTTCGGGCAGCTCCGCGATCGCGCTCGCGAGGGCCTCCTCCAGCTGTGAGCCCCGTCGCATTGTCGCGATCACGTGAGAGACGCGCATCGAAGCCCAATATACCGGCCACGACTAGGCCCGAGAGATCGAACGCCCGTGCAAGAATCGTTTCAGCGCTAAAGCAGAAGGCTGAGCTATCCGATCTCGCCGAGGGATTGGCCGCAGCGCTTCGCGCAGGCGGAGCGGCCAATCGCTAGCGCCAGACATAAGAGCGAGCACGACTCGTCCTCGAAACGGCACCCCAGCGCGAGCTGGGCACGGAAAGCCAGGGGTCTCCACGGAGATCGCCCAGCCACCGAAAGGAACGAATATGCGGAGGGAGATCGCGCGGCGTCTGTCGGTAGTTCTCCTGCTGGCCACAATCGCCGCCTGCTCGAGCGACGGCCTGGCGGCAGCCGATGACGGTGCGCCCCACTTTGTCGGTGCAGCGGGAGCGTCCTTCGCGGAATTTGTCGACAACCCACTTGCGCCGGAACGGGCCTGGCTGAACGAACACTATGGCGCATGATCGTGTGGTCGCCGTACTTCGACGAACGGACCGCCTGGTACGGGCAAGGCTGGGTTTACGATGACTCGTACGCCATCTACCCCGGCAGCCCGACAGCGCTCCAGCACCCGGAATGGATCCTCAGAGCGCCCGGCGGAGAACCTCTCTACATCCCCTTTGGCTGCTCGGGCGGGACCTGCCCCGAGTACGCAGGTGACATCGCCAGCCCGGCCTACCGCGCCGCGTGGATCGAAAACCTCAAGTCAGAGGTCGCGCACGGATACCGAGGCGTCTTCATCGATGACGTCAACATGAACTTCCTCGTCGGCAACGGCCGTGAAGAACTCACTGCCCCAATCGATCCGGCCACCGGAAAGCCGATGACCGCCGAAGCGTGGCAGGACTACATGGCGCTGTTCATGCGGCAGGTGAGAGCGGCGCTTCCGAATGTCGAGATCGCGCACAACGCCCTTTGGTTCGCGGACGGGAGCGCCGGCACGGCGAGCGCCCCGATCCGCAGCGAGATCGAATCGGCGAACTACTTCTTCATGGAGCGCGGACAAATGATCCCGGCCTCACGGGTGGACACGGCCCGTCGTCGCTGGAAGCGATGCTGAGCTTTGTCGACGAGGTGCACGCGGTCGGTCGGTCGGTGGTCTTTGACGGGACATCCGAACAATCCCAGGGGCTCGAATTCAATCTAGGCTGCTACCTGCTCACATCAAACGGAGCCGATGGCGTCAGCGGGGGCGGCCAGACCCCGCGACACTGGTGGCCGGGATGGAACGTCGATCTCGGTCAGGCGACCGGCTCGCGCTACAGCTGGCACGGCCTGCTGCGGCGGGACTTCAGCGACGGTCTGGTACTCGTCGACCCGCCGTCCGCCGCCCAGCAGACGACCGCCCTGCCGTTCCCGATGCGAGACATCGGAGGCAACCTCGTCAGCTCGGTCACGCTCTCCGCTGGCGAGGCCGCCGTCCTGACCGGCAAGGCTCCCTCCGAACCCCCACCCGTCCCCCAGGAAGAAGGCCCGAGCGGGCCGACGTCCACCGAAACGACCGTGGAAGCCACGCCGGTCGCCGGCGGCGCGCCCGAAGCGACCGGCGGCGGTCAGGGCGCCCCGAGCCCTGCCCCGAGCCCTGCCCCAAGCCCTGCCCCGCGCCACAAACCTGGCGCCGGCGCCGCATCTCCGCCGCCGAGATCGCCGACGCACCACAAGCGGCGCCGGCACCCGCGTCGCCGACGAGGCGCAAGAGTCGCGACGATCGTCTCGGGCGCCGTGCTGCATGCGTCCGGCGGCACCGTTCGCATCGACGTCGAGGTTCGTCGTGGACGGCATTGGCGCACCATCAGCGTCGTGGACGCCGCGCTGGGGCAGGCCGCACGGTTCTCCCGCGTTCTATCGCTGCGGCCCGGTACCGCCTACCGCGTGCGCGCGCAGTATCTGGGGACACCGAGGGCGAGACCGTCGCGCTCCGCCTATCGAGTCGTCAAGCTCGTGAGCCGACCAGCCCACAGAACGCGGCGACGAGCGTAGGCTCCCGCCAGGCGTGCCAACCGTTGTCCTTTGCCACCAGCCGACCGACGGCGGCGTCGGTCGCCATGTCCGTGACCTAGCCGATGGGCTCAGCGCTTGTGGCTGGACGGTGCTGTTGGTCGGGCCGGCGATGCCCGCCGGAGTCGGCGCCGCGACTGCGCATGTGCGCCTGGACATGGAGCGCGCGATGGCGCCTCGCGCGGATCTCGCCGCCGGCCGCAGGCTGTCGGAGATCATCCGTCGTCACCGTCCGGACCTCGTCCATGCCCACAGCTCGAAGGCGGGCGCGGTGGCACGGCTCACGCGTCTGGCTCACCCACGCGTACCGGTCATCTACACGCCCCACGGCTTCGCCTTCGCCGGGTACTTCGCCCGCCACGGCGACCGGCTCCTGTACCGGCTCGCCGAGACCGCGCTGACGCCGCTGAGCGACCGCATCGTCTGCGTCTGCGAGGCCGAGGCGAAGCTCGCGCGCGCGGTCGGAGGCGGGCGCCGTGTGCGGGTGGTCCACAACGGCGTCGCGCCAGCGGGCGAGGGGCCGGCCGACCCCCGCTTGCGCGAGCTGTCCTCCTCAGGTCCGGTGGTCGGGGCGCTGACACTGCTCCGACCGGGCAAGGGGCTCGAGACCCTGATCGACGCGATGCCTCAGGTGATCGCTCGACACCCGGGGGCGCAGCTCGCGATCTACGGCGATGGGCCCGACAGGCAGGCGCTCCAACGTCGGGCAGCGGCGCTCGGCCTCGGCGGCGCAGTCCATCTCCTGGGGGGGACCGACAGGCCCCTCGAGGCCTTGCGGGGCTTCGAGGTGCTCGCGCACCCCTCGTGGGCCGAGTCGTTCCCGTACGTGATCCTGGAAGCGATGTCGCTCGGCGTTCCGATCGTCGCAAGCGACGTGGGCGGGATCCCGGAGGCGCTCGCAGGCGGTGACAACGGAGCCCTGGTCCCGGCACGCGACCCTCGCAGCCTCGCCGACGCGCTCAGCGACTTGCTCGCCGATCCCCTGCGGAGGCAGCATCTGGCGGCCAATGGGCGCGAGGCCGCCGCGCACCGCTACTCGACCGAAGCGATGATCCAAAAGCTCATCGCCGTGTACGATGAATTGACGCCGCGGCCCCCTAGCGGTGCCGCTTGCGCGGGTCGAAACAGGAATCGCAAGGCCGAGGCTCAATGTAGCTAGGCGGGGGACCGATAGATATGAGCGTGCCCCAGAATTCGCCAACGAGCCTAGGTGATCAGCCGATCGACGTCAGACGCTACGTCGACGCCCTCCGGCGAGGCGCGCCGCTGATCGCCGCGATCGTGATCATCGTCACTTTGCTCGTGTTCGCGCTGTCGAAGACGCTGCCGAAGACCTACACGGCGTCAACACGACTGGTCTACAACCCGGCGTCCTCCGTGCTCGGCTCGCCGAGCGCGGAATCCTCGGCCCGTCAGCTTGCCACCTACCAGTCGATCGTGAAGGTGCCCACCGTGCTCGCGGCGGCAGCCCACATCGTCTCCGAACCGGAGGAGGCGATCAGGGAAGCCACGAGCTCCTCGGCGGACGCGAGCGCGAACATCCTCACGATCACTTCCACCGCCAACGCGGCATCGACCGCCGCCGCGCGCGCCAACGCCGTCACGACGGCCTTCATCGCTGAAGAGCAGGCGATCCAGCACCGTGGCGTGGCCGCGGCGCGCGGCCAGCTCGAAGCGGAAATCGCGCGACTGCGACCGCTGCCCAACTCGGCGGCCGAGATCGCGGCGCTCGAAAGCCGGATCAGCGCGCTCCAGATCACTGCCACGAGCACCGGCGCGGAACTGCAGATCGCCGAACGGGCGAGCGTCCCCACGAGCCCGACCTCGCCACGCGCCGGGCTCAACGCGCTGATCGCATTCGTCGTGTCGCTGTTCCTGGCGATCCTCTTCGTGCTCGCCAGAGATCAGCTGCGGCCTCGCTACAGCGACACGCGCGAGATCGGCAGCGCGCTCGGGCTCCCGGTCCTCGCCGGCATCCCCTACCGCCCCAGCTTCGCGACGGCGCACCGCCGGCTGGCCGTCTCGGGCATGGAGCGGGAGGGATACGATCTGCTCGGGGCCGCGGTGAGGCTGCTCGACATACCGGGCGCGGAGCGCCGCAGCCTGCTGATCACCAGCGCCACGCACGGAGAGGGCAAGACGACGGTCGCCGCGAATCTCGCGCGAGCGCTCTCGCGGACCGGCGGCAGGACCCTCGTGATCTCGGGCGACATGCGCTCTCCCGCACTCCACCAGCACTTTGGCGTGCCCCTTAGCCCCGGGCTCTCGGACTGCCTACGCGCCGGGCGCGGAGAGCAGCGCGGGCTCAGCGCCATCGTCGAAGAGACAATCCGCCCCGCTCCCGGAGAGCGCAACCTCGACGTCTTGAGCGCCGGCGTGGCGCCCTCGGACCCCACGTCGCTCCTCTCCACGGACGCGTTGCGTCGAGTCATGCGGGTGATCGGCGGCCGCAGCTACGCCTTCGTGATCATCGACTCGCCGCCACTGCTGGGGGTCGCCGACACCCAGCTCCTGATCAGCGAGGCAGACGACACTCTGCTCGTCGCGCGGCTGGACCGCGTCAGCCCCTACCAGGCCGAGGAAATGCGAGAGTTGCTGCGTCGGCTGGAGCTGAACCCGATCGGCCTCGCGGTAATCGGCGCCCGCGTGGATCTCTCGCCTTACTACCTGAAAGAGCCGCTGCTCGCTTCGCAGGCGTGATCGTGGTGCTTCAGGCGAGCTTGGACACGGCGATGACCATGCCGACGATGACGAAGAACACGATCGCGGCCTGCATCCAGATCCATGTCGGCGACATGACAATTCCTTTCGACTCCGTCTCGGTGGCGGCAACGAACACTAGCTCGGGCCGCCTGGGCCCGGCGTCGACACGATGATCGGGCACGCGCGGACACGAACGAGCGCGACGGCGCTCCTGGTCGTCGCTGCCCTCGTCGTGGTCGCGCTGCTCGCGCACTCCGCTCCCGTCACTGCAAGTCGGGGTGGTTCCGCCCGCGCGGGCGGCGAACCGCTGACGGGCATCAACGTGACGGGCCTGGGCAGAGCAAGCTCCGTGCGCGGTATCGCTGGGGCAATCGCCAAAGCACACGCGGTCGGAGCACGCGTGGTGCGCTCAGGGGTCGCGTGGGCGTCGTTCGAACCCACCATCGGCGCCCCCACCAACGGAGCGGCCGTCGCCGGACTCGACCGCATCGTCGCGGCCGCGGCCGCGGACGGCATGCGTGTCGTGCTGGAGGTGGACAGCACACCCTGCTGGGCGTCGTCCGCTCCGGCGCAGATCCTGCGTGCCTGCGTGCCCGGCACTGCGAGTCGAGCCAACGCGTGGCCACCCCGGAACGCGAGGAACTACGCCAGCTTCGTCGCGTCTCTGGCACAGCGCTACAAGGGTGAGTTGGCAGCGATCGAAATCTGGAACGAGCCGGACCAGGCCAACCAGGACTACTTCGCGGGCAGCGACAAGCCGGCCCGCTATGCCAAGCTCCTTCGCGCAGCGTATCCGGCGATCAAGCGTGTCGACCCGGCGCTCCCGGTCCTCGCCGGATCGATCGTGGGTAGTGACGGCAGCTTCCTCAAAGCCCTCTATGCGGCCGGTATCAAGGGCTATTACGACGGGCTCGCGGTGCACTTCTACGTGCAGACGCTTGCCAAGCTGCGCGAGATACACGAAGTGCAACTGGCCAACGGCGACTACACGCCACTGTGGCTTGACGAGTTCGGTTGGAGCAACTGCTATCCGGCGGTGAAGCTGGAGCAGGAACAGCCATGCGTGACGACCGCGGTCCAGGCGCAGGACCTCTACGAGGTCGTTCAAGCGATCAGGCAGGCGCCGTATGTGGCGGCCGCGATCGTCTACAAGCTGCAGGACTCACGCGGCGAAGAATTCGGCGTTGTGTCGACGTCGGGTCGCGCGAAGCCGGCGTTCTCCTCGCTGCGCAGCGCGTTCGAGCATCCGAGCAGTGAGGGGTCCGTCGTCCTGCGTCTGCGTCAATCGGGCCTATCGATACTCGCGTCCGGCACCGCTCCGCCCGCGGACTTCGTGGCGCTCGAAGCGTCGGTGTCCGGGGTCCTTCGCTATCGCGCGTTCTTCTACCTCGACCGCTGGAACCGGTTCGCGGTGAGGCTGCCCGCCGCGCTCGGCACGAGCAATATCTCGGTCAGGGTCTACCAGTACTGGGCAGGCCCCGCGCACGCGGCGAGCGCCGCGATCTGACTTACTCGGCGTCGTGGAAGAGGGCCGCGAACGTCAGGAGCAGGATCTTCAGATCCAACGCGGGGGACCAGTGTGTGATGTAGTAGTTGTCCCACTCGACGCGTTCGGCGAGCGACGTCTGCCCGCGCAGGCCATGAACCTGCGCCCAGCCAGTTATGCCCGCCTTGACCCTGTGACGGTCGCCGTAACGGGCGATGTCCTGCAGGAAGATCTCGACGAACTCCGGCCGCTCCGGCCGGGGGCCGATCAGGCTCATCTCCCCACGCAGGACGTTGATCAGCTGCGGCAGCTCGTCGAGCGACGTGCGCCGCAGCACACGGCCGATGGCCGTACGCCGGTCCTTGCCCTCGACTCCTCCCGGCGCGAGGTCCCCGGCGAGCAGCAGGTCGAAGGCGTTGCTGCTCGTCGCCTCGCCACGCTCGGGCTCATCCGCGGACGGGCGCATCGAGCGGAACTTGAGCAGATCGAAGGGTCGGCCGTCCCGCCCCACGCGCCGCTGGCGGAATAGGGCCGGGCCCGGTGAGCTCAGCCTCACTCCGATCGCGACCGCCACCATCAGCGGCGACAGCACGACCAGCATGACGAGCGCCATGGCACGGTCCGCCGCGTGCTTGAGAGCGAACAACGAGCCACGGGGGTCGACGCCGTTGAAGGTCATCAACGGCAGGCCGCCAACGCTGCCGTATTCGGCACGATCGTTGATCGTGTCGAACATGCGGGGAACGACCGAGACCGTGATCCCCTTCTCGTGGCAGTGCTGGACCAGCCGGCTCAGCCGCGCATCGGCGATCGACGAGAACGCCACGATGATGTGCCGTGCACTCGTGTTCCGTAGCACCGCGTCAAGGTTCTCAAGTGGCCCGAGCACGGGCAGGTCGCGTCCGCCGGCCGCGGCGCCCGAGAGGGGATCGTCGTCCAGGAAGCCGACGGGTGCCAGCCCGTACTCCGGGTGGTTCTCGAGGCGATGCGCGATCTGCACGCCGACCACGCCGGCGCCGACGACGAGCACGGGCTTGCCAACGCGTCGGCCGGTCCGTGCCCGGCCCTTGACGGCAGAGAGCGCCGCGCGACCCGATCCGAGGGCCAGCAGTGCGAACAGCCATGTCCGCACAAGGTCGGATTGGCTAGGGGGATGGCCCAGCAGCAGCCCGAGGGCAGCCACGCCGGTCGCGCCGACCGAGACGCAGCTGACGACAGGTGAGATGCCGTCGAGCAGTGGGGCGCGTAGGCGGTTGCGGTAGAGGCCCCGCGCTCCGAGAAGCAACATCACGAGCACGGGCAGCGCGAGCAGCGCTGCACGGCCGCCGGACGGACGGCCGACGGCGCCTGCGCCCAGGCTCAGGGTCACGGCCGCACACAGAAGTGCGAAGTCGACCGACGGGCGCACGACACTCCATCCGGGCCCCTCGAGCATCCACTGCAGCACTCCTCGGAAGCGGACAACCGACAAGGGCCGCGGGCGCGGCGCCGAATGATCGAGTTCGCTGTGGAGCGGCAGCGTGCTCGAGGTCTGCTGAGCTATGTGGTTGCGTTCCATTTGGTGGCGATCTTGCCCTCTAGACGGACTCGGATCCTCCGCCGAGCCCCTTCAGCTCTATCGGCTGTGCGGGTCCCCCTGCAAAACGACGCGTCAGCCAACCCGTGGCAATCACGAGCAGTGTGGCCAGCAGCATAAGCCCTAGTTGTCCCCAGGCGAGTCCCAGTAAATCCACGCCCGTGGGGCTCGGGCGGCCGCGCGCCAGGCCCACGCTGCCGGCAGCTCGGTTGCGTGTGCCCGCCCCAGCTGCGCTCTGAAAGCCCGCCGCGGACTGCCCGTGCGCGGCGTGCGTGGCGCCAGGAGCCGAGGAAGACGGCCGAGCCAGCGCGGAGGGCGTATCCGCGGCCGCGCCCGGCGCCGACGTCGAGGGCGGCGAGCCAGTGCCACCACCCGGCGGCGCGATCAGAGACGAGCCGAGGAGCACCTGCTGGCCCTGGCCCGGTCCGCCATAGCCGCTGAGCAGCGGGTCTGCGACGCCGACCGCGGGCAGCAGCAGCCAGACCGATGCCGCCGCGCACACCAAGGCCCCAGAGATGATCTGGAAAACCCGTCGGCATCCGTGCTGTATCGGCATGTCCTCTGGCTCGAGTACCACTGCACTCTCCGTGCCATTGCTGATCGTCCGCTCGATGCTGCAGGCGTCCCAGCGGTCTTCCTAGCCGCCGCGGCCCCGGGCGCGTATCAAGCAAGCTAGCGAAATGACGGGCCGTTGTCGAACGCTGCGCGAGACCTTTCGCCGGCGGCCCCTAGTCGCGGCCCCGAGCCGACTACAGCCGGGCTGCGACCGGGACCCCGCGCGGCTCGCTCGGCCCGCGCTCGGGCTCGGGCTTCTCGCCGCTCGCGCCGTTGCCGTTCCCGGGCGGCGGCAGCCCCGGCGGGGGGCGCACGACCGCTGGCCTGAGGCGCTCAGGCGGCGGCTGGAGCGGCGCGGCGCTTGTCCGCCGCGCCGCGCCGGCCCAGATCAGGCCGGCGACCAGCCACAGGTGCCGCCAGTGCACGGTGTCGACGACGAAGCTGTTGGCCAGCAGTCCTGCCCACGCCGCCAGCAGGGCGGCCGCGCTGATCCCGTACGTGTCGCGACCCCTAATCACGTTGAGCAACGCGAAGCCCAGGGTCAGCAGCGCCAGACCGGCCATCACGAACAGCCCGGGCAGGCCCTGCTCGGCGAGCGCCCGGATGTAGAGGCTGAACGTGGCGTTTTCAGAGATGACGTTGAACTGGCCCGGGCCGATCCCGAACAGATGCGACATTCCGACGCTCACCCCGAGGTTCTGTGCGGCGAACCTTGCGGTGTCGTAGCTCTGAAGCTGGGCGCGTTCTTTCAGGAACGACAGCGAGCCCGTGAGGTAGATCGCTCCCACGATCGCCAGGGCGCCGAGCACCAGCACTATCACCAGCGAGATCGTCTTGCGGTCAAGGCGCCCCAACGCGGACACGCCGACGAGGATGATCAGCGCGATGCTGAAGTTGAGCCACGCAGCGCGCGAATACGAGAACAGTATTCCGACCGTGAGGATCATGAAACAGATCAGCTTGAAGGAGCGGCGAAGGCGGAGCAGCCGCGGCCTGAAGATCTCCTCTATCAGGATCAGGTTGATCGGGATCAGGAACGGGCCGTAGACGTTGGGATCCTTGAACAGGGCCTTCGCGCGCTCGCCGGCAAGGGTCAGCGTGGTGTGGCCGGGGAATGGCACGAACAGCGCGAGCGATCCGATCGCCGCGGAGAACACGGCTGCCGCCAGATATGCACGGATCACTCGCCTGGCCTTGTCCGGGCCGTTCACGTAGGAAGCGATCCAGAGGCTGAACACGCACAGATAGAGGGTGATCACGAAGAAGCGCGCAGCGGCTCCCCAGCTCTCCACGTTGGAAGCGGAGATCACGTTCACCACCAGCAGCGCCGCGACCACCGCGATCGCCGAGCGCGGGATGAGGGGGAACCTGAAGCGCCCGGTCACCAGAGCGACGACGATGATGATGCCGAACAGCACGTCCGAAGGCGCCGGTTCGACAAGCACGACGCCCGAGAGCAGGAAGCCGATGCTGACAGCGAGGTCGTAACGAGCGATGACCAGCGACGTCGCCAGGACGAGACCGATCGCGGCTCCGAGCGTGATCGACCACGACAGCGAGTAGGTCTTCAGGACCTCGGCGAGCACCACGGCCAGGAGGGGGCAGACGAGGCATATGGCCACGGCCCCGAGCCCACCGCGCAGACGCGGCCGATCTCCTCGAAACGACGTGTTGGCGATCGAGCTCACGCGACGCGAAAGGTTAGCGCTGCCCGCCGAGCCATCGGGCAGTAGAGCTCCACCGCTCGGTGCGAGCGCCAAATGGGAGCTGGTGGTGTGGGTATCGGGCAGGTTCACTGCGCCCATCGGCCCGGTGGGATCGTCGTTCGCGCCATTGGAGCACTCGCACTCTCATCGATGCCCGCTCGCCGAACGCGAGCCGGGATGCGGGACGGGTAGACGAATGGACGGTCCCGGCCGCACGGCCACGGCGGTGCTCCTGGCTTCGGTGATCAGCGCTGTTGGCCTTCGAGCAGGAAGGCGCGATTCAGCTGCTGCACGTTGATGCGCAGGCCGCGGCGCGCCGCTTGGAGGGCGTTCTCGAACTGCGCCTGTCGCGGGTCGAGCGAAACAGCTCTGCGCAGGAGGCCCAGCGCACGCACTGGGTGGTTTGACTCCGAGGCGATCGCCCCCAGCTCCAGTGTCACGTAGGCGTCGCCAGGGGTCCGCTGCAGTGCCTTCGTGAAGAACCGCTGTGCCCGCAGGAGTTCGCCCTCGCGGACGGCGATGCTGCCGGCGACCGAGTCGGCTTCGTCGCTGAGCGGATCGAGTGACGCCGCCCGTTCCAGGCGCGAGTACGCCGCCGCCGAGGAGCTCGGCCAGATGCGGGCGGCGCGTTCGATCTCGAGCTGGCTGAGCCAAGGCAGGCCGAGCGAGACAAACGCCGCCACGGCCAGCAGCGCACCGAGCGCCAGCAGCAAAGACCGCCTGGCAACGCTCGTCGGGCGCCAGCGTCCGCCGTCGGATCGACGTGCGGCGAGGCCACAGGCGATCCCGAGCAGCGCGAACGCGCTCGCCCCAAGCCCGGCGTACTCGAAGAACCAGTCGAACGAGCCATGAATGGTCCAGTAGCAGAAGCCTGCGAGCGCGGCCACGGCAGCCTGCGCGCCAAGCGGGTCGCTCTGCGCACGACGCCGGATGCCGCCGATCGCCGCCACGAGCGCGCCGGCGAGGCCGCCGATGGCGAGCAACGCGCCCACGAGTCCGGTCTCCACCAGCGTGCGCAGCTCCACACTGTGGGGATAGTGAGGGCTTTCGAGGCTTCGGCCGTGAACGAGGTACTCCTGCTCGAAGTTGTCGACGCCGATGCCGATGACAGGGTGAACGAGCAGTTCGTCGAGCGCGACCCGGTAGACGTCGTAGCGGCTGCTGCCCAGCCCGCTGATGAGACGGCTGCCGTTGGGCGTTTCCTCGGAGTCTCCCCCCCTGAACGTGCTCCAGGCGTGTTCGGCACGGGCCACCGGGTTGCCGAGCGCCAGCCAGCCGGCCGCAAGGGCGGCGACGCCGCCCAGGACCGCCACCGTGCCGACCGCCCGGCGAGCGCGGATGCGGGGCGCACCAGTGACCGCCAGGCGCCGCTCCAGCTCGGCCGCGAGGAACACCACCAGCGCGACGGCGACCGCCGCCACGAGCGTCGTGGTGATCGCCGTGTGGAGCTCCGGGCGCGCGCTCAGGCCCGCTTGCAGTCGACTCGAGACCTTCAGGGTCGAAGGCGCGGCGAGCGCGATGCCGGCCGCGACCGGTATGAGCGCGGCGAACGTCCGGGCCCTCCCCGGGACCAGCGCGAACACGAGGATCAGCATGATCGGGGTGGCATAGAAGGATCCTCGACTCTGACTGAGCAGCGCCAGCAGGGCGAACAGGACGCAGCCGCCCGACAGCGCGCCCCGGACCGCGGGCGCCAAACGGACGCTGCGAGCCAGCAACAGCGCCGGCCAGAACGCGATCAGCCACTGGGCGGCGTTCGCGTTCGGATACCCGCTCGGAAATAGCAGCCGGCCGTAGGGCAGCAGCCGCTCGATCTCACCCTCGCCGGCGCCGGCGAGATGGACGAGCACGAACAGGCCAACCCCGATCATCCCTGCCACCCACAGGCACAGCAACAGACTGGCCATGGCTCCCGTCAGCGGCCAGCATGCGAACAGGGCGAAGACCAACAGGTACAGCAATGTCCTGTTGGCACCTTCCCAAGCATCACCCGGTACGTTCGCCCACAAGATCGAGAGGTAACTGAGAGCCGTGTAGGCCACCAGGCATCCCAGCGCGATTCGCACGCTGAGCGGAAGCTCCTGCGCACGCAGGCCGAGCACGTGCCAGGTCACCAGCAACAACGCCAGCACGACGAGCGCGCCAGGGGTCCAGTGCGTGACCGGAAAGCCGTCCTGGCTTGCCGCCCATGCCACGAGGATCGCCACGACGATCATCCCCGGGATCGTCGACGGCGACTCGCGTAGCGAAGCCGCGAGCCTGCTCCTCATCGTCGCCCGGACATGCGACGTCAGCTCGGAGGTCGGGGTCTGCGCAGTGTGACCCAGGCGTAGGCGGTCAACGCCGGCAACGGGTTGGCGGCCAGGAACCGGGCAGCGGCCGCGTCGATTCTGTCCAGGATCGGGACCGAGCGGTAATAGGCGTGCCCGAAGATGCCCATGTATTCCTCGATCTCGAAGCCGACGCTGCCCAAACGTGCGAGCTGGGCGCGCGTCGGCCCGCGGCACCATCGATAGAACGCGGGAAACTTCTCGTTGTTGCCTCCCCGCTGCCGGCTGGGCTGAATGCGCTGCAGGAGTCGCTCGGTGAGCACCTCCGGCAGCAGCCGATTGGCCAGGAACACGGGCTCATAGAGCGTCGGAAAGAAGTGCATCGCCCGCCCCCCCGGGCCGAGCATCTGAAACACGCTGCGATGAAAGCCGCCGGGATCGCTGACGTGCTCGGCGACCGTCTGACTGAACACCAGGTCAGCTCTACCGACGGCGGCGGAGGGACCTCGGGTCGCGTCAGCGAGGACCTTCGTGTACCCGGCGGGCGCCTTCGCGAGCTCGGCCTCGGAGATGTCGGTGATGAGGTACTCCTCGACGCCGGCCTGCTCCACCGCGGCGAGCGAGAGGAGGGGATTCGCACCGCCGCCGATCTCGAACACACGCGCAGGTCGATGCGTCATCATCGCCGCGTGAACAGCGGCGGCAAAGCGTTCGTGCGGACCCGCGGCCTCGCCGTACCACGTGCCGTATCTGACCACGCTCACCGCTGCGGATGAAGGTCTGGTTCGGATTTTCCGCCGCCCGGGGCCATACCGGTGATCACGTAGTCGCCCGGTCGCATCGCCACGGGTTCGACGTCGAGCTCGAAATGGGGGCGCAGGATCGCAAGCGCCTGCTCGAGTTCCGCGGTGTCGAGATAGTCACCGTGCCACTCGACGACCAGCGTGTCCACGCAACTCCAGTCATCGAACGAAGCGATCACCTGCATCTCCGCGCCCTCGATGTTGAGCTTCAGCAATCCGATCTTCCGGATATCGAGTCCATCGAGCAACGTCCTCAGCGTCAGCGCAGGTACCTGGATCTCCTCGCCGGCATGCCCGGAGCGAAACAGCGATGAGCCCCACGCATCCCGCCACGGGAAGAACGCCACGCTTCCGTCGCTGCCGGTCACGGCGACGTTCCTGACCGCCACGTCGGACATGCCGGCGGTGTTCGCCTCCAGCAGTCGGAACAGTGCAGGATGTGGCTCGACGCCCACCAGCCGGGCGCGCGGATAGCGCATCCGGAACAGCACCAGAGACGATCCGATGTGGCTGCCCAGGTCGACGATCACCTCCGGTTCGTGCGCGAGGTACAGGTCCTCGTAACCATTCTCGACGAACAGCGACTTGAGCACGTCGAGGTCGTTACAGCCCCCGACGAAGAGGGTGAGACGGTCGCCGCGATAGTTGATCGCGATCCTGCGCGCGCGCACGTCCGAGGTCCGCAGTTCTTCGAGCGCGAGGGCAACCGTCACGTAGGCGATGCGCAGCTTGTCCGGGATCCGTTCCGCGAGCGATCCGTACCGGGGGCCCAGCAGGCAGTAGATCGCGGCCCTCGGGATCCCGCCCGTCTCGTAGCGACGCGCGAGGATCCCTTTGACGCGCGCTCTCACGATCTCGGTTCCCGACGTCTCGCTCGGTTCGTGCCACTGCGGAGTGCCGCCACGTGGCAGCCAATATATGCGTTCACGGGTACCGCATCGGCACAGCTGAGGGAAAACGCGGTGCGCCGGATGGCGATAATCACCCGATGTCCGAGACCGAGCAGCTCGTGCGCTTCTACGAGGACGCCTACTCGAGCGATCCGGCGAGGGCGGCCCTGTACTCCCGCTGGCGCGCCCTCGGCGCGGTCGGCAAGGCCGACCACGCGATCGAGCTCTGCCGCGGAGCCGGCCTCGTCCCCGCCGCCACGCTCGACGTCGGCTGTGGCGACGGAGCGCTGCTGAGCGAGCTGCACCGCCGCGGCTTCGGGGGGCGACTGTGCGGCGTCGAGATCGCCGATGCGGCGGTCGAGATCGCAGCCGGGCGGCCGGGGCTCGACACGGTCGCGCGCTACGACGGGGCGCACCTGCCGATGGCCGCGGAAACCTTCGCCCTCGGCATCCTCTCGCACGTCCTCGAGCACGTGCCCCAGCCGGTGGCGCTGCTGGCCGAGACGGCCCGGGTGTGTTCGGCCGTCGTGTTCGAGGTTCCGCTCGAGGCCAACTGGTCAGCCCGCAGGAGGACCAAGAAGATTCACGCAGCCGAGGTCGGACACATCCAGCGGCTGAGTCGCGATCACGCCCGGCGGATCGTCGCGGCGGCTGGCCTGCGGATCGCGAGCGAGCTCGAGGACCCGCTCCCGCTGGCCGCGCACACCTTCTTCGCCCGCGACGCTCGCGAGCGGGCGCGAGCGGGCGCTAAGTGGGCGCTGCGCGCGGGCGCCCACCGCCTCGCGCCGGCGCTCGCGCGGCGGGCGTTCACCGTCCACTACGCGGCTCTGTGCGTGGCGCCGGCCGCGTCGCCGCGGCGAGCAGCAGCGCCAGCACCCGGCCCATGAGCTCGTCCGGGACCGCCTCCGGGTCCGCGAGCTTCTGACGCGCGATGCCGTCTGCGAGCGCATCGATCGCGACGGCCAACTGCTCGGCCGGCAGCGCGAGCTCGAGGTCGAACTCCCGCACGCCGTCGGCGATCAGGCGCGTGAGCGCCTCCCGCATCTGGGCGAACCGAGCGGCCACCTTCGGACGTACCTCCGGCTGACGCACCCCGTAGGCCCAGAACTCCATGAACAGCAGCAGCACCTCGGGCTCCCGCTCGATCATCGTCATCCACTGCCTCGCGCCCCCCTCGGCGCGCTCGGCGACGGAGGTGCTGGCGGCGACGGCCTGGGCGATCTCGCGGGCGTGCTCCGCGATCTCCCGCTCCATCAGGAACAGGAAAAGGTCCTCCTTGCCGTCGAAGTTGGAGTACAGGGCCCCGGTCGAGAAGCCCGCCTCCGAGGCGATCTCCTCCACGGACGCCGCGTGGTAGCCGCGCCGGGCGAACACGGTCCGGGCGCCGGCGAGCAGTCGCTCACGCGTGTTCGCCCGACTCTGCTCGCGCGTCATGCGCGAGGTCTCCTCGCGGGCGGGGGCACCGCCGCGACTCTCTGCGGCCGACATCGCGCCGATTGTACTTGACAGAGCAACCACTATTCCGATAACGTGCATTATCCCAGTCACGTCGGCGTCGAGGAGCGACTACATGGCCAGCGCAACGTCCCCTGCCCCGTCGGACGCCACCAGCGTGGCGAGCCTGCCGGCGGACGCGATCTCCTACGAGGACCTCTACGCGCGCTGGGAGCGCGGCAACTGGTCGGCCACCGAGCTCGACTTCACCGAGGACGCTCGCCAGTGGCGGGAGAACTTCAGCGATTTCGAGCGTCAGGCCGCCCTGTGGAACTACTGCCTGTTCTTCTGGGGCGAGGACGCGGTGGCGGACAACCTCTCTCCCTACATCGACGCGGCTCCGCTCGAGGAGCAGAAGTACTTCCTCGCCACCCAGCAGGTCGACGAGGCCCGCCATGCCGTCTTCTTCAAGCGCTTCATGCATGAGGTCTGCGGGGTCGGCAGCGGCTCCATGGCGAGCGGCCTCGAGGCGATCAGGCCGCAGCTCACGTCGGGCTTCCGGGTGATCTTCGACCGCCTCGATCGGATGGCCGACGAGCTCCGGCGGGACCGCTCGCGGGCGAACCTCGCCGCCGCGGTCACCCTGTACCACATCGTGATCGAGGCCTCCCTCGCCCAGCCCGGGCAGCACTTCATCTGCGGCTACCTGGAGGAACGCGACCGGCTCCCCGCCTTCAGGAAGGGCATGGAGAACATCGCCGCCGACGAGCAGCGCCACATCGCCTTCGGGGTGAAGCTGCTCGCCGACCTCAACCGGGAAGACCCCGTGGGCGTCCCGCGGGCCGTCGCCAAGCTGCTGCGGGAAGTGAACGGGTTCACCTCCCAGGTGCTGATGCCTCCGGGCTGGGACGAGCGCTACATCACGGTCTTCAACGCCACCTTCGACGACGTCGGCGTCGAAGGTGTCCAGTCGATGACGACCAAGCTCCGCTCCGCCGGGCCTCGCGGTGGAGACCCTGCCGGGGCCGCCGCTGCTGCCCCCGGGCCTCTCGCCGCTCGAGCTCTCCCAGCGCGGGCGAGCGCTCGCGAAAGCCGGCGTGCTCGGCGTCCGCGAGGGCCCCACCAAGCGCGACCGCGAGACGGTCGCGCTCGTCTTCGACACGATCCGCCGGCAGGTCAACCCCAACCACGGCCTGCGCCGACCCACCACCTTCGAGTGGGAGTTCACCGACCCCGACATCCCGGCCTGGCACCTGACGGTGAACAACGGCGACACGGCGGTCGCGGAGGGGCCGGCGGACTCCCCGGACCTGCGCCTGCGCGTCTCCTACCAGGACTGGGTCGACATCGTCGGAGCGCGACTGCACCCGATGCGGGCGGTGGCGAGCGGACGGCTGCGCCCGCGGGGCAACCCGCTCGCGCTCGCCCGCCTCACGAAGGTCTTCCCGAGTCAATAGCCCTCGCGCCCGGCGTCGCCGGGACTCCTCGCACCGCGCCCGACGCGACTCACCCGGGAGAGAACTCCCTTTCGGCCGCCGAGGGTCCCGAGGGGGCCTGCGCGTCGGGCGGTGGCGCCGGAGCGCTCGTCCGCCCCGCCACCGCAGCAGCCCGCGCGGCCGGGAGCGCCGGCCCGGGGCCCTTGCCGGTTTCGGCCTCGATGCTGAACTCGCGTTCCTGCACGGCGGCGCTCGTCGCTCGCCGGACACGCGGGGCGCGTGCCGTCCTGAGCGCTCCGGCGTGGCCGGACGGCGGGGGCCCGGCGGGGACGTATGCCGCCGCCCTCGCCCCCACCGCGAGGCGGGCGCGCGCTGTCGTCTGGAAGCCCGTGGCGGCGCCTCGGTGTCCCGATCCGCGATGCGCCTGACCAGCCCCGCCGGGTAGCAGCTCAGCGCAGCCGGCGCCGATCCCGATCACGAGCAGACACCCGACCGCGAGCTTCGCTCCGAGCGGTCCCCCGAGCACGAGCCAGCCGCTCCCGGCCCCGGCCGCCGCGGCGCCTGCGCCGGCCGCTCCCGAGCCGGCTGCTCCCCCGCCCGCAGCGCCGGCGCCAGCGCCACCGGCCGCGGCCCCCTTGGCGGACGCCAGCGCCCCGGCGCCGTGGCCCGAACCCGTGGCGGCGAGCGCGCCGGCACCCGCAGCGTGCAGCAAGGGCGCGAACGGCGGCGGCAGCACCACGGCCAGGCCCCGCAACGAGGCGACATAGGAACGGCACGCGGGACAGTCGCGGCGGTGCAGGACGGCCAGCCGGTAGCGCTCCCCTCGCGGATCCAGGATCCCGAAGGCGAGGGCCCGCATCAGCGACGCCTGCTCCTCGCACCATCTGCCCTGCTCGATCGTGCGGGCGAGCGCGCCGACCTTGCCGGCCACGCCGGAGCGGCCGCGGGATCTTCCCTCCATCAGCTTGCGCATGCGGCGCTCGCTGATGCCCATGCGGGCCGCGGCCTCCGCCCGCGAGAGGCCATGCAGATAGCAAAGAGCGGCGGCCTCGCGCTCGCGCGGGCTCAGTCGCTGGCGCATCCCCTGCACCAACGCCCGCAGCCGCAGACGATCGTCGAGCTCGCCCGCCAGGTCCGGGTCGACGGCGGCCTGCTCGGCCACGTCCGCCGCACCCGCGCCCCCGCCTGCGCACGGCGCCCGGGTGGCGGATACCGCGGCCCGGGTCCGTGAGCGGTGCTCCTCGATCGCCCGGCGACATGTGACGAGCACCAGCCACCCCGTCGGGTTGGCGATCTCCTGGCCCCCGAGCACGGCCGCGTAGAGCCCATGCCAGGCCTGGCAGTAGCAGGCCTCGAGGTCGGCCCGGTCGAGCCGCACGCCGCCCGCGGCGAGCCTGCCCTGGGCGCTCGCGAGGACACGTCCGCGCAGGTCCTCGAACTGCTCCTGCAGCAGCCGCTCGGCGCGATAGCGACGCAGGGGCAGCGGGCTCATCCAAATCAAGCATACGGAATCCCACCGGATTCTCGAATACAACACTCGGCCATGTTGCGCCGGCGTCAGGACGCGGCGAGCAGCTCGACCTGGGCGAGGCTGACCGCGCGCACGTCCTCGCCCCGGCGATGGGCGCGGTGCCACTGCACGAGCAGTCGGAGCGCTTCCTCGAGGTCGCACGCGGGCCGCCACCCGAGCTCTCGTTCGGCGGCCGCTGAGTCGAGCGCGAGGTGCCCCGCCTCGGGTGGCCCGCCGAGCTGCTCGGGCTCCCACGCGAGCTCGCCCTGCCAGAGCTCGACGAGCCGCTCGACGACCCAGCCGACCGGGCGCTCATCGCCCGCACGTGGGCCGAAGTTCCACGGTCGGGCGGCGGCGGCGCCGTCCCAGAGCGCCTCGCAGAGCCGCAGGTAGCCCGCGAGCGGGCTGAGCACGTGCTGCCACGGTCGCACGGCGGCCGGGTTGCGCACCTTGAGGGGTTGACCCGAGTCGACCGCGCGAACGGCGTCGGCGAGCAGCCGATCCTCTCCCCAGTCACCGCCTCCGATCACGTTGCCCGCCCTCGCCGTGGCGAGGCGCGGCGTCTCCCCGTCTGCCAGGAACGAGCTCCGGTAGGCCGCCGTCAGCAACTCCACGCATGCCTTCGAGCTCGAGTACGGGTCCGCGCCTCCGAGCGGATCGCCCTCCACGAACCGCCGTGACGGCCGGCCGTCGTTCTCGTAGCACTTGTCCGAGCTCACGAGGACGGCCGCGCGAACCCCACCGCCTGCGCGGCGGATCGCCTCGAGCACGTTGGCCGTGCCGATCACGTTGACCTCGTACGTGAGGACGGGCTCGCGCAGCGAGCGCCGCACGAACGGCTGGGCGGCGAGGTGCACGACGACCTCCGGACGGGACGTCACGATCGCGCGCTCGACCGCGGGTCCGTCGCGGATGTCCGCGCACACCTGCTCCATCTGCTCGCCGACCCGGGCCAGCTCGTAGAGGGAGGGTCGGGTGGGCACGCCGGCCGCCATGCCCGTCACCCGTGCCCCGAGCGACTGCAGCCACAGGCACAGCCAGGCACCCTTGAAGCCGGTGTGGCCGGTGACGAGCACCCGCCGGCCACGCCAGAAGTCGGCGTCGATCGTCACTGAGGCGGCTATCTTCACGAAATCGGAATCGACGCGTCCGTCACCCCCGCAGCGCCCCCCCTCCCGGCCCGGGCCGACGTGCTCGGCATCCCGCTCGCCGTGTCCGACTACGAGGAGGTGATCGGCTGGATGGAAGCGGTGATCGCGACCGACGCCCGGGCCTACCTGACCGCGGCCGCCGTGAACCTCGTGATGTCCGCCCGGGAGCATGGGGACGTGATGCGGGCCACGCTCGGAGCCGACGCTGGCCGTTCCCGACGGCCAGCCGCTCGTGTGGGCCCTGCGGGCGCTCGGGCACGGGCGTGCCACGCGCGTGTACGGGCCCGACCTGATGGCCGCGTTCTGCGCCCGTGCCGCGAGCCGGGGGATCCCGATCTACCTCTACGGGGGGCGCGACGCGGACGCCCTCGCCCTGCTCGAACGCCGCCTTCGTGAGCGCTTCCCCGGCCTTCTGATCGCCGGTGGCGTCTCGCCGCCCTTCCGCGAGCTGACCGCGCCGGAGGAGGCCCGGGTGATCGCCGACATCGACGCCTCGGGCGCGGCCGTGGTGTGGGTCGGAACCGGCCAGCCCAAGCAGGAGCTGTGGATGCTGCGCATGCGCGCGACGCCTGCGAGCCCCGCTGCTCGTCGGCGTCGGCGCCGCGTTCGACTTCCACGCCGGACTCGTCCCCCAGGCCCCCCGCTGGATGCAGCGCAGCGGCCTCGAGTGGACCTACCGCCTCGTACGCGAGCCGCGCCGGCTGTGGCGGCGATATGCCCGCTACAACCCCCGTTTCGTGGTGGCGCTCGCCGGCCAGCTGCTGCACCGGCGCGGCGCCCGGAGAGCCTGATCGGGACCGGCGCGAGGCGCCGCCGAGCCGCCCCGCTCGCTGCACGCCGGCGGCCCGCCCGCCGCTACCCTTGGCCTGGATGAGCCACCCCGCAGAGCACCGCCGGCGTCGCCGTCGTCGGCCTCGGACGCGTCGGGCTGCCGCTGGCCCTGTCGTTCGCAGACCGCGGGCTGGACGTCGTGGGCGTCGACAACGACCCCGGCCGCATCGGCGCGATCGCGCGACGGGCGGATGCCGTTCGAGGAGACGCGGCGCGCAGGAGCTGCTCGACCGCGTGCGCGGGAGCGGTCGCCTGTCGCTATCCGAACGTGTCGCCGACGCCGCCAGGGCCGAGCAGATCGTGATCACCCTCGGCACGCCCTCCTTCTCGCACATCGAGATCGACATGCGCGACATCCGCTCGGCGCTCGACGACCTGCTGCCGGTGCTCGCGGCCCGGCCACTCGCTGATCCTGCGCTCGACGGTCGCCCCCGGCACGACCGACTTCGTCGCCGGCTACCTGGCCAAGCACCGCGGCTTTCGGATCGGCGAGGAGGTGTTCGTCGCGCACGCCCCCGAGCGGATCGCCGCCGGGCGCTTCCTCGAGGAGATCGACACGCTGCCATGCATCATCGGCGGCGTCGGCGCCCGCTCCGGCGAGGTCGCCGCCGAGCTGTTCGGCGTCTTCGACGCTCCGATCGTGCAGACCACCCCGGCCCAGGCCGAGCTGGCGAAGATCTGGACGAACATCCTGCGCTACACGACGTTCGCCCTGCCGAACCTGCTGATGATGGACTGCGAGCGGCACGGGGCCAACGTGTTCGAGGTGATCGACCTGATCAACCGCGACTACCCCCGCGGCGGCATCGCCGCAGCCCGGCTTCACGGCCGGGACCTGCCTGCGCAAGGACTTCACCTTCTCGGAGGAGCGCTCCGCCGCCCCCGGCATGCTGCTCGCCGTCTCGCGGGTCAACGAGTCGGTGCCGTTGTTCCTGCTCGAGGGGGCCCGCAGCGACGGCTGGGCTCGCTCGCCGACCGCAAGGTCGCCGTGCTCGGCCTCGCGTTCAAGGCCGACACCGACGACGAGCGCGACTCGCTCGCCCACAAGCTGATCCGGCTGCTCGAGCGCGAGCTGGCGGACGTCGCCGTCCACGACCCGCACGTGGCGACACCGACGGTCCCGCTCGACGGAGGCGCTCGACGGGGCCGACGCTCGTCGTGATCGCCACCAACCACTCCGAGTTCCGCGACGCCGCGAGGCGCTGGCGGCGATCGCCGAGCGCACGGCCGCGGACTGCCTCGTCGTGGACCCCTGGAACTGCTGGGGGGCCGCGCAGGTGTTCGCCTACGCCTCGGAGCTGTCGGCGCTCGGAGCCCCGGGCGTGAGCAGGGTCCTCGTGACCGGCGGCGCCGGCACGATCGGCGCCGCCGTCGTGAGACGTCTGCTGGCGGACCCGGGCTACGAGGTGCGCGTCTCCGACCAGCGCGAAGCCCCGCAGTGGATGCGGGAGGGCTGCGAGGTGCACACCGGCGACCTGCGCGTCCCGGCGGAGGCCCATGCGGCCACGCGTGGATGCACCCACGTGATCCACCTCGCGGCGATCGTCGGCGGCATCGCCAACTTCCACCGCCTCCCCCACACGCTCACGGAGGTCAACAACGCGCTCTACAACGCCGTCATCCGCGCCGCCCTCGAGCTCGAGGTCGAGCGCTTCGTGTACGTGTCCTCCTCGATGGTGTTCGAGCGCGCCGAGCTGTTCCCGACGCCCGAGGAGTACCTCCCCGACTGCCCCGTGCCCCTGTCCGCCTACGGCTTCTCGAAGCTGACGGGCGAGGTCTACTGCCGGGCCGCCCACGCCGAGCACGGCCTGCCGTACACGATCTGCCGGCCCTTCAACGCCTACGGGCCCGGCGAGCTGCCGGATGCCGAGCCGGGCATCGCCCACGCGGTGCCCGGACCTGATCGAGAAGGTGCTCTCGGGGCAGCGGCCGCTGCAGATCTTCGGCTCTGGCGAGCAGACCCGGACGCTGACCCACGTCGAGGACATCGCCGACGGGGTGGTCACCGCGATGAGCTCGCCGGCGGGGCTGAACGAGGACTTCAACATCTCGGCCTCGCGCGAGCTCACGGTCGCGGAGATCGCGCGGTATCGTCTGGGAGGCGTGCGGCGAGGACCCGGACGAGCTCGTGCTCGAGCACTCTGCCGAGCTTCGAGGTGGACGTGCAGCGTCGCTGGCCCTCGGTGGAGAAGGCACGCAGGCTGCTCGGCTGGGAGGCCCGGATCGCGGTCGAGGACGGGATCGCGGCCACCGTCGGCTGGCTGCGCGAGCGCCGCGCCAGGCAGACCCCGACGTCCGTATAGGCTGCCGCGGAATGAGCGCCACCCGTCCCACCGCCCTGATCACCGGGATCACCGGCCAGGACGGCTCCTACCTCGCCGAGCTGCTGCTCGAGAAGGGCTACGAGGTCCACGGCATGGTTCGCCGCGCCTCGACCGAGAAGTTCGACCGGATCGAGCACATCCGCGACCGGATCACCCTGCACCAGGGCGACCTGCTCGACCAGCGCTCGCTCGTGGACACCCTGCGTGCCTCGCGACCCGCCGAGATCTACAACCTCGCCGCGATGTCGTTCGTCGCCGTCTCCTGGATCCAGCCGACGCTGACGGCCGAGTTCACGGGCGTCGGTGTCACCCGCATGCTCGAGGCGATGCGCGAAGTGTGCCCCGAGGCGCGCTTCTACCAGGCCTCCTCGAGCGAGATGTTCGGCAAGGTGCTCGAGGTGCCCCAGACCGAGACGACGCCGTTCTACCCCCGCTCGCCCTACGGCGTCGCCAAGGCCTACGGCCACTTCATCACGGTCAACTACCGCGAGTCCTACGACCTGCACGCGACGTCGGGGATCCTCTTCAACCACGAGTCGCCCCGCCGGGGCCTCGAGTTCGTCACCCGCAAGATCACCTGGCACGCGGCCGCGATCAAGCTCGGCCTGGCCAGCGAGCTGCGCCTGGGCAACCTCGACGCCGAGCGCGACTGGGGCTATGCCGAGGACTACGTGGAAGCGATGTGGCTGATGCTCCAGCGCGACGTCCCGGAGGACTACGTGATCGCGACCGGCGAGCTCGCACTCCGTCCGCGAATGCTGCGAGGTCGCCTTCGAGGAGGCCGGCCTCGGCAGCTACGAGCAGTACGTCACGATCGACCCGGCGTTCGTCCGCCCGGCGGAGGTCGACCACCTGATCGGCGACCCGGGCAAGGCCGCGCGAGACCTCGGCTGGGCCCCGAAGACGAGCTTCGAGGAGCTGATCCGCTTGATGACACGGGCCGACCTCGCGTCGCTGACGGCGCGCTGAGCGAGTGGGCGTACCGCTGTTCGACACCGCCGCGCCGCTGCACGCCGCTGCGGGACGACGTCAGGGCCGCGGTCGCCGGGGTGCTCGACTCCGGGCGCTACATCCTCGGCCCCGAGGTGAGCGCGTTCGAGGCGCGAGTTCGCGGCCTACTGCGGCTGCGAGCACGCCGTCGGGGTGGCCAACGGGACCGACGCGATCACGATCGCGCTGCGTGCGATGGGCGTCGGCCCCGGGCGATCAGGTCGTGGTGCCCTCGTTCACGTTCTACGCATCCGCCGAGGCGATCCCGCCGACCGGCGCCGAACCGGTCTTCTGCGACATCGACCCCGAGACCTACTGCGTGACCGCGGAGACCGTCGCGGCCGCCCTGACGCCGCGCACGAAGGCCGTCCTCGCGGTGCACCTGTTCGGCAACGTCGCCCCGGTGGCAGAGATCGAGGCGCTCGGGGTGCCCGTGCTGGAGGACGCAGCCCAGGCGGCGGGCTCGATCGGCCCCGACGGGCGCCCGGGAGCGCTCGGGACCGCGGCCACGTTCTCGTTCTTCCCCTCGAAGAACCTCGGCTGCTTCGGCGACGGCGGCATGATCACCACGCGCGACCCGGGTGTCGCCGAACGGGCCCGGGTGCTCCGCTTCCATGGCTCCCGCGACAAGGTCAGCTATGAGCAGCTCGGCTACAACTCTCGCCTCGACGAGCTGCAGGCGGCGATCCTGCGGGTGCATGCTGCCGCACCTGGACGAGTGGGCGGACGGGCGCCGGCGTGCCGCCGAGCACTACCGCGAAGGCGGGCCTCGGCGAGCTCGTCGCGCTGCCCCGGGCGGGCGCCGGCAGCGCGCCCGCGTGGCACCTGTTCGTGGTCAGCCATCCCGAAGTCAAGCGCGTGGAAGCGGCGCTCGCCGCGGCGGCGATCGGCCACCGGGCCTACTACCGGACCCCC
Source organism: uncultured Solirubrobacteraceae bacterium (assembly GCA_963743505.1). Lineage (GTDB taxonomy): Bacteria > Actinomycetota > Thermoleophilia > Solirubrobacterales > Solirubrobacteraceae > Palsa-744. The sequence continues at coordinate 252,261 of CAVUPZ010000002.1, read as the reverse complement.
GTCCACCGCCAGCCGGCGATGCGCCCGTGGGCACCGGGCGTCGAGCTGCCGGGCACCGAGCTCGCCGCGGCCCGCCACCTCGCCGTCCCGATCAGCCCTGTCCTCTCGCGGGCGCAGACGGACGAGGTGCTCGCCGCGGTACAGGCGGCGTTCGCCTAGCCCCAGCACCTAGCGCCAGCGCTCGAGCAGGTCCTCCTCCCCCACCTCGCGTACGACCCGTGCGGGGACGCCCATCACGACGGCCCGGGCGGGCACGTCGCGGGTCACGACGGCGCCGGCGGCGACGAACGCCTCCTCGCCGACCTCGACGCCCGGCACGAGCACCGCGCCCCCGCCGATCCGGCAGGCCCGACGCAGGAGCGCCCCGGCGATCGGGGAGGACGGATCGTGGCGACCCATCGTGTCGTCGTTCGTCGTGAGCGCCCCGGGTCCGAGGAAGACGTCGTCCTCGACCGTCGTGAACGCCGTCAGGTAGACGTTGGTCTGGACGCGCACGCGGGCGCCGACGGTGACGTCGTTATCGAGCGCGCTGCCCCGGCCGATCACCGACCCGGCTCCCACCGAGCTGCGCTCGCGCACGAACGCCTGGTCGCCGACGATCGCCCCGTCGCCGATGCTCGCGCCTGCGAACACGACAGCACCTGCTCCGACGCTCGCGCCTCGTCCGATCCGCAGCGGCCCCACCTCGCCGCGGGCCCCCGAGCGCGGTGCGAGACGGGGACGCTTGCCGAGCACGGCATGGTCGGCGATCGCGCAGTCGGCCCCGATCAGCGTGCCGGCGTGGACGACGACGTGGGCGCCGAAGGCGACGCCCTCCCCGACGCTCACGTCCGGCCCGATCAGCGGCTCGGCCGGGGCCGGCGAGGGGACGGCGCCGCTCACAGGCGTACGACGTTCGCGCCCGTGCCCGCGTGGGTCACGCCGCGCAGGTCGACGACGAGCCGTGCTCGCCGGGCGATCAGCTCGTGGTCCACGCCGGGATGGGCGGTCACGATCAGCGCGATGTCGGCCTCGCCCAGCGACGCCTCGAGCGGCGAGCTCTCGAGCCCCAGCTCGGGCAGGGCGGGGACGTGCGGGTCGTGGTAGGTCACCTCGGCCCCCTCCCCGCGCAGCAGCGAGATGATCTTCAGGGCGGGCGATTCACGCACGTCCCCCACGCCCGGCTTGTAGGCCACGCCGATCACGAGCACCCGCGAGCCTTTGACCGCCCGGCCGCGATCGTTGAGTGCCCGTGCCGTCTTGGCGACGCAGTGATAGGGCATCTGCTGGTTGACCTTGCCCGCCAGCTCGATGAACTCGGTCGACATGTCGAACTCCCGTGCCCGCCAGCTCAGGTAGAAGGGATCGACCGGCATGCAGTGGCCACCCATCCCGGGCCCGGGATCGAAGCGCATGAACCCGTACGGCTTGCTGGCCGCGGCCTCCACCACCTCCCAGACGTCGATTCCCATCCTGTCGGTGAGCATCGCCAGCTCGTTCACGAGCGCGATGTTGACGGCGCGGAAGATGTTCTCGAGCAGCTTCGCGAGCTCCGCGACCTCGGGGCTCGACACGAGCACGACGTCGTCGCAGACGACCTCGTAGAGGGCCCGTGCTCGCTGCGCACAGGCCTCCGTCAGCCCGCCCACGACCTTCGGCACGGTGCGGAGGGTGTGGTCGGTTCGGCCGGGGTCGACCCGCTCGGGCGAGAAGGCGAGGTGGAAGTCGCGCCCGGCGGCGAGGCCCGACTCCTCGAGCAGCGGGGCGACGCGTTCGCGGGTCGTGCCCGGATAGGTGGTCGACTCCAGCACGATCAGCTGGTCGGGGCGCAGGACACCGGCCAGCGCCCGGGTCGCTTCGATCAGCGGACCGAGGTCGGGCTCGCGGTTGCGGGTGAGGGGGGTCGGGACGCAGATCAGGACGGCATCGGCGTCGCGCAGCGTCGCGTAGCTGGTCGAGACCCGCAGGCGCCCGTCGAGCGCCCTCAGAGCCTCTCCCGGCACGTCCTCGATGTAGGACTCGCCGGCGCCGATCGCCTCGATCTTGCGGGCGTCCACGTCCACGCCCACCACCTCGCAGCCCTCCTCCGCGAAGGCGACCGCGAGCGGCAAGCCGACATAGCCCAGGCCGATCACGCCGACGGTCCGCATCGACGGCCCAGTGTATGAGGTGCCCGGGACGGGCCCCGGCCGCGGTTGCGGGGCTCTGCCGGCCTCCCCGCTCAGGTGGCCGAACTGGCCTCGAGCTCGCGCAGGTCCGCCCGCACCATCCTCTCGACGAGCCCCTCGAAGCTCAGCTCCGGCTCCCAACCGAGTCGCTCCCGGGCCTTGCTCGGGTCGCCGACGCTGGGCGTGCGCTCGGGACCGCGCACGAGCGAGGCGTCGACGCGCACGTAGCGCTCGGCGTCGAGGCCGACGGTGGCGAACGCGCAGGTGGCGAACTCCCTCACCGTGTGGGCGACGCCGCTGGCGAGCACGTAGTCCTCTGGCCGCTCCTGCTGGAGCATCAGCCACGCTCCCCGCACGATGTCCCCCGCGAACGACCAGTCCCGGACGGCGTCGAGGGAGCCGAGGGTGAGCTGCTGCTGGAGGCCGAGCGAGATCGCAGCGGCCGCGCGGCTGATCCGGCGGGTGACGAACTGCTCGGGCCTGCGCTCGGACTCGTGGTTGAAGACGATCCCCGAGCAGGCCCGCAGCCCGTCGTGGCTGCGCAGGGCGCCCACCAGCTGGTGGCCAGCGAGCTTGGCGATCGCGTACGGGGTCACGGGACGGCACGGCGTCTGCTCCCGCTGCGGGCTCTCCGGGGCCTCCCCGAACATCGCCCCGGACGCGGCGATGAACACGCGCGTGCCGCTGTCGCGGTCGCGCACGGCCTCGAGGATCGCCGCCGCGGAGCCTGCGATCGCACGGACCGTCTCCGCCGGGCGCTCCCAGGAGGCGGGCACGAAGCTCGGTGCCGCCAGGTGGTAGATCTCGCTCGGACGCACGTGCGCCACCGCGGCGTACAGGGTCTCCGGCTCGAGCAGGTCTGCCTCCACCAGCTCGATCGCCCCGCGCAGATGCTCGGAGGCGCCCAGCGGAGCCTGCGACGCAGGGACCGCGGCGGGCGTCGGCCGGACGAGGCCGGTGACGGCGTAGCCCTTGTCGATCAGGAGCTCGGCCAGGAACGACCCGTCCTGCCCCGTGATGCCCGTGATCAGCGCGCTCGCCCCCGAGGTCACGGCGGTGAGCTTACGCGCTGGACTCGGGGTGCCCGCCGCCGTAGATGACCGCGAGCGAGCGGGCCAGGGCCCGTGGGTCGCACAGCTCCCGCACCCGTTCGCGCCCTCGCTGCCCCGCGGCCCGGTCGCCGGCGAGGCGACCGATCGCGGCCGCGAGCGCCCGCGGGTTGTCGGGCGGGACGAGCGCGTCCGGCTCGAGCAGCTCGGGGTGGGCGCCGACGTGGCTGGCGACGACGGGCACGCCCGCCGCCATCGCCTCGGCGACGGACATCCCGAACGTCTCGGCAGCCCGCGATGGCGCCAAGGCGATCGCGGCTCCCGCGCGCAGCCGCGCCAACTCGCCGTCGTCGACGTGTCCGAGGAAGCGCACCGCGCCGCCCCGGACACGCTCCCGCAGCGCCTGGAACTCGGGGCCCTCGCCGGCGATCACGAGCGGCATGCCGATCATCCGGCAGGCGTCGATCGCCACGTCGACTCCCTTCTCGACCGCCAGCCGGGAGACGAGGAGGGCATAGTCCTGCGCCGGCGCCGGGTCGGGCTCCCGCGGCGGGGCCGGCGCGGAGCCGGGGGCTGCCCGCCGTTCGCGTCCTCCTCGAGCGCGGGCAGCGGCGGCGCCAGCACGTGGACCCGATCCCACGGGAGCGCCGCGCCGAGCTCGCGCAGGCGCTCCCGGGCGAACACGCTCGGGACGACGATCGCGTCGGCCTGCTCCACGACCCGCCGCTGCCACAGCGCCAGCGACGCCCCGTAGGCGAGCGCCTCGGGGACGTTCCCGCGGCAGTTGAGACGGATCCCGGGTGCCGTGTCGCGGCCGTGACAGCGCGTGCAGTCGGCCCCCCTCGTGAAGCAGACCCCGATCGCGCACACGAGCCGGTACTGGTGCAGGTGCAGGACAACCCGTGCCCCCGCCGCCCGCGCCGCCGCCAGGGCGCGCCAGCCGAGCGAGGGCTGCAGGTTGTGGGCGTGGACGACCCGTGCCCCGCTGAGCCGGACCGCCCGGGCGACGTCGTCGGCCAGCACGCCGCCGTTCAGCAGACCCGCCGCGGCCTGCAGCCGGCCGATCCCGAGCGAGTCGCGGGCGAGCAGCGTCGCCGGCTCCCCGAGATGCTCGCGCACCAGCCACATCAGATCCGCCACCACGCGCTCCTCGCCACCGGTCGTGCGGTAGCGGTTGTGCAGGAACAGGACCACGCGGCAAACCTAGACTGTCCGGACCCATGCCCCCTGCGTCGATCGTGATTCCCACCCGCGCCCGCCTCGCCTACCTGAACGTCGCGCTCGCCTCGATCGCGCCGGCGGCCGCGCGCGCGGGTGCGGAGGTGATCGTCGTCGACGACGCCGGGGCCAACGGCAGGACACGTGCCCTGGTCGAGGGGCACGGTGCGCGCTACGAGCCCCACGCGCGCCCGCTCGGGCTCAACGCCGCCCGCAACACCGGCCTCGCCGGGGCTGCCGGCGAGCTCGTCGTGTTCGTCGACGACGACGTCCGCGCCAGCCCGGACTGGCTCGACGCGCTGCTCGACGCGGCACGGGAGCACCCGGACGTGGACGTGCTCGCCGGCAGGATCACGGCGTGCCTGGATGGGCCGGCGCCGCGCAGCTGTGGCAGGGAGGCGCCGCCGATCACGACGCTCGACCTCGGCGAGCGGGCGCTCGAGACCGCGTTCGCGTGGGGAGCGAACATGGCGATCAGGCGCTCGGCGTTCGCCCGGGTCGGCCCGTTCGACCCAGACCTCGCCGACGGGGGCGACGAGCAGGAGTGGCAGGAACGCCTGCGCCGCCTCGACCCCGGTGCCCGTGTCCTGTACGTGCCGGGTGCGCTCGTCGAGCACCGCCGGGTGGGGCCCGACGCGCGGCTGCGCTCGCTGGCGTCGACGGCGCACGTCCGCGGCCGCGCGGCACGCCGGTTCGACGCCCGCCGCGGGGCGGCTCCGAGCCTGCGCCGCGAGCTGATCACGCTGGCCGGCTGCGTGGGACACGTGGCGCGCAGGCGCTGCCCGGCGGGGCTCACGATGGTCGCCCACAGCGCCGGTCGCCTGCAGGAGGGGCTGAAGGAGCGCCTGCTGCCGGACGCGGGCCGGCGGGAGGACTTCCTCTCGGGCGCGAGCGGAACCGTCGGCGGCCTCGGCTCGCGTGCGCGCCGGCTCGGCGACGGGTCGATCGACACGCTCGAAGTCGCGTCGGGTCGAAGGCGGCGACTCGCCCGCTGCGCCCGCGACTCGCCGCCCACCCGCAGCGTGCTCGCCCTGATGATCGAACGGCCGGAGCACCGGCAGAGCGCGTCGGCGACGCGGAGCGAGCTGTCGCGCTCCCGGCATGCCGTCGAGACCCGTGTTCGCGCGCCAGACGGGCGCGGGAAGTTCGAGAGCCTCAACGCGCTGCTGGCTGCCCACCCGCCCGACGGCAGCGACTGGCTGCTCGTGCTGGACGACGACGTGGCGCTGCCATCGGGCTTTCTGGACCGGTTCCTGTTCCTCGCCGAGCGGTTCTCGCTCGATCTCGCCCAGCCGGCCCACCGGCTCGACTCCCACGCCGCCTGGAAGGTCACGCGGCGGCGGCCGCTGAGCGCCGTGCGGGAGACGAGCTTCGTGGAGATCGGACCGGTGACCGCGTTCGCCCGCGCCACCTTCGCGACGCTGCTGCCGTTCCCGCAGCTGCGGATGGGATGGGGCTTGGACCTGCACTGGGCGGCGCTCGCCCGCGCGCACGGCTGGCGCTGCGGGATCCTCGACGCGGTGGCGATCGGCCACCGGGCCGCGCCGGCGGGCGCTGCCTACGGACACTCGCAGGCGATCGCCGAGGCGCGGGAGTTCCTGGACGGGCGACCCTACGTCAAGGCCGATGAGGCCGAACGCACACTCGCGACCCACCGGCGCTGGTGAGGACGCTCGCCGGCAGCTCGCCGCGGGTGGCGGTGGTGGCAGAGTTCTACCCCAGTCGCCGGGATCCGGTGCTCGGCATCTGGGCCCATCGCCAGGCGCTCGCTGCTCGTGACGCCGGCGCGGAGGTGGAGGTGCTCGTGCTGCACCGAGTGGTCCCGCCCAGAGCCTCGCTCGACGCCGGCGCCGGCGGTGCGACCGCGGCCCTGAGGGCACTGGTCTCCGAGCCGCGACACCAGCTGCGGGACGGGCTGCCGGTGACCTACGTCCCGTACCTCTCTCCCCCCCGCGATCGCAGCTACCCGCATTGGGGTGCGTGGGCGGCGCCGACGCTCGCGCTCGCCCTGCGCCGGCTGGCGCGCAGGTTCCCGTTCCAGCTGATCCACGCCCACAACGCCGTCCCCGCCGCCGACGCGGTGCGCCGCGCCCGCACGCGCGTCCCGCTGATCGTCTCCGTGCACGGGGGGGATGTCCTCTACACCGTCGGCCTCGGTGCGGCGGGAGCCACTGCGGTGGCCAACGGGCTCGGCGCCGCCCGGCTCGTGCTCGCCAACAGCGAGGGTGTCGCCGAGCTCGCCCGGGCCCACGGCGCCGGCTGGACCCGCGTGCTGCACCTCGGAGCTGAGCTGCCGGGACGATCGGCGGAATCTCGCGAGCCGCCGGGTCCGGCACCGTCCTCGCCCTCGCTCGTCACGGTCGCCCATCTCGTGGCACGCAAGCGCCACGCCGATGTCCTGCGGGCCCTGGCCGTGCTCGGTCCCAGCCATCCGTCGCTGCGCTACCGGATCATCGGCGACGGGCCGGAGCGGATACCCCTCGAAGGACTGGCCGTCCGGCTCGGCGTGGCCGACCGGGTGGACTTCTTCGGTCAGCTGGCGCCCGAGCAGGCGCTCGAGGCGGCGCGGGCCTGCACGCTGTTCGTGATGCCCTCGACCGAGGAGGCCTTCGGGGTGGTCTACGTCGAGGCGATGGCTGCCGGCGTGCCCGCGATCGGCTGTCGCGGCGAGCCCGGCCCGGAGGAGATCGCGAAGGCCGGGGACGGCATGGTGCTCGTGCCGCCGGGCGACATCGAGCGCCTCACCCAGCGGATCGACGAGCTGCTCTCGGACCCTCACCGGCTGCGCGAGGCGGGGGCGCGGGCGCGGGCGACGGTGGCGGCCAACTTCACGTGGGAGCGCTGCGGCGAGGAGACGGTGGCGGCCTACCGCGACGTGCTGGCGTGAAGCCCGTCCTGTTCGTCACGGGCCACGTCCCCGCCTATCGGGCCGGCGCGCTGGCCCGCCTGCACGAGCGCGAGGGCATCGAGCTGGCCCTGTTCGGGGGCCGCTCGATGCACGGGGGTCCGGCGCGCGAGAACGGCCTGTCCGTGCCCTGCCGCGCAGCCGGGGCGGCCGAGCTCGGCCGACTGGCGGCGAGCCGGCGCTACCGCGCCGTGGTCTGCCCGACCGGGGGGCGTGCGGAGCTGCTGGCGACGTGGGCGGGCGCGCGCGCCGGCCGGGTTCCGCTGCTCCTGTGGGCGTCGCTCTGGGCGCATCCGCGCAGCGTGGCCCACACGCTCAGCTATCTGCCGCTGCGGCGCCTGTACCGCTCGGCGGACGCGGTCGTGACCTACGGGCCGCACGTGAGCGAGTACGTCCGGGCCCGCGGGGCTCGCAACGTCCACGTGGCGGCGCAGGCCGTCGACAACGGCTACTGGGGCGCCGCCGAGACCGAGCAGCCGCGCGTGGATGGCTGGCCCGCGACGAGGCGCCTGCGCTACCTGTTCGTGGGTCGGGCGGACCCCGGCAAGGGCCTCGGCGTGCTGCGGGCGGCGTGGCGGGCAGCGGGCGTCGGCGGGCGCGTCGACGGCGGCGATCTCCTGGTCGTCGGCGGCGCCGGCGCGAGGACGACGACAAGCGAGCCGTCGCCGTCCCCCGGCGTGTACGCGCTCGGCCAGCTCGCGCCTGCACAGCTGCGGCGGGTGTACGCGGCCAGCGACGCGCTCGTGGTGCCCTCGATCCCGACCGCCACCTTCCGCGAGCCGTGGGGGCTCGTCGTCAACGAGGCGATGAACCAGGGCGTGGCCGTGATCGCGAGCGATGCCGTGGGGGCGGCAGCCGGCGGGCTCGTGCGCGATGGACAGACCGGTCTGGTCGTGCCGGCCGGCGACGTGACGGCGCTCGCGAGGGCGATCGTGCGCCTCGCCGAGGACGGGGCGCTGCGGGAGCGGCTCGGCGCGGCCGGCAGGCGGGAGGTGGCCGGATACACCTACGAGGCGTGGGCGGAGGGCTTCTCCCGGGCGCTTGCAACCGTCGGGCTCTCCCGAGCGCGCTGGTAGCGTTGTGCCGTCAGCCGATGAGCATCCGCGCTGTTCAAAGCCGACTCGCCCTGCTCGCCGCGGTTCTCGCAGGCGCGCTCGCGATCGTCTCGCCCGCGTCGGCGGACATCGGCGAAACGATCATCTTGCGCTGCACCCACGGCGAATCGCTTGCGGGCTTCAGCCAGAGCGCCTACGACAAGGCTCTGAAAGAGCTCAGCGCGGACGCCGAAGAGTACTCGACATGCGCATCCCAGATCCGTCAGGCCCAGCTCGCGGCGGCGGGTGGAGGCGGGTCCGCCGGCGCAGGGGAAGCTGCGGCGGCGCTGCCCGCGAGCCCGGCCGAGCAGGCGGCGATCGCGCATGCCTCCAACACGCAGCCCGGACCGGTCCGCCTCGCCGGCCAACTCGTCCAACCCGGCGTCGTGCACGCGAACGTCGCCTCGGCGCTGAGCTCGCTGCCGAGCCCGCTGCTCGCGACGCTTGCCTTCCTGCTCGCCTGCCTGGTCCTCGCCCTCGGCGCCGGACTGCGCAACCGCGTTCGTGGCCAGCGCCCCGACTGAGCCGCGCCCGCCCGCGACGCTGAGCCGGCCGGCGCCGCCCGCCCCGGCCGCGGCGCCCCGCACCCGGCGGACGCTGCCCCCGGCCTGGGCGCTCGCGGCGACGACGGTGATCCTCGCCGCGGCCCTCTGCCTGGTCACCTTCTACGCCAAGGGGGGGCTGAACCTCGAACCGATGACGATGACCGAGATCGTCCTCACGCTCGGCGCCGGAGCGCTGCTGGCGGCTGCGGCGGTGCTCGCGCCGGCCCGACGCCGGACCGACGGCGTGTGGAGCGTCGGCTTGCTGGTGGCGTTCGCGCTGCTGACGGCGGTGTCGGTGGTGTGGTCGGTGGTGCCCGACGCGAGCTGGGAGGACGCGGGCAGGATGTTCGCCTACGCGGGCGTGTTCGCGGCCGCGGTGGCGTTCGTGCGGCTCGCGCCCCAGCGCTGGCCCGCGGTGCTCGGCGCGGTCACGCTTGCGGCCGTCGTGGTGTGCGCGTATGCCCTGCTCGCGAAGGTCTTCCCGGCCACGCTCGACCCCGGCGCAACCGCCGCCCGCGTCGAGGAACCGTACGGTTACTGGAACGCGGTCGGGCTGACCGCCGCGATGGGGGCGATCGGGTGCATGTGGCTCGGCGCCCGTCGCAGCGGGCACGCGCTCCTGAGCGCGATGTCCTACCCGGCGATGGGGCTGTTGCTGCTGACGCTCCTGCTGGCCTACTCGCGTGGAGCCCTGGTGGCGCTCGCGGTCGGGCTCCTGGCGTGGTTCTGCATCGTGCCCCTGCGCCTGCGTGGAGCGGCCGTGCTGCTGTGCGGCGGAGTCGCGGCGGCGGCGGTGGCCGGTTGGTCCTTCTCCGTGCACGCCCTCAGCGCGGAACAGGTCCCGCTCGCCGAACGGACGCTGTACGGGCACCGGCTGGGAGCGTTGATCCTGGCGATGGTGCTGGCGCTGGCGATCGCGGGTGTCGTGATCGGCTTCCTGACCGCGCGGCGGGCGCCCTCGCGGCGATGGCGCCGGCGCGCCGGCACGACGCTCGTTGGGCTCCTCCTCGTGGCCATGATCGCGTTCGCGGGGGCGCTCGCGCACAGTCGGCGCGGGTTCACGGGCAGCATCTCCCACGCGGTCAGCTCGCTGACGGACCCGAACGCGAAGACGCCGCCGAACACCCCCGGCCGGCTGACCGCGGTGGCGAGCGTGCGCGCCCGCTACTGGAAGGAGGCGCTGCAGGTGTTCGCCGCCCATCCGCTCCTCGGGTCGGGGGCGATGGGCTATCAGACGGCACGTCTGCGCTACCGCCGGGCGCCGCTGGTGGTGACGCACGCACACGGCTTCCTCGTGCAGACGCTCGCCGACCTCGGGCTCGCCGGGCTCGCGGTGGCGCTCGCGCTGCTGCTCACGTGGCTGGCCGCGGCGGGCCGCAGCACCCACCCCTTCAACCGCAGCTGGGCGCCGTGGCGGGCGTGGCGCAACCTGCGCACGGGCAGCGGGCCGCCGCCCGGGTACCGGCCCCTGCCGGCGGGCCCGGCGAGGGCCTACACAGCCGAGCGGATCGGGCTCTCGAGCATGCTCTGCATCGTGATCACCTTCGGCGCCCACTCGCTGGTGGACTGGACGTGGTACGTGCCCGGGGACGCATGCGTCGCCCTCCTCTGCGCCGGCTGGCTCGCCGGCCGCGGCCCGCTCGCCGATTCCGGCGGGCGTGTTCGCCTGCCCCGCTCGGTCGGCCAAATCGGCCAGGCGCGCCTCGTGCTCGCCGCAGCTGCGGTCGCGGCGGCGCTGCTGGCGGCGTGGTCGCAATGGCAGCCCCAACGCTCGGAAGACAGCCGCGAGCAGGCGCTCGCCTCGCTCGCCGCCCGCGAGCCGGGGCCTGCGCTCACGGCAGCCAGGCAGGCCGTCGCGCGCGACCCCCTCTCGCCGCAGGCGCTGATCACGCTCGCGGACATCGAGCGGCTCAGCGGACACCCCGCACAGGCGCGCTCGACCCTCGCCAAGGCGGTCGTGGAACAGCCGTCCAACCCGCAGACCTGGCTCGCCCTGGCCCACTTCGACCTCCGGGGCAACCCGCACGCGGCGCTGACCGAGCTCGAAGCTGCGATCTACCTCGACCCGCAGTCGATCGCCCCGGAACTGCTGACGCCACAGCGCAAAGACAGCGAAGCGATCGAAATCTACAACGAGTACATCGAGGCGCTGCGGCGTACCTCGGGCGCCCAGGCGCGTCAGTAGCGGGAGCGGACCGCCCGGGCCAGCAGCAGCCGGCGCGCCCCGGGCGGCCCACCCGCCGCGCGCACGCTGACCTGCTCGAACCCGAACTCCTCGAGCAGCCGCCGAAGCGTGGCGGCGCTGTAGAAGCGCAGGTGGTCGGAAAGCGGATCGAAGTGCGCGGCGAAGGCACGCCCGTCGAGAGCGAGGCGCAGCCGCGTGAGCAGCCCCTGCGCGGGGGTGCTCAGCAGCAGGACGCCGCCCGAGCGCAGGACGCGGCGCAGCTCGGACAGCCAGGCGGCGGTGTCGGCGACGTGCTCGATCACCTCTCCCGCCCAGACGAGGTCGAAGCTGGAGTCCTCGAGCTCCCAGGGACCCTCGGCGGGGACGAGGCGGAAGTCCAGGTCCGGATGGCTGGATCGGGCCCGCCGCAGCGGCTCCTCGGCGACGTCGACGGCCACCACGCTCGCTCCGGCGCGGGCGAGCTCGGCGGCGAAACGACCCTCGCCGCACCCCACGTCCAGCACCCGTTCCCCGCCGCTCAGGCGACCGAGCAGGAAGGACCGGCGCAGGCGGAAGTCGGCCGGCTCGAGCTCTGCCGGGAGCGCCTTCCAGATCGCTTCGTGGTAATCCTGCGAGGGCATCGTCGCCAAGGCTAGAGCCCGACCCTGCTCGACTGGCGCCGTCGGGCGCGCGCGTGCCGGTGCACGGAGAGACCGTGCATTCGGGCTGTCATACCTATCCAAAGTCCGGCAAAGCGACTATGTTCGCGCCGTGAGCACATGGACAGTCGCGTGAGCGGGGGCCGACGCGGGTGAGGGTGGCCTTCGACAGCCGCCCGGTCGCCGACCCCCACGGCGTCGGGCGCTACTCGCGCTGCCTGCTTGCAGGCGCTCGCGCGACACGGCCGCGGCCGGCGACGAGATCCTCGAGATGCACCGGCCCTCGGCGATCGCCCGCTCACGTGGCGCCGATGTCCTCCACGCCCCCTGGATGGAGGGCGCGATGCTCCACAGCCCCTGCCCGATGGTCGTCACGTGCACGACCTCGGCCGCGCTGAAGCGCCGCAGCGAGCACCTGCGCACGGGCGCTGCGCCTGCGGCTGCGCCACCTCGCCGTCCAGCGCGCGGTGCGCGTGATCGTGCCGACCCAGCGCCGTGGCCGAGGACGCCGTCGACGCACCTCGGGCTCGAGCCTGAGCGGGTCGTCGTGATCCCCGAGGCGGCCGACCCGATCGATGTACCCGCGGCCCGACGCGGAGGTGGCCGCGCGTGCGGGCGCGCTACGGGCTGCCCGAGCGCTACCTGCTGTGGGTCGGCGGGCTCGAGCACCCCGACCCCGCGCAAGCACGTCGCAGAGCTCGCCGGCGCGCCGCGCGGAGCTGCCGCTCGTGCTCGTCGGCCCAACGCGCCCGTGGGCGCACGAGCTCCCCGAGGTGATCCTCACCGGGCAGGTCCGCGACGACGAGCTCGCGGCGATCTACACCGGCGCCCGCGCGCTCGTGCTGGCCTCCGAGCACGAGGGCTTCGGGCTGCCGGCTGTCGAGGCGCTGGCCTGCGGCACCCCGGTGGTGGCGTGCGAGGTCCCGGCGCTGCGCGAGGTCCTGGGCGAGCGGGCGACGTTCGTGGCGCCCGGCGACATGGCGACGCTGATCGAGGCGGCCCAGGCCGCCACGCCGCCCGGCGCCGGCGCCCCCCGCTGGAGCTGGCAGGACGCGGCCCGCGCGACCTGGGCGGTCTACGACACGCGCCCTCGCCGACGTGGCGCGGACGCCGCGACCCGGCCCGGGCGCGGCGGCGACGGGGCGCCCAGCAGCGGGCCCCGCGGATCGACGGACTCGAGCCTCAGTAGGCGCCGCGCCGCGAGAGCACAGCGGGGATCGTCTTCAGCAGGATCGTCAGGTCGAGCGCCAGCGACCAGCGCTCGAGGTAGATGAAGTCGAGGTGCACGAGGTCGTCGAAGTCGAGCTCCGAGCGGCCCGAGACCTGCCACAGGCCGGTGATCCCGGGCAGCACGAGGTAGCGCTTGCGGTGCCAGTCCTCGAGCATCTCGTAGTCGCGCTCGGGCAGCGGCCGCGGCCCGACGAGCGACATCTCGCCGCGCAGCACGTTGACCAGCTGGGGCAGCTCGTCGAGCGAGAAGCGGCGCAGGAGCCGCCCGACCGGCGTCAGGCGCGGGTCGTCGCGGATCTTGAACAGCGCGCCGGAGGCCTCGTTCAGCTCTTCGAGGTCGGCCTGGCGCTCCTCGGCGTCGGTGTGCATCGTGCGGAACTTCAGGCACGCGAACGGCCGCTGGCCGATGCCCGCGGCGCGTCGAGCGGAACACGATCGGCCCGCGCGAGGTCAGCGCGCACGGCGAGCGTGATCGCCAGCGAGCAGCGGGCTCAGCACGACCAGCAGCAGCGTCGCCCCGATCGATGTCGAAGGTGCGCTTGAGGGCGAAGTCGATGCCCTCGAACACGGGCGGGCCGAGCTCGAACAGCGGCACCGACTGGCCCGGCACGAACTCGGCGCGGTGGATCAGGATCTCCATCGTCGAGGGCGCGAGGCGCACGCGCACGCCGCGCCGGTGGCACTGGTCGACGAGCTCCACGGCCTCGACCTGGGGGAAGTCGGGGTCGGCGATGATCACCTCGTCGACGCGCTCGGCGCCGAGCACCGCGTCGAGGTCGCGCGAGCGTGCCCAGCGAGCGCAGGCCGTTGGCCGGCAGCGGCGTCGGGCGAGAGGTAGCCGACGACCTCGATCGGCGAGTGCGGCGCGTCGCCGAGCGCGTGGGCGACGTCGGCGATGTGCTTGCCCGTGCCGACGAGCACCGCCCGGCGCCGGTAGCCGGCGGCCCGCAGCAGCAGCGCCGTGAGCCGCTCATAGGCCGCCCGCAGCGAGGACACGTAGAAGCAGCGCGAACGCGAGCGAGCCGTAGAAGAGGTAGTAGCTCGAGAAGTGTTCGCCGCTGACGACCGCGAAGATGCAGCGCGACGAACGCGACCTGGAACAGCGAGCCGACGATCCGCGAGAGGCCCGGGCGCTGCGCGCGCTCCGCATACAGCCCCGAGCGCGCGAACAGCAGCGCCGTCAGCAGGTAGGCGAACGGCAGGAAGCGTTCGGTCCCGTGCAGCGCGTGCTCGGGCTCGACGTGCCGAGCACGGCTTCCTTGAGCACGAGCGCGGTGAAGATCGCGAGCGCCACCCCGACGAAGTCGAGCGCGAGCAGCGAGAGCACGCGCGCCGACGCGCCGCAGCGGTGGCCATGCGCAGCAGGAACGACAGCGCCGGGCGGGCGCTTGCTGCGCATGTCGCGGTCGGACGGCTCCGGCGCGCAGGCGGCTCCGAGATCGCCGACGCGACCGCGTCGGCTGGACGGCGCGTCGGCAGCGGCGCTGCGAGCGGTCGCGCGCTGGCGCCGCGGCGCGGGTCGGCAGCGGCGTTCGCGGAGCCGGCGGATCGGTCCCATCTCGCTGCTCACAACACCTCAGACTCCCATATGGAGCGGTCACCACGCTCTCGAGACGACGCAGATCGCCGCCGGACCGGCTGGCGGCTCGAGCGGGCTCAGTGGCCGCGACCGCCGACCAGCAGCTCGACGCCCGAGTCGCTCGATCGTGCGCTGCAGCCCCTCGCGCAGCGAGACCTCCGGCGACCAGCCGAGCAGCTCCCTGCGCGAGCGCGATGTCGGGCTTGCGCTGCTTGGGGTCGTCCGTCGGGCAGCGCCTCGTACACGATCTCCGAGCTCGAGCCGGTCAGCTCCTTGACCGTCTCGGCGAGTTCGAGCAGCGTGAACTCGTCGGGGTTGCCGATGTTCACCGGGTCGTGGTAGCCGGACTCGGCCAGCGCGATGATGCCGCGGATCAGGTCGCTGACGTAGCAGAAGGAGCGCGTCTGGCTGCCGTCGCCGAACACCGTGATCGGCCGGTTGGCGAGCGCCTGGCGCAGGAACGTCGGGATCGCGCGGCCGTCGTGCGGGCGCATCGCGGCTGCCGTACGTGTTGAAGATCCGCACGATCGCCGTGTCCACGCCCTGCTGGCGGTGGTAGGCCATCGTCAGCGCCTCGGCGTAGCGCTTGGCCTCGTCGTAGACGCCGCGCGGGCCGATCGGGTTGACGTGGCCCCAGTAGCTCTCGGACTGGGGGTGCTCGAGCGGGTCGCCGTAGACCTCGCTGGTCGAGGCGATCAGGAAGCGCGCGCGCTTGGCCTTGGCCAGGCCGAGCGTGTGGTGGGTGCCGTAGGAGCCGACCTTGAGCGTGTGCAGCGGCAGGCGCAGGTAGTCGATCGGCGAGGCCGGCGAGGCGAGGTGGTAGACGAAGTCGACCGGCTCGTCGACGAAGTAGGGCTCGATGATGTCGACGCCGACGTGCACGAAGCGCTCGGGGTCGCGGATGTGCTCGATGTTGGCGAGCGAGCCGGTCTCGAGGTTGTCGACGCAGATCACCCGGTTGCCGCGCGCGAGCAGCTCGTCGCACAGGTGCGAGCCGAGGAAGCCGGCGCCGCCGGTGACCAGGCAGGTGGACATCGACGCGGAAGCTTACGTGATTCGCGCCCTGCGATGGCCATGACATATCCTGCCATGAGCGACATGCGCCGCAGGACGAGCCGAGGAGCGCCTGACGGTCGCGCCGATCGTCGGCCCTGACGACCCGCGCCGCTTCACCGACTCGGGGATCGAGATCGGCCGAGCTCTACACCGAGGCCGACCTGCCGGCCGAGCCTCGACCTCGGCGAGCCCGGGCGAGTTCCCGTACACGCGCGGCGTCCACCGCGAGATGTACCGCAAGCAGACCTGGACGATGCGCCAGTACGCGGGCTACGCGTCGGCGAAGGAGTCCAACGAGCGCTACCGCTACCTGCTCTCGAAGGGCTCGACCGGGCCTGTCGATGGCCTTCGACCTGCCCACCCAGCTGGGCCTGGACTCCGACAACCCGCGCTGCCTGGGCGAGGTCGGGCGCACCGGCGTGGCGATCGACACGATCGACGACATGCGCACGGCCTTCGACGGCATCCCGCTCGATCAGGTCTCCACGTCGATGACGATCAACGCGCCGGCCGCCTGCCTGCTGCTGCTCTACGAGCTGGTCGGCGAGGAGCAGGGCGTGCCCAGCGAGAAGCTGCGCGGGCACGACCCAGAACGACGTGCTCAAGGAGTACATCGCGCGCGGCAACTACATCTACCCGCCGGCGCCGACGATGCGCCTGACGACCGACCTGTTCGAGTACTGCCACGAGCGCGTCCCGCGCTGGAACACGATCTCGATCTCCGGCTACCACTTCCGCGAGAAGGGCTGCTCGGCCGTGCAGGAGGTCGCGTTCACGCTGTCCTCGGGTATCGCCTACGTGCAGGCGGCGATCGACAAGGGGCTCGACGGTCGACGAGTTCGCCCCGCGGCTGGCGTTCTTCTTCAACGGCCACAACAACGTCTTCCAGGAGGTCGCCAAGTTCCGCGCCGCGCAGGCGCATGTGGGCGCACATCATGCGCGAGCGCTTCGGCGCCACGAACCCGAAGGCGACGATGCTGCGCTTCCACACCCAGACCGGCGGCGTCACGCTGACCGCCCAGCAGCCCGAGAACAACATCGTGCGCGTCGCCCTGCAGGGCTTCGCGGCGGTCTGCGGGGGCACCCAGTCGCTGCACACCAACGGCTTCGACGAGGCGCTCGCGCTGCCGACCGAGCGGGCCGCCAAGATCGCGCTGCGCACGCAGCAGATCCTCGCCCACGAGTCCGGCGCGGCCGACACCGTCGACCCGTTCGCGGGCTCCTACTTCGTCGAGTCGCTGACCGACGAGATCGAAGCGCGCGCGCAGCGAGCTGATCGCGAAGGTCGACGCGCTCGGGCGGCTCGGTCAACGCGATCGAGTTCATCACCGGCGAGATCGACGAGTCCGCCTGGGGCTACCAGGAGCGCTACCGCATCGGCCAGGACATCGTCGTCGGCGTCAACGCCTACCAGGAGGACGACATCGAGGTTCCCGACCTGCTGCGCGTCGACCCCGAGTCCGAGCGCGAACAGGTCGAGCGCCTGACGGCGTTCAAGGCCGACCGCGACCAGGAGCTCGTCGCGCGGCGCCTGGAGGAGCTGCGCGAGGTGGCGCGCGGGCAGCGAGAACCTGCTGCCCGCGATCCGCCAGGCGCTGAAGGACCGCTGCTCGCTGGGCGAGGTGTGCGGGGCGATGCAGGACGTGTTCGGCAAGTACGCGCCGACGTTCTGATCCACCGCTCGCAACTAGTGTCGCGCTCTCCTGCGTGACTCGCTCGCCGCGTCGGCTCTACGAATTCGTCCTCGCGTCCACATCATGGCCGTCGTGGTCGCGTTCGGCGTGACGTTCGCCTGCCCGATCATCTTCGCAGCGGTCACCAAGGCCGGACCCGCGCAGCCTGCCGCTGCTGCACCGGGTCGAAGCACGCGATCAGCACGACGCTGATCAATCCCGGGGCTGGCTGCTGGTCGTGGTCGCCGGCATCTACCTCGCCAGCGACGGGCACCACTGGAGCGAGTTCTTCGTGCAGTGGGGCCTCGCCGCCGCGATCGTGATCGGCGGCGCTCGTGGGCGCCGTCATGATCCCGACGGCCAGGCGAGCGGAGCGCGGTCGCCGACGCGGGACCTCGAGGCCGACGCGGCGACGGAGACTCCGGAGACGCTCGGCGCCGAGTACCGGGCGCTCGTGACGCGGACGCTCGACGATCGTCGGGCGCGCTGCGTCAGCTGCTCGTGCTCGTCACGATCGTGTTCATGGCCGTCAAGCCGTAGCGGGCGCCCGCGCCACGGTACCCTGACGCGCGTGAGCGCTGAGGGCTATCGCGTCGCGGTCGTCGGCGCCACCGGGCAGGTCGGCACGCTGATGCTGCGGCTGCTGCGCGAGCGGCACTTCCCGGCGCGCGAGATCGTGCCGTTCGCCTCCGAGCGCTCGGTCGGGCAAGCGAGCTCGACGGCGGCCTCGCCGTCCAGGGCTCTCGACGAGGAGTCGATCCAGGGCTTCGACCTCGCGCTGTTCTCCGCCGGCGGCTCGACCTCGGGCGAGTGGGCGCCGCGCTTCGCCGACGGCGGGCGCGGTCGTGGTCGACAACTCCTCGCGCTGGCGGATGAGCGACGACGTCCCGCTGGTCGTCAGCGAGGTCAACCCGGAGGCGCTCGACGCCCACCAAGGGATCGTCGCCAACCCGAACTGCTCGACGATGCAGATGGTCGTGGCGCTGAAGCCGCTCCACGACGAGGCCGGGATCGAGCGGCTCGTGATCTGCACCTATCAGGCCGTCTCGGGCACGGGCAAGCGGGCGGTCGACGAGCTGCTCGACCAGTCCCACGCGCTGCTGCACGAGCGCGAGATCGCCGGCGCCCGACGCAGTACGCCCACCAGATCGCCTTCAACGCGCTCCCCCACGCCGGCTGCTTCGCCGCCGGGCGACGACCACACCGACGAGGAGCGCAAGCTGATCAACGAGACGCGCAAGATCCTCGGCGACCCGGCGATCCGCGTGAGCGCGACCTGCGTGCGGGTGCCCGTCGTCACGGCCACTCCGAGGCGGTCAACGTGCAGACGCGCGAGCCACTCTCGCCCGAGCGGGCGCGCGAGCTGCTGCGTGCGGCGCCCGGCGTGACCGTGCTCGACGACCCCTCCGCGGCGCTCTACCCGCTGGCGATCGACGCCGCCGGCCAGCGACGACGTGTTCGTCGGGCGCATCCGCCGCGACCCCGGCCACGAGCGGCGCGCTCGACATGTGGATCGTCGCCGACAACCTGCGCAAGGGCGCCGCCACGAACGCGGTCCAGCTGGCCGAGCTGCTGCACGAGCGCGGTCTCATGGGCGCCGGACGCGCCGCCCGCGTCGCCCGCGTCGCCTGCAGCGGAGCGCTCGCCGGAAGGACTCGCGGGCGATCGCTCGAACTGCCGGGGCGATGATCTCCTCGGAGGTGCAGCGCACCCTGGTCAAGTCCCCGCCCGAGCTGTGGGCCGAGCTGAGCGACCCCGCCGCGCTGGCCCGCCACCTCGGGCGAGCTCGGCGAGATCCGGATCACCCGCATCGAGCCCGAGACGATGGTCGAGTGGGAGGCCGGGGATACCACCGGCACCGTCGTCATCAAGCCCTCGGGCTGGGGCACGAAGGTGACGCTCACGCGTCGACGTCGCCAGCTGCCGCGCGAGCCGCCGACGCCGGTCGAGCCCGAGCGCGGCCGCAGACGCAGCCGCCGAGCGCAGGAGGCGCCGGGCGCGGCGCCGTTCGCCGAGGGGCCGGCCGAGGCCCCGAGCCTCGACGTCGACCCGGCGATGCCGGCGTGGATCGCCCTGCCCGCGCTCGTCAGGATCGAGCCCCGGCGCCACCGGCGCGGCGTGGCTTCTTCGCGCGGCTCTTCTCCCGGCGCAGGCACGAGGCAGCCGGCGCCGCCGATCGACGAGGCCGCATCGCCGAGCCCGAGCGCGGCGCTGAGCCCGAGCGCGACCGCCGAGCCCGAGCGCGTTCCGGAGCCCGAGCGCGTTCCGGAGCCGCTGACACCAGCCGGTCGCGGCCACGCAGCGCAACTCGCGGGCGCTCTGCTCGACGCCGGCGGCGAGCCGCCCGAGGAGGCCGTGGACTCCGAGGAGGCCGCGGTCCAGCCGGTGGACGGGACCGCGCGCGTGGCAGAGGACGAGGAGAAACCGGACCTCGCGGCCGAGCTGAAGGCCGCCGAGGAGGTCGCGGCGGAGGAGGTCGAGCGGCTGTCCTCACGGCCGTGCTCGACCGGCTCGGCGCAGCGCACCACCGGCCGTTCTCGCGGGCCTAGCCAGCCGGACGATGCCGGGTCCGGACGACCCGCGCGGATAAGATCCCGCCGTCCGATGGCCAGCCAGCTCACACGACCGCCAGACCGACGCCGCGCTGCTCGCGAGCTCGCGCAGCGGCCACCGCAAACCGCCCCGCCAGAAGGCGCCCGGAGACCTACGAGGAGAAGCTCGCCCAGCTGCAGGAGCTGCGCGAGGCGGCGCTGCACTCCGCGCCGGAGGCCGAGGAGAAGCAGCACGCGCGCGGCAAGTACACCGCGCGCGAGCGCGTGGAGAAGCTGCTCGACCCCGGCTCCTTCCAGGAGCTCGACACGTTCGTGCGCCACCGCACCTACGACTTCGACATGCAGAAGAACCGGCCCTGGGGCGACGCCGTGGTGACCGGCCACGGCACGATCGACGGGCGGACCGTGTGCGTGTTCAGCCAGGACTTCACCGTGTTCGGCGGCTCGCTCGGCGAGGTGATGGGCGAGAAGATGTGCAAGATCATGGACCTGGCCGCCAAGATCGGCTGCCCGGTGATCGGCATCAACGACTCCGGCGGCGCGCGCATCCAGGAGGGCGTCGTCTCGCTCGGCGCCTACGGCGACGTGTTCGTGCGCAACGTCACGCTGCTCGGGCGTGATCCCCCAGATCAGCCTGATCATGGGCCCCTGCGCCGGCGGCGCCGTGTACTCCCCCGCGATCACGGACTTCATCTTCATGGTCAAGGAGACCTCGCACATGTTCATCACCGGCCCCGACGTGATCAAGACGGTCACCGGCGAGGAGGTCGGCTTCGAGGAGCTCGGCGGGGCGATGTCCCACAACACCAAGTCGGGCGTCGCGCACTTCGCCTCCGAGGACGAGGACGCGTGCCTGGAGGACTGCCGCTACCTGATCGAGCTTCCTGCCCCAGAACAACCTGCAGACGCGCCCCGCGTGTGACGCCCACCGACGACCCCCAGCGGATGGACCCGGAGCTCGACCACGTCGTGCCGGACAACCCCAACAAGCCCTACGACATGCGCGACGTGGTGCGGCTGATCGTCGACGACGGCGAGTTCTTCGAGGTGCACGAGCACTACGCCAAGAACATCATCTGCGGCTTCGCGCGCCTGGACGGGTTCTCGGTCGGCATCGTCGGCAACCAGCCGGCACAGCTCGCGGGCGTGCTCGACATCGACGCCTCGGCGAAGGCGGCCCGCTTCGTGCGCACGTGCGACGCGTTCAACATCCCCCTGATCACGTTCATGCGACGTGCCCGGCTTCCTGCCCGGGACCGCCCAGGAGTGGGGCGGGATCATCCGCCACGGGGCCAAGCTGCTGTACGCGTTCACCGAGGCGACCGTCCCGAAGCTCACGGTGATCACGCGCAAGGCCTACGGCGGCGCCTACGACGTGATGTCCTCCAAGCACCTGCTGCGCCGACTTCAACTTCGCCTGGCCCACGTCGGAGGTCGCGGTGATGGGCCCGGAGGGCGCGGTCAACATCATCTACCGGCGCGACATCGCCGAGAGCCCCACCCCGGACGAGCGCCGCAAGAAGCTGATGGAGGACTACAAGGCACGCTTCGCCAACCCCTACACGGCCGCCGAACGGGGCTACATCGACGACGTGATCGTCCCCCACGAGACGCGCCCGCGGCTGATCGCGGCGCTGCACACGCTGCAGGGCAAGCGCGAACCGGGACCGAAGCGCAAGCACGGCAACATCCCGCTCTAGGGAGCGCGACGATGCTCAAGCGCCACCTCGAGCTGATCGCTCCGTCGGCCTCGCCCGAGGAGGCGGCGGCGATCGTGGCGGCGCTGGAGCGCTTCATGCAGGGCCACCGCGGCGCCGCCGGCAGCCTCGGCGAGAGCTGCGGGGCCGGACCCGTGGCAGCGGGCTGCGCTGCTCGAAGGCGTCGCGCGAACCCAGGACGGCGCCGACCTCACCGACCCCTGGATAAATACCTAAAAGCCGCTAGGCTTTAGCGCAATAGTCCCCTGCCGCCGGCGCAGGGGACATACAGCGCAAAGCACCCGGGGCAGGGCGTCCCGACCAGGAGGTTTCGCAGATGGAGCCAGTTTCCATCGCCGACACATCGAGGAACGCTCGCCGGACCCCGAGGTCCTGCAGAACGTTCCCGGGCACGTGATCCCGATCCTGCAGCGGGAGTACGACGACTTCAAGACGGAAGCCACCAAGTTCCTCGCGGGCGAGATGGAGGAAGACGAGTTCATCAAGTTCCGCCTCAAGCAGGGCGTCTACGGCCAGCGCCAGCCCGACGTGCAGATGATCCGCGTCAAGCTTCCCTTCGGCGGGATCACGCCCGAGCAGATGGAGAGGTTCGCGGACGTGATCGAGAAGTACGTGCCCCTGAACAAGGGCCACATCACGACGCGCCAGAACATCCAGATGCACCACATCCCGCTGCCGGACGCCGAGAAGGCGATCCGCGAGCTCGGCGAGGCGGGGCTCTCGAGCCGCGAGGGCTGCGGCAACACGGTCCGCAACGTGACCGGAGACCCGTGGGCGGGCGTGGCGAAGGACGAGCTGTTCGACCTGACCCCCTACGCGGGCGCCTACGTGCGCTACTTCGTCCGCCACCCGACGACGCAGGCGATGCCCCGCAAGATCAAGACGGCCTTCGACGCGAGCGCCGCAAGACCGCGCGATCAGCGGGATCCACGACATCGCCTTCCGGGCGCGTGTGCGCGAGATCGACGGCCGGGGCGAGGTCGGGGGGCGCAGATGCTCGTCGGCGGGGGCACCTCGATCATGCCCCGCGTGGCGCCCGTGCTCTACGACTTCGTCGAGCTCGACAACGGCGAGTACCTGAAGGTCGCCGAGGCCGTGTTCCGGATCTTCGACCGCCAGGAGTGGCTGCGGGCCAACCGCGCCCGCGCCCGGATCAAGGTGTTCGTCGACAAGTACGGAATCGACGAGCTGCGCCGCCAGGTCGAGGAGGAGCTGAAGGGCGACTGGGTCGCCGAACGCGACTTCTCCGTCTCGAGCAGCGGCTGTTCCTGGACGACGAGCGCGAGAGCGCTCCGGCGGCCCCGCAGAGCTACGGCACGCCCGAACGGGGACGTGTCGGAGTTCGAGCGCTTCCGCCGGACGAACGTGCCGCGAGCAGAAGCAGGACGGGTTCGTGACCGTCGAGGTGAAGGTCGTCCGCGGCGACCTGCGCGCCCGAGCAGTTCCGAGGGCTCGGCGGAGATCATGCGCGACCTACTCCGGCGGCTACGCCCGTACGACCGTCCAGCAGAACATCGTCCTGCGCTGGGTGCGCGAGGAGAGCGTCTACGACGTCTGGAAGGCGCTGTCCGAGCTCGGCCTCGGGCGACGCCGGCTCGCGGGAGATCGACGGACGTGGTGTCGTGCCCCGGCACCGACTCGTGCAAGCTCGGGATCACGAGCTCGATGGGCCTCAACCAGGCGTCGCAGGAGCGTCATCGAGGAGATGCACATCGACGACGAGCTGACGCGGCGGATGAACGTCAAGATCAGCGGCTGCCCGAACGGCTGCGGTCAGCACCACGTCGGCAACATCGGCTTCTACGGAGCGTCGATCAAAGTCGGCGAGCACACGATCCCCGCCTACATCCCCCACGTCGGTGGCGTGTTCGAAGGCGGACGAGGTCAAGTTCGGCACGCGGTTGAAGCTGCGCCTGCCCGCCAAGCGGGTCCCCGAGGCGATCGAGCGCTGGATTCGCCACTACGAGGCCAACCGCCACGATGGCGAGGAGTGGAACGACTTCGTGACGCGCGTGGGCACCGCGGAGCTGGAGGACTCTTGTCAAGGATCTCTCGCTGCCGGTCGACTTCAGCCTGGAGACGATGAACCAGTTCATCGACTGGAACCGCAACGTCCCCTTCCAAGTGATCCGCGGCGAGGGCGAGTGCGCGGTATAGCCGTGTAGAGCCATGACCAGAACTACAAGAGGGCGGCAGATCAGATGCAGTCGATAGACATCACCGCAGCGAGCGAGCCACAGGGGGGCGACCAGGAGGCCTCCCGTGGGCGGCTGGACCCGGCGCTCAGCCTCACCCACACGCTGCGCGAGGCCGCCCGCCACGGCGGCAAGCCGTGCTGCTGTGCTCCTTCCAGAAGGAGGAGTCGGTGCTGCTGGAGGAGCTGCATGCGCCTGGACCAGGGAACCGGCAAGGCCGTCAGGATCGTCACGATCGACACGGGCGTCCTGTTCGAGGAGACGATGCAAACGTGGAGGGCGTTCGAGGAGCGCTTCGGCGTCCAGATCGAGGTCTTCGACGCCAGCAGCCCCGAGGAGCCGTGGAGCGGCCCTGAGCACTGCTGCTCGGACGCGAAGGTCGCGGCTCTCGGAGCGCGCCCTGGACGGTGCCGACGGCTGGATCACGGGCATCCGCCGTGAGCAGGGACCCACGCGCGCGAGCGCCGAGCCGATCGAACGGGACAGCAAGCGGGGGCTGTGGAAGTACAACCCGCTCGCCCACTGGACCGACAAGGACCTGTGGCGGCGGATCAGCGAGCGCGACCTCCCCTACAACCCGCTGCACGACCGCGGCTACGAGTCGATCGGGTGCGCCCCGTGCACCCTCGCCCGGCAGCGGCCGCGAGGGCCGTTGGGCGGGCACCGAGAAGACCGAGTGCGGCCTGCACATCGAGATCGTCGAATAGCGTGAGCGTCGCGAGCCGTCCGCAGCTGAGCCACCTGCGCGCGCTCGAGTCCGAGGCGCATCCACGTGATGCGCGAGGTGGCGGCCGAATTCGAGCGGCCGGTGCTGTTGTTCAGCGGCGGCAAGGACTCGATCGTGCTGCTGCGCCTGGCGGAGAAGGCGTTCCGCCCGGCGCCGTTCCCGTTCCCGTTGATGCACGTCGACACCGGGCACAACTTCCCCGAGGTGATCGAGTTCCGCGACCGCCGCGTGGCGGAGCTGGGCGAGCGGCTGATCGTGGCAAGCGTGCAGGAGTCGATCGACAAGGGGCGGGCGATCGAGGAGACCGGTCCGCGGGCCTCGCGCAACCGGCTGCAGACGGTGACGCTGCTCGACGCGATCGCCGAGCACGGCTTCGACGCCGCCTTCGGTGGGGCCCGGCGTGACGAGGAGCGGGCACGGGCGAAGGAGCGCGTGTTCTCCTTCCGCGACGACTTCGGCCAGTGGGACCCGAAGAGCCAGCGTCCCGAGCTCTGGAACCTCTACAACGGGCGCATCCACAAGGGCGAGCACGTGCGCGTGTTCCCCCTCTCCAACTGGACCGAGCTCGACGTGTGGGAGTACATCGACCGCGAGCAGCTCGAGGTGCCGTCGATCTACTTCGCCCACGAGCGCGAGGTGTTCAGCCGCGACGGCATGCTCTACGCCTGGCGCGAGGGCACCGAGCTGATCGAGGGCGAGGCGGTCTAGACGGCCACGCGTCCGCTACCGGACGGTGGGCGACATGACCTGCACCGGCGGCGTCGTCTCGGAGGCCGGCACGCTCGACGAGGTGATCCTCGAGATCGCCGCGACCAGGATCACCGAGCGCGGCGAGACGCGTGCCGATGACCGCGTGTCGGAGGCGGCGATGGAGGACCGCAAGAAGGCCGGTTACTTCTAGTGGGGGCGAGGATTCCCTTGGTGGGCGCGCTTCGCGCGCCCGCGAGCGTGCGCAGCGGCAAGCCCGACGGCCGATGACCCTCGACCTGCTGCGCTTCACGACGGCCGGCTCGGTCGACGACGGCAAGAGCACGTTGATCGGGCAGGCTCCTCTATGACTCCAAGCAGGTGTTCGAGGACCAGCTCGAGCAGGTGGCACAGGCGAGCGAGCGCCGCGGAGGCGACGGAGCCCTCGATCTCGCGCTGCTGACCGACGGCCTGCGAGCCGAGCGCGAGCAGGGCATCACGATCGACGTCGCCTACCGCTACTTCGCCACCCCGCGGAGGCGGTTCATCATCGCCGACTGCCCCGGCCACAGGCAGTACACGCGCAACATGGTCACCGGGGCCTCGACGGCCGACGTCGCGGTGGTGCTGATCGACGCCCGCCGCGGGGTGCTCGAGCAGTCCAAGCGCCACGCCTTCATCAGCGCCCTGCTCGGTATCCCCCACATGGTCGTGGCGATCAACAAGATGGACCTGGTCGAGCACTCGCGGGAGCGCTTCGAGGAGCTGGTGGCGGCGTTCGACGGCTTCGCCGAGAAGCTCGCCGGCCACGATGGCAGGAGACTCGACGTCACCTACATCCCGATCTCGGCCCTCGACGGGGACAACGTGGTCGAGCGATCCAGGCAGATGGACTGGTACGAGCGGACCGGTCCTGCTCGAGCTGCTCGAGCAGCTCGACGTGGCCTACGACCACCCCGACGAGAAGCCCGCCCGCTTCCCCGTGCAATGGGTGGTCCGACCGGCCGGCCGGCGACTACCGCGGCTACGCGGGGCAGCTGGCCAGCGGGGCGCTCAGGCGAGGCGATGAGGTGGCGGTGCTGCCGGGCGGCGGGCGCACGCGGATCGCCGCGATCGACACCTACGACGGCGAGCTCGAGGAGGCGATGGCGCCGATGTCGATGACGCTGCGCCTGGAGGACGAGCTCGACGTCTCCCGGGGCGAGCTGATCTGCCACCCCGACGCGACGCCGGCGGTCGCCCGCGAGATCACGCCGACGTCTGCTGGATGACGGAGGACCCGTTGCGGCCCGGTGGCCGCTACGCCATCAAGCACACCTCCCGGGCGGCGACGGCGCTGGTCGAGGCGATCGAGGACCTCGTCGACGTGCACACCCTGGAGCGGGTCGCCCCCCCGGGCGAGCTCGCCCTCAACGACATCGGACGGGTGCGACTGCGCACGAGCGCCCCGCTCGTGATCGACTCCTACGCGAGCAACCGCCGCACCGGCAGCTTCATCCTGATCGACGAGGCGAGCAACCGCACCGTCGGGGCGGGGATGATCGCCGGCGCCCTCGCCTGAGCCGCCCCGGCCCGCCGACCGGCCTCCACGATCAGGTGGGCCGCTAAGCTTCCGCGGCCGATGTTCAGCAAGGTCCTGATCGCAAACCGCGGTGAGATCGCGATCCGCATCGTCCGTGCGCTCGAGGAGCTGGGCGTGGCGAGCGTCGCCGTCTACTCCGAGCTCGACCGCGACGCCCCTCACGTCGCACGGGCCGGGGAGGCCTACAACCTCGGCGACGGGCCGGCGTCGGAGAACTACCTCGACGTGGAGAAGATCCTCGACGTGGCCAGGCGCTCCGGGGCCGAGGCGATCCACCCGGGATACGGCTTCCTGGCGGAGAACGCACCCTTCGCGCAGGCCTGCGAGGACGCGGGTGTCATCTTCATCGGCCCTCCCGCGCGCGCGATCGAGGCGATGGGCTCGAAGACACGTGCGCGCGAGCTGATGAAGGCCGCCGGCGTGCCGATCGTCCCCGGCACCACGGAGCCCGTGGCGAACCCGCAGGAGGCGCTGCGCATCACCGAAGAGCAGATCGGCTTCCCCGTGGCCGTCAAGGCCGCCGGAGGGGGCGGGGGCAAGGGCTTCCGGGTCGCCCTGTCAGCGGACGAGCTCGAGGGCGCATTCGAGGCCTCGAGCCGGGAAGGGGAGAAGTTCTTCTCCGATCCGACGGTCTACCTCGAGCGCTACCTGCCCGACCCCCGTCACGTGGAGGTGCAGGTCCTGGCCGACACGTTCGGCAACGTGATCCACCTCGGCGAGCGCGACTGCTCGATCCAGCGTCGCCACCAGAAGGTGATCGAGGAGTCCCCGGCGCCGGAATGGGTGGTCGACCCGCAGATCCGCGAGCGCATCGGCCAGATCGCCGTCGAGGCAGCCCGGGCCGTGGACTACGTGGGTGCGGGCACGATCGAGGGGCTTTTCCACACGGGCCCGGACGGGGAGCCGGAGTACTTCTTCCTGGAGATGAACACGCGCGTGCAGGTCGAGCACTGCGTGACCGAGATGACGACGGGCATCGACATCGTCAAGGAGGGGATCAAAGCGGCCGCCGGCGAGGAACTGGCCTACGCCCAGGTGGAAGTCGAGCTGCGAGGGCACGCGATCGAGTGCCGCATCAACGCCGAGGACGCGTCGAAGAACTTCGCCCCCGCGCCGGGTCGGATCGGGCGCTACCGGGAGCCGAGCGGGCCCGGCGTGCGGGTTGATTCAGGCGTGGCGGAAAACGGTGAGGTCTCGCCGATGTACGACCCGATGGTGGCCAAGCTGATCGTCTGGGACGCCGACCGGGAGCGGGCGACTCGGCGCATGCTGAGGGCACTCGGCGAATTCGAGATCGAGGGGCTGCGTACGTTGATCCCCTTCCATCAGGCGCTGCTGGCGACGGGGCAGTGGGCCCGCGGGGAGACCTGTCGGGATCTGCTCGAGGACCGTGCGTGGCTGAAGCAGCTGGCGTTCGAGCCGCCCGCCCCAGCGGCCGAGGAGGATGGCGAGACTGTCGAGCAGACCTACGCGGTCGAGGTGTCCGGACGGCGCTTCGACGTCCGGGTGGTGGGCCCCCCGCTGGCCACGGGCGCGACGCTCGGCAACGGCTCCGGGCCGGGGGCCCCCCGGGCGCCGTCGCGGCGCGCCGAGCGCAAGTCCAGCGGTTCAGGCGGGCCCGACGTGCTGCCCTCGCCGCTGCAGGGGAACATGTGGAAGGTGCTCGTCAAGCAGGGGGACACGGTCGAGGAGGGCCAGCTCCTGTGCATCATCGAGGCGATGAAGATGGAGAACGAGATCACGGCGCACAAGGCCGGGAGGATCATCGAGTTGCCGATCACCGAGGGCGCCCCGATCCAGGCCGGCGCCCCGATCGCGACGATCAAGAGCGAGCCCGAGTCCTCCTGATCGCGCCCGCGCCGCGATGCCCTCACAGGGAGGCGGCGTTGGCGGCGTGGAGCTTGCGCTGGTAGACCCCCCGCCTGCCCGGCGGCAGCTCCGCCTGTGCGCCTCGCTCGGAGAGCGCCCGCAGGTAGAGGAGGTCCTCGCCGAGCAGGGCCAGGGCTCGGCCGGTGTCGATCACCGTGCCGTGGCCGGGCACCACCTGCTCGGCTGCCGCGACGAGCGGCCGCATCCGCTCGAGCGTGTCGAGGTACTCCACCAGACGCTCGCGACCGTTCAGGATCGGGATCTCGATCGGCGAGAGGTAGTCGCCGAGGACGAGCACGCCGGCCCAGGGGACGCTCACGGCCATCCCGTCGGCGGTGTGTCCGAGGGCCGGATGGAGCTCGAGCTCGGCGTCGCCGAGCTCGCAGCGGCCCGGCACGGGCAGCGCCTGCACGGATCCGAGGGCGAGCGGGCGGGAGCGCTCGATGTAGAGCTCCTCGTCGAACGCCCGCAGCCTGCGCTGGACCTCGCCCGGCTCGCCCGCAAGGCGCTCGGCGCTGCTCTCGGCACACCCGAGCGGCGCATCGGGGAAGGCGAGCCGGCCGAGCAGGTGGTCCCAGTCGGCGTGCGTGGCAAGCAGTCCGCTCGGGGCGGGGAAGCCGGCCTGGGTGAGCAGCGAGGGCAGCGCTTCGAGCTCCTCCGGGAGCACGGGCGAGTCGATCACGAAGCTCTCCCCGGCGGCGTCGGGCCCGCCGTGGGCGCGTACGATCGTGCACGTGCTCGCCAGCAGCGCGCTCGTCACGAGCAGCACGTCCGGGTGCAGCGAGACGGCCCGCACCGCGCGCCGGCGTCCTAGGTGACGCCGAGCAGCTTGGCCGCCTCTTTGAGGCTGGCGACCTCGGCGGTGGGCTTCTTCTGGGAGGAGTCGAGGGTCTCTTTGCTGCGGTTCACCCAGATCACCGGGATCCGCTGTTTGACGCACGGAACGACGTCGTGGTAGTGGCTCGAGGCGACGTGGACCCAGCCCCGCTTGCCCCCCATCCGTCGGGCGCACTCGGTGAAGTGAGCCAATTCGGGCTTGTAGGAGCGGACCTGCTGGGCCGTGACGACGAGGTCGAAGTCGATCGGGATGTGCCGCCGGGTCTGGCCGAGGAGCTTGTCGTCGATGTTCGAGATCAGGCCCAGCTTGTAGCTCTTGGCGAGCTTCTGCAGCTGGGGGATCGTTTCCTTGAACGGCTGCCAGCGCTGGACGGAGTCCGGCAGGAAGCCCGAGCGGGAGGGCTCGAGCGGCCACTCGAGACGTTTGGCGATCTCGATCGCCGTGCGACGCAGGACCTCCGCGTACAGCTCGTAGGAGCCGCCCTCGATTTCGCGGGAGGTCTCGTGGAACAGCGGGATCAGGACGTTGCGATCGATCTCGACGCCGTCCTTGGCCGCCTCTTTGGAGAACGCGTCATAGACGCCGGTCTCCCAGTCGATCAGCGTGCCGTACACGTCGAAGGTGACGAATGTGACGTTCTTGGGAATGGCCATGGCGCGGGCATTATGCCTCGCCGCGGGCCGGCACGCCGGCACCCGTCCGGATTTCGCCCGGCGCTGCGCGATCAGCGCGAGTTGCGTTAGAGTCCCGCGCCGCAGATGGACCTGTTGGAATACCAGGGCAAGCAGCTGTTCGCCCGGCACGGCCTGGCGGTCTCCTCGGGCAGGGCCGTGACGAGCGTCGAGGATGCCGTCGCGGCGGCGGAGGAGGTGGGCTACCCGGTCGTCGTCAAGGCCCAGGTCCTGATCGGCGGTCGCGGCAAGGCGGGCGGGGTCAAGCTGGCCGCGGACGCCGCCGAGGCACGCGAGCACGCGACCAACATCCTCGGCATGCAGATCGGCGGCCACACCGTCCGGACGCTGTGGATCGAGCACGCCTCGGATATCGCATCCGAGTACTACGCGTCGGTGCTGCTGGACCGCTCCGCCAAGAAGCCGCTGGTGATGTTCAGCGTCGAGGGCGGGGTCGACATCGAAGAGGTGGCCGAGCAGACCCCGGAGAAGCTGATCCGCAGCCACGTTGACCCGCTCGATGGCCTCTCGCGGGAGCAGGCCGAGGAGATCGCCCGTAGCGGCGGCGCCGACGCCGACGTCATCGGAGGCGTCGCCGACGCGCTCCTGGCGTTGTACGAGGTGTGGCTGCAGGAGGACGCGACCCTCGCCGAGATCAACCCGCTGATCGTCACTCCCGACAGGGAGGTCCGGGCGCTCGACGCGAAGGTCTCGCTCGACGGCAACGCCCTCTACCGGCACCCCGAGAGCCAGTCCCTCTCGGACGCCGAGAACGAAGACCCGATCGAGCGGCGGGCGAAGGAAGAGGGTGTCCAGTACGTCAAGCTCGATGGCGACATCGGCATCCTCGGCAACGGTGCGGGCCTTGTCATGTCGACCCTCGACGTGGTCGCCCGAGCCGGCGGCTCGCCCGCGAACTTCCTCGACGCGGGCGGCGGTTCGGACGCCGAGAAGATCAAGCAGGCGGTCCAGCTGATCCTCGCCAACGACGCCGTCACCGCGGTCCTGTTCAACATCTTCGGCGGCATCACCCGCTGCGACGAGGTCGCCCGGGGCCTGATCGCGGCGTTCGAGGACCTGCGTCCCTCGGTCCCCTTCGTGGTCCGTCTCGACGGCACCAACGACGTCGAGGGACGGCGGCTGCTGCAGGAGGCGAATCTCCCCAACGTGACGGCAGCGGTGACGATGAACGACGCCGCCGAGAAGGTCGTGGCGCTGGCGGCGGGGCGAGGCGTGGAGGCGCCCGCCCGATGAGCGTCCTCGTCGACGAGGGCACCCGCTTGGCGGTGGCCGGCATCACCGGCCGGGAGGGCAGCTTCCACACCCTCAACAACCGTGCCTACGGCACGAACGTGGTCGGTGGCGTGACCCCCGGCAAGGGTGGCCAGGACGTCGAGGGCATCCCCGTGTTCGACAGCTGGGCCGAGGCGATGGAGCAGGCCGAGCCGAACACGGCGATGATCTTCGTCCCGCCACGCTTCGCGGCCGACTCGATCCTCGAAGCCGCCGCGGCGGGAGTCGAGCTCGTGATCACGATCACGGAGGGGATCCCCGCACACGACGAGCTGCGCGTCTACAACGTCCTGCGCCGCGACCACCCCGGAACGCGGCTGATCGGCCCCAACTGCCCCGGCATCCTGTCCCCCGGCAAGGCCAACGTCGGCATCATCCCGGCGTCCTTCTTCAAGCAGGGCAACGTCGGCGTGGTCTCGCGCTCGGGGACGCTGACCTACCAGATCGGCAACGAGATCACCCAGGCCGGCTTCGGATGCAGCACGATCGTCGGCATCGGCGGCGACCCCGTTCCCGGATCCTCGTTCGTGGACGTGCTCGAGCTGTTCGAGGCGGACGAGCAGACCGAGCTGGTCGTCCTGTCGGGCGAGATCGGAGGCTCCGCCGAGGAGGAGGCCGCGGACTACATCGCCGCCAACATGACCAAGCCCGTCGTGGCGTACATCGCCGGCTTCACCGCCCCGGCCGGCAAGCAGATGGGCCACGCGGGCGCGATCGTCTCCGGCTCGGCGGGAACGGCCGCAGCCAAGGCAGAGGCATTCGAAGCGAAGGGCGTGCGTGTCGGACGCACGCCGACCGAAGCAGCCGAGATCGCCGTCGAGGTCCTCGGCAGCGCATCCGCACCGGCGTCCTGAGCGACGTGCCGCAGCCCGGCGCCTGACGGCCTGACGGTACGCTAGGCGCCCATGGACGCCGAGGTGGCCAGGACGCTGAGCGAGCTCGAGCGCAAGCTCGAGGCGCTCGAGCAGACCCTCCAGGGGATCGCCGCAGCGCCGGCGGCATCAGCGCCGTCGCCCGCATCAGCGCCGGGGCGCATCGTCGACGAATCCGTCGAGGGCCCTTCCGCCGGTGCGCCGCCGCCCGGCCCCGCACCCTGGTCCCAGCCGCCGCCCCAGCCGCCGTCCCAGCCTCCGCCCGCGCCGGCGGTTGCCCCCTCACGGGCCGCGACGCCCGCGCCGGCGCCCGCGACCCCCTCGCCCCCGGCGGTGGCCCCACGACTGGCATCGACGCCGCCGCGGCCGCCCGCGACCGCCCCGCCGGCGCACCGGGCGGGGCGCGAGTCGCTCGCGCCGGGGGCCGATGAGCTGCTTCGCTTCCGCGAGCGGCTCGAGTCCGCGGCCCGCGAGCTGACCCACGAATACGACGAGCTGCTCGGCCGCCTAAGCTTCGCCGCGATGCCAACGACGACGACGCAGACGATCTCCTTCGCCCGCGGGGCCCCGTCCCTCGACATCGTCGACGTGGAGGGCCTGCGCGAGGCGGCAGCCCGTGCCTTCGATAGCGACCCCGGGGGGACGACGGCTTACGGGACGGCGATCGGATACCCACGCCTGCGCAGCTGGATCTCCGAGCGCCACGGCGTCGAGCCCGAGCGGGTGATCGTCACGAACGGGTCGATGCAGGCCGACGCGTTCCTGTTCGAGCACCTCGTGCGCCCCGGCGACGATGTGATCGTGGAGCGCCCGACATATGACCGCACCCTGCTCTCGCTGCGCCAGCGCGGCGCGCAGGTGCACGCGGTGGAGCTCGAAACGGACGGGATCGACACGGCGACGCTCGAGCGGATGCTCGCGGCCGGCTCGCCGGCACGTCCCAGCATCGCCCACATCATCCCCAACTTCCAGAACCCGGCGGGCTACACGCTCGGCCTGCCCAAGCGGCGGGAGCTGCTGGAGCTCGCCCGCCGCCACGGCTTCGTGGTGTTCGAGGACGACCCCTACGTGGAGCTCAGGTTCAGCGGCGAGACGCTGCCGACGATGCTCTCGATGGACCCCGAGCGTGTCGTCTACGCCTCGTCGTTCTCGAAGACCGTCTGCCCGGGGATCCGCGTCGGCTATCTCGTCGGGCCGCCCGCGCTGATCGCCGCGATCACCAAGCTCGCGACGAGCACATACATCTCCCCGAACATGGTCTCCCAGTCGATCGTCTACGAGTTCTGCGCCTCGGGAGCGATCGAGCGCTCGATCGCGACCGTCAAGGCGGCGCTGGCGGAGCGACTCGCCACGCTCGCTGAGGCGCTGCGGCGCGAGCTCCCCGAGGCGCGCTTCGTCGAGCCCCAGGGGGGCTACTTCATGTGGGTGACCCTGCCCGAGGGCACCAACGTCCATGCCCTGTTCGACGCGGCGGCCGAGCGGGGGGTGTCGTTCGTGAAGGGCACCGACTTCCTGCTCGACGGCGGCGAGAACACGTTGCGCCTCGCCTACTCGGGGGTCACCCCGGAGCAGATCGAGATCGGCGTCGCCCGCCTCGCCGAGGCCTACCGCTCGCTCTAGCGGGCCGCGCTAGCGACCGTAGCGCCGGCCGATCACGAGCTGCTCCGGCAGCGCGGTACGGACCGGCGGCGAGGGGTCGGCGATCACCGAGACCGTCTCGGCCACGCTCGCGGTCAGCTCGACGCGGGCGCCGCCGGCAGCCTCGAGCACGACGTGCTCCTCGTCGCGCTCGACCAGCACGCCCTCCAGGCCCGGCTCGATGCCCGACGCCTTCAGATAGCGGAGCAGGTCCTCGGCCTCGTTCTCGAAGCGGAGCACCCGCACCGTGGCACCAGTGACCACGTCGGCCAGAGGCACCCCCGCGAGCCGGGCACCCGCCCGGATCGGGTGCCCGTGGGGGCAGGTCTTGGCGTCGCCGATCGCAGCCAGCATGCGCGTTTCGAGCACAGGCGACATCGCGTGCTCGAGCCGCTCGGCCTCCTCGTGCACCTCGTCCCACGGTACGCCGAGGACGTCTGTCAGGAACCGCTCGATCAGGCGGTGGCGGCGCACGATCCCCTCGGCATGCCCGGCCCCGCTGGCGGTGAAGGAGATCGTGCGGTCGCCGGCGCGGGTGATGTAGCCGTCGCGCTCGAGCCGGCCGATCATCTCATGCACCGTGGGCGCCGAGAGCTGCATCGCACGGGCCAGGTTGGCGCCGGTCATCGGCAGGCCCGCCTCCTGCAGCCAGAACAGGCTCTGCAGGTACTCCTCCTCGGCAACCGTTGCCGTGCTCGACGCCTCCTCACCCACGAGCACTGATGCTAATCGACCTCACGAGGACAGCTGATCGTAGGTGCACTCGGCGGCGGGCTTGTCCTCCCGCCAGCGCCGCAGCTTCGCGCCGTGACGGATGCGTCCCGCCGAGACGTGGTCGAAGTCGATCTCGACGACGAGCTCGGGGCGCAGGGCGACCCATTCCAGGTCCTTGCCGGCGCTCCAGCGGCTCGGATCGGCCGATCCGCGATCGCCCGTCGCATAGGGGGCGAGGAAGCCCACCAGACGGCGCTTCTCGGCGCTCGAGAGCCCCGAGCAGTGACCCACGACGCGCAGCTGGCCACCGTCATAGAGACCGAGGATCAGCGCCCCCACCGTGCCCTCGTGCTTGCCCGGACGCCAGCCGACAACGACGGCGTCGATCGTCCGCACGCGCTTGACCTTGACCATCCCCTTGCGCTCGCCGGGGCGGTACGGGGCGGAGCGCTCCTTGGCGATCGCGCCCTCGGCGTTCGCGAGCCACTCGGCGGCGGCCCCGGCCGTGTCGGCGGTCGGCATCAGCTCCGTGGGAGCCTGCGCGAACGCGTCCATGCGCAGGAGCTCCTCGAGCCCCTCGCGGCGCTCGCGACACGGCGCCTCGAGCAGCGCCTCCTCGTCGCGGGCGAGCAGGTCGAACGCCACGAACACGGCGGGCGTCTGCACCGACAGGAGCGCCACCCGCGAGGCGGCCGGATGGATCCGCTGGCCAAGCGCGTCGAAGTCCTCGTGGCCGGCGCCGTCGCGGACGACGATCTCGCCGTCGAGCACGTAGCGTCCCGCGGGCAGCACGAGCTCGGGGAAGTAGCGCCCGAGCGGACGGCCGTTGCGGGACTGCAGGAACACCTCACCGCCGTCGACGAACGCGATGCAGCGGAAGCCGTCCAGCTTGATCTCATACGAGTAGTCGGGGCCGACCGGGAGCTCCTTGCGCGACAGCGCGAGCTGGGGGGCCAGCGGCGGGCTCAGCGCCAGCGTCATCGCTGCTCTCCGCCACGGCGGGCGCGACTCGGGGCCACGCGCGTCGGCTCGCCCTTGTGCTTGCGGAAATGGGGCGGCCAGGGCGCGTCGCCGAGGCCCTCGCGCTCGTCGCGGGCGGCCAGCTCGAGCAGCGCCTCGAGGCTGCCGGCGTGCTCGTCGATGCTCGCCGCGGGGTCCCCCCGTTCGCGCAGCCGCGCAGGGACGGTCTGCAGGCGCAGTTCGGCCGGGTCGGCGTCCGGCACCTCCTCCCACTCGAGCGGGCAGGACACGCGGGCGTCGGGCACGGCGCGCACCGAGTAGGCCGAGGCGACCGTGCGGTCGCGGGCGTTCTGGTTGTAGTCGATGAAGACCCCCTCCCGTTCCTCCTTCCACCAGCGACTGGTCGCACGGCCGGGCATGCGCCGCTCGACCTCGCGCGCGAGGGCCAGCGCGGCCCGGCGCACTTCTTCGAAGCCCTGCCGGGGCTCGATCCGCACGTTCACGTGGATCCCTCGCGAGCCGGAGGTCTTGGGGAACCCGCGCAGGCCATGCTCCTCGAGCACCTCCCGGACGGCCAGGGCGACGGCGCGGACCTCGTCGAAGGGGACGCCGGGGCCGGGGTCGAGGTCGACCCGCAGCTCGTCGGGATGGTCCAGGTCGGAGCGCCGCACGGGCCAGGGGTTCCAGTCGATCACGCCCAGGTTGACCCCCCACACCAGGTGGGCCGCGTCGTTGGCCACCAGCTCGCGGGCGTGGCGGCCGCTCGGGAACGTGACCGTCGCCGTCTGCAGCCAGTCCGGAGCGCTGTCGGGGACACGCTTCTGGAAGAACGGCTTGCCCTCGACGCCGTCGACCCATCGCTTCATCACGGTCGGCCGCTCGCGCAGCTGACGCACCGCGGCCTCCTCGCACTCGATGTAGTAGCGCACGAGGTCCATCTTCGTCAGGCCTGCGGCGGGGAAGAACAGCTTCCCGGGGCTGCTCACGCGCACCTCGCGCCCGCACACCTCGACGACCGTGTGATCGTCCTTGCGCTCCGCCATTGCTGGAAGGATGCCGGATCGTGCGCGCCGATCGAATCCGGCCCGCGAGAAGCGGGGATCCGGCGACCGGGGAGCGGGCCGGGAGCAGGCGCGTGGGGATCCCCCGCACGCTGCTTGTCGCGAGCGGCCCGCTCGGGTCGCTCGGCGCCCCGGCGGCCGCGGCGGCGATCGGCGAGGGGCTGCGGCTGGGCGGCTGGGAGCTGCGCGACCTGTGCCCCCTCGACGCTGACCCGACCGCGCCCCCGCGCCTGCAGCTGGAGGCGGTCGGCCTGCCGGCGCGGCTGCGACGCGCGCGCGCGGTCCTCATCGCCTGCCAGCGGCTGACCCCGCACGACCTCGCCGGGAGCGTCGCGTTCGAGATCGCCACCCAGGCCCGCCAGGGGGGCGTGCCGGCCTACGCCCTCGCTGTCGAGGACTCGCTCGGGGCGTTCCCCGCCAGGATGCTCGACCTTCAGGTCGTCCTGCAGGTCTCCGCCGGGGAGCGGGCGCTCACCCGGGCCGCGCGGGAGCTCGCCGGCCTGCTGTGAGCTCCCACGGCTAGGCCTGGCAGCAGGGGCACCAGTAGGAGCTGCGATTGTTCTCCCACTGCGCAGCGCTACGGATCGTCTCTCCGCAGCGAGGACACGGCAGCCCGGCTCTGCGGTAGACGCTGCGGGGCCTGGCGGCGAACCCGTCACGGGCGGCGGCGGGCATGTGCTCGCGGGCGAACTCGACGAGCGCCAGTGCCTCCGCGTCGCTGACGCGACCGAGCGGCCGCGAGGGGTCGACGCGGACGGCGAAGCACGCCTCGGACTTCCACACGTTGCCGATCCCGGCGACGGTCTGCTGGTTGAGCAGGGCGTCGCCGATCGGACGGCGGGGATCGTCGTCGCGCAGCCGGCGCAGGAAGCGGGACGGATCGAAGGTGTCGCCGAGGACGTCCTGGCCGAGGCGGGCGAGGCGGGGATCGCCGCGCAGCCGTGCGTCGCTGGCCAGCTCGAGCACGGGACCGTCGAACTCGACCACGTCATAGCCCCCGCAGCGGATCACCAGCCACGCCCGCCGTCGCGCCCGTCGCCAGCGCTCCCCCTCGCGCCAGACCCCCCACGAGCCGCTCATGCGCAGGTGCGAGTGGATCGTGAGGCCCCCCTCGAAGCGCAGGTAGAGGTGCTTGCCGTGGGCGTCGACCGCACGCACCGCCCGGCCTGCCAGCCGCTCGGGCCAGCGCTCGAGGCGGTGGCGCGGGTGGGGAGTGTGCAGCTGCTCGGGCACGTGACCCGCGAGCACCGCACGGATGCGCGCCGCCGCGTGGTGGACCGTGTCGCCCTCGGGCATACAGCAACGATCGCACAACCCCGGACGGGCACCGGGCGGGGCCGCGGCCGGACCGCTAGGCTCGATCGCCACATGAGCGAGCCCGAGCCGACCGCGAGCCCGGCCGCTCGCCCTGCCCGCGGACGCGGCCTGCCGGGCGCGGGGCTGCGGCGGGCGACGGTGATCGGGGCGGGGTCCTTCGGGACCGCTCTCGCCGTCCTGCTGACGCGGGGGGGCCTGCGGACGACCCTGCAGACCCGCACGCCTGAGCAGGCGCGGACGCTCGAGGAGCAGCGAGAGAACCGCCTCTATCTCCCGGGCGTCGAGCTGCCCGCCGGGCTGCGCGTGGAGGCCGCTTCGGCGGGCGCCACCGCCCGCGCCGAGTGGGTCTTCCTGGCGGTCCCGTCACGTGGGTTGGCAGAGGTGATCGACGACCTCGCCGCCGCCGGGCTCGGCCCCCGCACGGCATTGGTGTCGGTCTCCAAGGGGCTCGTGCCGCCGCGCGGGCTCCCGCCGACGGTGGTGCTCGCCGAGCGCTTCCCGGGGCGCAGGCTGGCCTGCATCGGGGGCCCGGCGCACGCGCAGGAGATGGTCCATCACGGCGCCGCCCTGGTCGCGGCGTCCGTCGAGCAGGAGCTCGCCGGCGCCCTCGCCCAGGTGTTCATGCGCGCCGGCGTCGTCTGTGAGCAGTCCGACGACCCCGTCGGCGTCGAGCTGGCGGGAGCGGCGAAGAACGCCGCCGCTCTCGCCGCGGGGGCGACCGAGGCGCAGGGGTTGAACGCGGCGGGAGCCGCCGCCGGGCACATCTTCGCGGAGGTCTGGCGCTACGCGGAGAGTCTCGGTGCGCGGCCGGAGTCGATGATCGGGCTCGCCGGCGCCGGAGACCTCGTGGCGACTGCGCTCGCTCGTGAGAGCCGCAACACGCGGGCCGGCGAGCTGCTCGCCGCCGGGGTCCCGGCCGCCGAGATCCCGGCCCGTGTCGGCCAGGCCGTCGAGGCGCTCGAGTCGGTCCCGCTGCTCGCTCGCGCGCTCGAGAGCGCCGGCGTGGGGGCACCCGTCACGAGCGCCCTCGCCCGGCTGATCGCGGGCGAGCTGCCCGTCGACGCGTGGGTCGCCCTCGTGCGCGCCACCGTCCCTCCGCCGGCGCTGTGGCGACGGCGTCCCCGGCCGGGCTTCTGGCGGCGGCTGTGGCGCTCGCTCTCGGGAGAGCGCCGCTAGCGCAGCCGCGCGCTGAGCAGGTGGGTCTCGTAGCGCAGCTCGAGGCCGCCGTGCTGGCCGCCGAGCGCCTCGGCGACCGCGTCCAGCAGCTGCGTGCGGCGCTCGGCCGGGAGGGCGTGGTGGTCGCTGTGGGTGAGCAGCTGCTCCAGCCACTGGGACGTCGAGTACGAGCGCTCCCAAGCCACGACGGAGCGCTCGGCAGCGGTGAAGCGGCCGCTCCGCGCGATCCCGCCGGCGGCGTCGGCGAGGCGCTCGTCGCGGTTGCCCAACAGCACCGAATAGCCGTCGAGCTCGGGGGCGAGCCGGGCGTAGATCCGGGCGAGCTCCCGCGCCACGGCCGCAGTCGGGACGCCGAAGTTCCAGAACAGGGCGATCGCTCCCGCGGGGGCGAGGACCTCGGCCGCCAGGCGGGCGCCTCCGTCGGGGTCGACCCAGTGCCACGCCTGAGCGCTGATCAACAGGCCGAAGCGCCGCCCGCGATCCTGCCAGCACTCGAACGGCGCCACCTCGACCGCCACGCCGTGGCCGCGGGCCACGGCGGCCATCCGTGCATCCGGCTCCACGCCGAGGACCTCGCAGCCGCGGTCCATGAACAGCCGGGAGGCGATCCCCGTCCCGCAGCCCACGTCGAGGACGGGGCCCGGACCGAGCGAGATCACCCGTTCGATGAGCTCGGGTGGATAGGACGGGCGCGAGCGGTCGTACAGCTCCGCCTGGGCGCCGAACGATTCCGCGCGGGCCCTGTCGCGGTGGAGCATCAGCGGCCTTCCGCAAGCGTCCGAACGACCGCCTCGTAGACCCCTCGCCCGTGGGCGCCGTCGGTGACGTGCACGTTCTCACGGGACCCGATCGCCTGACGGATCGAGGGGTCCCGGGCGACGGCGTTGGCGACGAGCCAGAAGGCGCCGACCGCCTGCGCGCAGGCGAGGTCCTCGCGCGAGTCGCCGATCGCGAAGCACTCCTCGCGGGCGTAGCCGCGGGCGCGGCGATGGAAGGCGACCGCCGTGGCCTTCGAGACACCTGCGGGGACGAGGTGGTAGCCGCGGACGTGGTCGAGCCCGGCGAGCGCCGGCGAGCGCCTGCTGACGACGCCGTTGTCGACGAGGCGCAGGTCCCCGTGCCCGCGCTCGCCGAGCAGCGTGTCGACCTCGGCCGCGTCGACGAGGCCCCGGAAGAGGTGGGACACCTCGCGCTGGACGTGCCACGGCTCGTGATACTCGAGACGTCCCTCGTAGTGCTCGAGCAGCATCGCCGGGGCGCCCGAGCGCTCGATCTGCTCGGCGATCGTCAGCTCGCCCGGGAGCAGGGTGCCGGTGAGCCAGTGCTCCTCGCCGTCGAGCACGACGCACGAGCCAGCCTCGAAGATGAACGAGCGCTGGCCCAGCAGGCGGGCGTCCTCGGCCACCTGGACGCCCCGGCGACCCGACATCAGCACGACCTCCACGTCGGCCCGCAGGCACGCCTGCACCCCGCGCACGCCGTCGATCGTGACGGCGCCCTCGCCGTCGTGCAGCAGCGACGCGCCGCGGCCGAGCAGGGTGCCGTCGAGGTCGAGGTACAGGCAGCGCACGTTCAGGGGTGCTCAGGCGGCGCCGGCGCGCACCAACGGGGGACGTTCGAGCGGGCCCCCCCGGGGCTCCTGCACGAGCCGCCCTTCCTCGTACAGGCGCCGGGCGACCGTGGCGAGGACGGTGGTTGCCATCGGCGTCAACGCGGCCAGGGGCTGATGGCGGTTGTGGTGCACGTCGAGGTCGACCTGGGCGATGCGATCCAGCCCGACCCGCCGCCACACGTCGATCAGCATGCCGATCTCGACCCCGTAGCCGGTCACGAAGGGGAGCTCAGCCAGCAGCTCCCGCCGCGCCGCCACCTCGCCCGCGAGGGGCTGGCGCACGCCCGCGAGGTCGGGGTAGAAGACCGACAGTGCCGGGCGGGCGAGCAGGTGGTTGACCCGACCGCCGCCAGCGGGGACGCTCAGCTCGCCCTCGACGTACGGACGCTCATAGAAGGCCTTCACAAAGGAGACGTCGCGCTCGCAGATCAGCGGCCCGAGCAGGCCGGTCGCGAAGTGCTCGCCGAAGGACTCCGTATCCGCATCCAGGAAGCAGATCAGCTCGGCGTCGAGCACGCTGAGCGAGCGCCACATCGCGTCGCCCTTGCCCAGCACGGGGCCCATCTCCGGGACGAGCTCGGCCTCCTGGACGACCCGCGCGCCGGCACGGGAGGCGATCTCGGCGGTCCCGTCGGGGGATGCGGCGTCGACGACGAGGACCTCGTCGATCACCCCGGCCTCTCCCAGGCCGATCAGGCGCTCGACGATCGCGCCGACGGTGGCGGCGCATTCGCGTGCCGGCAGGCACGCGGCGATGCTGTGCTCGCGCACGGCCGCGAGGCGGGCGGCGGGAAAGCTCGAATGGTGGAACGAGCGGGCTCGCGCCCAGCGCTCGGCGGCGGTGGTGGCCATCGCCTCTACTATCTCAAGTCCTTGGCCCTCGACCGACGCATCGACCCGTGGAGCAGCCTGCTTGACGTGGGGCGCGGAGATGGGCGCCTCGTCCGTGAGGCCCGCGAGGGGCCGGGCCGGGCGCGGCTGGCCAACCCCCCGCAGGAGCTGCATCCCGATGTGCTCGCAGCGCTCGAGCGGGTCGGCATCGAGCGCCTTTACTCCCATCAGCGCGACGCGGTCTACGCCGCCTGGGAGGGGCCGACGATCTTCACAACCGGCACCGCTTCGGGCAAGTCGATGTGCTTCAACCTGCCCACGCTCGACGTCCTCTGCCGGGACGCCCGAGCACGGGCGCTGTACATCTATCCGACGAAGGCCCTCGCCCAGGATCAGGCCCGGGCCCTGGCGACGCTCGGCCTCGGGGACCGGGTACGCCCGGCGATCTACGACGGCGACACCCCGCGCGAGGCCCGCCCGCAGATCCGCAAGGGGGCGAACGTGCTGCTGAGCAACCCGGACATGCTCCACGTCGGCATCCTGCCCAACCACGCCGCCTGGGCCGAGCTGTTCGCCAACCTCGCCGTGGTCGTGGTCGACGAGGCGCACGTCTACCGGGGCGTGTTCGGCTCTCACGTGGCCAACGTGCTGCGGCGCCTGCGCCGGATCGCCGCCGCCTACGGGACCGCCCCCCGCTTCCTCCTCGCCTCGGCCACGATCGCCAACCCCGTCGAGCTCGCCGAGCGGCTGACGGGGCTCGAGGATGTGCAGCTGATCGACGAGGACGGCTCGCCGGCGCCGGACCGGCGGATCGCGGTGTGGAACCCGCCGTTGACGGACGAGGCGCTCGGCAGCCGGCGTTCGGCGCTGGGAGAGGCAGCCGAGCTGCTGTCGACGCTCGTCGCGGAAGGCGCCCGCGCGATCTGCTTCATGAAGTCCCGGCGTGGGGTCGAGGTGCTGACCCGCCTCGCCCGCCAGGAGCTCGAGGGCAGGGATGCGCAGCTGGCGGAGCTGATCGTGCCCTACCGGGCCGGGTACACCCCTCAGCAGCGCCGGGAGCTCGAGGGTCGGCTGATGCGAGGAGAGCTGCGGGCGGTCGTGACGACGGACGCGCTCGAGCTCGGCATCGACATCGGCGAGCTCGACGCCGCACTCGTCGTGACGTTCCCCGGCACGGTGGCCTCGCTGCGTCAGATGTGGGGCAGGGCGGGCCGGCGGGGGCGGGGCCTTGCGATGTACGTCGCCGGGGAGGACGCGTTGGACCAGTTCTTCTGTCGTCACCCGACGGAGTTCCTCGATCGACCCGTCGAGGCGGCGATCCTCGACCACGAGAGCCCCTTGATCTATCGGGGCCACCTGCTGTGCGCGGCCCACGAGGGCCCGCTGTCGCCGCAGGACGCGGAGTTCCTCGGACCGCGCTGGGAGGCCGCCGCCGAGGTGCTCGAGAGCGAGGGAGCGCTGCGGCGCAGGCCCGCCGGCGCGGGTGAGGGACACGTGTCCTCGCGGTTCGTCCTGCGCCGTCCCGACCGCTATCCGGCCGGCGAGATCTCGCTGCGCTCGGCGTCCCCGGACAGCTACGCGATCGTCGAGCTGTCCTCCGGCGAGCTGATCGGAACCACGGAGGCGGCGCGGGCGCACACGACCGTTCACGGTGGTGCCGTGTACCTCCACCTGGGACGCTCCTACGAGGTCCGCGAGCTGGACCTCGTGCACCGGCGGGCGCTGGTGGCCCCCTTCCAGGGGGACTGGTACACCCAGCCCAAGCGGGAGACCGACACCGAGATCGTCCGCCTGCTCGACCGCCGCGAGGCGCTCGGGGTGACGCTGTCGCTCGGCGAGGTGAGCGTGACGGAGACGGTCCTCGCCTATCAGCGCCGGCGCCTGTCCGATCACGTCCCGGTCGACCTCGTCGCGCTCGAGCTGCCGCCGACGAGCTTCAGCACGCAGGCGATCTGGTTCGAGCTCGACGCCGGCGAGCTCTCGGAGCGGATCCCACTCGACGCGCTGCTCGGCGCCCTGCACGCGACGGAGCACGCACAGATCGCCGTGCTGCCGCTGATCGCGATGTGCGATCGCTGGGACATCGGCGGCCTGTCGATGAACTTCCATCCACAGACGGGCTGCCCCACGATCTTCATCTACGACGGCCACCCCGGCGGGATCGGCATCGCCCGCACGGCCTTCGCCCGCTTCGAGGAGCTGTGTGATGACGCGCGCCGGCTGATCGGCGAGTGCACCTGCGCGAGCGGCTGCCCGTCGTGCGTGCAGTCGCCCAAGTGCGGCAACCTCAACGAGCCGCTGTCGAAGGCAGGGGCGCTGCTGCTGCTGGAGGGCCTGCTCGCGAGCGCTGAGGGGCCGGCCCTGCCGGCACCGCTCTGAACCGGTCCGGTGCTTGTTTGAGGATGCAAACGTCGCCCGGCCGCGCCGCCGTGCCGGCTCCCCCACAGCGAGGACCCTGCTGATGCCGATCCACAAGCCCGTCGTGATCGCCCTGCTCGCCGCCGGCGCCCTCGCGGGCGGCGCGCTCGGCGCCGTCGCCGGCGC
The DNA here is from genome assembly GCA_963743505.1 of uncultured Solirubrobacteraceae bacterium. Classification (GTDB taxonomy): domain Bacteria; phylum Actinomycetota; class Thermoleophilia; order Solirubrobacterales; family Solirubrobacteraceae; genus Palsa-744. The sequence goes on along the minus strand of CAVUPZ010000002.1, from coordinate 208,085 downwards.
CGAAGCCCCGGCCGGCAGATCGCCGATCGCCGCGGGCCCCGAAGGGCGCGCGACGCTGGCGAGCTGGACGCTGCGCGAAGACCCCGCCGACCGGGGCCTCGCGCTCGGCTGGCAGCGGGGCGGCTTCGCCGGCAGACAGGTCTCGGTTCCGAACACGATCCACCCGAGCTCCTACACCGGTCGGGCGGGCGAGGCGAACTTCGAAGGGTCGGTGGCGTGGTACCGCACGAGCGTCCGGGCGCCGAGCACGGGCACGTACGTGTTCGCCTTCCAGTCGGCGAACTTCCAGGCGCAGGTGTTCCTCGACGGCCGTCAGCTCGCGAGCCACCGTGGCTCCTACCTGCCTTTCGAGCTGCGGACCCACCTCGCCGCGGGGCCGCACCAGCTCGTGGTGCGGATCGACTGGCGCGACCCGGCCCGCCAGTCGCGGGAAGGGTTTCACCGGACGTGGTTCAACTGGGGCGGCCTCAACGGTCCCGTCGAAGTGCGGGAGCTGGGGGCGAGCGAGCTCAGCGAACCGCAGCTCGAGACCTCGCTGGCCGGCTCGGCTGCCGGACAGGCGGCGCTCGTGCGGATCAGCGTCCACGTCCGCAACGACGGCCCTGCCCGGACGGTCCAGCCGGAAGGATCCCTCGTCCACGGCCAGCAGCGGATCCCGCTCGCGTTCGCTCCCGTCGCGCTCGGCTCGGGACAGTCGGCGACGGCCACGGCGAGCGCGACGGTGGCCGCTCCTGCGTTGTGGTCGCCCGCGCAACCGAACCTGTACGAGCTCGCGTTGAACGTCGGGCAGGAGAGCGGCTACACCGCCCGCGTGGGCCTGCGCCAGCTGAGCTGGCGGGGTGGGCGCCTCTACCTCAACGGCGGCCGCCTCACGCTGCACGGCGCGACGATCCAGGAGGACGCTGCGGGCCACGGCGACGCACTCACCCCTGGGGACGAACAGACGCTGGTGGCCGAGCTGAAGGCGATCGGCGCCAACGCCGTCCGCGCCCAGCACCCGCTCGAGCCGGCCCTGCTCGAACGACTCGACGCCGCCGGGATCGTCGTGTGGCAGGGCGTTGGTCCGGTCGAAGGGGCGGGGAACTGGTACTCGAGCACCCCGTCGCTGCTGGCGGAAGCCGAGCAGCAGGCGCGCACGGCGGTGATCGCCGACGAGCTGCACCCCTCGATCATCGCCTGGAACCTGGTCGACGAGGTGGCGGGCAACGGCCGGGACAGCGCCGAGGTGCAGTACGTTCGCTCGCTGTCGCGGTGGCTGCACGCGCGCGACCCCGGCCGCATGGTCGCCGTCGACGTGTGGGGCGACCATCCTCCCGCGCACGCCGGCGCCCTCTACGCCGAAGCGGACGCGGTGGCGGAGACGGACTACTCGGGCTGGTATGACTACCCGCACGACAGCGCCTCTCAGCTCGCGAGCGCGATGCGCGCACGGCTCGCCGCGATGCAGAGGACGTTCGCGGGCAAGGTCCTCGTGGTCAGCGAGTTCGGGGCTGAGTCGAACGGGCTGAACCCGTCCTCCGCGCCCGGCGGCTACGGCTACCAGGCGCGCCTGCTGAGCGAGCACGTCACCGTCTACGAGGCCGATCCGCAGCTGTCGGGGATGCTGATCTGGCTGCTGCGGGACTATCCGCTCACGCCCACCTTCCAGGGCGGCTCGATCCACGGCGTGCTCCCCGGCGTGAGGCTGATCGAAGGCCTCAACCAGAAGGGCCTGTTCACGTACGGCGGCGGTGCGAAGCCGGCCGCGGCCGTCGTCAGGCGGCTGTACGACGCATTGCCGGCGGGCTAGCCGCGGTTGCCGCGGGCGATCTTGCGCAGGTCGATCGTCTCGTCGTAGAGGCGGGCGTCCACGCCGGCCTCCAGTGCCACCTCGCGCAACGGTCGTCCCGAGGCGGTGGCCTCTTTGACGATCTCGGTCGCCTTGTCGTAGCCGATTGCGCCGTTGAGGGCAGTCGCCACGGCGAGCGTGGCGCCCGCGGAGGCGTCCGTGCCGGCCTTGTTGACCTCGATCCCCGCGACGCACTTGTCGGCGAACGCGCGCGTGCTCGCGCTCAGCAGCTGCAACGACTGCAGCAGGTTGCGGGCGATCAGGGGGATGCGGACGTTGAGCTCGAACTGCCCCTGCAGGCCACCGACCGTGATCGCCGTGTCGTTGCCGATCACCTGGGCGCAGACCTGCAGGACGACCTCGGGGATCACCGGGTTGACCTTGCCCGGCATGATCGAGGAGCCCTTCTGCAGCTCGGGCAGGAACAGCTCGCCGATCCCGGCGCGGGGACCCGAGCCCATCAGCGCGAGGTCACCGGCGATCTTGCTCAGCGACACGGCCAGCACCTTCAGCGCGCCCGACAGCTCGACGAGCGCGTCGCGGTTGGCCTGGGCCTCGAATGGATCGAGCGGAGCGGCGATCTGCTTCAGACCGGAGTCCCGGCGCAGGCGCTGGCGGACCTTCTCCGCGAAGCGGGGGTGGGTGTTCAGGCCCGTGCCGGTGGCCGTGCCGCCGAGCGGGATCTGGCCGACGTGCACGAGGGCGGCCTGGATCCGCTCGCCCGCGAGGGCCATCTGCGCGGCGTAGCCTGCGAACTCCTGGCCGAGGGTGACCGGGACGGCGTCCATCAGATGCGTGCGACCCGCCTTCACCACGTTCTGGAAGGACCGCGCCTTTTTCGCGAACGTCCGCTCGAGGTGCTTGACCGCCGGCAGCAACTCGTTCTGGGCGACGTCGAGCGCGGCGAGGTGGACGGCGGAGGGGAACACGTCGTTGGAGGACTGGCCCATGTTGACGTGGTCGTTCGCGTGGACGCCGGAGCCGGCGAGCGTCGCGATCACCTCGTTGGCGTTCATGTTCGTCGACGTGCCCGAGCCGGTCTGGAAGACGTCGATCGGGAACTGGCTGTCGTGCTTACCCGCGGCGATCTCGCCGGCGGCGCGCTCGATGCGGCCCGCAGCGCGCTTGGACAGCAGACCGAGCTCGCCGTTGACGACGGCAGCGGCGCCCTTGATACGGGCGAGCCAGTGGATCACGGGCAGCGGCACCTGCTCGCCCGAGATCGGGAAGTTCTCGACGGCCTTGGCGGTCTCGCCGCCCCACAGGTGCTGAGCTTCTGGCATTGGTTCTCCTCGTGAGGACGATGGCGGCCCGCGCCCGCCGGGGTCTCGTGGCCGGGCCGGGGCGGGAGCAGGAACCCTATCCGCAGAAGGCGGCGAGCTCCCTCGCAAGCCCGACCGGGTCGTCGTAGGCGATCAGGAAACCCGTGCTCTGGAGCACGCGCAGCTGGCCATGGGGCAGCAGCCGCAGCGCCTCTTCGGCCGCTGGGAGTGGGTTCAGTACATCCCGGTCGGCCCACAGGAGCAGCACCGGCATCTGCAACTGGGGATAGAGGTCGAGCAGCTGCGTCTGAGCGCCCCACGGCCACGTCCGCACGCACTTCGCCCAGGCGCGGGCGAGGCCGGCGTTCCCGGGGATGTCGGCGAAGGCGTGGCGGACGAGGTCGGCCGCGGCGGCGTTGCCGCGCGCGCTGAGGGCGACCCCGCGCTCGGGGGTGAAGACGAGCCGGGTGCCGTAGGAGAGGAGGCGGTCGAGGCCCGGAACAGCGGCGGCACGGGCGGCGACGCGAAAGGTCATCCGCAGGCCCGGTCGCGTCGGGGGAGTGTGGAGCCGGCTCGGCATCAGCACGAGCCGGGCGGGGCGGACCCGCCCGGTCGCGACGGCGTGGAGCAGGATCTCGGCCCCGACGCCGTGCCCCGCGAGCAGCGGCCGCGGCCCCAGCACCTCCGCGCTGAAGCCGCCGAGCACCTCCGCGAACCAGTCGAGCGTGTAGGGATGGCTGGGCCGCTGCTCGGAGTCGCCGTGCAGCGGCAGGTCGGGGAGCACCACGCGGAAGCGGTCTGCGAGGTGCTCGACGGCGGGCTCCCACTCCTTGTGCGAGAGCAGCGCCGAGTGCAGCAAAGCCAGTGGCGGGCCCGTGCCCAGCTCCCGGTAGGCGACGCGGGCCCCGTCCGGGTGGTGGTACAGGCGCAGCCTCATCGTCCCCATCGTAAGCAGGCCCGCGCTCGGCGCGGCGCTCCCCCCCGGCGGCGCGCACACGGGGTTCGGCTAGGGGATCAGCAGCTCGTAGACGCGCACGTTGGCGCCGGCGGTGCGGGTTGGGAACGACGCGACCGCGTACGTCCGGCCGCGATAGCGGATCGTGCCCGAGTCCGGGATGTGTGCCGGTCCCGGGCTGCTCGCGCCCGCGATCGGACGGGAACCGGCCCGCACGTAGACGAGCGCCCCGGTGAGGCCCCGCACGGCGATCACGTACGCTGACGCCGGGGCCCCCACGGACGTGAAGCGCGCCCACACGTGCTCGTCGATGCGGGCGAGTTCGGCCACGCGCACGGCGCGGCATCCCGCCGCTGTGGAGCTCGGGCGGGGATCGAGCAACGTGATCCGCAGGCTGCCGCTGGGGAACGCGAGGGCGTTGAACGACGTCGCCTCGTAGGCGCCGCCGTGATAGGCGAGTGGGCCGCTGGACGGCAGGCCGGCGTCCGGCAGCGTTCCTTCCAAGGGGACCCTGGTGGCGCCGCGGCGCAGGATCAGGGGCAGGCCCACGTAACGGGTCTCGAGCTTGACGTAGCCGAGGTCGTCCTGGACCGAGAACGCGTAGCGCCCGACGACGCGCCCGCCCCGGCGCAGCGTCCCGACGACGGGGGCGATGATGTACGGACCGCCGACGTCCGCGACCACACGGCTGCCCCGGATGACGCGGAGCCTGACGACGTGCGTGTGGGAGTAGACGAGGCTCGTCACGGCTTCCAGCACGCCGGCGTCGTTGCCGGCGGCGAGCGCGGCGACCAGCGGGGCGTAGCCTTCGATCTGGCGCCGGTCGGCGCTCACCTCCGTGCTGTGCAGCTCGAGCGCGTAGATGTGCTGGGCGGCGACGCTGGCAGTTGTGGCGGCGACCTGGGCGGTCGCGGGCCCGCAGGCAGGTTCGGCCACCCCGGTGTCGAGCGCCGCCGGTGCTGAGCTCGCCGCTCGGGCCGTCGGCGTGGCGGGCTGCCGGGTGACGGTGCTCGAGCTGCTCGCCGCCGCTCCGCACGCGCCGAGCGCGAGAGCCGCGGACGCGGCGGCGATCAGCAGCGTCCACGCCCGCGGAGTCACGGCGCGAGTGGGGCGAGCGGCGGGGTTCTTGGCGCGATCATCCATGGCGGTTCAAGATAACTGCGCAGGGGTCGCTCCGACGCCGGTGGCCGATCGGCGCCCACCTACAATGGGCCGCCTCGTGAGCGAGCCGCGACCGCACCCTCTGATTCCCGCGCGGGAGGTCGATCCGCGCCAGCCGCTGCCCGCGCTCGAGGAGCAGATCCTCGTGCGCTGGCGGGAGCGAGACGTGTTCGCCGAGTCGCTGCGCCGGCGCGAGGGCGCCCCGCGCTGGGTGTTCTACGAGGGACCACCGACTGCCAACGGGCCGCCGGGCTCACACCACGTGCTCTCGCGGGTGTTCAAGGACATCTACCCCCGCTTCCGGACCATGCGCGGCTTTCGGGTCGAGCGCAAGGGGGGCTGGGACTGTCACGGCCTGCCGGTCGAGATCGCGGTGGAACAGAAGCTCGGGATCTCCTCGAAGGCCGAAATCGAGGAGCGGGTGGGGATCGAGCGCTTCAACGCCGAGTGCCGCGAGTCGGTGTTCGCGTTCCTCGAGGACTGGAACCGGCTGACCGAGCGGATCGGCTTCTGGCTCGACCTCGAGCACGCCTACCGCACGCTCGACGAGAGCTACATCGAGTCGGTGTGGTGGGCGCTGGCGCAGATCCATGAACACGGGCTGCTCTACGAGGGCCACAAGGTCGTGCCGTACTGCCCACGTTGCGAGACGACCCTGTCCTCGCACGAGGTCGCCCTCGGTTACCGGGACGTCATCGACCCGAGCGTGTATCTCGAGCTGCCGGTGTCCGCGGGCGAGGAGCGGCTGCTGGTGTGGACGACCACCCCGTGGACGCTGCCCGGCAACGTCGCCGTGGCGGTCGCGCCACGGGCGAGGTACGTGCGTGCGAGCCTCGACGGCGAGACCTATCTGCTCGCCGAAGATCGCCTGGAGGCCGTGCTGGGGACACAGGCGCAGGTGCTCGAGCGGATGTCGGGTAGCGAGCTCGCGACGCGCTACCGGAGCTACCGCGGCCCGATCTTCGCGGCCACGGATCGCGACGAGGGCGAGCTCCCGATCCTCGCGGACGACTTCGTCACCACAGCCGACGGGACGGGGATCGTGCACCTCGCGCCGGCGTTCGGCGAGGACGACTACCGGGTCGCCGCGGCGGCCGCGGAGATCCCCTTCGACCCCACGCGGGCGGAGACCCTGTACAACCCGGTCCGTCCCGACGGCACCTACGACGCACGCGTGCGTGATCGCGACGGACGCTCTTTCGAGGGCCGTTTCGTCAAGGACGAGGCCCTCACCGCCGAGCTGATCGAGGACCTGCGCGAGCGCGGCCTGCTGCTGCGGGTGCAGGACTACGAGCATGCCTATCCCCACTGCTGGCGGAGCGGCGACCCGCTGCTGTACTACGCGAAACCGTCGTGGTACATCGCGACCTCGAGCCTGCGCGAGGAGCTGCTCGCGGCGAACGAGACGGTCTCCTGGTACCCGCCCCACGTCAAGCACGGCCGCTTCGGCGAGTGGTTGAAGAACAACGTCGACTGGGCGCTCTCACGCGAGCGCTACTGGGGTACGCCGCTGCCGGTGTGGCGCTGCCCGCAGGGACACGTGCGCGTGGTGGGGTCCTTCTCCGAGCTGGCCGAGCAAACGGGCCGGGAGCTCCAGGACCACCACCGGCCCTACGTCGACGAGCTCGGCTTCGCGTGTACCGAGGAGACCGCACGGGGACCGTGCGGCGAGGAGATGCGGAGGGTCCCCGAGGTGATCGACGTCTGGTTCGACTCGGGCGCGATGCCGTTCGCCCAGCACCACTTCCCGTTCGAGCACGCGGAGCGCTTCCACGAGGGCTTCCCGGCCGACTTCATCTGCGAGGCCCAGGACCAGACGCGAGGCTGGTTCTACTCGCTGCTCGCGGTCGCGACGCTGATGTCCTGGCCCGCTCCGTACCGCAACGTCGTCTGCCTCGGCCTGATCCTCGATGAGGAAGGGCTGAAGATGTCCAAGTCGCGCGGCAACGCGGTGGAACCGTGGGAGGTCCTGGACACCTACGGAGCGGACGCGTTCCGCTGGTACTTCTTCACGTCCAAGCAGCCGTGGGACGGTTACCGCTTCTCGGCCGAGACGATCGGCGAGGGGGTCCGGCTGTTCCTGAAGCAGCTGTACTCGACGTACTACTTCTACTCGCTCTACGCCCACGCGTCGGCCTCGCAGCTGACCGGCGCCGAGGCCGGGGACGCCACGGCCGCGACGGCCGACCCGCTCGACCGCTGGGCGCTCTCGCGCACCGCCGCGACGACGGAGCTCGTGACCGAGCGCCTGGAGGCGTATGACGCCACGACCGCGGGAAGGGCGATCGCCGAGCTCGTCGACGAGCTCTCCAATTGGTATGTGCGCCGCTCGCGGCGGCGCTTCTGGGACGGCGACGTGGCCGCCTTCCAGACGCTGCGGAGCTGCCTGCTCGCGGTCACCAAGCTGCTCGCACCGTTCTGCCCGTTCGTGGCGGACGAGATCTACGACAACCTCGACGGCTCGCTGGCGAGCGTGCATCTGTGCGATTTTCCGGGGCCCGCCGACGTGGGGGTGCGAGACGAGGAGCTCGAACAGGCGATGGGGCTCGCGCGGGAGACGGTGCGTCTCGGGCTCGGGGCGAGGGGGGCCGCGAAGATCAAGGTGCGCCAGCCGCTCGGCGAAGCGGTCGTCGTCGCGGCCGGTCGCGAGCGGGAGGCGATCGAAGCGCTCGCCGACATCGTCCGGGACGAGCTCAACGTCAGGCGCGTGCGCTTCGTCGCCGCCGCGGAGGAGCTCGGCAGTTACGAGATCAAGGCCAACTACCGGACGCTCGGCCCGCTCTTCGGCCGTGAGATGCCGCTGGTGGCGGAGGCGATCGCCGCGCTCGACCCGGCCCGTGTGGCCGCCGCGCTGCGCGACGGGGCGAGCGTCGGCATCTCGGTCGGCGGCCGCGACCACGAGCTGAGGGCGGAGGACGTCGTGCTCACGATGCGCCCCCCGGAGGGCTACAGCGTCGAGCGCGAGGGCGCTCACGCGGTCGCCCTTGATCTCACGATCGACCCCGACCTGCGCCGCGAGGGGCAGGCGAGGGAGATCGTCCACGCAGTCCAGAACGCCCGCAAGAGCGCCGGCCTGCAGGTCGAGGATCGGATCGCCCTGGAGCTCGCGGGCGACGCCGAGCTGATCGGCTCAGCCGATGCCCACCGCGATTACCTCGCCGGCGAGACCCTGGCCGTGGAGCTCACGCTGGCGGCTGGCGACGACGGCGCGCAGGCAGGCGACTACGAGGAGCAGACGACCGTCGACGGCCTGCCCTTCACGATCCGCTTGCGGCGCGTTGCGCAGTGACACGCGCCCGTACGCGTGGCCGCCGCTAAGCGGTGAGCGCCGGCTCGAGCTCCTGCTCGAGCTTCTTCTTCGGATAGGCCCCGATCACCGTGTGCACGGGCTGGCCGCCTTTGAAGAGGATCATCGTCGGGATCGAGAGGACCTGGAATCGCGCCGCCGTCTGCGGGTTCTCGTCGATGTCCAGCTTGACGATCGTCACGTCGTCCCGCTCGGCGGCGATCTCCTCGAGGACCGGCGCGACGACCCTGCACGGACCGCACCACGGGGCCCAGAAATCGACCAGCACCGCGCCCTCGGCCTCGAGGACCTCGGCGTCGAAGTTGTTGTCAGTCACCTGTGTGAGGCTGCCGGCCATTCTGGGTCTCCTTGATCGCTTGCCCCTCACTATACAAAATGAAGGAGGGGGTCCGGGTGGCGGCGCGCCTTCGTCAGGATCGTCGCGAAAGCGCTAGCGTTCTCCCAGCAATCATGGTTCCCCTCGCCGTAAGCGGCCAGATCATCCTTGGAGGCGCCGTCGGGCTGGCGCTGCTGCTCGTGTGGTTCTTCTTCCGCCAGGAGTCGCGGGAGGAGGCCAGGGAACGGGCCGACCGCGAGCGCTAGGCGCGCGACCGCGGTCAGCGGTCAGCGGACGGTGACGCGCACGCCTTCGACCTCTCGGACGAGCGGCGGGTGCAGGTGGGTCAGCGCTACGAACAGGTGTGGGGAGACGTACACCTCGATCAACGCCGCCACCACGAGCACGGGGAGGGCGAGCAGCGACCGTCACGATCGTCGCCGCCAGCAGCTGCTCCCACTCGCCCCGGCGGCTGGCGATGATCCACGCGGCGAGCGGCAGGAACAGGGCGATCAGCTCGGGGACGGCGTGGGGGAGCACCCCGAGCAGCAGGAGGCCCGGCGAGACGCGCAGGAACGCGGAGACGCCGGCGAGGCTGTGACCGATCACGTAGGCCTGCGCGCTCAGCGAGAAGGCCGTCGCGCACGCGACGAACCCGATCGCGAGGCGGCCGCCGCGCTCGTGGACCCAGCGCGAGACGCCTTTGCGGCCCTGTGCCTGCAGCGGCAGCGAGCTCCCCGCGATGAAGCCCGCGACACAGGCCATCGCGTGGAGGGCGAGGACCAGCAGGTTGCTCATCAGGACTCGGACGACGTCGTGGAGGTCGCCGACGGCGAACGGGGGCGACAGCTCCACGATCTGTTCGTGATGACCGTCGATCGAAGCGATCACCCAGACGGCCAGGAGCAGGCCGGCGGCGGCGGCGGCGGAGCCGGCCACCCAGCGCACGACGACGGCGCCCGGGGCGCGCTGCCAGCCCTGCAGCGTCCCCCGCGTGTGGCGCAGGCCGTGGTAGAACGCGTACGCCGAGGCGTCCATCTCGGCTCTGCATCGGCCGCGGCGTCCGCTAGCTCAAGCTCGGGCTCGCTCGGAGCGGAACCGCAGCCCGGGGACGAGCCACATCGCCTCGACTGCGATCCGCCAGGACATCTTGCTCTGGCCCCGCTCGCGGTCGCGGAACACGATCGGCACCTCGACCACGCGGAAGCCCGCCTGGACGGCGCGGTAGGTGAGCTCGACCTGGAAGGCGTAGCCCTGGGAGCGCACGCTGTCGAAGTGGATCGCCTCGAGCACCTCGCGGCGGAAGCACTTGAAGCCGCCTGTGAGGTCGCGGACACGGCAGGCCGAGGACGAGCCGCGCGTACGTCGAGCCGCCCTCGCTGATGAAGCGCCGCAGCAGGCCCCAGTCGCGGACGCCTCCGCCGGGCACGTAGCGCGAGCCCAGCGCCAGGTCTGCGCCCCCGCGGACCGCCGCGAGCAGCCGGGCGAGGTCGGCGGGATCGTGGGAGAAGTCGCTGTCCATCTCCATCACGTAGCCCGCTCCGTGCTCGAGAGCGTGGCGGAAGCCCGCCAGGTAGGCGGGGCCGATCCCGTTCTTCTCCGTGCGGTGCAGGACCTCGACCCACTCGTGCGCGGCGGCGAGCGCGTCGGCGAGCTCGCCCGTCCCGTCGGGTGAGCCGTCGTCCACGACCAGCACCTGGAAGCCCTCGGGCGCGGCGCGCGTCGAGCACCTCGCCGGCAGCGGCGACGATCGCCTCGATGTTCTCGGCCTCGTTGTACGTGGGGAGGATCAGCCAGGGCTGGCCGGGCATGAGCCCGCGTACCCTAGCCCGTGGACGCGCTCGAAACCCCCCGCGGGCCCTGTGAGGCGCGTCCCCCTACCCTGGTCCCGTGCCCTCGGAGCTCTCGAACGCGCAGATCGCCGACGCCCTCGACGAGCTCGGCGACCTGTACGAGCTCGACGGGGCGATCGTCCACCGGGTCCTCGCCTACCGCAGCGCGGCCAGGTCCGTGCGGGATGCCTCGGTTTCGGTCGCGACGCTCGCCCGGGAGGGCCGTGCCACCGAGCTGCCCGGCATGGGGCGCACGCTGCAGGAGAAGATCGCGTCGCTGATCGCGACCGGCTCGATCCCCGCCGCCGAGCGCCTGCGGGCGAAGTTCCCGCCGGGCCTGATCGCGATCACCCATCTGCCCGGGCTGGGGCCCAAGCGGGCGCAGCTGCTCCATGACGAGCTCGGAATCGACTCGCTGGAGTCCCTGCGCGAGGCAGCCCAGCAGCAGCGGCTGCGGGGCGTGCGGGGCCTCGGCCCGAAGTTCGAGGAAAGCGTCCTTGCCGCGCTCGAGCAACTGCAGGACGAGGAGCCGGCACGGCCGGTGCGGATCCTCCTGCCCCGGGCGATCGAGATCGGGGAGACCCTCGTCGGCGGCCTCACCGGGCTCGCAGCCGGCGCGGCCCAGGTCGAGCTGGCGGGCTCGGCCCGCCGGCTCGCCGACAGCGTCAAGGACATCGACCTCGTCGCCTACACGGACGACCCAGAGGCGCTCGCGCGCAGCCTCGGCGAGCTCGAGGAGATCGAGCACGTCCAATCGGCCGGCCCCGCGGGTGCACGCGGGCGGACGCACTCGGGCGTGCCGGTGGACCTGCGCATCGGCGCACCCCCCTTGCGCGGCAACCTGCTCCAGCACTTCACGGGCTCAGGAGCGCACAACGCCGCCCTGCGGGAAGGTGCGGTGCGCCAGGGTCTGCACGTGTCCGAGTACGGGATCATCGACGCCGAGGGCGCGACGCACACATACGAGTCCGAGCTCGAGGTCTACGAGCGGCTCGGGCTGGCCTACATCGAGCCCGAGCTGCGCGAGAACCGCGGCGAGCTCGAGGCGGCCCGGCGTCGCGACGGCGAGCCGCTCGGCGCGGGCCTGCCCGAGTTGATCTCGCTGGAGGACATCCGCGGCGACCTCCACAGCCACACCGTCGCCTCCGACGGCCACGACACGATCGAGGAGATGGCGAGCGCGGCCCGGGAGCGCGGCTACGAGTACCTGGCGATCACCGACCACTCCGCCAGCCACGGCTTCGGCAACGACGTCTCCCCCGAGCAGCTGCGCCGCCAGATCGAGCGGGTCAGGGAGGCGAACGCGGCGCTCGAGGGGATCGAGCTGCTCGCTGGCAGCGAGGTGAACATCCTGCCCGATGGCTCGCTCGACTACGACGACGAGCTGCTGGCCGAGCTCGACTGGGTCGTCGCGAGCGTCCACACCTCCTTCGGCGTCGGCGAGCAGGCGATGACCGAGCGGATGGTTCGCGCGATCGAGCATCCGGCCGTGCGCGCGATCGGCCACCCGACCGGTCGGCTGATCGAGCGCCGGGCGCCGTACGCGATCGACCTCGACGCGGTCTTCGCGGCCGCCGCGCGCACCGGCACGATGCTCGAGATCAACGCGAACCCCGACCGCCGTGACCTCTCCGAGGTCCACGCGCGCGCCGCCGCGCGGGCCGGCGTGATGCTCGTGATCGACTCCGACGCCCACCGCACCCGCACGCTCGCCAACATGCGCTGGGGCATAGCGACCGCCAGGCGGGCGTGGCTCGGCCCGGGGCACGTCGCCAACACGCGCCCGCTGGCGCAGCTGCGACGCCTAGGCAAGCAGTCGGGGAACTAGCTCCTCGGCAACGAGCCGCTCGACGGCTGTCAGCGAGTAGGGCTCGAGCAGCACGGACGCCCGCGCGGCGTAGCCGGGCGACGGATCCGCCAACGCCGTCCCCAGCGCCCTCGTCAGGTCCTCCCCCACGAGTCGCGGGTCGAGCTCGCGGGCGAGCGCCAGGGCCGCGTAGGGCCCGGGAGCGCGGGTGGTGACGAGCAGGCAGCCGTCGGCGAGCGCCTCGAGCTGGGCGATGCCGTAATCCTCGCGGCGGGGTGCGCACGCGAACACGCGGGCGCGACGCAGCAGCGCGCGGTACTCCTCGCTCGACAGCGGGCCGAGGACGCGTGCACCGGGCGCGGTCGCGGCGTCGAGGCCCGCACGAGCGAGCTCCTCCTCGCTCGTGCCCGCGACCAGCAGCTCCCATGCGCCGGCGCGGGGATCCTCCTCGCGCAGGCGCCGCCACGCGTCGAGCACCCGGTCGAGGCCCTTCTTGAGCGGGTTGGCGGCGTAGGTGAGCACGGCGATGTCCCGCTCGCCGGCGGGTCCGGACGGCGACGCGGAGACCGGCAGCACGAGCGCTTCGCCGTCGCGGCGGACGGACGGCGCCAGCTCGCCCATCGCCCCCTCGCTCCACGGCAGCAGCAGCGGCGCCTGGGACAGCCGTCGACGCTCGAGCGGGCGCTGCCAGAGACCATGGCGCCCGGGCCGGTTCCCGCTCGCCGGGGCGTCGAAGCGGATCGCCCCCGGCGCGGGCCACAACAGCGCTGCGGTCGTGCTCGAGTAGATGATCGCCCGGGGCGGCCGGGACATCCGGGTCAGCGCGGCCGTGGCGCAGGCGCGCGCCGACAGCGCCCACGCAAGATCGGTGAGGGCGAACGTCGGCAGCTCGCGGGGCCTAGGGGCACGTGCCAACGCGACCTCGGCGCCTGCCCGCCGGAGGCAGTCGCACAGCTCCCGGTCGCCGTGGCGCAGGCCTTCGGTGGAGCCGAGCGAGACGATCAGCACCTCGGCCGCTGGGGCGGCGGCCATGTCAGGTCACGGCGCCGCCCACCCGCTCGGTGCGGGCGGCCTTGAACCCCGGCGTGCGCTCCAGCGCGATCGGCCGCATCGGAGAGGTGCGCCGGACGTAGAAGCATGCGCCGTCGCGCTCCTCGATCGCCGCCACCGCGGCGTCCTGGCGTCGCCATGCCAGCGCCCAGATGATCGCGAACCCGGTCGCGATGCCCGGCACCTGCGGGGCGAGGAAGCCGAGGCCGCCCGACAGCAGCGTGAACACCAGCAGCGGCCACAGGCGGTTGAGCAGGATCGCACTCGGGCGGTGCTCGGGCAGGGTCGAGGTCGTTTTCGCACTCGAGAGCAGGCGTGCGATCGGCGGGGTCGTCTGCGCCCGCCGGCCGAGCCGGGCCCCGAGGATCCCCGCGATCAGCCACCAGCCGACGGCGACCGGTACGAGCAGGCTGTCCCCGCGCGAGCCGGCAGCGAGCACGGTGATCGTCGCGAGGGCGGTGGCGGCCGCTGCCGCAGAGCAGCACGGTGGCTCTGAGGAAGTCGACGAAGCGCACGGTGCTACAGGAGTGCCTCGAGCACTCCACGGACGCCGGCCGGTCCGTCGACCGTCAGGTCAGCCTCGCGAGCCAGCTCCGGGGGGGCTTCGTCGGAGCTCACGGCCACGCACAGGGCCTCCGTCAGCTGGCCCGCCTCGACGAGCGAGCGCAGCCCCCGGAACGCGTCCAGGTCGGTCGTGTCGTCGCCAACGTACAGCGCCGCGCGAACCGGGCTGTCGGCGAGCAGCGCGGTGATCCCGAGGCCCTTGTCGAGCTGGACGGGGGGACGCACCTCGAGCACCTTGCGCCCCCAGTGCACGACGAGCTGCTCCTGTTCGGCCAGGCGCGCGATCTCGTGCACGGCCGCGTCGGCGGCCTCCTCGTCGGGCGCGCCGCGCCAGTGGAAGGCGACGATCGCGCCCTTGTCCTCCTGGCGCACGCGGATGCGCTGCAGTTCGGGGGTGTACACGCGCGCCGCGAAGGCCTGCACGCGCTCGGTCCACTGCGCCAGCTCGGGGTCCACCTCGGGGCGGGTGGCACGCGGGCGCAGCAGCTCGCCGCCGTGGTTGCCGACGTAGGCGATCGTGCCGATCGCCACGATCTGACGGGCGGTGGTGGCCGGCCTGCCGCTGACGCAGCCGACGAGCCCATAGCGGCCGGCGATCTCGATCAGCAGCGTGCGCGTGGCCTCCGGCACGTGCGCGTCGGCGGCATGGCGGACGATCGGCGCGAGCGTGCCGTCGATGTCCAGCAGCACGGCGGCATGAGTCGGGTCAGCACGGACCGGCTCGAGCGCCTCCACGAGCGTTGCGGCAGGGGACACGGGTTCTAGTATGGCGCGCATCGTGGCCGGCCCGCCAGTTCGCGCACGTGTCAGCTGAGCGGCCGCCCTGGCGGGCGAGCAGGTTGGTCGCGATCGGCACCCTTGCCGGCCTCTTCAGCGGCCTGTTCGGAGTCGGCGGCGGCACGGTGATCGTGCCGCTGCTGATCCTCTGGCTCGGCTACGAGGAGCGCGGCGCGACCGCCACCTCGCTGGCGGCGATCGTCTTCATCGCCGCGTTCGCGGCCGCCGTCCAGGGCCTCTACGGCAACGTCAACGTCCTCGACGCCGCCCTCGTCGGGATCCCCGCGATCGGCGGCGTGCTGATCGGGACGTGGCTGCAACAGCGCATGCAGACGACGTCGATCGCGCTGCTGTTCGCGCTGGTGCTGGTGGCGAGCGCCGTGGAGCTGGTGCTGCGGTGATCGGAGCCGTCGCGATCGGCCTCGCCGCGGGGATCGTGGCGGGCCTGCTCGGGGTCGGCGGCGGGGTCCTGTTCGTGCCCGGCCTCGTCATCTTCCTCGGACTCGACCAGCACCAGGCCGAGGCGACGTCGCTGCTGGCGATCGTGCCGGTGGCGCTCGTGGGCAGCTACCGCCAGGACCGCTACGGCAACGTCCACAGCGCCGACGCGCTCGCCCTGGGCCTCCTCTCGATCGTCGGAGCCGCCGCCGGCGTCGCGCTCGCCAACGAGCTCTCGGGGAGCGTCCTGCGCGATGCGTTCGCCGCGCTCATGCTCGTGGTGGCCGCCCAACTCGTAGATCGAACACTGCGGGCGCGGCGCGCCGGCGCGGGCTCGCGTGCAGGCGCCCGCGAACGCCCGAGGATCACCTAGACTGAACCGTGAATGGGACTCGACAATCCCCTACACATCGCATTCCTCGTCGTGATCCTGCTGCTCGTCTTCGGCGCCAGACGGCTGCCGGAGATCGGTCGCTCGCTCGGTTCGGGCATGCGCGAATTCAAGGACTCCGTCACCGGCGACTCCAAACACGCGACGCTCACCCCCGGCCCCCAGCCGGGGCAGACCGTCACGCAGCAGACCGCCGTGGCCGACCCCGCCCCGGTGAGCCGCCCGGAGGCGCCTGCCCCGACCGGGGCGGACGCTCCGGGCGCCTGAGCCGGGAGGGTCCGCGAGGAGTGAGACCAGGCGCGGCCGGCGGCCGCGCGGTGGCGATGATCGCCCGCACAGGATCGCGCTGCCGGGCGAGCGTGAAGGCGCTCCGTCCGAGGGCGCCCGGCGCGAGCGCGCCTGGTGCCGGTCAGCCGCCCTCGCCGGCGTCCGCCGCGAGCACGGACGGACGCGCCTCCTCCAGCAGCGGCGCGCCGCAGTGCCAGCAGTAGGCGGCGCCGCGGCTGTGGACGGCGCCGCAGGAGCGGCACTGGCCGTGGACGCCGGCCTCGGCGGTGGCGAGCAGCCGCTGCACCTCGCCGAGCTGGGCGTCGGCCTCCTGCAGCTCGGCGGCTTTGCGGGCGAGCACGTCGAGGCGGTAGTGGTCGCGGATCGCCATCTCGTAGGTGAGCCCGCCGAGATCCCAGGTGAGCTTGGCGACGCGCTCGGCCAGCTCCAGGCGGCGGCGGCGCAGGTCGGCCAGCGAGCCGCCGGACTCCACGCCGGTCGCGGCGAGCCCGCCGACGGGCACGATCGCCCCGGCAGGCTGCTCCGGGGCAGTGCTGTCGCTGGGTGTGCCGCCGTTCGCGGATTGCATCGGACCGCCTCGCTCAGCCGGTTTCGATCGGCTGGGCGCCGAGGGCGTTGACTTCTTCCTCGTGCTTTTTGCCCGTCGAGGTGCTCGAGTTTTTTCGAGCTGCGTGGGGGTCACTTTGGCGGGTGCCGGCGGCGGCGCTTTTTCGGCTTTCGTTTCCTTCGCCGCTTCCGCCGTTCTTCGGCTTCTTCCTTGGCGCCCGATTTGGCGGAGCTCGGCCGTGGGTGCTTGCGGGCGTCGGGCTGGCAGCCGTAGACGCTCCGGCCGCTCGGCCGCAGCGGCGCGGCAGGCGAGGCCTTCGATCTTCGACGATCTGCGGCCCCGGGAGGCCTTGCCCTGGGTCACCCAGTGGCCGAGGAGCAGGCCGACGATCAGGCACAGCAGCAGCACCGACAGCAGCCCGAGCAGCGCCGAGTAGCGGCGCAGCCAGCCGTTCGCCCCGCCCTGCCGGCACGGTGGCGTAACCCCCGGGGCCGATCTCGATCGCCGCCCGGCACCGACCACCCCGGCACGGCGGCGGTGCTGGCCGCCCGGGTGGGCTCGGCCTGGAGCACGTCGAGGAACGCGAGCCGCACGGGCGAGCACGGGCTGCCCGCAGGACAGGCAGTAGCGCTGGTCGGCGACGAGCTCGGCGCCGCAGCTCGCGCACGGCGCCGGTTGCGGCTCGGACGGTACGGGCACGAGGTTCACCTCTGCGTCCCGCCTTCGCCCGAACCGACGAGCGGGCGTACGCCGCTCATCCGAACGCTCCCCGCACGTAGTCGCGCGTGCGCGTGCGCGCGGGCGCCTCGAACACCTCCTCGGTGCGTGCCGTACTCGATGAGGTCGCCGAGGTACATGAACGCGACCTTGTCGGCGACCCGGTGCGCCTGGGCGAGGTTGTGCGTGACGATCACGACCGCCAGGTCGCGGCGCAGCTCGCCGATCAGCTCCTCGATCACGCCCGTCGAGATCGGGTCGAGCGCGCTGCACGGCTCGTCCATCAGCAGCACCTCGGGCCGCGGCGCGATCGCGCGGGCGATGCACAGCCGCTGCTGCTGGCCGCCGGAGAGGCGCAGCGCGGGCCGGTCGAGGTCGTCGCGGACCTCCTCGTAGAGGCCCGCCCGGCGCAGCGCGTCGACCACCAGCGGCTCGAGCTCGCGCCGGCGGGGGCGCTTGCGCGACTGCTCGCGCAGCGCGAACGCGACGTTGTCGAAGATCGACATCGGGAACGGGTTGGGCTGCTGGAAGACCATCGCCACGCGCGAGCGCAGGGTCGTGTCGGCGAGCTCGTGGATGTCCTCGCCGTCGAGCAGGATCTCGCCCGCCGCGGCGGCGCTCGGGGTCAGCTCGGTGAGCCGGTTGAGCGTGCGCAGCAGCGTCGTCTTGCCGCACCCGGAGGGGCCGATCAGCGCGAGCACCTCGCCCTGGTGGATCGACAGCGACACGCCGTTGACGGCCGGCTTGGCGCCGTAGTCGATGCTCACGTCCTCGAGGCGCAGGCGCTCGGGGCCGGCCGTCGACGAGCTCGGCCGCACGGCCTCGCGCTCGCTGCGGGGGCAGCGACGGGTACCGGCGGGCGGTCGAGCACGATCGTGCGCACGGGCGGCACCGTGCTCGCGCCTCGACCGCAGCCGCCGGCGCCTCGCGTCGTGCGGCGCGGTGCAGCGGGGTCGGCCGCGCGCGCTCGAACGTCGACAGCGACCGGGTCGAGCAGCATCTCCTCAGGACTCATCGGGCAGGTTCTCCATCGATCTTATCGGCCACTTTGTCCATCCGAGCAACTTTGTGATCCACTTGCTGAGGTTAGCGGGTATGCTCGCCTTGTAGCGGATTGTGAGAGCGCTCAGGCCGCAGTGCCACGCGCGCGGTCCCCCGCAGCTCAGACGATCCGCGCGGCCGGCGACTCGACAGGCCCGGACGTGAGCCCTGCGCGTCGGCGTGCGAGCGGCCGATGCGGTCGACGAGCAGGTTCAGCGCGAGCACGAACACCAGCAGCACGAACGCGGCCGCGTAGGCCTTCTGCGGCGCGGCGCCTTCGCCGGCGGGCGAGTTGTCGTAGACGTAGCTCGTCAGCGTCGAGCCCGTGCCGCGCAGCAGGCCGACCCCGGGCACCGAGCCCTGCGGTTCGATGCGCAGCGTCTCGCCCAGCAGCAGCACCACGATCGCGGTGTCGCCGATGATGCGGCTGATGCCGAGCGTCACGCCGGTGGCGATGTTCGAGCGCACGCTCGGCAGCAGCACGCGGCGGATCGTCGCGATGCGCGTCTTGCCCAGCGCGAACGCCGCCTCGCGCATGTGCGCGGGCACCGCCTGCAGCCCGTCGCGGGTGGCCGCGAACAGCGGCGGCAGCGCGATCAGCGACATCATCGCCCCGGCGGCGATGAACGAGTGGCCGTACACGCCGCCGCCTTCGGCGCGGAACGAGAACGGCGCGAACAGGCCGAGCTGGAAGATCGCCAGGCCGAACAGCGCGATCACGATGTCGGGGGTGCCGGCGACGATCTCGATGCTCGACTCGACCACGCGCGCGAGCCAGCGTCGGCCGCCCGTACTCGGCGATCCAGACGGCGCTGCACACCGCCAGCGGGAGCGCGAGCACGATGCCGATCACGGTCAGCAGCAGGGTCCCGAGCAGCGGGTCCAGGAAGCCGCCCGTGCCGGCCTGGCTCGGTGCTCGACTGCGGGCGGGAGACGAGCAGGCCCGGGCGCAGGTACTGGATCCCGCGGTAGCCCATGTAGATGACGATCGCGGCGGCGATCAGCGCACAGCGCCGAGCCCGGCGGTCCAGGCGCAGCACGAGCACGAGCCGGTCGCCCCAGCGCCAGGTCCACGGCGAGGAGCGCCGGCCGCGGGCCGGCGCTCGGCGCGCGGGCGCGCTCGACCGGCGGGGCGCACGCGTGCTCATCCGCGCACCTGGTACTTGCGCAGCGGCAGCTTGATCAGGTAGCCGCGCGACCGACAGCACGAACGCGGAGAACAGCAGCAGCAGCGCGAACGCGTACAGCGTCGAGCTCAGCGCCGGCGCGCCGATGCCTTCGTGGAAGTCGACGATCGCCGAGGCGAGCGTGCGCAGCGGCTCGAAGAAGAACAGCGAGCCCGTCGCTCGAGGTTGGGCGTGAAGGAGCTCGCCGCCGGAGACCATCGAGATCATGATCGCCTCGCCGAGCGCGCGCGCGGTGGCGAGCACGGCGGCGGCGACGATCGCCGGGCGGATCGCCCGCAGCGTCACCGCGAGCATCGCGCGCAGCGGGTTGCAGCCCGAGCGCGACCGCGCCCTCGCGCCACGAGTTCGGCACCGCCGCGAGCGCCTCGCAGATCAGCGCGATCATGATCGGCGTGATCATCACCGTGAGGATCACGACCGTCACGCCGCAGGCCTGCGCCGGTCAGCTCGACGGTGCTCTGCACCGAGGCCTTCTCGGGGCGCGTGATCAGGTGGTTGCCGACGAACGGCACGAGCACGAGGACGCCGATCAGCCCGTAGATGACCGACGGCACCGAGGCGAGCAGGCGGATCACCGGGATCGCCACGCGGCGCAGCGCGCGCGGGGCGAGCTCGACGATGAAGATCGAGGAGAGCACCGCGATCGACGAGCGCCGAGCACGACCGCGATGGCGGTCGTCAGCAGCGTGCCGTAGACGAGCGGCCAGGCGCGCAGGTGGTAGGCGGACGGCGGGCGGGTTGCACGCTCGCGGCCTGCATGTTGGCGATCTGCGTGTTCGAGGTCCCCGCCGGAGCCGAGCCAGCTGAGGCCGTTGTGCTCGAAGGTCGGCCACGCGTGGACGGCGACGAACACGACCATCGCGACGACGACCGCGCCGACCAGCAGCGACACCGCGCCGAGCGTGACGCTCGGCGCGGTGGTCGGGCCATGGGTTGCGCAGCCGGCTCGCAGCCAACGGCAGTTGCCCATCAGCGTAGCGATCGGGACCCACTGGGTGGAGATGATCTTCCGCGCTGCAGCCGATTTGTCGATCCAGCCGATGAACGCGCGACGCGGCGCCGGTGGCCTTGCCTTTGGTCACCTCGTAGAAGCGGGCCACGCCGGCGTACTGGCCGGAGGCGGCGGTCGATCTTGTTGCAGGCGACGCCGTTGAAGCCGACGGCGTTGACGCCGCCTTTGTCGGCCTGGTAGTTGGACAGGAAGCCGATCGCGTTCGGGTCGCTTTCGACCTCCTGGCGCAGCAGACCCTCGGAGGACTCTTCGGCTGCGCGAGGCTCGACGACTTTCTTGCCTTCGAGCAGCAGCGTCTGGAAGCTCGTCAGCACGCCGGCGACCGAGGTGCGGCTGATCAGGTCGATCGTGCCGCTCGCGCTCGCGCCGGGGACCCCGCTCCAGTTGCGGGTCTTGCCGGTGAAGATCGACATCAGCTGCGACGTCGGTGAGGTTGCGCGAGCGTGTTGGCTTTGTTGGTGACCACGCAGATCGCGTACTTGGCGATCGGGTAGAAGACGAGCCCGGCCGGGTCGGTCGTGAGCGGGTCGCGCGAGACGTCGCCGATCGTGACGCGGCCGGCGGCGACGTCGTTGATGCCGACCTGCGCTGCCGCCCTGGGCGATCTTGAACTTGACCTTGTGCGGGTGCAGCTTCACGTACTTCGCCGCGAGCAGCGACGACGAGCGGGTAGGAGGCGGTGGCGCCGCTGATGGTGATCGTGGTGGCGGCCGAGGCGGCCGCAGGCGCCGCGACCCCGAGCACGCCAGCCACCATGCAAGGCGACGGAGAGACGGCGGATTCGATTCATGTTCAGAGACTCCGTTTCGTGGTGATTCGGGGTGACTGAAAGCGTTTGACAGCAGCAAGCGGCGCGAACATAGCATAATCCCGATAGATTCGATCCGAGTTAGCTATGTTTTATGCGGAAAGGCCGGACGTCCGCCGCGGAGCCCGTTCACCCGCGAACGCTGAGCCATGAGCACGCCGACAGACCACGACAACGCCACCGCTCCCCGAGCCCGACGACGCCGGAGCGCCGCCGCCCGCAGCCCCGGGGCGACCCTCGCGGCTGCCCTCGACGCGCGGTCGACTGCGGCGCTGCTCCGGCGGCGATGCTCGCCGCTCGGCGTGGCGGTCGGCGCGGCGATCGGGCCCGCTCCCGAAAGCTCCTTCGCCGGGGGCGCCTCGGACCTGATCAGCCGCCTGCCCCTGCTGATCGCCTCGCTGGCGAGCCGCGCGCAGCGAGGCGGGCGGCGCGGGCGCGACGGGCGCCGCACGCGCCCCGGCCGCCGCAGCAGCCACCGCTGAACCCAGGCGGAGGCGGCGCCGACGGCACAGGCGCGCCCTCGGCACGGGCTCGGCGGCGAGCGCGACCCCGGCCGCGACCGCGCCGGCTGCCTCCGGCGGAAGGCTCGACCGAAGCGTCCACGACGCCGGCCGGAGGCGGCGGGCCAGGGCGGGTCGAAGCTGCCGCCGGTCACGAACGTGTGGCTGATCGAGCTCGCGGGCGCGACGTTCGCCGCAGGCCAGCGCGCAGCCGGCCGCCGCGCCCTACATCGACACGCAGCTGTCCCAGCCGGCGACGCTGCTGAGCGGCTGGTCGGCGCTCGACGGCAGCGCGTTCGCGAGCGAGGCGGCGCTGGCGGTGAGCACAGCGTCTGGCAGCCCGCCGCCGCTGCTTGCACTCGATCGTCCAGCCGCCTGCCCCGAAGGCGCCGCGGGAGCCGCGTGCGCGCCCGAAACGCCAGGGCAGCTGACGGCGGCCGACGAATTCCTGAAGGCCACGCTCGCCCACGATCACCTCGACCGCCGCCTACCGCGAACACGGCCTCGTCGTCGTCACGTTCGCGACCGTCGGGATCGCCACCGCAGGCGGGCCTGCCGGCAGGCGCCTCGACCGCGACGCTCACCTCCCAGCCGCCCGCCGGCGTGGCTGCTGATCTCGCCGTTCGCGCGCGGCGGGCACGCGTTCGCGTGCCGCCTTCGACCCAACTTCACCGATGCAGAGCCTCGAAGAGCTCCTGCACCGATGAGGAACCATCCAACGACACGAACGGAGACCCCCGTTGCACGATTCCTACCAGCCCACCGCAAAGCCGCGTGCCGTGGCTGGCCGCGATCGTGGGCTCTGCCGCCCTGCTGCTCGCGACGCCGGCCCTCAGCCAGGCCGAAGAATCCAACCCGAACAACTACAACTGCCTCGGCAGCATCGCCGCCGGCACGCCCGAAGCAGGCAGCGAAGAACAGCAGGTGCGAGTACACGCTTCTACTGCAACGGCCCGATCACCGGCTACCAGCTGCAGTCCCAGATCCCGGCTGACGGCATCCAGAGCCCGCCGCTCGTGACGCAACTCGCAGGGGATGACGCTCGCCGGACACGTTCTCCTGCTCGGGTGAAATCCCCGGCTACGCGATCAACTGCGTGGGCGCGGCCAAAGCCGGCTACGAGACGATCACGGGGCAGTTCGCGATCGGCACGAAGCTGTGCGCCGAGCCGCGCGTGGACCCGCTGCTGACGGTCACCTACGCGTACCTCGAAAAAGGCGTCGTCACGCAGGCGATCTCGGGGCCGTTCGACCTCGGCCGCCCGACAGGGCTGCCGCCCGACGCCGAGTCGGGCGGCACCCGCCTGAACCCGAAGACGCCGGTGCACCACAAGAAGCACAAGGCCAAGAAGCACGCCAAGAAGAAAGTAGGCCGTCCGCGTGCGGGGGCCGCCGAGCAGCTGCCTCCGCGGCCGCTCGCGCCGCGCACGCCGTCAGCGCAGCGCGGCGCCGCCGTCGGGCTAGAGCAGGCTGGTCGTCATGCGCTCGATCTCGGCGATCGAGGTGAGGCCCTCGCGCACCTTCTGCATGCCGTCGTCGCGCAGGCGCAGCATCCCTTCTTCGAGCGGCGACCGCGACCATGTCGTCGACGGACGCCCGCTCGAGGATCAGCGCGCGGATCGCGCTCGCTGACGGCCATCACCTCGTAGAGCCCCACGCGGCCGCGGTAGCCCGAGCCCGCCGCAGCGCGAGCAGCCGACCGGCTCATACGGCTCGGCGCCCGCGAGGCCGTGTTCGGCGAGCACCGCTCTCGGAGACCTTCTGGCGGCGCTTGCAGTGCGGGCAGAGCATCCGCACGAGCCGCTGGGCGACGATGCAGTCGACCGCCGAGGAGACGAGGAACGGCTCGATGCCCATGTCGATCAGCCGCCCCAGCGCGCTCGGCGCGTCGCGGGTGTGCAGGGTCGAGAGCACGAGGTGGCCGGTGAGCGCGGCCTCGACGGCGATGTGGGCGGTCTCGCGGTCGCGGATCTCCCCGACCATGATCACGTCGGGGTCGGCGCGCAGCATCGAGCGCAGGCCGACGTCGAACGTGACCCCCGCCTTCGGGGCGATCTGCATCTGCTTGATCCCGGCGATCCGCTGCTCGACCGGGTCCTCGATCGTGAGGATGCTGCGTTCGCCGTCGTTGAGGACGTTCAGCGCCGCGTACAGCGTGGTCGACTTGCCCGAGCCGGTGGGGCCGGTGACGAGCACCGCGCCGTTGGGCCGGTTGATCGGCGCGGTCGAAGCGCTCCAGCTCGGCGCGCTGCATGCCGAGCGACTCGAGCCCGTCGACGACGACGCCCTTGTCGAGGATGCGCATCACGACGCCCTCGCCGTTGACGAGCGGCAGCGTCACGACGCGGATGTCGACCCGGCGCCCCTCGACGGTCAGCGCGAAGCGCCCGTCCTGGGGCACGCGCCTCTCGGAGATGTCGAGGTCGGCCATGATCTTGATCCGCGAGACGACGCCGGTGGCCATCCGGCGCTTGACCGTCGCGGCCGGCGCGAGCACGCCGTCGACGCGGAACAGCACGCGCGTGTCCCCCTCCTCGGGGTTGATGTGGATGTCGGAGGCGCCCTGCTCGATCGCCTGGGCGACGATCGAGTGGACGAGCTTGATGATCGGCGCGTCGGTGTCGGCCTCCTCGACGAGCAGGCTTTCGCCGGCCTCGTCCTCGGCGCCCTCGTCGACGATGTCCTCGATCGACTCGTCCATCCGGACGAGCCGGTTGAGCAGCAGGTTGAGATCCTCGACCGAGGCCGCCGCCGGGCGGACCCGCCGGCCGGTCATCATGCCGACGTCGTCGATCGTGAGGACGTTCGTGGGGTTCGCCATCGCCAGCAGCAGCGCGCCGTCGTCGGTGAAGCCGACCGGCACGGCCTGGTAGCGCTTGGCGGTCTCGGCGCTGATCGAGGCTGACCGCTCCCATGTCGAGTTCGTAGACGGACAGGTCGACGAAGTCCAGGCCGAAGCGCTCGGCGACGACCCGGGCGAGCTGGTCGTGGCGCAGGATCCCTCGCTCGACCAGCACCACGCCCGGTCGGGCCGGCCCTGCGGCGCGCGCGGCGGCGACGGCCTCCTCGACCGCTCTCGCGGTCGGCGAAGCCGAGGTCGACGACGACCTCGCCGATCATGCGCGCCGAGCGGCCCGTGTGACGGGGCGGGTAGACGCCGTTCATCGGCCGCTGCCTCGGGCTGCTCGGCGGCGTCTGCTGGCGGGCTGGAATCGACCGTTGGTGGCGCTGTCGCCCATCATCTACTCCTATCGGCAGGCCGCCAGGCCCTCTTGACCGAGAGGAGGGGCTCAGGCGGAGGCCGCGATCCCGTGCTCGAATGCGCGCCTTCAGGCCGGCGTCGAGCGCGTTCAGCCGGTACAGGGCGAGCGCCTCGGCCGAGGCGAACCGCCGCCCGGAACCGGGCTCGGCGCCGTGGTGCAGGAGCACGCAGTGCTCGAGCGCGAGCCGGCGCGCGCCGACGAGGCCGGCGGGGGCATGCGCGGCGATCAACCGCAGCCCCAGCTCGACGTGCCCCAGCAGCGCGCCCTCGCGCGCTGCGCTCGATCTCCGCGCCGTAGGTGAACTCGCGCGTCTTGCCGAGGTCGTGGACGAGCGCCGCGCACAGCAGCAGGTCGCGGTCGAGTCGCGGGTGCACCGCGCACAGCTCGAGCGCCATCGTGGCAACGGCCACGGTGTGCTCGAGCAGGCCGCCGAGATAGGCGTGATGGTCCGCCGACGCGCGCGTCCGGCGCCCGCGGGCCGCGGGCAGCGAGCACGGGGCGCGCCGGAGCTCGGCCCGCAGCTGGCGCGTCCGCGAGCAGCCGCTCCAGCAGCGCCCCCAGGGCGGGGTCGTAGACCTCCCGCGCGAGGTGCTCGAGGAAGCCTTCGAGCTCGTCGAGGTCGCGGTAGCTCGCCGGCAGGAAGCGGGCGGATCGGCCTCCTGGCCCTCGGCGCGCGCGATCGTCCGCAGCTCGATCTGCAGCTCGTCGCGGAAGCGCTCGACGCGGCCGCGCACGCGCACGAGCTCGCCGCGCTCGAAGCGCCCGGCGAGCAGGTCGGCGTCGCGGAACGCCCGCGCCAGGATCGAGCCGCTGCTGTCGCGCAGCTCGACGCGTCAGGTAGGGCGTGCCCGGCGCGCGAGATCTGGCGCTCCTTGCGGGTGCAGGCGAACACCGCGTCGACCTCCTCGGCGGCCGCGCAACGTGGCGACGGTCCGGGCGTTCTGATCTGCTCTGGTGGCGGCTGGCGGCCATCGGCGCATGATGTACGGTGGTTCGGATGCAGCCCCTGATCTGGGACCGGCGTCCCGACGGCCTGCGGGCCCCGGCGATGGTGTGCGCGTTCAAGGGCTGGAACGACGCCGGCGACGCC
This sequence comes from uncultured Solirubrobacteraceae bacterium, assembly GCA_963743505.1. GTDB lineage: Bacteria > Actinomycetota > Thermoleophilia > Solirubrobacterales > Solirubrobacteraceae > Palsa-744. Next base: position 181,945 of record CAVUPZ010000002.1, on the reverse strand, counting down.
GCCTCGAGCGCCGTCTCGCTTCCTCGCCTCGGCGCTCGACGCCAGCCGCTTCGCGCGGATCGACTCCGAGGAGTTCTACGACTTCCAGGCCAACCGGCCGTGCATCCGGCTCGACAAGGACGACCAAGCGCGAGATCACGTGGCCGACGGTCGAGATCTTCGAAGCCCAGGCGCCGCGGGCGCCGCGCGACCTCGTGCTCGTGCAGGGCGTCGAGCCGTCGATGCGCTGGCGCGCGCTTCACGGCGAGCCTCGTCGATCTCGCCGAGGCGCTCGGGGTGCAGCTGGTCGTCTCGCTCGGGGCGCTGCTCGGCGACGTGCCGCACACGCGCCCGGTGGCGATGAGCGGGCATGCCTCCGACGCGGCGCTGATGGACCGCCTCGGCATCCAGGCCTCCGCCTACGAGGGTCCGACGGGCATCGTCGGGGTGCTGCACGCCGCCTGCGCCGAGACGGGGCTGCCGTCGGCGAGCCTGTGGGCGGCCGTTCCGCACTACGTCGCCGCCGCGTCGAACCCCAAGGCGGCGCTGGCGCTGCTGCGCCGGGTGGAAGGCCTGATCGGCGTCTCGGTCGACGTCTCCGAGCTGGAGTCCGCGGCGGCCGACTACGAGCGCCAGGTGGGCCTCGCGGTCCAGAGCGACCCGGACATCCAGGCGTTCGTCGAGCGCCTCGAGCAGGCCGCCGACAGCGACCCCGGGGGCACCCCCGGCGACGTTCCTTCGGGCGACATCCTCGCCCGCGAATTCCAGCGCTTCCTCCGCCAGCGCGGCAGCGAGAGCTCCTGAGCGCTCACAGCTCCGCTGCCGGGCAGACGATCCGGTAGTCGCACAGCCCGCAGGCCGTGCGCGAGGGCGTCGGCTCGAACGCCTGCGCGAGGATCCCCTCGCCGACCTCGAGCACGACCTCGGTCACGGCCTCGGCGTCGTCAGGGCCGCGCGGGACCGGCACCTTGAGGTCGTCGAGCACGTAGTAGTAGGCCTGGCTCGAGGACTCGAGCAGCCAGTCCTCGCGGGCGGCGAGCGCGTAGAGCGAAAGCTGCACGTCGTCGCCCAGCTGCGCCGCCGTCTTCGGACGCGAGGTCTTGTAATCGATCAGCTCGTAGCGCGCCTCACCGTGTCCGGCGAGGCGATCGACGCGATCGACCCGCCCGCGGAGGTGGTGGGGGCCGACGCGGAAGGAGAACGGCCGCTCGAACCAGACCGGCTCGGAATCCTGCTCGTGCAGCCGCGCGTGGTAGCGGGTCAGGGCGGCCACCGCCTTCTCGCGCAGCTCCTGTTGCTCCTCCTGGATGCCGCTGCGGCCGAGGCTCGCGTCGAGGAGCTCGAGCAGTCGAGGCAGATCGCCGTCGGGCTCGGAGTGGTAGCGCTCCAGCACCTGATGGACCGCGATCCCGAAGCGCTGGCCGACCGTCTGCTCGCTGGGGATGCGCAGCACGCGGGCGAACTTGTAGCGCAGGGGACAGCTGCGGTAGGTCTGGATGTCCGAGGCCGACAGCGCCAGGCCGACGCCCTTGCGGGGCAGGAAGGGCACGAGCGAGTGCTCCTCTCGCCGGGAGATGGCCGCCGCGGCCGGCGAGCCGCCCGCGAGCAGCGTCTCGTCGAGGGTCGAGGTCTGCAGGATCTCCCGCTGCAGCGGCGTGGCGGCCGCGAGCAGGCGCAGGTTGACGTCCTCCAGCGCCTCCTCGAGGCTCTCGTCGTCGGGGCGCTGGAGCAGCGCCGAGAGCTTCAACAGCTCCAGGTAACGCACCACGCCATGCGAGATGTCGAGATCCGTGTCCAGGCGCAGCTCCGCGAGACGTCCTCCGATGCGCGCGACGCTCGCTAGCACCTCGGCCCGGAGCAGGTGCAACGTCTCCGCGAGGGGCCCCCCCGGTGGGGGCAGGCCCTCCTCCTTGTCGGTCGCCGGCGGACCGGCCGCGCGCGGATCGGGACGCCCGAAGCGGGGTCCGCCGTCGTCGTTTCCGCGGGCGAGCTCCAGCGCCTGCAACGGCGTGGCGCCCGGGGCGGCTGCACCGGCATCCACGTCCACGGCCGCCAGCCCAGCGGGAAGCGCCATCGCGAGATGACGGACGAGCTCGCGGGTCGTGGCCAGGGGCCGGCGACGCAGGTAGTCGCGGGCGAGACCGAGCAGGCCGTCCATCCCGGCCTGTCTGGCCTCCGCGTCCTCGGGTGCGAGCAGCGCCCGGCCAGGGGTGCCGAGGCGCTCGACGAGACGGGCGATGAACTCGTCCGGGGGGACGGCGTCCAGCTCCGCCAGCGCGCCGCGATGGAGCTCGACGAAGCGCTGGATGCGTTCGCGCGCCTCCGGCGGGACCTGCGGCGCCTCGCTCGCGGCGCCGAGGCCCACGACGAGGTCGAGCTTGCGCCGTCTGGCGATCTGGATCACCCGTGCCAGGTCGACCTGGCGCAGCTCGATCGGGGGGCGCACGAGGGCACGCACGACTGCGGAGGCATCCTGGGGGTCGACGAGCAGCCGCAGCCACGCGAGCACGTCGCGGACCTCGGCCCGCCGCAGCACACCTCCCCCGCCCGCTGCGATCTGCTCGGCCTCGAGCTGAGCGATCGCGGATCTCGAGCCAGGCACCTCCCAAGCATACGCGGGAGACGGACCGAGCCAGGCTACGCTCTGAGAGTGGATCTGATCGACTGGAGCGCGGCCCAGCGGGTCGGGGAGCTGATGGCCGGCTCACCCCCTCCGGGTGGTGTGCGCGCCGCCGACGTGGAGCCGCTGGCCCAGGAGTTCGCCCGCCGCGTGAGCACCTACAGCGGCCTCGGCGTGCCCGCCGAGCTGCCGCCACTCGAGACGGTCGACCGGCCCACCTGGATCGCCGCGAACCTCGAGACGATGAGGCCGATGCTGGCGCCCCTGACGGAACGAGCTCAGGGCAAGGACGGGCTGCTGGCGGGACCGCTGCGCTCCGCGTCGGGAATGCTGCTCGGCGCCCAGGTGGGCGCGCTCACCGGCCTGCTCTCGCAACGCGTGCTCGGCCAGTACGACCTGTCCCTGCTCGATGCCTCCGTCACCCCGCGGCTGCTGCTGCTGGCGCCGAACCTGGCCCAGGCGGCCCGCGGCCTCGGCGTGGACCGCGAGGAGCTCGTGCTGTGGGTGGCCATCCACGAGATCACCCACGCCGTCCAGTTCTCCGGCGCACCCTGGCTCCGCGAGCACCTCGGCGGGATGCTCCGCGAGCTGATCGACGGGCTCGAGGTGTCGCTCGACGGCAACGGCAACGGCGATGGCGATAGCGATGGCGGGCGTGTCGAGGACGACGGCGGCGGCGGGTGGCGCCTTCCGCGCCTGCCCGACCCCGCGGAGCTGCGCCAGCTGATCGCGCGGGCACGTGGCGGGGAGCTTCTGCGGATGACCCTCGGGGAGGACCGCTGGCGGCTCGTCGAGCAGATGCAGAGCGCGATGTCGCTGATCGAGGGACACGCGGAGCACACGATGGACGCCGTCGGCGCCGAGTTCCTGCCCTCGCTGCCGCGCCTGCGCGGGGCGATGAACCGCCGCCGGGAGTCCCGTGGCCTGCCCTGGCGCGTGCTGGAGCGCCTGCTCGGGCTCGAGCTGAAGCTCCGCCAGTATGAGGCCGGACGTCGTTTCTGCGACGCCGTGGTCGCCGCCGGCGGCCCCGGCGCGCTGGCACGGGTCTGGATCCGGCCGGAGATGCTGCCGAGCGCGGACGAGCTGACCGAGCCGGGACGCTGGCTCGCGCGCGTGGGCACAGCCGGCGAGCTCCCCGCGGCCTGAGTCCGGGCCTTCCGGGGGTCGAACGCACGTTCCGTGTGTTACAAGCGCGGAACGCCGGGACGCTGACGGTTACAGCCTTTTCACGCCCTGATAGGATCCTGCTGTAACGATCTTCTGGGGGTGGGTTACAAACATGTGTTCGCTCCCCAAGGCGGCATCAACCCAGAGCACACACCCCCCACCTCGCCGGCGGCGAGTGAGACAACAGGAGACTTTCTTACATGCCCACCGCAAGCACAGCCCCCTCCAAACCGAAAGCGAAAGCGGCCCGCAAACCGGGTGCCCGCAAAGCGGCAACCCGTAAACCCGCCTCACGGAAAGCCACCGGCGCGCGCACCAGCGCCACCGGGCGGACCGCCACGCAGGCGAAGTCGACCCGCGCGAAGGCGGCACGCACCCGCGCGATCCACCAGTCAGAGACCGCTGTCAAGCAGGCGGAGACCGCGGTCAAGCAGGTCCAGACGGCGACCCGCGACACCGCGACGCTCGTGGGCGACTACGCCGAGCGCGCCGTGCTGATCCCTGTCGGAGCGGCCCTGATGGCTCGCGACCGCGTCGTCTCGAGCGTCAGCGACACGGTCTCGATCTACTCCTCGAGCACGAAGACCCAGCAGCAGCTCCGACGCTTCGAGCGGCGCGGCCTCACGGCCCGCAACCGGCTCGAGCGCGAGGTCCGCAAAGCGCGCGTCCGCGTCGAGCGGGAACTGCGTCAGCGCCGGCGCGTGCTCGAGAAATCCGTCAACGAGATCGACGAGCGGCGCGAGACGATCGCCAAGAACGGCACCGACCTGGCCAACCGCGTCCAGGAGCGCATCCTCAGCCTCGTCTGAGCGACCACTTCCCCCGACCCCGGGCCGGAGAGGCCGGGGCGCCGCGGTAGCGGCGATCGGGTGAGTCTGCCGGCCTCATATCCCGCCGGCAGTAGTAGCACCCTCTCCTCCCTCGACCCGCGGGCGGTCCCCTCCGCCCGCGGGTCATTTTTCTGCCCGGCCGCCGGGATGCGGCCGCGGGTTTGCCACAATGGGCGCCGTGACCGACACCGATCAGATCCGCACCGCCCTGGAGGCGGTGATCGACCCCGAGCTGCACCGCTCGATCGTGGAGCTCGACATGGTCCGCTCGATCGACCTCAGCCCGAACGGGGTCGTCGATGTGACCGTGTCGCTGACCACCGCGGGCTGTCCGATCCGCGGCCACTTCCAGAACAGCGTCCAGGCGGCCGTCTCGGCGCTCGACGGGGTCACCCACGTGAACGTCTACTTCGACGTCCTCGACGACGCCCAGAAGGCGGCGCTGCAGCAGAAGCTCGGCCGCGCCAGCCTTCCCGCCGGGGCGCTCGCCCAGGTCGCCAACGTGATCTGCGTCGGCTCGGGCAAGGGCGGGGTCGGGAAGTCCACCCTGACCGCCAACCTCGCTGCCGCCCTGACCGGCGAGGGCAAGCGCGTGGGCGTACTCGACGCCGACGTGTGGGGCTACTCGATCCCGCGCATGTTCGGCCTCGGCGCGACGCGCCCGTCCGTCTCCGCCCAGCGCAAGATCCTGCCGCTGGAAGCGCATGGCGTGAAGGTCATGTCGATCGGCTTCTTCGTGGAGGAGGACCCAGCGGTCGTGTGGCGGGGACCGATGCTCCACAAGGCCCTCACCCAGTTCCTGCAGGACGTCGAATGGGGCGCGCTGGACTACCTGCTGGTCGACCTCCCCCCCGGTACGGGCGACGTGTCGATGACGCTCGCACAGCTGCTCCCGCAGGCGGGCTTCCTGATCGTCACCACGCCCCAGCCGACGGCGCAGAAGGTCGCCCGCCGCTCGGCCCAGATGGCCGACAAGGTCGCCCTCACGATCGCCGGGGTCGTCGAGAACATGTCGGGCTTCACGACCCCGTCGGGCGAGCGCTTCATGATCTTCGGCGAGGGTGGCGGTCGCGAGCTCGCAGAGGAGCTCGAGGTTCCGCTGCTCGGCAGGGTGCCGTTGACGATGCCGCTGCGGGCGCACGCCGACGGAGGTGTGCCGCTCGTGCTCGAGGACCCCGACGACGCTGCGGCGGTCGCGATCCACCAGATCGCGCGCGGGCTGATCGCGATCAGCCCGGAGGCGTTGCCGGCGCTGCCGCTGGTGCAGGTCACGCCCGCCGCGCCGCGGCCCGAGGTGAGCCCGAAACCCGTGGGCATGTCGCTGCCGATGGCCTGACCCAGGCCCTCGCGCGCAAGCGACATGCCCGCTCCGACGGCCGGTGCCCGCACGGCGCCGGCTCGCCGTGCGCCTGCGGTGAACGCCGTGTGGCGCGTCCTTGACAAGCTCCCACCACGTGGAGGATGGTTTTCGAGATGCCGGTAGCAGATCAACAGGAGGAGGAGCAGGACGACCGCCGTGAGGACGGCGAGGACGCGGCGGACACGGCCGCGCAGGTCGTCGAATTCGACGAACGCCGGGCGAAGATGGAACGGCTGCGCGCGGAGGGCATCGATCCCTACCCCCCCGTCACGCTGTGGGCGACCCGCACGCTGATCAAGGATGTGCTCTCGGCGCACGACCCCGCCGCGCTCGGCGCCGGGGAGCATCCCGAGCTGAGCTATCAGATCGCGGGCCGGCTGATCTCCAGGCGGGGGCACGGCAAGACGGCGTTCCTGGACATCCGTGACCTGTCGGGCACGATCCAGGCGGTCGTGCGGGTCGACGCGCTCGGCCAGGAGACCTACGACCGCATCCTCGGTCTCGACGTCGGCGACATCGTGGCCATCCGCGGCAACGTCTACGTGACCCAGCGCGGACAGCTCGCGCTGGCGGTGGCGGAGTTCACCCTGCTGACCAAGGCCCTGCGCCCGCCGCCGGACAAGCATCACGGCCTCGGCGACACGGGCACCCGCTACCGCTACCGCGAGCTCGACCTGATCGCCAACGAGGACACGCGAGACCTGTTCGTCAAACGGGGCCGCATCGTCGCCGCGATCCGGGAGTGGCTCGACACGAAGAACTTCGTCGAGGTCGAAACGCCCGCGCTGCAGTCGCTGGCCGGCGGGGCCGGTTCGCGTCCCTTCACCACCCACCACAACGCCCTCAACCGCGACCTCTACCTGCGCATCTCCGTCGAGCTGTTCCTCAACCGGCTGATCGTCGGCGGCATGGAGAACGTCTACGACATGGGCAAGGTGTTCCGCAACGAGGGCATCTCGCCGAAGCACAGCCCCGAGTTCACGATCATCGAGTTCATGATGGCCTACGCCGACTACAACGACGTGGCCACGGCGACCGAAGAGATGTTCGCGTTCGTCGCCCAGCGGGCGCTCGGGCGCACCGTGATCGAACGGGGCGGCGAGCAGATCGACCTCGCCAAGCCGTGGCGGCGGGTGACGATGCGCGAGCTGATCCATGAGCGCACGGGGGTCGACTTCATGGAGTCCGGCCGCGAGGAGCTCGCCGAAGTGCTCGGCCGTCCGCTCGAGCAGGCCGCGACGTGGGCGGAGCTCGTCGGCGACATCTACTCGGAGCAGATCGAGTCCACGATCAACCAGCCCACGCACGTGTTCGACTTCCCCCTCGAGCCGTTCCCGATCACCAAGCGCCACGCCGTCCACCCCGAGCTGGCGGAGCACTTCGACGCGGTCATCGGCGGGGTCGAGCTCGTCAGCGGCGACACCGAGCTCAACGACCCCGTCGATCAGTGGCAGCGGTTCGTCGACCAGCGCAAGCGGCGCATGATCGACGACGCGGACGTCCCCCACCCCAACGACGAGGAGTACGCCCGCGCGATCGAGTACGGCTACTCGCCGACCGCCGGAGGCGGCATGGGCGTCGATCGGCTCGTGATGATCCTGACCGAACGCGACACCCTGCGTGAGGTGATCCCGTTCCCGATCGTCAAGGAGCTGCGATGACCGCCGGGCCGGGACACACAGACAGGAGCGCGTCCAAGCTCGGCCTCGACCCGGGGGTCGTGGCCGCCTGCCGCCAGGCCGCCAGGCAGATCGCCGAGCAGGTGAGCGAGCAGACCCAGGGCCGCACGACGGTGTCCGTGGAGCGCAGCGTGACGCGACTGCTCGGGATCGACGGGGCCGACTAGCTCGACGCGCCCCTCCCGAACATGCTCGTCGACCACGTCCATGACCGGGGCGGCCTCGGGCATGGCGTCGGCTACTGGCTCGGCAACGCGCTGCTCCAGACCGGACGGACCCCCCAGCAGATCGCCGAGGCGGTGAGCGCTGGCGAGCTCGACCTGGCGCCCTCCTCGAGCTGGCCGACGAGCACGCGATCCGCGAGCGGATGATCGAGGAGTGCGGGGCGCGCCTGCGCGAGATCGCTGCCCGCTTCGAGACCCGGCGGGAGCTGCGCGAGCGGCTGGGCGAGAGCCCGCCGCCGCTGCGCTATGTGCTCACCGCCACGGGGAACGTCTACGAGGACGTCGTCCACGCCCTCGCCGTCGCCGAGGCCGGCGGCGACATCGTCGCCGTGATCCGCTCGACGGCGCAGAGCCTGCTCGACTACGTCCCCTACGGACCGACCACGGAGGGTTACGGCGGCACGTTCGCCACCCAGGCCAACTTCCGGATCATGCGCGAGGCGATGGACGAGTGGTCCGAGCGGCACGGCCGCTACGTCCGTCTGTCGAGCTTCTGCTCGGGGCTGTGCATGTCGGAGATCGCCGCGATGGGCGCGTGGGAGGGCTTTGACAACATGGTCAACGACGCCCTCTACGGGATCCTCTACCGCGACATCAACATCGTCCGCGGCCTGATCGACCAGCGCGTCTCGCGGATGATCAACGGCTACTTCGGCGTCGTCATCAACACGGGCGAGGACAACTACCTGCGCACCGCCGACGCGATCGAGGCGGCGCCATCGGTGACGGCGTCGCAGTTCATCAACCATCAGCTGGCGCGCGACTCCGGTGTCCCAGACGCACAGATCGCCCTCGGCGACGCGTTCGAGATCGACGTGCCCGTCACGAACGGGCTGCTGTTCGAGTGGGCCCAGGCGCAGCTGACGCGGGAGCTGTTCCCGGACTGCCCCGTGAAGTACATGCCCCCGACACGCCACATGGACGGCAACCTCTTCCGCACCCACGCGAGCGACGCGCTGTTCAACCTCGTCACGGTCGCCACCGGCCAGGGCATCCAGACGATCGGGGTGCCGACGGAGGGCATCTTCACCCCCCACATCCACGATCGGGTGATCGGGCTGGAGAACGTGAACTACGTGTTCAACGCCGCCCGCGACCTCGGCGAGGAGATCGAGTTCAAGCCCGGCGGCATCATCCGGACCCGCGCCCAGGAGGTCCTCGCGGGGGCGCACGAGCTGCTCGAGCGGATCGCGCAGGACGGCCTGTTCAAGGCGGTCGAGGACGCCACCTTCGGCGACGTCAGCCGGGGCCTCCAGGACGGGCGCGGGATCGAGGGGATCGTGAGCACCGAGGAGGGCTACCTCAACCCGGTCGTGGAGCTGATGCAGGAGGCCAGCTATGCCTCCTAGGGAGGTCGACCTGTCAGCTGTGCGGCCGTACGCGGACCACCTCGGCGACGGGCTCGTGCAGATGAGCTTCACCCTGCCCGTGCCCTACTCCCTGGCGGCTCGCCGCGCGGCGCTCGAGCTCGCCGCGAAGATGGGCTTCGAGGAGCCCGAGGTCGTCCACTACGAGGAGCTCACCGAGGGGTACACGTACTTCGTGATGTATGGCCGCTGCGCCGCGACGGTGGACTTCGGCGCCATGCAGGGCGAGGGGTTCGACATCGAGTACCTGACCGAGGACGAGATCGAACGCTTCGCCGCCGAGCACATCGGCCGCAAGATCGTCGTCGTGGGCGCGAGCACGGGCTCGGACACCCACAGCGTCGGCATCGACGCGATGCTCAACCTCAAGGGCTACCACGGCCATCACGGCCTCGAGGGCTACCGGGCCTTCACGACCTACAACCTCGGCAGCCAGGTCCCGAACAGCATGCTCGTGGCGAAGGCGATCGAGGTCAAGGCTGACGTGATCCTCGTCTCGCAGACCGTGACCCAGCAGAACCTGCACGTGCAGAACCTCACCGAGCTGGTCGAGATCCTCGAGGCGGAGGGCCGCCGCCGCGAGATCATCCTCGCCTGCGGGGGCCCCCGTGTCACGAACGAGCTCGCGAAGGAGCTCGGCTACGACGCGGGCTTCTCCAAAGGCACCTACCCCCACCACCTGGCCACGTTCATCGTGCGCGAGCTCGCCGCGCGCGTTCCCGTCGGCGGCTGACGCCTTGCTGCTGTCCGAGCTGACCGCCTCCTCCCGGCGGCTGGCGCTCGTCGGGCTCGCCAAGAACACCGGCAAGACCGTCGCCCTGACGACGCTGCTCGCGGAGCTCGCCGCGAGCGGCCGGCGCGTGGGGGTCACCTCGGTCGGACGTGACGGGGAGGAACGCGACGCGATCGACTCCAGGATCGAAAAGCCGCTGGTGCGGCTGGCGGCGGGTACGATCGTCGCGACGACCGACGAACTGCTGCGAGCGAGCGCGATCCCCAGCGAGCTGCTCGAGCGAACCGGTGTGCGCACGCCCCTCGGCGAGGTCGTGATCGCTCGCCTGCGGGGTGGGGGCACGATCGAAGTGGCGGGACCGTCGGTCGCAGCCGAGGCCGGCGAGGTGGCCGAGGCGATGCTCTCTCACGGCGCCGAGCAGGTCCTGATCGACGGTGCCATCGACCGCCGGGCCGCTGCCTCGCCGGACGTCTCGGACGGGCTCGTGATGGCGACCGGAGCCGTCCTCAGCGAGGACATCGAGGAGGTCGTCGCGCTCACGCGGGATGCGGTCGCCCTGCTCAGGCTGCCAACCGTCTCGGCGCAGGCCCCGGCCGCGATGCGGATGCGCGAGCTCGCCGGGAGCCCCGGCGATGAGCGCCGCAGCGTCCTTTTCGACATCGACGGCGGCGAGCCCATCGAGCTGCCTCCCCGCTTCGTACTGAGCGCCCAGCCCGGCGAGGTGTCCTCGCTGCTCGCCGCGAACCCGTCGGCGAGCACGCTGCTCGTCGCCGGCGCCCTGCCGGAGGCGTTCCTGCGCGACCTCGCGCTATCCACGCGCCGCTCCGGCCGCGAGCTGACCGTCGTGGTCGCCGATCCGACGCACGTGTTCCTCTCGGAGCGGGCCCCCTCGCACTATCTCCAGCACGGGGTTCGGATCGAGACGCTGAACGCGATCGACCTGCTCGCGCTGACGGTCAACCCGGTCGCGCCGGAGTCACACGAGCTCGACTCGGCCCGCCTGCGCGGCCTGCTCGAAGGGGCGATCCCGAGCCTCGAGATCTTCGATCTGATGGATCCCGGCTATCGCGACTCCCAACGCGGGCCGGGGCCCGTGCCTGCGCCGGCTGATCGCTAGGAGCGCGCTCGATCGAACACGCGGCTCGGTCGCCAGCGCCGATCGGACGTGCGGGCGTCCGCCTGGGCGGGGTGCGTCGGGCGCACGATCCGGCTGCGTGGCCGGCGCGGGACCACGGGCGAGCCCGTAGTCCCCTCGCCTGCCTGCGGGGGCCCCTCGACGGCGGCGAAGCCGGCCGCGATGGGCGACTCGGCGGCTGTCACGGGCGCCACGGCGCCGTGCTCGCGTCCGAGCATCGCCGCCAGACGCCTGCCCCTGACCGACTCGAGCCGGTCGCGTTGCAACTCGCGGGCGAGCTGTGCGGCTATGTGGTGACTTGTGTACATGCGAGCACCTTCGCGCGGCACAGGTCCGGATCTAACACATTTAGACTCAGCTAAATGGCTCCCCGTCCTCGTCGCCGCACTCGATCATGCACGTGAGCAAACGTGATCCTCGCCCGCTTTGACACCGAGGCCCTGACGCGGGTCCGCTTCGGGATCTCCCCGATGCTCGAGATGATCCGCAGCGTCGCGGCCCTGCGCGACCCCGCCGCGAACGCCCTGCACCTGCCGTGGGCGGAGCAGGCGCGACCGCTGATCGCGGACCTCGACCTGTCGGCGCTCCTCGCCCTGCAGACCTCCGACACCTACAACCCCGACTTCGTCAACCCGCCCCCTAGCGGGCCGCTCGTCGAGTTCGAGGACGAGCTCGCCGTGATGATCGCCACGCCGCCGTCGCAGATCCGGGCAGAGGTACGGGGAGCCTACGACGACGCTCCGCTGCCGCCGGTGCTCGAGCCGTTGATAGTCGATCCGAGCCGGGCGATCGCGGAGCTGGCGGAGCTGATGAGGGTGTACTGGGGGCGCTGCCTTGCCGAGCACTGGCCGCGGATCCGCTCGCTGCTCGAGCACGACGTGCTCTACCGCGCCCGCCAGATCGCCGACGGTGGCACGCGGCGGCTGTTCGGGGACCTCGATCCCTCCGTCAGCTGGGACGATGGCGTGTTGCGGATCGACCGCTGCGAGACGCGCACGACGCTCGACCTCGACGACCGCGGTCTGCTGCTGCTGCCGAGCGCGTTCGTGTGGCCGAAGGTGATGTTCGTGACAGCGCCGCCATGGCAGCCGACGCTGATCTATCCGGCCCGGGGGATCGGGATGCTGTGGGACCCGGAGCGGTTCGCGCCCCCCGACGCGCTCGAGAAGCTGCTCGGGCGTACGCGGGCGTCGCTGCTGGTCGCGGTCGACTCGCCGCGGTCGACGACCGAGCTCGCGGGAACGCTCGGCCTCACCCCCGGCGGCGTCTCACAGCACCTGACGATCCTCCGCGACGCGGGCCTCGTCCGCGGCCGTCGCGTGGCGCGAACGGTGCTCTACCTGCGCTCCCCTCATGGCGACACGCTCGTCCAGGCCGCCACGTCGGCAACCGACGGGGCGCCGTCCGAGCTGCCCCAGCGATCGGGTTGAGCGACGCTCAGCGGTTCGCGAAGTACTCGGCGTTGAGCTGGGTGTACTTCTGCCACTCGTCCGGAAGCTGGTCCTCGGCGAAGCAGGCGTCCACCGGGCAGGCCTCGACGCAGGCGTCGCAGTCGATGCACTCCTCGGGGTCGATGTAGAGCATCTCGGCCGCGTCGTAGCCGGGCTCGTCGGGCGTCGGGTGGATGCAGTCCACGGGGCACACCTCGACGCAGGAGTTGTCCTTGGTGCCGATGCACGGCTCGGCGATCACGTAGGCCATTCGCTTCTTTCTTGGGAGGGTTTGCGTGGTTTCCCGGAGGGACGCATATTGTACGAATCATGCTGCTGCTTACCGGCGCGACCGGCCTCGTGGGCTCGCGGCTGCTGCGGCGCCTGCTCGCAGAAGGGCGAGCCGGTGCGCTGCCTGGTGCGCGACCCGCGCCGGCTCGGACGCGCAGCGCGTGCGCGTGCAGATCGCGCTCGGCGACCTCGCCGACCCGCCCTCGTTCCGCAACGCGATGAGGGGCGTCGACACGGTCGTCCACCTCGCGGCCTCGATCCGCGACCAGCCGCGCGGCTCGATCGAGGAGCTCAACGGCATCGCCACCTGGCGCATGGTCGAGGCGGCCGAGCGCGCGGGGGTCGAGCGGTTCGTGTTCTTCTCCGCGCTCGGCGCCTCCACCCACCACCGCACGCGCTGCCTGCGCGCGAAGGCGCTGGCGGAGCAGGCCGTGCGGGAGTCGGGCCTGCACTCGATCGTGTTCGCCCCCTCGATCGTCTACGCCCCCGGAGACCCGTGGCTGACGCTGCTCGAGCGCTTGGCGCTGCTGCCGGTGATGCCGATCTCCGGGCGCGGCCGCGCGCTGTTCCAGCCGATCTGGGCCGAGGACGTGGCGGACTGCGTGATGGCGGCGCTGCAGCGCCGGGACGGCGCGGGCGCAGCGCTACGAGCTCGCCGGTCCGCAGACGCTCAGCCACGACGAGATCGTGCGCACGGTGCTCGGCTCGCTCGAGCGACGGCGCCCGCTCGTGCACGTGCCCACGCCGATCGTCTCCCGCGCGCTGCGGCTGCTGGAGGCGGCGATGGGCCCGCGGGCGCCGGCGACCTGGGACGAGGCCGAGCTGATGGAGGTCTCGATGACGAGCGGCGGGGCGCCGCGGACGCCGAAGCGCTCGGCGTCAGGCCCCACCCGATGGCGCTCGTGCTCGGCGGACGCTGAGCGCCCCCCACGCGGCCCCGTCAGGAGGGGCCGACCGGCGCGCCTTGCGCTCGTGGCTCGGCGATCTCGATCGCCGGCTCCGGCCGGCGCCCCGCCCACGGCCGCGCCGCTTCGAGCTGCGCGGCGAGCGCCAGCAGCTGCGCCCTCGCCCGCCGGCCGGCCGACGAGCTGGACGGCGAGCGGCAACCCGTCCTCGCCCTCGAACAGCGGCAGCGAGATGCCGGGCTGGCCGATGGCGTTGAAGATCGGGGTGAACGGCGTGAACAGGCCCGAGCGGGTGAACGTCGCCATCGGGTCCGGGCGCGGCGGTGTCGAGCGTGCCGAGCGGCAGCGGGCGCTCGGCGAGGGCGGGCGTGAGCAGCGCGTCGTAGGGGGCCAGGAACGCGACCAGGCGGCGCGCGAAGGCCTGCAGGTGCACGGCCGCGCGCCATGCCCTCGACCGCGTCCAGCGTGCCGATCATCGAGAAGATCGCCCAGCTCATCGGCTCCATGTCCTCGGCCGTCGGCTCGCGCCCGGCGATGATCCCCGAGTAGGCGATCGAGAGCGCGATGCTGGTTCGAGAAGACCACGCCGAACAGCTCGCGCAGACCCTCCTCCTGCCACGGCGGATCGACCTCCTCGACCTCGTGGCCGAGCGAGCGCAGACAGCTCGGCGGCGCCGCCACGGCCTCGGCGCAGAGCGGGTCGACGACGGCGTCCGGCGATCGGCGGGTGAACGGTGGCTGCGATCCGCAGCGGGCCGCGGCTCGCGCGGCGGCGCTGTGCAGCGAACGGCTCGGCCGGCGGGGGCGCCCAGGTGGCGTCGCCCGGCTCGTAGCCGGCGAGCACGTCGAGGATCGCGGCCGTGTCGGCGACGGTGCGCGTGAGCACCCCGTCGACCACGAGCGCCGAGTCGCCGAGTTCCGGGGCGAGCGAGACGCGGCCCCGGCTCGGCTTCAGGCCGACCAGCCCGCAGCAGGCGGCGGGGATGCGGATCGAGCCGCCGCCGTCGTTGCCGTGGGCGACCGGGACCATGCCCGAGGCCACCGCCGCGGCGGCCCCGCCCGAGGAGCCGCCGGGGGTGCGCTCGCAGGTCCCACGGGTTGCGGGTCGGGCCGAACAGCCGCGCCTCGCTGACGGGCAGGATCCCGTACTCCGGCAGGGTCGTCGTGCCGACGATCACGAACCCGGCCTCGCGCAGTCGCCGGGTGACGTTGTGGTCGTGGTCGGCTGACGTGGTCCGCCATCAGCGCGCAGCCGTAGGTGAGCCGCAGTCCCCGCATCGGCGCGGTTGTTCTTGATCGCGATCGGCACGCCCGCGAACGGGCCGCTCGTCGCCCGGGGCCGATCCGCTCGGCAGCGGCGAGCGCGCCGCTCGGCGTCGACCTCCACGAACGCGTTCAGCTCCGGGTTGAGCTCCTCGATCCGCTCGCAGCGAGATCTCCACGAGCTCCCGCGCCGACACCTCGCCCGCGCGGACCATCGCGGCCAGCTCGATCGGCGGGACGGAACATCAGGTCGCTGTCGGGCACGGCTCCCTCCTCGGCTCGTCCGCGGTCACTGTCGGGCGTGCGGGCCGCCCTCGTGGAGCCTACTCGGGCGAGCATTCCTGCGACGATATGGATCCTGCCCACAAGGCAGCCCACCCCGTCAAGCAGCGAGCTCAGAAAGCGAGTGCCATGAGCGCGGTTCAGCCAGCCATGCCGGAGGTCCAGTCGGGCCTTGAAGGCGTCGTCGCCTTCGCCACCGAGATCGCCGAGCCCGACAAAGAGGGTGGCGCGCTGCGCTACCGCGGCGTCGACATCGAGAGACCTGGTCGGCGCCGTCCCCTACGAGCAGGTCTGGGGCCTGCTCGTCGACGGCCGCTTCAAGCCCGGCCTGCCGCCCGCCGAACCGCACGCGCTGACCGTGCGCTCGGGCGACCACCGCGTCGACGTGCAGTCGGCGCTGGCGATGCTCGCGCCCGAGTGGGGCTTCGGCCAGCTGATCGACATCACCGACGAGGAGGCCCGCGACAACCTCGCGCGCGCCTCGGTGATGGCGCTCTCGTTCGTCGCCCAGTCGGCGCGCGAAGCCGGCCAGCCGCCGGTGCCCCAGTCGGAGATCGACCAGGGCCGCACGATCCCCGAGCGCTTCCTGATCCGCTGGCGCGGCGAGGCCAACCCCGACCACGTCAAGGCGATCGACGCCTACTGGATCTCGGCCGCCGAGCACGGCATGAACGCCTCGACGTTCACCGCGCGCGTGGTCGCCTCGACCGGCGCCGACGTGCGCCGCGGCGCTGTCCGCGGCCGTGGGCGCGCTGTCCGGGCCCGCTGCACGGCGGCGCGCCCTCGCGCGTGCTGAAGATGCTCGAGGAAGTCGAAGCAGACCGGCGACGCCGAGCGCTGGGTCTCCGACGCGCTCGACCGCGGCGATCGGCTGATGGGCTTCGGCCACCGCATCTACCGCGCCGAAGACCCGCGCGCGCGGGTGCTGCGGCGCACCTGCCGCGAACTCGGCTCGCCCCGCTTCGAGGCCGCCGAGGCGCTCGAGAAGGCGGCGCTGGCGGAGCTGCACGCGCGCCGGCCCGACCGCGTGCTCGCCACGAACGTCGAGTTCTGGTCGGCGGTCGTCCTCGACCTCGCCGAAGTCCCGCCGGACCTGTTCACGCCGATGTTCACCTGCGCCCGCGTGGCGGGCTGGTCGGCGCACATCCTCGAGCAGAAGCGCGAGGCCAAGCTGATCCGCCCGACGGCGAAGTACGTCGGGCGAGCCGCCGCGGCCGGTCGCCGAGGTGCGAGTAGCGGGCCGCGAGGGCCCTGACGCGGCGTCGGGAGTCCTCCCGCTCCCGCGCCCTCGGGCTGGTGCGGTTAACGACCAGGGGACCCGGCATCGTGCCGGGTCCCCTGAGACTGCATCGGCAGATGAGCTCGAGCGGACGGCTACATCATCCCGCTCATGTCGGGCATGCCGCCGCCGCGCGCCGCGCGCCTTCCTTCTCCGGGCACCTCGGCGACGATCGCCTCGGTCGTGAGGATGTTCTTGGCGATCGACGCCGCGTTCTGCAGCGCCGAGCGCGTGACCATCGCCGGGTCGATGACGCCCGCGGCGACGAGATCGACGATCTCGTTGGTGGCGGCGTTCAGGCCCTGGCCTTTCTTGGCCTTGCGCACGTCGTTGACGACGACCGAGCCCTCCAGGCCGGCGTTCTCGGCGAGCTGACGCAGCGGCTCCTCGAGCGCACGCAGCACGATGCGCGCCCCGGTCCGCTCGTCGTCCGAGCCGTCGCTCGAGGCGCCGTTCGAGGCCGACCGTGACGGCCGAGGAGGCCTGCAGCAGCGCGACGCCGCCGCCGGGCACGATGCCCTCCTCGAGCGCCGCCCGGGTCGCCTGCAGGGCGTCCTCGACGCGGTGCTTCTTCTCCTTCATCTCCGTCTCGGTCGCCGCGCCGACCTTGACGACGGCGACGCCGCCGGAGAGCTTGGCCAGGCGCTCCTGGAGCTTCTCGCGGTCGAAGTCCGAGTCGGTGTTCTCGATTTCGGCTTTGATCTGGTTGATGCGGCCCTTGATCGCCTCGGCGTCACCGGCGCCGTCGACGATCGTGGTGGTGTCCTTGGCCGACGACCACGCGACGGGCGCGGCCGAGCTGGGAGAGCTGGGTGTTCTCCAGCTTCAGCCCCATCTCCTCGGTGATCACCTCGCCGTTGGTGAGGATCGCGATGTCCTCGAGCATCCGCTTGCGGCGGTCGCCGAAGCCCGGGGCCTTGACGGCGACGCCGGTGAAGGTGCCGCGCAGCTTGTTGACGACGAGCGTCGCGAGCGACTCGCCCTCGACGTCCTCGGCGATGATCAGCAGCGGCTTGCCGCTCTGGATCACGGCCTCGAGCACCGGCAGCATGTCGCGCACCGAGCCGATCTTCTGGTTGGCGATCAGGATGTAGGGGTCCTCGAGCATCGCCTCCATGCGGTCCTGGTCGGTGACCATGTAGGGCGAGATGTAGCCCTTGTCGAACTGCATGCCCTCGGTGAACTCGAGGTCCATGCCGAACGTCTGGCCCTCCTCGACGTTGACCACGCCGTCCTTGCCGACCTTCTCGATCGCGTCGGCGATCACGTCGCCGATCTCGTCGTCGCCGGCCGAGATCGTCGCCACGCGGGCGATCTGGTCCTTGCCGGAGACCTCCTTGGACTGCGAGGCGATGTTCGTCGACGACCTCGTCGACGGCCTTCTCGATGCCGCGCTTGAGCGCGAGCGGGTTGGCGCCGGCGGCGACGTTCTTCAGGCCCTGGCGGACGATCGCCTGGGCGAGCACGGTCGCCGTGGTGGTGCCGTCGCCGGCGACGTCGTTGGTGGCGGTGGCCACCTCGCGCACGAGCTGGGCGCCCTGGTTCTCGAACACGTCCTCGACCTCGATCTCACGAGCGATCGTGACGCCGTCGTTGGTGATCGTCGGCGCGCCGAACTTCTTGTCGAGCACGACGTAGCGGCCCTTGGGGCCGAGCGTGACCTTGACCGCGTTGGCGACCGCGTCGACGCCCGCCTCGAGCGCCTTGCGCGCCTCGGAGTCGTACTTGAGTTCCTTGTGAGCCATTGTTCTCAGATTTCTCCTTACGCGACCTTGGCGAGGACGTCTGACTCGCGCAGCACGAGCAGATCCTCCCCGTTGTCGGGTCTTTGATCTCGGTCCCGCCGTACTTGCTGTAGAGGACCTCGTCGCCCTTCTTGACGTCCAGCGGGATGCGCTTGCCGTCGTCGTCGAGCTTGCCGTCGCCGACGGCGAGGACCTTGCCCTTCTGCGGCTTCTCCTTGGCGGTGTCGGGCAGGACGAGGCCACTCGCGGTGGTCTCCTCCTCCTCGATCGCCCGCACGATCAGACGATCGCCCAGGGGCTTGAGCTTCATTTGAAAACCTCCATCTAGAGACTGCGACCGGCGGCTCGCGGAACCCTCGTGGAGGGCGAGCCGCCCCTCTTGGCACTCTCGGGGCGAGAGTGCCAAGCTTGCGCTCCCAATATATAAGACATCGAGCCGACCTCCCGAAAATCATTGGCAGTCGGCTGTACAGAGTGCCAACCATCGGCGCGGCGGCGCCGCCGGGCTAGTTCTGGGCGCCGCCGAAGCCCTTCATCGCCTCGGTCATCCCGCGCGGGTTGTCGAGGATCTGCGAGAAGCGCACGACCGTGACCGTGTCCTCCGGTCGAGACGGCGCGGCCGTAGATCTGTTCGAGGAAGTTGATCAGCTCCTCGTGGCGGCGGAACTCGGGGTTGTCGTGCTTGATGTCGCGCGGGCGACAGGTCGGCGAGCTTCATCACCTCGACCTGGTCGATGACCGCTTCGAAGATCCGTTCGCGCGGCGAGTACTGGTAGCCGATCGTGACCAGCACGGCCTGGTTCTTGCGGTACTTGCCGGACTTGTCGCCGAGCCGGATCGTCGCGGTCTTGCGGCCCCGCTTGAGCTCGTCGGCGAAGATCGTCGAGTAGAAGTTGAGGACCTGCATGGAGCGTCCTCGCAGGATATCGGGACTGCTTGGCGCCGGCCGGCGCTGAACGCAGGCTATCGGTCTTCGGCAGGTAGGTCATCGCGAGCCTGACCATCTCGCGCTCGGCCGCGTGGCTGAGCGGCGCTCGCGGCCTCCTCGAGGTCGATCCAGCGGACCTCCTCGACCTCGTCGTCGTGGTCCTCGGTGTCGCCTTCGACGTAGGTGAAGAGGAAGAAGGCGACCGTCTTGCGGATCGTGCGCCCGTCGCGCCGGTACCAGTAGCGCGTCTCGCCGAGCTCGCGCACGGGGCTCGCCGACGACGCCCGTCTCCTCGCGCACCTCGCGCGTCGGCGGCCTGCACCGGCGTCTCGCCCGGGTCGACGTGGCCCTTCGGCAGCGCCAGCACGCGCGAGCCGTCGGCGGCGCGGCGGGTGGGGACGATCACGACGACCTGCCATCGCGCGCGCGACGCCACCGACGCCGACCACGCGCCGGCGAGACTCGCGTGCGCCGCGCGCGCGCCTGCGTCGCCTAGAAGACATACTGCTCGCAGCGCCTCGGGATCGTGCACGACGAGGCGCCCCGCCCTGGGAGATCACCCCGGCGCGCTCGAGCACGGCGAGGAAGCGGCTGGCGGACTCGCGCGAGGAGCCCGCCAGCTGGGCGAGGTCGGCCTGGGTGGCCGTCACGAGCACGTCCGTCGGGGCCCTTGCCGGCGGCGATCTCCTGCTCGACGAGCTCGCCGAGCACCACCGCCACGCGGCTCTGCACGGTCTGGAAGGACTGGCGCGAGAGGCGCTCGTTGGTCTCGCGCAGGCGCCGGCCGAGCGCGATCACCAGGCGCGCTCGCGATCGTCGGGTGTTCGACCATCAGCCGGCGCATGTCGGGACCGAGCACGCCGACCACGCTCGTCGGCTCGATCGCCTCGACGGTCGCCGAGCGAAGCTCGTCCTCGAACATCGCCAGCTCGCCGAAGATGTCGCCCGGCCCGAACGTGGCGAGCGTGATCGTGCGCCCGTCGCCGTGGCTGCGGATCGCGCGGGCGCGGCCCTCGCGAACGATGTAGCAGGTGTCGCTGGCGTCGCCCTCGCGGAACACCGCCTGCCCGGGCTCGAACTGCGCGCGGCACGGCGACCTGCGCGATCCGCTCGAGGTCGCCGGGCTCGAGCGTGGCGAACACAGGCACCCGCCCCAGCAGCTCGACGACGTCGGCTGACCGTGTCCGCCGCCATGGCACGAAGGAGATACCACACCACCCCATACCGGCGCGGCGGACGCTCGCCCCGACGCTATCGTCAAGCCGATGTCACAGACGCAGGCTGAACACTGGCGCTCGGCACGGCCGTGACGGCACTCGCCGCCGTCGCGAGCCCGGCGCGGCGATCGCCGCCGGCGGGGCCACCCGCGCGGCGCGCGCTGCTGCACCTCCCGGCGCCTGTGGGCCACGATCGATGTGTGCAACCCGCGCCGACCAGCCCGACACGGTCGGCGTCCGCGGCTCGATGCCCGGGAACGGCGACGCCGGCGACCGGATGTACATGAGCTTCCGCCTGCAGTACCTGGACGCCGAGCACACAGCACTGGAGCGAACTCGCCGGCGCGACGGCGCCCGAATACCTGGCCGTCGGCAGCGGCAGCTCCGCGCGTCAGGGCGGCAGCAGCTTCGTGCTCAAGCCCGTCGCCGGCAAGCCGGCCGTCGTGCTGCGCGGGTCGTCGAGCTTCCAGTGGCGGCGTGGGAGCAAGGTGCTCGCACCGGGCGTCCCGGCCGACGACGGCGGGCCACGTCAGCCTCGCCGGCGCCGACCCCGCCGGCTTCAGCGCGGCGAGCTGCTCGATCGGCTGAACAGCCGGGGGTCGTTCGTGATGATCCCGTCGACGCCCATCGCGGTCAGGCGCTCGATCATGCGGGGATCGTCGACCGTCCACACGTACAGCTCGCCGCCGCCCTCGGCGACGGCGCGCACGAGCGCCCGGGTCACGACCCGCCAGTGGGCCATGATCGCGTCGAAGCGGCCCTCCTGCAGCGCCATGCGAGCGCGGCGGGGCAGCGTCGCGCGGTAGCCGCCGAGCACGCCAGGGCGGGGATCGCGGTGAGCATGTCGGTGGTGTAGTCGCGCCGCACGCGCGGCACCGACCAGCCGAGCCGCACGGCGGCTCGGCCGCGCGGATCCTGTCGAGGGCGGCGGGGAACATGCCGCTGATCAGCGTCCTAGGCACGAGCCCGGCGGCTCGCGCAGGGCCTCGAGCACGCGCAGCTCATAGCCGGGAAGCTTCACGTCGACGTCGAGCTCGACTCCCGCGAAGCGCTCGTCGGCGAGATGCGCGAGCGCCGGCTCGAGCTCAGCGCCGGCCGCGAGCGCAGGTCCTCGTAGTCGTGGGCGACGAGCAGTCGGCCGCCGCCGCCTGAGTGCTCGCTGAGCACGTCCAGCTCGATCATGTCGACGCCGTGCTCGAGCGCCGCGTCGAAGCTCGCGAGCGTGTTGCCCGGCTCGATGTGGGCCGCTCCCTTGTGCCCCACGCGCCGCGGCCGGCGTCGCTGCTTCGTGCTCATCCCGTCCACGATGGCAGAGTCCGGCGGCAGCGCGTTCCGCGCCCCGTCGGAGCGTCCCGACTGGTGTCCCGAGTCGGATCCGGGACCTAGGCGCTCAGCGTCAGGCGCCGCGGGCCGGACTGGAAACCGAGCGCGATCAGCGCCTCGGCGAGGGGCGAGGCGATCGCGGGCTCGCCGTCGATCCGCTCCAGTGAGAGCTTCGGCACCCGACCCGCCCGGACGGCCGCCGCGAGCGCGGCGAGGCCCTCCTCGACGAGGCCTTCCTCGCGCCCCCCCGCCGCGGCGGCGTGCGCGCTGTCGGCCAAGCTCTGCAGGCCGCGGCCGCCCCGCTCGACATAGAGGGCCGGCTCCTCGTCGACGAGCACGACGTACGCCCCTGCCACGCGGGCGGGGCGCCGCTCCTGGCCTGCACGCCTCGGCCACGGCAGGGCGGCCCCGTAGGGCTGGGCCGGGTCGGCCGCCGCGAGCACGAGCGTACGCGGCCCCTCGCCCCGGCGCCCGCGCGCACCGGGCCGCCCGAGCGCAGCCGCTCGACCGCGCCGGGCAGCGCGAACTGCGCCCCGCCCATGCCCTCGATGAAGTAGCCGCGGCGGCAAAGCCCGAGCGTCTCGAGGCTCGCGAACGTGTCGTAGAGCATCGCGAAGCCGCCCCGGATGCCCTCGGCCAGCACCTGCTCGCGGGTCACGATCCCGTAGCGCTCGAGCAACAGCTCGGCGAGGGCGCGCCGGCGCTCGGGTCCCGAGACGGCATCGGCCGGCCCGAACACCGGCGCCGTCAACGACCAGCGCCCCTGGACCTGCGACTGGGCCCCGCTGCGCCGGCGCGAGGCGAAGCGGGACCTTCCCGACAGTGCCCGGGCCGGACCGGCGGAGGCGTCCCGCGCGCGGGCGAGCGCGAGCCCGGGCGCGCGCAGCGGCGCCCAGGCGTCGTTCGTGACCTCGCCCGCCCACACGAGATCCCACAGCGCCTCGCGCAGCCCCTCCGCCGGCGCCTGCACCTCGGCCAGCAGGTCGGTGAAGAAGCACGGCCCCCGGGCCAGGCGCTCCCGCACGAGCTCGTGCACCGCGCCCGCGGGCGCAAGGACGGCCGCCGCGCGCGGAAGGCGGCCCGATCGCCACGGCGTCCTCGCGGAAGTACAGGGCCACCCGCCCCGAGCGCCCGCTCGCGCCGGCCCCGACCCAGACGAGCTCGCCGCTCGCGCAGAGGGTGTCCAGCCACGCCTGGGAGTAGGCGCCGGTGCGGCGCGGCAGCACGTCGCGCTCCCAGCTCTCCGCCGGCAGGGCCAGCCCCTGCAGCGGGACGAGCACCTCGCGCAGGCGGTCGACCCCGGCGCCCGCGGGCGCGTGGCGGTCGACGCCCTGCCAGGAGGGAAGGAACGCCGCCAGGCGGCGCCGGTCGGCGGGCTCGATCTCCTTGCGCAGCGCCGCGAGCGACGCCCGCCGCAGGCGGCGCAGCACCTCCACGTCGCACCACTCGCGCTCGCTCCCGCCGGGGCGCAGCTCGCCCCGCACGATCTCGCCGTCGCGCTCGAGCTCGCGCAGCACGGCGACGCCGTCGACCCCGTAGCGCGCGCGGAGCTCGGCGTCGCCGAAGGGGCCGTGCGTGCGCGCGTAGCGGCCGAGGAGCTCGCGCAGCGCGTCGGGCACGTCGGCGATGAAGGCCTCGGGCAGGCCCCCCGGAGGCATCGCGCCGAGCGCGTCGCGGTACAGCCCGGCCTCGTCGGCCGCCACGTAGCGCTCCTCTCCGCCCAGGCGCAGGCGGATCGCCCGGCGTTCGCGCTGCAGCTGCTCGAGCAGGGCCGCGGCGTCGACCCCCTCGAACACGCGCTCGGCGACCTCCGCGGCGCTCAGGTCGCCGACGGCGCGCAGGACGTCGTGCAGGCCGTCGCGGCCGGTCGCACGCGTCATCTCGGAGCGGTGCTGCAGGTCGTCCTCGACGCGCGCGAGCGCCTCGGGATCGATCAGCTCGCGCAGCTCCTCCTGGCCGAGCAGCTCCCGCAGCAGCTCGCGGTCGAGCGACAGCGCCGCGGCGCGGCGCTCGGCGCTGGGCGTGTCCCCCTCGTACATGTACGTGGCCACGTAGTCGAACAGCAGCGAGGAGGCGAACGGCGAGGGCTTCTCCGTCTCGACCTCCACGAGCGAGATCTCGCGTGTTGCAGGCCCCGCAGCAGCTCCTGCAGGCCCGGCACGTCGAGCACGTCGCGCAGGCACTCCCGATAGGTCTCGAGCACGATCGGGAAGTCCGCGTAGCGGCGGGCGACCTCGAGCAGGCTCTGGGACTTCAGGCGCTGCTGCCACAGCGGCGTGCGCCGGCCCGGGTAGGCGCGCGGGATCAGCAGGGCGCGGGAGGCGTTCTCGCGAAAGCGCGCCCCGAACAGCGCCGAGCCGCCGAGCTCGGCCACGAGCAGCTGCTCCACCTCCTCGGGCTCGAGCAGCACCAGCTCGGCGGCGGAGGGCAGGGCCTCGGCCTCCTCGGCATCGAGATCGGGCAGGTGCAGGATGATCCCGTCGTCGGTCCAGATCGCGTCGGCCTCCAAGCCGAAGCGCTCGCGGATGCGGGCGCTGAGCGCGAGCCCCCAGGCGGCGTGGACGCGCCCGCCGTAGGGAGAGAGGACGCACAGGCGCCAGTCCCCGATCTCGTCGCGGAAGCGCTCCACCACGATCGTCCGCTCGCTCGGCAGCACGCGCGTGGCGGCCTGCTGCTCGCGCAGGTAGGCGAGCAGGTTGCGCGCGGCGCGCGCGTCGAGGTCGTACTCGCGCTCGAGGGTCTCCGGCTCCTGCTCCACGGCCCAGCGCGAGAACGCGCCGATCGCCTCGCCGAGCTCCCGGGGGCGGCCGACCGAGTCGCCCTTCCAGAACGGCACCGCCCCCGGCGCGCCCGGCGCCGGGGTGACGATCACCCGGTCGCGGCCGATCTCCTCGATCCGCCATGTCGAGGCGCCGAGCAGGAACGCCTGCCCGGGGCGCGCCTCGTAGACCATCTCCTCGTCGAGCTCGCCCACGCGGCGCCCGTCGGGGAGCGTGACGGCGAACAGGCCGCGGTCGGGGATCGTGCCGGCGTTGGCGATCGCGAGCTGGCGCGAGCCCTTGCGCGCGCGGATCATGCCCGCCGACGCGGTCCCACACGATGCGCGCGCGCAGCTCGCCGAACTCCTTGGACGGATAGCGCCCGTCGAGCATGTCGAGCACGTTCTCGAGCAGCTGCGCGGAGAGCTCGCTGTAGGAGTGGGTCCGCGTGACGAGCGCGTGCAGCTCCTCGACGGCGCACGCCGTCGGGCTCGGCGGCGACGGCGATCGCGACGATCTGCTGGGCGAGCACGTCGAGCGCGTTGCGGGGCACGACGGTCGGCTCGATCAGCCCTTCGCGCATGCGCCGGGCGACGACGGCGCACTCGAGCAGGTCGCCCCGGAACTTCGGGAAGATGCGCCCGCGGCTCACCTGCTCGACCCCGTGACCGGCGCGGCCGATCCGCTGCAGCCCGCGCGCGACCGACTTCGGCGACTCGATCTGCAGGACGAGGTCGACGGCGCCCATGTCGATCCCCAGCTCCAGCGAGCTCGTCGCGACGAGGCACGGCAGCTCGCCGGCCTTCAGCAGCTCCTCGACCTTCGTGCGCTCCTCGCGCGCGAGCGAGCCGTGGTGGGCGCGGGCGATCTCGCTCCTGGGCGAGCTCGTTCAGCCGCAGCGCGACGCGCTCGGCCGAGCGGCGGTTGTTGACGAACACGATCGTCGAGTTGTGCTCCTTGACGAGCGCGAGCAGCTCGGGGTAGATCGCCGGCCAGATCGAGTTGTGCGTCGACTCCCCGCCCGCCAGCGGCTCCAGCGCGTCCGCCGGTGGCGCTGCCGCCGCCCGGTTCGGCTCATCGACTCGACGGGCACCTCGATCCGCAGGTCGAGCGGCTTGCGCGCGCCGGCGTCGACGATCGTCACCTCGCGGCCCGGGCCGACGAGGAAGCGGCCGATCTCCTCGAGCGGGTTCTGGGTGGCGCTCAGTCCGATCCGCTGGGGCCCGCGGTGGCCGGCGGCCGGCCGCTTCGCCCACGTGCTGCCTCGAGGCGCTCCAGCGTCAGCGCCAGGTGCGCGCCGCGCTTGGAGTGGGCGACCGCGTGGATCTCGTCGACGATCACCGCCTCGCACCGCTCAACATCTCCCGCGCCCGCGAGGTCAGGATCAGGTACAGCGACTCGGGCGTCGTGATCGAGGATGTCGGGCGGGTTGCGCAGCATCGCCGCGCGCTCGCGCTGGGGGGTGTCGCCGGTGCGGATCGCCACGCGCACGTCCTCCGCGCCGATCCCGCGCAACGGCGCCCGCAGGTTGCGCTCGATGTCGTAGGCGAGCGCCTTCAGCGGACTCACGTAGACGACCCGCGTACCCCCGGCAGCGGCCCCTGCGCCTCCGTCGGTGCGTGCCAGCCGGTCGAGCGCCCACAGGAACGCGGCGAGCGTCTTGCCCGATCCGGTGGGCGCGGAGAGGAGCACGTGCTCGCCGCGCGGCGATCGCCGGCCACGCCTGGGCCTGAGCGGGCGTGGGGGCGGCGAAGGCCCTTCGAACCACGCGCGGACGGCGGGGCTGAAGCTGGACAGGGGCACCCGTCGAGGCTAGCGCCATCGACCTCCTCGCTCGGCCCGCCGGCGGGCCGCGACCGCGGCGAGCCCCCCTACACTCTCCACACGTGGACCGACGGGCGAACTGTTGACGGCGTCGTCATCGACGGCGGCCCCGGTGGAGGGCTCGGGGCGCTCCGCCCAGGGCGGGGTCCTGCCCGCCCAGGAGCTCCGTGAGGCGATCGCGCAGGGATGGCTCCTCGCCGACCCGTGGCGGATACCCGAGGAGTCCGTGCAGCCGGCCAGCGTCGACCTGCGCCTTGGCGAGCACGCGTGGGCGCTCCGCTGCAGCTTCCTCCCCGACAGCCACTCCACCGTCGAGGAGAAGATCGAGGACATCGCCTTCGAAAGCATCGACCTGCGCGACGGGGCGACCCTCGAGCGCGACCGGCCCTACCTGGTTGCGCTCGTCGAGGAGCTGCGCCTGCCGGGTGCCGTCCGGGCGAAGGCCAACCCGAAGAGCTCGACCGGGCGCCTGGACGTGTTCACCCGCGTGCTCACCGACCGCAGCCACCGCTTCGACGAGATCGCCCCCGGATACCACGGGAGGCTCTACCTCGAGGTCGTACCGAGGACGTTCGCGATCAAAGTCCGGACCGGCCTCGCCCTCAACCAGGTCCGCCTGATCAGCGGGGAGGACCGTCTCAGCGACGAGGAGCTGATCGAGCTGCACCGGCGGGTCCCGCTGCTCTACCTCGACGGCGCGCCCGTCCCCGCCTCCGACGTCTCGCTCGCCGACGGGCTGTTCCTGAGCCTCGACGTGTCGGGAACGGCCGCCGACGTGGTCGGCTATCGGGCGAAGAAGAACAGCCTGCCGATCGACCTGACCCGCGCGGGGACGCTGCGCTGGCAGGAGTACTGGGAGCCGGTACATCCCGAGCGGGGCGGGCGGATCGTCCTCGAGCCGGAGGTCTTCTACCTGCTGCTGTCGGCCGAGGGCGTGAGCATCCCGCCGTCCTACGCCGCAGAGATGCTCGCCTACGACCCCACCGCGGGCGAGCTGCGAACCCACTACGCGGGCTTCTTCGACCCCGGCTTCGGGTTCGCGCGGGGGGGCGCCAGCAAGGGCAGCCGGGCGGCGCTCGAGGTCAGGGCACGCGACGTCTCCTTCATGGTCGAGCACCGTCAGCCGGTCTGCAAGCTGGCGTTCGAGCGGATGGCGGGCGAGCCGGATGTCCTCTACGGCGCCGACGTGGGATCCAACTACCAGGGCCAGCGGACGATGCTGAGCAAGCACTTCCTCACCCGCGAGGAGCCGGCGTAGGCCCCGCGGGCCGCCACTCGACGCGCGTGTCGTAGGCTCCCATGCCGTCCATGTCCCGACCCCTCTCCTTCAAGCGGGCCCGCCTGCTGTTGCTGTGCGCGCCGCTGCTGACCCTCGCGGCCTGCGGCAGCACCGCCTCGAGCGGCAACTTCAAGGGCGAAGAACACGAAGTCGCCCAGACGATCGCGAACCTGCAGTCCGACGCGACGGCCAACGAATACAAGAAGATCTGCAGCGAGGACCTCGCCGCCTCGGTCGTCCTGCGGCTCGGCGGCCAGAGCGCCTGCGAACACGCGATCAAAGAACAGGTCGCGGAGATCGAGAACTTCGAAACGACCGTCGAGTCGGTCAAGGTCGATCCCGCAGCGAAGACGGCGACGGCGACCGTCAAGAGCATCTACGGCGGGAAAAGCGCCCTCGTGACCGTCTCGCTGGTGAAGGAGGGGGGCAAGTGGAAGATCGCCAGCATCCGTTGAGGGGCGCCCGCGCACGGGGCCGCGGGCGCCCGTCCGGCGCGGATGGCCCCGGTCCGGGTCGAGTGGCGCCCGTCAGCCGAGCGCGCGTCCGTACTGGCGCTCGTAGTACGCGCGGTAGCTCGCCCGAGCGGATCGGCTCCCACCACCAGGCGTTCTCGCGATACCACGCGACGGTCTCGCTCGAGGCCCTCGTCGAAGCGCACCCGCGGCTGCCCAGCCCAGCGCCCGGACCTTCTCCGAGGAGAGCGAGTAGCGCCGGTCGTGCCCGGGTCGGTCGCTGACGTGCTCGATCTGTGACTCGCTCGCGCCGTGAGCGCGATGATGCGCCGGACCACGTCGATGTTGGCCTCCTCGTCGGGGCCGCCGGCGTTGTAGACCTCGCCCGCCTCGCCGTGCTCGAGCACGTGGCCGATCGCCGCGGGCGAAGTCGCTCGCGTGGATCCAGTTGCGCACCTGCATGCCGTCGCCGTAGACCGGCAGCGCATCGCCGTGCAGGGCGTTCAGGATCATCAGCGGGATCAGCTTCTCGGGGTACTGGTAGGGACCGTAGTTGTTCGAGCCGCGACAGATCGTGGCCGCCAGCCCGTAGGTGTGGAAGTAGCTCTGCACGAGCAGGTCGGCGCCGGTCTTCGTGGCCGAGTAGGGCGAGGAGGGCCGCAGCGGGCTCTCCTCGGTGAAGGTGCCCTACTCGATCGAGCCGTACACCTCGTCGGTGGAGACCTGCACGTAGCGCAGCTCGCGCTCGCGGGCCGCCTCCAGCAGCACATACGTGCCGAGCGCGTGGGTGCGCACGAACGCGTCGGGCTCGGCGATCGAGCGGTCCACGTGCGTCTCGGCGGCGAAGTTCACGATCGCCTCCGCGTCCGCAGCCTCGAGCGCTCGCCTCGACGGCCGCCGCGGGTCCTCGATCGCCGCCGCGCACGAAGCGGAAGCGCGGCGTCCTCGGCGAGGTCGTGGAGGTTCTCCTCGCGGCCCGGCGTAGGTGAGCTTGTCGAGCACGGTCACCTCGTCGCCGTGCTCGAGCAGGCGCTGGCGCACGAACGTCGAACCGATGAAGCCGGCGCCGCCGCAGACGAGCAGTCCTCATGCCCGCATCATCCCAGCACGCGCCGCGAGATAGCCCGCAAGGCCGTCCTGCCAGGCGGGCATCGGCAGGACGTCGTCGCGCTCGGACTCGAGCGCCGACCACGCCGGCCGCGGCGCCGGACGGGCCATCTGCTCGCTGGTCGCCGGCTCGACCCGCACGCGACCTCCGCCTGGCGGAAGATCTCCTTGGCGAAGCCGTTCCAGGAGACCTGCGCCGCGCCCGGTCAGGTGCACGAGTCCGCGGACCTCGCGCTCGAGCAGGCCGAGCAGCGCCGGCGCCAGGTGTCCCGACCAGGTGGGCGAGCCGATCTGGTCGGTGACGACCTGCACCGCGTCCCGCTCGCCCGCCAGCCGCAGCATCGTCTCGACGAAGTTGGCGCCGTCGACGCCGTACAGCCAGGCGGTGCGCACGACCGCGTGCTCGCGGCGAGGCCGCCAGCACCTGCCGCTCGCCCTCGAGCTTCGTCGGCGCCGTACACCGAGCGCGGGCCGTCGGGTCGGACTCGACGTAGGGCGCGGGGCTGGCCGTCCGCGTCCAGCGGTGCGACGCCGTCGAACACGTAGTCGGTCGAGATGTGCAGCAGCGGCACGCCGATCCGTGCCGCGCGCGCGGGCGAGGTTGCCGGCGCCGTCGGCGTTGACCGCATGGGCCTGCTCGCGCTTGCTCTCCGCGCCGTCCACGTCGGTCCAGGCGGCGCAGTTGACGATCGCCTCAGGGCCCCCGCTCTCCTGCACGGCGTCGAGCAGCCGCTCCACCGCGACGGCGTCGGTGATGTCGAGCTCCGGCAGGTCCACGAGCACGAGCTCGTGCCCGGCGCGCTCGCCGGCGCGCAGCGACGTCGTGGCCGAGCATCCCGGCGGCGCCCGTGACGAGCAGCCTCACAGGATCGAGATGTCGGAGTTGTCGCCCACCATGAAGCGGTATGCGCGCGGCTGGCGATCGCCGCGGCGGACGGTCACGTTGCGCCCCAGCAGCGAGGACTCCATCCGCCCGTCCAGGTCGCACACCGTCGAGCCCGCGAGCAGGATCGAGTGCTCGACCTCGGCGCCGCGAGATCGCGCAGCCCTCGCCGATCGCCGTGTAGGGCCCGATGTAGCAGTCGCTCAGGCGGGCGCCCGCGCCGATGATCGCGGGCCCGCGCACGGTCGTGCGCTCCAGCCGGGCGCCCGGCTCGATCACGACCCGCCCGTCCACCTGGGAGTCGATCAGCTCGCCCTCGACCCGTCCCGATCAGGTTGTCGAGGATCAGGCGGTTGGCCTCGAGCATGTCCTCGAGCCGGCCCGTGTCCTTCCACCAGCCGCTGCACGATGTGGGGCTCGACGCGCATGCCCGGCGTCGACGAGGTGCTGGATCGCGTCGGTGATCTCGAGCTCGCCGCGCGCGGACGGCTCGATCGCGCGGGCGGCGTCGTGGATCCCGGCCGTGAACATGTACACGCCCACGAGCGCGAGGTCGGTGGCCGGCTCGGGCGGCTTCTCGACCAGGCGCACCACCCGCCCGACCTCCCCCGCCGCTCGCCTGCGCCAGCTCGGCGACGCCGTAGTTCTCGGGATCCGGCACGGGCGTCAGCAGGATCAGCGCGTCGGGCCCGTGCTCGCGGAACGCGGCGACGAGGTCGGCGATGCCGCCCTGCAGCAGGTTGTCGCCCAGGTACATCACGAACGGGCTCGCCGCCGAGGAACGGCTCGGCCGTGAGCACCGCGTGGGCGAGCCCGAGCGGCTCGTCCTGGACGATGTAGGTGATCTCGCACCCCGAAGCGCGAGCCGTCGCCGGCGGCCGCGTCGATCTCCGGCGCCGGTCTCGGGGGCGATGATGATCCCGACCTCCTCGATGCCCGCCTCGGCCATCGCCTCGATGCCGTAGAACAGCACCGGCTTGTTGGCGACCGGCACGAGCTGCTTGGCGCTCGTGTGGGTGATCGGGCGCAGGCGCGTGCCCTTGCCCCCCGAGAGGATCAGTCCCTTCAGCGCGTTCATGACGTCGGGAGCGTAGCGGTGGGCCGTCCCGGCCCGCGCCGCGGGCGTGCTCAGTAGACGCCGGCGAGCTTGCGGTGGTCCCAGCTCGCCCGTCGCAGCTCGACGAACTCCAGCGCGACGCGCTTGGCCGCCTGTGCAGCGACCATCGCGGCCGCCTCCGGGGGCAACGTGCTCGCCGGCGGCTCGTCGCGCGGGGCTCGCGTAGCGGGTCAGGATCTCGACGCCCAGCGGGCCGACGACGTCGCCGTCGCGGTGGATGACGACCTCGCACTCGAGCATCACGCCGCGCAGCTCCTGGTAGAGCTCGCCGCCTCGACCTGCAGGGTCGCGCGGGGGTCGCGCTCGAGGTTGCGGACCTTCTGCGAGGACGCATATGTCCAGGACCACAGGCGCGGTCCCCGCTCGCCGGCGGGTGCCTCGCGCAGGACGTACCACAGCGGCATCAGGTGCGGCCAGCCGCGCGGGCCGAGCGTCGCGCAGGTGACCGTGCGCTCCTCGCGCGAGGAACGAGCGCACCTCCTCGTCGCTCATCTGGATCTGCTCGCGGCGGCTCAACGGAGCGGATGGCTCACACGCCGGCCGGCAGCGGCGGGGTCTCGCGCAGCCGCGCCCACGGCGCCGCGCACGGCCTCGCGGGCGTCCTGCCGGCTCCAGCACGGCGGCGTCGCCCGCTTCCCTGAGGATCTCGCGCACGAGCCAGTCGACGCCGGCGAAGCTCAGCTCGACGACGACCGCGCCGTCGCCCCACTCCTCCACCACCCGCCGCGCCTCGCGCGCCCAGCGCGCCCGCTCCGGGGAGACCCACACGCGGGCGCTGCGCGAGGCCTCGACCTCGCCCGTGCGCAGCCAGCCGTCGACCTCGGCGGCCGGATCCACCTCCGGGCGGGGCTCGAATTTCTCCTCGGTCACCGTCGCGCGCTTGATCCGGTCCAGGCGGAAGTGGCGCACGCCGTCGCGCTCGGGGTCGAAGCGACGCGACGTACCAGCCCTCGCGGCCGTTCGTGAGCGCGTAGGGCTCCACCCGGCGCAGCGAGAGCTCGTCCTCGTTCTCCTTGTAGTACTCGAGCTCGATCATGCGCCGCTGCACGATCGCCTTCGAGACGAGCCGCGCGACGTCGGAGTCGTCGCCCGGCCGTCGGCGCGACCTGCAGGCCCTGCTCCATCGGGTCCTCGCCGAGCGCCGCGACGATCTTCTCGCGGGCCGACGTCAGCGAGCCCTCGGGGATGTGCTCGCCGATCAGGTCGATCGCGGCCACCAGCGCCTTCGCCTCGACCGGCAGCAGCCGCGCGGGGCGGTCGAAGTTGTCGCTGTAGGGCTCGGGGTCGACCTCGATCTCGCCCTCCTGCTCGTTGATCTCGGCGTACAGCACGTAGGAGCCGCCGCCGAAGTTGACGACGTTCAGTACGTTGACGTCCTCGCGCAGCTCCTCCTCGCTGAGCTGCAGCCGCTCGCAGCACCTCGGCCATCTCCACGCGCTCGCCCGCCCGGCCGGCCTCGATCAGGATGCTCGCCAGCGTCACCAGGCGGGCGAAGCGCTCGGGCCGGATCGCCGTGTCGGGCCGCGCCCGAGCGCGCCCTCGCCGTCGGCGGACCGGCGCGAACGCGTCGAGCCGCGGCCGGGCGCTCGCCGACCGACCTCTGCCGCGAGCGGAACGCCCGGCCGGCGGGGCTCTCGCCGTGGCGCTCCTCGAGCAGCTCCAGGCGCCGCTCGAGCTCCTCGACCAGCTCCGCCGGACCGAGCAGCCGCGCGTTCGCGCCCAGCCCGAGGACCCACGAGATCAGGCTGCGGGGGCTGGAGTAGGCGGTCGCGAAGACGACGTCGCCGGCATCTGCGGGGAGCTCGGCGCGGGCCTCGCCCTCGCCGGGCTCGCGGATCTCCCCGTAGCGGCCGAAGTGGCGTTCGATCTGCCAGGCGATCCGCTCGGAGACGAGGATCTCCGCGACGCCCTGCTCCTCGCCCAGCTGCCAGTCGGCGCGGCTGGCGTATGCGCGCGGGTCGAAGTCCGCGGGGCGGTGGAAGTCGTGCTCGGCCTTGGTCGCGTAGGAGACCTTGCCGCGGATGCGCGAGAGCCGGAAGACGCGGATCGCCTCGCGCTCGTGGGAGTAGCCGAGCAGGTAGAACTGGCCGCCCTGGAAGAGCAGGTGGTAGGGGTCGACGCGGCGGCTCGAGACCTCGTCGCGCCCCATCGTGTAGTAGTCGAAGACGATCGTCTTGTTGCGGAAGATCGCCGTCTCGACCTTCGCCAGGCGCGCCGACAGCTCGTGCCCGCCGGCCGACGCCGTGATGCCGAGCGCGACCGAGCGCTGCTCGGGGGCCCGCAGCGGGCTCGGCCGGCCCCAGGTGATCTGCTGCAGCGCCAGGCGCAGCGGCTCGGCGTAGGCGAACTCGCCGTCGAGCAGGCTGAGCGCCGTCTGCAGCGCGGCCAGCTCCTTGTCGGTGAACGCGATCGCGGGGAGGTGGAAGTTCTCCGGGCGCAGCGAGTAGTTCTCCTGCTCGGCGGCCCCGTCGGCGGGACGCTCGACGGTCAGCTGGATCCGCAGCGATTCGAGCTCCGAGCGGTCCGCGTAGAAGCGCCGCGCGAAGGCGTCCTCGTTCATGCCGCTGTAGCCCTCCACGTCGCGCCGGATCTCGAGCGCGGTGACCGGGCCGCCGCTCGGCCATCAGGTATGAGATCAGCGACAGCTGGCGGATCAGCTTCTCGGTGTCCTTTGCCATCGCCCCGAAAGATAGAAGCCGATGGCGAGGCGCGTGCTGCGCGGGCCGGCTCGCGGCCCCGCTATTTGCAGGCTTTCAGGCCGCTTCGCGCTCCTGCGCTCGGACGGCCGGGCCGGCTCAGGAGCCCGCTCGCCACGCTCGGCGAAGAACGCCCCGGCGCCGAGCGCGCGGTCGAACGCCGACCAGCGGCGGCCCGGTGCGAGCTCCTTCTCGAGGCGGTCGAAGCTGCCCAGCCGCCCGCCGAGGTTGTCGATCATGTGCACGAGCGTCGCCTCGCGCGTGCACGGCACCACCGGGCTGCCGTGCTCGAGCGTGCCGTGGTGGGAGAGGATGATGTGGCCGACCGCCTGCGCCAGCTCGGCGCGGAAGCCGTCGATCTCCTCGATCATGCGGCGGACGCGGTAGTAGCCGAGCGCGATCTCGCCCTGCAGCCGCCCGGCGTCGGTCAGGTCGATGCTGTGGGTCTCGCCCGCGTAGGCCTCGAGCTTGCCGATGTCGTGCAGCAGCGCGCCCGTCACGGCGACGTCGCGGTCGATGCCCGGGAACGTGGCGCTGATCGCGCTCACCGCCTGCGCCACGCCGAGGCAGTGCTCGAGCAGCCCGTGACGGTAGGCCTGGTGGTAGTACTTGGCCGCCGGGGCCACACGGTAGTCGCGCCCACAGCTCCGAGCCCTCGCCGAAGACCCGCTCGAGCAGCGTCGCGCAGGTGTGGCTCCCTGGATCGGTCGCGAGCAGCTCGCGGACCTCGGCTTCCATCTGCTCGACGTCCGCGCGCGGGCCCGTCGCGCAGGTCCTCGAGCTCGTAGCTCCCGGGCGCGGCCGCCTCGAGCGGCGCGCAGGTTGATCTGCGGGCCGAACCGGGGATGGACGGTGTAGCGGCCCCGTACACGGCACCGGCGCGCCCGTCCGGGCGACCGCCTCGACCTCGCCGAGCTCCTCCCAGACCATGCAGGCGACCGCGCCCGTGCGGTCGCCGAGCTGCAGGCGCAGGTAGTCGCCGCCGTCGCGGCGCTGGCGGCGCTCTGCCTCGCGGACGAGGAGCACCTGGTCGACCTCCATGCCGTCGCTGAGCTCGCTGAGGAGCATGCTTTTGAAGGTAAAGAGGGCCGCGGACGGCACGCTGGCGGTGCTCGCCCCGACCAGGCGCCTCGGCGGCCGCGGGCGGTCCCTAAGATCCGGTGCATGCGCGCGGGCTTCGATCTGACACCGAAGCTGCTCGCCGCCACGCTGGTGCTGCTTGGGGCCATGTTGCTCTGCGTGTCGGCGGCCCGGGCCACGCCCGCGCCGGCCAGCCCCGTGGGCCAGGAGGCGGGGGGCGGCTGGTGGCATCCGCCGGCCCGGCTGACGTGGTACTGGCAGCTGCAGGGCAACGTCCAGAACGGCCGAGAAGTCGCCGCCTACGACATCGACGGCTTCGAAAACGAAGCGGCGGAGGTCGCGGCGCTGCACGATCTCGGGCGGCACGTGATCTGCTACATCGACGTCGGCACGGCCGAGAACTTCCGTCCTGACTACCACGAGTTCCCGAAGTCGGTGCTCGGCCGCTCCAACGGCTGGCCGGGAGAGCGCTGGCTCGACATCCGCCGGCTCGGCGTGCTCGAGCCGATCATGATGGCGCGCTTGCAGATGTGCCGGGAAAAGGGCTTCGACGCCGTCGAGCCGGACAACATGGAAGCGTTCTCGAACGACAGCGGCTTTCCGATCACGGCGGCCGAGCAGCTCACCTACAACGAGTGGGTGGCCGAAGCGGTCCACTCGCTGGGGATGGCGGTGCTGCAGAAGAACGACGGCGAACAGACCCCCACGCTCGAGCCCTACTTCGACGGGGCCCTCAGCGAGCAGTGCAACCAGTACCGCGAATGCGCCAGCTTCGCCCCGTACCTGCAGGCCGGCAAGCCGGTCCTGAACGCGGAGTACACCCTCGCGACGAGCCGTTTCTGCGCGGCCGACCAGGCGGCCGGGATCATGGGCGCCCGCTTCAACCTGGCGCTGAACGGCAAACGCTTCACCCCCTGCTGGGGCTAGCTCCGGGCCCGCCGGCGAGGAAGTCGGCGACCTTGGCCGTGGCGCCGGCGAGCATCGCCCTGCGGGTGCGCATCGTGGCGCTGCCGATGTGCGGGAGCAGCACCGTTCGCGGCGCCGCGAGCAGCGACGGACAGACCTCCGGCTCGCGCGCGTAGACGTCCAGCCCGGCGGCGAAGAGGCGGCCCTCGACGAGCGCCTCGGCGAGGGCCCGTTCGTCGAGGACGGCACCGCGGGCGGTGTTGACGAGCACCGCCGTCGCCCGCAGCAGACCGATCCGGCGTCGGTCGATCAACCCCGTGGTGGACGCGTCGAGCGGGACGTGGATGCTGAGGATGTCGCTCCCCACGATCAGCTCGTCGAGGTCCTCGACCCAGCCCTCGAGCCCCGTCGGGTGGCGCGTGTGATGGCGTACGGTCATCTTGAAGCCCTCCGCCCGCGCCGCCACCGCGCGGGCGATCGCGCCGTAGCCGACGAGCCCGAGCGTGGCACCGTGGACGTCGCGCCCGAACCGGAGCCCGACGCCAGCGGCTCCGGTTGCGGGCGCCCCGCCGGCGGGCGACTCCTCGACGTAGCGCCAGCCTTGCCAGGCGCCGTCGCGGAGCGTCTGCTCGGCATCGTGCATGAGGCGGCAGGCGGAGATGATCAGCCCGAAGGCGAGGTCGGCAGTGCTCTGGGCGAGCGCCTCTCCCGCCGTCAGCACGGCGACGCCGGCGGCAGCGGCCGCGGCGTCGTCGACCGCGTCCGAGCCCGCGCCGGCGACCCCGATCACGCGCAGGTTCGGCATCCGCCGCTGAGCGTCCGCGTCGACCGCCTGGGTGGGGTCGCACACGAGCGCCACTGCGAGCGGGTCCGAGCCGGGCATGCCGGCGTGCAGCTCGTGCCCGGCGAGCGCCTCCAGGCAGCCCTCGAGCATGGGCGTCGAGATCAGGACTCTCGCCACGGCTCTCCCGGTCGCTCGCCTCCCGGCGGGCAGCCTCGCTAGGGCTCCAGGCGGTGGGGCCCGCGGTACAGGAACGTGACCTCGCGCACGTTGTCCTGGTCGCAGCAGCTGCATCAGCAGCCGCGTCAAGCCGAAGCCGAAGCCGCCGTGGGGAGGGGCGCCGAAGCGGAAGAAGTTGAGGTAGTACTGGATCGGGTCGGTGTCCACCCGCTTCTCGCCGGCCTGCGCGAGCAGCTGCTCGTAGCGGTGCTCGCGCTGTGCCCCCGTCGTGATCTCGATCCCCCGCCAGAGCAGGTCGAAGCTCTTCGTCAGCTGCGGATCGTGCTCGTGGCGCATGTGGTAGAAGGGCCGCACGGCGGTCGGGTAGTCGGTCACGAACGCGAACTCGTGCCCGTGCTGCTGGAGGATCAGCGCAGACAGGGCGCGCTCGCTCGGGGGGTCGAGGTCCTCGTCGGGACCGGGGGCGTCGTGGCCGTGCGGACGCGCAGCAGCTCCTTGGCCTCGGCGAGCGTGACCCTCGGGAACGGCAGCCGCTGGCACCACGACTTCGGTCTCGAACGTCTCTTCGATCGCCGCCCCGTGGACCTCCTTGACGACCCCGAGGACGTGGGCGAGCCAGGCCTCCTCGAACGCCATCACGTCCTCGTGGGAGTCGATCCACGCGATCTCGACGTCGACGCTCGTGAACTCCGTGTCGTGGCGTGAGGTGAACGACGGGTTGGCGCGGAACACGGGCCCGACCTCGAACACCTTCCCGAAGCCGGCCGACATCGCCATCTGCTTGTAGAACTGCGGCGACTGGGCGAGGTAGGCGATGCGCTCGAAGTACTCGACCTTGAACAGCTCGGCGCCCGACTCGCTGGCCGAGCCCATCAGCTTCGGCGAGTGCAGCTCGATGAAGCCCTCGCGGCGCCAGTACTCGCGCATCGCGTGCTCGACCGTTGTCTGGACCTCGAAGATCAGCCGCCGGTCGGGCCGGCGCAGGTCCAGGTAGCGCCAGTCGATCCGCTTGTCCAGAGCGGAGTCGGGCGCGATCGGCAGCTCGGGCTCGGCCAGCGAGTCGACGCTCGAGCGCCTCGATCCGCAGCTCGAGACCGCCGAGCTTGACGCGCTCGTCGGCCGACGACGTCGCCGGTCACGGTGACCGCCGACTCGGGCGTCAGCGCCGAGATCGCCTCGTTGAGCTCGCTCGGCGGCTCGTCCTTGGGCAGCACGGCCTGCACGAGCCCGGTTTCGTCGCGGACGACGACGAACTGGATCCGCTTCTGGTCGCGCACTGCGTGGACCCAGCCGCGGACCCGCACGCGGCTCACCGACCTGCTCGCGCAGCTCGGCGATCAGCGTTCGCTCCACGCCGCGCACCCTACCCCAGCTGCCGCGGCCGGCGGCCGCGGACGCCCGCGGCGAGCGCACCCGCGATCGCGTCGGCGGCGATCATGTGAGCGTCGCAGATCTGGCCGAGATGGAGCAGCGAGTCGGTCTCCGCCGCGACCTCGCCGTCGCCCAGGCGCAGGACGAGCGGCTTCGCTCGCGCCAGGTCGCGCGCCGCGAGGCCGACGGCGACGTTCACGAGGTCCGTCGATGTGACCGCGGCGACCGCGGCGCAGCGGCCGATGCCGGCTAGCTCGAGCGTCGCGCGATCGTCGCCGCGACCGATCGCCACGGGGATCCCGGCCGGTCGGGCGAGCCGGACGCACGGAGCTTCGGGATCGCGCTCGACCGCCAGCACGGGGACGCCCCGCCGGTGCAGCTCCTGCGCCAGGCGGAAGCCGATCTGGCCGAGGCCGACTAGCACCACGTGGCCGCGCGCCGGGCGCGGCGCGGGGACCGACGAGCGTGGTCAGCCGCGGGCGGCTGAGGCGGCGAACGAGCGCGGCGGTGAAGACCGCCACGAGCAGCAGGGCCGCGAGCGTGTCGAGCGCCGATACGAGCTTGAACCACGCGGCGCCCGCAGCCGCGCGCGGGGCGGAGGCCACGGTCGAGACCGTGCGGGTGCTGAAGTAGAGCGAGTCGATCGACGTCCTCGTGCAGCGCGATCATCGAGATCGTCGCCTCGATCAGCAGAACCAGCAGCAGCCCGACCCCGGCGCGAACCAGCAGGCGCAGGGCGCCGTCGACGAGGCGCACGCCGTGACGGCCGCGGGCGGCGGCGGGGCCGATCAGCGCGATGCACCGCTCCGCGATCTCGGCGGCGGCGAGTCTCCGATGGCGAGACGACCTCGAGCTCGGGTGCGACGTGGTGGAGCTCGCGGGCGATCGTGTGGTCGAACATCGTCACCCACAGCGGCAGGTCGGGTCGCAGCTGGGCGCTCAGCAGGGTCAGGCGCAGGGCGAGCACGTCGTCGCGGGTCACGACCGCGACCGCTCGCCCAGCCGGGCTCGGCGAGGGCCGCCGCGGTCTCGCTGTCGCTGAGTGCGCTCGGCGCCGGCGCCCGGACGCCCTCGTGCCCGAGCCGCCGCGCGAGCGCCACACCGAGTCCCCCGGTGTCGCCCAGGATCAGGACATCGGAACGCTCGCCGCCGGCGTCCCGCGGCTCACGGCTGCTCAGTCTCGGGTCCTCAGCCAGCTCGACCTCGACCGAGAGCTCCTCGGCCGGCTCGCCCTCGAGCTCCTCGATCGCCCCGGCCGGCAGCAGGTCGCCGCCGCCGAGCTCGAGCGCCGCCAGGCGCTCGGGCGCGTCGCGCACGATCACGCGCGACACCGGCGCGCGCATCGGCACGCCGCGCCTGGGACTTGGCCTTGCGCACCTCCCGCAGCACGTCGGCGGCGACGGTCGAGCGCGCGCCTCGCTCGCCGCTCGTGGTCTCGGCGCTGGCGGCCTCGGCGGCGCAGCAGCTCGCCGGCGTCGGGCCACGGCGCGCGGTGCACCGAGCCGCCTGCCACCACGACCACACCTCCTCGCACGACGAACGGCAGGAACGGCGCGAACAGCCGCTGGAAGACCGACAGCGACAGGCGCAGCGCGCGGCTGACCGAGCGCGGCCACGCCGGGGTCGCGGTCGTAGCGGCGGCCCTTGACGAGCTCGAGGTAGAAGTCGCAGTACCACCAGAAGAACGTCCTCCGTGCGCTGCAGCGCGCGGGCGTAGTCGTAGTCCTCGAAGCTGGCCGTCGCGTCGCGCGACGACCGCGGCCAGGCGCGCGATCAGCGCCCGGTCGAGCGGGTGCGTGAGCGCCGCTGCCCTCGCGGCGGCAGGTCGGCGAGCGCGAACTTGGAGGCGTTCAGCAGCTTCACCGCCAGCCGCCGGCCGACCTTCATCTGCTGGGCGTCGAAGGCGGTGTCCGTGCCCGGGCGGCCGCTCGCCGCCCAGTAGCGCACGGCGTCGGCGCCGTGCTCCTCGAGCAGGTGCATCGGCGTGACGACGTTGCCCTTGGACTTGGACATCTTCTTGCGGTCGGGATCGAGCACCCAGCCGGAGATCGCCGCGTTGCGCCACGGCAGCGCGTCGTCGTCGAGCTGCGAGCGCAGCACCGTCGTGAACAGCCACGTGCGGATGATGTCGTGGGCCTGGGGGCGCACGTCCATCGGGAACACCCGCCCGAACAGGTCCTCGTCCTCGCCCGCCAGCCCGGCGATCTGCGGCGTCAGCGACGAGGTCGCCCACGTGTCCATCACGTCCGGGTCGCCGGCGAAGCCACCCGGGCTGCCCGCGCTGCTCGGGCTCGTAGCCGTCCGGGCACGTCGGTCGAGGGGTCGACCGGCAGCCGCTCGAGCGCGGGCGGCGATCGGCTGGTCGTAGAGCACGTCGCCCTGCTCGTCGAGCGGATACCAGATCGGGAACGGCACGCCGAAGAAGCGCTGGCGGCTGATGCACCAGTCGCCGTTCAGCCCGTTCACCCAGTCCTCGAAGCGCGCGCGCATGTACGGGCGGGTGCCAGCGCAGCTCGCGCCCGCGCTCGAGCAGCGCCGTCGCGGTGCTCGATCGTGCGGATGAACCACTGCCGGCTCGTGACGATCTCCACCGGGCGCTCGCCCTTCTCGAAGAACTTCACCGCCCGCTGACCGGCTGGGGCTCGCCGACGAGCTCGCCCGACTCGCCGAGCAGCTCGACG
Source organism: uncultured Solirubrobacteraceae bacterium (assembly GCA_963743505.1). Classification (GTDB taxonomy): domain Bacteria; phylum Actinomycetota; class Thermoleophilia; order Solirubrobacterales; family Solirubrobacteraceae; genus Palsa-744. The sequence goes on along the minus strand of CAVUPZ010000002.1, from coordinate 141,072 downwards.
ATCCGCCTGCGCGCCTGGTTGATCGTTCGCCCGGCCAGCTCCCCGTAGCTGGCGCGCGCGCGCTCGAGATCCTCGGTCTCCCAGCCCGGCGCGCCCCAGGGCACGTCGAGCAGCCGCCCGTCGGGGCCGAGCACCGCACGCACGGGCAGTGCCAGCTCGCGCCACCAGGTCACGTCGGTGAGGTCGCCGAACGTGCACACCATCACCAGGCCCGGTGCCCTTCTCGCGCTCGACCAGCCGGGTGGGTCAGCACCGGCACGCGCGTGCCGAACAGCGGCGTCAGCGCCTCGCGGCCGACGAGCCCGCGATGGCGCTCGTCCTCGGGGTGGGCGAGCAGCGCGACGCACGCCGGGATCAGCTCGGGCCGGGTCGTCTCGATCAGCGCCTCCGCGTCCGCACAGCGGCCGCGTGAAAGCGCACGCGGTGCATCGCGCCCGGGCGCTCGCGGTCCTCGAGCTCGGCCTGGGCGACGGCGGTCTGGAAGTCCACGTCCCACAGCGTCGGCGCCTCGAGCTGGTAGGCCTCGCCGCGCGCGAGCAGGCCGAGGAACGAGCGCTGGGAGATGCGCTGGGCGAGCGTCGCCGATCGTCGTGTAGGTCATCGACCAGTCGACCGACAGCCCGAGCGTGCGCCACAGCTCCTCGAACGCCTGCTCGTCGCTCTCGGTCAGCGCGCAGGCACAGCTCGACGAAGTTCGGCCGCGACATCGACGACCGGCTCGCGCTCTCGACGGCTCGGCCGGCGGGCTGAAGTCGGGGTCGTAGGGGACCGACGGATCGCAGCGCACGCCGAAGTGGTTCTGCACGCGCCGCTCGGTCGGCAGGCCGTTGTCGTCCCAGCCCATCGGGTAGAAGACCTCGCGTCCCGCGCATCCGCTGGTAGCGGGCGATCGCGTCGGTGTGGGTGTAGGAGAACACGTGGCCCGACGTGCAGCGAGCCGCTGACCGTCGGCGGCGGCGTGTCGATCGAGAACACCCGCTCGCGCGGGGCGCTGCGATCGAAGCGGTAGGTCCCGCTCGCGCTCCCAGGCGGCGCTCCACTTCGCCTCCAGCCCGTCGAGCGTGGGGCGCTCGGGCACCCGCGGCGCGCTCGGCCGATCCGGCGCGTCCGGTGCCGTCACGCCCGCGCCGGCGGGCTCTGATCGCTCGGTGGAGGGGGGCAAGCAGTTGATCGTATCCGCGCCCGCCGGCGCGGGAGGCGAGCGCCGGGCGCGACGCGTCGACTCGCTCGAGCCGCGATGCAGCGCGGCCGCCGCCGCGACTCCAAATCCGAGGCGGAACTTCCATGAGAATCCTCTCAGAAAGTTGTCTATCCGCCCAGCGCGGGTCTATAGATGCACCAGGGCCGTGCGAGGGACGGGCTAGGCCTCGAAGGGTCGTCTGGACACAGGTGCGCGGGTGACTTCAAGGGAGGCGTTGTGAGCGTTCAGGGGCAGAAGATCCTCGGGGTTCTCTTCGCCACAGCCGTCGTCGGTGTGCTGCTCGGCCTGTACGTCTCGTCCTGGGCCACGAGCTTCCCGGCGCCGGTCTCGGCGTCCCCTGTCGCGTCCGTCACGGGCGTCGGCGGATCGCAGCTGACGCTGCAGACCGTCGCGTCGATCGGCCCCAAAGAGAGCTCCTCGCACCCGGACTGGGTCTCCTATCTGGCGCGCTCGAACGGCAAGTGGATCCACAGCACCATCTACACCGTCCCCGCGAACTCGATCGTCCACGTGACGATCTACCAGTACGACTCGCCGACCGGCCTGCGCAACCCGTTCCTCTCCCAGGTCCAGGGCACGATCGGCGGGACGATGACGCTCGACGGCAAGGTCGTCAACTCGATCCCGGCGGAAGAAGCCTCGCACACGTTCGCGATCCCGCAACTCGGCGTCTTCGTCCCGCTGCCCGGGGTCTCCGAAGAAGCCAAGCACCCCTGCGAAGAAGCGCCCTGCGAAACGTCCACCTCCGACCACCGCACGATCTCATTCGCGTTCCGCACCGGCGGGCCCGGGCGCTATCGCTGGCAGTGCTTCGTGCCGTGCGGTGCCGGCTACTACTTCGGAAACGGCGGGCCGATGCAGACGCTCGGCTGGATGAGCGGCTTCATCGACGTGACATAGGCGATGAGCGCACAGGCACAGGACCACCCCGGCGGCGAACCGAACCACGCTCGGCGCTTCGGCACGATCTGGCTGATCGCCACGCTGATCGGCCTGCCCGTGGCGATCTTCGTGATCGGGCCGATCATCCCCCCCGGGAACGCCAGCGACGCCGCCTCGGGCCAGGTGACCGACGCCACCGTCCTGCTGGCGATGGCCACGCCGGTGCTGATGCTGATCGTCTGCTACCTGTTCTACGCGATCTTCAACTTCCGCCAGCAGCCGGGCGCGCTGCTCGAAGGCCCGGCGGTCCAGGGCGACTCGCAGCTGCAGCTGCTGTGGATCGTGATCACCTCCGCGCTCGTGCTGGCGCTCGCCGTCTACGGGTCGGTGCGCCTGCTCTCCGGCTACGGCGCGGGCTCGGGCAGCGGGGCCACGCCGCTCACGAGGCCGAGCGGCCCCAAGCTCCGGGTGCAGGTGATCGCCCAGCAATGGGCGTTCACCTACCGCTGGCCGCAGTACGGGGGGGTCGAGACGCCGCACCTCGTGCTGCCCGTCGGCGCACAGGTGGAATTCAACGTGACCTCGCTCGACGTGATCCACTCCTTCTGGGCGATCCAGCTCGGCGTCAAGGCCGACGCGAACCCGCAGGTGAACAACATCGCCTTCGCGAGGCCGGAAAAGCGGCAGCCGTTCGAAATCCGCTGCGCCGAGCTGTGCGGAATCTGGCACGGCGAGATGTGGGACACGGGCCGCGTCGTCGCGCCCAGCGAATTCCAGCTCTGGATCGCCACCCAGCGGATCAAGTTCGCGGCAGCGACGAAGGAACTGCCCCCGTTCAGCCTGACCTATCAACCCGAACCGACGAGGCGTGGCGGATGACAACCAGCGCAGCGACACTCCCGCAGCCGGCCCGGCCCGTGTGGCGGCGGCTGATCGGCTTCAACCTCCTCACCGCCGTCCTGCTCGGCGTCGGTGGCTATTACCTCGGCTGGTTCCTCGGCCACCAGGTCGGCGGCTCCGGCAGCACCCTCGGCACGGGTTCCGGCTTCCACTACCAGAGTGAGACCGACGAAAACGACGTCGCGCTGCTGCTCGCCTACACGCTCGGCGTGATCGGCTTCCTGATCGGCCTCGGCTTCGCCAACTACCCGCTCTCGCGCCTGCTCGGAAGGCCCGCCTCGCTGCGTGAGAAGGAGGGGGAGGGGATCAGCCGCTACTTCGGCCTGTGCACCGACCACAAGGTGGTCGGCATTCAGTACCTCGTGGGGATCGGCGTGTTCATCTTCGTCGGCGGCGTCAACGCGATGTTGATCCGCACCGAGCTGCTGCATCAGCAGCCGACGGTCGTCGGGCCCAACCAGTACCTCACCCTCGTCGGCATGCACGGGACGATGATGATGGGAATGATGACCTCGGGGATCCTGGGGCCGTTCGCCAACTACTTCGTGCCGATCATGATCGGGGCCCGCAGGATGGCCTTCCCGCGGATCGAGGCGCTCACGTTCTGGCTGCTGATGGCGGCCGGCTTCATCCTCGTCTCGACGATCTTCTTCGGCGGCTTCCCGACCGGCTGGACGGGTTACGAGCCGCTCAACGACCAGGCAGTTTTGGGGATGGACTCCTACATCCTCTTCTTCGCCCTCGTGGGCATCTCGATGACGCTGCTCGGTCTGAACATGCTTGTCACGATCATGGCCCTGCGGGCACCGGGGCTGACGTGGTCGCGGCTGCCGATCTTCGTGTGGGCGGTGTTCGGCACCGCGATCCTGATGGTGCTCGCCGCGCCGACGCTCGTCGCGACGCTGCTGATGTCGGCGCTCGACCGCACGATCAACACGTCCTTCTTCATCAACGCCGGCGGGGGCAGCGCCTACCTCTACGAGAACCTGTTCTGGTTCTTCGGGCATCCGGAGGTCTACATCCTGGCGCTGCCCGGTTTCGGCGTCGTGCTCGAGATGCTGCCGGTCTTCACACGCAAGCCGCTGTGGGGATATCGCCTCGCGATCTCGGGCATGCTCGGGGTGACCCTGATGAGCTTCTTCGTCTGGCAGCACCACCTGTTCGTGAGCGGCATCAACGCCGACCTGCGCCCGTTCTACATGCTCTCGACGGAGATCATCTCGATCCCCACCGGCTTCATCTTCCTGTGCGTGTTGGGGACCCTGTGGAAGGCGCGAATCTCATTCACCGTCCCGATGCTGTTCGTGCTCGCCTGGACGTTCAACTTCCTGATCGGCGGGCTGTCCGGGGTGTTCCTCTCGGATGCACCCGTCGACACCACGCTTCACGGCAGCTTCTTCTCGATGGCCCACTTCCACTACACGATCATGGGCGGGCTGATCTTCGCCTTCTTCGGTGCGATCTACTACTGGGTGCCGAAGATGACCGGCCTCAAGTTCAACGAGCTGCTCGCCAAATGGCATTTCTGGCTGATGTTCCTGGCCTTCAACTCGACCTTCATGCCGCTGTTCGCCGCCGGCCTGGAGGGCCAGCCCAGGCGCGTGAGCGAATACGCGCCGCACCTGCACGGGCTCAACGTGTGGGTTTCGGTGTCCGCGTTCGTGCTCGGGTTCTCGATGCTCATCTTCATCTTCAACACGGTCTACTCGATGATCTTCGTACGCGAGCCCGCGGAGGCGAACCCGTGGCACTCGAAGTCGATCGAGTGGCAGTTGCCGACACCGGTGCCGGTGCACAACTTCGACGAGATCCCCGTGTTCGACTCCGACCCCTACCCCTACGGAACGCCGGTGCCGATCCCCGCCGTGCGGCCGGCCTCGGCGGGTGCCTGAGATGGCCTCCGAAGGCGCCGTCGGACCCGGCGAGGTAAAGCAGCCCGTCCCCTACCAGGCGCGGCCCGGACAGGAGGCGCCCGCGGAGCGCCGTGAACGCGGCCTGCGCGGGCTCTCGATCGCCGCGCGGCTGCTGGCGGGTGCGAGCACGTTCTTCTTCATGTCGTTCCTGTTCGCGTACTTCTATCTGCGCTCGCTCAACAACGCGCACATGTGGAAACCACCGCACGTGAAGCCCGACCAGGCCCTCGGCGCCGCGTTCATCGCCTGCATCGTGCTGAGCGCGGCCGCCACGATTCTCGCCGGACGCCGGCAGAAGAACTGGTCGGGCTGGACCACTCCCACGATCGTCGCGATCGTGCTGGGCCTGGCCGCGATCGCGCTGCAGTGCATCGAGTACACGGTGAAGAAATGGGGCCCCACCGACGGGGCCTACGCGAGCGTGTTCGTGGCGTGGACGGCCTTCTACCTGATCGCCGTCCTCGGCACGATGTACTGGCTGGAGATCCAGGTCGCGACGGAGCTGCGCGAGCGTCGCAAACCGACGGCCCGCCTGGGCGAGGGAGTGACCGAGTACGAGGACCCCGACAAGCTGCTGCCACGCGGGATGGACGCGGCCGTCTTCTACTGGACGTTCCTGGCCGGCCTCGGCGTCATTTTATACGTGGTGCTTTACCTGGTCTAGTGCTCACGGTGGCGGCCACCCGAGGCGCCTTGGGCTGGTCGCTGGACCCGACCGTGGCGCTCGTGGTCGTGCTGGCGCTGCTGCACTGGAGCGGCGGGCGCCGCACGCCCGTGCCCGCGGCTCAGCGGCGGATCCGCCGCTGGCAGGCGGCGTCGTTCTACGCGGGCCTCTTGACGGTGCTCGTCGCCTTTGACTCGCCGATCGAGCGACTCAGCCAGCAGCTCTTCTGGGTGCACATGGTCCAACACGTGCTGTTGCTGGTCGTGGCCCCGCCCCTGATCGTGCTCGGGCGGCCGTGGATGCGCCTGTGGCGAGCCCTGCCGCTGGGGTGGCGCCGGTCACTCGCCGGCGGGCTCGCGCGCAGCCAGACGGCCGCGCCATTGCGACGGGCGGCAGCTTTGCTGGGCGCCCCGGCGGCCGCGTTCGTGCTGTTCGCGGGGATCCTCCTTGCCTGGCACGTGCCGGCGCTCTACGACGCCACACTGAGCTCGGGCACGCTCCACGCGCTCGAGCACGGGATGTTCTTCGCGAGCGCGATGCTGTTCTGGAAGCAGGTGATCCCCTCGCCGCCCCTGCACGCCGTCCTGACGCCGCCCCAGCGTGTCCTGTACGTGGTCGGCGCGATGATCGTCTGTTGGCTGCTGGCGATCGTGCTGGCCCTCGCGCCGCATCCGCTCTACGCCCACTACGCCCACCTCGCCTCGCGCCCCGGCGGCATCTCTGCGATCGGAGATCAGCAGCTGGCGGCCGGAGTGATGTGGGTGCCGGGCTCGATCACGTTCGTCATCGTCATCTTCGCGTACGTCCACCGCTGGCTGATGCCGCCGGCGCCGGCGCGCACGAAGGCGCCCCGGCTCGCGGGCTAAGCTAAACGAGGAGGGTCAATGCCAGAGAACGCCATACCGCTCGCCAGCCACTTCAGCACCAGCTCGGTCCTCACGCTCGTGATCCCGCTGGGAATCCTGATCGCGGTGACGATCTGGTACGTGGCGATCTGGCGCGAGGACGAGCGCGAACCCTGAGGGCGCCTGGATGCGCACCCGCAGCGCAGCCCGGGGCACTCAGTGCGAAGCGAGCCGCGGGGTGTCGTGGACGATCTCGCTCGGTTCGAATGTCGCCGGGTAGATCGTCGTGAGCCGTCCGCTCCCGGCCACGCCGTAGACGAGGGCCGAGTGGGCGACCTGATCGGGCTGACCTGCCTCGCGGGTGGAGCCGACGCTCCACGCCGCCCACGTGCGGCCGAGTTCTGCGCTCGATCCGATCAGGTACTGCATGCGCCCGAGCAGCCCGTGCGCCCGCAGGAACGCCGCCACGGCGGCGGGGGTGTCGCCGCGGGGGTCGACGGACACCGCGATCAGCTGGACCCGCGAGGCCTCGGGTCCGAGCTCCCGGACCGCCGCGCGCAGGTTGGAGGCGATCAGCGGGCAGATGTCCGGGCAGTGGGTGTAGAGGAACGTCACCATCACCGCCTTGCCCCGGTACTGGGAGAGCGTGACCGGCTGGCCGAGGTAGTTGCGCAGCTCCAGCGGCGGCGCCTGGCGCGGGGGCAGCGTGAGCGTGCCGAGGTAGCCGCTGCCGGCGGCGTGAGCGGTCGCTCCGCTCGGGAGCGTCTGGCTCGGTGAGCCCCGCAGCAGGACGAGGCCGACGCCGGCGGCGATCCCGAGGATCAGCGCAAGCGGCACGAGCATCCGCGGAAACGCCGGCCTTGCCGCAGTCGCACCGCTGGGGGTCTGCTCGGGCTCGCTCATGACGACGCTCACCGGCGAGTCTAGCGCCGCCCACCCGCTCTAGCTCATGCTGACGTAGCCGGTTGCTTCGCTCGCCGAGCGTTCGTTGGCGGCCACCTTGTTTTCGTAGTTGCCCTCGATCGTCTGGATCCGGCCGTTGGGCAGGACGTCCCGCACGATACCCACGTGTTCGTCGCCGAAGACGATCAGGTCGCCCGGCTTGGGGATGACCCCCGGACCGTTCGCCACCGCCCGGCCGGTGCTCTGGGCCCACGACCAGATCTCCGAGACGGCACCGAGGCCCTCTCCCTGCGCGCCGATCGGCTCGCCGGCCTGGCGGGCGACCCAGGAGGCGAAGTACGCACACCACGGCGCGCCCGGGATCGCTCCCGCGGTGGCGCTGCGGTATTCGGCGATCGCCGGTGATTCGTTGGACCCGGGTGGCTGCTCGGTCTGGCCGAGCTGGCTTTCGGCGATCGCCACGATCCGTCCGCCGCCCCCCGCGCCGGCGCCCTGCAGCCCCTGGATCGATCCGGGCGAGTACGCCTGCACGGCCGACGGCTCGCCGCCGTAGCTCGCGCTCGCCGCCGACGCCGGGCCGTAACCCCCGCTTGCTTCCTGCAGGGCCGAGGCGAACGTGCTTGCGCCGGAGCTCGCGGTCGCGGTCCCGGTCGCCTCGACCGCCGGCGCGGGCGCGCTCGCGCCGGCGCCGATCAGCTGAGCCGGGTCCGCCAGCGCCTGGCGGATCGCGGCCACGCGGGCGAGCGTCTCTTCGATCGACATCGCTCAGGTCATCGGCACGGGTCCGCCGCGATTGAGCCGCGCCGGGCCCCGCAGAAACAGAGACGGGCGGCCGTCGCCGCCCGTCTCACCACCGTTCCCTCGATGAAGCGGCGGTATATGGCTTTCAGCCGGCCGTTCCCGGACCGTCCGATTGCGTTGTTGACGCACCTGCCCACGGAGCCGGCGAAGGCCGGCCGAGGGCAGGGCGGCTTCACTGCAGCGGTGGCGTCACGAGGGCGCCACCGCTGAGGAAGGTGTTGGATCAGCCGACGAGCTTCAGGACCGCGTCCGGAATCTGGTTCGCCTGCGCCAGGATGGCGACGCCAGCCTGCTGCAGAACCTGATTCTTGGTGAAGTTGGTCATTTCCGAAGCCATGTTCACGTCGACGATGCCACTGACCGCCGACGAGAGGTTCTGGCTGTAGATTTCCAGGTTGCTCTCGGTGTACTGGATGCGGTTCTGGACCGACCCGAATTCACCAGCTGACTTGGTCACGGCGCTGAGAGCTTCGTCAACCGTCTTGATTTCTTTCAGCGACGCTTTTTCGACCGCTTTTTCAAGGTCGATCGTTTTGACTTCGATCGTTTCTTTTTCGTTGGCACCGACCTGGAAGGCGATTTTCGCTTCTTCCTTCAGCAGGTTGACACCGTTGAACTGCGTGGTTTCACCAACGCGCTTGATCTCTTCTTTGAGCTGGCCGGCCTCAGCTTCGATCGCTTCCTTGTCCGATGCCGAGGTTGTGCCGTTGGCGTACTGGACGCCGAGCTCACGAATACGCTGGAGCATCCCGACGACGTCGCTGAGGGCACCCTGAGCCGTCTGCGCGAGCGAGACGGCGTCCTGGCTGTTCAGCTGCGCCTGGTTGAGGCCGTTGACCTGCGCCTGGAGGCGCTGGCTGATGGCGTAGCCGGCGACGTCGTCGGCGGCGGAGTTGATGCGTTTACCCGAGGACAGGTGACGCATGGCCGCGGCCAGGGCGTTTTCCGTCTGGTTCAGGTTCAGCGAGGCGTTCATCGCCTCCGTGTTGGTGTTGATCGTCAGGGCCATGCGTTCATCTCCTTGATGACGTTGTTGTGTTGGTCCCGAGGCGACTCCGTGTCACCTCACGCGAGTTATCGTCATGGCAGCGGGATACTTGAGGGCAGGGCCCTCCTGGCAGGCGTTTTTCGACACGGCTCGCGCGTCTCCTGCAACAGGCCCGCTGGGGGGTGAGCCGGCTCAGGCGCGGACGTCGATGCGGTGCGGGCCGTCCTCGCCGTCCTCGCCGTCCTGCGCGGGCGGCGGCGGCCGGCGGCGGCCGGGCGGGCGCTCGCGGGCCGGGCGGTCGCGCTCGCGGCTCACGCGCTCGAGGCGCTCGACCGGGACGTGCGTGCCCCCGCCAGCAGGGGAGATCGGACGAATCGGGTCCATGCGCTCGCCCTATCCGTCCTCCCGCCATGCCACCCGGCCGTCGTCCTCGTCGAGGTCCGGGTGGCGGAACATTTCCTCGCTCTGGCAGTCGAGCGTGAAGCGGATCAGCCGCCAGCGCTCGGCTGGCGTGATCGAGGTGAAGTGGACACCCACGTTGCCGCCCGCGTCCGTCCGGACGACTTCCACGACGCCGGTCACGGGCGGGGTACCGGGCGTGATGCCGAGCTGGAACTCGAGCTGCTCGCCGATGTCGAGATCGTCGGCGTCGGCGAGCAGCAGGCCCCCCGCGCTGAGGTCGAGCGTGCGTGCGATCAGCGGGTCGTCCAGCACCCCGGCGCGCAGCGCGATCGGGCATTCCGCCGCCACCCGCACGTGCCTGCGCTCCTGTACGACCTCGATCAGCTCGGGCGCCTCGATGCGCAGCTGCACGCCCTCCTTGCCGCCCTCGCTCTGCGTGACCCTCCCCTTCAGCCGCACGCGGCCGCCCGGGTTCGCATACTCGAGCTCGAGCCTTCGCAGGTCGCCCTCGCGCAGCCGCTTGGTCGGCACGACGATGACGACGACGAGAGCGTCCCTGCCGCGCTCGATCACGCGGGCGGGCAGCGTCTCGCCGCTCGGCATGCAGAGCGTCACCGGCTCGTTGTGCTGGGGCAGCCAGATCGCGGGCGACCCCTCGCGGGCGCGGGCGCCCGCATGCTCGCCCCGGGAGCGGGCTGCCGGCGAGCGGACGCGCGCCCACCTCACGACGGGAGCCGCCCCCGTCCCGGCGGGAGCTCGCCCGCAGCATCGTGGGCGGCGCTCAGAAGCTGATGCTCGCGCGCCTTGAGCTCGAGCATCACCAGCCGGCGCCAGACGAACACCGCGCCGGCCCACACCGCCACGTAGCTCACGATGCCCGCGACCAGCGCGCGCAGACCGGCGTCGGCGAGCGTGTGGGTGGGCAGCGACAGGTAGCCCCCGAGCACGAACCCGGCGAGGCCGCCCCAGGCCTTCGCCCGCGACACCGCCACCGCCGCGCGCGGGTGGGCGGCGACGCTCGGCCCGCCGTCGCCGTCGCCCTCCGTGCTCGCCTCCTTGCCCTTCTTCTTGCCGTCCTTCTTGGCGTCCTTCTTGGCGTCCTTCTTGCCCGGCTTGTTGGCGTCCTTCTTGTCCGCCTTCGCGGGCGCTCCGTCGGTCGAGGCCGGCGCGCGCGGTGTCGACGAGGCCGCCACGGGTGCTGCCGCGGCGGTCGCGCCCTCGTCGGTCAGGAGCTCGGTGTCAGCGGCCGCCATCGTCTTCCTCCTTCACTCCGCGCCGCCTGGCGACGCGCTGGCTCTCGAAGATGAATCGGATCAGGCGACGGCGATCGAAGTCGCTGATCGTCTCGAACGCCACCGCACGACGTCCCATGTGGTCGATGCGGACGACGCGCCCCGTGCCGATAACCGGGTCGGCGCCGGCGACGATGCTGATCCGGAAGCTGACCTCGTCGCCCATCGCGAGCGTGTCGGGACCCGCGAGCAGGAAGCCGCCCCCGCTGACGTCGACGGTGAAGCTCTCGATGCTCGCGCGGTCCCCGCCGCAGTAGACGAGCACCGGCCGGGCCGCGCGGATGCGCACATAGCGCCGTTCCTGGAGCACCTCCACCGATCTGGGCTCGCGCATCCGCAGCAGGTCCGGATCAGCGGGGTCCGCCATCGCGAACTGCCCGTGCAGGCGCACCCTGCCTCGCGGGCTGTTGTATTCGAGCACGAGGTCTTCGAGCTGGGCGGAGCTCATCGGGCGTGTCGGCACCGTCAGCGCGAGCAGCAGCGAGTCGGCGCCACGCTCGAGCACGCGGGCGGGAATCCGGCCGTTCGGAGGCACGCTGACGACGACCATGTCGGCGGGCTCCGGCAGCACGACCGGGGCGTTGACCGCAGCCTTGCGCCGGCCGAGCCTCATGGCAGCAGCCTCGAGGCGAGCTCGGACGGTTCGACGCGGCGCAGCCGCCAGCCGGGGCGTCCGCGTTCCAGCGTGTACTCGGGCGCGAGCCCGAACGCGCACGCGGCCTCGATCGAGACGCCCAACTGGTCGGTCTCGTCGGTGTGCGTGATGACCATCGCGTTCGCCCGCAGCGGCGCGAGTGCCCCGAGTAGCTGCGCCGCCGCGGCGGCGCCGAGCGTCGCAGGGAGCGCGACCACGATCCGCTCCGGCGCGAGCTGGCCGAGCAGCTTCGCCAGGTCGCGGATCTCGCCGCGGTCCGAGGGCGACAGACGTGGCGTGTCGATGATCGCGAGGCCCTCCGTGCGAGCGGCGCGGATCGCCCGCAGCGCCCGCGCCGAGCCGACGGCCGCGGGCTTGACGATCTGGGGGCTCAAGATCAGCTGCAGCTCCTTGCCGTCCGGGCCCCTGACGATGCTCGCGTAGCGGGCGGGCACGCTGCTCGCGCGACGGTAGGCATCGAGCAGGGTGGCGCAGCAGGTCGTCTTGCCGGCTCCGCCGCCGCCGACGATGACGATCGCCCCGCCCGTACGCGGCAGCGGCGGCGCTACCGGTATCCGCTGGGCGAGCGTCGCGCGGACGGCCTGGGCGAGTCCGGCCCGGGGGGCGAGCGGCAGCGTGTGAGCAAGCGCTCCGTCGATCAGCTCGCCCGCCAGCTCCTCGCCGATGCCGAGTCGGCGCAGGCCGCGTTCCACGCCCGCGCGGGCACGACCATGCGAGCCTGGTGCGACCGTGCGCCGCTCGGCCCCCACGCCGGCGCCACCCTCCGGCGCCTCGCGCGAGTCCGACGCCTCGGGCGCCTCGCGGGCACGCGTGAGCGTGAACTCGCGCTCCCGCGGGAGCAGCTCGTGGAAGTCGATCGCGGCGGGACGCTGCGGCGGCGCCCAGGGCGGCGGGCCGCTCGCGGGCGGCGTCACGGGCGCCAGGCCGCCGGTCCGGGCGAGGGCGGCGAGGTGACCGCTCACGTAGCCGCCGCCAGCTCCCACCTCGGGGACGGCGGCGTACGGCGCGCTCGCCGGCGGGCGTCCACCCGGCGCCGCCACCGAGGCAACCCCGCCGGGCAGGCTCGCCGGCGCGGGAGCAGTCGCCGGCCTGCGGTGGTGGAGGCGTGGCGGCGGCGTCGTCGTCGTAGACGTCCACCCGGGGGGCGCCGGGCATCGCCTCGATCTCGACGAACGCGTGTTGGAAGAAGCCCAGCACGCCCCCCGTCAGCCCCTCGCGCCGGCGAACGATCACGGCGTCGGCGCCGAGGTCGCGCTCGATCCGCGGGATCAGCTCCTCGACCGAGCGGCCCCGGTAGGTGCGCATGCGCGCGTCGCTGCCGCTCGCCGCGCCGGCGCCGACGCCGAGCCGGGCCCGCGCCTCGCGGCCGAGTGCCTCGAGCAGCTCACCGGGAGTGCTCACGCGTGGATCACCCCGACCGTTTCGACGTTCACGCCCGGTGCGATCTCGTTGTAGGAGCACACCGCGAGGTGCGGCTGGGCCTGCGCGATCAGTCGACGCAGGTGACGGCGGATCCGCGCCGAGCAGAGCACGACCGGGCGCGCACCGAGTGCGCTCGCGTGCTCGACCTGTGCCCGCAGCGCGGCGACGATCGCCTGGGCGCGCGGGGGCTCCATCGCGAGGTACTCGCCATCGGTCGTCTGGGTGATCGAGCTCGAGACCTCCTGCTCGATCGCCGGATCCAGGGTTATCGCTTGCAGGCGCAATTGCTCGTCCAGGTGGGGAGCCGTGATCGCCCGGCCCAGCGCCTGGCGAGCGTACTCCGACAGGAGGCTGCTGTCACGTGTTGTTCGCGCCTTGTCGCCGATCGCCTCCACGATCGTGCCGAGGTCCCGGATCGGCACGCCCTCGGCGAGCAGGGACTGCAGGACCCGCTGGATCTCCCCGAGCGAGAGCGCCTCCGGCACGACCTCGTCGACAACGGCCGCGTTTGACTCCTTGAGACGGTCCAGCAGCTCGCGGACGTCCTGGCGGGTCAGCAGCTCGGCGGCGTGGCCGCGGATCGTCTCGGTCAGGTGGGTGACGATCACCGACTCCGGATCGACGACCGTGTAGCCGAGCGACTCCGCTTCGGCCCGGACCGACTCGGGCACCCACACGGCCTCCAGGCCGAACGCCGGCTCCCTCGTCCTGATCCCCTGGAGCGTGCCGCTGGCGTCGCCCGGGTCCATCGCGAGCAGGTGCCCGGGCATGATCCGCCCCCGCGCGACCTCCGAGCCGCGGACCTTGAACACGTACTCGTGCGACTCCATGCCGAGCTCGTCGTGGATGCGGACGGGCGGGACCAAGAGGCCGAGCTCTGAGGCGATCTGGCGCCGGATCATGCTCACGCGTCGCAGCAGCGATCCGCCCGGCCCGCCGTCCACGAGCGGCACGAGCCCGAACCCGATCGCGAGCTCCAGCGGGTCGATCCCGACCTCGCCGACCGGTTCCTCGCTCGGGGGCGGCAGCGCCGCCTTGGCGGCCTTCGCGGCCGCCTCGCGCGCCTCGGGCATGCCGTTGCGGACGGCCCATGCGATCGCGCCGAAGAGGCCGCCGATGACCAGGAACGGGAGCTTTGGCAGGCCCGGGACGAGCGCGAACGCGCCGATCGCCGCGGCCGCCACCATCGGAGCCCTGCGCTGGCCGAGAATCTGGCTCGCGATGTCGCTGCCGAGGTCCCGGTCGGAGGCGGCCCGGGTGACGATGATGCCCGTCGCGACCGAGATCAGCAGTGCCGGGATCTGCGCAGCGAGCCCGTCGCCGACCGTCAGCAGCGAGTACTGCTGGGTCGCTTCGCCGAAACTGAGGTGCCGCTGGAGCATGCCGATGACGATCCCCCCGATCAGGTTGATCGCGGTGATGATCACGGCCGCCATCGCGTCGCCTTTGACGAACTTGGACGCGCCGTCCATGGACCCGTAGAAATCGGCCTCGCGCCCGATCGTGGCGCGGCGCTCGCGTGCCTCATCGTCGGTGATCAGGCCGGCGTTGAGATCGGCGTCGATCGCCATCTGCTTGCCGGGCATCGCGTCCAGCGTGAAGCGGGCCCCGACCTCGGCCACCCGGCCGGCGCCGTTGGTGACGACGACGAACTGGATCACGACCAGGATCAGGAAGATCACGAGGCCGACGATCACGTTGCCCCCCACGACGAAGGCACCGAAGGACTTGACCACCGTGCCGGCGTCACCGGTCGTCAGGATCAGCCTCGTGACCGAGACGTTGATCGCCAGGCGGAACATCGTCGTCAGCAGCAGCAGGCTCGGGAACGAGGCGAAGTCGAGCGCCTTGCCGAGGTACATCGTCGCCGCCACGATCGTCAGCGCGGCCGAGATGTTGAGCGTTATCAGCAGGTCCAGCAGCGGAGCCGGCAGCGGCACGACCAGCATCGTCACGACCAGCACGACCGCCCCCGCCGCGAGCAGGTCGGTGTGCTTGAGCATCCGGCGGACGGTCGTGTCGCTCACGACGCCAGCCTCCTGCGTCCAGCCAGCCTGTAGACGAACGCGAGCACGCGGGCGACCGCGGCATAGAGCTCCGGCGGGATCACCTGGCCGATCTCGACCGACTGGTGCAGCGCCCGCGCCAGCGGCGGATCGCTGACGACGGGCACGTCGTTCTCCTCCGCCACCCGCCGGATCTGCGCCGCGATCAGGTCCTGCCCCTTCGCGACGACCTCGGGGGCCGCACGTGAGCCGTCGTAGCGGAGCGCCACGGCGAAGTGGGTCGGGTTCGTGACGACCACGTCCGCGTCGGGGACCGCAGCCATCATGCGGGCCCTCGCTGCCTGCATCTGGCGGCGGCGCAGGGCGGCTTTGATCTCGGCCGAGACGCCGTACTGGCGGACCTCGTCTTTGACCTCCTGTTTGGTCATCCGCAGTTTCTGCTCGTGGCGGTGGCGCTTCCACAGGTAGTCGAGGACGCCGATCGCGAGGTAGGCGAGCGCCGCCGGCTCGGCGATCGCGAGCGCGCGCTGCGCGGACAGCGACCCGAGGGCGCGCGGTTCGACCCCCACCGTGGCCGCCAGCGCGGTCAGGCCGGGGAGCAGGGCGAGCGCCGCCACCGCGCCCACGGCGCCGACCTTGACGACCGCCTTCAGCGCCTCGAACGGGAGGTTCGCCCCGAGCAGGTTGCGCAGCCCCGAGACCGGGTCCAGACGACGGAAGTCGGGCGTCAGGGCGTGCGCGCTCGGGCGCACCCCGACCTGGGCCACGCCCGTGACCATGGCGGCGGCGACGCACGCGAGCGCGATCGGCCCCACGCAGGTGAGCACGGTCGACAGGCCCGTCTGCATCAGGCCGTTGAGGCCGGCCGCCGTCGTCGCCCGCCCGGGGTGGGCGATCTCGGCGAGCATCGCCCGCATGCTCGCGCCGCCCGTTTCGGCGATCTTCGTCCCCGTGGCGACGACCGTGAACAGGCCTGCCAGCAGGACCATCGAGCCGCTCAGGTCGGCGCTCTTGGCGACCTGGCCGCGCTCGCGGGCGCGCTTGCGCCGCTTCGGTGTCGCCTTCTCGGTGCGGTCCTCGCGCGCCATCGCCTTATCCCGCGTGCAGCGCCCCGAGCGCCGCGCCGACGCTGCTCGACATCTGGCCTGAGATCCAGTTGGCGACGAACGGAAGCGAGGCTCCCACGACGAGCATCGCGACGGCGACCTTGGTCGGGAAGCCGACCGCGAAGACGTTCATCTGCGGCACCACACGGGAGACGACCCCGAAGGCCACATCCGTGATCAGCAGCGCCACGAGCACCGGGGCGCCGATCTCGAGCGCCGCCGTGAAGATCATGCTGAACGAGTGCTCGGCGCCGCCCACGAGCGAGCCCAGCCGCGGCGACCGCGTCAGGGGCACGAGCGTGAACGTCCGGCCGAGGCCCCGCAGCGTCCATGCGTCGCCGCCGATGACGAGGAAGATCATCGTCCCGAACAGCGAGTAGAAGCGGGCCATCACGGCACTCGATTCGCCGCTGAACGGGTTGATCAGGCTGCCGTAGGAGAAGCCGGCGATGACGTCGATGATGCTGCCGGCGGATTCGAGCGCGGCGAGTCAGGACCGACAGCGCGAAGGCGAACGCGAGCCCGACGAGCAGACCCTCGACGATCAGCCCCGCGAGCGCGACCACGTCCGTCGGGATGTGCTGCCCCTGCAGCGCCACCGGGGTGAGGCCGATCGAGATCGCCACGGCGATGATCCCCCGCACCCGGGGCGGGATCATCGCCGAGGAGAACAGCGGCGCGATCAGGAACAGCGGCGTCACCCGGGCGAGCACGAGGATGAAGCCCGCGAGCTCGTTCCCGGCAAGGCTGCTGAGGAGCTGGCTCACGAGCCCACCATCGTCGGGATCGAGGTGAACAGAGCGCTCGTGTAGGCGACCAGTTGACCGAGCATCCACGGCCCGAGCACGACGACCACGACCGCGACCCCGGCGATCTTGGGGATCAGCGACAGGCTCTGCTCCTGGATCTGGGTGACGGCCTGGAAGACGCTCACGAGCACCCCGATCACGAGCCCCACGAGCAGCAGCGGCCCCGCGATCTTCAGCGCCAGGCTCATTGCCTGGGTGGCGAGGTTGACGACCGTGTCCTGGTTCACTTGCGATCCCTCCTCAGTGGAAGCTCTGGACGAGCGCTTTGATGACGAGGTCCCAGCCGTCGACGAGGACGAACAGGAGGACCTTGAAGGGCAGCGAGATGAACGTGGGCGGCAGCATGATCATGCCCATGCTCATCAGCGTCGAGGAGACGATCAGGTCGATGATCAGGAACGGCAGGAAGATCAGGAACCCGATCTGGAAGGCGGTCTTCAACTCGGAGACGATGAACGCGGGGATCAGGACCTCCGTCGGCACTTCCGCGCGCGTCCGCGGGACCTTGTCGTGAGCGAGGGTCACGAACAGCGAGATGTCCTGGGCGCGGGTCTGGCGGAACATGAACTCCCGCAGCGGCTGCTCGGCCCGCTTGATCGCCTCGGTCGTGCTGATCTCGTGGGCCGTGAGCGGTTCGACGGCCTCCTTGCGGATCGCGCTGATCGTCGGCGACATCACGAAGATCGTCAGGAACAGGGCGATCCCGACGAGCACCTGGTTGGGGGGCGCGTTGTTGGTGCCGACCGCGGTGCGGATGAAGCCGAGAACGATCAGGATGCGGCTGAAGCCGGTGACCGTGAACAGGACGGCCGGGACGAGCGTGAGCCCACCCACGAGCAGCAGGATCTGGACGGTGTTGCTGCTCGACGTCAGGTTCACCGTCGCACCGTCCATTCGCGCAGGCGCTCGAGCAGCCCCGCCGACTGGGAGGGGATCCGGGTGGGGTCATACCGGCCCGCCTGCGACCCGTCTGCCGGGCCGTGTTCGAGGCCGCCGGCCTGGTGTTCCTGGCCCGCGAGCAGGCCCGCTTCCCGGGCCTCCTCTTCGGTGTAGCGGTGGATCGGGACGACGCCGTGCTCGGCGCTGCCGAGCAGCACGTACTCGCTGCCCGCTCGCACGAGGTGCACCGAGCGACCCGAGCTGAGGGTCAGCGCGGCGACGCTGCTGAGGCCGGCGCCGGCGACGTGAGGGTCGCGGCTCGCCTTGACCTGACGCAGTATCCAGGTAAGCCCCCAGATCACGGCGATCACGATCACGAGGCCGACGATCGTGCGGACGATGCTCGCCCCGCCCGAGCTCGTGTGGGGGGTCGTGCCGGGTGAGCCGAGGTTCAGCGGCGTGCTTTCGCCGGCGCCGGTCGTGGTCCCGGTGGCGGCCAGCGCCGTACCCGGCGCGTCGAGCGCGGCCAGGCAGGCGCAGAGCGCGGCAGCCGCCGTCGCGGCCGCCCGGGGAGGCATGGTCATCTTGGTCATCGAGGGAACGACTCCGAGGAAGAGTCCCCCGGGTTATCGACCCCCCTCGCGCCGACTTGAGGCGGTCCGGCGGCTAGAGGAGGTGCTCCAACTGCACTCCCCAACCGCCCTCGGGAGTCACCACGAGACGTGCCGTCCGCGAAGCAGAGGCCGTTGGCGAACAGCTCGACCGGCGTCTCGGCGGGCTGGTCGAGCTCCACCACCGCGCCCGGCGCAAGCTCGAGGGCGCCGCCGAGGGAGATGTGGGTGCGGCCGAGCTCGGCCCACACGCGCACGAAGATGTTGCGCAGGACAGGCGGGCGCTCGCTGCTCTCACCGCCCCCGTCGACCCATGCCCGCGCACGTTCGAGCTCGGCGCGGCCGAGCCGGGCGTAGGTCTCCGCGTGCGTCGGCGGCTCGCCCGTGACCTCGACCTTGACCGCCCGCCGGCTGCCGCTGCGACCGGGTCGGCCGCGACCGAGCGAGACCTCCTCCGCGAACAGCCGCACGCCGTCCTGGGCGCGCTCGCCGAGGCTCACCAGGGTTCCCGGCTGCAGCTCGAGCATCTGCTCGATCGGCATCTGCACCGATCCGACCTCGGCCCGCAGCAGGACCTGCGCGGCGCTCAGGCCGCGCCTGAGCGCCCGCGCGTCGTGCTCGGTCCGCGGGCTCAGCGCCGGCGCCGGCTTTCCCTGCCCGCTCTGGGCCAGCGGCACGAACGCCAGCCACGGCAGCAGCAGCGACATTCCAGAGGACACCCCGTCGACGCGGCTGGCGAGCGTGACCGCGAGCGTCGGCTCGCCCGGGGCGACGAGCAGCCCGGCGTCCCCTTCGAGATCGATCTCGCCGCGGCGCAGCTCGGGGCCGCCGAGCTCGACCCATGCGCTCGAGATCTCCGCGACGACCATGTCGAGCAGGCCCTGCACGAGCGTCCGGTCGAGGTCCGTCAACCGCCGTGCGGACGGCGCCCTGGCAGCCTCGCCGCCGAGCAGGCATTCCAGCGCCTGCAGCACCCACGCGAGCTCGACGCTCAACATCATCTGGGCGTTCTCCTCGGGCCCCTCGGTGATCGCCACCGCGACCGAGTCCGCTGGCAGGGCGGCGCGCGCCGCCGCCCACGTGTGCTGGCCGATCTCGGCGATCTCGATCTCCACGTCGACCTTCAGCTCGCCCGTGAGGCTCGCGACGAGCGTCTCGAAACACGGTGCGAGCGCGCCCGAGATGCGCCTGCGGAGCTCTGTCGTGAACTTGGTCGGCTGTCCGAAGTCCAACGGGCGGACGCGGCTGGCGAGCTCCTGCTCGGCCTGCTCGTCGCGCTGCTGGACCTCGGGGCTCTCGGCGGCCATCTCGCTAGCCCGCGTCGGCGGTCTCCACCGCAGGCGCCTGCGCCTCCGGTGCCTCCTGCGCCTGGCCCTGCTCGCCCTGGCCCTCGAGTGATCTCGGTGATGCGCAGACCGTAGCGCTCGTCGATGACGACGACCTCGCCGCGCGCGATCGACGTGCCGTTGACGAGCAGGTCGGCTGGCTCGCCCGCGAGACGGGCGAGCTCGACGACCGTGCCGACGCGCAGCTGCAGCGTCTCGCCGACGGTCATCGTCGTGCGGCCGATCTCGACGGCTCAGCTCCATCGGGATGTCGGTGAGCCGGCTGAGGTCGCCCTCGGCGCTCGCGCCCGGGGGACGTCGGCCCGCCTGATCGAACTGCTCGTACTCGATTGCCTCGGTCACGGGAGCACCTCCTACTGCACGGTTAGGTCGGGGAACACGACGGCTTCCACCTTGACGTCGGTCTGCTGGAGGATCGCCGTCGAGGATCTGCGCGCTTGATCGTACGCCTGCCGGAGGCGCTCACCAGCTGTTCGCCGCTGACGTCGGTCACGTCGTTGGTGACGATTTCGCGTACGAGCGGTTCCTCCGGGAGCGTGCCAACGGTCGCTTTCCGAACTCGACGCGGCGGCGGCCGTGGCGCCGTCGCTCTGGCCGGGGGCGAGCTACCAGGCCCACGGTCAGGCTTGCGCGTAGCGGCCGTCGCTGAGGTTCAGCAGGAAGTCCTTCGGGAGCACGTACATGGTTCCCTTGATCTTCTCCTTCACGACGGGCTTCGGCTTGGTCATGGTGTAGCCGGCGAACAGCAGGACCGGGAGGGCCAGCGCCAGCATCACCTTCTTGTTCTTGAGCATCGCAGTCGTCCTTGACTAGGGTTCGGAGCCATAGATCCGCCTCATCACGATCTCCACCCGCCGGTTGCGCGCCCGACCGGCGGCGGTGGCGTTGCTTTCGATCGGGTGCTGGTCGGCGTAGCCGAGCGGCGGTCAGCCGGCTCGCGCCGACGCCGTGCTCGATCAGGAACATCACGACGGTGCTCGCGCGCGCGGTCGACAGCTGCCAGTTGCTCGGGAACTGGCTGCTGCGGATCGGCACATCGTCGGTGTTGCCCTCGACGTCGATCGGATGGGCGCCGTCGACGTTGAGCAGCGCGGACGATCTCGCCGAGCAGGCCGTTCGCCTTCGGGTCCAGGGCGGCCTGGCCGGAGGCGAACAGGAGCTGGTCGGTGAGCACCCGGATCACGAGGCCTCGCGGTTCGATCACCGTCTTCACGCTCGAGCTGAACCCGTGCGAGGCGGCGTAGGCGTCCAGCCGTTCCTTGATGTGTACGAACTCCTGGGACTCGCTGGGCGGCCGCTGACTGCTGGCTCGCGCTGACCGCTGCCGAGCTGCCGTGCTGGCTCGCGCTCTGGGCGCTGCTCGTCGTCGTCTGCGAGGCTGGAGTGGGACGATCGCCTGCAGGTCGACGCTGCTCGGAGCGCTGGCTCGCGTTCGCGGTCGCACCCGGCTTGGCGATCGCTTTGCCGCCCGGCAGGATGTTGCCGGAGAACGCCGCCCGCAGCGACTCCTGGAGGCTCTGGTACTTCGAGACGTTGACCGAGGAGATCGAGAACAGGACCATGAACAGCGCCATCAGCAGCGTGATCATGTCGGCGTAGGTGAGCAGCCAGCGCTCGCTGCTGGCGTCCTCCTCGTGGCCGCCGCCGTGCCCGCCGCGCCGGCGCCCGCCGCCCGCGGCGCATCTCAGGCCGCCTGCCTGTCGCTGGATCGGGCGAGCTCGCCCGCCTCCTCGTCCTCCGCCGTGCGATCGGCGGGCGGCAGATAGGACATCAGCTTTTCGGAGACCAGGCGGGGGTTGTCGCCGGCCTGGATCGAGAGGATCCCCTCGAGGGTCATCATCCGCAGCTCGATCTCTTCGGCGGAGATCGCCTTGAGGCGGTTGGCGATCGGCAGAAAGACGACGTTGGCAGCCCCGACGCCCATCAGCGTGGCGATGAACGCGGCCGAGATCGACGGTCCGAGCGTCGACGGCGCGGCGAGGTTCTGGAGCACGTGGACCAGGCCCAGGACGGTGCCGATGATCCCCATCGTGGGGGCGAAGCCGCCGGCCTTCTCGAACGGGGCGGCCGAGGCGGCGTGCCGGGCGGCCATGCCGTCGACCTCCGCCTCGAGGATCGTGTGGACCATGTCCGGGTCGGTTCCGTCGACGACGAGCTGGAGGGCGTTGCGGGTGAACCTGTCCTCGATCTCCGGGAGCAGCGCGTCGAGCGCGAGCAGGCCCTCGCGGCGGGCTTTGTCGGCGAGCTCGACGAGGCGGTCGAGCTGGCCCGCGCATGTCCGGCGGTTCGGCCGCGAAGACGAGCTTGTACAGGCTCGGGACGCGCTTCATCGAGTCCATGCCGACGCTCGCCAGCGTGACGCCGGCGGTGCCGCCGATGATGATCATCAACGCGGGGATGTTGATGAACGACGCGGGACTGGTCCCGTCCATCATCGAGCTGAGCAGGAGGGAGCCGAAGGCCACCCCTATGCCGATGGCCGTTGAAGCCTTCATTGCTCCCTTACATCGACCAGCCGCGACAATCCTTCAGTCTTGCCGGTCGCGGATGCATAAACGTCCACAGCCCGAATGGGCCTGCGGACGGGATCCGCAGCGGGGTCTCCTAGCTGACGTCGTCGTCGACGGCCGCGAGCCGGGGGGCTCGCGATGGGCCGGCGAGGGCCCCGGGCGGCGCGGCCCGCGGCGGCGGGCGAAGGCTTCGCCGAGCACGTCGGCACGGTAGGAGCGGACCGCCGAGGCGACGTCCTCCGGGCTCTCCGTGACGACCACCTTCGCGCCCGTGGCGAGCGTGATCACCGTGTCGGGGGTCGACTCGATCGTGACGATCATGTCGGGGTTCAGTTGAAATGGCTCGTCCGTGCTCCCGAGCCGGCGCAGCGTGATCATGGATCCCACCTCTCTCGTTCAGCCTAGTCCCGGCGCGGGACGGCTTTTTGCGTGCCGTCCCGCCCCGAGCTCCTCGGAGTCGTTGTCGTGTGGGCCCCCTTTCATACGCTCGCGTGCACTCGCCACCGCTGGGGCGGCTCCTGCTAGTGCATCGACACCAGCGTTTCGAGCATCGAGTCTGCGGTCGTGATCGTGCGCGAGTTGGCCTGGTAGCCGCGCTCGGCGGTGATCATGTTCGTCATCTCGGTTGCCATGTCGACGTTCGACTGCTCGAGCTCGCCGCCGATCGTGGTCCCGAAGCCCTGGCTGCCCGGCGTGCCCACGATCGGGGCGCCGGAGTTCGCCGTCTGTCCCCACAGGGAGCCCCCGAGCCGTTCCAGGCCGCCTTCGTTGGCGAACTTCGACAGCGAGAGGTAACCCGCTGTCACCCGCTGCTGGAACAGTTTCGATTCGGGGTTGTTTTCCGTGTAGGTGACCGAGCCGTCCTGGCCGATCGACACGTTCGTGGCGCCGGCCGGGATCTGGATGTAGGTGTCTTCTTTGCCCGGCGCGTAGCTGACGTTGCCTTCCACTTCCGTGGCGACCGCGTTGCGGCCGATCACGTAGTCGCCCGCCTGGGTGGTCAGGAACCCCTTGACGTTCGTCGTCATGTCCCCGGCGCGGGTGTAGAGCATGCTCGCGGGCAGGTTCGTCGTCAGGGCACCTTTCGGTTCGCCCTGGCCCACGCGCAGGAAGCCGGTGCCCTCGATCGCGACGTCGAGCGGGTTGTTCGTCGTCTGGAAGGCGCCCTCGGACATTTCGTCCCGGGTGGCGTTGACCTGCACGCCGAGCCCGACCTGGATCGGGTTGCTGCCGCCGGTGGCGTTCGTCGGTCCGGCGGCCCCCCGCGTGACCTGGGTCAGGGAGTCCGCGAACGTCATGCTCGAGGACTTGTAGCCCACGGTGTTCACGTTCGCGAGGTTGTTGGCGGTGTCGTTCAGCATCGCCTGGTTCGCATCGAGGCCGCTGATCGCGGCATACATACCAGCCATCATCGTGACTGCCCGTCCTTTCGTGGCCCCCTCGATGAGGTCCGGCCTTGGTCGTTGTCGTTGGCCGGAGCGCTCATGCGATCACGGCACTGTCGATGTTGGTGAACACGTTGTCCTTCATGTGTTCCTGTCCCACGGCGGTGATCACCGTGTGGTTGCTGACGGACACCACGAAGGCTGTTCCGTCGACGAGTACGAGGGAGTCCCGCGAGCCCTTGCCGGCGGCGCGGTTGACCCCCTCGGCAAGCCTGTTCAGGGTCGCGGGAGCGAGCTCGATCCCGCGCCGCTGCGCCCGCGCGAGCGCGTGCTTGGAGAAGCGCAGCCCGTGGGCGGCGTCCGCCTGCTCGAGCGTGCTCGCGAACGACGGCCCCGACGGCGCGGCGGAGCGGCCCACGCCCGGCTGCGGGCGCCGGGTCGACGGGGGCGGTGGGTGCGACACCGCCGGGCGGCAGCAGGGCCGGGTTGCCGAGCGGGCTCATTCCACCTCCGTGATGCTCGTGAGCGACACGCCCGGGGTGCCTTCGACGGTGACCGTCGTGCCCGAGGCGGTTGACTGGACGCTCTGGACCTTGCCCGTGACGAGGCTTCCCGACGAGCCCGAGTAGGTGACGGTGCGGCCGATCAGCTGAACCGCCCCCGAGAGCTCGTTGGAGGTGGCGAGGTTGGTCATCTGCTCGACCTGGGTGAACTGGGCGAGCTCGGTTATGTATTCGTTGGTGTTGGCAGGCTGCAGCGGGTCCTGGGCCTGGAGCTGGGCGACCATCAGCTTGAGGAAGTCGTTCTGCCCGAGCACGCCGTTGGGGTTCTGCGGCGCGGGCGATCCGCTGCCCGGTGTCTGGCTCTGACCCTGCACGGAGGGGGTTGGTGAGGTGCTCATCGGGTCTCCTCTCTCTGGAAGCTCATGCGAGGACGTCGACGACCGCGCCCAGGGCGGGGCCGCTCGAGGTGGTCGGGGCACCGCCGGGCTCGCCGGTGCCTTCGGGGTTGGAGTTCTCGGACCCGATCGCGCCGCGGGGGCCGTGGGACCTGGTGGCCGAGCCCGTGAAGCGGGTCCCGGGGCCCTGGTCCTGGTGCGCCGAGGAACCGATGTCCAGGCGCAGGAGCACAGTCCCGAGCGAGCTCAGCGATCGCTGCAACTCACCGCGTCCGCCGGCCAGCGCCTGCGCCGCGGCCGGGGTGTCGGCCGTGACCCGAGCCACCAGGCCGGCCCCGCTCTGGCTGAGGTGGATCCGGATCTCGCCGAGCTCCTGCGGCTGCAGGGCGATGCGGGCGTGGGCGATGCCCTGGCGCGTGGCGACCTGGATCGACGCGCGGATCGAGTCGATCATCTCCTGCATCTCCACGCCAGCCGCCGTGAGGGTGGCGCCGCTCGCCGCTCCGGCCCCCGCTTGCAGATCCGCCGCGGGGGCGACCACCTGGCTGCCGGCGCTCGTCCCCGGCAGGCCGGGCTCGACGCCGGGGCCGGATGGCGTCGTGGCGGCCGGGAGGCTCGCCGGTCGGGCGCCGAGGTGCCCGACCGCGGTCGGGGCGGGTGCCGAGAGGCGCGCGGGCACGGCCGCGGTGTGGCCGTCGGTGCTCCGGGGTCCGCCCGTCGGCTGCGGCGCCCGCTGCGGCTGCGGCTGCTTCGGTCCGGGGTTGCCCGCCCCCCGCCCTCGTGCGGGATCGCTGCGCTGCTCGCGAGGAGGGCGCCGTCAGCCGCGCCCGCCGTCGGCATGGAGCTCGGCGCGGCGCTCGGGCCGGCGGCAGCTCCCGTGGGCGCAGGGGGGGGCGCCGGGTCAGTGCTCGCGTGTCCCTCCGGCCCGGGCGACGTGTCGCCGGGCGCGGGAGCGGAGGACCGCTGGCCTTCGGCCCTTGCGCGGATGGACTCGGATGCGGGCGCCCCGGCAGGCGCCGCGGGACGCGAGGGACGTGGCGCTCCGGCGGCGTTCGCGGCCGCCGTCGCTGCGCCAGCTGCGGGATCTCTGGCGCCGGCGTCGAGAGCCGCGGCCTCACCAACGGCGCCGCCCGCGCTCGCGCTCGTGCTCGTGCTGGTGCTCGTGCTCGTGCTGGTGCTCGTGCTGGTGCTCGCCGCGGATGCGGCGGAGCCGCCCGCCCCGCCCTCCGGAGCCGCCCCCGCGGGCTGCGCGGCCGGCACGGTCGGTGACGACTTCTCGGTGGCCGGCGTCGGGGCCGGGAGCACTCCCGGCTGGCCGGCGGGAGCACCGGCCCCGTCGGTGCCACGATGATCGGCCGGGCCGCCGCGGTGATCACTCGGGCCGCCGCGGCGGGCGCGCGCTGGTCCCCCTTCGCCGCTCGCGCCCCCTTGCTGTTGGCCTTCCGCTTGTGCGGTCCGGGCCCAGTGGTCGGCTAGGGTGCCCGCGAAGGGCGGCCCGCCAGGTGGCGCCCCCGGTGGGGCCGCGCCACCCTGGCCCGGCGCGGCCACGGCGAGGTCGGGAGGGGCTGCCGGCATCACGGTCATGCCGCCACCGCACTTGCGAGGGTCGTCGTCGGATGTGACTGCCGGTAGGCTTCGGCGTAGCTCAGGACTTTGCTCACGTAACTCTGTGTTTCGGCGTACGGGGGCACGCCGCCGTACTGGCTGACGGCGCCGGGGCCGGCGTTGTAGGCGGCGAGGGCGTCCGTCGTGTTGCCGCCGAACTGGCTCGTCAGCTGGGCCAGGTAGCGAGCGCCGCCTTCGATCGCTTCGGCGGGGTCGAACGGGTTGCTCACCCCGAGCGTCGAGGCGGTTCCCGGCATCAGCTGCGTGAGCCCCATCGCCCCGGCGCTGCTCTGGGCGTGGGCGTCGAAGCCCGACTCCTGCTGGATCAACCCGTGCAGCACGGCCGGATCGACGCCGTAGCGGGCGGCTGCCTGCTGGATCATCGATTCGTATTCGCCGCCGCCGCCTGTTTCCAGAGCGGAGGTCGCGGTGGCGGACGGCTCGCTCGCCGAGCCCGTGCCGGCGCTTGCGGCCTGGAGTGCGCTGGCGAAGCCGGCCGGGGCCGTGGCGGGCGCCGCGCTCGGCGCGGGCGCTAGGCCGCTTGCCGAGCGGGCTTGGCTGAGCAGTGTTTCGAGCTGCTGGATGCGCTGCGCGATCGCCTGCTCGCCGCCGCCGACGCTGGTGAGCGGTTCGGCGCTCATGCGCTCAACCTGCCGTGGCGGACGGTGGCGATCTCGTCGAGGACGTTGCGCTCGACGCGCGCCAGCTCGCGATCGTGCTCGCCGCGCCGGCGTTCGCGCAGACGCTTGAGCATCTCGTGCTCGCTCGCCGCCGTCACGAGCGTCGCGTTGCGCTCTGCGACCTCGGCCTCGCTGCGGGCCAGCTCGATCGCGCGCAGCCGCCGCTCGGCCTCCACACGCTCGAGGAAGGCCTGGCGGGCGAGCAGCTCGGTCGCTCCGACGGTGCCGGTCGTTTGGGCGACGTCGCGCTGTTCGGCCCGGGCCTGCTCGAGATCGCAGTCGGCGTCACGCAACTCGGCTTGACTGCTCGACAGACGCAAGATCGACTTCGCAAGCTCCTGCTTGGCGAGGCTCTCGCGACGCTCGCGCACCGCGCGGACACGCTCTAGGCGGAAACGGAACGAGGGTCCGGGCACGGCCAGTTAATCGGCCCCGCCCCGCGGTTCTTTAGCGATGCACGCCCGCGGCGCGGGCAACCGGGCCACACCCGCCCCCCGCCGCTCAGAGGTTGACGCCGAGCGCCGGGATCGCCGGCGCGCCCCCGCCCGCAGCGATCGTCGCGGGAGCCGGGGAGATGACCTCGGCGTCTTCGACCTCGGCGCCGCGGTCAACGTGGGCCGCGAGCAGGGATTTTGCGAGCTCGACGAGGTCGCGGTCGGTCGCCTGCGGGTCGCTGCGTTCGTCGACGGGCTGGCGCAGGAACGCCTCGATCCCGGCGCGGTGGGCGAGGGCGGCGTCGAGGGCCGGGTCGCTTCCGTGCTGGTAGGCGCCGATCGAGACGAGGTCCTCCTTCTCGCTCAGCACGGCGAGCGCGGCACGCAGCAGCTGGCCGGCCTCGACGACATCGGCGCTGACGATCTCGCCGATCAGGCGCGAGACGCTCTGCAGGACGTCCACGGCGGGATAGTGGCCCGCGTGGGCGAGCGAGCGACTGAGCACGACGTGGCCGTCGAGGATCGACCTCGCCGCGTCGGCGATCGGCTCGTTCATGTCGTCGCCGTCGACGAGCACGGTGTACAGCGCCGTGATCGAACCCGCCGAGCTGGTGCCGGCGCGCTCGAGCAGGCGGGGCAGCAGGGCGAACACGCTCGGGGTGTAGCCGCGCGTGGCCGGGGGCTCGCCGATCGCCAGGCCGACCTCGCGCTGGGCCATCGCGAAGCGGGTCACCGAATCCATCATCAACATCACGTCGTGACCCTGGTCGCGGAAGTGCTCGGCGATCGTCGTCGCCGTGAACGCGGCCTTGATCCGTACGAGGGCGGGCTGGTCGGAGGTCGCCACGACCACCACCGAGCGCTCGAGCGCATCGCCGAGATCGCGCTCGATGAACTCGCGGACCTCGCGGCCCCGCTCGCCGACGAGCGCGATCACGTTGATCTCCGCGCTGGTCGAGCGGGCGATCATGCCCATCAGGGAGGACTTGCCGACGCCCGACCCGGCGAAGATGCCGAGCCGCTGGCCGCGCCCGCACGGGACGAGCCCGTCCAGCACCCGCACGCCGAGGCTCACGCGCTCGGTTATGCGCGGGCGCGAGAGCGCGGCGGGGGGCGCGGCCATCGTCGACCGTGGCACCCCGGCGGGCGGCGCGCCGCCGTCGTCCGGCGCCCCGAGGCCGTCCACGATGCGACCGAGCAGGCCGTCGCCGACCGTGACCCGGAACGGCGCTCCGGTGCCCCGCACACGCGTCCCGGGGCCGATCCCGTGGAGCTCTCCCAGCGGCATCAGCAGGGTGCGCCCTTCGCGGAACCCCACAACCTCCGCGGCGACGGGGGCCCGATTGCGGTCGGTGCCGACGAGACAGACCTCCCCCACCTCGGCCTGCACGCCGGTGGCCTCGATGATCAGGCCGATCAGGTTGCTGACGAAGCCGTGCCGGCGGGCGAGGTCCGCCTCGCGGATCGCCCGCGCCGCGCCCGCGAGCTTCGCCCCGGGGGGGGATTCGGCGCTCACGCGGGCCGCCCGACGCCGCCCAGCTCCGCGGCCGCGACCTCGCGAGCCCGCTCGAGTTGGGTCTGCACGCGTGCGTCCACCTCGCCTTCAGCCGTACGCACGATCGCTCCACCGGGCTCCACCCGCTGATCTGCCTGCAGGTCGAACACGTCCAGCGAGCCCAGTTGTGCCTGCATCTCGCCGAGGGCCCCGCGCACGTTCTCGACGTCGGCGGGGTTCACGAGGATCGTGATCGTGCGCTGCCCGGCGACCCGGCGCAGGGCGCCCTGGACGACCTCGACGACGAGCTCCGGGCGCGCCTGCAGGCTGCCTGCGAGGATCTTTCCCGCGAGCGCGAGGCCGAGCTCGACGGCGTCGCGCTCGACCGCGGCGGCGAGGTCGTCGCGCATCGCCTCGATCGCGGCGAGTGCCTCGCCCAGCGCAGCGGCGACCGCCTGCACCTGCGCCCGGCCGTCCTCGCGACCGGCGAGGAGCCCCTCGGCGTGCCCCTCCGCGCGGGCCTGCTCGCGGATCTCCTCGGCAGCGGCGTTCGCTTCGGCGAGCAGGCGCGCGGGACGGTCCCTGGGTGGCGGCTCCGACGGCTCGAGCGGCTCGAGGTCGTAGCTGACCGCGGGCTCAGACAACGGCCTCGCCTTCCTCCTCGCCGGAGCGGGCGATCACGATCGTCCCGGCTTCCTCCAGCCGGCGCACGACGGCGACGATCCGGCTCTGGGCCGAGTCGATGTCGCGCTTGCGCTGCGGCTGCTGGATCTCCATCTCCTCCTGCAGCATCGCCGCGCCGCGCTCGGACATGTTCGTCAACACGACCTCCCTGACGTTCTCGGGAGCGCCCCGCAGCGCGAGCACGAGGTCCTTCTGATCGATCTCCCGCAGCAGTTGCTGGACCGCCCGCTCTTCGAGCTTGACGATGTCCTCGAAGACGAACAGCATGCCCCGCACCTCCTCCGCGAGCGCCTTGTCGGCTCCGGCGAGGCTCTCGAGCACGTTGCGCTCGACCGAGCGGTCGGCATGGTTGAGGATGCCCGCCAGCGCCTTCGTCCCGCCGGCGGCGGCATACTCGCGCTCGGCCACCGAGCCGAGCCGGTGGCGCATCGCCTCCTCCACCTGCTCGATCACCCGAGCGCTGGTAACGCCCATGCGGACGATTCTCAGGGCGACGTCGGGCTGGAGCGGCTCGGGCAGCCGGGCCAGCACGGCGGCAGCCTGGCTCGTCTGCAGGCTCGCGAGCACGAGCGCGATCATCTGCGGCGACTCGCTGCGCAGCAGGCCCGCCACACGCTCCGGCGGCGCGTTGCGCAGGAACGCGAACGGCCTCGCCTCCTCGCCGGCGGACAGCCGTCCGAGCAGCTGCGCCGCCCGCTCCGGTCCGAGCGCGCGCTCGATCACGTCGCGGGCGAAATCGACCCCGCCGTTGGCGCCCGCGCCGAGCTCGAGGCCGGCCGCGGCGACCTCACCGAGGATCGATTCCGTCGTCTCGGCCCCCACGCCGGACAGCTTCGCCATCTCGATCGACAGCCGCTCCACCTCGTCCTCGCGCAGGTGCTGGATCACCCCCGCGGCCCGCTCGGGGCCCAGAGCCGCCATCAGCACCGCCGCCTTGCGCGCCCCGGATACCTGCAGCTCGGTGCTCGCCGTCGGCTCGATCGCCATCGACAGCGAGGAGACCGCAGCAGGCAGCTGCTCCCCGTCCATCCCCTACTCCTCCTGGATCCAGGAACGGACCTGCTGGGCCAGCTTGTCGGGGTCGCTCTCGGCGAGCTGCTCGACCTGACGGCGCGCGTCGGAGCCGTGCGGGAGGGCGCCGTTGCCGGCGGCCGGCCCGCCGCCCACGGCGGCCATCGCCTCCGTCGGACGCCGAGCCGTCTCGCGCTCGAGCTCGGATAGCCTGATCGGCGCCTGCAGCTCGCGCAGCCACACCGGCTCGGCGATCGCCTCCTTCTCGCGCCGGCGCAGCGACCGCGTGCTGAAGAACAGGAACAGCATCGCCCCGAGGCCGAGCAGGACGTACTTGGCGTAGCCGAGCATTCCGCCCCCGGGCGCTTCGGACGCCGTGGCGGTCTTGGCGAACGCGACCTGACCGATCGAGATCGTGTCCCCGCGTTTGGGCTGGATGCCCGCCGCGTTGGTGACCGCTTCCCGGATCGCTGGCAGCGCCGCCGCCGGCACCGACTTGTCGAGCAGCACCGAGACGTGCTGGCTTTCGACCGTGCCCGGCGCGATCGTGGAGTGGACGACGGTCTTGTCGACCCCGAGCGAGGAGCGGGTCGTTTCGCGCTTGTAGTTCGACTTGCCGGCGGCCGACTGGGTACCGAGGTTGGCGGTGCCGGTGACGCCGCCCGTGCCCGCGCCCGTTCCCGTCAGCGTCTCGCTGTCCTTGCTCTGCTGCAGCGGCACACCTGCTTTGCCGTACGTGAGCGATTCCTGGGTCGTCTGGTCGACATTCATGTTCGCGTACACGAGCACCTGGGCCTTGCCCGGCCCGAGCGTCTGGGCGAGCATCGCGTCGAGGGAGGCCGCCGTGGCCTGGTTGTAGTGCTGCTCTGCTTCCTGCACGCTCGTGGAGCCGGCCGAGGAGGCGCCGCCGGCCTGGGGCCACAGCAGCGCCCCGGCGGAATCGGTGATCGTGACCTTGCTCAGCTGCAGGCCGGGCACGCTCGAGGCGACCAGCTGGGCGATCCCGCGCACCGAGCCCGGGTCGAGCGAGCTCGTGCCGGACAGCAGCACGGCCGCCGAGGAGGTGTTCTGGGTTTCGCCGAAGATCTGGTTCTGCGCGCTCGGCAGCACGAGCTCCACCTGGGCGCCGGAGACGCCCTGGACGCTGTCGATCGTTTCCTCGAGCTGGCCCTGCAGGGCGCGCTGGTAGGTCACCTGCTGTTGGAAGTTGCTTTCGCCGAGGCTGTGTTTTTCGAACAGGGAGAAGCCGGGCTGGGTGTTCCCCAGCAACCCCGCCCCTGCCAGCGCGACGCGCGCTTCGGCGGTCTGGTTGGACTGGACCGCGAGGGCCGTGCCGTTGTTCTGGAGCTGGTAGTTGATCCCGTGGGCCGAGAGCGCGCTCGTCATCTTGCCCGTCTGCGACGGTTCGACGCCGCTGACGAGCGTCGAGTAGCTGGGCTGGGAGATCGTGTGCAGGAACAGGTAGACGAACAGGATTCCCACGACGGCCGCGCCGCCGAGGATCAACCAGCCGCGGGTGCTGAGCCTGGATGCGAGCTGGGCGACGGGCACCGATCAGACCTGTGTCTGGAAGATCGTTTGTGCGGCTTCGGTCGCCTTCGTGCGCAGCTGCGCCGCCAGCTGCATCCCCATCGCGGCGTCCTCGACCGTCACGACCGCGCTCTCGGGATCCTTGACGGTGCCGGTCGCGAGCGCCTGGGAGGCGCTCTCAGCGCTGCGCTGGGAGCCTTCCAACGAGGAGATCGCCTGCGTCAGCTGGCTGCCGAAGCCGCCGGAGGAGCCGGCTTCTTCGACGCCGGCCGCCCCTTCGGGTGCGGCGCCGGCCGGGGCCTGGGCGAGGACCCCTTCGGCGGCCGTCGGCGAGGCGCCCTGCGCGAGCGCGCCTTCGCTCGCCTGCAGCGAGAGCCCGCCGCTTCCGAGCCCGCCGACGCCGGCGATCGGCGGGATCGTCATTTGAGCAGCCCGAGCGTGGCGGTGAACATCGACTTCGCGGTCTGCATCGCGGTGACGTCCGACTGGTAGGACTGCTGCTCGGAGATCAGGTCGGTCATTTCGGTGACCGTGCTCACGTTCGGCATCTGGACGTAGCCCTTCGCGTTCGCTTCGGGGTTGCCCGGGTCGTAGAGGAGCTGGTCGGGGGTTTTGTCCTGGACGATCGCGCTGACCTGCACCCCGGCGGCGCCCGGGGCACCGGGCGCCTGGGCGAGCGCGCCCGAGAGGGCGCCGCTGAAGGCTTCGCCGGCGGCGCCCTGGGCGAGCACGACGTCCTGTCGCTGGTAGGGGCGGCCGCCCGCGCCGCGGGTGGTGTCGGCGTTGGCGAGGTTCTCAGCCGTCACGTCCATCCGGATGCGCTGGGCGCTGAGCCCGCAGCCGGCGATCCCGATCGCGTCGAAGAGACCCATCAGATCGCGCCGATCGCCGAGCGGATCATCCCGTCGCGGGCGCCCAGCACCTGCGTCAGGGCTTGGTAGTCCAGGCCGTTTTCAGCCAGCCGCGCGGATTCCTGGTCGATGCTGACCGACGCGCCGTTGGGGCCCGCCGTCGCGGGCTGCGTTTCGGTCTGGAACTGGACTTCGGAGACCGGCTGGCCACCGGAGACAGCGCTCTGCAGCGCGCTCTCGAAGTTGACGTCCTGGCGCTGGTATCCAGGCGTTTCGGCGTTGGCGACGTTGTTGGTGAGGGCAGTCTGGCGCTGCCATGCGCCGCGCATTGCAGCCTCGAGCAGCTGCTGTGTGGAGTCCACTATTTCCATGACGACGGGGGTGCCTTTCCGCCCTCCCTGGGCTGACCCGACGCTCTCCCTGAGCTCGCTCGCTTCGTGGCCATCGAGGGGCCGTCTGGTTGATCGGCGGCGCCGGCGAGATCTTTAGCCAGCTCAGGCGCTGCGTTCGAGCCGGGGCCGTGCGCCGCTCGCACCGGCGTAGCCGGCCGCCGCGCTACGGGCATGTCTCACCGTGGCGAGCTCGCCGCGCAGCAGCTCCTGAAGGCGCAGGAGCTCGATGTGGCCGCGCTCGCGGATCAGGCTGGCCCGCTCGAGCAGGACGGCCGCGCCCGGCGGAGCGTCGTGTGGAACGGCGGCGATCAGCTGCTCCCACACCCGGCCGAGCTCGAGCAGCCCCTCCACGTCGCCACGGCCGGCGAGCTCGAGCTCGAGCTCGGCGTGGGCGAGCAGGCTCTCGTACGGAGCCAGCCGCGTCGGCATCTCGGGCGCGCTCACCCGCCCCCGGTCTCCGCGGCGATCTGAGCCCAGGCCTCCTGCAGCTCGGCGAGCAGCGCGCTCACCTGCTCGAGCAGCTCGGCTTGCTGGGACATCCGTGCCCGGGCGAGGTGCGCCAGGCAGAACAGGTACAGGGCGTGGAGGTTCTCGGCGAGCTCGCCCTGGTCGCGGTCGAGCGTTCCGTCGAGGTGGACGAGGATCATCTCCGCGCGGCGCACGGCGTTGTGGGCGCGCTCGACTTCGCGAGCGCGCATCGCCACGGCGGCCTGGCGCAGGAACCGCCGCGCGCCGTCGTAGAGCATCACGACGAGCTCGCCGGGAGTGGCGCTCAGCACCGCGGACTGGCGGTATGCGTTCGGGGAGGTGGCGACGTAGCTCATCCGCTAGGAACTTGATCGGCTCGCAGCCGCGGAAGTTGAGCGGCACAAGACGATCACAGCCCGGCCTTCGTGAGCCCTTCGGCCTGGCTCGCAAGCCACGACTGCTGGGAGTTGCTCTGCGCGAGCACCGTTTCGAGCTGGGCGTAGGTCTGCACGAGGGCCTGTTCGCGCACCGTCAGCAGTTCGTCCATCGTCGCGACCCTGGTGCGGATTTCACTGACCTGGGTGCCCTCGCCGGTGATCCGGGCTTCGAGGGTCCCGCCCGGCTGGGCGGAGTCTTCGATCGTTTTCTGCAGGCCCTGGGACCATTGCTGGAGCATCGTCTCGACGCCCGCCGCGTTCGTCTTGACCGCGTTGGCGAGCTTTTCCGGTTCGAGCTTGAGCAGGCCTTCGATCGAGGACTGCGAGGAGGCCGCTTTGCCGGTCGCGCCCCCGGTGCTGATGCCGATGTTTTCGGGGCTCGCCATTTCGGCGGGTAGACCTTCGATCGGTTCGTACATCGCCTGGCGCATCCGGTTGACGAGCCCGGTCAGTTCGAGGTCGCCGAACAGCGTCCCCGTCCCGTATTCCTTCGCGTTCTGGGCGCCGGCGGGAGGCTTCGTCGTGAGCTGCCTCTGCAGCGTTTCGATCGTCGAGTTGTACGTGCTGACGAACGACTTGACCTGGGCTTCGACCGTGGCCACGTTGGCGCCGGGAGCCTGCACGTCGATCGTCACGGGACCGCTCGTCGTCGTCACCCCGAGCAGGCTGAGGGTCACCCCGGCGATCCCGGAGTTGACCGTGTTGGAAGCGGACGTGCCGCTCACGCCGTCGACGGAGTATTCGGCGTCCATCCCTTCCTTGGCCGTCCCGGCGACTTCCACCAGCGCACCGCCGGGGTCGCTGACCTTGATGAATTCCGCCCCGGTCGCGCCGGTGGCCCGACTGGAGAACACGATGTTCCCGTTTTCGAGCGCCGCGGCGTAGACGGAGCCCGAGCTGTCCGAGTTGATCTCGCTGGCGAGCTGCTTCGCGGTGCCACCGGCCGCCAGCTTGTATTCGCGACCTTCGACCGTGATCGTGTCTTCCGAGGCCGGCGAGGTGAACGTGAATGTCCGCTGGGCCGAGTTGGCAAGGCGCTTCACTTCGACCTGGTAGCCGCCGACGCCGGCGCCCCCGGTGGTCGCGGCGCCGACCCTGTTCGGTTCGCTCGACGTCGCCGCCTGCGAGCTTTCGAACAGGGACGGGAGGGTGAATTCGGACGCGGCGAAGGCGAGCGCGCGGAGGCTGCTCTGGACGCTCTGCAGCTGCTGCTGGGCCGCGGTCAGTTTTTCCTCCTGGGCCGTCAGGCGGGTGACCGGCTCACGTTCGGCGCCCATCAGGGCGGCGATGATCTGGCTCGTGTTGAGGCCGTTCGCCAGACCGGTGATCGTCAGCGGCTGGGTCGCGGAGCCGATCGGGGTGCTGGACATCGCCGCCGCCTAGATGATTGAGTCCACGGCGATGTGCCGTGTTCTGGGGGTGCGGATGGTCGAGTCGGCCAAGGACGCAGGCCGAAGGCCTTGCTGGCGGCAAGGTCGAGGCCGAGGACGCCGGCCGGCGAAGGCCAGACGTGCCATCCAGCGGTGCATGGTCGTGGAATCAATCATCTAGTCCAGGCCCTCGTCACACGCGAGGGCGATCGCCTCGGCGGGCGTCAGCGCGCGTAGCGCGAGACCGTCCAGATCGGTCAGCGTGATCCGTGTGTGGCCGTGCTCTGCGTCCTCGAAGGTCACGGTGAGCCCCTGCAGGTCGAGCAGCTCGAACGCCGCCGCGGCGCTGCCGAGCAGCTCGAGGACCTCCGCGGGTGGGCCCCCCCTCGTGACCGTGATACGTGGTGAGCGTTCGAGGCCGGGCTCCGGCGCGTGGCCGTCGTCGTACGGGGACGCGACGTCCGCTGGCCGGGAGGCGCCTTCGATGGGCTGGGTTGGCAAGCTCATATGGCGTTTTCTCCCTGAAAACGTTTACGTTGATTGCGATCCGATCCGTGGATCGTCGTGCGCCTTGGCTGCAACCCGGTGATCGACGTCGGTCCGGAAACCTTTAGGACCAGGCCCGTGTGCAGGCGGATGGCGTCTCGCTGGTGATCGACCGACTGGCGGGAATCCTGAGCGGCGGCGGTGTCCATGTCGCCATGCGCCACTAAAGTGCCCCCGCGCGGCTGCCGATGGGCTGGCCATGTCGGCCCTCGAGACATCCTCGCCTGGCCCGCGCGACGGGGGCAGGGGAACAGCCCGTGGCCGCGAACTATCACCTGTTGCCAGCCCGTCGGGCACCCGGACGCGGGGGAGGCAGCAGGCAGCGTCGCACCCCAGCCCGCCAGTTCCCTCGACCGAACGGCAGACCATGCAGACATCAGGAAAGCCAGCCGCCCGCGTCCCGGCCGAGGAGGTGCTCGCGATATGGGCCGAGTACCGCCGCAGCGGCGACCGCCGCGAGCGTGACCGGCTGATCTTCATGTTCATGCCGATGGTGCGCTACATCGTCTATCGCAAGGTCCGCGAGGTGCCGGCGCAGTGCGAGGTGCAGGACTTCCTCTCCTGCGGCCTGGAGGCGCTGATCCGCTCGATCGACCGCTACGACCCCGACAAGGGCGCCACGCTGGAGCAGTACGCGTGGACGCGCATCCACGGCGCGGTCCTCGACGAGCTGCGCCGCCACGACTGGGCGCCACGCTCGCTCCGCAAGGACGAGCGTGCGATCAAACGGCGCCCGCGAGCGGTTCATATCGCTGCACGAGCGCCAGCCAAGCCGCGAGGAGCTGGCCGAGCTCGTGGGCATGAGCCCGCAGGAGCTGACCGACCGCCTCGACCAGGCCGCGCTGGCAGAGGTCGGATCGCTCAACCGCACGGTCGGCTCGGATGAGCACCGCGACGATCGAACGGATCGACACGATCGAGAGTTCCGACGGAGACTGCGACCCCGTCCTCAGCGCTGAGCGCCAGGAAGCCAAGCTGCGCTTCCGGGCCGCGTTCGCCCGCCTCAGCAAGCAGGAACGCGAAGTGGCGGTCCTGCTCTACGTCCAGGATTGCACGCTGCGCGAGATCGGGGAGCGCCTCGGCGTGTCCGAGAGCCGCGTGTGCCAGATCCACAGCCAGCTGCGCCGGCGACTCTACGAACAGCTCTCCGGCGAGCTGGCGCTGTTCAGCGCGCTCGGCTGAGCGCTCAAGTCTCGCGGGTTCGGGTCGACTACGCGGACATGGATCTCGGCCTGCAGATCGCCGCGTCGGGCATGGTCGCCGAGCAGGCTCACCAGAGCCAGCTCGCCAACGACCTCGCGAACGCATCCACGCCCGGGTACAAGCCCGACGAGACGCCCCAGCAGAGCTTCGGCGAAGTGCTGCTGGGACAGCGAAGGCCGCCCGGTCGGATCGGTGGTCCAGGGCGTCGCGCTCGGCAAGACCTTCACCAACCTCAACCCGGGTGGCCTGCAGGAAACGGGCGAACCGCTCGACTTCGGGATCGCCGGCAGCGGCTTCTTCGCCGTGCAGAGCGCGCAGGGGGTTCGCTACACGCGCGACGGCCAGTTCACGACGTCGGCCACGGGCCAGCTCACCGACGCGAACGGCAACCCGGTCCTCGGCCAGGGCGGGGCGCCGATCCAGGTTCCGGCGGGCGGCCACGTGCCGGCCTCCGCGCTCGGCGTCTTCGAACTCACCGGTGCGGCCAAGCAGGGCGAAAACCTGTTCACCGGCACGAGCGCCGGCAAGGCGACCGGCACGGTGCGCCAGGGCGCCCTGGAGGGCTCGAGCGGTGGACGCCGCGAAGGTGATGGTCGACATGATCTCCTCGCTGCGCAGCTTCCAATCCGGCCAGCAGGCGATCCAGGCGATCGGCCAGACGCTGCAGGCCGCCTCGACCCAGGTCGGCTCGCTGGGCGGCTGAGCGGCGCGAGCGAGGGCGCCCGCGAGGGCCCCGCGCTCAAGTCCGCCGCTGCGATGCCGATCACACGGACGTCAGCACCACGAGCTGGCCCGGCGGCGGCGATCGTCCTCCACCGGCACGGCGACACGCGAGATCGGAAGGCCTGATGGTCGAAGGGCTCTACACCGCAGCAGCAGGCATGTCGGCGCAGCAGCTCAAGCTCGAAGCGATCGGCAACGACCTCGCCAATCTCTCGACGAACGGCTACCAGTCCCAGCGGGTCGCCTTCAGCGACCTGCTGTACTCCCCCGAGGTCCTCGCGGGCACCGAACACCGAGACCGGCGCGGGCGCGGGCGCGAGGATGCTCGGCCGCAGCGGCGCGCAGGGCCCGATCGTCGAAACGGGCAGGCCGCTCGACCTCGCGATCGAAGGGACCGGATACTTCCAGGTGACCACGCCCAGCGGCCACAGCGCGCTCACCCGCGACGGCGCGTTCGGCGTCGACGCCTCGGGCACGATCACCGACGGCGAAGGAAACGTGCTCTCGCCGCCGATCAAGTTGCCCGCCGGCACGTCCGCGAGCGACCTGCACGTCGCCTCCGACGGCACCGTGACCGTCGCCGGGCGCCGGCTCGGCCAGGTCGGCCTCGTCACGGTCCCGGCCCCCGACCGCCTGCTGGCCGCCGGGACCAGCCTGCTGAGCCCGACCGCCGCGAGCGGCGCGCCGACGGCGGCCGGCGCGGCGAAGGTCCGCCAGGGCGCCCTCGAGCAGTCGAACGTCGACCTCGGCCGGGAGATGGCAGACATGGTCAGCACCGAGCGCGGCTACCAGATCTCGAGCAGCGCGATCCAGACCGAGAGCCAGATGATGTCGATCGCAAACCAGCTGCGGACGTGACCGGCGGGCTCCCCGACCACCGCCGGCGTGACGGCGGTCGAGCAGCGCGCTCGAGCCCGTCCTGGGTCCGGCACGGCTCGACCCAGACACAACAGGACTACAAGGTCGCCCTCGCCTTCGAAACGGTTCTGGTCGAACAGCTCACGCGCTCGATGTCCGAAGCCGGGGGCCTGGAAGGCTGAATCCTCGCAGGAAGGCAGCGAAGGCAGCCCCGGCGGCGCCGGCGCCTCCGGCGGGCTCGGACCCGCTCTCCGCGATGCTGCCCCAGGCCCTCTCCAGCGGCGTCGAGAATGGCGGCGGGCTCGGGCCTCGCGGCCGAGCTCACCCGCTCGCAGACGGCGATCCAGCACGGCTCGCACTCCTGCGCCGGCCGCCGCCCCGACCGGGGGCGAGCACCCTCGATGAGCGCCGTGGACCTCGATCGAGCTGCCGACCCGGCGCGACGCCAGCTCGCCACGGAGGTCCTCGCCCACCTCGACGCCCAGACTGCTCTCGGCACGGTCCCTGCTCGCGGTGGTGCTCGAGCAGGGCGCCGCGATCCGCGCTCGCGAGGTGCATGCGGTCGTCCGCCTCGCAGGCATCCTGCGCGGCGAGATGGGCCGCCGGCAGCTGCTCGAGGAGGACCGCGCGCGCCTGCTCGGCCGCTGCGGCGAGCGCCTCGGGTTGCCCGCCGAGTCGGTCACGCTGGGCGCCCTGCAGCAGCTGATGAGCCCGGCCGACGCGGAGCTCGCGGGCGCGCGCAGCGGCGAGCTGAGAGGCCTGCTGCACGAGCTCCAGCGCGAGCACTCCTGCAACCGCGCGCTGATGCAGATCGAGCTCGGCTTCCTCGACCACCTGATGGGGATCCTCGCGCTCGACGGCGTCAGCGGCTATGACACGCGTGGGTCCTCCACCTCGATCTCGCGGCCGCGACCGAGCGGCTCGCTCCACGTCCTCGACCTGCGGGCCTAGCGATGAGCATCCCGACCCTCCAAGGACTGCAGACGGCGCTGAGCGGACTGCTCGCCGACCAGCAGGCGATCGACATCACCGGTCACAACATCGCGAACGCGAACACCGAAGGCTACTCGCGCGAGCGCGCCGTCCTCTAGCCGAACCCACCGATCGAAATCCCGGCGCTGTCGAACCTGACCGGCCAGGGGGCGCAGCTGGGCACCGGCGTCGGGGTGGCCGACTACGAACGCATCCGCAACGCGTATCTGGACGCCCAGTACCGCGACCCAGAACAGCGCCCTGAGCGGGGCCTCGACCCAGGCGGAAGAGCTCGGCCAGGCCCAGGCGGCGTTCAACGAACCCTCGAGCTCGGGACTGGCGACGCCGATGTCGGCCTTCTGGACGGCGTGGAACAGCCTCGCCAGCTCGCCAACGAGCGAAGCGGCGAAGGAGGGCGTGGTCGCAGCCGGCGCCCAGCTCGCCAGCGACTTCAAACAGCTCAGCGCGCAGCTCTCGACGATCTCCACGCAGGCGGGCGAACAGTACGCGTCGCGGACCGGGCCGCATGGCGAAGTCCAGGGCTACGCGACCGAAATCGCCCAGCTCAACGGCCAGATCAGGCTCGCCGAAGAGGCGGGCCAGCAGCCCAACGACATGCTCGACCGCCGCGACCTGCTGATCGACAAGCTCTCCGAGCCTGGCTCAGGTGACCGTGACCAAACAGACCGACGGCACCGACACGATCACGTTCGGCAACGCGGCCAAACCGCTCGTCGAAGGCACGAACGTGAACTGGCCGCAGGCCCTCACCTCGGCCGCCGGCGGCCAGCTCGGGGCGCTGCTCGGGCTGACCGAACCGGGGGGCGCGCTGACGACCTATCAGAGCGCGCTCGACGGCGTCGCCGGGAGCCTCGCCGCCTCCGTCAACGCGCTGCACACCTCGACGCCATTCTTCAGCGGCACGACCGCCGCCACGATCGCAGTGGCGGTGACCCCCGCCCAGGTCCAGACCTCCTCGACCGGGGCGCCTGGGGGCAACGACGTCGCGCTCGCGATCGCCGGTCTGCGCGGCGGGGCCGCCGACCAGGCCTATGCGGGGCTGGTCGAGCGGGTCGGGAGCGACGTACGCTCCGCCCAGGACGAGCAGACGAACGTGCAGACAACGGTGACGGCGATCTCCAACCAGCGCCAGAGCGTCTCCGGCGTCTCGCTCGATGAAGAAATGACCAACCTGATGTCCTTCCAGCGCGGCTACCAGGCGTCGGCCCGGACGCTGACCGCGATGGACGCGATGCTCGAAACGCTGATCGAGCACACCGGCCTGGTGGGGCTGTAGCGATGGACCGAGCGGATCACACCGGCGATGGTCAGCGCGTCGACCCTCAACGACCTCAACTCGACGCTCTCGGCGCTGCAGCGCAGCGCCGCGGAACTGTCCTCGGGGCGGCGCATCCTGGAAGCGTCCGACGACCCCTACGGGGCCAGTCAGGCGATCGACCTGCAGAGCCAGCTCGACGGCCTCAGCGCGAACGCGACCGGAATCCAGGACGGGACCAACTGGCTCCAGGCGTCCTCGGTGGCGATGGGAAGCATCAGCCAGATCACCCAGCGCGTGCGCGAACTGCTCGTCCAGGCCCAGAACGGGACGAACAGCCCCAGCGACCTGAAAGCGATCGGCATCGAGGTCACGCAGCTGACCGAAGCGATCAAGCAGGACGCCAACACCCAGTATGCGGGCCAATACGTGTTCGGGGGCACCGCGACGACGACCGCCCCCTACGCTCCGGGAGCGGAAGACACGTTCAAAGGCAACGCCGAAGCGGTTGCCCGGGCGATCGCGCCGGGCGCGACGGTGACCGTCAACACCGACCTCGCCTCGGTGCTCGGCAACGGCCAGGCCTCGGCTGACGGCAAGCTGCTCGACACGCTGCGCACGATCGCCCAGCACCTCGGGGAAGCGACGCCGGAAAGCAAAGCCGCGCTCGCGGGCGACATGACGAACCTGACCGCCAACATGGAATCGATGACGCGAGTGCAGTCCGAAAACGGCAGCGCCACGCAACAGCTGCAGACCGCCTCGGCAAGGATCGAATCGCTGCAGAGCTCGATCACCCAGGCCCTCTCCAACACCGAGGACGCAAACTTCGCGAAGACCTCGATCGCGTACTCGACCGAGCAGGCCGCCTACTCAGCAGCCCTGCGGGCTTCGGCCAGCATCGTCCAGGAATCCCTGCTCAACTTCCTGCACTAGGAATTCAGACGAGAGGCGCACCATGTCCGTGACATTCCAGAGCATCCGCTTCGGCGCCGTCGAGATCGCGGACGACGCCGTGATCGAGTTCCCGTTCGGCCTGATCGGGCTCGGCGGCCGACGCTACACCCTCCTCGACCGCAACCCGGGAACGGGCTTCCTGTGGCTGCACTCCGTCGAAGACGCCGCGCTCGGCACTGCCGGTCGTGAGCCCGTTCCAGTTCTTCGCCGACTTCTCCCTTTCGCTGTCGGCGGAGGACGTCGAGCGCAACGGGAGTCGAGGATCCGGGCAAGGCGCTCCTCTACGTGACGGTCCGGGCCACCCCGGACCCGCTCGACATCACCGCGAACCTGCGGGCGCCGCTGCTGATCGCCGACGGGCGTGGCTACCAGGTCATCAACACCGACGAGAAGGCGCCGCTGCGGGCGCCGTTGTTCGTGCTGGCGGAGCAGCCCGGGGCGCCCGCGGCCGGCCAGCGCAAGGACGCGGCCTGAGCCAGCGCCCCGCCCGGCGGGTCGTCCCCGCCGCGCGCTCGCAGCGCCGCTGATCGGGGCTGATCGCACCCCCCGCTTGCGATTGCTTCATAATCGCTGTCGATGCTGATACTGACGCGTCGTCCCGGGGAGCGCGTGGTCATCGGCGATCAGATCCTCGTGACCGTGATGAGCGTCAGCGGCCACACCGTTCGACTGGGGATCGAAGCGCCCGAAGGCGTGTCGATCTACCGCGAGGAGATCTGGCTCGCTGTCGAGGAGGAGAACCGCGCGGCCGCGGCCGCGGCGGCCGACGCGCTGCCCGGATCCGCCCCCGGAGCAGAGCCGCCGGACCCCCCCGTTGAGGGTTGATCTGGCTGCACGGCCAGTGTAGACTCGC
Source organism: uncultured Solirubrobacteraceae bacterium (assembly GCA_963743505.1). Lineage (GTDB taxonomy): Bacteria > Actinomycetota > Thermoleophilia > Solirubrobacterales > Solirubrobacteraceae > Palsa-744. The sequence goes on along the minus strand of CAVUPZ010000002.1, from coordinate 98,309 downwards.
TGCCGCGCCGGGGCCAATACCCGGTCGCATGAGTGCGCCTGGTCGGCGAGGCGGGCAGGGAGGCTATTGGCGCACGACGTCGTTCCAGCCTCCGGCCATCCTCGCCTGATGAGGCGTCACGTGATCTCGATCCAGGAGGGGATTGGAGCATGTCATCACAGGGATGGGGCGGGCGCGATGTCCGCCGTACACACGCGACCCGCAGGCTGGGACTCGCGGTCACGCTCTTCGTGACGATCTTCGCAGCGTTTGCCGGCAACGCCATGGCCGCGCACGTGAAGATCGTGACGCAGGGCGAAATACCGGCGAACCCGCCGAAAAAAGTCGAATACTTCAAAACGATCCAAGCCGCCGTCAACGCGACGGTGCACGGCGACTGGGTTCTGATCGAACCCGGCGTCTATGACGAAGAAGTCAAGGTCACCAAAGAACACTCAGGGATCTGGATCCGCGGGATGAACCGCAACACGGTGATCCTCGACGGACAGAGCAAACCGAAGCCCGAAGGATCCAACGGCATCGAAGTCTACAAGGCGAGCAACGTCTGGATCGAAAACCTGACCGCGCGCAACTTCGAACGCGCCAGCAAAGAAGGCCCGGGCGGCAACGCGATCTGGTGGAACGGCGGCGCGGAGTCCGGCAAAATCGGCGCCCACGGCTGGTACGGTCGCTACCTGACCGCCTATGACACCGGCCTCGACGGCGGCTACGGGATCTTCACCAACAACGAGACCGAAGGCGAATGGGAAAACATCTACGCCTCGGGCTACAACGACTCGGGCATGTACCTCGGCGCGTGCCCCGAATGCAAGGCGCGGATCAACAAAGCGGTGATGGAAGACAACGCGCTCGGCTACTCCGGCTCGAACTCCGGCGGCAACCTGATCATCGAAAACTCGGTGTTCAACAACAACACCGAGCGGGATCGCACCGAACTCGGAAAACCCGGGCGACGGGCCGCCGCCGCAGAACGGCGCCTGCGGTCCTGACAAGCCGTACCTGAAAGGGCACAAAGAACTGCCCGTGTTCGAATCGACGGCGATCGCGCATTGCACGATCATCCGCAACAACATCGTCGAAGATAACAACAACCTCAGCGCACCTGGCAACCCGTCCACCGAAGCCGCACCATGGGGCGTAGGGATCGAGATCCCAGGTGACTACGGGGACCTGATCGAAGGCAACACGATCAAGAACAACCCGATGAACGGGATCCTCGCCTTCGAGTACCCGAACCCGTTCCCGCCCGAGGAAGACACGATCTACTTCGGGCTCAGCGGGAACAAGTTCACCAACAACACATTCGAAGGCAACGGCTACTTCTCGCCGTACATCAACCCCGAACACAACTTCACCGGGGACCTGACGATGCAGGGCGGCCTGTTCTCGAACTCGACGAACAACTGCGTGTCGGGTAACTCGTTCACCGCCGCGACGTACCCCGCTGGCATCGAAACCACGTGGGGCTGCCAGAACAGCACCACGCCGAACCCCGAAAACGGCTTCGGCGCGGTCGAATACCTGCTGGAATCGCAGTACATCTCCCAGCACAGGGAAGGCGTCACGGGTCAGCCCGCGCCGCCGGCCCAGGAAACGATGCCCGAACCGTGTGAAGGAGTACCGGTCAAAAACCCGCTGTGCCCGACCGCATAGCGCCCGGCGGGCGCAGGTAGGGACAGCGCCTGCACCCGGCAGTGACCGTGGCCGCCGCCCTCGCGAGATGAGGGCGGCGGCCACACGGTCATCGCGGGCCGCGAGGCCTGCGCGTCAGGCGCCCGGCGCGCCGTCGCCGGCGAGGACGTCCGCGCGGAAGCGATCCCCGCGCGCTTCGAAGTCGCGGTAGTTGTCGTAGCTGGGGGCGGCAGGGGAGAGCAGCGCCACGCCGCCGGCCGGCAGCATGCCGCGGGCGAGCGAGACGGCATCGCGCATGTCCTGCGCCAGCACGGCTCGCTGGGGCGGGACGCCGGCTGCGCGCGCGGCCGCGAGCAGACGCGGACCGTTCGAGGGCACCGCGACCAGTGCGGCCGGGCGCTCGGCCAGGGCGGCTGCGAGGGTGGTGAAGTCCTGTCCGCGGTCCAGGCCGCCCCCGATCAGCACGAGCTCCCCGTCCGGGAAGCTCGCCAGCGCAGCGAGGGCGGACTCGGGCGTCGTCGAGATGCTGTCGTCGACCCACGTCACACCCTCCTCCGTGGCGATCGTCTGCAGGCGGTGGGGCAGCGCGGCGAACCCTGACAGCGACCGAGCCAGCGGGGCCACCCGCACGCCGCACGCCTCCAGGCCGGCGAGCGCCGCGCACAGGTTGAGCGCGTTGTGCTCCCCCGGGAGCGGAAGCTCGGCGACCGTGAGGAGAACCTCCCCTTCGTAGGTCACGCAGCCCTGTCGCACGTCCCAGCCGTCGCGGCTTGCGAAGCGATGCAGCTCCGGCGTCGGCCGCAGGGCGCCCAGCACCGGGTCGCGTGCGCTCAGCACGCAGGCCCGCACGCCGGGCAGCTCGAGCAGCCGCAGCTTGTCCGCCCGGTAGGCCTGCTCGGATCCGTGCCAGTCCACGTGCTCCCTGTACAGGTTCGTCATCACGACCACCTCGGGCCCGATCTCGAGGTCCGCGATCTGGTAGCTCGACAGCTCGAGCACGTCGAGGTCTCCCTGCTCGCCGTCGAGGAGGTCGAGCGCGGGCACGCCGATGTTGCCGGCGAGGCGGACGTGCAGCCCGCTCGCCGAGGCGACGTGGCACGCGAGGGCGGCCGTGGTGCTCTTACCCTTGGTGCCGCTCACGCCGAGCACGCCCGCGCCCCCGCGCTCGGCGAGCCACAACGCCGTCGCGGTCGTGACGGGCATGCCGCGCTCGCGCAGCAGCCGCAGCTCGGGCCGATGGATCGAGACACCGGGGGAGCGAACGAGCAGATCGCAGCCGGCGAGGGCGCCTACAGCCTCGCCGGCTGCGGCGATCCGCACCCCCGGCGAGCCCAGCAGCTCCGCCGTGTCGGGCGGCGGCGGGCCGTCGAAGACGGCAACCGTGATCCGCGTCGCGGGCAGGCGCCGCCCCAGCTGGCGGGCGAGCGAGGCGATCTCGCGTCCGGCGCCCCAGACACCGAGCGCCGCCCCGTCAAGCTGCGAGAAGCGCACGCACGTGCGGCAGCAGCGCCGCGGGAACGAAGTGGTCGCTGCCGAGGGCGAGCACGGCGTCCGGGTCCCCCGCCGAGGCGGGGTGCGCGGCGAGCACCTCCACCGCCAGGCGCCTGACGACCGCATGGGAGGCCCAGCGGGGGTCGCGTGCGAGCAGCCGGATCGCAGCGAGGCTCTCCTCCTCCTCGCCGACGCACTCGAACGGCTTGTGGCCGCCGCTGGCGCTCAGCAGCGCGAAGCCCTCGAACTGGTCCTCTTCGGCGAGCAGGTCGCCTCCGAAGATCTCCGCCAGCCGCGCAGGCGCGGTGAAGGGCGCCAGGGCGAGGAACACGAAACGGCACTTGGGGCACTCGCAGCACCACGACGAGGAGCGCAGCGAGGGGTCAAGGCGGAAGCTGGCGTTGCAGCTCGTGAACGCCGCGTGGTAGGGCTGCAGGCGGGCGAACGCACGCGCAATCGCCAGCTCGGACGCGGGCCGCAGGACCGAGAAGATCCGGGGCGTCCCGCCGATCTCGGCGAGCGCCTCGCGGAGCAGCCGCTCCGCCGTGAGACCCTTGCTGAACTGATGGTTGACCTCGATCCCGTCCCAATGCAGGTTCCCGCTCGAGGCCGAGCGCTCGTTGGCCATCGCCACGCTGTCGAAGCCGTGCAGCGCCGCGGTCAGCAGCGCCACGCAGGCGACGATCGCGGTGACCGGCACGTGGCCGTTGAGCGCGCCCGCCCGGTTGAGCTCCTCGATCCGGGGGTCCAGGCGCCGGCGGGCCATCAGCCACGGCAGCTCGGCGACGGCCGTGGTGCGGGCGATCGGGGCGGCGTCGCCAAGCGAGAACAGCGCGATCTCCTGCGCGGCGCGGCGGATCACCTCGATCGCCACGACGGAGTCCTTGCCCCCGCCGACGGGGACGAGCACCCGCTGTGGCGGTGCGGACCGAGCGGGCGGGGCGAGCGGGGAGGCGGCCCGGCGCGGAAAGCGTGGGCGCGGGAGCGCGGGCAGGGCGTTCGTGTAGGCGAACTCCCCCAGGCCCTCCGAGTACAGGGCCTCGAGCAGGTCGGCCACGGCAGGGGTCGGGACGCCGGACTCGCAGCTGACGAGCGGGGGAGCGGCCGTCTTGAAGTAGCTCACGCCGGCGACCCAGTGCAACAGCGACAGCAGACCCTGCAGGGCCTCCTGCTCGCCGGGCCCGAGCGCGCTCGCGACGGGCAGCTCGAACTCCTCGATGAACGTGAAGGCGTCGTCGAGCCCGTAGGTCAGGGTGACGCGGCCGCTGGCGTCGATCTCGCGGCTGAGGAAGCGAAACGTCTCGAACGCGGCCGGGTCGAACGCGGCGGGGGCTTGCCCGATCCGGGTGGCCATCGCCACCTACAGTAGAGCCCGCGGTGGCTAGTCGTTGGCCGTGACCGCCTCGAGCAGCTCCCGGAAGCGCTCCCGCGCCTGCTCGCGGCGGGTGGGCAGGTGTTCGCTCGGAACGCCGTTCGCCGGCGGTGCGTAGCCGGCCAGGATGTGCCGTGCGACCGACTGACGGTGGACCTCGTCGGGGCCGTCGTAGATGCGCGCCGCGCGGGCGAAGCGGTACATCTGCTCGAGCGGCAGGTCGGTCGAGTAACCGAGCGAGCCGTGCAGCTGCAGAGCCCTGTCGACGACATCGTGCAGCACCTTCGCGCCGTAGAACTTGATCAGTGCGATGTCGGTGCGGGCAGCCCGGGCGCCCTCGGTGTCCATCCGCCAGGCGGCGTGGAGGGTCATCAGCCGCGCCGCCTGCATCTCCGCGGCGCTGTCGGCGATCCAGTTCTGGACGGTCTGCTTGTCCGCCAGCACGGATCCGTGCGCGTGCCGGTAGGTGGCACGCTCACACATCATGTCGAAGGCCCGGCGGGCGACTCCGAGCCAGCGCATGCAGTGGTGGATCCGGCCGGGCCCGAGCCGCTGCTGGGCGAGGATGAAGCCGTCGCCCTCGCGCACCGAGCAGCGCCTCCGCGGGCAGGCGCACGCTGCTGTAGAGGATCTCCGAATGGCCGCCGTAGCCGCCGAACTGCTCCCACGGGTGCTCCATCGTGGGAACGTCACGGACGATGTCGACGCCGGGAGTCTCGACCGGGACGATGAACATCGACGCCCGCTGAGAGGGCCTCGCGTCGGGGTTGGTGACGGCCATCACGATCAGGAAGTCGGCGATCGAGCCGTTCGAGGAGAACCACTTGTGGCCGTCGATGACCCAGCCGTCGCCGTCCCTGACCGCCCGCGTGGCGAGCTGCGTGGGGTCGGAGCCCGGGGTGTCGGGCTCGGTCATGCTGAACGCGCTGCGCAGGTCGCCGGCCAGCAGCGGGTGCAGCCAGCGCTCCTTCTGCTCCGGCGTCCCCGCCATCGCAAGGATCTCCGAGTTGCCCGAGTCCGGGGCGGCGTTCCCGAACGCGAGCGGCGCGATCGGCGAGCTGCCGAGGATCTCGTGCATCAGGCCCAGCCGCACCTGTCCCATTCCCTGTCCGCCGAGCTCCGGGGGGAGGTGGGTCGCCCACAGCCCGCGCTCCTTGACCTGCTCCTGAAGCGGGTCGAGGGCGCGGGCGAGCCCCTCGATCCCCAGCTCGCCCCAGACGGCCTCGAGCGGCCAGATATCGCGGCGGACGAAGTCCGCCATCCAGTCCAGCTGCGCCTGGAAGTCGGGGTCGGTGGAAAAGTCCCAGCTCATCTGTAGCGTCCTTTCGGTCGGGCGCGGAGGTGGCGATTGGGGCAAGCGTACGCCCTTCGGGCGTGCCGGCGCGGGATGCGTCGCCGCGCCATAATCCGCCGGGTCCCACGAGCGACCTCTCAAGGAGCGAACGATCGATGCACGCCTCAGCCCAGCTCGTCTCAGGAGTCGACTTCCTCCCCGTCCCGACGCGCGACCTCGAGGCGGCCGTGCGGTTCTACGGCGACACGCTCGGGTTGCGGCGCTCGGTGTACATGCCGGAGCGCAACTTCGCCGAGTTCGAGACCGGCAACCTCACCCTCAGCATCATCCACGCGGAGAAAATGGGGATCCCGCACAGCGTCGGCGGGAACGCGATCGCCCTCCACGTCGATGACGTGGCCGACGCCCGCGCCGCCCTCGAGCGTGACGGCGTCACGTTCGTGGGCGAGACGCTCGACACGGGCGTCTGCCACATGGCCTTCTTCGCCGACCCCGACGGGAACGCGCTGATGCTCCACCATCGCTACGCGCCCCGAGCCACGGAAGCCTGAGCCCGGATGGGCGGCGCCGCACGGTTCGAGGCGACGCTGCTCGCCGGCGCCGACGTGCTCCTGGGCGTCCACGCGCGTGAGCTGCCCCAGCGAGACGACCTCTGCGGCGCGTTCTGCGGGGCGCTCGCGCTACACGCCGCCGGGATCGAGTCGATCGGGGGCGAGCCTCTGGACCAGGACGCCGTCGCCCTCGCCGCGGGCAGCGTGGTCGCGGACACGCGCGGGCCCGGCATCCTGCCCGAGGGCGAGACGGGCCGACGGGACTACCGCCTCGTGCTGCCGAGGATCGACGAGGAGGCCCGCTCGGGGACGACCGCCGCGGGGGTCCTCGCAGCGATCGCAGCGATCGCGCAGGGGCGGGTCGAGGCGATCCCGCTCGCGGGGCCGTGGACGACCGCGACGGTCGCCGCCCTGTTCGACCTCGCTGCCGGGCTCGAGCACCCCGTCAGCCTGCTGGCGAACCTGGCCACCCGTCACCTGTGGGGCGCCAACGCATCCGTCTCCCAGCTGCTCGGCCACCTCCTCGACGGGAGCGTCGAAGGACCTCCGCCGGATTGGGACGTGGGCCACTTCGCCTGCATCGTCGGTCGCGTCCGGGGGCCGGCGGGAGACCTGTACGCGCTCGCCGACACCTACCCCTCGCTCGGCGCCCACGGCGTGCACATGCAGCCGGGGGCGCGGCTGGCGGCGGCAATCGACCGGCGTGACATGCCTGCCGGCGGCGTGATCGCCGTCGTGATGGCGCAGGATCGCGCCGCCGTCCACTCCGGCTTGGAGCGGATCGGCCTCGTGGAGGCGATCTGGGACAACGGCACCGCCGCCCCGGTGAGCCGAGGGTGAGCGACGGGGAGCTCCTCGCGCTCGTCTGCTGCGACCTCGGCGCGATCGTCCGCGGGCGTGCGATCCCGGCCGACGCGCTCGCCGAGCACCTCGAGCGCGGGGTCGGCTGGGTACCGGCCAACCATGCGCTGACCCCGCTGGGGCCGGTGGCGGAGCCGAATCCCTTCGGCTCGACGGGGGACCTTCGCCTGCTGCCGGACCCGGGCACCCGGGCGCGTGTGCAGCTGCGAAGGCCATGTGACGGCGCTCGACCTGCTCCTGTGCGACATCGTCGAGATCGACGGACGGCCGTGGGAGTGCTGCCCCCGGGAGCTCCTGCGCAGGACGTTGCGGGACCTCGAGGGCGAGCTGCGACTGCGCGCGCGGGCCGGCTTCGAGCACGAGTTCCAGCTCCTGCGCGACGGGCCGGCAACGCTCCCCTTCTCGCTGGAGGGACAGCGCGTCGCGGAACCGTTCGCAGCGGCCGTGATGGCCGGGCTCCGGGAAGCGGGTGTCGAGCCGGAGCGGTTCTTCCCCGAGTACGCCCCGCACCAGTACGAGATCCCGACGGCGGCCGCGGACGCACTCACCGCGGCCGACCGGGCAGTCGTCTTCCGGGAGGTCGTACGCGAGTGCGCCCGGCGGGCGGGGACGCGGGCCAGCTTCGTCCCCCTGCTCGATCCCGAGCAGGCCGGCAACGGCGTCCACATCCACCTCGACCTGCGCGACGAGGGAGGCCGATCGGCTCTGTTCGACCCGACGCGGCCGGCCAACCTGAGCGAGCTCGGGGGAAGTTTCGCGGCGGGCATCCTGTCGCATGCACGGGCGCTCAGCTCGCTGAGCGCCCCCAGCCCCGTGTCGGCAGCGCGGCTGCGTCCACACATGTGGAGCGCGGGAGCGGTCTGTCTGGCCGAGCGCAACCGCGAGGCCCTGCTGCGGATACCACCGCTCCTGACGCTCGGCGGGGCCGAGCCGGCGACGCAGATGCGCCTCGAGTACCGCGGCGCAGACGCCTGCGCCAACCCCCACATCGCGCTCGCCGCGCTCCTGTGCGCGGGCCTCGAGGGCGTGCGGGCGGGCCTGGCGCCGCCACCCCTGCTCGAAGTGGACCCGGCCCGGCTCACGCCCGCCGAGTCCGATCGCTTCGGCGTCGGCGCGCTGCCCGCGAGCCTCGAGCAGGCCCTCGGCGCGCTGGCCGAGGATGAGCTGCTGCGGAGATGGCTCGGCCCGCTCCTGTACGAGGCCTACACGAGCGTCAAGCGAGCCGAGCTCCGGGAGAGCGCCGAGCTCGACCTGCGCGCGCGGTGCCTGCGGTATGCAGCCGTCTACTGAGCCCCTGCTCGCGCGGCTGATCGGGCTCCTCGAGCTCGAGCTGCCGGGTGCGATCGAGCTGCGCCACCGCCTCCACGCCCATCCGGAGCTGGCCCATGCCGAGCACGCCACCGCGGCTGCGGTCGCGGAGAGGCTGCCGGTGGCAGCCCCGACGGCTGCCGGGACCGGCCGGATCGCGCGGATCGGCCCCGCCGACAGAGCCGCCGTTGCGGTCCGGGCAGAGCTCGACGGCGTCCCCGTCGCCGAGCGCACGGGCGCCCGCTTCAGCGCCGGCGGGGGGGTGATGCACGCCTGTGGCCACGACGTTCACATGGCGGCGCTCGTCGCCCTCGCCCGCGCGGCGGACGTGCTCGGCGACGAGCTCCCGGCGGCCCTGCTCGCCGTGTTCCAGCCGAGCGAGGAGGCCTACCCGTCCGGGGCGCAGGCGCTCGCGGACGATGAGCTCCTCGCGGCTGCGCCCGCAGCGGTCGTCGCCGCCCACGTCCACCCGGGGCTCGCATGGGGTCAGGTGGCGCTGGACGCCGGGACCGTGAACGCGTCCTGCGACGCGTTCGAGATCACCGTCAGCGGGCGGCCCTCACACGGGGCCTATCCCCACCACGGCCGTGACCCGGTGCTCGCGCTGGCTGCGATCGTCCTGGCCCTCCATGCCCAGCTCGGGCGCCGACTGGACCCGCTCGCGGCGGCCTCGCTGACGGTCGGCGTGCTCGAGGCCGGCAGTGCCGAGAACGTCATCCCCGGTGCGGCGCGAGCGCGGGGGGCGCTGCGGGCCCACGACCCGGCCGACCGTCGTGCCATGCACGAGCTGCTCGCGGAGGTGGCGGAGGGGACCGCCGTGGCCCACGGCTGCGAGGCGACGATCGAGCTCGTGCCGGGCGAGCCACCACTCGAGAACGACCCCGGGATCGTCGCCCGCGCCCGGGAGCTGCTGCCCCGGGCGGGGTTGGCGGCGGGCCCGGCGTGGCGCTCCACGGGCTCTGACGACTTCGCCTTCTACGGAGCGCTCGCGCCCGTCGCGATGGCGTTCGTGGGCCTGGACGGCGCCGAGGGGTTCGAGAGCCACCCGCTCCACCACCCGCAGCTGCTCGTACCCGATCGTGCAGTGAGCGCCGTCGCGCGGGCCCAGGCCGTGCTCTATCTCGCGGGCGCAGGGTACGATTGAGCCCGTGCCCGACCGCCTCTACTTCACCGACTCCGACGAGGCCAACGAGCTGATCGCCACGGACCCGATGGCCCTGCTGATCGGATTCGCACTGGACCAGCAGGTGACGGTGCCGAAGGCGTTCATGGGGCCGTTCGTGATCAGGGAGCGAGTCGGCACGCTCGACCCGGCCCGGCTCGCCGCCACGGACCTCGAGCCGGTGTTCCGGGAGAAACCGGCAATTCACCGCTTCCCGGCGAAAATGGCCGAACGCGTCCACGACCTCTCCGAGCACGTCCGCGACGAGTACGGCGGCGATGCCGGGCGTGTGTGGAAGGACGCGAAGGACGGTGAGCAGCTGCGCTCGAACCTGTCCGGGCTGCCGGGCTTCGGCGAGATGAAGGTCAAGTCGCTGGGGGCCGTGCTGGCCAAGCGCTACAAGCTGGGGAAGGCGAAGAGCCTCGTGCCGCCGCACCCGACCCTCGGCGACGTCGACTCGCCGCAGGCCCTGCGCGACTACCAGGCGGCCAAGCGCCAGCACAAGGCGGAGTGGACGCGGATGAAGGCCAAGGCGTAGCCTCCTCCGAGCTGCGGAGCTGCTACCCCCTCCGCTCTGCTCGTCGCGCTCGTCATCCTTGTGGTGTGATCTCGGGTTCAGACCTCGACGGGGTTCGTTATGCGCGCATGCGCTGGAACACGCCGTTGTCGGAGCGGCACGCCGACCTGCTCCTCGAGCGTCTGCATGTCTCCTGCGCAGAACACGTCGTCGACCTCGGCTGCGGCTGGGGCGAGCTGCTGATGCGGGCCGTTGTGGCCGGCGGTGCGCAGGCGACGGGGACGGGGGTCGACAGCGACACCCGCGTCCTCGAGCGCGGCCGGATGCTTGCTGCGCGCCGCGGGCTCGCTGACCGTGTGTCGTTCACGGACGGAGACGCCGCCGCCTGGCGCGAGCGGGCCGATCGGCTCCTCTGCATCGGCGCGTCGCATGCGTGGGGCGGGACCAAGGACGCTCTTCTCGCGTTGGCCGACGTGGTGGCCGTCGGGGGCACGCTGCTGTTCGGGGATGGATGCTGGGAGACCTCGCCAACGCCGGCTGCTGCCGCCGCGTTCGAGGGCGAGGTGCTCGCACTGGACGCCCTGGTCGAGCACGCGGGCAGGTGCGGATGGCGGGTCCTTCATCTGAGCACTGCGGATCAGCACGAGTGGGACGACTTCGAGGCCACGTGGCGTGCCGGGCGCCACCGATGGCTATCCGAGAACCCAGGCGACGAGCGCGCTGCAGATGTGCGCGAGGAGCTGGCTGATCAACTCAGAGAGTACGTGACCGTATACAGAGGGGTGCTCGGCTTCTGCTACCTGGTCCTGACCCGGTGACGCCTCGGGGCGCCAGTGGCGCACAAGGCGGAGTCGACGCGGATGAACGCACGGGCACAGCCTCGCCGGGGCTACCCGCCTTCTAAGCCCTCCGCACTGCTCGTCGCGCTCGAATCATCCGTTTCCCGATCGTGTCGCTGATCGCGGTCACGAGCCACATGATCGCCGTGGCGAGCACGTAGGTCTGGATGCCGTGGATGCTCAGGCCGCTGACGATCGCGTTGACGATGATCAACGAGACGATCGTCGACGCAAGGGCCAGCAGTCCGGCCAGTGCCAGCGAAGGCTCGCGGACGAGGACTTTCAGAGCCACGACGCTGACGAGGAGGTGGACGATCCAGAAGACGAGCGTCGCCTCCAGGAGGCCCGTCGCGTCGAGCGAGAATTTTTCGAGCACGGCAGTCGAGAGGAGAAGCCCGACGGCGATCCCGACAAATGATGCCGCGGCGCGGATGCCCAGGCGGGTCAGCATGGACGGAGCCTACGCCCATGCCGAGGGGGAACGCTGACGCCGCGCGGGCCCCCCATCACGCTTCGACCGTGACCAGCGTGCCGATCGGCGTGTAGTGCCAGATCTCTGCCGCGGCGGCGAGGGGCAGCTCGACGCAGCCGAGACTCTGCGGCGTGCCGAACGAAGCCCGGTCGAAGTTGTGCAGCGCGTCGCCCCCGTTGAAGTAGCTGATCCACTTGATCCCGGGGTCTTCGTAGTGGGAGCCGTCGGGGTTGGTGCCGCTCATCGTGCCTTCGGGGATGTGCTCGAACACGGGGAAGGTTCCGACTTCGGTTTCGGCCCCGGCGATGCCCGTGTTGGCCGCGGAGACGATCACGGTGCGCCCCGCGCTCCATAGCGTCGCCGTCTCGGGGACTTCGCGGTGGACGTACACGTAGCTGTACGGTTCGCTCGACCGGTTGCCCGCGATCGCCCCGCGGATCAGGGCGCGCCAGACCCCCGCCCCGCCCACGCCGTCGGCGGTCATGCCGTTGTCGCCCTCGAACTTCATGATCGCCCCGCGCGTGATCTCGTTGTCGGTACCGGGGCTCCACAGCCGCTCTAGCTGCGACGGTGTATCGCCGTAGCGCCAGGAAAAGGAGCCGCTCGGCGGATCGATGGCCGCTGCCACCTCGGCGGCCGGCGTGTGCGCCACTTCCCTGCCCGCAGGCCGCCACTCGAGGGGCAGGTAACCGGCCTGCGCCAGCAGCTGCTGGAGGCGCAGGGTGCTGCCCGTCGGCACATACCAGCCAACCTGGGCGGTCGTGGCGAGCCGCCCCGGGCCGGAGCTGACGGCGAGAGCGTGCGGCAGCTGCAGATGCAGCGCGGAAGCCAGCGGCGCGCCGTAGCCGGCGGGGGTGAACACGACCGTATGGCTGTCCGTTTCGCGCCAGCTGCCGGCGAGCGACGGCGACAGGCGCGGGCGCGCCGCGCCGAGCACCTGGCTGACGGGCTCCGAGAAGGTCAGTTCGATCGGCGCCGCCGGCGCGATCGCCGAGCCGGGAGCCGGGTAGCTCGCCAGCACGGCCTCGTGCGAGGGCGGGAACCAGCTGACCTTGGTGGCGGTGCCGAGGCTCTCCCAGGGCCGGACCGCGGCCCTGACCGCGACCGTGCCAGTCGGCGCGCCGACCCGGAAGGCAACCGCGCTCGAGGGCTCCTTCAGCGTCTCCCGGCGCGGTCCCTGCGCGCCGTAGAAGGCGACCGCGCTTACGGGTTCGGCGAAGGGCACGCTCACCTCGTCGCCCGCCGGAACGGTCAGCCAGCGCTTGCTGACCGCTGCCGCCGGCGTGCGCAGCGTCAGTCGCTCCGTGTGCTCGGCGCCGAGCGCCCACGCAAGCCAGCCGGGGCGCCGCAACGTGACCGCGACGCTTATGTCCTCGCCCGGGCGGAGCTTCCTGAGCGGCGTCAGGCGGCCGTCGCTGAGGCGCAGCGCAATCGCCCGGCCGCCGGGCCCGGACGCTTCGACGCGCCCGACGTCGCCGGCGAGCGGGCCCGTCTCGACACGGGCCAACGCCGTCGGATCGCTGGCGAGCGAGGCGCGCGACATCAGCAGCACGACCGCCGCGAAGGCGACGATCGCGAGCGCGATCGCGACCACCATCCACAGCAGCACGTTCGCACGGCCGGGGCGGTAGCGCAGAGCGGCGGGCTGAGCGGACCCAATCGCCACACTGCGAAGATACCCCTCTCGGAGCACAGAAGTGTAAGTTCCAATCGGTGATCCGCGTGGGTTTCTCTGGTTCGACGCGGGCCCACGAGGCTGGGTCGACCAGCACCCGTGTCCAGGCTTAGCCGCGCGGGCGGCCTCGGCGTGCGGCGCGATCCCCGGGTCATCGCCAGCGCGGGCCTGTTCACGTCCGCGCTGCTCGCGTTCGTCGCGATCGGGGCTGCCCTTCCGGTGCTGCCGGCGTACGTGCGCGGCCCCCTTCACGCCGGCGACATCGCCGTCGGCGTCGTCGTCGGTGCCTTCGCGATCACCTCGGTCGTGTGCCGGCCGCTGGCGGGCAGGCGGGCTGACGTGCATGGCCGCCGGGTCGTGCTCGTCGCGGGCTCTCTGTCGATGGCCGTGGGAGGCGTCCTGTACCTGCTCGCCGCAAGCGTGCCCGAGCTGATCGTGGCCCGGCTCGCGGTGGGAGCCGGCGAGGGAGCCGTCTACACGGCAGGAGCGACGTGGGCGGTGGACCTCGCCCACGAGGACCGGCGGGGCCTTGCACTCGGCCTGTTCGGCCTGGCCGTGTGGGGCGGCCTGTCGCTCGGCCCGATCGCGGGAGAGCTGCTGCGAGCCCACGTCGGCTACGACGCGGTGTGGGCGCTGACGGCCGCGCTGCCCCTGGCGGGTGCGGTGATCGCCTCGCGGCTGCCCGCGACGACGCCGGCGAGGATCCGCGCCCCGTCGCCGTATGCCTGGCTGCCGCGGGCGGCCTTCCGGCCTGGGATCGCGCTGGCGCTGGCGAACGTCGGGTATGCGGCGCTCGCGGGCTTTGTTGTGCTGTTGCTCGCCTCGCGCGGGATCGGCGGCGGAGCCGGCGTCTTCACCGCCTTCGCCGTAGCGGTGTTCGCGAGCCGGATCGTGCTCAGCCACGTCCCCGACCGGGCCGGGGCGAGGGCGACCGCCACGGTCGCCGCCCTGACCGAGGCGGTCGGTCTCGCGGTGATCGCCGTGGCCCACTCGCTCGCGCTCGCGCTGTTCGGGGCGCTCGTCGTCGGTGTCGGCTTCTCGATGCTGTTCCCCGCCCTCGCCCTGACGGTCATCGGCGCCGTCGAGGACGACCGCCGCGGCTCGGCGATGGGTGCGTTCACGGCGTTCTTCGACGTGGGCGTCGGCCTTGGCGCCCCGCTTGCGGGGGTGACAGCCGCACTCGCCGGGTACCCGGCCGTGTTCGGGCTCTCTGCCACCGCTGCACTCGGAGCCGCGGCGCTCGCGTCGAGACCGGCTGCCCGGCGGCACGCTCGCCCTGCGCCGGCCGCCGGCGCAGCGTCCCGCCCAGGGGTGTTCTGAGGCGTACCCGACTCAGCGGACGGGCGGCGGCGTGCCCTCAGCCGTCGCCGCCAGCTCCGGGTCCCATTCGCACACCCTGCAGGCGTGCGCGAAGGCAGAGCGGGCAAAGCTCAGCGCGAAGTGGTGCGGATCGGAGGCGGCACAGACGTCGTCCCAGGCCAGCAGGTACTCGCCCAACTCGGTGTCCCAACGTGCCTCCGGCGGCGTCAGCTCCGCGGAGGAGAAGTCCGCTGGCGCCGGATGGGCGTAGGCGTAGAAAGCGGCCGCCGGGTGGGCGCGGTCACCGGGCCACCAGCCCACGGCCACCTCTTGGGCGTCCATCGCGTTGCGCATGATGAAGTCGTCGCTCGGCGGGTCGGCGGGCCGCCCCGAGAACAGGCTGACGGCGAGATCGAACGAGCCCCACCACGCGTTCACGGGCGTGCACCGCCCGCGGAACGGAGCGCGGAGATCCGCGAGCACGAGCGCGGCCTGCGTCGCGGCCGCATGGAAGGCGACGACCTGCTCGGGCACGTAGGAGGCGTGTTCGAAGTCCTCCTCGAGGGGAACCGACCACGGCACCTCCTGGGGGGTCGGGTTGATCGTGACCGTCCCCGCGAGCTCTGCAACGGCGGCGAGCAGCTCGTGCGCGACCGTGCCGACGGCGCGCTCGCCCGCCAACGGCACGCGTCGGCTGGCGCCGCCGCTGTGTTCCGCCACGGCCTCGTGCGCGTGTAGGTCGAGGGCGACGACGAGCGCCCCGGAGCCGTCGGGCGCCGGCAGGGGCGCGGTCTCCCAGCCCCGCGCGGTCAGCCGCAGCGCGGCGTGCTGCAACTCGGGCTCGGGTGGCGCGAGGGCGACGGCGAGCTTGCCCAGCACCTGGGTGTGCGCATGGAGCGTGTCGCACGTGGGGGCCCACTGCTCGTAGGAGAGCCGGGGCCACGAGTTCGCCATCGCTGCACAGTAGCGCCGGGGCAACACTGGCGCTAGGATCGTCCCATGTGCCGGAACATCCGCCCCCTCTACAACTTCGAGCCCCCCGCCAGCGAGCAGGAGGTACAGGCGGCCGCGCTGCAGTACGTGCGCAAGATCAGTGGCTTCACGCGTCCATCTCGCGCCAACGAGGAGGCGTTCGAGCGCGCGGTGAGCGCTGTCGCGGAGGCCTCGGCGCAGCTGCTGGGCGAGCTCGTCACGGCGGCGGCGCCTCGTGACCGCGAGCTCGTGGCGGCGCGCGCGCGGGCCCGCGCCGCGAAACGCTACGCGGCATAGGCAGCGCCCCGGGGCCGGGAGCTGGTGGAGCTGCATCCGCTCGCTGCCCGTTTCGCCGCGGTGGCGGACCGCTACGAGCGCGGACGCCCCGAGTACTCGCCCGCGGTCGTCGGCGCGCTGACGGGCGAGCTCGGGCTGGCACCTGGAGCGACGGTGCTCGATCTCGCCGCGGGTACCGGCAAGCTCACACGTGCCCTGCTGGCAGCGGGCCTTGACGTGGTGGCCGTGGAGCCGCAGCCTGAGCTGCGCGCGCTGCTCAGCGCCCGCCACGGGGGTGCGGATGTGCGGCCCGGCCTGGCGGAGGCGATCCCGCTGGAGGCGGGCACGGTCGACGCGGTCACTGTCGCCGACGCCTTCCACTGGTTCGAGCCAGCCGGCGCCCTCGCGGAGATACGCCGGGTCCTCCGCGACCGCGGCGGCCTCGCCGTGCTCGCCACCGTTCCGGACTGGGGCGGCGCCTCGTGGGGACACGAGGTGGGCTCGCTGATGATGGAGATGCGACCCTGCCACCCCCACTTCGACGGCCCCCCCTGGCAGCAGGCCGTTCGCGAGGCCGGCGGTTGGGAGGAGCCCCGCGAGGTTCGTGTGACGTCCATGCAACCGACCGATCCCGAGCGACTGGTCGACCACATCGCGTCGTTCAGCTGGGTCGCCGCGCTCCCCGACGACGAGCGGGAGGGCGTGCTCGCCCGGGTGCGCGGGCTGATCACGGCGGAGGAGACCCCGGCCGAGCTTCCCGTTCGCGTCGTGATCGGCCTCACGCGCACGCTCTGAACAGAGCGGCCCGTCCGTGCGCCGGCGGCCTGCCCGCGCGCCGGGTCGCGCGATGAGAGGATGTGTCGGCGATGCGCCAGGGCACCTACTCGATCGCGGCCCGCGACCCCTCGAGCGGTGAGTTGGGGGTGGCGGTCCAGTCACATTGGTTCTCGGTCGGCAGCGTGGTCACCTGGGCCCGTCCGGGGGTCGGAGCTGTGGCCACCCAGTCCGTCGTGGAGATCGCCCACGGGCCGAACACGCTCGAGCGCCTCGCCGCGGGGAGAACGCCGCGGGAGGCGATCGCCGACGTCCTCGCCCCGGACGAGCTCGCCGAGTACCGCCAGCTCGGTGTCGTCGACGCGACCGGCGTCGTCGCCTCCCACACCGGCAGCGACTGCATCCCCTGCGCCGGCGAGGTGCGCGGGGAGGGGTTCACCTGCCAGGCCAACATGATGGCCGCCGCGGGCGTGCCCGATGCGATGGCGAGCGCCTACAGCGGCCATGACGGCGACCTCACGGAGCGCCTGCTCGCCGCGCTCGACGCCGCCGAGGCCGCAGGCGGCGACGTCCGTGGCCGCCAGTCGGCGGCCCTGCTGGTGGTGCCACCGACGGGCGAGCCGTGGCGGGCGCGTTTCGACGTGCGCGTCGACGACGGGGACGATCCCCTCGGCGAGCTGCGCCGGCTGGTGAGGCTGGCGCGCGCCTACGAGATGGCCGCCCACGCGGACGAGCTGCTGGCCGAGGGAGATCATCCGAACGCCGCCCGCCTGTACCTGGACGCCGCGGCGCTCGCACCGGAGTCCGACGAGCTGACCTTCTGGGCGGGTGTCGGCGTCGCGAGCGAGAGCTTCGAGTCCGGCCTGGAGATGGTGCGACGAGCGCGCTCGCACAGGGCCTCCTGGCAGACGCTTTTGGAACGGCTCCCGGCCGAGCTCGCGCCGACCGCAGCGGCGCTCAGCGAGGCGCTCGCACGCGAGCCGTGAGCCCTCAGCCACGAGCCGTGAGCCCGTGAGGGGCTCCGGGTAGACGGCCGCGCGAATGCCCCGCCGCAGGCGCAACCGCAACGTCACGAACGCCGACCGCGCGCTCGCGGCGGGAGGCGTCGGCGCCGCGGCGGCAGGGATCGTGGTGCTGCTCGCGCTGTCGGGCTTCGCCGCCGCGCTCGCAGGCGCCCTGCTCCTGGGCCTCGCGAGCATCCTTTTCGTCGCCCTCGCGTTTCTGCTCGTCGGCGAGAGCGAGGACCGCGATCGCGAGCGCGAAGGCGGCGGGAAGCACTGAGCGCGCCTCGACCTGCGGCCCGCAATCGCGCCTGGGCGTGTCGGGCCGGTGCTCGAGCGGGCACATCGAAATCGGCTCACAGCGCTCAAGCAATCGGACCCCGCGGCCGATTGATGCACGGACATGGCCATCGAAACAAAAGGCCGCGCCCGCGCCCGGGCGACGGGCAAGCCGCGTCCTTCCGCGCCGCGGCGCGAGGACGCACCCGCCGCCTCGCAGCCGTCCCAGGCGGAGCTCCGCCGCCTCGGTAAGGCCTTGCTTGCCCGCCAGGAGGATGTGCTGACGGACACGACGGAGCGCGCCAGGGAAGACGGGGAGGCGATCGACCGCTCCGTGGAGGAGAGCTTCAAACGGGTCTGCCGCAATTCGACCGTCGCAGTCGCCCGCTGGATCGCCGGCGACGATCTCGAGGTCACACACGACGCGGCCCGCGAAACGTCGAAGATATTCGGCGAGCTCGCCGCCCATCGGGCGGCCTCGATCCACGAGGTCGTCAGGCGCAGCATGTGGTGGCGGAACGTGATGGGCGACGTGACCCGCGAGTGCGCAGCGGAGCTCGGCACGCCCGAGGACGTGCTCGCGCACTCGCTCAGCATGCTCCAGCTGAGCCTCGAGCTGAGCCTGCTGCGCGTCTGCAAGGTGTTCGAGCGGGAGCGCATGCGGACCGACGAAGAGCTGACCCGTCGTGAGGAGGAGCTCGCGTTCCTGGCCACCCACGACCCGCTCACGGGGCTGCCGAACCGCACGCTGATCCTGGCCCGCGCCGAGGAGATGCTCGCGCGGTCGGCCCGCAACCACGCCCCGGTGGCGGCGCTCTTCATCGATCTCGACAACTTCAAGGGGATCAACGACACGCTCGGCCACGGCGTCGGCGACCAGCTGCTGCTCGCCGTCGCAGAACGGCTCAAGGGAGTCGTCCGCCAGGCCGACGCACTCGGGCGCCTCGGCGGCGACGAGTTCGTCGTGATCGCCGAGGAACTGTCGCTCGTGTCGGGCCCCGAGCTCGTGGCCGAGCGGCTGCTGAGCGCCCTGAAGCTCCCGTTCAAGCTGGGCGACGGCGAGGTCTGCCTCACGGTCAGCGCGAGCATCGGCGTCGCAGCGGGTCACCGCGGCTCCGCCGGCGACCTCCTCCGCGACGCCGACATCGCGATGTACAGGGCCAAGCTCGACGGGCGCAACCGCTTCGCGGTCTTCGAGAGCGGGATGCAGGACACGGTCCAGCAGCGGATGGAGCTCGAGATGGACCTCCGCGACGCGCTCGCGAAGAAGGAGTTCCTGCTCGCCTACCAACCGACGCTCGACCTCAGCGACATGCGCCCGACCGGCGTCGAGGCGCTGATCCGCTGGAAGCACCCCAAGCGCGGCCTGGTCCAGCCGGACATGTTCATCCCGCTGCTCGAGGAGACCGGCATGATCGCCGAGGTCGGCAGGTGGGTACTGCAGGAGGCGTGCCGCCAGGCCGCCGAGTGGCACGGGGCGGGCCATCCGATCAACATGGCCGTGAACGTGTCCGGCCGGCAGCTCGACAGCGACGAGCTGATCGCTGACATCCAGGAGGCGCTCGCGGACAGCGGCCTGCAACCGGGGTCGCTCACGATCGAGATCACCGAGACGACGCTGATGCGCAACGTCGAGGAGACCGCGGCGCGGCTGGCCGCGATCAAGGGACTGGGCGTGCGGGTGGCGATCGACGACTTCGGAACCGGGTACTCCTCCTTGGCCCACCTGCAGCGCTTCCCCGTGGATGCGCTCAAGATCGACCGCTCCTTCATCTCCGGACTGAAACACAACAAGGAGGGCGAGACGCTGATCCACACGCTCGTCCAGCTCGGCAAGGCGCTCTCGATCGAGACCTTCGCCGAGGGCATCGAGGAGCAGCACGAGCTCTCGCTGCTCCGGGCGGAGGACTGCGACAGCGGCCAGGGATTCCTGTTCGCCCGCCCGCTCGACCCCGCCGCGGCGAGGACGTTCTTCCAGAGCTGGTACGGCCGCGACGGCGACGGCGAAGACGGCGCCTGAGAACGGTCCACGAGCCTTGGGCTACGCCCTCCCGTCGCACCGCTAAGTGTGCGGGCGTCCACGCTAAGGCCCCGCATCGGACGATCGGCTGCGGATGCCCGATGTGCGATCGCCGCCGGCGATTCAGAGTGTTCCTCGGTGAACACAACGCGACGAGAGGAACACGATGCGCTCACTGCTTGCAGCAGAGCTAGCCAGGGCCCGGAGCGCCGAGCTGCGCCGCGCGACGGCGGCCGCGCCGGCGCGTGAGCTCGCGCTGGCCGCCAGGCGAGCCGATTGCCGTCGCGGGCAGCCTCGCCGACTGTCGCGGGCTCTCGCGAGATACTGGTCGCATGGGCGTGCGGGTAACGAGCAGCCGCTTCATCGGAAGGTCCGGCGAGCTCGCCGAGTGTGAGGCGGCGCTGCGCGAGGCATCCTGCGGCTCGCCCTCGGCGATCGCCATCGGCGGCGACTCGGGCGTCGGCAAGACGCGCCTGATCAGGGCGTTCCAAGATGCCGCTGCAGGCCGGGCCCGCTTCCTGCGGGGGGAGTGCGTCGAGCTCGACGACGGCGAGCTCCCGTACGCGCCGCTGATTGGCGCCCTGCGTGAGCTGGGCCGATGCGAGGACCCGGTGCTGGAGCGGATGAGCGTCGGCGCCCGTTCCGCGCTGGCGCCGCTGCTGCCCAGCCTGGCAGACACCGGCGGCTCCGAGCCCGATGACGAGTCCGCGCAGCTACGCCTGTTCGAGGCCGTCCTCGAGCTGCTCGAACTGCTCGGCGAGGAGCAGCCCGTGGTGCTCACGATCGAGGACGTGCACTGGGCCGATCGCTCGACCCGGGCGTTCACGGCGTTTCTCACTCGCAGCCTGCGCCGCGAGAGGGTCCTGTTCCTGTTCAGCTACCGGACCGACGAGCTGCACCGCCGCCATCCCCTGCTCGCGCTGCTGGCAGAGCTCGACCACGGCGAGCGCACCCGCAGGATCGTCGTCGGACCGTGGGGGCCCGGGGAGCTCGGAGAGGCGCTGGAGGACATCCTCGGCGCGGCCGCCGACGAGGAGCTGCTCGACCGCCTTTTCGTCCGCGCCGAGGGAAACCCTCTCTACACCGAGGAGCTCCTGGCCGCCGGGCTGGACGGACGCGGCGCCGCGCCGCAATCGCTGCGGGACGCGTTTCTCCTGCGCCTGGAGCGCCTGTCCTCCCCCGCGCAGCACCTCCTGCGCGTGCTCGCGACCGCGCGAAGCGCCGACGAGGGGCTGCTGGCGGCGGTCTCGGGCCTCCCCAGGGGCGACCTCACGGCAGCGCTGCGGGAGGCGGTGAGGAGCCATGTCATCGAGGCCGGGGACGACGGCCGGTTCGCCTTTCGCCATGCGCTGCTGCGCGAGGTGGCCTACGAGGACCTGCTGCCGGGCGAGCGTGCCGCGCTGCACCTGGGCCTCGCGCACGCACTCGCCGCCCGGCCGCACCGCGGCCGTGAGGACGCCGTGCTCACGGCCCAGATCGCGGCGCATGCGCACGCCGCCGGGGACCGCGCGCTCACGCTCGAGGCCGCGGTGACCGCGGCGGCGCAGGCCTCCTCGATCCACGCCCACGGCGAGGCGGCCGACCTGCTCGAGCGGGCGCTGGAGGCGTGGCCGCACGTCGCGGACGCCGCCCGCGTTGCCGGCGTCGAGCACGTCGAGCTGCTCGTGCGGGCGGCGGCCGAGCACGAGCACGACGGCCAGCGCAGCCGCGCCGAGTCGATGTTGCTCGCAGCGCTCGGCGAGGTCGACGACGAGACCGAGCCGCTCCGGGCGAGCGTCGTGCTGGACCGCCTCGCGCGGGTGCAGTGGGGGCTCTCGCGGGGCGACGAAGCTCTCGCGAGCGCCCGCCACGCGCTGGAGCTGCTGCCTCCTGGGCGCGCGGACGCCGAGCGGGCCGGGGTGCTCGCGTGGCTGGCGCGGACGACCGGCCTGCGAGGGCGCTACCGCGACGCGCTGGAAGCCGCCCGCGGCGCGCTCGCGATCGTCCGCGCGAGCGGTGCCGGGCCCGGTGTCGAGAGCCAGGCTCTGAACACGCTGGGGATCGCCCTCGTCGGCAGCGGCTTGACCGACGAGGGCGTGGCTTCCCTGCGGGAGGCCCTCTCTCTCGCGCTCGCCAGCCGCGACCTCGCCGGGACCGAAGCCGCCTACGTCAACCTCGCCGACGTGCTGCTCGTCACGGGACGCACGGAGGAGGCCCTCGCCGTTGCCCGCGAGGGCCTCGAACGCGCCGCATCACACGGGCGCTCGAGCCACCCGTGGATCGAGACCAGCCTCGCGGAGATCGCGATCGCCTACGGCGACTGGGAACTCGCCGCGAGCTGTCTGGCCGGCGAGCAGCGCACGCTCGAGGGTCGAGCGCTCCTGAATGTGCGCCTGCGGGGGGCGGAACTCGCCCTTGGGCTGGGGGAGATCGAGCGCGCGCGGAAGGCGCTCGAGGAGATCGAGGTGCTCGTCGCCCACTCGCTGGAGCCCCAGTTCCACGCCTCCTTCGGGCTCGTCTCGGCGGACCTGCGGCGCCGCTGCGGTGCGCCGGAGCTCGCGCGCGTGGCGCTCGAAGAAGCCCTCGACCGGATCGAGTTCTGTACGGACGACGGACGCCGCGTGACGGCGATCGCCGCGGCGGGCGTGGCGACCGAGGCGGACCTCGCCCAGCGGGCGCGGGACCGCAACGACGAGGACGCCCTGCGCCAGGCGGAGATGCTCGCGGAGCTGCACGTCCAGCGGGCGCGGGCGGCGGCGGCGAGCAAGGGGGCCGTCGAGGCGGCCTGGCTGCAGACGGCCGAGGCCGAGCTCGGCCGCGTGCTCGGCGGCGAGCAGCCGGCGGCGTGGGAGCGGGCTGCCGTCCTGTGGGAGTCGCTGCACCGCCCCTACCACGCGGCACGGGTGCGGCTGCGCGGCGCGGAAGCTAGCGCCGACCGCGGGGAACGCGATCAGGCGGCCAGCTGCCTCGCGGCGGCACGGACGATCGCCGTCGCGCTCGGCGCCGGCTGGCTCGTGCAGGAGTTGGACGGCCTCGCCGCCCGGGCGCGGCTGCCGGTGGCCGCAGTCGCCGACGGGGGCCCGGGGCCCCCCGCCGGCGCGACGGCGGAGCTGCCGTTCGGCCTCACGGCACGGGAGCTCGAAGTGCTGATGCTCGTTGCCCGCGGCGCTACCAACCGCGAGATCGGCGCCGAGCTGTTCATGGCCGAGAAGACGGCGAGCGTCCACGTCTCGCGGATCCTCGCGAAGCTGGATGTGCGTTCACGCACGCAGGCGGCGGCGGTCGCCCACCGTGCCGGCCTGTTGCAGCCGCCCGCGGCTGCGGGCCTTGGCTTGGAGCGCAGTGGCTGACATCGCGGACGCCCGGCGGGGCGCGGCTGCCGTCGCCTTCCTCGCCCGGCCGAGGGAGGCGCACAGGCCTCGTTGCCTTGCGCTACGCTCACGTGAGCAGCTACCTGCGAGCTAGGGCAAGGGCAAGATGACGAGCCGCGAGGCCGGACTCAGGGCGTCGGATGCAGACCGCGAGCGTGTCGCTGAGCGTCTGCGCCACGCCAGCGCCGAGGGCCGGCTGCTGACCGAGGAGCTCGAGCAGCGCCTCGAGGCCGTCTTCTCGGCCCGCACCTACGGACAGCTGGAGACGGTCCTGCGAGACCTCCCCGGTCCTGGCCTGATCCAGCATCGGCGCGATGATGGCCTGGCCTGGGTGCGACCGGCGCTGGTGCTCGCGGTCGGCGTGCCGATCGCGCTCGTGGTCGTGGCCGCCGTCGTGCTCGCCGTCACCGGCGCGGTGGCCGTGTGGTGGGTCTGGCTGCTGGCCGGGTGGTGGTTCTTCGGCCGCCACCGCGTGCGCGGTCGGGGCCACGCGCGCTGCGGACCCCGCCGCGTCCGCTCGTCCCGGGCTCACTGGGCCTAGGGACGCCCGTACTTGGTCGTCAACTAGGGAGTGGTGCGCCCGCCTCGGTGAAGGCAGGAGGCGCGTAGGCCGCTCCGGGGGTGCCGCCGATCGCCAGGAGCCGCACGGGCTGCTCGCCGGTCGTGATCCTCCGCGTCACGCCGGGTCCGACGCGCGCGAACACGCCGGGCTCGAGCAGGTGGGTCTCTCCGCCCGCGTGCAGGGTGGCAGAGCCCGAGAGGGCCGTGTAGACCTCCTCCTGTCCGTCCTGGGCGTGGTCGTGTTCGGGGAAGTGCTCGAAGTTGGCGGGGAAGTTCTCGACCTGCATCCCGAACGAGCTCACGCCGAGGCTCGCGCGTGCGCGGCAGAACCCGCCGCCGTTGGGGGAGTCGAACTCCTCGACCCGCTTGACTGAAACATCTGACATGGCCTGTCTCTCCCTGTGTGTTCGTGGTTTGCGATGCGATGCGGTGCAGCGCTGGCGAGACCTTGACGGCTCGTGGGCGCTGTGCCGTCAGCTGCCGATGACGCCGATCAGCTGTCCGGCCGGTGTTGTGATCAGCCCGATGCTGCTGCCGCCGGGGATCTCCTGTGGGCCCATGACGGCCTGACCTCCGAGCTCCTTGGCCCGGTCGAGCGCCGCCTGGACCTTCTCGACCTGCACGTAGAACGTCGTGTGGCCCTCGCCGGCCTGGGCGCCGCCGACTCCGCCGCGGATCGCTCCCTCGGTGCCGGTGTCGACCATCGAGTAGTCGAACGGCCCGGGGATCTCCTCGAGCTTCCAGCCGAACATGTCCGTGACGAACTTCTTCGTTCCGGCGGGGTCGGTCGAGGCGATCTCGAAATGCACGACAGGCGATTCCATGTTCGCTCCCTCTTGGTCGTGTTTCGCTGTACGCTACTGACGAGACCGAGGCACGCCAACGGCCAACTCTCCCAGATTTAGGGCGTCCGTGTTGTCAACTACTCACAACGAGCTGCTCTCGCTGCTCGAGCAGCGTGAGAGCGAGCTCGCAGCGGCGATGAGGCGCGTCGTGCTGAGCGAGGTCGCGGACTACCCTGCCAGCGGCGAGCCGGAGCTGCTCGCTGAGGTTCAGCAGCATTCGCTCGAACACGTTCGGGCGTTCATCGCGAGCGCCCGCAACGGGCGCCCGCCGGCGGATCAGGAGCTTGACTTCGTTCGCGACCGCGCGGTCAGACGAGAGCGAGAGGGGATCCCCCTCGCGGCGCTCCTTCACGCTTACCGGCTCGGGATGCGTGAGGTCTGGAGCGCCATGGCCGAGCTCACCGCGCGCGAGAACGCGGGGCCGCAGACGCTGATGGATCTCACCGTGGTCGCGATGACGTACACGGATGCGATCAGCCTCGCGGTCACCGACGCCTACACGCGGGCGACCCAGCGCAGGCGCGGCGATATCGAACGTGAGCGCCGCGACCTGCTCGAGGACCTCCTCGTCGGCCGCGACGTCCAGGCCCGCGCCGAGGATCTCGGCATCGACCTCCGCGTCCCGCTGGCAATCGTCGTCGCCGGAGCGCCGCAGACGCGTGCCCCGAGATCAGGGGCCGCGGTGCCGGGGCCGTCGGGCGCCCGCGAGGACACGACGGTTGACCATGAGACGCTTCGCCGTGCCGCACTCGCGATCGAGCGGCAGGCGGCGAGCGCACCCCGCCCGGCTTTCGTGGTGCTGCACCATGGCAGCGTCGTCGCGGTCGCACCCACGGGCCGTGGCGGCATCGCCGACCTGAGAAACCGTGTCGCTCGCGCTCTCGGCGCGCTCGCGCGATCCGGCCACGACGGACTCGCCGCCGGAATCTCGCTGCCGGTCACCACGCTCACCGGTGCCAGCCAAGGCCATGCTGAGGCAAGGAGCGCCCAGCGCCACGCCCCCGCCGGCACGGCCGTCGCGCTCGCCGACGTACGGCTGCTCGACTACCTCATCGAGAACGCCGACCCGACCGCCCAGCGGATCGCACCCGACTGGGCCACGCACCTCGAGCCGGACCTCGTCGCGACGCTACGAATGTTCGCAGCGATGGACCTGAACGCGACCCGCACCGCGCCAGCGCTGAACGTCCACCCGAACACGGTCCGCTACCGCCTCGACCGGATCCAACAGGTCACCGGCCGCGACCCGCGCCGCTTCCTGAACCTCGTAGATCTCCTCACCGCGATCGCGGTCTCCTAACTATGGCGAGACCCGGACTCGAACCGGGGACACCACGATTTTCAGTCGTGTGCTCTACCAGCTGAGCTATCTCGCCGAAGGCAGGGACATCGCCTCAACCTTACCGGCTCGGAACTGCTCGTCTCAGCGTCGCGACCGCTTGCCAGGGCGGCAGGAGGCCGTTGGCGGAACGGGCCCTCGCCACCGTCCAGGACGACGTCCTCGGTGCCCTCAGCGTCGACGAGCGGGCAACCCTGCACGCCCTCCTCCTGCGCGCCGCCGGTGGGCAGCTGCCGGGCACCGGCTGCATCGACGCAGCCGCCGAGGGCTGCTGAGCGCAACCGGCGCAGGAGTTGACGAGCCGGGGTCAGATCGCAGCAGTGCGGGTCATGTCCTCCCCGGCGACGAGCACGAACTCCCCCGTCGAGCCGCTGCGGCGAGCTTCGCGGTGGGGCCTGTACTGCTCGCACTCGTAGAACGTCTCCGCCGCCTCTTTCGAGGGCCACTCG
The DNA here is from genome assembly GCA_963743505.1 of uncultured Solirubrobacteraceae bacterium. Classification (GTDB taxonomy): domain Bacteria; phylum Actinomycetota; class Thermoleophilia; order Solirubrobacterales; family Solirubrobacteraceae; genus Palsa-744. The sequence goes on along the minus strand of CAVUPZ010000002.1, from coordinate 71,970 downwards.
ATCAGCAGGAAGATCTGCGGCGGCGTGCGCTCGCCCTCGATCTTCTCGAAGCTCGAGGTACGAGCGAGATAACGGCCGCCGTGCTGCTCGACCAAGCGGGTCGTGTGCTCGACGTAGGCCGACACCCAGGCCGGGTCCGTTACCTCGATCTCCGCGATCGCGTAGTACCTCATCCGCGCGTCCTCCCCGGCGTCGACGTGGACCGGCGTGAGAGCCGACCGCGAGGGGATGATCCTACGCCGCTTCCCACGCCTCGAGGTAGGGGAGCGGATCGATCGGGTAGCTGCCCGGCGCCTGCCAGCTGCCGACCCAGATCTCGAAGTGCAGGTGCGGGGCGGTCGCGTCGCCCGTCTGGCCGACCCGGCAGAGCACCTGCCCGGGCGCGAGGAGCTCACCGCGTGTGACGGAGAGCGAGCCCGCCCGACAGTGGGCGAACATGAAGTCGACACCCTCGTCGGTGTGCTCGGCCGCGTAGTAACCGGCCCCGCCTTCCTGGTAGCTGGCCGTGATGACCGTCCCGGCCAGCGGCGCGAGGACCGGTGTCCCTTCGGCGGCGAGGATGTCCTGTCCCTCGTGGAGATGGTTGCCGCGGGGCGCGCCGAAGCGGTTTTCGGGCCCGCCGAAGCTGTGGGGCCCGGAAACCGGGAAGACCGCCCCGGCGGCGAGCAGCTGGGCTGGCGAGGGCGCCCCCGCGGTGACGGCTGCGGCCGGCGGGGCTGCCGGCGCGGCTGGCGCCGGCGCGTGTGACGGCGGCGGCGGCGAGGCGGTCGGCAGGACCGTCAACGTCGCCACCCCGGAGTCGCCGTGCAGCCGCGCCAGCGCCGCGCCGCGGCGGTCGCGGGCGATTATGCGGACGTGGTAATCGCCGACGCCCAGCCGCGAGCGGCGAGGCCAGTGGACCGACGCGGTGTTTCCCGTGGGCACCCAGCCGAGGACCACGACCAGCACGGTGCGCCTGCTCGCGAGGGAGGAGACGGCGACCTCCACGTGCACGGCTGCCGACACGGGGTCAAGCAGCCGTAACGACACCGCAGGCGGGGCGCCCGCTAGGGCCGTCGCGGGCACCTGCAGCAGTGAGACGACCGGCCGCATACCGCTCGCCGGCATGGCACGGGCGCCGGGCGACGCGGCGGCGAGCGCGGGCGAGGAAGTGCAGGCCCAAACGGAGGCGGCGAGCGCCAGCGCGACTCCCGGCGCGCGCCGCCCGGGGGTGCCTGCGATCAGCACGCGCACGAGCTTGCGGGCGCGAGGGCTCATCTGAACGTCTCGACCGGCGGCCGAGAGCAGGCAAGGCCTGCGCCCCGGATTGCACGTCCTTACGAGCGGTTAGCTCTGTTCGAATTCCTCGACCAGGGCCTCATAGGTCAGGCGCAGGCCCTCGCCGATCGGCGTCCTCGGACGCCAACCGAGCTCCCGTTCGGCCCGGCTGATATCGAGGCAGCTGTGCTGGAGCTCGCCCGGACGGAGATCTGCGAGCACGGGTTCGATCTGCCTGCCGGCGGCTGCACAGAGCTCTCGCCAGACGGTCGCGACGTCGGTCTCGACGCCGGTGGCGATGTTGTAGGTGCCGGTCTTCCCGGTCGCCGCGAGCAACGCCGCGACGACGTCCCCGACGTAGACGTAGTCCCGGGTCGGGCGACCGTGCCCGTAGAGAGTGGGCGCCTGGCCGGTGTAGAGGTGGTGGCTGAAGATCGCCACCACGCCGGCCTCGCCGTGGGGACTCTGGCGGGGGCCGTATACGTTCCCCAGCCGGCAGACGGTGTGGCGGATACCCGAGGACAGCGCCCACGTCTTCACGTAGGCCTCCGCCGCCCACTTCGACGCGCCGTAGGGCGACAGCGGCGCGGGGATCTGATCCTCGTCGGTGGGCATCGGTGCGTCGTCACCGTAGAGGGCGCCCCCGGTGGACGTGAACACTACGGGCGCGTCGCAGCGGCCGGCGAGATCGACGACGTTGAGGGTGCCACGGACGTTCACCTCACAGTCGCGGCCGGGGTTCTCCACGGAGGCCACCACGCTGGCCTGCGCTGCGAGGTGGTAGACGGCATCGGGTCGGACCCCCTCCACCACCTCGCGCAGGGCATCGAGGTCGGTGATGTCGAGCACCTTCAGCTCGGCCTGATCCGGAACGCGCGCGGCGTCGCCCGCGGAGAGATCGTCGATGACGGTCACCTCCGCGCCGTCAGCGAGCAGGGCGTCGACCACATGCGAGCCGATGAAGCCGGCGCCGCCGGTCACGATCGCGCGCCGTGTCATCCGGGGAAATCTATACCGACGCCGCGGAGCCGGCCTTGGCGAGGGCCAGCTCGACCATGCCGACCGTCTCGTCGATCCGCTCGAGCACCGTCAGCCCGCGCCGCTCCTCGGGCAGACCGCCCCCGACCGCGGGGCCGGCGAGCACGATCGGCAGCCCCTGACGGGCCGAGCGCAGCTCGCTCAGGGCCGTCTCGGGGTCCTCGCCGGCGATCGGGTCGCTGGCGCCGATCACGATCAGGTCGGGGTGCTGCTGCTCGCTCAGCGCCAGCAGCTGCTCGGTCGAGAGGTCCGTCTCGAACAGTGTCTGGAAGCCCGCAGCGGCGAGCTGGTCGTGGACCATCTGCAGCCCGAGCGTGTGCGAGTCGCCGCGCAGCCCGGCCAGCAGGACCCGCTCGCGGGTCGGCTCGGTGCCGACGGTCATGTAGCGATAGAGCGTCGCCAGCACCCTGCGTGTGATCGTCGCGGCCCGCCGCCGGCGCTCGAGGTCGAGCTCGCCGGCCTCCGAGAGGACGCTCATCCTGCGCAGCGCCGGTCCGATCACCTCCGCGTGTAGCGTCGTCGGCGTGATCCCGTCCTCGATCGCCGTCGCGATCGCGCCCTCGGCGACCTCGGCGTCGCCCCGTTCGAGCGCGCCGGCGAACCGCTCGAGGGTGCTCTCCACGAGCGCCGCGGGGTCGGCCCGCATCTGCTCCCGCGCGTCGGGTCCGGTCTGGCCGAGTACTTCCATGAACGCGTCGAGCAGCACGGGGTCGAAATGGCGGCCGCGTTGTTCGCGCATCATCTGGATCGCCTCGTCGACGGAGAAGGCCTTGCGGTACACGCGGTCGCTCGTCAGCGCGTCGAACACGTCGGCGACGGCGACGATCCTGCCCTCGATCGGGATCGCCTCGCCCTTCAGGCCGCGAGGATAGCCGCTTCCGTCCCACTTCTCCTGGTGGCTGAGGGCGATCGTGGCTGCCATATCGAGGATCGAGGAGGAGGAACCGCGAACGAGGCGGTGACCCTCCTCGGCGTGCGTCTCGACGATTGCGCGCTCCTCCCGCGTGAGCGGGCCGGGCTTGAGCAGGATGGCGTCCGGGATCGCGACCTTGCCGACGTCGTGCAGGGGTGCGGCGTGGCGCAGCCGCTCGCAGAAGTCCTCGTCCATGCCGATGCTCTCCGCCAGCAAGGTCGAGAAGCGACCGATCCGCTCGATGTGCGCACCGGTGTCCTCGTCGCGGAACTCGACGGCCATCGAGAGCCTGCGGACCGTCTCCGCCTGTGCGATCTCGAGCTCCGAAAGGGCTCGTTTGAGCTCGCTCGTGCGGCCCTCGACCTCGCGCTCGAGCGTCGCCCGCCCGCGGTCGCCGAGGTGGAAGCCGAGCGCCGTCGCAGAGGCGACGATCGCGGCGATGCAGATGACAAGGGGGGCGGAGACCCCCGCCACCGCCGCGCCGGTGACGGCAGCGGCTCCGAGCGCCAGCCAGGGAAGCAGGGCGGCCACCGAGCGTGGCGCCCGGGTCGCGCGCCGGCGCGGCGGACGGCCCCCGGCCCCGCCGGGCGTGCCCCTAGACATGAGACGGTCCCTCCCGCCGACGAACCGCTCCTGTGCGCCGCTGCGTTCGTGTGCCGAACGGGAGGCCCCGGCGTCCTCGCCGGGGCGGTGCAACAGGCTCACTGGGATTGCATCGGTCACCGAGAACGCTCGCGTCCTTGTCGAGTCGCCGGCTCGTGGAGAGGGGCACGCTTCGCTTCGACGCCTGGGCCGGCGCTCTTGACTGGCGTTTGACGCTCATAGACATATTGCTTACACCCGTCAGTGGCCGTTCTGCAGCTGGGTGATGTTGATCGCGTTCGCCGGCGCGGCCAGCGTGACCGGCTGGTTCCAGCGATCGAACACGATCCTGCCCCCGCCGCCCGCGGCCTTGAGCAACTCGAGCGGGTACGGGGTTCCGGTGGCGGCCACGTACAGCGTCCCCCCACTCGGATCCTTCACGCCGACAGCCTGCTGTCCTTCGATCGTGACGGTTCCCGCGTGCGTGAGCGTGCCGTGGTTCGCGAGCACGCTGTCGATCAGCGCGCTGAGGTTCGTCAGCTGCTTCAGCGAGTCGAATTCGCCGCTGCTCTGGGGGGCCTTGAGCCACTTGCCGTGGAGCAGGGCGGCCGCGGCAGGGCCGGCGACGTGCCGGTAGAAAGCGGCGCTGCCGTTCAGGTAGAAGGCGTGTTCGACCTCGATCACGTCGATGCTCAGACCTTCGAGGGCGATGCGGCCCTTCGCCCCCTTGCCCGCCACTAGTTCCATATTGAGCGATATCGGCTTGTTTTCGCTCACTATTGAGCCGACGATGTGAACCGTGGCGGCACCGGCGGCCGCGGTTTTGGCCGCCGCGACGATCTGTTCAGGGCTCTTGGAGGCGATTCCGTTGCCCGAAGAGGACGACGAGGCACCACAGCCTGCGAGCACGGCCGTCGAGAGCGCCAGCCCCATGCGCAGGCGGACGGACGAGGAGATGCGGGGGAGCATCGAGCAACAGCGTAGCTGGGAGGCACCTCGCATCCGCAGGGCGCCCGCATCTGGCGGCCGGGCCCGGGCACGCCCGTGTATCGTCGGGGCGCGTGAGCGGACGGGATCTCGACGTGGTGGTCCTCGGCGCCACCGGCGTCACCGGACGTCGAGTCGCCGCGTACCTGGCGGAGCGCGCCGAATCGGCCGGGGTGCGGTGGGCGATCGCGGCGCGCGACGCCGCCAGGGCGCAACGGCAGCTCGCCGAGATCGGTGTGGCGGCGCCCGAGACGCTCGTGGCCGACGTGGGCGATCCCGCCTCCCTGCGGCGGCTCGCTGGGCGCGCCCGCGTCGTCCTCGACGTGGTCGGGCCCTACACGCTCTACGGCGCCCCCGTGATCGAGGCCTGCGTACGGTCGGGGGCGCACTACGTCGACCTGACCGGCGAGATCCCGTTCGTGCGCAGGATGATCGACGCATACGACGCCCCCGCGACCGCGGCGGGGGTCAAGATCGTCCAGGTCTGCGGGTTTGAGTCCCTGCCCCCGGATCTCGCGATCGCGATCGCCGCCGAGACGGCCCGCGAGCGCTGGCAGGAACCGCTCGCGAGCGTCGACGTGCAGGTGACGATCACTCCCCCACCCGGGGCCCCGCGACCGTCGGACATGATCTCCGGCGGCACGCTGCAGAGCCTCTTCGCAGTCGCCGCCGGTGAGGGCGCGGAGACGATCGCCGACCCGGCCGCTCTGATCCCCGAGGAGGGGGCGGCACGAGCGGTTCGCGCGGCGAGCCCGATCACGCTCGCCCCGAAGATCGAGCGCTCGGGCGCCGTGATCGCGCCGATGGCACCCGCCCCCTTCATCAATCCCGCCGTCATTCATCGCACCGCCGTCGTGGCGGACATCGAGGCCGGCCGCGCAGCGAGCCCGTTTCGCTACCGCGAGGGCGTCGTGATCGGCGGGGGCATCCTCACGCTGCCGCTGCGCGCCGGGGTGGCGGGCGCAATGGCCGGCACACAGGTCGCGCTGCGTGGCTTCGCCCGCACGAGCCGGCCTCTGCGAAGCCGGATCGTCGGGACGCTCTCGCACCTCGCCCCGGCTTCCGGCTACGGTCCGGCCGCGGACCGCCTGGAGGCGTGGCGCTGGACCGTGGCGGTACGGGCCCGTACGGGCTCTGACCGCGAGCTCCGCGTGGACGTCGACGCCGACGGCCATCCCGGCTATCTGGCGACGGCGCGGATGCTCGGGGAGGCCGGGGTGCTGCTCTGCGGGGACGGCCTCACGCCGGCCCGGGCCGGCTGCCTGACGCCGGCGCTCGCTCTCGGAACGGCCTCGGCGCCGAGCTTCGAGCACGCGAAGGTGCGCTTCTCGCTGAGGTGAGGCAGAACGCCGCGGCGTCGCCGATCAGCCGGAGGGCGCCCGCTCGGCGTAGATCGCCCGCAGCCAGACCTCGGTCAGCGTGTCGAGCATGCTGTCCTCGTCGAGGAACGGCACGTCCTGTTCGAAGGTCGCCTGCAGGACGCGCTCGTTCATCCGGTTCAGGACGACCGCGAGATCCCGTGCCGTGGGCCCGGGGGGCGCGGCACCCTGCGCCCGCTCGGATTCGATCGCCTCCGTCGTTTCGACGACGAAGCGCTCCATCACCTCGGACCAGAGGGCCGCCACCGCTGGGCTGCTCACCCGCGCCGCGGCCACCGCGAGCGTGACCGGGCGATGCTCCCGGAAGGTTTTGTGGATCGCCCTGAGACCGTCCCTGACGACGCCCTGGGGGTCCTCGCCGAGCAACGCCAGGGCGACCCCGCTGCGGGCCTCCTCGACGAGACGGTCGAGCAGCGACAGCAGCACCGCCTCCTTCGAGGGGAAGTAGAAGTAGAACGTGGGTCGCGAGATGCCGGCGCCGCGAGCGAGGTCGTCGACGGAGATCTCCTGGAGGGAGCGCTCGCCCAGCAGGCGCTCGGCGGTCTCGAGGATCGCCCGCTCGCGCTCGTCACCGCTGACGCGCGGTACGCGCCGACCGCGGTTTGGGCGAGCAGCTGCGGATGCGGGTGTCGGCACGGCTGCCACCTGGCGCCAACCCTAGCCGATTCCCGACGTTGTGTCGAGCACACTCGACGGGGTGTTGACACGCTCGCCGGCGAGTCGATAGGCTGCCCGCAACGACAGCGACGGAGGTCACCCTTGGAACGCGAACACCTCGACGTGCTGATCGTCGGCGCCGGACTCTCCGGCATCGGCGCGGCGTGCCACCTGCAGTCCGAGTGCCCCGGCAAGAGCTTCGTCCTGCTCGAGGCACGAGCGAGCAGCGGCGGCACCTGGGACCTGTTCCGCTACCCCGGCATCCGCTCGGACTCGGACATGTTCACACTGGGCTACTCGTTCATGCCCTGGCAGGAGGCGAAGTCGATCGCAGACGGACCATCGATCCTCCGCTACATCCGCCAGGCGGCAAGCGAGAACGAGGTCGATTCCAGGATCCGCTACAACCGCCGGGTCGTGGGCGCGTCTTGGTCCTCCCACGACTCCCGCTGGACCGTGCGGGCGGAGCGCACCGACACCGGTGCCAGCGAGGAGCTCACGTGCGACTTCCTGTTCTCGAACACCGGCTACTACCGCTACGACGAGGGGTTCACGCCGCCACTCGAGGGCATCGAGGGCTTCGCCGGGGCGGTCGTCCATCCCCAGCACTGGCCCGAGGACCTCGACTACGACGGCAAGCGCGTGCTCGTGATCGGCAGCGGTGCGACGGCGGTGACGCTCGTCCCGGCGATGGCGCCGCGGGCGGCCCACGTCACGATGCTGCAGCGCTCACCGAGCTACGTCCTGTCGCTGCCGGGGGTCGACCCGCTCGCCGACACCCTCCGCCGCGTGCTTCCGCCCCGGCTCGCCTACCCGATCGTCCGCTGGAAGAACGTGATCCTGGCCACGCTCGTGTTCAAGCTCAGCCGGCGCGCGCCGGCGTTGATGAAGCGGCTGCTCCGTCGTGGAGCGATCAGCAGGCTGCCCGCCGGCTATGACGTGGACGTCCACTTCAACCCGCGCTACCAGCCATGGGACCAGCGCCTGTGCCTTGTCCCGGACGGCGACCTGTTCGAGGCGATCAGCGCAGGCGCGGCGTCGATCGTGACCGACCACATCGAGACCTTCACCGAGCGCGGCGTGCGGCTGCGCTCGGGGTCCGAGCTGGAGGCGGACGTGATCGTGACCGCGACCGGCCTGAACCTGCTGATGCTCGGCGGCATGACGCTCGAGGTCGACGGCCGCGAGGTGAGCATCCCGGACGCGGTCGGCTACAAGGGCATGATGCTCAGCGGCGTTCCCAACTTCGCTTTCACGACCGGCTACACGAACGCCTCCTGGACGCTGAAGGCCGACCTCGTCGCCGGCTACGTGTGCCGGCTGCTGCGCCACATGGACGAGCGCGGATACGCCCGCGCGACCCCTCGGCCCCCCGGTCCCGGCCTGGCGCTCTCGCCAATGCTGGACCTGGACTCCGGGTACGTGCTGCGGTCGATACACGAGCTGCCGAAACAGGGCCCATGCACCCCCTGGAGGCTTCACCAGAGCTACGTCCGCGACGTGATGATGCTGAAGCGGGGACCGCTCGAGGATGAGGCAATCGAGTTCGCCCGCTCCGAATCGGCGCCCGCTCCCAAGGCGCTCGTCGCGGCCTGAGGCCGGCGCTGAGCCGACGCTCGGCGGTCTACTCGATCAGGCCGTGGCGCAGGGCGCACGCGACGGCGGCCACGCGGTTGGAGACCCCGAGCTTGTCGTAGATGTGCTCGAGATGGCTCTTGACGGTCGACTGGCTCACGCTCAGGCGTTCCTGGATCTTCTGTCCGGGGAGCCCGTCCGCGGCCAGGCGCAGCACCTCGAGCTCGCGCGCGGTGAGGACGAGCGGCGCCTGCATCCCCGGCCTGCGGGCAAAGAAGGCGCCGAGCTGGGAGCCGACGTCGGCGAAGGCGTCGAGCAGGCGCCCGTCGGCGGCCATCGGCTCGGCTGCGTAGATCGCAAGGACGGCCCAGACCTCGCCGCGGTGGACGGCCGGGATCGCGACCGAGGCGTGCACCGCGCCCGTCCCGTCGGCCGCGGCGCCGGCGGAGGCATCCGGCGCGCTGGCCCGGAGCAGCGGCTCGGCGCGCTGCCAGGCCCGTCCGACGAGGCCAGCACCGCGGATCGGGCGGCGCTTGCCGAGCGTGGGCGCGAACCGGGCGGGGTCGAGCGGCGGCGCGCACCAGCACCCTGCCGGGACGAGCCGGCCCTCCTCAGGCACCCACAGAACCGCACCGGCGGCCCCCGTCGCATGCGTGAGCTCGCGCAGCAGCCGCTCGGCCCCGGCTTCGGTGGACTCCCACTTCGACAGCGACCGCGCCACGGCCGCGCTCACGGCGAGGGCGCGATCGGCGACGTGCTCCTCGCTGACGTCGCGGGCGAACCCGAACAGCCGCCGCTCTGCCGGCTCGGAGCCCAGGTGCTCGAGTGTCTGGGCCGTTTCCATGTGCCGGAGCGCCCCGCCCTCGAGGATCACCCGGAACTGCATCGGCGGCAGGCCGCCGCCGCGGCGCGCGGCGTCCAGCTCGCGCTGTACGCCCGTGACATCCTCCGGGTGCACATGTTCGAGCAGGTGAGCCGTGCTCGGGATGATCTCGCCCGGCTCGTAGCCGACGAGGCGGAACAGGTTCTCCGACCAGACGAGCTCGTCGCGATCGGGACTCCACTCCCAGGTGCCCACCCGGGCGAAGCGCTCGACGCCGTCCCACAGCGAGCCATGATCGACGGCGGCGGCCATGACGGGCTGGAAGGCCGGGTGGAGAGAGTCTGCACGTGTTGACATAACCGGGCTGCACCATTGACGATACAGACCTGTCGGTCTAGTCTTAAGCCCTCATGGGAGGAGTGGAGGGGAACGGCTACCAGGGGGCGCGCGAACGAATCCTGGACGCGGCATACAGGCTCTTCTCGCGTCACGGGATCAACGCGGTCGGGATCGACAGGATCGTCTCCGACGCGCAGGTTGCGAAGATGACACTCTACCGGCACTTCCCGTCCAAGGAGAAGCTCGTGCTGGCCTTCTTGGAGCTGCGGGAGCAGCGCTGGACGACGAATTGGCTCCAGCGCGAGGTGGAGCTGCGCGCGAGCGATCCCGCCAAGCGGATGCTCGTCCTCTTCGACGTGCTCGATGAGTGGTTCCACCGCCAAGACTACGAGGGCTGTGCGTTCGTGAGCACGCTGCTCGAGACACGCGGCGACGGTGGACCCGTCCACGAGTCGGCGGCGACCCACCTCGCGACGATCCGCGAGCTGATCGCGGGCTGGGCCGTGGGGGCCGGCGCGGCGGACGCCGAGGCGATGGCCTACCAGCTGCAGACCGTCATGATGGGCTCGATCGTCTCGGCCGCCCGGGGGGACCGCGACGCGGCCGGGCGCTCGCGCGAGCTCGCGCGCATGATCGTCGGAGGGCTCCCGGCCTAGCCGCAGCCCGCGCGGCCGGCGGCCCGGCGTGGCGGAACGGGGCATCCAAGCGGCACCGGTCGCCCGAGATGGAAGCCCTGTGCGTAGTCGACGCCGAGCGTTCGCAGGAGCTCCACCGTGGCATCGTCTTCGACTCCCTCGCCCACCGTCTTCAGCCCGAAGCTGCGGGCGAGGCTCACAATCGCCTCGACGACGTTGCGGGAGGCGGGGTTCTGGACGAGGTCGCGGACGAATTCGACATCGACCTTCAGGTAGTCGATGGGCAACCGCTTGAGGTAGGTGAAGGTGCCGTACCCCGTGCCGAAGTCGTCGAGAGCCACCCTGCAGCCGAGCGCGTGCATGTGCTCGACGAACGCCCGTGCGGCGCGCTCGTCGGTCACGAGCGTGGTCTCAGTGAGCTCGAAGATCATCGCTTGCGGGTCGGCGCCCGTCCGGGCGATCGCGGCCTCGATGTCCTCGACGAGGGTCGGGTCGCTCACCGAAGGGCCGGAGACGTTCAGCTCCACCGGCTGGCCGGCGGCGGCGAGCTCGGCGGCCCGGGCGACGACCCAGCGGTCGATCTCCCCGATCAAGCCGTGCTGCTCGGCGGCAGGAAGGAAGGCGCTGGGAGCCACGAGCTCCTCCCCTTCGGGACCGGGAAGCCGCATCCGCAGCAGCAGCTCCGACTGGGCCACGGCACCCGTGCGCAGGTCGACGATCGGTTGGGCGTGCAGCACGAAGCGATCCTCGGCCAGGGCCTCCCGCACGCGGGTAACCCACGACAGCGTCTCCAGCTCGCGCTGGAGGCGCTCCTCCTCGGACCGGCGGCCGCTGATGTCCTCGAAGAGGACCACGCACCCCTCGATGCCCTCGTCGGTGGCGAACGCCGCCGCCGTATAGGACACGGGCACGACCGTCCCGTCGCGGCGGCGGAAGAACTCGTCGTCCGACTTGGCGGTCTCACCGCGCTCGCGGGCGCGGCTGATCCGGCACTCCTCCGCGGGCAGTGGCGAGCCGTCGGCCCGTACGTGCAAGAGCTCGTGTACGTCCCTTCCGAGCAGGTCCTCGGCCGACCATTCGAGCACCGCCTCGGCGGCCGCGTTCATGTAGGTCAGCCGGCCGCTGGAGTCGAGCGTGTACAGCGCTTCATGCATGCTGTCGGAGATGGCCCGAAGGTAGTTGCGCGCAGCGAGCAGGTCCCGCTCGAACTGCTTGCGCTGCGCGGTCTGCAGGGCTGCCTGCTCCTGAGCGTGGCGGCGTGCGGTGACGTCCTCGTGGGCGAGGAGGACCCGCAGCGGCTCGACGCCCGCGCAGAGCGTCGCCCGCAGCAGGAACCAGCGCCGCTCGCTGACGTTGTGACAGGGGTATTCGAGCTCGAAGCCGTCGCGCTCGCCGGTGAGCATCACTCGCAGCCCCGACGCGGCGCTCGCTGCGCTCGGATCATCCGAGGCGTCGCACACGTCGAGATAGTTGCTGGCGAGCTGATCGCCCGCCGCGCCTTCGCGGGCTGCGAAGCGGCGCCACGCCGCGTTCACGGCGATGATGCTGCCCCGCTCGTCGAGCACGGCCACGTGCGAGCTCAGCGCGTCGAGGGTCGCCTGCCAGAAGGCGCCCGGGGCCGGCGGAGCGCGGAGGCGGCCGCTCCTGTGAGGGGCCCGCGAGACAGCCTGCAAGCCGGGCACTAACCGGCCGTCCACTCGCGATGGCCGGTCATGGGAGAGTTGTCGGCCCTGCCCTCGTACAGCTGTATCGGCCGTTCGGCCGATGTTTCTGCCGCACAGAGCCGGAGTCATAGCTGCCATGCGGGTGCGCGGGCAGCCGTTCCGGCTTGTTTCGCCCGCGTGGAGCGGGCCGAGGTGCCGCGCCCCTCGCAAGCGCGCTATTTTGAAAATCGGCCAACTGGCCGATACCGGCTGGCAGGCCAACAGACCACACTGTGGTCGCAAGCAACGCAGTAGTGCGTCATCGCGTCCGGCGCGTTCCCCCGCTCGCCGGGCGCGGTGACAGCACACATCACCCAGCTGCAGTCCTTTGGACGCGGGCCGCCCACCTCGGGCAGGCAGGAGCGCCCACCCCAAGAAACGAGCGTCGCTATGGGGCACCTGCTTACCCGACGGCCTAAACGAGACACGCGCGATCAGGCGGCGCGCCGCCGGCACGTCGCGGCAGAGCCGCCCCGCGAGCAGGAACGCGGTCGCCGGCCGCGGCGCAGAACGCCGGCGCAGGTGAGGGATGAGCGCTAGCGACGGCGCGCAGCAGTCGCTAGTGCATCAAGTCCTTGGCGCCGCGATCCGCGACGGCACGCTGTGGGACACGGGCGAGCAGCTTGCCGGCATCGGCATCTGGGTGTGGGACCTCGACAGCGACACGTTGGCCTGGTCGGAGAACCTGTTCCGCCTGATGGGCTACGAGCCCGACACCTTCATCCCGATCACCCAGCGCCTGTTCGACCGCATGCACCCGGCCGACGTCGAGCGGGTCCAGCTGGAGCTCGAGGCGATGCGAGCCGGCGAACGCGAGCCGCTGGAGTACCGGATCCTCAGGCCGGACGGCTCGATCCGCCACCTTCGGTGCACGCCGGTGGGCGAGGGCGGCGAGGAGCACGCGCGGCGGCTGCTCGGCTTCGTGCTCGACGTCACAGAGCAGCGCTCTGCCGAGCGCGAACTTGCCCTGCGCCGCGCGGTCGCGGGGTCGCTGGCCGCGTGGGAGTCGTTCGCTCCGGGTGCCGAGCGGCTGCTGGCGGAGGTGGCGGGGGCGCTAGATCTGCCCGCGGCGGCGCTGTGGATCCCCGACGGCGAGGTGCTCGTGTTGAGGGTGCTGTGGTCGCTCCCATCCGTCGATCGCGCCACGCTCGAGCGCGTGCTGGAGGAGACCGAGGTGCCACGCGGACGCGGGCTCGCGGGACGAGCGTGGGAAGGTGCCGTGCCGCTCGCGCCTGCCTCCACGGGCGAGGAGGCGGCCTCGCTGGATCGGATGGCAGCGGCGCTCGACGGGATCCGCTCGGCGCTCGCCGTCCCGGCCGTGAGCAGCGAGCGGGTGCTCGCGGTGGTTGTCCTCTACACCGCCGAGCCGGCGGAGGCCGGTGAGCGGCGGCTGCGGGTGTTCGCCGACGTCGGTCGCGAGCTCGGGGCGTTCCTGGCCCGCCGGCCCGGCATGTCGCGCTGGCCGCTCACCACGCGGGAGATCGAAGTCCTGCGGCTGGCCGCGGACGGCCTGGCGGGACCGGAAATCGCGTCCGCTCTGCTGCTGAGCTCCTCGACGGTGAAGACCCACCTGGCCAACGTGTACGCGAAGATCGGCGTCGCCAACCGGGTCGCAGCCGTGGCGTACGCGCTGCGCGAGGGCCTGATCGAGTAGTCCTCGCTGAGCTAGAGACGCCGGGCGGCCCGGACAAGGTCGGCGAGGAAGCCCTTGCCGACCGCGCTGATGCTCAGGAGCGAACCGAACAGGACGACGGCGTCGATGCTCTCGCGGCCCTGCTTGGCCCAGTACACATCTTCGAGGTTGAGCCACAGGGCGAACTCGTCGAGGGTGAGGGCAGCGCCGCTGCCGAACACCGCCGCGCTCACGCGCGATGACAGGCGACGCTCGTTGATGGCGACCTCGAGCAGCCACAGATAGCCGACGGCGAGCAGCGCGAGGATCCCGAACGTCATGTGGTGGATGTGGCGCCCACCCGGCGTGATGTTCTTGAACGGGCCGCGTTCGGCCCTGATCGCGTGGGTGATCGCACGCACGGCGGCGAACGTGACGAAGAAGGAGCTGCTCGAGACGAGCTGGCGCTCCTTGCGACGATTGAAGTGCTTGTGGTAGAGCGCCCGCACCTCCCCCGCCGGAACGACACGCGGGGTTCGGTGCGCGGCTTGGGCCGACGGCTCGTCCACGGCGCTGAGCGTATCCGGGGCGGCGCGCTAGGCGCTGGCGACGGCTGGCTCCCCGGCCGCCGCCACGATCAGCCCCGCAGCATCCTCCGGCGAGAGCCTGTCCGTGTTGACGACGAGGTCGTAGTGGATCGGCAGCTCGGACGCGAGCCCGTAGAAGCGTTTGATGTAGTCGGCGCGACCGGCGTCAGAGCGCTTGAGCCTGCTGGCGGCCTCGCCGGCGTCGATGCCGAGCGATGCCGACAGGCGCGCGCTGCGGGTCTCGGGAGAGGCGGTCAGCAGAACCCTGAGCACGTCCGGCCGCCCGGCGAGCGCGAGGGAGGCGGCATGGGAGACGATCATCACGCCGCCCGCCGCGGCGGTCTCCTCGATGACCGACTTGATCAGTCCCTGCAGCTCGTTGCTCGCGGGCTGGGTGAAGGCGGCTGGGTCGGCGACGACGTAGCCGGTGCCCATCCCGGCCGGCCCGAGCCCCTCCAACAGCCGCATCAGTTTCGACTTGCGCGCCTCGACGTCGGCTACGACCTCGCGCTCGACGCCCGCCTCCTGCGCCGCGCGCGTGACGATGTCCTCGTCGATCACCCGTAGGCCCAGCGATGTGGCCGCCAGTCGGGCGGCGTCAGCAGCACCGGCGCCGTCCTCGCTCGAGATGCACACGGTCGTGAAGGACATCGGGGCGCAAGATTACGCTGCTCGGCCCGCACGTGGCGCCCGAGGGTCCGCCCGTCCGTTGGCGCCAGGGGGGGTGGGGCGCTCGCGGGCCGACGCGCCGGGACGCGGCTCGGCTTGTCCAGTTCTGGACGCTCGCGCGTCCAGAACTGGGGGGCGCGGGAGCAGCCCGCGCGCGACACTCGATAGCTGCGGGGGCTGGGCGGCGCCGATCACGACGGGGGTAAAGCCGACCCAGTTGCTCCGAGCCGTCCGGCAGATCGGTTCCGGACGGCTCTCCCTCTACGAGCAGGCTCGCCTGGGGCGGGAGCGCACTCACTCGGCGCTCCCGCCCCCGCAAATCCGCCGATCTCCGCGACCGGCTGCCTGCGCGCCGCTACGCGAGCAACGCCTTGATGA
Organism: uncultured Solirubrobacteraceae bacterium; assembly: GCA_963743505.1. GTDB lineage: Bacteria > Actinomycetota > Thermoleophilia > Solirubrobacterales > Solirubrobacteraceae > Palsa-744. Next base: position 56,836 of record CAVUPZ010000002.1, on the reverse strand, counting down.
ACGTTTCGTTCCCGTTCAGGAAGTACACCTGGGCGGACAGGGTACGTCGGCTCGGACACGTGCTCGTGCTGCTTGCGTTCCGTACCGCCTTGCCTGTCACGGACGCTCCGTACAGGAAGCCCCCGATCCCGAACGTGCCTGCGAGTTTGCTGGCTTCGTAGTCACACGTTTTCCCGGGTTCGTGGAATACCACCTTCACCGTCGGCGTACCTTTCAGCGTGATGACCCCTTGGTTGTTGAGCGTGAGAGCGCTCGCGCCATACGGTTCGATGCCGTAACCTCCCTCGTAACAGCCACCATTGGTGCGAAGCAAGCTACCGACAGTGATCTTGTCCGTGCTGTGGTCGTTCGTAGTCAGCGTCGCCCCTTTGTAGAGTTCGCAACCTTCCTCTTCGTACCCCACGAACAGACCGGAGCCGCTCGCGAGCGTGACGCCTTTTTCGTTCGTGAGGTCGAGTTTCGTGCTCGCTGCGCTCGTCGAAGCTGCTGCGCCGAAGGCGATCACAGCCGCCGCGCCTCCTGCAAGAACCGCAATCCGTCTCATGCCGATACCCCCTGGTCCCTTGGAGTGAGTGTCCCGCCTGTGAGGGCTGACCGATCAGCGTGCCGTCGGCGGGCTCCCTGGCCTTCTGTCCCGCAGACTGACACCGAGGGGCGGCGCCGACTGTGATGCTCGGCACAGCCTCGCACCCGCGCCAACCCCGCGCTCGTACCCGGAACGAGTCCCGACGCCGGCTACGCCTTTGTTTTCAGCGCTTTTTCTTTGCCGGTGCTAGCGCCCCCAGCGTTCTTCGCGGTGATCCGGAACGCGTACTTCGTGCTCGGGCTCAGGCCCGTGATTTCGACGGACACAGAGATCACGCCCGTCCCCGATCCCGGCAGTTTGCTGCAGGACGCTTTCTTGCCGAGGACTTTGGCGGGCCCGTATTCGAACGTGCAAGTGGTTACTTCGCCGCCGTTCGGGTTCACGGTCGCGTTGAGCACAGCCGTGGAAGCACTGACGGAGGTCGCCTTGCCGGTGAGGACCGCGGGCTGACTCCCCGTGAAGGCCGGTGCGAACGCCCCCAAGCCGGTCGGCGCGCCGACGCCGGAAGGCCCGTCGAAGCCGATCGCGGCATCGCACGCCGTTGTGCCTTCACAGTCGATCGGGCCCCGTTTTTTGTTGATCGCCGGCTCGCCGCACAGCGCGTTGGACTCGGCGTCGCAGTATCCGTCGCCACCCTGCGTGACATCGAACAGCGAGGACTGGCCGAGGTGTTCATACAGCGTCCGAGCCGGATAGCTCACGCTTTGAGCGCCGCCGGCGAGGGCGTAGAGGGAGCTCAGCAATGGCGATGACAGCGAAGTGCCGCCGATCGTGATCCAACCTGGTTCCTTGTAGCTGTCATAGATGTCGATGCCCGTATAGGGGTCGGCGACCGCGGCGACGTCGTTCGTGAGTCGCTTCGTGCCACACGCGGCGCTCGACCAGCCGGGGGCGTTCTGCTGCCATTCCTGCGCGGCGAACACGGTGCTGCAGCCGCTTCCGGTCGCGTTGTACTGTTTGAAAGCAGACGGTTCCGAGGGCGCGCCGCTGTCGTTCCAGACGGTCTCGCCTTCACGCGCGCCGCTCGACTTGAGCGTGAGCGAGGTCCCGCCCACGGCGACGACGGTCGGCAGCGACGCCGGCGCGTTTGGCGCCTTCGCGAAGGGAAGACCTTCGAACAGCCAATCCCAGTTGAGGTAGCCCTGGTCGCCAGAGGCGGCGGTGATCACGACACCGGGGTGGTTGTAGGCACTCAGGACGGCTTTGCTCAGACCGACCTCTTCGAAGGCATAGGAGTTGGAGACCTCGCTCGCCCCGAGGGCCACGGCCGTGTTCACCGCTTTGGCGAGGTTCGCGGGGGTGGGCGAGCTCGACTCGACGAGCAGGATCTTGCAGCTCGGACACACGCCGTGGACGGTCTCCACATCGAGGGAGATCTCACCTCCCCATCCCGAGTCCGGTGACGGCAGCGGTGAGGACAGGCCGCTCTGGTTGACCTTCGTGAAGCATCCGTTGGCCGTCGTGCATGACGCCAGGCCGTAGTTGGCGTCGAACGTGCCGAGGTCTGCTTCGATCTTCGGGTCATCGTATGCGTCCACGATCGCGACCGTCTGGCCGCTGCCGCCGGCCGAGGGAGAGAAGGAGTAGGCGCTCGCGAGATCTCCCGGTGTCAGGCCGCCGGCCGGTCCGGTTGAGTACGAGCCTGCCCCTTCGACATACGCCCTCGCACCGGCGACGCCGGGCTTGGCGGGGACAAGAGCCAGTGCCAGGCAGTGCGCAAGCCCCGGAGCAGGCGTCGAGCAAGCTCGTCGAACGGTCGCGTAACGAAGCCGCGACCTCGCCGCGTGCGCCGATGCGGAGGCGGTGAGGCCGCTGGAGCCGAGCAGTCCGGCCAGCGCGAGCAGCGCCACGGCACCTATGCGGGCCGCACGCTTTGGCGCGCCACCTACTGATTGCGCAGATTGCGCACGACCGGTCCCCCCTGGCATCCTGCCCCCCTCGATCGGATTGTTGCGATTTTGACCCTGACGGCGGTCGCTCGCGTACTCAACCAAACGCGTGGCCGCACGATCTTCTACCAGATTGCGAACGCAAGCGCGAGTCCGCGCGACCCCCGGCGACGGAGAGGGTCTTGCCATAAGCCTATTTCACCTGCCATAAGCCGATTTCACCTGCCATGAGCCATATCTCCTCCACGCCTTCGTGCGGCCGGGGCCGGAACGGTCTGCTACGCGCCAGGCGCGTCGTGTCACTGGGAAATTCGCACACTGGCCGGCAACTTCCACAAGGTAGAACCCACGGCGCCCTACCCGGCAACTTCATCGCCGGTACGACAACGGCGACCCATCCCCCGCCTTGTCGCCTGGGTGCGCAGACCAGACGAGCTACTTCATGGTCTGGTTCGAAGTCACCCGTGACGAGGACCGGCCCGGTTCGAGCCCCCCACCGCTCCCCCTCACACGTTCATGGGAGTAAGGGAGCGCCCCGAAGTCGGACGCATCGCAGGGGCGCTAGTGTCGCACCATGAGCGAACGCCGCACTGTCGACGACTTTGATGAGCTTGTAAGCCTTCTTCAAGGTCTCTCCGACCAGCTGGTTGAGGCGGGGATCTTCCTGCCGCAAGATGACGGCGGCTGGGCGACGGCTAGCTTCTCAGGAACCATCAAGGAAGTTGTTCTGAGGCCGACGATGACCGAGCCGCCCCGTGATAAGTGGGAGGTCATCTGGAGCGACGACTCTATGACTCCCCCGTCGATCACCTTGTGGCCCGCACGGTTTCGGTATGCCGAGCTGACGTTCAGTGGAGATATTGGCGACGGCATCCCCGAGCCAGGCGAGGCTGAAGGTCAGAACTCCTTTCTAAAGATCTATACGGAAGGACTGATCATCGATCTCGTGGGCTACCTGTAGGTCCACGGTCGGGCGTTCAATCATCGGTCATGAGCCGAAGGGCAGGCGCGATTCGGTCCCACGAGCACAGAACGACCTCTGGACTTTTCACCGGGTCCAGCTTGGCCCCCCAGGCGATCCCGAGGCCGTACGGGTGTTGAGAGTCGTCGAGGATCGCGTGGTAGTCGCGGCGGTAGGCGAGGAGATCAAGCAACGCAGCGCGTGCCGAGTCTCTGACGCTTCGCTTTGGCCCTCCCTTGACCTCGACCACAACCCATCGGCTCCCGCCTGCCTTCTCAATCCTGAGCACGAAATCAGGCCTTAGCCGGCTGACCGTCGGGAATCGGTGTTCGCGTTGCACCCGCTGGTAGCGGGCGCCCTTGGCGAGCGGTAGGTCGCCGCGTTGGTAGAAGACGTCAAGGCGCAGTTCCTCATCGATTTCGGATCGGTCGATAGAGATGGCCCCTAAAGTCGTCCTCCAGCAGCTAGGGCCCGAAAGGAACAATGTGTATGCTGGCCCGCGGCGATCTGTGAGCGCAGCCGCTCGAGCGACTCGCGTCCAATCTTTGGCCTGTCGGGGCTGCCGCGGAGCCCCCACCAGACACAGCCGTGCTCGTGAACTACTGCCTTGTGTTTGTCGACGGTGTCGGGGCCGTGAGCCGCTGACCACTTCACGACGAGGTGGATCGGAGCACCGCTCGCTCCGATCCCATCGACGATGCGGTCGACTGCGTTTGGCGCGCTGATGCGTCTGAGCGTACCCTGCAGCCTAAGGGCTCCTTGGATATCGGCATCGAAGTCGCCGACCGGTGCGTCTTGCGTCAACCATTCGACGGAGCGCGTGTTGACTGCGTCGGCAGCCACGAACGCGGGGTCGGGCATATGCTCGTAGTCGCCGGTGATCCAACCGACGGCGACGTGACCGGGGTTTGTCTGGAGTGGGAGCACGATGAGGTCGCCCAGTTCAACCTCATGAAGGAAGCGATAAAGCACCCCAGCCTGCTGTGCAAGACTCGCCGAGCGGGTCTCCTTGTAGGTTTCTTGAATCCGATTCTTGAGCTCGTCACGCGTCAGCGATGCACTGAGTGGGCCGAGCTCGGTCCACCCCACGATGGTGCGGCTCTCGCTGAGCGCCAGTGCCTCGCCCTCTCCGTGTTCGCCTGCACGGATTACCCAGGCAGTGGGTCCACCATGGTTAGCGCGATCGTCGATCTCGTAACCTTTTTCCTGCAGGAGATTCCCGGCGTCGCCGGAGCGAAGACCGCCAGATAGTCCGACGGTCCACGCGTCTTTCTCGTGCGATCGATCGAGTTATTTGCGCTAGCCATCAATGTCTGCGCTGTTCCGTAATCACGGTCGAGCAATCTGAGGACTGGCGCCGACAGCAGCTCGTCGCTCACCCTTCGTCGTCCTCTTCTTCTTCCTGTTCATGTTGGCCGACGCTGGTACCTTCGGCGACGCGGACCGCGGCACAGTAACGCTTTGACGCGTCTTCAACTGTTTTGAGCAGGTCAGCGTCGGCATGCGATTCAGTCCAGAGGACGAGAGCATCGAGCAGTGCGGGAAGAAACTCGGTCCGAAACTCGCGGAAGTCTGCCCTGGTGCCGCCGTAGCGGAGATCTAGCACTTCAGGCCATCTGTCACAGAGCTCTCCAAAGAGTCTCACTATTTCGTCTAGTCCGTCGGGCAGCCTACCCCGTCTTTCGAGAGCGACCTGGTAGTCGAGAGCCTCTTCCTTCTCGTCTTGATCGAAACGCGCGACCGACAGTTTTAGTTCGGCGCCAAGGATGTGGCGGAACACCTGCTTGGTCGCTTCGACTATTGGCGAATCGGCTTTGAGGGCATCTCCGAGATGAACGTCCTCCTGTTCCAGTGCTGCAGACGCTTCGTCTATTGACGTCGTGAATGCGCTTGCGAAAGGAGGGCGCTGACGTAGACGAGGCAACCGCGATCATCCGCCGAAGGGCGTTTGTTGCGTTCAGAAACTCCCCGTGCGTGTCGCGTGTTGGGAACGGGGTCGGCTCACTGCAGATCCCCCGGGTGAGACCGTAGAACGGAGCTAGCCGGGTAAGCACACCGGCGTCACAGCCGGCAGGACGGTAATGCGCCGCAAAAGCCACAAACGCTTGGTCGCGGCTGAAGAGAGTGACGCCACGCCGGGAATTTGCAAGCATCGCTATCCGCTTTGCGAGGGAGTACGCGCTCGCGAGCGGGAAGAGCAAGTCGTCCCATCGTGAGGCTGCATTCTCTATCTGGTCAACGTAATCTGAGTGCGCGTTGATTTCGGACCGGATGACCTCGTCGGCTGGGGTCTGAACTGTGGCACAGCGGGCGAAGGCGCCATGGGGATCACGCAACACAATACCCTCCTGAGATAGATGCCTCACGAAGAGCCAGTCGTCAGCACAGAGGCAGCTGAAGCTCGACCAGCTGTGCGTAGCCAAGGAAATCCTCTCTCGTCGACTTCGCCGCACCTCGCGCACTCCCTTCGGGCGCCGGCTGCTACCGGAAATCACGAGGAGATCGAGGTCGCTCTCGGGTGTCGCGTCGCCGCGCGCGGTAGAGCCGAATAGAACCACTGAGGCGGCGGGGTCGCGCTGCTCGATCCGCGAGGCCAAGCCCTTCGCGATGCCCAGTCCCTCTTTGGAGGCAACCGACGCGCCCATGGCATAAGATAACCGCACTCACCGACGTAGCGGTGTCTGCGAGTTCGCTTGCGGCGCGGCCCGTCGCGGCGCGGTCCCTCGCCGTGATCCGGTGCCGGGAGTTCGTCGGCCGGGGAGGGACCGGCCTCCTCGGGTCGAAAGCAGGGACATGACGGAGTGCCAGGCCCCTTCGCATCCCCGGTCCGAACACGCCCGTACCAGCTTCGCCACAGAGGATGACGAGCTCCGCAGCTATGCGGACCGGACTACTAGGGAGGAAGCCGAGGCGGCCACCTCGGGGCACCTGGTGAGGATGATCGACTTTATCTTCGGTCTTGTCTTGGCGCAGGGACTGCTCCGCTACCACGCCGTGGTTGTCTCGCCCTTCAAGAGCAACGTCCCAGTGGTCCTAGCTCTAGTGACCATCTATTACACAGTGATCCGCAGCTTTGTCGCCTGGCATTCTGCGATCGAGCGGCGGCGCTATCGCATAGACTATTTTCCACCGCGTACGACTGAGCTGTGGCGAGTGTACGTTGATGTTCTCATTGTGGGCACTTACGCATACTTGCTACTCACAGCGGAACCCCTCATCAAGGACGGCGGCGCCAACATCCAGAGGCTACTGTGGGGATTCCCGCTCTTGTTTCTCTTGTTTCTCGCATGGGGTCATCTACGGCGTGTAGCATGGGGATCTGACGAGTTCAACTTCCGGTACCTCGTCGGCTTCGGTGTCGGATATACAGTGATAGCGGCGGTCTACACGATCGCACCATTCGGGCTATTGGCGAAGGACAAAGCCTTAGTGAACGCGATCTTCTTAGCGACCGTGCTACTCCTCATGGTGAGCTACCGGCGAATCAATTTCTGGCAAGGATACGACGTGCGACCGAGATTGCTACGCCCACCGCGGCTGACGTACTAGGGGGCGAGGTTTGAAGCGCACCGGAAGTAGCTCTCCGTGCGTGACGCTCGGCTAGTCGGTTTCTAAACGAAACCGCACTGGCAACAGATCCGACAGACAAGCAACACGGAGCTGACCTCGTTCGGGGAACGCTACAACTAAGCGGTCGTCTGGGTCAAACTCAGCCATAACCTGTAGGCACGCGCCGCAGGGAGCAACCGTCTGGACCCGGTCGCTATCGGTGGCAACTGAGATCGCGGCGAGATCAGTGTGGCCTTCGGCGACGGCTCGTACAATCGCCACACGCTCGGCACAGATTGTTAGTCCATAGGACCCGTTCTCGACGTTGCTGCCGGTGATCGTCCTCCCGGACTCGGTGAGGACCGCTGCGCCGACGCGAAAGCCAGAGTAGGGAGCATGCGCTCGATCTATCGCTGCCGACGCCCGTTCGTATAACCCCGCGACGTCCAATGACTCCGCATACTCGCGGGCGGCTGCTGATATGGAAAGCTCTAATAGCGGCGACATAGTCTTGTGCGATCGACTTTGTGCTCCAGTGTGGCACGTACTGCGGCTGGCTTCCGTCGACGTGCCATGCCCACGTGGTGCTGGCGCAGCACGCCCGTAAGCGCCTAGTCCCACTCCGCATCGGAGCCCCGGCTGGCTGCCCGCTTGCGACAGGCCTCCGAGCACCAGAGCCTCCGACCAGACACGAGGGCCTCGCAGCCCGAGCACTTCTGGGTGGACGACGCGTACTCAATCACCAACTCGCCCTCGTCGGTGGGCTGCTCTGTGTCCGCGAGCCGGTTGCTCTCCTTGCCGATCCGGAGCAGTTTGGCTGCTCTGATGTGCTGTGGCTCGAGGAGTCCGCGTGTCCAGGGGTGGCAGGGTTTGCGATCTGCGGGGTCGAGGCTCTTGGCTTCGGGGTGCAGGCGGTAGTCGGTGAAATAGTCGCCGTAGCTGAGGACGGCTACAGAGTCAGGGCGTATCTCATAGGTACCCGCTGTCCGGATTTGGCGTGGCGACTCGTGAGGTCGGTCTCTATCGATCCAGTCCATGGCTTCCCGACGCTCGGGGTCGCGCTCAAACGGGGCGACGAGGCAGCGCGGGCCATCCGCCCGCGCCCGTTCGTGGGCGTGTGGGTGCGCCATGACGAGGAAACCCCATGGCTTTACCTGCTCACGATAAGGACGGCGGTTGTTGTGCGCCCGAAACGCGTTGAGCTCGCGCGGTGAGCCGACGTTGGTACGGCCAACCGCTGCACGATCGAACCAGTCCGGTGTCGAGCTCTTGTAGCCCAGTTCGATCTCAAGTAGCGATTGCCACCATTCGTCGAGCCATGTGCTGTCCTTGCGTTGCGGATCGGGTGCGTGCGGTGAGAGAAGGTGGCCCAGTCCGTGCTCGGAGCGCTTGAGCTTTCCGGCACGTCCAAGCAACACGGGGTGCCCGTCTGGTGAGCGTTGAAAGAGTGCGTACCGCTTGGATGCGATGGCGAAGCACTCGATCGCGCGCTGATTGCCATCGTCGTCGAAGTTCTCGCTCTCGATCTCGAGAATCGACGCGTCGGTGCCGTAAGGATTCAGCGCCACGAATTGTTGGGAGATCTCTTCGACGGTACTCCAGGGGATAGCGTGCACTGCCGCCTCGCCGTTTGGGGTGTTATGCGTCCCGCCCGGGCACGGGATGAGTCTGCCTTCCTTAGTCGCCACGATGAAGAGGCTGTCCGTGTCGCAGAAGGCATACTCGCCGCCGCTAGCTTTGACGAGTGTCATAGCTGCTGCGAGGAGGAGTCGTCCACCAGCGGATACGAGAGTTGCGATAAGTGGGTGAAACCAGGTCCCTGGCTGCTCGGTGCGCGACACGGGGGGCGGCTCATAGCTGCCGCCGTCCGGCAGATGGACGACGACTCGTGCTCGCTTGCCGTGCTCGATTGGGTTCATCTCGATTGGGCTGCCGTAAGCGGTGCTGTTTGCCGTCGCCTTCATGGCCTGCTGCGCCGCGTCGAGAGCGTCTGCGAGATCTCGGTCGCCGGTCGCTTCTGCAGAGCGCTGGCGTCGACGGACACCGTCGCGTAGTTGCACGAGCCTGAGGATCAAATCCTCGGATTTTGGGTCCACTCGATAGCTCTCCTGGCCGGCTACATCGATTGCGTCGAGACCCTCCTGTGCGCTCGCTGCGGTGAAACGGATCGCTGCGAGCACTTGCGGCGCTTTACCCGTAAGCAGCTTCGAGCTGACTGCGTCTGCAAGCGTGTACCACTGGGCCGGCCCGCCCGTGCGGTACGGCATAGCGAGGTTGAATGCCCCGGACGCGATCTTCGCCGAGCGTGCATAGCGTGCTCGAGTCGGAAGTCGATCGCCGTCCGGAGCAATGAGTACGAGCACCGAGAGTTGCTGCCAGAACTCGGGCCGCAATACGTCGTGAACACTCGTTCGCTGGAGTAAGTCCTGGACGCCGGTTGGGTCCTCGTTTGTCCATGCGGCGTTCTGGGCGACAAGGAGCCGGCGCAAGCCTGCAGGACAAAGACGGTCGGGTACTCGCTCTTGAAGTCGACGAGGACACCCGGAACGGGTAAACGCCGGATGGCGCACCCGGCCCATCCACCGTAGTAGGTCTCCATCACTGTCGCGATCTTGCTGGGCGGCCAATGGCTGAGCGCGTGAAACGGCGTCAGGTTCATCTTCTTGAGGTGAGCCTTGCCGATCCCGGCCTCGCTGTGGATCTTCCACGGTGGCGTCGGTAACGCGTAGTTGGCGTAGCGACGCTCAAGCTCAACCCAGCACTCCCACGTGACCCGAACGTCATCACTGAGATAGCCGAGATAGCTCTCGTTGAGCTCCTCACCGTGATCGGCCTCGCCCTTTTGTGTCTCAGTGCGCAGCTTCTTTGCGAGGGCCTTGAGCGTTGGACGGCCGCCGAGCAGCGAACCACCCAGGGTCGCTGTATCGAGAAAGTACCCGTGGTGGTTTGGCGCCTCACCTCCGCGCTGCCGACCTCGGATCTCGGGACTGATCCCCGAAGGGATCGTTGACGGATGAAGGCGGCGCCGGCGTTCGTCTTCTTGACCTGCACACGGGAAAGTTTCGTGTTCTCGGAGATCTGCAGCGTAAAACCGCCGCGCATCGATCGGTTACGGCTCTGGCACGGCCGGCAGCCGATCGAGATGCGCGCTAGATCGAATGGCAGATTGTGCCCAACGATCAGTGCACGCAGCTCCCATGCCGCTTTCAAGAAGACTTCCTCGGCGAACTCGTCGCGAGTCCAGACACGGAGTCCGCGGGCAGCCGCATAGGCGCTGAGAAGCTCAGTTTCCGCCTGCGACAGCGATGCGGGCTCGTAGAAGAGGCCCGCGTGCTTGAGCTCGCCGCGATGACGCAGCTCGTAGCAGCCGACGCGTAGAGCCTGCGCGGCATCTGCAGTGGGTCTCGGTGTCCAAGACGAGCGTCCACTCGGACGGTCCGATGTCTCCGCGGGACGGCGCCGGAACCGCCCACGCCCGGACCGCAACATCCATCTCGGTGGGTGGTGGCAGTCTCCGGCTCATGACAGCTCTCCGAGCTCGTGCCACCACAGGTCTCCCAGACATTGCCTGAGCGATTCATCGAGCCGCTCGAGGAACGACGGGACCCACACCACTGTTCGCTCGAGGATTAACCGCAGGACATCTGCCCATCCCCTTATGGCAGCGGCGGCACGCAGAAGCGGACTGCAATCAGGGTTTCGCAGGGTATCCCGCGGCCACAGCTGCTGTTCGCCGCTGAGCACGCCATGGTCGTTAGCGGGGATCGTGACGGTCTCCGGCGCATTGCTTTTGCCAGGGGGGTGATGTTGCTCAACCCAGTTTCGTCCGAGGCGCGCGGCGCCGTGCTCGCGGCAATAGATGTCCGGATCGACGCCGGTCAAAGCGAACGGGTGGCGCTCGCCACAGCCAGACGCCGAGCACACCGGATCTCGGGTACCTAGAGCTCGCAGCCGGGCCTCCAGCAGCGCCTCCAATAGTTCCGCACGCCGCTCCTCGTATGAACCCTCGGCGCTCATGACTGATACACCTCCTGGAAATCGAAGCGCCCATAGCGATCCTCGAACTCCTCGATCGCATCCGGGTCGGTCTCGAACACGACTCCGCCAACTCTCTCGTCCTCAAACTCCTTGAGAACATCGGTGTCCCCCGTCTCGAGGAACCGTGCGATTCCACGGGCCCAGTAGCGCGCTGCGAGAGATGCTTCGGCTCCATCAACCTCCACGGCTAGTAGTTCAGCTCTCCCCGGCTCTCCGGTAACGGGCGTCAGTACCGGCACGACCTTTTTGTGTCCGCTTGGATGGGCCACCTGGATCAACCTCCTCGGTTGCGTTGCAAACGGTATGGAGGATGAGGAGGCCGAGACGCAGACCGGGCATAAACAACGCGGGGCTGTAACGTGGTTCCTCCGATATCACCGCGAAAGCCACCAAGTCCGTCGATGCTTCAGCTCTGCGCACGGGCCAACGAGCTCAAGCACGAGCGCTACCCCGAGCACGAGGACGACATCACGCCCACGCAAGTGGAGCGCTGGAGCGCATACGAGGGGCTGTTGCCCTCCGTCCGACGACCGGGCCGCGGGCGCGGCGCGGGTCGGGAAGCCGATTACACCGAGCGCTACATGGAACGCCTCGTGGAGGTAGCCGTACGGGTACGTCGGGGCCGACCGCTCTCGAGGACCGTCCTGTGGCTTTTCGGCGATGGAGTGGACCTCGATGAGCCCGCAATTCGTCGGGCCTACACAGAAGCCCTTAGTGGGACCCAAGACGTGTTAGGCAACGCTATGAACCACGTGACCGCTCGGCTCGGCACGGAAGGTCAGCAAGTAGGCGAAGCGACCGCCGAAGACGCCATCGACATGCTTGAGCCGGAGTTCGCAAAGCATCTCCGGACGATACAAGGAGGAGGCATGACAAAGCGGCAGGGAGCCGCGCAGCTGTTCGGAAGGGTGACATTTGGAATACCGGTTGATCCTGAGGAACTGATCCGATGGTTCAACGACGTTGGAGTCCCTCCCCGAGCGGCATCAGATGTCCATGCCGCTCGCGACATCACTCGTGCCTTAGGACGGGCCAGCATCGAGGAACGTCGCTCTGTCCTCAACAATTCATCGATAGTCGAACTGAGAGAATTCCGCGACCTTGCCCGAGCCCTCATGTTCGAGGCGCTTCCGATCGCAATGCGGGACCAGCCAGAGCTGTTCGAGCTATCAGTGGCCAAGACCCTTCTTACTGAGTTAGGGGTTCAAGTAGCCATGTTTGCGCTCATGATCGGAGCGGGGAAGCGGGCATTCCTAGAGTCGCAGCGACAGCCCAAAACCGATATGATCTAGGCATCAAGAATGCGCCCCCGCGACCGGTGGAACGGCCCGGGGGCATGGCGCACGAAAGGTAGGCTTTCGCATGCAAGCTCAGAGTACTGAGCGCTCCCGTGACGGCATTGTGCTCGTCCGCGGTTACGGGCTCAAGATTCATGTCGATCGGGGACACCTGACAGTCCACGATGGGATCGGCCGTCAGCGACATACCCGCCGCTTCCACCGCGTAGGCCGTGAGATTACGCGGCGATCGTCCTCGGCCATAGCGGCTACATCACGCTCGAGGCGACCCGCTGGCTCAGAGATGTCGGCGCAGCGTTCGTCCAGCTCGACATCGACGGCAAGCTCGTCGCTACCTCGGATTCGTTGGTCCGGACCTCCCCGCACTTCGTCGCACCCAGGCTCTGGCCCGCGCGGGCCAGGCCGGCCTCCAGATCGCCCGTGACCTGCTCCCACCAAGGTTTCCGGCCAGCGAGCGTTGCTAGCCGAGCTTCCTCACCAAGAGCGCCTGGTCGGCACAGTCGACTGCGCCCTCGGGGAGATCGAACGAGCTGAGGGCCTCGACCGGCTGCTCAATGCCGAGGCCCAGGCAGCGAGCGCCTACTGGGACGCATGGTCAACACTCCCGCTTCCCTTCTCGGCTCGGCAGCTCAAAACTTCCAGAACATTGGCGCACCTTTGGACAGCGCGCATCGATGATCAGCGGCGGCCCGCGCCTCGCGTCCAACCCTTCTGGAGCGATCCTCAACTACCTCTACTCCCTCCTTGAAGCGGAGACGATCCTCGCGTGTCACGCCGTCGGCCTGGACCCGGGGCTCGGGATCTTCCACACTGACCAGCGCGATCGCGCTTCGATGGCCCTCGATGCAATGGAGGCCGTGAGGCCGGCAGTAGATGCATACCTGCTCGCATTGCTCACACAGCGGACGCTTTCGACTCGCGACTTCGTCGAAACTCGGCAAGGAGCCTGTCGACTGCATCCGCGGATCGCTGGGCGACTCGCGGAGACCTGCTGCGCGTGGCGCAACCAGATCGCGCCAATAATGGAGCGGGTCGCTCATAGGCTTGCTCGGCACTCGGACGCCTCCCTGCCGCTGCTGACGCCCTTGACTCAAAGCAACTTGAAGGTGGCCTGGGAGCGGCGGAAGCCGGACCGCCGCCAGCGCCAGAAGCGTGCAGGCACCCTTTTGCTTCCTGACAGTTGTCGGGATTGCGGGGCGGAGTTGCCGTCGCCGCGGCATCGCTATTGCGGTAGGTGCCGGAACGAGCGCTGGGGACGCGACGCCGATCGCGGTCGCAAGAATGCAGCGGACGTCCTGGCAATGCTCCGCGCCGAACAACGGGATCCCGGGCATGGGGGTCGCGCCGCCGAACAACGCGGTTCCAAGAACGCCGCACACCAGCGGGCGGTCAGGTCGTGGGAGGGACCGGCGCCGGACCCAGGCGTATTCAGCACCCAGATCCTGCCGGGCCTGCGGCACGTCGCGATCGGGCAGCTTGTCCAGGCGACCGGACTCTCTGAGCACTACTGCTCCCTGATCCGGCTCGGCAAGCGGGTTCCACACCCCAGGCACTGGGAGCTCCTAAGAGCGATCGCGGCGCGCAGCGCGGACACGAACGTACGGGATGCGGGCAATGACTAGACCAACCATCCGGAGGAAACGAGACACTAGAAGGCTGATGGCTACGGCGACGCTCCCCCGAAAGTCGGTGCATGCGTTCCCGGCCCGCATGGCGCCGGAGATCGCGCTCGAGAAGATCGACTTTTGACCGAGCCGGGTGGAACGGTTTTGGACCCTATGTGCGGCTCCGGGACGGTGGTCCGCCTCGCCGGCGAGGCGGAGCGATGCGGGATCGGCGCCGACGTGGACCCGCTAGCCGTGATCATCACCCGAACCGCGTGTTATCGCTCGTGGGCAAAGAACCTCGCCGCCCGGGCGGAAGCGGTGCTCGAACGAGCATCTCGTCTCGGTTCCGGCGTTCCAGAATGGATTCGCCGTGACAAGGAAACCAACGATTACATCAACTACTGGTTCGCGGATCCGCAAATAAAGGACCTTTCGCGGATTGCTCGCATCCTTATCGACGGCCCGCGAAGGGATGATCCCCTGAGGGTCGCGCTGAGTCGCATGATCGTGACGAAGGAGATGGCCGCTTCTCTCGCACGAGACACCTCCCACAGCAGGCCGCATCGCGTCGCTGACGACAACGACTATGACGTTTTCAGCGGGTTCCTCAAGTCGGCGGAAAAGCTCGAAGCTCTGACGGACAACGCCGGTGGGCAGCACCGACCCAGCATTCGTCGCGCCGATGCCCGGACGCTAGGCTTCGTTCGTGCCGCATCGGTTGACCTCTGCGTGACGTCCCCGCCATACCTGAACGCGATCGACTATCTGCGCGGGCACAAGCTGAGCCTCGTGTGGCTGGGTTGGACGGTCGGTGCGCTCCGCGAAATCCGAGGAAACTCAGTAGGTGTCGAACGCGGCCTTGAGAGCGTTACCCGCGAGGTGAATGAGATCGCCAAAGCAGCCGTGCCCCACATGAGTGAGCTGCCGCCCGCGCGCCAGGGCATGGTGTTGCATTTCACGCATGACATGGACAGGCTTGCGCGCTCGCTTGCGCGCGTCACGAAGCGAGGTGGGCATCTCGTGATGGTTGTCGCCGACTCGCAGCTCAAGGGCGTGCCGATTTCCAACACGACTGTCTGTAGCCGGACCGCTGATCGAAATGGCTTCGAGCTCGTTGAGATGAAGCCGCGTCCACTACCGGCACAACATCGCTACCTACCGCCGCCGACGAACACAACCGGGACGCTCGCGACGCGCATGAAGGACGAGATCGTGTTCACGTTCGAGCGCATTTAACGAGCCGAGGGCCGGATATACCGGCCCTCGGGCACTGCGCTTGTGCCGATCGGTCAGTCGGATTTGAGCTTCGGCGAGTACTTGCGGTTGTGGTTTTTCACGATCAGGTCCGCGAGCACGTTCCCGCGCGACGACGAGCCACCGTGGTTTTTCGTCACGTTCATGAGCTCGACCTTCCAGTGCGACGGCTCCATTTTCGACTGATATTTGAACAGCTTCTGCAGCCTCGGGGTGTTGCCCAGCCAGGTGTTGATGCTGCCAACGAGATTTTTCTCGCGTTCGCTATCACCGACGACGAGCGGGTTCGCCATCCCGATCTTGGCGATGGCCTGGATGGTGTCAGCGTCGTGACCATGGGCCGCCCCAGGCTGGCCGTTCTGAGGGTAGGCCCGCCGGCCCATCTGGATCGACCATGCGAGTATTTCGGCCGCCTTGTCCCAGTCCGGGTCCGCGGCGTACGCCCGCTGGACGATCCGGTCGGCGGCCGCGAACGCCGCGAACTCGCCCTGCTTACCCTGGTCCCCGAACGACGACCCGCTCTGGCTTGGAGTCAGTGGGATCGACTCGAGCGCCTTCTTCACCGCGAGCGGGGCCGGCTCCCCCGCGCGGACGCCGACCGCGTACTTCGCGAACGCGCTCGGCTTCATGCTGTCCTTGTTGTATGCGAGGAACGCCTTCGCTGCGTCCGTATAGGACATGTCTCGGACGTAGCACGGGAACATGTAGTTCACGTCGTCGTCCTCCATCTTCGCCTTCCAGCGCGTGCCGCCGTCGACGATGTGAAGCTGGCCCTTGTACTCCCCGTCAGTGATTCGCGCAACCTGCAGGATGCCGGTCTTCGACTCATCCCACTTCTCACCCTGGAACTGCCGAACGCGGGCGGCGCTCGGTTCCCTCTGGATCGTCTTGAGGACGACGAGTTCCTTGGCCGGCACGTGAAGCAGTTTCCCCGGTCTGGGGTCGCGACGTTTGTGGCCCCGCTCGGGGCCGCGACGGTCGTGCTCATGATTACTCCTCTCGGGCCTTGTTGACCGGCGCTGCTCGTGCCAGTGGCCGAGGTGCTCCGGTCGCCGAGACCTTCGGGTAGTGGTTGCCCCGCCGAACGCGGGTTGTGCGGCATGTTACCAGCTGGTGCCGCGGCGGAAGGTGCCGCTTAGCAGGTCACGACGGCCAAAACCACGCTATTTGCGGGAATGGTGATCGAACCGGGCCAAGGCGGGAAACCTAGGCGGCACGCGTAATCCGTCGCGAGAGCTGGGGTAGAGAATGGTTCGCGAAATAGGCCGTGATACCAAATGGCGGGCCGAGCGGAACACGACCAAGCACCCAACCCGAAGGAGGCGACGTGCACCCAGGCGAACAGCAGATTGTCGACGCGTACCACGCCATGGCGGAAGAAGCGAACTACCGGCCCGAGATCCCAGGTGACATTCTTGGGACGATCGAAATGCCGGAGGCCGAGCTGGAAGTGGATATCGAGGCTGCCGCATACCTCGAGCGATTCAAGCAAGGGGAAAAGGACGGCTTCTACATTGGAATCCCCGACTGCCCGACGATCAAGTCGATGGTCTATGCGGTCGAGGCGGCACGCCTGATGTGCCAAACCAGCCTAAGGAGCGAGGAAGCAAAGAAGCTCCTCGAAATGGCCGTCGCCGCGATGCCCTGAATCGCCGTCGGGTCGGCCCTGGGGCAGCCGCGTCCGACTTATGGGCGCTCCCTTACTCCCCCTCACACGTTCATCGCGACGTACTTCGTCTCCAGGTACTCGTCGATCCCCTCGAAGCCGCCCTCGCGGCCGAAGCCGGACTGCTTGACGCCGCCGAACGGGGCGGCCGGGTTGGAGACGATGCCCTGGTTGAGGCCGACCATCCCGGTCTCGAGCGCCTCGCAGACGCGGAACGCGCGCTCGAGGTCGCGTGTGTAGACGTAGGCGACGAGGCCGTACTCGGTGCGGTTGGCGGCGGCGATCGCCTCCTCGTCGGTGGTGAAGGTGGCGATCGGGGCCACCGGGCCGAAGATCTCCTCCTCGAACAGCCGCGCGTCGGCGGGCACGCCGGCGAGCACGGTCGGCGCGTAGAAGTAGCCGGGGCCGTCGAGGAGGGCCCCTCCCGTGAGCACGCGGGCGCCGCGCTCGGTGGCGTCGGCGACCAGCTCGGCCACCTTCTCGCGCTGCTCCTCGTCGATCAGCGGGCCGACGTCGACGTCGGGGTCGGTGCCGCGCCCGACCTTCAGCGCCCCCATCCGCTCGGCCAGCCGCCGGGCGAACTCCTCGGCGACGGACTCGTGGACGTGGAAGCGGTTGGCGGCGGTGCAGGCCTCGCCGACGTTGCGCATCTTCGCGAGCATCGCGCCCTCGACGGCGGCGTCGAGGTCGGCGTCCTCGAACACGAGGAAGGGCGCGTTGCCCCCGAGCTCCATCGAGACCCGCAGGACCTGCTCGGCGGACTGTTCGATCAGCTTGCGCCCGACCTCGGTGGAGCCGGTGAAGGAGAGCTTGCGGGTCCGCGGGTCCTTCAGCAGCGGCTCGATCACCGCGCCCGAGCTGCCTCGCGGTGATCACGTTGAGCACGCCCGCCGGCAGCCCGGCGTCCTCGAGGATCTTCGCGAGCGCGAGCATCGACAGGGGCGTCTGCTGGGCCGGCTTGACGACCATCGTGCAGCCCGCGGCGATCGCCGGGGCGATCTTGCGGGTGCCCATCGCGGTGGGGAAGTTCCAGGGGGTCACGAACACGCACGGCCCGACCGGCTGGCGCATCGTGAGGATCCGGCCCTTGCCGGTCGTGTTGACCATGTAGCGGCCGTGGATCCGCACCGCCTCCTCGGAGAACCAGCGGAAGAACTCGGCCGCGTAGGCGATCTCGGCCCGCGACTCCGCGAGCGCCTTGCCCATCTCGAGCGTCATCAGCAGCGCCAGGTCGTCGGCTTTGCGCGACGATCGCCTCGATAGGCCCGGCGCAGGATCTCGCCGCGCTCGCGGGGCGGCGTGCCGCCCCACTCGGCCTGCGCCTCGGCCGCCGCGCCAGCGCCGCCAGCGCGTCCTCGGCCTGGCCGTCGGCGACCTCGACGAGCGTCTCGCCCGTGGCCGGGTCCTCGACCCCGAAGCGCCCGCCGCCGCGAGGCCTCGCGCCACTCCCCGCCGATGAACAGGTCCTTGGGCACCCAATCCAGGACCGCCCGCTCCCGATCGCTCACGGCTGTGCTGCTGGCGCTGCTCACGGCTTCCCAACCTAGCAGCGCCCCGACGTCACCCGCCAGTGCACGTGCAGGCTTCAGGAGAGCGCGGTCGCAGCCGACGTGAACCCATGGCACCCGAGCTCGAGCGCGACCATCTGCGGCTGCCCGTGTTCGGGACCGTGATGGGGCTCGCCAGCCCATGTCCGCGCGCCGTGGCGCACCCGGCCCTACCGCGGGGCAGACGTTTGCTGCTCGGGCTCGTGCTCCTCGCGTGCTCCCTCGTCCTCGCGCTGGCGCCCCAGGCCGGGGCGGCCGGGCGATCGCTCGTGATCGAAGGCGCCGGCGACGGGCACGGCGTGGGGATGAGCCAGGACGGCGCGCTCGGCTTCGCCCAGCACGGCTCCTCCTACCAGGCGATCCTCGCCCACTACTACACGGGCACCGCGCTCGGCCAGGCGCCGGCGCGGCGCGGTCGTGCGGGTGCTCGTGGGCACGAAGGTGCGACCGCGTCCCGCTCGAACGCTACGTGCGCGGCGTCGTCGCCGCGGAGATGCCCGCCAGCTGGCCGCTGGCCGCGCTCGAGGCGCAGGCGGTCGCCAGCCGCACCTACGCGCTCGACCGCCCACGCCGGCGGCTCGCGCTTCGACGTCTACTCCGACACCCGCTCGCAGGTCTACCGGGGCGTGGCCGCCGAAACCGCACAGCACGAACGCGGCCGTCGCCGCGACCGCCGGGCAGATCGTCATCTACGCCGGGCAGGCCCGCGATCACCTACTTCTTCGCGAGCTCCGGCGGCATGACCGAGAACGTCGAGAACTCGTTCCTCGGCTCCGCGCCGGAGCCCTGGCTGGTGGGGGTGGCCGACCCCTACGAAGAGGCACCTCGTCCGCCTGGAGGGTGACGCCTCAGCTTCGCGTCGGCCGCCGCGCGGCTGACGGGCTCGTCAAGGGCTCCTTCCGGGGGATCGAGGTGCTCAAGCGCGGCGTCTCCCCGCGGATCGTCTCGGCCCAGGTGCTCGGCTCCCGCGGGCGACGCACCGTGAGCGGCCCCGAACTGGCCGCACGGCTGGGCCTCACGAGCACGTGGGCCTACTTCAGCGTCCGCGACGGCACCACCGTGACGCCGGAGCCCGACCGCAGCGGCCGTCCCGCCGGCGGCACCTCCGCGCCCGCTCCGACTCCCGCTCCCGCTCCGGCCTCGGCCCCTGTCGGCGGCGCAGGGAGGCGCCGAGCGCCCCCTCGCCCGCCCCGCCTCCGGGCGAGCCCGCGGCCGGCGGCGTCGCGGCCGGCTGAGTGCAGGCCCGCGCGCGCCGGGCTCGCCCGGTCGCGCCCGCTCGAACATCCGTCCAGATGTGGGCCAACCTACTCAAGTCTCATCGACTGCCGTCGATCAACGGGCAATGCGCCGTCGCAGCTCCTTGGCCCGCCGTCGCATCCCCTTGGCCTTGATCTGCCTCGCCGGCCTGCTGACGTTTGCCGCGTGCGCCCCGGCGGGAGCGGCTGGCTCGCACGGACACGCCCGCACAGATCGCCTGGGTGCGCAGGGCGGCGCACCAACTTCGTCACCGCCGAGCTCGGCGGCGACGGCGGCAGCGCCTGCGGCGTGCTCAACGCGCCGCTGCGCGCCGAGCACCCGTGCGGGTAGCTGCGAATAGCGCTGGGACGCCCGCCTGGCGGGGATGCTCCACGACCCCCATGGCCGCGCCTCGCCTGCACGCCGACCTCCACGGATCGCCGGCGCTCCGGTGAGCGTGCACGGCGGGAGCGCCTCGATCGACCTGCCCGCGCCGCTGCTCAACGGACGCAGCCGTTTCGTGTGGACCGAAAACTGCTGGATGCTCCTGGGCTGAGACCCGTAGGCTCATGCGGTGCCCGCACCGCTGCTGATCGCCGACGTCCCCTGGCTGCTGTACCGCTCCTTCTTCGCGCTGCCGAATCGATCGTCGACGCCGACGGGCGGCCCGGTGAACGCGCTGCTGGGCACGGTCAACGCGATCCTGGCCTGCTCGAGCCCGATGGCCCCCTGCGCCGCGCGCGGTCGTGGTCGCCTGCATGGGCGCCGAGGAGGCGGCCTACCGCGTGCGCGCTGTACCCGCCCTACCACGCCCACCGCGAGCCGATGCCGGCGGAGCTCGCGGCGCAGTGGGCAGAGGCGCCGGCGCTGCTCGAGAGCCTCGGCTGGACGGTCGCGACGAGCGAGGAGCTCGAGGCCGACGACGTGATGTTCTCCTTCGCCCGCGCGGAGGCCGAGCGCGGGCGGGCAGCGCGCTGCTGCTGACCGGGGACCGCGACCTGTATCGGGCCGTCGAGCGAGCGGGTGGCCGTGCTCGAGCTGCAGGCCAAAGGCGGCGAGCACGCCCTGCTCGGCCCGGCGGAGGTGCGCGAGCGCTACGGCGTCGACCCGGCGCAGGTCCCGGACTTCATCGCGCTGCGCGGCGACCCCTCCGACGGCCTGCCCGGCGCCCCGGGGATCGGCGCCAAGACCGCGGCCGAGCTGCTGCGGACGCTACGGCTCGCTCGAGGAGGCGCTCGACGCGGCGAACGCTCACATGCGCGGCACGGTCGGGCGACATGCGCCCGCGCGTCGGCGCCAGGCGCTGAGCGAGAACGACGCAGCTGCTGCGCACCTTCAAGCGAGATCGCGACGCTCGCAGCCGATCGACGTCGCCCGCCCCCCGACCGCGCCACCGACTTCGCGGCCGGGGCGCGCCGCCGCGCGGGAGCTCGGGATGCGGCGCCTGGCCGAGCGGCTCGAGCGCCTGGCCCAGCGGCTCGAGCGCGTGGGCGCGGCGGCCGTCCCCGGCCCAGGCCGCCGCTCTAACCCGTGAACTTGACCGTGATCACGTCGCCGTCGGCCATCACGTAGTCGCGGCCCTCCAGGCGCAGCGTGCCGCGTTCGCGGGCGCCGGCGTAGCCGCCGGCGTCGACCAGCTCCCGCCAGCCGATCACCTCGGCGCGGACGAACCCCTTCTGGATGTCGCGTGTGGATCTCGCCGGCCGCGTGCCAGGCGGTCAGCCCGCTGCGCAGGTGCCAGGACTGCGCCGGCTTGGCCTCGCCGGCGGTGAAGAACGCGATCAGCTCGAGCAGCGCGAAGGCCTCCCGCACGACCCGCTGCGAGGCCCGACTCGCTGACGCCGAGCTCCGCCCGCATCGCCGCCGCGTCCTCGTCCTCGAGCTCGGCGAGCTCGGACTCGATCCGCGAGGACACGCGCCACCGCGCCGGCGCCCTGCGGCGGCGGCGTGCTCGGCCACCGCGGCGGGCACCTCCTCGGAGCCCTCGTCGACGTTGGCGACGAACAGCACCGGCTTGGCCGTCAGCGAGCCGAGGTCGCGGGCCGCGTTCGGCGCCTCCTCGGGCACGCGGCACTCCGCGCGCCGGGCGCCCCGCCTGCAGCTCCTCGATCACCTCGCGCAGCCACGCCTCCTCGGCGATCGCCGACGCGGTCGCCGCCGCGCGCCTGTTTGGCGACCCGCTCGACCCGCCGCTCGGCCTGCTCGAGGTCGGCCAGCACCAGCTCGGTCTCGATCGTCTCGATGTCCGCCAGCGGGTCGACGCGGCCCTCGGGGTGGATCACGTTCTCGTCGCCGTGGGCGCGCACCACGTGCACGATCGCGTCGGTCTCGCGGATGTTGGCGAGGAAGCGGTTGCCGAGCCCCTCGCCCTTGTGGGCGCCGGCGACGAGGCCGGCGATGTCGTGGAAGTCGATCGTGTCCCACACGATCTCCGAGGCGCCCACCGTCGCGGGCGACCTCCTCCAGGCGCTCGTCGCGGACGGGCACGACCGCCACGTTCGGCTCGATCGTCGTGAACGGGTAGTTGGCCGCCTCGGCGCCCGCTTTGGTGAGCGCGTTGAACAGCGAGGACTTGCCCGCGTTGGGCATCCCCACGATGCCGATCCTGGTGCTCACGGCTCGCGCTCCCGCGGCACTCGCGCGCGCGCCCGGCCGCCGGGCGATCAGCGTTCCCAGCAGCGCGCCCGGCGAGCACGTCGGACGGGTAGTGGACGCCGAGGTACAGGCGCGAGACCGCCAGCGCGCACGGCGAGCGCGTACAGCGGGCACCGCCGGCAGGCCCAGGCGCGTGTAGCAGCGCGCCCCGGCGAAGGAGGTGGTGGCATGCGCGCTCGGGAAGCTGAGGCTGCGTCGGGGTGCCGGTCAGCGCCGGCAGGCCCGCCAGCTGCGGGCGGCGGCGGCGGACGCGAGCTTGAGCAGCCGTGTTCAGCGCGTAGGCGCGCCGCAACCGTGCTCGATCGCCCGACGCCAGCGCCGCCGCGCCGGCGCTCGGTCGAGCGGCCGCACCCGGCCGCGCCGATCGCGAGCCAGATCGCGCCGTGCTCGCCGAGGCGCGGAGAAGCGCGCGACGGCCCGCTCGACGCGCGGGCGTGTGGCCGCGGGTGCGGGCGAGCACGCAGCAGCTGCTGCGTCCAGGCCCGAGGCGCTGACGCTCCGCCAAGTCAGCCGAAGCCGACGCGCAGCTCGTCGCTCTCCGCGCCGACGTAGACGACCTGGCCGAGGTCGAGCCGCACGGGCCCGTCCTCGCTCTCGACCTCGTGCCAGCCGCCGCCGCCGAGCGCCTTGTACAGCGCCTCGAGCTGCTCCTCGCTGACCCGCAGCGCGAGCACCTGCCCGCCCTGGAAGCCGATGCTGATCCGCCTGCGCGGCCGGGGCCATCAGTGCGCTGCTCCAGCGGCCGGCTCGACGATCTCGGTCAGCACGCCGCCCGTCGCACGCGGGGTGCAGGAACGCGACCCGCGAGCCGCGGATGCCGGCGCGCGGGCGCTCGTCGATCAGCGCGATGCCCGGCACGCCTGCAGCGCGTCGAGCGTCGGCGTCGATGTCGCTGCACCTGGTAGGCGACGTGGTGCAGGCCCGGGCCCTGCCTGGCGAGGAACTTGCCCACGGGCGTGTCGGCGGCCGAGCGGCGCGAGCAGCTCGACGTGGTTCTCGCCGACGTCGAGCAGCACCGCCTCGACGCCCTGCTCCTGCGACCACCTCGCGGTGGGCCACCTCCAGCTCGAAGCTGTCGCGGTAGAGCTCGAGCGCAGGCTCGATCTCCTCGACGGCCACGCCGATGTGGTCGATGCGGCTGAACACGCGGCCGCAGTCTATAGACGGCGGGCCGGCATCCTCGTCCGGCGGCGCCGGCGGGCGGATCGGGCCCGGCGCCGGCAGCGGCTGGGTCGCGGTCGCCGCGACGACCCGCAGGCCCGACCCCCGGCGCGCGCTCCAGGCGCGGCACGCCCGTCCATGATCCGCTCGATCGCGTCGCGGTCGAGCACCTCGTGCTCGAGCAGCTCGCCGGCGAGCGCGTCGAGCTGGCGGCGGTGGGCGACGATCAGCTTCTGGGCCGCGCGCCGCGCTTCCTCGATCAGGTCCTGGCGCTCCTCGTCGCGGATCCGCAGCGTCGTCTCCGACAGCCGCACGTCGCCGTCCGGGCGAGCGCCCGACGCCGGCCGTGCCCATCGCGTAGTCGTGCACCATCGAGTGCGAGATGTCGGCGACCCGCTTGAGGTCGTCCGAGGCGCCGGTCGTGATCGCGCCGAACACGACCTGCTCGGCGACGCGGCCGCCGAGCAGCACGGTCATGTAGTCGAGCAGCTCCTCGCGCGTCTTCAGGTAGCGGTCCTCGGCGGGCAGGTTGAGCGTGTAGCCGAGCGCGCGTCCGCGCGGGACGATCGAGATCCGGTGCACGCGGTCGACCGACGGCAGCAGCTCGCCGCACAGCGCGTGGCCGGCCTCGTGGAAGGCGACCACGCGCTTCTCGTGGGCGTTGAGCACGCGCTGTGGACTGCACCCCGGCGATCACCCGCTCGAGCGCGCGAGTCGAAGTCGGCGTTCGTCGATCGCTTCGCGCCGCGCCGCGGGCGGCGAAGATCGCCGCCTCGTTGCAGATGTTGGCGAGGTCGGCGCCGGTCGAGGCCGCTCGTCTGCTGGGCGACCAGCGCCAGGTCCACGTCGCTCGAGCGGCTTGTCGCGGGTGTGGACCTCGCAGCACGCCCAGGCGGCCCTTGACGTCGGGCGGGCACCACGAACACCTGGCGGTCGAAGCGCCCCGGGCGCAGCAGCGCCGGGTCGAGCTTCTCGAGCAGGTTCGAGGCCGCGATCACGACCACGCGCCCGCTCGAGGCGAACCCGTCCATCTCCACGAGCAGCTGGTTGAGCGTCTGGTCCTTCTCGCCGGAGATGTCCGATCCCGCGGCGCCCGCCGACGGCGTCGAGCTCGTCGATGAAGATGATCGCCGGTTCGTGCTTGCGGGCGATCGCGAACAGGCGCCGGATGCGCGCGGCGCCGAGGCCGGCGAACATCTCCACGAACGACGCCGCCGACTGGGCGAAGAACTGCGCGCCGGACTCGTGCGCGACGGCCTTCGCCAGCAGCGTCTTGCCGGTCCCGGGGGGCCCGTGCAGGAGGATCCCCTTCGGCACCTTCGCGCCGAGCGTCGTGGAACTGCTTCGGGTCGCGCAGGAACTCGACGATCTCCTGCAGCTCGGCCTTGCGCCTCGTCGACGCCCGGCGATGTCCTTGAACGCGACCGCCTGGTTGGAGGCCGGCTTGATCTGCTGGGGCTTGACCCGCGGCATCACCTTCAGCGTGCGCCACATCACGAAGATGAGCGCCACGAAGAACAGGATCGCCACGACGGGCTCCCAGTTGACAGCGCGCAGTTCTGGATTTCCTGCGACGAGCGAGGTGTGCGCCGCCGGCGGCGCGCGACGCGGATGCACCGCGACCGCGTGCGCCGTGCGCGTGCGCGACGCAGCGGCGTGGCGGCGCGGGCGTGCCGCGTCGAGCGATGCGTGCGGCGCCGTCGCGGCGGCTTGCGCGCGGCCCCGCGTGGGTCCGGCGTGCCCGCTGCGGCGGCGTTGTTGCCGCTCATGGCATGCTCCATCCGCCATCCTCTGCACCCATCCTTGGCATCGCCCTCGATTATGCGGCCTTGTCAAGCGAGATCGCGCCGGATCCCTGTCACGTCGACGTGTCAGCCCGGAGCCGAGGATGCGCTCGGCGAGGTCGCTGAACAGCTCGCGTCGCGAACGCCAGGTCGCGCACGTCGATGCGCTCGTCGGCGCCGTGGATCAGCGGCGCGGTCTCGAGCAGCGACTGGTGGCGCTGGGGGAAGAAGCCGTAGGCCACGCACTCGGGGAACGCCGCGCGGAAGTGGCGCGAGTCGGTGAAGCCGGGCAGGATCACCGGCACGAGCGTCGCGCCCGGGTCGTGCTCGGCGACCCACGCCGAGATCGCGTCCATCAGCGGCGAGGCGATCGGCGAGCGGTTGCCGACGACGCGCTCGGTGAACTCGATCCGCAAGCCGTCGCCGTCCGGCCCGCGCCGAGGACCTCCGCGATGCCGCGCCCGCACCTCCTCCTCGCCGAGACCCGGGGGCACGCGGCAGTCGACTTTCAGCTCGGCCCGGCTGGGGATCACGTTGATCTTCTCCGAGGCGCTGATCCGCGTGGGCGTGAACGTGACGCCGAGCATCGGCTCGAACATCGTCGCCAGCCGCGCGTCGGCGGCGCGCAGGCGCGCGACCGCGCCCGCCGGGTCCTCGGGGTCCTCGCCGATCGCCTCGCAGGAACGCGCTCGGCTCGTCGGTCAGCGCGTAGGAGGGCTGGCGCGCGCCGAGGCGCTCGAGCAGCGGCGCCATCTTCAGCAGCGCGTTCTCGCCCATCCCCGGCATCGAGGCGTGCCCGGCGACGCCGTCGGTGGTGACCGTGAAGCGGAACACGCCCTTCTCGGCGCAGCAGACGCCGTAGCAGCGCCGGCCGCCCGTACTCGAACACCGCGCCGCCGCCCTCGTTGACGAGCAGGTCGCAGCGCACCTTCTCGGGGTGCGTCTCGGTGATCCACTGGGCGCCGAGCTCGCCGCCGGTCTCCTCGTCGACGACCGCCACGATCAGCAGCTCGCCGCGCGCCGGGCGCCAGCCCGAGCGCGCCAGCGACGCCGCCGCGGCGATCTCGGCCGCGACCTGGGACTTCATGTCGAGCGCGCCGCGCCCCCACAGGTAGCCGTCGGCGACCTCGCCCGACCACGGGTCGTGGCGTCCACTCCGCCGGGATCGGCGAGCACCGTGTCGACGTGGCCGAGGTAGCACAGCGTCGGGCCCTCGCGGCGCCGCCGGCCCCGCGCAGGCGCGCGACCAGGTTCGGCCGCTCGGGCTCGGCGCCGAGCAGCTCGCACTCGAAGCCCGCGCCGCGTCAGGTGGTCGGCGAGATACTCCTGCGCCGCGCGCTCGTTGCCGGGCGGGTTGACCGTGTTGAAGCGGATCAGCGCTCGCGAGCAGCTCCTGCGCCTCCGCCGCCAGGCCCCCCGCGCTCATGCCGTGGCGCGCAGGCCGAGCTGCGGTCAGCTCGTCCTGCTGCAGTGGGAAGTGGCACGCCGCGAGGGTGCCCGAGCCCTTGTCCTCGAGCGGCGGATCCTCCTGCGAGCACAGCTCCTGCGCCTTGGGCAGCGGGTGTGGAAGCGGCACGCCGAGGGCGGGTTGGCCGGGCTCGGCACGTCGCCGCTCAGCAGCCGCCGGGCCTCGCCGTGGCGGGCGGGGTCAGCCACCGGGACGGCCGCCAGCAGCGCGCCCGTGTATGGGTGGCGCGGGTAGCCGTACAGCGGCGTCGCCGGGACCCATCTCGACGATCCGGCCGAGGTACATGACCGCGACGCGGTCGCACATGTGGCGCACGACCGACAGGTCGTGGGCGATGAACACCAGCGTCAGGCCGAAGCTCGCGCTGCAGGTCGCGCAGCAGGTTCAGCACCTGCGCCTGGATCGAGACGTCCAGCGCCGAGACGGGCTCGTCGGCGATCAGCAGCTTCGGTTTCAGCGCCAGCGCGCGGGCGACGCCGATCCGCTGGCGCTGGCCGCCGGAGAACTCGTGCGGGTAGCGGTTGTAGTGCTCGGGGTTCAGCCCGACCGTCTCCATCAGCTCCTGCACCGCGCGCCTGCGCGCCGCCTTGTCCGCGTTCGAGGCCGTGGATCGCGAACGGCTCGGCGATGATCGAGCCGACCGTCTTGCGCGGGTTCAGCGACGAGTAGGGGTCCTGGAAGATCATCTGCATCTCGCGCCGGACCGCCTTCAGGCTGCGCGCCCGTCAGTCGCGTGATGTCCTGCCCGTCGAAGCGCATCCGCCCGCGGTGGCCTCGAGCAGGCGCATGATCAGCCGCGCCGTCGTGCTCTTGCCGCAGCCGGTCTCGCCGACGATCCCGAGCGTCTCGCCGCTGCTCGATGTCGAAGCTCGACGCCGTCGACCGCCTGCACCGCGCCGATCCTTGCGCGAACAGGATCCCGCGCGTGATCGGGAAGTGCTTGACGAGGTCGCGCACCTCGACGCAGCGCGCTCACGCCGGATGCCCTCCTCGAGGCCGACCTCGGCCAGCGCCTGCTCGGGCTGCAGGCCGGCGTCGCAGCTCGGCCCACAGGCGCCGGCGCATGTCGGGCGTCGAGCAGGCAGGCCACGAAGTGCTCCGGGGCCCCGGGCACGGGCTCGAGCGCCGGGTCGATGCGCGCGTGGTCGGGCTGGGCGTAGGCGCAGCGGGGGTGGAAGTGGCAGCCCGAGGGCCGGTTGATCAGGCTCGGCGGGGTCCCGGGGATCGGCACGAGCGGCCTCCTCGCGCGGGCCGCTCGAGCGTCGGGATCGAGCGCAGCAGCCCCCACGTGTAGGGGTGCTCGGGCGCCGCGAAGAGCGCCGTCGGCGGGGGCCGTCTCGACGATCCGCCCGGCGTACATGACGGCGATGTCGTCGGCCATCTCGGCGACCACGCCGAGGTCGTGGGTGATGATCACGATCGCCATCCCCAGCTCGCGCTGCAGGCGTTCCATCAGCGCCAGGATCTGCGCCTGCACGGTCACGTCCAGCGCCGTCGTGGGCTCGTCGGCGATCAGCAGCTTCGGCTCGTTGGCGAGCGCCATCGCGATCATCGCGCGCTGGCGCATCCCGCCCGAGAACTCGTGCGGGTACTCGTCCACGCGGCGGTCCGGGTCGGGGATGCCGACGAGCCCGAGCAGCTCGACCGCCGCGCCCGCGCGCCTGCGCCTTGGACACGTCGCGGTGCGCGCGCACCGCCTCGACCAGCTGCGCTGCCGACCCGGTAGAGGGGGTGCAGCGAGGACAGCGGGTCCTGGAAGATCATCGCGATCTCGTTGCCGCGGATCGTGCGCAGCTCGTCCTCGGACAGCGCTCAGAGGTCGCGGCCGCTCGAACAGGATCCGCCCGAGACGCGCGCCCCCTGACGGCGCGTCAGCCCCAGCGTGGTCAGCGAGGAGACCGTCTTGCCCGAGCCGGACTCGCCCACGATCCCGAGCGTGCGCCCGCGATGCACCTCGTAGGTGATCCCGTCGACGGCGTGGACGATGCCGTCCTCGGTCGGGAACTCCACCCGCAGGTCCTCGACGCGCAGCAGACGGCCTCGCTGCGGTCGCTCATGAGTAGCGCACCCTGGGATCGAGATAGGCGTAGAGCGATGTCCACGACGATGTTCGCGACGATGATGAACATCGCCGCGAGCAGCACCGTGCCCTGGATCGATCGGAGAAGTCCGCGTGCGTGATCGACGTCGTAGGCCAAGCGGCCCGATCCCGGGGATGTTGAACACCGTTTCGACCAGCACCGCGCCGCCGAGCAGCGACGCCGATGTCGAGCGCGCAGCAGCGTGACGATCGGGTTGATCGCCGAGCGCACGCCGTGGCGCAGCACCACGCGGCGCTCGGGCAGGCCCTTGGCGCGCGCGGTGCGGATGTAGTCCTCTCTCATCGTCTCGATCAGGCTGCCCGCGCATCAGCCGCGCGTAGATCGCGGCGCCGGTCGGCGGCGAGCACGAGCCACGGCATGATCAGCGAGGTGAACCATTTCCAGGGGTCGCTCGATCGGCCGACGTAGCTGCCGGCGCCCGGGAAGATCTTGAACTTGCCGATGTCGTCGGCGAACAGGTACAGCGACGATCAGGCCGAGCCAGAATTCGGGCGCCGAGATCAGCACCAGCGCCGTGCCCATCGAGGCGCGGTCGAGCAGCGAGCGCCGGCGCAGGGCCGAGATGATGCCGATCGGCAGATCCCGACCGACGAGCCACAGGACCGCCGCGCCGACGCGTCAGCGAGATCGTCGCCGGCAGGCGTTCGGCGATCAGGCTGCACGGACCGACGCCTGGCTGTAGTAGCTGTAGCCGAGGTTGAAGTGCAGGAAGACGTCCTTCATGTAGTCCCAGAACTGCGCGATCAGCGGCTTGTTCGAGGCCGAGGTCGCTGCTCGATCTCGGCGATCACCTGGGCTCGCGGGTCGCGCCCGGCCCGCAGCACGCGCCGGGTTCGCCCGTCGGGCAGCACCCGGAAGAGCACGAACGTCAGCGCGCAGACGATGACCAGCAGCAGGATCCCCCACAGGATGCGGCGGATGATGTAGTGGGTCATCGGGGCGCGCCCGCGGCGTCGAGCGGCGAGCCCGCGTGGGTGGCCCTGCCGCCGTCCGTGTGTTTGTCGTCGTTCACCTTGGTTGGGGTGGCGGATGGGGGGCCGCGCCGGAGCGCGGCCCCCCAGCCGCTCACGCTGTTACTTCAGCGAGGTGAAGCTGTAGTCCCACTCGCCGACGTTCCACAGGTCGCCGACGCCGCGACGTCCTTGGACTCGACGCTGGGCTGCTTGTCCCAGTCGAACGGGACAGCGGCGGCGTCCGCGACGAGTTTCGTCGTCGATCTTCGCCCACGCGGTCGCGCGCGCGGCCTGGTGCCGACGACCAGTTCGGCCGCGGTCCATCGCCGCGTTGATCGTCGGGTCGTTGACCTGGCCCCAGTTGACGTTGCCCGTTTCGTTGATGATGATCTTGCCGTTGAACGTGACGTTCGAGCACCGCCTGCGGGTCGGCGAAGTCCGCGACCCAGCCGACGCTCGGGCAGACGTCGATCTCTTCTTTGGCGGACGTTGCAGTACTTCGCGTACATCATCGACGTGTTCGACGAGGGTGAACTTCGTCTTGAAGCCGAGGTTCTTCAGCGTCTGGTTGACGATTTCGGCGTCCTGTTCGGCAGGGTTGCCCTTCGAGCCGACGATCTGGATCGTCTTGCCGCCGGTGTACTTGCCGCTCGGGTAGCCGGCCAGCTTCATGTACTTTTCGGCGACCGCCATGTCGCCTTCGGGGTGTTCGTTGTAGTCGACCTTCGGGCCCGTCAGACCGCCGGCCTGTTCGAAGCCGGGGATTTCGGGATAGATGAAGTGGGTCATCGACGTTGGTGACGAGCTCGCCGCCGCGGGCCTTGTTCATCGCCACGCGGTCGAGCGCCGCCCAGAACGCCTTGCGCAGGTTGATGTTGGTGAACGGGCCCATGCTTGTTGTTGACGGCGATGTAGTGGCTGCCGGCGCCCGGCGAGATCTCCAGCTGGCTCTGGTAGCTTTCGTAGGCTACCTTGACGATCGACTGGGCGGGCGGTTCGTTCTGGACGATGTTCGATCCCTGCGAGCACCTGCCGGCCGATCACCGAGTTCGGTCGCCGCCGATCTTGATGTTGATTTCGTTCGAGGTAGGCCGGGCCGGAAGTCGGTGCTCGGCGTTCCAGTTCGGGTTGCGCACGAGCGTCGCCGACTTGCCCGGGATGTAGCCGACGCCGAGCACCTTGCCCGTCGCTGTTCGTTCTTGAACATGTACGGGCCCGTGGCGACCTGGTAGTTGCCGTATTCGGTCGGCTTGTTCTTGTCGTACTTTTCGGCGTATTCCTTCGGCACCGGCGCGCGTCAGCGGCAGCACGAGCGCGTCGGCACGATCTGCGCCTTCGGTTCGGTGAGGTGGAAGACGATCGTGTACTTGTTCGGCGTGGTGATGCCCGGGATCGGTCCGCCGTTGGCCTTGGGCACCCCTTCGACCGACGTCGAAGTAGGCGTGGAAGTAGGGGTTGGCGACGTTCGGGTTGGCGCCGCGCTCGATCGCGTAGGCGACGTCTGCGGAGGTCACTTCGCGGTTCACCGGCGGGCTGAAGTGGACGCCTTCGCGGATGTGGACCGTGACCGTCTTGCCGTCGGCGGAGATTTCCGGCGGCCCGGAGGCGAGGTCCGGGCGAGGCTTCCGTCGACGTGTTCGGCTTGTACGAGTAGAGCGGCCGCTGCGTCGCGTAACACGACCTCGTAGTCGAGCGAGTAGTAGGCGATCGCCCGGGTCGATGTGTTCGAAGTCCGTTGTGGTCGAGCACGTTCAGCGTGCCGCCCGTTTTGCCGCCGGTCAGCGGCTCGTGAGCGGGCTCTGCAACCCGCTCGAGCTGAGCGCGGCGCCGGAGCCGACCCGCTCGAGCTGGTCGAGCTCGTGGTCGAGCTGCTCGAGCCGCAAGCGGACAGCGCCAGCGCCAGCGCCGCCGCCAGCGCGACGCGCGCCGATCGCTCTGATCGACCTTCATGTGTTGCCTCCTGTGTTGTGTGCGTTGCCCCGACGGGATTCGCCGTTCTCATCGGGCGATTCCTCGGGTTCAGGGCGTCCTGCAGCCCGTCGCCCAGCAGGTTGAAGGCCAGCACGGTCAGCAGCAGCGCCATGCCGGGGAAGGTCATGTACCACCACGCGGTGTTGAAGATCGGCGTCGCGGCGGCGATCATCTGCCCCCAGCTCGCGGTCGGCGGGCGGATGCCGACGCCGAGGAACGACAGCGCCGCCTCGAGCAGGATGTTGATGCGGGATCTAGCAGGCTCGCGTAGACGATGATCGGCGCCGATCAGGTTGGGCAGGATCTCGCGGAACATGATCCGCGTGTCGGACGCCCCGAGCGCACGCGAGGCCTCGACGAACTCGCGCTCGCGCAGCGACAGCACGAGCCCGCGGACGATCCGCGCCATGTAGGTCCAGTTGGTCGAGCGCGATCGAGGAAGATCACGACCGACGACGCCGGGCTGGATCGTCCCGCCGACGCAGCCCCGGACGGCGCAGGCGGCGCCGATGCCGAGGCCGAGCAGCAGGATCGGAATCGACAGCACGACGTCGATCAGGCGCGAGAGCAGCGTGTCGACCCAGCCGCGGTAGAAGCCGGCGAGCAGGCCGACGACGCACGCCGATCGACCGTCGCGATGGCGGTGCCGATGATCCCGACCTCGAGCGCGACGCGCGTGCCGTAGATCACGCGCGACATGACGTCCTGGCCGAGCTGGTCGACGCCGAACGGGTGCGCGGCGCTCGGGCCGAGCGGGCTGCCGAACGAGTCGGTCAGGTTGGGGTTCTGGACGTTCGGCCCGGGCAGGCCGAGCAGCTGACGACCAGCGGGGCGGCGATCGCGACCACGATCAGGAAGACGATGAAGGCGAGCGAGGCCATCGCCACGCGGTCGCGGCGCAGGCGCCGCCAGAACAGCTGCAGCGGGGAGCGGGCGGCGATGTCGCCGCCCGGCGTCCAGCAGCTCGAGCCCGGCGCCTCCCGTGGGCAGCAGCTCGGCTCGCGCCGACGCTCATCGCCGGCCCGACCTTCGGGGAGCGGATGGGCCTCGATAACAAGTCGTACACGAATGTATACGTTCGACGCGCGCCGCGAAGCACCTCCCGCTGCAGACGGGCGGTGGCTCCGCCAGCGCGAGGCGCGATACTGGCCTCGTGGACACGCTCTTCGAGCAAGGTCCGGCCGAGGGCTCCCGCGGCGCCGGGAGGGTCCGGCGGCGAGGCGCGACCGCTGGCGGCGCGGGCGCGCCCGCGGAGCCTGGAGGAGTTCGTCGGGCAGTCGCACCTGCTGGCCGCGGGCTCGGCGCTGCGCACGGCGATCGAACAGGGGCGGCCGCACTCGATGGTCCTCTACGGGCCGCCCGGGTCGGGCAAGACGACGCTCGCGCGGATCGTCGCCGAGCGCTCGCGGGCGGCCTTCGAGGAGCTGAGCGCCGTGCAGGCCGGCCGCGCCGAGGTGCGCGCGGTGATCGAGCGCGCCGCCCACCGGCGCGAGCTGAACGGACAGGCGACGGTGCTGTTCCTGGATGAGATCCATCGCTTCAACAAGGCCCAGCAGGACGCGCTGCTGCCCGCGGTCGAGGAGGGGCTCGTGACGCTGATCGGCGCGACCACCGAGAACCCGGCCTTCGAGGTCAACGGGGCGCTGCTCTCGCGCATGCGCGTGTATGCGCTCACGGCGCTGAGTCCCGTGGAGCTCGGGAGCGTGCTGCGCCGGGCGGCTGCCACGGCGACCCCGCCGCTGCAGGAGGGCGCGCTCGAGTTCCTCGCCGCCCGCAGCGAAGGCGACGCGCGGACGGCGCTGAACGCGCTCGAGCTGGCCGGCGCCACGGCCGCGCGAGCTGGGCGAGCAGAGCGTCGGCGTGGAGCGGGTCGAGGACGCGCTGCAGCGCCGAGCGGTGCTCTACGACAAAGGAGGAGACCGCCACTACGACTACATCTCCGCGTGGATCAAGGCGACGCGCGGCTCGGATCCGGACGCCTCGCTGTACTACCTGGCGGTGATGCTGGAGGGCGGCGAGGACCCCCGTTTCATCGTGCGCCGGATGGTGATCCTCGCCTCCGAGGACATCGGCAACGCCGACCCGGCGGCGCTCGCACTCGCGATCGCGGCGGCGCAGGCGGTCGAGCACGTCGGCCTGCCCGAGGCCCGCTACGCGCTCGCCCAGGCCGCGATCTACCTCGCGCTCGCGCCGAAGTCCGACGCCGCCGGCAGGGCGCTCGCCGCAGCCCAGCGCCACGTGCGCGAGCGCGGCGCCGCGCCCGTCCCGGCGTGGCTGCGCTCGGGGCCGCGGCCGGGGCAGGACCGGGGCGGCTATGACAACCCCCACCGCCACCCGGGTCACCTCGGCGAACAGGAGCTGCTCCCGGGCGAGGTGCTCGGCGAGCGCTTCTACGACCCCGGCGATGCCGAGGCCCAGCTCCAGGAGCGCCTCGAGCAGATCCGTCGTGGACGCGGACGCGATAATCGCTGAGCGATGCATGCGAGCACCCATCCGGGCGACGCGCTCGAGCAGGGCCGGCTGACGGCGCGCGACCCCGCCACCGGAGAGAGCATGGGCAGCGTCGCCGTGACCCCGCCCGAGCGGATCGGGGAGCTCGTCGACTCGATTGCGAAGGTGCAGCCGCTGTGGGCGCTGCTGCGCGTCCGCGACCGCGCGCGCTACATGGCCCGGATGGCCCAGGCCGTGATCGACGACTTCGACGAGCTGACGGAGGTGCTGGCGCGCGAGCAGGGACGCCCGCGCGCCGAGGTCGCCGCGCTCGAGCTGCTCGCCGCGATCGACGCGCTGATCTGGATAGCGGAGGACGGCGCCGGCGCGCTCGCCGGGCGCAACGTGGGGGTCAACAGGTCGCTCGCGATCGCCAAGCGCGCGCGGATCGCCTACGAGCCATACGGGGTGATCGGGGTGATCGGGGCCGGCAGCGCTCCCTTCGCCCAGCCGCTGGGGCAGATCGCCGGAGCGCTGCTGGCCGGCAACGGGGTCGCGTTCAAGCCGGCCGCGCGGGCATGCCTCGCCGGTGAGCTGATCGCCCGCGTGCTCGGGCGGGCCGACCTGCCCGAGGGGCTCGTGCGGATCGTCCACGGAGGCGCCGACGCGGGCGTTGCGCTCGCCCAGTCGCCGGCCGACAAGATCCTCTTCACCGGCTCCCCCGCCGTCGGACGGGTCGTAGCGCGGGCGTGCGTCTCGCGTGAGAAGGAGGTCACGGTCGAGATCGGCGGCAAGGACGCGATGCTCGTCCTCGCCGACGCCAACCTGCCCCGCGCGGTCGCAGGCGCGCTGTGGGCGGGCTGCGTGGCGGCGGGCCAGGCACGGGGATCGGTGGAGCGGGTGTACGTCGCCCGCGAGCGCTTCGAGCCGTTCCTGGCGGCGCTCACCGCGGGTGCCCGGGCGCTCACCGTCGGCGACCCGTCGCTGGCGGGCGTCCAGGTCGGGCCGCTCGCCTCGGCCCGCCGGGCCGAGCACGTCGACGCCCTCGTCCGCGACGCCGTCGCCCTCGGTGCCCAGCTGCACTGCGGCGGCCCGGTCGTTCCCGGGGGCGTCCCCGCCGGGAGCTTCTACGCGCCCGCGGTGCTCACGGGCGTGACGGAGGCGATGCGGGTGCGCAGCGAGCCGATCGACGGACCCGTGCTCGCCGTCGCCCCCGTCGAGAGCATCGACGAGGCGATCGCGCTCGCCAACGAAGGCGACTTCGGGCTCGGGGCATCGGTGTGGACGGCCGACCGCTACCAGGGGGCCCGGATCGCCCGGGAGCTGCGCGCGGGGATGGTGTGGATGAACGACCACCTGCCCTGCCCGACCGTGTCCCGCGGCCCGTGGGGTGCGGCGGCGGGCGCGGGGATCGGGCGCACACTCGGCGAGGCGGGCCTTCGGGCTTGCGCCCAGGAGAAGCTGATCACGTGGGATCCGCCCGCGATGCGGGGGCTCTGGTGGGGACCCTACGACGAGCGCTCGCGGGAAGCCGCGCGTGCCCTCGCCAAGCTGCGCTCCGGACGCGAGCGCGACCGCGAACGCGCGTGGCGCGAGGGTGCGCTCGCGCTGACGCGCCTCGGCGCGAGGGCGTTCGGGCGCGGCCTGCCGCGGCCCTGACCGTGGCCGCCCACGCCGCGCAGCCGGCGCTACGCTTGTGGACATGCCCGCCCAGGCCTATGCAGGCAAGGAGTGCGTCTGCCAGCTCCGCAAGGGGATCTGCGACCAGAGCTGCGTCGCGGACATGCTCGAGACGCCGTTCTACATTGCCTGCCTGCGTCTCGTCGGCCGACGCTGCATCGTCGTCGGCGGGGGCGAGATCGGCCTCGAGAAGGTGGAGGGGCTGCTGGCCTGCGACGGCGACGTGACGGTGATCGCACCCGACGCGCTCCCCGCGCTGCAGGAGTACGCGCGGGAGGGCTCGATCGGCTGGGAGCGTCGTGTCTACGCGGGCGCCGGCGACCTCGAGGGGGCCTTCATGGTGATCGCCGCAACGGACGACACCGACATCAACATCGCGGTGTTCGACGACGCCGAGCGACGGGCCATGCTGGTCAACGTCGTCGATGTCCCGCCGCTGTGCAACTTCATCCTGCCCGCGATCGTGCGCACGGGGCCGCTGGCGATCGCGATCTCCACCGCCGGGGCCTCGCCCGCGCTGGCCAAGCGCATGAAGCGTGAGATCGAAGGCCAGTTCGGCGAGCCCTACGCACGCCTGGCCGTGCTGCTCAACGAGGTGCGGGGATGGGCCAAGGCCACGCTTCCCACCTATCAGGAGCGCAAGGAGTTCTTCGAGGGCATCGTCGGCGGCGAGCCGGACCCGGTTACGCTCCTGCGCGCCGGCGACGAGGACGCGGTGCGGGAGCTGATCGCCCGCGCACAGAGCGCCCACGCCCTGCAGGTGTCGCGAGCCTGAGCGTGGCCGCGCTGGAGGTGGAGGGCCTGACTCGCCGCTACGGCGAGCGGGAGGCGTTGCACGACGTCTCGCTGACGCTCGAGGAGGGCCGGACGCTGGTCGTCTTCGGCCCCAACGGGGCCGGCAAGACGACCCTGCTGCGCGTGCTCGCGAGCCTGCTGCGCCCGCACGAGGGCAAGGTTCGGGTACTCGGCGCGAGCCTTCCCCGGGAGGCCTGGTCGCTGCGTGGCCGTGTCGGCCTGCTCGGCCACGAGCCGCTGCTCTACCGCGAGCTGACCGCGCGTGAGAACCTCCGCTTCCACGCTCGGCTGCACGGCGTCCGCGAGGAGCGGGTCAGCGAGCTGCTCGAGGCGGTCGAGATCGCCCACCGTCGCGACGAGCCGCTGCGAGCGCTCTCGCGGGGCATGGTGCAGCGCGTGGCGGTCGCCAGGGCCGTCCTGCACGACCCGCCCCTGCTGTTGCTCGACGAGCCGCACGCGAACCTCGATCCCGCGGCGGTCGAGCTCGTGGCGCCGCTGATCGGCGCCGAGTCGGGGCGCACGAGGGTCATCTGCAGCCACGACCCGGCCGGGGGCCTTGCCGAAGCCGACGTCGTGCTCGGGCTGCGCGACGGGCACACGGCGCTGCTGGGGCCGGTCGCCGAGGTCGCCGACGCCCAGGTGCTGGAGCTGTACCGGTGAGGCGCCAACTGGGCGCCCTGCTGCGCAAGGAGCTGCTCATCGAGCTGCGCACGCTGGAGTCGGTGCCCGGGATGTCGCTGTTCGCCGTGACGACCTTCGTCGTCTTCCACTTCGCCCTCAACCGCAACTCCGTCGAAGGCGACCTGGCCGCCGGGATCCTGTGGGTGACGCTCCTGTTCGCCGCGATGCTCGGGGTCAACCGGCTGTTCGTCGCCGACGCCGAGCAGGGCGGCTTCGACGGGTTCCTGCTGGCGCCCGTGGACCGCAGCGCGCTGCTGCTCGCAAAGGCGCTGACGCTGCTGGCGTACCTGGTCGTGCTGGAGCTCGTGGCGGTGCCCGCCTTCGGCCTGCTGCTGCTGGGACCCTCGCTGGGCGGCGCCCTGCCGCAGCTCGTCGGCGTGCTCGCTCTCGGCGACGTCGGGGTGGCGGTGATCGGCACGCTCGTGGGCGCGATGGCAGTCCGCACGCGCGCGCGAGACCTGCTGGGCCCGCTGCTGGCGCTGCCGCTGCTCGTGCCGATCGTGATCGGCGGCGCGCGGGCGAGCTCGCCGCTGCTCACGCTGGCCCACCCGAGCGGGCCCGCCCCGCGCTGGCTGTTGACGCTCGGGCTCTATGATCTGGTGTTCGGGCTGATCGCCTTCGCCCTGTTCGACTTCCTCCTGGAGGACTGAATGCCACCCCCAAGCCGGCGGCCGGCCGGCGCCCTGGAAGCCAAGCGTCGCCGTCTGCGCGACCGCTGGGGGCTGCGGACGTTGCTCATCGCCACGGTGCTCGCGATGACCGCGAGCCTCGTGCTCGTCTTCTTCTACGCGCCGCTGGAAGCCGAACAGGGGTTCCTGCAGAAGATCTTCTACGTGCACGTGCCGCTCGCGATCGTGCGCCTGTGCGGCTTCGTGCTCGGCGGCCTGCTCGCGATCCAGCACCTGCGAACGCGCGACCCGCGCTGGGACATGCGCTCCTATGTGGCCATCCACATGAGCCTGATCTTCGCCCTCGGCACGCTGATCACCGGCTCGATCTGGGCGAAGGGCTCGTGGGGGCACTGGTGGGTGTGGAGCGAGCCCACGCTGGTCTCCTTCCTGATCGTCTTCCTGCTGTACGCCACCTACCAGCCGCTGCGCTTCGCGATCGAGGACCCCGAGCGCCAGGCCCGCTACGCGTCCGTGTTCGCGATCACCGCCGGCGCGTTCGTGCCGCTGAACTTCATCGCCGTGCGCCTGTCGACCGCCTACCTGCACCCGCGGGTGCTCGGCAGCACATCGAACCTGCCCGCGCCGATGGCGCTCACGTTCCTCGTCAGCCTGGTGGCGATGGCGCTGCTGTACGCCACGCTCTGCAACTACGAGCTGACGGCCAAGCGCACGCGGGCAAAGGTACGAGCGCTGCGGCGGCGGCTGGACGCCGACAGCGGCGAGACCCCGCGGCGGCGCCCCCGCAGCGCGGCCCCGGGGATGGCCACGGCGATCAGCGCCCCGACCGGGAGCAGGGGGAACTAGGGATGGCCCCGCCGCTGCTCGCCGAGCTGCCCGCGCTGCCGCTGCAACCGCCGGCAGCTACGTCGCCGCCGCGTACGTGGTCCTGTTCGCGCTCGTGCTCATCTACGTGGCGATCATGGCCATCCGCATGAGCCGGGTCGAGCGCGAGCTCGGCGAGCTGCTCGAGCTGGTCGAGCGTTCCGAGCAGCGCCCACCCGAGCACAGCCCCGACGCCGGCGCGCGGGAGTCGACACCGGCATGAGCGAGCTGCTCGCTCTCGGTATCTCGCACAAGACCGCGCCCGTCGCGCTGCGCGAACGCCTGGCCTTCACCGAGGGCGAGGCCGTCGAGTTCGCGGCGGCTGCGACCGCGACCGCCGAGGTGCGTGAGGCGGTGGTGATCTCCACGTGCAACCGCACCGAGGTCTACCTCGTCGTCGGCGACCCGGTCAGGGCCGAGTCCGCCGTGCTCGGCCTGCTCGCCGGCCGCGCCCAGATCCGCCCCACCGAGCTGGCCGAGGCGATCTACTCGCCGCGCAACTGCGACGCCGCCCGCCACCTGTTCAGGGTGACCGCGGGGCTCGAGTCGATGATCGTCGGCGAGGCGGAGATCCAGGGCCAGGTGCAGCCGCGCCCACGAGGCCGCGATGCGGGCAGGCTGCACGGGCCCGCTCAGCAACCGGCTGTTCGCCGCCGCCCTGACGACCGGCAAGCGGGTGCGCTCGGAGACGGCGATCGGCGCGAGCCGGGTCAGCGTGCCGTCGATCGCCGTCGACCTCGCGCTGAGCGGTCCTCGGCGACCTCGAGCACCGGCACGTGATCGTCCTCGGCGCCGGGCGAGACCAGCGAGCTGACCGCCCGCGCCCTCGCCGAGCAGGGCGCCGGCACGATCTTCCTCGCGAACCGCCACGCCGACCGGGCGCTCAGCCTTGCCCAGCGCTTCGGCGGCATCGGTCGTCGGCCTGGACAAACTCCCCGAGCAGCTGACGGAGGCCGACATCGTGCTCTCCTCGACGTCCTCGCCCCACCCGATCGTCGGCCGCGAGGAGCTCGAGGTCGTGATGGCCGAACGCGTGCCGGGCGGCCCCTGCTGCTGATCGACATCGCGGTCCCGCGGGACATCGACCCCGCCTGCGGCGAGCTCGAGGGCGTCACCCTCTACGACATCGACGACCTGCAGGCAGTACGTCGCCCGCAACCTCAACTCACGCGCCGAGGAGGCGCCGCGGGCGCTCGAGATCGTCGAGGAGGAGATCCACCGCTTCGCCCGCTGGCTCGGCCAGCTGGACGCGCTGCCGACGGTGAGCGCCCTGCGCGAGCACGGCAACGCCCTCGTCGAGCAGGTCCTGGCCGAGAACGCCGGTCGCTGGGAGTCGGCCTCGCCGCGCGACCTCGCACGCGTGGAGGCGATCGCCCGGGCGGTCATGAGCCGTCTGCTGCACGAGCCGACGATCCGGCTGCGCAGCCTCGGCGGCGACCGCGGGCATGCGAGCCTCGAGGTCGTGCGGGAGCTGTTCGCGCTGCGCGAGGACGGTGCCGAGGCAGAGGCGCCCTCCGCCGGGCTGGCCGAGGTCCACGACCTCCCGCAGCGTCGCTCGAGCCCTGCCGGGCGCCTGCCCCGCTGATGCGGATCGGCACCCGGGGCAGCGCCTTGGCGCTCGCCCAGGCCGGCTCGGTGGCCGAGCTGGTGGGCGAGGCGACGCTCGTCCCGATCACGACCAGCGGCGACCGCGGCGAGCGCGGCGGGGACAAGTCGCGCTGGGTCCAGGAGCTCGAGCAGGCCCTCTTGGAGGGCGACATCGACCTCGCGGTGCACTCCGCCAAGGACGTCCCGGGCGAGCTTGCCGACGGCCTGGAGCTGCTCGGCGCCCCGCCCCGCGGGCCGGCCGAGGACGTCCTCTGCGGCGCGTCGGGGATCGAGCGACTGGCCCCCCGGGCGCGGGTGGGCACGAGCAGCGTGCGCCGCGCCGCCCAGCTGAGCGCCGCGCGCGCGGACCTGCGGCTCGTGGAGCTGCGCGGCAACGTGGACACGCGGCTGCGCAGGCTCGGCGAGCCCGAGCGCGGGCTGGACGCCATCGTGCTCGCCCGTGCCGGGCTCGAGCGGCTCGGCCGCGGCGAGGAGGCAGGCGCCACGCTCGACCCCGGGCGCTTCGTGCCGGCTCCGGGCCAGGGTGTCCTCGCACTCGAGGGCCGCGCTGGCGACGCGCGCGCGCTGGCCGCCGCGCAGGCGATCAGCGACCCGGCCACGATCGAGGTGCCTGCTCGCCGAGCGCGCGGTCGCGAGCGCCCTGGAGGCGACCTGCCACACGCCGCTCGGCGCGCACGCCGTCGAGCTTGCCGACGGGCGCATCCGCCTGCGGGCGTGGGTGGGGCTGCCGGACGGTTCCGCATGGGCCGCCGATGAGCTGCTCGGAGCGGGCACCGAGCCGCAGGCGCTCGGGCGCGAGATCGCCGGGCGCCTGATCGCGGTCGGAGCACGGGAGCTGCTGGCGCAGGCAGAGGAGGACGCTCCGCGCGCCGGCGCCGGCGCCGGGGGCTGAGGTGGACGGCGGGATCGTCTACCTCGTAGGCGCCGGCCCTGGCGACCCCGGCCTGCTGACCGCGCGATCCCTGGAGCTGATCGCGACGGCCGACGTGATCCTCTACGACCGGCTGATCCCGGCCGCGGCGCTCGACGGAGCCCGCGCGGACGCCGAGCTCGTGTTCGTGGGAAAGGAGGGGGGCGGCGAGGCGGTCCCCCAGGAGCAGACCGCAGGCCCTGCTCGTGGACCGGGCCGGCGCGGGACTCGCCGTGGTGCGCCTGAAGGGCGGCGACCCCTTCGTGTTCGGGCGCGGCGGCGAGGAGGCCCTCGCACTGCGCGGGGCCGGGATCGCCTTCGAGGTCGTCCCCGGGGTCACCGCGGGGATCGCCGCGAGCGCCTACGCCGGCATCCCGGTCACCCAGCGCGGGATTGCCAGCGCCGTCGCTCTCGTGACCGGCCACGAGGATCCGCTGAAGGAGGAGACGGCCCTCGACTGGCCCGCGCTCGCCGCCTTCCCCGGGACGCTCGTCTTCTACATGGGCGTGCGCCGGCTGGCGGAGATAGCGGCGGCGCTGATCGTCGGCGGGCGCCCCGCCGGCGAGCCGGCCGCTGTCGTGCGAAGCGGGCACCCTGCCCGCCCAGCGCACTGTCAGCGCGACCCTCGCGACGATCGCCGAGGCCGTCCTCGCCGAGGGCGTGGGTCCGCCCTCGATCACGGTCGTCGGGCCGGTGGCCGCGCTCGCGCATGAGCCTTTCGTGGCTGCCGGCACGCCCGCTCGCGGGGCGCTCGGTCGCCGTCACGCGGGCGCGCGCGCAGGCAAGCGGCCTCGCGCGGCGCCTGAGCGAGCTCGGAGCCCGCGTGGTGCAGGCCCCCGCGATCCAGATCCGCACGCTGCCGGGACCGATGCGCTCGACCCGACTCCCTACGACCTCTGTGCCTGACGTCAGCGTCAACGGGGTCGAGCACCTGTTCGAGCGCCTGGCGGCGGGGGGCCGCGACGCCCGCTCGCTGGCCGGCGTGCGGGTGGCCGCGATCGGACCCGGCGACGGCTGAGGCCCTGGCCGAGCCGTGGCATCCGTGCGGACGTGATCGCCGAGCGCTCCGTGGCGGAGTCGCTGGTGGAGGCGCTCGCGGACGTCCCGGTCGAGCGCGTCCTGATCGCGGGCGCGAGCGAGGCCCGGGCCGTGCTCCCGCAGGCGCTGCGCGAACGGGGAGCAGTCGTCGAGGAGCTGGCGCTGTACGAGACGGTCGCCGAGCCGCTGCCGGCGAAGCTGCTCGAGCAGGCCGCGGCAGGCCGACTACATCACCTTCACTTCCTCCTCGACCGTGCGCTTCTTCCTGGAGGCCGCGGGCGGGCAGCAGGAGCGGCCCTTCGCCCCACACACGCGGATCGTCTCGATCGGCCCGATCACCAGCGCAACCCTGCGCGAGCACGGTCTCGAGCCGCACGTCGAGGCGCGCCAGCACGACGTCGACGGGATCGTCGCAGGCGCTGCTCGACGACGTCGGGGGCGATGGCTGAGCCCTCGGGAGCTGCGGCTCGGCTCGCCGCGGGTGCACCTGCGCGTGACCGACTCCACCAACGAGCGGGCGCGTGCGCTCGCCCTCGCGGCGGCGCCTCACGGCACGCTCGTGACCGCCGAGGAGCAGACCGCCGGCCGCGGGCGCCAAGGCAGGCGCTGGTTCGCTCCGCCGCGCAGCGCGCTGCTGATGTCGCTGCTGCTACGCACCCTGCCGCCACTGCTGCCGCTCGCGGCCGCCGTCGCCGTGTGCGACGTCGCGGGGAGGGATGCGGGGATCAAGTGGCCCAACGACGTGGTCGTCGCGGAGCCGTCGGGCTCCGGCGAGCGGGGGCTGGCGAAGCTCGGCGGGATCCTCGCCGAGGGCCGCCCCCAGGAGGGCTGGCTGGTGCTCGGGATCGGCCTCAACGTGGCCGTGGCGTTAGCGGAGCTGCCCGCCCAGCTGCGGG
Organism: uncultured Solirubrobacteraceae bacterium; assembly: GCA_963743505.1. Taxonomy (GTDB): domain Bacteria; phylum Actinomycetota; class Thermoleophilia; order Solirubrobacterales; family Solirubrobacteraceae; genus Palsa-744. The sequence continues at coordinate 13,580 of CAVUPZ010000002.1, read as the reverse complement.
GCGCCACGGAGGGGGGCCTGCCGGCGGCCACGATGGGGCGCTCCCCGAGGAGCTCGAGCCGACCCTCTCGCAGCTGCTGGAGGCCCTCGCGCCCGGCTGGCGGAGCCCGCGCAGGACACGCTCGCCGCCTGGCGCGAGCGGGACGCCCTGCGCGGGCGGGAGATCGCGTGGGCGGGCGGGCGCGGGCGCGCCGAGGGCGTGGACGGGGCCGGGCGCCTGGTGGTGGCGCTCAGCGAGGGTGGACGCACGGCCCTCGCCGCCGGCGAGATCCACATCGGAGCGCAACTCGGCCAGCCTGACGCCGGAGCCTAGGCGTCGGTTCCTAGGTCTCGGCCGTGCTGGGGGCCCCGCCCTCCTCGTGGCGGCCCGTCCAGATCGGCGCCGTCATCGGACGCGTGCCCGTTCACGTTGGCCGTTTCGCTCAACAGCTCGGCCGTCGGGAGCTCCTCGCCCGCGACGAGGCCGTTGGCCCCTTCGGCCCCGGCGAGGGACCCGTTGGCAGTCCTGGCCCCTTTGCGCCGGCGGCGGGCGTTGCGGGCGCGGCGTTTGGGGAAGTTGCGCAGCAGCTCGCGTGCCAGCGCGGGGGGCTTGCGCGCCATCCGCGTGCGGGCGCCACGCAGCGCCTCCTCGGCCTCGGGAGTGTGCGCGAGCGCCGCCGCGAGCAGGGCCGCCGCGAGGCGCCGGTCCTGCTTGCGGGCGGCGTGGATCAGCCGGCGGGCGTTGCGGGCGTGCGCGCCTCCGGCTGAGTTGACGAGCAGGCCGAGCAGGCGCTTGGTCTCCGGCCAGCGCTGCACGGCGTACTCCTCGTGGACGTCGCGGGTGTACTCCGCCAGGCGCCAGATCCACGCGTTCGCCTGGTCGCGCCTGCCGATCCGCCGCTCGACGAGCGCCCGCAGCATGATCTTGGTCGCCTCCTTGCGCTCCTCGCGCGGCCAGCCGCCGATGATGTCGATCGCCGTGTCGAACGCGTCCGGATCGCGCAGGGCGGCGATGTCGGCGAGGGCGCGCAGGCGCAGCTGGGGGTTCTTGTTGCGCTGCACGGCCGTGATCAGGAAGCGGCTCTTGAGCTCGCCGGTGCGGTCGAAGTGGAGCATCGCCCGCGCCCTGCGCCAGCCGTTGGGGGCGACGCGCGCTCCCGCCAGTGCGGCCCACACGTGCTGCTCGCCGTAGTCGAGGTTCTCGACGGCGATCCGCCACAGCTCGCGCTCGAAGACCGCGAACCGGCGCTCCTCCTCCGCGCAGACCGGCAGCACGCGACGCTCGACGCGCATCCTGCCGGCCGCGCCCTCGCCGGACGGGGCCGACGACGATCGCGCCGCCCCGGTAGACATCGCGGTCGAGCAGCGAGTGCAGCGTCACGACCGGGTCGTCGTTCTTGGTCGCGGGGTGGACGAAGTCGACGACGAGCCCCGCCTCCTTGCCGGGGTGGCGGCGGGTGACGCGTCCGACGCGCTGCTGGTAGATGCGCTTGGACGCCGTCGGGGCGAGGTGCACGCAGACGGTGGCGCGAGGGCTGTTCCAGCCCTCGGCCAGCAGCTGGGCGTTGATCAGCACGTCGATGTCACCGCGCTCATAGCGGGCGAGGATCTCGACGAGCTCGCGCTTGGGCGTCTCGCCGGAGACTGCCTGCGCCTTGATCCCCTCGGCCCGGAACGCTTCGGCGAGGTTGTAGGCGTGGCGCACGCCGGCCGCATAGACGACCCCCGGGACGCCGTTGAAGCGCGTTTTGTAGAGGTTGGCGACGGCGACGTTGAAGGGCTGCTGGTCGAGCAGTTTGGCCAGCTCGTCCTGGTCGAACTCGGTGTCGACCTCGCCCCGGCGCAGGGGCACCTTGGCGATCGTGCGGACGCCGACGCCGGGGGAGATGCGCACGCAGCGAAGCGGCGCGATCACTCCCCGCCGCGCCGCCTGGGCCAGGTCGAAGCGGGAGGTCTGGGTCGGGAACAGGTCGGTGACGTGGCGGGCGATCAGCGCGCCGGTGGCCGTCATGCCGATGAAGATCGGGCCCGTCCAGTTGCGGATCGCCGCGCTCGTCTTCTCGCCCAGCGCCGTGTGGGCCTCGTCGCAGATCACGATCGTGTAGGCGCTCGAGATCTTGCCGGCGTTGCGGACGAACCACTGGTAGGTCTCGACCGTGACCGGCCCGCTGTACGGAGTCCTCGCCCTTCAGCAGCGGCCGGCTGATCCGCTTGGAGTAGCCGCGGTCGCGCAGCTCGCCGTTGAACTGGTCGACGAGGTTGCGCCGGTGGGTGAGGATCAGCACACCGCCCGTCTGGGATGCCTCGACGAAGCCGAGCGCGGCGACCGTCTTGCCGGCGCCGGTGGCGTGCTCGAACCAGAACCGCTTGGCCGCGTTGGGGTCCTCCGGCTGCTTCGGCTGAGGCCTTCGTCCTCGCCCTCCTCGACCCAGTCCCGGGGCTCCTCCTCGCCCTCCGCTTCCTGCTCGATGTCCTCTTCGTCCTCCTCCTCCTCATCGTCCTCCTCGTCCTCCTCGTCCTCGTCCTCTTCGTCCTCCTCCGGTGCTGCCCGCTGAACCGGTCCGAGTCGTCGTCCTCCTCGTCGACGTCGTCCAGGTCCTGCTCCTCATCCTCGGGCTCCTCGTCGTCGTCCTCGGCGGCTCGGGCGTGCGCTCGGGCTCGGATGGCACCGTTGGCGCCGCGTGACGCCGCCCGGGCCGAGGATGTCGGCCGAGGCCAGCAGCTCGGGCGAGGCGGAGGCACGGCCGTCGCCGTCGCCGGCTTCCCGCTGCGCCTCCGCGAGCAGCGCGGTGAGGGTGCCCGACAGCGCGTCGACCTGGTGGGCCGAGAGCACGGTGCCGTCGGCGAGCCTCGGCTCGTCCTCGGAGAGCAGCCGCTCGAGCCCGAGCAGCAGCGAGAATTCGCGCCGCCACGCGGTCGAGGGTCCTTTCGCCTTCGGGTTCTCGGCCAGCTCTTCGAGCGCGCGGTCGAGCGCGCGGCGGCGCGGCGTGCCGGGGGCGAGCGCGACGGCGGGGTCCTCGCCCTCGTGCAGGAAGCGCTCGCGCACGAGCTTCTCCGCCCGCGCTGATGTCAGCGGAACTTGGAATGGTCGCGGCCGCGAGGGCCACTGAAGTGGACTCGGCCATTGAGGCTCTGGACTTCGAGACGGAGCCGCCGTCGAAGAGGCCTCGGCGCGGCTCGGAAGTGGCGCCCACGAGGGCGCCTTCAGCCGGTCGCTTCGCAATCGGCCCGGCTCGAGTGCCTGCAGGATATAGCACGCGGCGCCCGGCATTGAAGTGGGTTCGCATCTGCGACCCTGTCCGGCGATGAGCGCAACCGCGCCTCTCGCTGCTCGCGGTCGGCGTCGCCCTCGCCGCCCTGCTCGTGGTCGGCCTGACCGAGCTGCACGGCGGCTCGAGCGGCTCGAGCGCCAACCACGCTCACGCTCGCCCAGATGCGGGCGCGCCTGGCGGGCTCGCCGGCGCCGCTGGCCGCCCTGCACGCCCAGGCGAGCGAGCTCCTGCCCGGCGGGCTGCCCGCGCTACGGGCACGGCTGGCGGCGCTGCGCGGGACTGCCGGTCGTGATCAACAAGTGGGCGTCGTGGTGCGTGCCGTGCCGCTCGGAGTTCGGCGCCTTCCAGCGCGCTTCGGTGGCGCTGGGTCGCCGCGTGGCGTTCATCGGCATCGACTCCGACGACCCCAGCCGGCGCAGAAGCGCTCGCGTTTCCTGCGCACCCACCCGGTCAGCTATCCCGAGCTACTACGACCCCGGCGGGCAGGCAGGGCTCGCGATCACCGACTCCGGCTTCACGCCCGTGACCGTCTTCTACGACGGCGGCGGCGGCGAGTTCATCCACCAGGGCCCCTACGCGAGCGCCGCCAAGCTCGAACAGGACGTCCGGCGCTACGCGCTCGACGGCTGAGAACGTGCCCGAGCTGAGGATCGACCCGCTCAGCGGGCACAGGACGATCGTCGCGGGGGAGCGCTCGCGCCGGCCGGGAGGGGAGCCGACGTGCGCCGCCTCCCGAGCGCGATCGACCCGGCTGGCGACCCGTTCGCGGCGGGCAACGAGGACCGCACGCCGCCCGAGCTGTACGCCGTCCGCCCGGACGGCGGCGCACCGGACTCGCCGGGCTGGACGGTGCGGGTCGTGCCCAACCTGTACCCGGCGCTCTCCCGGACAGCGGCGACCCGGGCGCGCGCCGTCGCGGCGCCCGCAGCGACGAGACGCGAGCTGTTCATCGCACTGCCCGCGACGGGGTCGCACGAGGTGATCGTCAACGGGCCCCAGCCGGTGCTCTCGCTGGCGGAGCTGCCGCTCGAGCAGGTGCTCGCGGCGGTCGAGGTGTGGCGGGAGCGGATGCGGGTGCACGCCGCCAGCGCCTACGTGCAGCTGATCGTCAACGAGCGCCGCGAGGCTGGCGCCTCGCTTGCCGCACACCCACGCCCAGCTGTACGCGCTCGACTTCGTCCCCGCCGAGGTCGCGCGCGAGCGCGAGCGCGCGGGCGCCTACACGACCCGCATGATGGGCCAGAGCCTGCTCGGCGACCTCGTCGCTGAGGAGGTTCGCCGCAGCGAGCGGATCGTGGCGATCGACGAGGAGGCGGTGCTGATGGCGCCGTACGCCTCGCGCCTGCCGTTACCAGCTGATGCTCGCCCCACGCCACCCGCGGGCGCGCTTCGAGCAGGACGGCGCGACGGGCGCCGCGCTCCTGCACGACGGGCTGCGCCGCCTCAGCCGCCACCTCGGCTCGAGCCCTCCGCTGAACATGTGGATCCGCACCGCGCCCCGCGGCAGCCGAGGACTTCTGCTGGCGGATCGACGTGATGCCACGGCTCACCCACCTCGCCGGGCTCGAGCTCTCGACCGGCCTGAACCTGAACATCGTCGCGCCCGAGGACGCGGCGGCGGCGCTGCGGGAGGCGTGAGCGCGACGGCGGGCGGGCACACGGCCGGACGGGCCTGCAGCTAGGCTGGGCCCGCGATGCCGCCCGTAGAACGCTTCGTCCCCCGCTTCGCCGCCGAGCCGCCCCAGGAGGAGCTCCCGTACGGGCGCTGGGAGGAGCGGCTGAGCCGCGAGTTCCTGGCCGCGGTCGAGCGCATCGATCCGGGCGAGGAGGACCTGGGCGAGCCCGGGCCGGTCGATCTGGTACCCCGACCGCAGTTGGCACGGGCACACGTACGTGCCGGCCACGGCGGCCACGTCGAGCGGATACGAGCTGTTCGGCTACGTCCGCTTCCTCGCCGCCGAGGACGACGGCGAGCCGAGCGAGCTCGCCGCGCAGCGCCGACTTCACCGACGAGACCGCCGCGCGCAACCCAGAGTGGCAGCTCGACCTGTGCGAGGAGGTGGTCGGCTCCTGGCGGGGCCACTTCGGCGCCGCCGCCACGATGACGCTCGTGTGGGGACGTCCGCTCGTCTCGGGCGGGCGGATCGTGACGGCCGAGCTCGCGGACCTCGCCGTCGACCAGTGCGAGCTGGTCGAGGATCGCTTCACGCTGATCGCTCCCGACGACTACCGCGGCGACCTGCTCGAGATCAAGCTGTTCGACGTGCGGGGCAGGGAGCTCGCACGGGAGTCGCTGTACGCAGGCGACGACGGGGAGGGCGACGACGCGGAGGACGAGGAGGAGCCCGCCGAGGGGTGAGGCGCCCCTTGCCAGGACGGGCGCGTGGGGGTAGCGTCAACGTGACGGATCGCGACCACGAGGGTCGCGACCGCCGCGATCGAGGAGGAGTGGGGATGAGGCTGATCTCGTGGCCGAGGCTGCTCGGGGCGATCTGCGCGGCGGCGCTTGTGCCGTCGCTCGCCGGTGCGTCGTCGGCGAGCGCCCAGACGACCGTCAAGCGGCTGTGGATGCAGGGCTTCGCTGCGCCGGAAACGCCCGAAGGCCTCGACAAGGTCGGCGTGATCAAGATCGGATCGCCGCGGGCGAAGAACGTGCTCGTGCTCGAGCCGGGGACCTCGGCGGGAGCGGCCTACTTCGTGCCCTTCGCGAAGTGGCTGACCGAACTGGCGCCGGGCTGGCAGGTGTGGTCGGTCGAACGGCGCGAGAACAGGCTCGAGGACCAGCACGGCCTCGAGGAGTTCAAGCGCGGCGAAATCACGCCGAAGCAGTTCTTCCGTTACTACCTCGGCTACCTGACCGAACCGGGCGACCCGGAACCCCACCTGCACCAGGTGAAGGAACGAACGGCGACCCGTGACGGCGCCAGGCAGTGGGGCATGAACGTCGCCGTCCAGGACCTCCACGTCGTGATCGACGCTGCCAAAGCCCTCGGCGGCAAGGTCGTACTGGGCGGCCACTCGCTCGGAGGGTCGGTCGTGACGGCGTATGCGACCTGGGACTTCGGCGGCGTGCCCGGCGCCGACGGACTGTCGGGCCTCGTCTACGACGACGGCGGCAGCGGTCCGACGGCGATCAGCGCCAAAGAAGCCGAAGACGACTTGACCAATCTCAACACCAAGTCGCCGTGGTTGGCCTTCGGCGGGATCCCGGCACCGATCCTCGGGCTGTTCGGGATGGTCGGATCGGCGCTGGCGCACCAGGCTCCGGCCGAAGCCTCCCAGCTCGCCGGCTGGCCACTGCTGCCGCCGAACCTGGAGACCCGCAACAGCGAAGGCGAAGTCGTCCCCGCGACGAACGAAGCAGGCTTCGCCTACGGCGTCGACGTCGGCACATCGCCGATCAACCTCGCGGCCGCGCAGGTGCACGCGGGCACGGGGATCGTCGAAGCCGGCCCGGGCGAACCGTGGACGTGGGACGGGACCGGTGCGATCACGCCGATCCAGCGCTACGCCGAAATGCTCAGCGGGACCGGGCTCCTGAAGGCGGACGGCGAGGAGTGGTACTTCCCGGAAAGGCTCACGATCGACACCGGCGCCGTCGCGGACGGCAACGCGAACCCGGCTCAGGCGGTCCTCGGAGAGGACGCGATCCACGGCACCGAACTGCCCGCGTCACTGCACATCCTCGCGATCGACTCCGAACTGGACAAGCTGCTCGGGGAAGGGTTCAACACGCTGAAGGCGGCGGAAGTGCTCGCGGCGCAGTCGCACATCCCGAGCTCGAACCTGACGCTCGTGGAAGCGGAGAACGTGTACGCACACAACGACCCCGCCGGGGCCTACCCGGACAACGAATTCATGAGCCATCTGGTGCCGTTCCTGGAAGGGCTGTGAGGGGCCGCCCGGGCGCCAGCAGCTGGGGGACCCGCTCGCGGGCATGTACATTCGCCCTTCGCGTGCTGCTCTACGACTCACGGGTGTCGGGCAACTGCTACAAGGTGCGTCTCCTGCTGGCGCTGCTGGGGATTCCCTACGAGCGCACGGAGGTCGACGTAGTCGACCGCTCGGGCAGGAGCGAGCTGCTCGGCGGGCTCAACCCGGCCCTGCGCGTGCCCACGATCGTGCTCGACGACGGTCGCGCTCTGGCTGAGTCGAACGCGATCCTGTGGTACTTCGCGGAGGGCACGCCCTATCTCCCGAACGACGGCTTCGAGCGCGCGCGGGTGCTCCAGTGGCTGTTCTTCGAGCAGTACTGCCACGAGCCGAACATCGCCGTCGCCCGCTTCCTCTTGCACGTCGCGAGCGAGGCCCCGCCGGCGGCCGAGCTGGCTGGCTACCCCGCGATCAGGGCCTGGCTCGCCCGTGTGGCCGCGCTGCCCGGGCACGTCGCGATCGCCGACTGAGCTAGCGCAAGCCGGCGAGCGCGAGCCGTGCGCGCGCGAGCTCCCCGGCCAGCGCCTCCGGTCGACCCTGGTGGGCGGGGCCGGCGCCGTCACGCAGCAGCTCGTGCAGCAGGGCGAGACCGCGCGCATAGGCGGGCGCGGGGCCGCGCACCACTCCGGCGAGCGCCCGCAGCTCCTCCGCGTTCGCGAGCACGGTGGAGTACTGCGAGGCGGCCCACCAGCGACGGTGGGGCGCGTGCGCCGCGGCGACGAGCCCTTCGAGGCATCGTGCGAGCTCGGCCCGCGTGCCCGGCGAGGTGAGGATCGCCGCCCTCGCGGCCAGACGAGGCGAGGCGGCCGGGTCGGCGCCCGCGGCCAGGGCACGGTCGAGGCGTCCCGGGAAGAGCCGCGCGAGCAGGCGGTCGAGCGATCCGCAGGCCATCGCGCCCTCGCCGTGAGCGTCGCGTCCGGCGGTCGTGTGTTCCCGCCGCAGAGCCACGCGGCGGATCTCGGCTGTTCTCCGCGATACGATCATCGTGAAACCTCCGTAATGCGATAGGTGGTTGCGGGGTTTGTAACCTACCACAGAGAGACACTGGTGTCACCAACAGCCGCATCGCCGATTCCCGACGGCCTCGAGGTCGTGGTCGACTTCGTCAACACGCTCGACCTCGAGACGGGCGCCGACGAGCTCTCCTCCCCTACGGCTCTGGCCAAGTGGCTTGCGGAGCGCGACCTGCTGCGTCCGCGATCCGCCCCGGCCGACGGCGAGGCGCTCGCGGATGCGCGCGAGCTGCGCGAGGGCCTGCGCTCGCTGATGCTCGCCAACAACGGGGGCGGGGACGACCGAGCCGGGTGGGCGGCGCTCGAGCGAACGGCACGCCGCGGCGAGTTGGCGGTGCACTTCGGCGGCGCCGGGATGGCCGCGCTCAGCCCGGGTGCCGACGGCGTGGCGGGCGGGCTGGCGCGCCTCTTGGTCCCGGTCGCCCGCGCCGTCGGCGACGGCACATGGCGGCGTGCGAAGGCGTGCCGGGCCGAGGACTGCCAGTACGCGTTCTACGACCGCTCCCGCAACCGCGCCGGGGTCTGGTGTGAGATGGCGGTCTGCGGCAATCGCACGAAGGTCCGGGCCTACCGGAGCCGCAGCGCTCGGTCCGGGAGCCGCAGCGCCGGGCCCGCGGCGGGCGGCTGAGCGCGGCAGCGGCGCCCCTCAGACGGCGATCGGGTTCTCCGTCGCCTCCTCGGACGCGGTGACCTCGCAGGCCGGGCACCACCATCGAGTCTCCAGGGGCGTGCCGCAGGCGGCGTGCGTGAGCCCGGGCTCGCCCGCCGCCCGTCGTCCTGCCCAGCCGGCCAGCACGTGGATCGCGTCGGCGAGGCCCTCCCCGTCCGCGGTCAGGCGGTACTCGAAACGGGGCGGGCGCGCCGAGTACCTGTGCGAGTCGATCAGGCCCTCCTGCTCGAGCCGCCGCAACCGGGCCGTGAGGATGTTGGGGGCGATCCCCGGAAGGAGCTCCTGGATCTCCGTGTAACGGCGGGGCCCGTCGAGCAGGGACGCCACGAGCGGCAACGACCAGCTGTCGCCGACGAGCCGGCAGGCGGCGGCGAGGTCCTCGGGCTCGGCTCGGCTCGGTGCGGCGTGGTGATATGTTGCTTGCATGTTGCAACAGACTATAAGGGACGTCGGAGGGTCGGTCGCGGCCCTCGGGCGCGGAGCGAGACGTGGCTCGGGAATCGTGGTGGGGCCCGATCGGGTGCTGGTGCTGCGCCACCGCCTGATCCAGGACCGCGTCCTCCTCGCCCTCCCGGGCGCCGGCACCGTGGAGGGCGAGCTGGCGGGCGTCGAGCGGCGCCTCGGCCTCGCCCTGCTGCGCGTGGAGACCGGCGCGGCGCCCCCGGTTCGCTGGGCGCCGCAGACGCCGCCGCCGGGAACGACGGTCTTCGCCCTCGGAGACCCCGGGACCGGCCTGCGGATCACGGCGGGGATGGTTTCGTGCGAGCCGTTCACGGTCCGCTCCCGCGGTGGGCGTGCGCTGGAGATGCTCGAGCACACGGCGCCGATGCCGCGGGGCGCGGGCGGGGGTCCCGTCGTCGATGACACCGGCGCCGTCCTCGGCCTGAACGCCCTCCGTGGCGACCCCGGGTTCCTGCTCGCGATCCCCTCCGCCTCGGTGCGCGAGGGACTCGAGCGGATGCTCGCGGGCCGCCAGAGCCCGCGGCTCGGCGTGGCGGTCGTCTCAGCCCGCGAGGGGCGCAGGATGCGCAGCGCCGTCGGGCTTCCCGAGCGGCCCGGGGTGCTGGTGCGGGCCGTCGAGGAGAACAGCCCGGCCGCGCGTGCGGGGGTGCTCGCCGGGGATCTCCTGATCCGGCTCGGCGACACGGCGATCGCCGACGTCGGGGACCTGCTGGCGGCGCTCGAGAGCGCCTCGGACGGAGTGGTGGCGGTGGGGATCGTCCGGGCGACGGAGGAGCGCGAGGTCGAGGTCGAGCTGTCGGAGCGCAGCTGATGGCGGCTGCCGGCGCCGAGCGAGAGCGGGCCGCCCTCGACGCCTACAGCGCCACGGTCGTCGGTGTCGCCGAGGCGCTCGCCGCCTCGGTGGCCAACCTGCGCCTGCTCACCCGCAGGCGCGATGGGCGCCAGCTGCCGGTCGGAGCGGGCAGCGCGATCGTGTTGACCCCGGACGGCTTCCTGCTCACGTCCGCCCACGTGGTCGAGGGGTCCCGCGGCAGGAGCGCCCCCGGCGCGGCGTCGCCTCGTTCACCGATGGGCGCGAGCTCCCCTTCGACATCGTCGGCGCGGACCCGCTCAGCGATCTCGCGGTGCTGCGGGCGCACGACGGGGGCCTCGCGGCGGCGCAACTCGGCGACGCCCATCAACTGCGCGTGGGACAGCTGGTCGTGGCGATCGGCAACCCGCACGGCTTCGCCGGCTCGGTGACCGCGGGGGTCGTCTCGGCGCTCGGACGCTCGTTGCCCGTACGGGCCAACGGGGTGGCCCGGGTGATCGACGACGTGATCCAGACCGACGCCGCGTTGAACCCCGGCAACTCCGGCGGTGCGCTCGCCGACGGCGACGGCCAGGTCGTGGGCGTCAACACCGCGATCGCCGGCGTCGGCCTCGGCCTGGCCGTGCCGATCACGGCGGCGACCCGCGCGATCATCGCCGCGCTGATGAGCGACGGTCGTGTCCGCCGCGGCTACCTCGGCCTCGCCGGCAGCGTCCGGCCGCTCCCCCCGCGGCTCGCGGGACCTGGTCCGCCACCACGTGCGTCGAGGTCGACAGCGTCGTCGCGGGCTCGCCGGCCGACGTCGGGGGCATCCGCTCGGGCGACCTGCTGCTCGAGGTCGAGGGCCGGCGGATCGCGTCGGTCTCGGACCTGCAGTCGCTGCTCCAGCACGAGGTGATCGGCACCCGGCTGAGCACCGTCGTGTTGCGGGACGGGCGCGAGCGGCGCCTGCATGTCGTCCCGAGCGAGCTCGGCTGACGGGGCCGTCACGGGCCCCGGCCCGGGGGTAGTCTGTCGGCGTGGACGAGAGGGGCGGGGAGCGCTACCGGCAGCTTCGCGACGCGCACACGTGGGAGGTGCCAGAGCGCTACAACATCGCCGCCGACGTCTGCGACGCGCGCTCGGCGGACGCTCTTGCGATGGTGCACGAGGACCATGCGGGCGCCGTCCGGGAGGTCCACTGGGGGGAGCTGCAGCAGTTGAGCAGCCGCGCTGCGAACCTGCTCGCCGAGCTGGGCGTGCAGCGCGGCGAGAGGGTGGCGGTCGTGCTGCCCCCCACGCCGGAGACGGCGGCGATCTTCTTCGCGACGTGGAAGCTCGGCGCGATCCTGTTGTCGATGTCGGTGCTCTACGGCGACGAGGGGATCGCCCACCGCCTGCGCGACTCCGAGCCCGTGCTGCTCGTGACAGACGCAGCCAACGCGCCCCGCTTCAGCGGCCCGTGGGTCCCACCGATGCTCGTGCTCGACGCCGCCGACCTCGCCGCCCGGGACGATGTCTTCGCGACTGTGGACACGGCCGCGGAGGACCCCGCGCAGCTCTACTACACGTCGGGCACGACGGGCCTCGCGAAGGGGATCGTGCACGCCCACCGCTACCTGCTCGCCCACAACGAGTTCGAGCTCTGCCACGAGGTCGGACCCGGCGAGCGCTTCCACGGCATGGGCGAGTGGGCCTGGGCCGCCGGGATCTGCCCGCTGCTCGGCCCCTGGCGCCACGACGCCGTCCAGCTCGTCCTCCAACGCGAGGGCGGGTTCGATCCGCACCGCCAGCTCGACTTCCTCTCGCGCCACGGTGCGAGCAACGTCTTCGCGACCCCGACGGCGATCCGCTCGATGATGGCGATCTCCGACGCGGGCGAGCGCTACCCGCAGCGGTTCCGGGTCGTGTGCTCCGCCGGCGAGCCCCTGAACCCGGAGGCGATCCGCTGGTTTCGCAAGCAGTACGGGGTGACCGTGCTCGACTACTACGGGCTCACGGAGTCCTATCCCCTGTGCGGGAACTTCCCCTGGATGGAGGTGCGCGAGGGGTCGATGGGCAGGCCGATGCCGGGCTGGGACGTCGCCATCCTGGACGAGGACGAGCGGCCGCTGCCGGCCGGCGAGCGCGGCGAGATCTGCCTGCGAGCCCGCTCCAACCCCCACTACCCGCTCGGCTACTGGCGGTTGCCGCAGGCGACCGAGGAGACGTTCGCGGGCGAGTGGTTCCACACCAAGGACGCCGCCCGCATGGACGAGGACGGCTACGTCTGGTACGAGGGGCGGGCGGACGACGTGATCATCGCCGCCGGCTACCGGATCGGTCCGTTCGAAGTCGAGTCAGTGTGTCTGGAGCACCCGGCCGTCGCCGAGGCCGCGGCGGTTGCGGCGCCGGACGAGCGGCGCGGGAACGTCGTCAAGGCGTTCGTCGTGCTGGCGGCGGGACACGACCCGTCCGAGCGCCTCGCCGAGGAGATCAAGGGGTTCGTGCGCGAACAACTGTCCGCCTACGCCTACCCGCGCCTGATCGAGTTCGTGCCCGAGCTCCCGAAGACGCTCACCGGGAAGATCCGCAGGATCGAGCTGCGCGAGCGGGCCCGGGCTCCGTCGCCGTAGGCTGAGCGAGTGCTCCCAACAAGCGTCCACGATCCGGGCGAGCGGGTGCGACGGCGCGATCGGCGACCCGACATGAAACCTGTGGGTTCTTCGAGCCACAGGGCGAAGCGTTCCCGCGTCGAGTCGAGGTGGCGCGCGCTGGCGCGCGCCTGCGGATGAGCGTGCTGCGCCCGCTCGCGCAGGAGCTCCATCTCCCTGAGCCGGGTGGCGTCGTCGCGCTCGTGAGGCGCCTGGGCGATCGGACCCCGGCGCGGGTGCTGACGCGCTCGGCACGGGAGCTGCTGGTGGTCGCGATCACCCCGCAGCCGCGCCTCAGCGGACGCCAGCTACGGGGGATGGTCCTCGAGTTCCGCTCTCGCCGTGGCCGGGTCCGGCTCGGCGGCGGTTTCCTCCAGGACGATGCCACGGCGCCCGAGATCGTCCGGCTGCGCACGCCCTATGTGATCGACGTCCTGCAGGAGCGGGCTCATGAGCGCGTCGCCGTGACTCGGCTCGCTGTCCTGCTCCCCGGTTCCGGCAGGCCGCCGATCGTGACCTACACGCTCGACCTCGGCGGCGGCGGCTGCCTGCTCGACTGCGCCGACGAGATGGCCCTCGGAGACAGGGTGGGCTTCGAGATCACGCTCGGATATGGCGAGGAGCCCGTGCGGGGGAGGGGCCGGATCGTCCGCGTCGATGTACAGATCGCGGGTCGCCGCGCGTTTGCCTTCGAGACGCTCCCGGAGCACGACCGGCTGCGAATCGTCGAATTCGTCGCCGAGGAGCACGCGGCGCAGGAGGCACCGTTCGCGCCGCGCGCGCCGTTCGCGCCGCTCGCGCGTGCCGGGCGGGCGAGCTCGCTGCCATG
>CAVUPZ010000001.1:0-1014046 GCA_963743505.1 uncultured Solirubrobacteraceae bacterium | reverse complement strand
CCGTCAGGCGTTGCATGCTCTCGCCGTGGAACGCGGGCCAGGAGCGGCTCCCCGCTTGCTCCGGTCGGTGCCCCTCGTCGAGCAGGATCACCCAGTTCGACCACGACCGGCTCGAGGATCCGTGCCCCCTCGCCGGGGTGCAGCACGTCGAGGTACTGGAAGATCTGCTCGATCTCGCTCCGGTCGGAGATCATCACGAAAGACGAGCGCGCCGAGCAGGCGGACCGCGACAGCGTCCCGTAGCGCCTCTGCGCCCGCTCGACGAAGCCAGCGAGCGCCTGCTTGTTCCAGTTGCCGATACGTCTCTGCAGCAGCACGGGCGTCCGCAGGACCGGCGAAGGCGCGGACTCGGTCTACGATCCGACGGGTTCCTCCTCGTCTCGCCGGTGGTTCGAGTCCTGCTCGATCTCGAGTATATCTACTTCCTGGTCCTCCTCAGAGGCAAGATCCTCCAGGGCGCAGGCGCGCGTGGAGCAGGTCGAGAACAGCCCGGGGGCGGCATGCCACGCGGTGACTTCGACCGCAGCGCCCGCAAGGCGCGGACACGCGCGCGCCTGCTCGAGGCGGCTGCGAGCGTCTACGCCCGGCGCGGCTTACGGCGGCGCCACGCTCGATGAGGTGGCGGCCGAGGCCGGGTTCACGAAGGGCGCCGTCTACAGCGCATTTCGGCGGCAAGGAGAACCTGCTCCTGGCGCTGATGGAGGAGCACCTTCGCGAGCGCAGATCGCCGAGCAGATCGGCCTGTTCGACCGCGACCGCTCGACCTGGGAGCGGCCGCTCGCCAGGCCGCACTACGCTGGATGAGAGAGGCTCGAGGAGCCCCTCCGCTTCCAGCTGTTCGTGGAGCTGTGGGTGTTCAGCGCAGCGAGACGAGCGTCTGCGCGAGCGGCTACGGCTCCGGGCTGCAGGCGCTCAGGGTACGTGTTCGAACGCTCTCGCCGAGGCGAGCGCGGCCGACGCCGGCGTCGAGCGAAGCGGAGGACACAGGGCGACGAGTTCGCCACCGTCGTGCTTGCGATGTCGATCGGGATGCCGATGCTGAAGCTGATCAACCACGACGCCGTGCCCGCCGAGTTGCTCGGGGCGGTCATCTCCGTCCTCGTCCGCGCGCTCGAGTCCGATCCCGAGGCGCGCTTGCTCCTCACACGGTCGCGGGCGGCCCTGCTCGACGGCTCAGCCTCGCCGGGCGGGCCGTTCATACTTGAGGTCCTGGATCCCGAGCACGCCCGCGAGCTGCTTTCGGTGGAGCCGCCCAGACGCGTCGAGGCGGCCACCTCGCCGAGCTCAGCGAACCAGAGCGGACGATCGACGACACCATCCACGCCGAGCCCGCCGAGGACGCTCCGGCGCTGGTCGAAGAGGGGGTCGACTTCGCGCTCGCGGAAACCCTGCGCGAGCAGTTCGCCGCGATCGAGCGCGCCGAACAGCGCCTCGCGGAGGGGACCTACGGGCGCTCGATCATCAGCGGCGAGCGGATCCCCGACGGGCGCCTGGAAGCGATCCCATGGGCCGAGCGCCGCGCCGGAGGACGGGTTCTGTACGACGCGGGGCTGAGCGTCGCGGGAGGGCGGCCTCGGAGAGAAACAGCCACGTGCGTCTCCTGGCGCGGCGCGCGACCCCCCGTTGTGTCGTTGGGCGCTTGGAGCGTATCCTGCTCGCGTGTGCCTTACACGGACGTACATCTGGGCACGCACGGACGCCATGGTCGGGTCGTCCGACCTTCCAGACGGCAGCAATCACCTTCGCGGTGCCAGATGGGTGGCTTCGTGGTGGACCGGCCCGGAGCTCCAACGGTCGCTCGCGACACCCGTCTCGGGCGAGACCGCCACTGCGACGGGATCCTCCGATCCGTGTTCCGTCGTTTGCGCGGGGCCCCGCGCTCGTCGCGATCGCGAGCCTGATCCCGGCTTCGTACGCGGCGATCGATCCGGCCTCGCCTGGGACACCTCCACGGCGGCACTCCACGGAACTCCCCCGTCCGGTCGCACACGGCTCGCACATCTGCGTGGAGCGCGGAGTGGAAGCGCCTCAGTCAGCCTGAACGTCGACCTCGCGACTCGCGAACCCGCCGAGCTCGAAGAATTGATCCGGACGCCAGCCCCCCCGGAAGCCGCTCGTACGGGCACTCCGCACCCCCAGCAGTACGACGCGCGCTTTGCTCCCACCGCGGGGGAAGTCCGTCCGTCGAGATGTGGCTGCGTGGCCTGGGCCTGCATGTCGTCGTGCGCGGCCAGACGACTCGCTCGTCCACGTCGATCGGTCCACCGCGGCGGTCGAGCAAGCGTTGGCGTCACCATCAACGACTACGCCTTCCAGGACCGCGAATTCTATGCGAACGACTAGCAGTCCATCGGTTCCAACGTCCCTGCACGTGAATTGGATCGGAGGGCTTTCCAACTACAACAGCTTCCACTTCGACAGCGCCGACCATTGCGTGAACACCAAAAAGAACCCGTGTTCTGCGGACTTCGGCACCGATTTCCGGACGGCATATGACCTGACCGGCATCGGCGAAGGCCAGACGATCGGGTTCACGCTGTGGGGGAAGACCGTCCCCCAGAGCGACTACACGAAATACGCCGCGGACACGGGTACGACGGCGCTCACCGTGGGCGGCGCCGGGCCCAACGGCCTGGAATTCATCACGGTCGGAGGGACCTCGACGATGAACGGAAAGACCGAGGTCGCCTTGGACACGGAGGTCGCACACGCGGTGGCGCCAGGCATCCACGAGACGTACTGGCTGGTGTCAACAACACGGAACCGACGCTGGAAACGTCTCGACGACGCGGCCAACTCCAAAATAGCCGTCATCTCCAACGGCTGGGATTTCCTGCAGCAGCGTTCCGGCAGGATTCGCGAAAATCCTGCAGGCCGGCGTGAGCACCGGCAAGACGTTCTACTTCTCATCGGGCGACAACGGTGCCGAAGGCGGGACCGATTCCTCGGTCAGCCCGAACGTCGTCGACGTCGGCGGCACGGAACTGCACGTCGGGCCCAACAGCGAATGGAGGTCGGAGAACGCAATGCTCGACGACGGCGGCTGCAGCAACGGGCAGACGCGTCCGGCATGGCAGACCGGGGTCGGGAGCCCGCTCGAATGGCCGTCAACGTCGTGCAGCGGCCGCGCCATCCCCGATGTCTCCGCCGACTCCTGCTACGGGGCAGGGGAAGCCCGAAAGGCGAAACCTTCGGCTCGGAATGCGGTGCGTTTCTACTCGTCGAAGGAACGAACTACGAAGCGGGTGGGACCAGCCTCTCGGCGCCCATCTGGGCCGGCGCATCAGCCGTCTGGAACAACGCGAACGCGGGAGCCGGACGCCCGGGGATCGGCTTCGTCGCTCCGTTGCTGTATCGCTCGGCAACGACTCGACCACCTACGCGAGCGACTTTCACGACATCCAGGCCGGCAGCAACGGCTTCGCGGCGACGAAAGGGTGGGACGAGGCGACCCGCTGGGGGTCCCCCAACTTCACCGAGTTGGCCAACAATCCGGCTGACATCACTACACGGCCCCACCTCGGCCCTCGAAGGACAGTCCCGGTCCTATCCGCGACGCTTTACGATCACGGCACGACGCACGGTCTCGAAGGCCGGAAGGTCAGGTTCGCCGTCGGTGCAGAGAGTTGCGAAGCGACAACGACGGCGAGCGGGATCGCGTCGCTGCAGCGTCACCCTTCACGATTCCGCCGGCTCCTACAGCGTGAGCGCAAAGTTCGAAGGCGATCCGGCGTACACCGCGGTGTCGACCTCGCACGCATTCACCGTGGAACCCGGCGGCCTGCCGTCGGTGAGCAAGGTCGAACCGCGGGAAGGCCCGGAAGCGGGTGGTACCGTGGTGACGATCACGGGGCGCGAACCTGACGGGCGCGAAAGAAGTGAAGTTCGGCTCGATGGCGGCGAAGAGCTTCAAGGTGGAATCGGCGGGTGTGGTGGTGGCGGAAGCGCCGGCGGGGAAAGGTACGGTGGGGGTGACCGGTGACCACGGCTGCGGGTACGAGCGCGGCGGGCCCGGCTGATGAATTCTCGTATCTGGTGTTGCCGTCGGTGAGCAAGGTCGAACCGCGGGAAGGCCCGGAAGCGGGTGGTACGGTGGTGACGATCACGGGGGCGAACCTGACGGGCGCGAAAGAAGTGAAGTTCGGCTCGATGGCGGCGAAGAGCTTCAAGGTGGAATCGGCGGGTGTGGTGGTGGCGGAAGCGCCGGCGGGGAAAGGTACGGTGGGGGTGACGGTGACGACGGCTGCGGGTACGAGCGCGGCGGGCCCTGCTGATGAATTCTCGTATCTGGTGTTGCCGTCGGTGAGCAAGGTCGAACCGCGGGAAGGCCCGGAAGCGGGTGGTACCGTGGTGACGATCACGGGCGCGAACCTGACGGGCGCGAAAGAAGTGAAGTTCGGCTCGATGGCGGCGAAGAGCTTCAAGGTGGAATCGGCGGGTGTGGCGGTGGCGGAAGCGCCGGCGGGGAAAGGTACGGTGGGGGTGACGGTGACGACGGCTGCGGGTACGAGCGCGGCGGGCCCTGCTGATGAATTCTGGTATCTGGTGTTGCCGTCGGTGAGCAAGGTCGAACCGCGGGAAGGCCCGGAAGCGGGTGGTACCGTGGTGACGATCACGGGCGCGAACCTGACGGGCGCGAAAGAAGTGAAGTTCGGCTCGATGGCGGCGAAGAGCTTCAAGGTGGAATCGGCGGGTGTGGTGGTGGCGGAAGCGCCGGCGGGAAAGGTACGGTGGGGGTGACGGTGACGACGGCTGCGGGTACGAGCGCGGCGGGCCCGGCTGATGAATTCTCGTATCTGTCCCCGCCGGCGGTGACTACGGTTGCAGCGACGCAAATCACAAGTGCGAGCGCGACGCTGAACGGCACCGTGAACCCCAACGGCAGTGAAGTGACGGAATGCAAGTTCGAATACGGCACGACTATGCTGCTCGGTTCGACCGCAACATGTACGAAACTGCCGGGATCAGCGACGGGCGCTGTCGAAGTCTCCGCGCCTGTGAGCGGCCTGGAAGCAAGCACCCCGTATTACTTCCGACTCGTGGCGCGCAACGCAGGTGGCGCGAGCAGCGGCCTGGAAGAACTCTTCGCGACTCGGGAAGAAGCAGCTTCGCCTCCGGAATTCGGGCGCTGCTTGAAGACGGCAGAAGGCGGGTCATACGAAAACGCTTCCTGCACGAAGACGGGTGCGAAAGACAGCTACGGCTGGTTCCCGGCCTTTGGCGGGACGCAGCCGCTCGGCAAGGTCAGGTTCGGTTTGAGTATGAAGCCGCTCACAGAGCTGCGGCTGGAAAGCGCCAAGCAGGTGATCACGTGCAAGGGACAGATCGGCGACGGCGAATACAGCGGCACACGCACCGTCGATGACGTAACGTTGACGTTGACCGGCTGCGAACGCGCGGGCGAAAGCTGCGAGAGCGGAGCGAGTGAAGGCGAAATCAAAAGCCAGCTCCTGACGGGCACGCTTGGCGTGATACTCGCCAGCAAAGAAGGGCCGTTGATGAACAAGATAGGCTTGGACCTTCGACCCACTGCCGGAAGCACGATTGCGCAATTCTCATGCGGGAGCACGCCGGTCGTGATTACGGGCGCGGTGATCGGGGGCGTCGAGCGAAACGTGATGCACCTCAACACGGGCCTGTGGACGTTCGCGACGGCGAAGGCGGGCAAGCAAAAGCCGGAAGGGCTCGAAGGCGGACCCAAACAGACCTTGCAGATCGAAGCGGGCGCCGGCACGCCCGAACAAGCCGGGCTCTCGCTGAAGACACGTCAGACGAATGAAGAAAAGGTCGAGATCAACAGCGTCGTGTGAACGGCGGGCAGGGTTCCGGCATAACGTGCGAGGTCTGATGCGAGACCGACCGACGAGGCGGCGGTCAGGGCTTCGGGTCGCCGAGCAGAAGTTCGGTTCGGTACTTCGGGGCGAGTGCGATCGCCTTGGCGATGAACGCGGCGGTGGCGGCATCGTCAAGTGCGGGTGGCGCCTCGGTTCGGTGCGCGACGGGCACGCCGACCTCCTTGAAGAACTCCTCCTGACCTGCGGGCGAGCATAGACACAGCAACCGCGCAGGCCGTTCGGAGACGTTTCGAAATACGTGCGGGGCGTTGGCGGGCACGTTGATCGTCTCGCCGACCGTTGCAATAGCGCCGACGCCCCGGAACGTGACCTCGACCTCACCGTCAAGGATGGTGAACATCTCCTCGAAGTCGTGGCGGTGAGGCGCGGCCCACCGCCCGGCGGGACGAGCATATCGATCAGCGTGTAACGGCCAGCGGTGTCGGCGCCGGACACAAGAATCGTGTATGTGTCGCCGACCACACCGAGGTGAGGTAGCGATTCATCGTCGGGGCTCACGTGCGTCAAGCCTCGCCCGGGGTCATCGGCCGGGACCGGCCCTGGCGGCTTCGACTCGGGGATCGTGTCGGTCATCGGCGCTCCTCTGTCGTAGGCTAAGCGGTAGAAATCGCCCGCTTATGATCTGGAGCCTACAAGCCGTTCACGTCCCTCCCTTCATGACAGGACGAGCCCGACAGCGGAAGCCAGATGGAGGTGTCCGTCAAACGGGGTCCGCTGCGCTCCGGTCAGAGCGTTACCACGATCTTGCCGTGGACGTGTCGGTCGGCTTGCAGCGCCGCGGCCTCGTGGATCTGCTCGATCGGCAGCGCGGCCGCGATCGGAATGGTCATCCGTCCGGCGTCGATCGCGTCGGCGATCCGGGGCAGTGCGCCCGGCTCGGCGTCGGCGCTGAAAGCCGCGCGCGCGCCACCGGGAGGGGTTGGGCCGGCGGCGATGGCGGAGATGCGCTCGGGTGCCACGCCGAGAGCGAGGGCGGTTTCAACCGTTTCTGTGCCGAACAGGTCGACCGCCGCGGTGATGCCGTCGGGGGCCAACGCCCGTACCCGGTCCGCCAGGCCAGCGCCGTAGGTGACGGGCTCGGCCCCCAGCTCGCGCAGAAACGGGAAAGTGCCCTGCGAGGCCGTCCCGATCACCGTCGCGCCGGCGATCTGGGCCAGCTGCACGGCGAACACGCCCACACCGCCGGCCGCCCCGCCGATCAGAACGGTGTCCTCGGGCTTGAGGTCGATCGCCGCGAGCGCGGCCGAAGCGGCGGTACCGGCGACGGCCAGCGTGCTCGCGACTTCGTCGCTGAGTCCGTCCGGTGTGTGGAAAAGGGCTTCGCGTGGCCCGGGTGGCGTCTTGACCACGACGAAGTCCGCAGCGGCCCGCTCCATCACGCCGCCGTAGACGCGTTCCCCCACGGCGAAACCGCTGACGCCGTCACCGACCTCGTTGATGACGCCGGCGAAGTCGTAGCCGAATCCGGATGGGACGGTGATGTTGAACCGGGCGGCGAGCTCAGGGGTCGCCGCGATAGCCGGGTCCATGGGGTTGAGGCCGACGGCTGCGACGCGAACGCGGATTTCGCCCGGGCCGGCGTGCGGCTCCGGAACGTCCTGCAGTTCCAGAACCTCGGGGCCTCCGAACTTCTCGTAGATGACAGCTCGACTCATGGGGCGGACCTCCAGTAGGGGTTGGTGGGTTGGCTCGGCCTGTTCAGTCCGGGTAGTTCCCGGCCTGGAGGTCCTCGAGCAGGCTTGGGTGGGTGGGCTCCCAGCCGAACCGTTCGCGGGTCAGCGCGCTGGAGGCAGGCTGGTCGATGGCAAAGATCATGCCGAGCACGCCGAAGTCCTCCGCTGGGATCTTCTCGGTTGGAAGGCTCAGCTCCTGACCGATCGTCTGCGCGATCGTTCGCATGGGGTCCCCTTCGTCCCCGACGGCATGGGCGATGGTGCCCGGGTCGCCTCGCTCGAGCACGATTCGGAACAGCCGTGCTGCATCGAGCCGATGGACGGCCGGCCAGCGCTGGTTGCCGTCCCCGACGTAGCCGGATACCCCCGTGTGTTGGGCGGCAGTGACCAGTATCGAGGCGAACCCGAAGGGGCCGCCGGCGATGTGGACGGAGCGCGGCAGCCTTACGAGGCCGACGCGGACGCCCCGCTCGGAATAGGCCAGGGCGCCCAGGGAGGCACGGCCGCGGCCGCCCACGGGCCCCTCGGTCATCGTCGGGTCCTGCTCGGTGGAGGCTCGGCCGGGCACGACCGGCGTGCCCGAGGCGATCACGAGCGGCTTGCCGCTGCCCTCCAAGACGGCGCAGAGCGTCTCGATCGCGCGGGTCTCCTCGATGATCCCCGCTTCCAGGTTGCTGAAGTCGTTGGAGAAGGCGAGATGAATCACCCCGTCGCAGTTGCTGGCGGCGACGCGGAGGCGCTCGACGTCGGCCAACTCGCCCCGCTGCACCTCGGCGCCCGCGGCGGCGAGGGCTTCGGCCGAGGCGCCTGACCGAGCGAGGCCGAGGACCTGATGGCCGTACGCGAGTAGCTCAGACACGACGGCGGAGCCAATTCCGCCCGAGGCGCCGGTCACAAAAACACGCATTATTGGTTCTCCCTAAGAAGGGGCCGCCAGGTCGACGACCGAGTGATGCGACAGTTGTCCCGTTAACCTAGCAGCGCGATGCGACAAAGGTCGCGTAGCATGGGGCCATGCCCAGATGGGAACCCGACGGGCGCGAGCGACTCGTCCTCGCGGCGCTGCAGCTGTTCTCCGAGCGGGGTTATGACGAGACGACCGTCGCCGAGATCGCCGAGCGCGCGGGACTGACCAAGAGCACCTTCTTCCGCCACTTCCCCGACAAGCGCGACGTGCTCTCCGCCGGTCAGGAGACCCTGTCGCGCCTCCTGGTCGAGGGCATCGACTCCGCACCACCAGGGGCCCCCCGCTCACCGCGGTCGCCGCGGGGCTGCAGCGCGCCGCCTCGGCCATGGGACCGTTCAACCGCGAGCTCGCACCGCGGCTGAGAGCGGCCATAGCTGCGAACACGGAGCTGCAGGAGCGCTACGCGCTGAAGCAGGTCGGCTTGGCCGCGGCGATGGCCGCGGCGCTCATTGCGCGCGGTGTCCCGGAGGCGACGGCGAGCGTCGCGGCGGAGCTCGGCGCGTTCGCGTTCAAACAGGCCTACGCGACATGGGTCGACGCCGACGAGGACCAAGACCTGGCGCAACTGTCACTCGCCGCCCTCGACCGACTGCGCGCCACGATCACCGAGCTCGGCTGATCACCTCGCTCGTCGCCCATGTGTCGCCGACGGACGGTTGGAGTCCGTCCAACTCGGTCTCTCAGAAATGGAGCTAGTCGGGCTCGAACCGACGACCTTCGCGCTGCCAGCGCGACGCTCTCCCAGCTGAGCTATAGCCCCTGGCCGTCGAGGAAGTCTAGCCTCTTGGCCTGTCCGGGTCGCTCAGCGGCGGGGCATGAACTCGGGGACGTCGAGCTCGTCGTCGAGGCCGCCGCGGGTTCGCGGCGGCGCCCCGGCATCCGCGCCTGCGCCACCGGCGGGCCCGGGAGCGCCCTGGTCGAGGCGGGCGGTCATGCCGCCGTGCGCCAGCCTCACGTCGCGGAGCAGCCGCTCGGCGTTGTTGCGCAGCGACACCGAAAGGTCGCGCAGGTTGCGCGACATCTCCGTCCCCTCGGCCAGCACCTCGTGTGCGACCACGTGCGCCTCGCTCGTGATCTCGCGAGCTTCGGCCCGGGCCCGCGACTTGATCTCGCGCGCGTGCGTCGCGGCCTCCTCGTTGATCCGGGCGAGCTCCTCGCGGCGCGCAGCGAGGAGCCGCTCGGTTCCCGTCCGTGTCTCCTCGAGGATCCGCTCGTGCTCCGCCCGCGCCGTCTCGAGCATCGTGGCCGCCTCCGCCTGCGCCGAGGAGCGCAGCGCCTGCGACTCGGCCTCCGCGCTCGCCCGCAACGTCTGCGCCGCCGCCCGGGCCTCGCTGCGGGCACGCTCGGCTGTCGCCTCGGCGTCCGCCAGCAAACGCCTGGCCGTCGTGCGTGCCTCACGCTCGAGGAGCTCGGCCTCCTCGCGCGACTCGGTCCGCAGCGCGTGCGACTCGGCCCGCGCCTCCTCGAGCATGGCCGAGGCCTGCTCGCGCGCGGCGTCCGCGTCGGTGTGCAGCTTCGTCACGGCCGCAAGCGCCTCGTTGCGCGCGGCCTCGGCGTTGGCCCGCGCCGAGCCGAGGATGTCAGCCGCCTCCTCCTCGGCCGCGTGGACGCGGTTCTCAGCCGCCCGTTCAGCCTCGGCGATCCGCTCGCGAGCACGCGCCTCTGCCTGCTCGCGAAGCTGTCCTGCGGCGCGTTCGGCGGCTCCCACGATGCTCGCGACCCGGCCGGGTGCGGCCGCCAGCTCATCCGGCCCGCTGTCGTCCTCGGACCCCGACTGCTCGTATCCGAACCCCTCCATCACGGGCATCGTAGACCGACCCGACGGGCAGGTGTCCCGTGCCGCGCCGGCCGTCCAGCAGCCCGCTCGGTTGGGCGCCGCCGACCGTACCGGGCGACCGACCACGATGGCAGGAAAGGTGGGAAAATTGTCCTTGCAGACAACGGCTTCACGCGCCATGATCCGGGCATGGCAAAGGCAGGCAAGCAACAGCGCGAGGTGGCAATCCTCATCTACGCAGGCGTGCAGAGCCTCGATGTCACCGGCCCGCTCGAGGTCTTCGCGGCAGCCGAGCGCTGATCCGGCGGACGGACCGTGGCGAGCGCGGCTACAACGTCCGCGTCCTCGCGTCCGAGCCCGGGCCGGTCACGCAGCTCGAGCGGCCTGGCGATCGCTCCCCACGGCGTCCTCGCAGGCGCCCCGGCCAGGCTCGACACGCTGATCGTCCCCGGCGGCTCGGGACACCGGCAGGCCGCCGGCGACCCCGAGCTGGTCGCGTGGATCCGCACGCGGTCGCTCGGCGCCCGCCGCACCGCATCGGTCTGCACGGGAGCCTTCCTGCTCGCCGCAACCGGCCTGCTAGCCGGTCGGCGGGCGACCACCCACTGGTCGGCGGCCGCGGCCCTCCAACGCAGGCACCCGGACGTGGACGTCGACCCGGAGCCGATCTTCCTGCGCGACGGCGACATCTGGACCTCGGCGGGAGTGACCGCCGGGATGGACCTCGCACTCGCCCTCGTCGAGGAGGACCTCGACAGACGAGGCCGCGCTCACGATCGCCCGCCACCTCGTGCTGTTCCTGCGCCGCCCCGGCAGCCAGAGCCAGTTCAGTGCGACCCTCGCCGCCCAGGAACCCGAGCGGGAGCCCCTGCGCGAGGTGCAGCGGCACGTCCTCGAGGACCCCGCGGGGTCGCACTCGGTCGAGGCGATGGCGACGCGGGCCCACATGAGCCCGAGGCACTTC
Organism: uncultured Solirubrobacteraceae bacterium; assembly: GCA_963743505.1. Taxonomy (GTDB): domain Bacteria; phylum Actinomycetota; class Thermoleophilia; order Solirubrobacterales; family Solirubrobacteraceae; genus Palsa-744. The sequence continues at coordinate 1,002,810 of CAVUPZ010000001.1, read as the reverse complement.
GCCCGCTCGTTCCTCGCCGAGACGGGCCTCACACCCGCTCGCTACGTGGAGCGAGTCCGGCTGGAGACGGCCCGCCGCCGCCTCGAGGAGACCGCCGAGCCCGTCGCGTCGATCGCGCGCCGATGCGGCTTCGGCACGCCTGAGACGATGCGCCGGACGTTCCTGCGGGTGCTCGCGGTCGGGCCGTCGGAGTACCGCCGCCGCTTCCACGCCGGCCAGCGCCGCGCCGAGGCCGCCTGAGCCGATGGACATCGCGATCGTCCTCTACGACCGTTTCACGGCGCTCGACGCGATCGGCCCGTACGAGGTGCTCAGCCGTCTGCCCGGGGCGGTTGTCACCTTCCTCGCAGCCGAGGCCGGTCCCGTCACGACCGACAACGGGATGCTCACGGTGCACGCCGAGCGCTCGCTCGACGATGCCTCCCAGCCGGATCTGCTGCTCGTGCCGGGCGGTCCCGGCGAGGTGGCAGCCCGTGCGGGCGGCTTCGTGCTCGAGTTCATCGCCGCCGCCCACGAGCACGCCAGCTGGACGACGTCGGTGTGCACCGGCTCGCTGATCCTGGCCGCGGCCGGTCTGCTCGACGGCAGCCGCGCCACCAGCCACTGGCTCGCGCTCGAGCAGCTGCGGGCCCTCGGCGCCGAGCCCGTGCAGGAGCGGGTCGTGTTCGACGGCAACATCGTCACCGCCGCGGGCGTGTCGGCCGGCATCGACATGGCCCTTGCACTGGCCGAGCGGATCGGCGGCCGCGCCGTCGCACAGGCGATCCAGCTCGGCATCGAGTACGACCCGCAGCCCCCCTTGAGCGCCGGCTCGCCGCAGAGCGCTCCGCCCGAGATCGTGGCGGCGCTGCGGGCGCGCTCGCGCTTCGCCTGACCGCGCCTCCGCCGCGCACGATCGCGCTTGCCGCCGCCGGGCTGGGCGCAAGACGGCCCGCTAACCTGCGACTCCCGTGGCCGAACATCGCTATGACCCACACGAGATCGAGCCTCGCTGGCAGGCGACTGTGGGCGCAGGAGCGCACGTGGGAGGTCAGCAACGACGTCCCCGGGGACGGACCCCAGCTGACGGGGCGGGGTCGGGCGGAGCCGCCGGACTCGCGCTCATACGTGCTCGAGATGCTCCCCTACCCGAGCGGCGAGCCCCACATCGGACACCTGAAGTGCTACTCGGTCGGCGACGCGATCGCCCACTTCCACCGCCGGCTCGGCAGGCGCGTGCTGCACCCGATGGGCTACGACTCCTTCGGCCTGCCGGCGGAGAACCACGCGATCAAGACCGGCGTGCACCCGCGCGTCTCGACCGCCGAGTCGATCGCGTCGTTCCAGCGCCAGTTCCGCTCGTGGGGCATCTCGATCGACTGGTCGCGCGAGCTCGCCACGCACGAACCGAGCTACTACCGCTGGACGCAGTGGATCTTCCTCGAGCTGTTCCGTGCCGGCCTTGCCTATCGCAAGGAGGCGGCGGTGAAGTGGTGCCCCAAAGACCAGACGGTGCTCGCCAACGAGCAGGTCGACGCCGAGGGGCGCTGCGAGCGCTGCGGCGCGCTCGTCGAGGTGCGCCAGCTCGAGCAGTGGTTCCTGCGCATCACCGACTACGCCGAGCGCCTGCTCGCCGACCTCGACGGGATCGACTGGCCCGAGCACGTCAAGACGATGCAGCGCAACTGGATCGGGCGCAGCGAGGGGGCCGAGGTGACCTTCCGCTGCGAGGAGCTGGGGATCGACTACCCGGTCTTCACGACGCGGCCGGACACGCTGTTCGGCGCGACCTTCTTCGTGATGGCGCCCGAGCACCCCGACGTGATGCGCCTGGCGCAGGGCACCCCCAACGAGCACGCGGTCCGCGACTACGTCAACCACGCGCTCAACGAGACCAACGAGGAGCGCGGCGACGCCGAGAAGCCCAAGACCGGCGTGCCGCTCGGGCGCACCGTCACGAACCCGGTCAACGGCGAGCAGATCCCGATGTACGTCGCCGACTATGTGCTGATGGAGTACGGCACGGGCGCGATCATGGCCGTGCCCGCCCACGACGAGCGCGACCATGCGTTCGCGCGCGCCTTCGAGCTGCCGATCCGGCGCGTGATCGAGGCCGACCCGCCCACATGCTCGAGGAGGGCGTCGAGGACGGCCTGCCGTACACGGGCGACGGCGCGCTCGTCAACTCCAACCCCGAGTTCGACGGCATGCCGAACCGCGAGGCGCTGAGCGCGATCGTCGCGTGGCTCGACCGCGAAGGCAAAGGCCACGCCTCGGTCAACTACCGCCTGCGCGACTGGCTCGTCTCGCGCCAGCGCTACTGGGGCTGCCCGATCCCGATCCTCTACTGCGACCGCTGCGGGCTCGTGCCCGTGCCCGACGAGCAGTTGCCGGTGGAGCTGCCCGATATCGAGGACTACACGCCGAAGGGGCGCTCGCCGCTGGCGGCCGCCGAGGACTGGGTCAACGCCACCTGCCCCGAGTGCGGCGGCGCCGCGCGCCGCGAGACCGACACGATGGACACGTTCGTCGACTCCTCCTGGTACTTCCTGCGCTACTGCGACGCCCGCAACGAACACGCCGCCTGGGACCCGGAGGCGCTGCGCGAGTGGATGCCGGTCGACCAGTACATCGGCGGGGTCGAGCACGCGATCCTGCACCTGATGTACGCGCGCTTCTTCACCAAGGCGCTCGCGGACCTCGGCCACCTCGACTTCCAGGAGCCCTTCCAGGCTCTGTTCACCCAGGGCATGGTCACCAAGGACGGCGCGAAGATGAGCAAGTCGAGGGGCAACGTCGTCTCGCCCGCGTCGATCGTCGAGCGGGTCGGCGCCGACACCGCGCGCTGCTACATCCTGTTCGTCGGCCCGCCCGACCAGGACGCGGACTGGTCCGACGAGGGCGTCGAGGGCGTCCACCGCTTCCTCGGCAGGCTGTGGCGGCTGGGCGCCGAGACGGCGGAGCGGGCCGGTCCCCGGGGCGGTGAGCTGGCGCTCGACGGTGAGCTGCAGGGCGCCGACCTCGACGCTGCTGCGCAAGACCCACTGGGCGATCGACAAGGTCAGCGGCGACCTGCGCCGCTTCGCCTTCAACACCGCGATCGCGGCCGTGATGGAGCTCCTGAACGACTGCTCGCGGCTGCGCGAGGACGTCGCGCTGGGAACGCTGCGCTTCGCGCTCGGCGACGGCCGCCTCGCTGCTGTTCCCGTTCGCCCCGCACGTCTGCGCGGACATCTACGAGCTGCTGACGGGCGAGCGGGTGTGGGAGCAGCCCTGGCCCCAGGCCGACGAGCGGCTGCTGGAGAGCGACGTCTACGAGCTCGTCTGCCAGGTCAACGGCAAGGTCCGCGACCGCGTCCAGGCCAGCGCCGAGGCCGATCCACGAAGAGCTGAAGGAGCTGTGCCGCGCCGCGCCGAACGTGCACGCCCACATCGACGGGCAGGGAGATCGTCAAGGAGATCGTCGTCCCCGGCAAGCTCGTCAACCTGGTCGTCCGCTGAGCCCGTGCCCGAGCTGCAGCCCGCGTACCTGATCCACGGCGACGACCACGGCGCGCGTCGCCGAGCGGCGCGCCGGGCTGCGCGCGCTGGCCGAACCGACGAGGGCGCCGCCGGCGTCGAGCTGCTGGAGGGCGACGCGGCGACGCCCGGCCGGCGTGGCGCAGGCGCTCGCGGCGATGACGCTCACGCTCGGCCGGCGCGTGATCATCGTCGAGGGCGTCGAGCGCTGGCGCGAGGCCGACGTCGAGCAGCACCTCGTGCCGGCGATGCGCGCGATGCCCCCGGAGACGACGGTCGCGCTGTTCGCGCGCGAGGAGGGACGCGCGAAGGCGCCCGCGGCGCTGCACGACGCGGTCAGCGAGCGCCGGCGGGCAGGTCGTCGCCCAGATGACGGTCAAGCCGTGGGAGCTGCCGAGGTGGGCGCGCGAGCAGGCCGCGCGGATCGGCCTCGAGCTCGACGCCGCCGCCGCCAAGGCGCTCGTCGGCCAGGTCGGCGAGCGCCAGCAGCGGCTGCTGCGCGAGCTCGAGAAGCTCGCGCTGGAAGCGGAGCCGCCGCCGGGCGCCGCCGGGACGGCGCGCAAGATCGATGCCGAGCAGATCGAGCGGCGCGCCGCGCACTCGGCCGAGTGGCGCGCCTACGCGCTCGCCGACGCGCTCGTCGGCGGCGACGCCCGCGGAGGCGACTGCGCTCCTACCTGCGCCTGCGCGAGCAGGGCGAGCGCCTGGCGGGGCTGATCTACCTGATGGCCCAGCGCCTGCGCGAGGCGCTCGCGATCGCGTCCCGCGCCTGCAGGCGGGCGAGTCGGTGGCCGAGGTCAGAGCGCGGGCTGCGCATGCCGGCCAAGGCGGCCGAGCGGTTCGTCGCCGACGTCGCCGCGCAGCGATCCCGACCGGCTGCGCCGGGCGCTCGGCGCGCTCGCCGACCTCGAGCTCGACTCGCGCGGGGGAGCGCCGCTCGCCGGCCAGCCGCACGGCGCTCGCCGGGCTGGACGAGGACACGCTCGCGTGCGGGCGATCGAAGCGATCGGCGAGGACTGAGCGCGACCTGCGGCCGGCCCCTGCCGGCGTGCGCGCTACTCGCTCGTGCCGGCGGCGCCCGATGCGCGCACGCGCGCCGCGCGGGACTTCTTGCGAGCGCCGGTGTTGCGGTGCATCGCGCCGCGCTTGACGGCCTTGTCGATCGTGCTGACGAGCTCGCGGTGCTCGGCATCGGCCGCGTCGTCGCCGGTCGCCGCCCTGCGACGGCCTCTTCGAGCCGGCGGAAGTAGGTCTTGATCGCCGAGGTGTAGCGGCGGTTCTCCAGGCGCTCGCGCTCGGAGCGCAGGATCCGCTTCTTCTGGGAGTGGATGTTGGCCATGTCGTCGTGTCGCGGCACGCTGACGCAATCCCTGAGCGCGCCGCGGAGCGCCGTACTATAGCGGCCTTGTCCGCCAGCGCCGAAGCCTCGGCCGCTGGAGCCTGCCGCACCGGCGCCGCCGGGCGGAGGGCGGGTCGCCCGCAACACGGCGATCTTCTCGATCGCCACCGGCATCTCGCGGGTCGTCGGGCTGGTGCGCGAAATCGTCGTCGCCGAGCTTCTTCGGCACGAGCGGCGCAGCCTCGGCGTTCACGATCGCCTTCCAGGTCCCGAACCTCGTGAGCAACCTGTTCGCGAACGCCGCGCTGTCGGCGGCGTTCGTGCCGGTGTTCACCGACCTGCTGCAGCAGGGCCGGCGCAAAGAGGCGCTGCGGCTGGCCTCGACGCTGTTCTGGATCATGCTGATCGTCCTCGGCGCGATCACCGCCTTCTTCATCCTCGCCGCGGGCGTGATCATGCCGCTGTTCACCGGGCCGAAGTTCACGCCCGACGCTCGACGAGCTGACGGTCGGGCTCTCGCGCAGGTCCTGTTCCCGGTGGTGCTGCTGCTCGGGCTGAACGGCCTGCTCGTCGGGATCCTGCAGTCCTACGACCACTTCACGATCCCGGCGATCTCGCCGGCGGTGTGGAACGTCGTGATCATCGTGCTGCTGGTCGTGCTGCGCCCGCACTTCCACGGCGAAGAAGCACCAGCTCTACGCGTACGCGATCGCGATCCTGGTCGCCACGTTCGTGCAGCTGCTGATGGCCGTTCGGCGCGCTCGGGCGGATCGACTTCCGCCTGCAGGTTCACATCGACTGGCACGACCCGCGCATCCAGCCAGGTGTTCATGCTGATGCTGCCGGTGACGATCGGCCTCGGGATCGTCAACCTCGACCAGCTGATCAACTCGGTCTTCGGCACGCTCGTCTCCGAACGAAGCGCCGCGGGCGATCGACAACGCGTTCCGCGTCTACATGCTGCCGCAGGGCCTGTTCAGCGTGGCGGTCGCGACCGTCCTGTTCCCGACGCTCAGCCGCATGGCCGCCAGCGCGCGACGTCGGCGGCGATGCGCCGCGCGGTCGGCATCGGCATGCGCCAGATCAACCTGCTGCTGATCCCGGCGGCGGCGTTCATGATCGTGCTCGCGCACGCCGATCGTGCGGCTGCTGTTCGAACGCGGGCAACTTCAACGCCCAACTCGACCGACCTCGTCTCGATCGCGCTGTTCTGGTTCGCGTTCAGCCTGCCCGTTCGGCGGCCTGAACCTGCTGCTGACGCGCACCTTCTTCGCGGTGCAGCGGCCGTGGATCCCGACGCGGCCTGGCGGCGATGAACATCGTCGTGGACATCATCGTCAGCGTCGGCCTGTACAAGCCGCTCGGGATCGCCGGGCTGATCATCGGCACGGTCGCGGCCAACGCCGTGATGACGGCCCTGCAGTTGCACCGCCTGCGGATCGGCTTCAACGGCCGCCTGGAAGGCGCGCCAGACGACGATGATCACCGCGCGGATCCTCGTCGCCTCGGCGCTGCTGGCGGGTGTCTCGTGGGTGGTGTGGTACGCTGCTCGACCGCCTGCTCGGCGCGTTCGCTGCCGGCGCAGATCGTCAGCGTCGGCGCCGCCGGCGCGGCCGGCGTGCTCGTCTACGCGCGCGCGGTGCTCGCGATGCGCATCCCCGAGGCCCACCAGGTCAGCCGCCTGATCCGCGGCCACGCTCGGGCGCGCGCGTGACGTGTCGCGCCGCGATGCGTCGAGCAGCTGCCGGGTCGAGCCGATGGCCCACCCGGCCTGCGCCCGACCATCGAGATCGCCGCTTACTACATACGTCCCAGGACTGTGTGTCTTGCCTGGGCGGCGTGACACTCTCGACACCTGGACAGGCCGCTGGCACGAAGGCCTGGCGCGTAGCGCGTAGCCGCGGCTGAATGAGCCCTCGTCGAGTTGGCGATCCGCCGGGCCCAGCGTCGCGTCCAGGCTCAGCGCGCCTCTATCGCTGTACGCCAGCCCCATGGACCAGCCGCACATCCGCAACTTCTCGATCATCGCCCACATCGACCACGGCAAGTCGACGCTGGCCGACCGCATCCTCGAGCTCACGCACACCGTCGCCGCGCGCGAGATGCGCGCGCAGCTGCTCGACTCGATGGACCTCGAGCGCGAGCGGGGGATCACGATCAAGGCGCAGGCGGTGCGCGTGTTCTACACGGCCGCGCGACGGCGAGACCTACCAGCTGCACCTGATCGACACGCCCGGGCACGTCGACTTCACCTACGAGGTCTCGCGCTCGCTCGCCGCGTGCGAGGGCGCGCTGCTCGTCGTCGACGCCTCCCAGGGCGTCGAGGCGCAGACGGTCGCCAACACCTACCTCGCGGTCGAGTCGGGCCTCGAGCTGATCCCGTGCCTGAACAAGATCGACCTGCCCGGCGCCGAGCCCGAGCGCGTGGCGGGCGAAGTCGCGCGAGCTGATCGGCGAGCCGCCGGAGTCGATCCTGCAGATCAGCGGCAAGACGGGCGAGGGGGTGGGGGAGGTGCTCGAGGAGCTGATCGCGCGCGTGCCGCCGCCGTCGGGCGACCCGGACGGCCCGCCGCGCGCGCTGATCTTCGACTCCGAGTTCGACCAGTACCGCGGCGTGATCGCCTACATCCGGGTCGTCGACGGCGTCTTCCGCAAGGGCGAGGCGATCCGCGCGATGGCGACCGGCACCGAGGCGGACATCGACGACATCGGCGTGTTCAGCCCGCAGATGATGCCCACCGACCAGCTCGCCGCGGGCGAGGTGGGCTACCTGATCACGGGCCTGAAGGACGTCACGCAGCTGCGCGTCGGGCGACACGCTGACGACGCGCGCGCGCACGCGGCCGGGCGCACGGGTCGCGCGCGAGGCGACCGAGCCGCTGCCGGGCTACCGCGAGGTCAAGCCGATGGTCTTCTGCGGCCTGTTCCCGATCGACTCCGACGACTACCCGGACCTGCGCGACGCGCTCGAGAAGCTGTCGCTCAACGACGCCGCGCTGTCGTGGGAGCCGGAGACCTCGGACGCGCTCGGCTTCGGCTTCCGCTGCGGCTTCCTGGGGCTGCTGCACATGGACATCGTGCGCGAGCGGCTGGAGCGCGAGTACGACCTCGAGCTGCTCGCGACGATGCCCTCGGTGGAGTTCGACGTGACGCTCACCAACGGCGAGGAGCTCGAGGTGCACAACCCCTCCGACATGCCCGACCCGGGCACGATCGAGGAGATCCGCGAGCCGTTCATCAGGGCGTCGGTGATCGCCCCGAAAGAGTTCGTCGGCGCGGTGATGGAGCTCTGCCAGGAGCGCCGCGGCGAGCACGCCGGCGATGCACTACCTCTCGCCCGAGCGGGTGCAGATGACCTACGACCTGCCGCTGGCGGAAATCGTGCTCGACTTCTTCGACCAGCTGAAGTCGCGCACGCGCGGCTACGCGTCGCTCGACTACGAGCTGAGCGGCATGAAGCCCGTCGGACCTGGTCAAGCTCGACGTGCTGCTCGCCGGCGACCCGGTCGACGCGCTGTCGATGGTCGTGCACCGCGAGAAGGCCTACGAGATGGGCCGCGCGCTGACCGAGAAGCTGCGCAAGCGGATCCCCCGCCAGCAGTACGACGTGCCGATCCAGGCGGCGATCGGCTCGCACGTGATCGCCCGCGAGACGGTCAAGGCGTTCCGCAAGGACGTGATCGCGGGTGCTACGGCGGCGACATCACGCGCAAGAAAAAGCTGCTCGAGAAACAGAAGGAGGGCAAGAAGCGGATGAAGCAGGTCGGTCGCGTCGAGGTTCCCCAGGAGGCGTTCCTGGCGGTGCTCGAGCTGGGCGAGGAGTAGGTGTCGGGCGATGGCGAGCAGCACGGGGGCGCCAGTCGGGTCCCGGAGGTCCGGCTGCTGTTCGTGTGCCTGGGCAACATCTGCCGCTCGCCGACCGCGGAGGGCGTGATGCGCGCGCTCGTCGAGCGAGGCGGGCCTCGAGGACGCGATCGAGCTCGACTCCGCCGGCACCGGCAGCTGGCACGTCGGCAGCCCGCCCGACGAGCGCGCCGGCGCCGCCGCGCGCGCCCGGGGGGTCGTGCTCGAGGGCACGCCCGCCAGGTGCGGGCGGAGGACTTCGAGGACTTCGACCTGGTGCTCGCGATGGACCGCGCAACCTGCGCGAGCTGCGAGCAGACTGGCGCCGGAGAGGAGCAGCGCGCGAAGGTCAGGCTGCTGCGCGAGTTCGATCCCGCGTCGCGGAGCGACGGCGGGACTCGACGTGCCCGACCCCTACTACGGCGCGGCGGGAGGCTTCGAGGAGGTGCTCGACCTCGTCGCAGGCGGCCTGTGTGGGGCTGCTCGAGGAGATCCGGGCCGGGCACGGCGCCTGTGACCCTGCCGCCGGGATGCGCGCGGCGCGCGAGCGGGTCGGCGGCGGGTGACATCAACGAGGCCTTTCGCGTGCGCGCTCGCGCGACGGCCGCGAGGCGTTCGTGAAGACGCGCCCCGACGCCGCGCCCGGCGAGTACGCGGCCGAGGCGGCCGGGCTTGCAGTGGCTTGCGGAGCCGCGGCGCGCTGCGCGACGCCGCGCGTGCTCGAGCTCGACGAGCGCTACCTGGCGCTCGAGTGGATCGAGCCGGGACGCCTCGACGGCGCCGGCGCGGAGGAGCTCGGCCGGGGTCTGGCGGCGACCCACGCCGCCGGCGCCCCCTGCTTCGGCGACCTCGGGCTCGGCTGCGGGCCCCGCCGCGCTTCGGCTCGCTGCGTCTGCCGAACGAGCCCACCGAGGACTGGCCGACGTTCTACGCCGAGCGGCGCCTGCGGCCGCTCGCCGCGGATGGCTGGCGAGCGGCGAGCGCTCTCGCCGGCCGGGCAGTCAGCGCGGTCGAGCAGCGTCTGCGAGCGTGATCGAGGAGCTCGCGGGGCCGGCCGAGCCGCCGGCCCGGCTGCACGGGGATCTGTGGGCGGGCAACGTGATGGCCGACAGCGGCGGGCGGCCATGGCTGATCGACCCGTCCGCCTACGGCGGGCACCGCGAGGTGGACCTGGCGATGCTGAGGCTGTTCGGGGCGCCGTCGAGCGGTGTTCGCGCCTATGAGGAGCTGCGCCGCTGGCCGATGGATGGCGGAGCGGGTCGAGCTCTATCAGCTGCTTCCGCTGCTCGTGCACGCGGTCCTGTTCGGCGGCTCCTACGCGGCGGCAGCGGAGCGCGCCGCTCGCTACGCGCGCTTGTATGCAGCGCTGCTGTCCCGCCTGGGGGCGGTCGGAGTGGAGATGTGCGCCCGGAACCCTCGCCGCCGGCGCTGTATCTGCTCGCGCGGGTGGTGGTCGCGCGCCACTACCGCCGCCGCTGACGCTGCGGGGTGGCCGGGCCCTGCGAGCTCGCCCCGCCAGCTGCAGCGCGCGTATGCGCAGTTCGGCGAGATCAGCTTCAGGAGGATCTCTGCGCGGCGGATGCCGCGGCGCCGAGCTGCTGGTGAGCAGCGGGCGATCCCGTGCGCGACGTCGCGCGCCTCGTCGGCTATCGCCAGGCGCCGCACTTCGCCCGTGCTTCGTCGCGCTACGGCTCCCCGGCGCGCTTTCGCGAGCGGCGCGTCACGGCGGAGTAGCGCGTCGGCAGGCGACCTCGGGACTCGACGGTCCGGCTCCTCGGCGCCGGGCAGGCGCAGGCGCATCAGCGTGCCGCCGCCGGCGGCGGGCTCGGCGCGTGACGCTGCCGCCGTGCTGCTCGGCGACCTGTCGCACGATCGCGAGCCCGAGACCCGAGCCCGGCCGGCCGCGCGCCTCGGCGCCGCGGTAGAAGCGGTCGAAGACGTGCGGCAGGTCCTCCGCGGAGATCCCCGGCCCGTGGTCGCGCACGGTCAGCTCCCGCCCGTGCGAGGCCGACCTCGACCGGCTCGCCCGGCGGGCTGTACTTGACGGCGTTGTCGATCAGGTTGCTGACCGCCCGCTCCAGCCGCGCGGGCGACGCCCGCGACGAGCGTCGGCTCGAGCTCCAGGTCGAGCTGGCGTCGCCGGCGGTGCGCCGGCGCGCGCGCTCGACGACCTCGCCCACGAGCAGGTCCAGGCGCATGTCCTCGGCGTCCGCTGCGCGGCTCCTCGCCGCGGGCGAGGTCGATCAGGTCGTTCATCAGCAGCGTCAGCTCCTCGATCTGCTCGACCACTTCGCTCGAGCAGCCGACGCTGCTCCGCCGGCGTCCATCGCCGGTCGCCTGGTGCTGCAGGATCTCGATGTTCGTGCGCAGGCTGGTGACGGGCGTGCGCAGCTCGTGCGAGGCGTCGGCGACCAGCTGGCGCTGGGCGTGGACGGAGGCGTCGAGCGCGCCCATCGACCGCTCGAGCGCGTCGAGCATCGCGTTGAAGCTGCGCGCGAGCCGCCCGATCTCGTCCTCCCCGACGGGCTCGATGCGCCCGCTGAGGTCCTGGGTCAGGGCGACGTGCTCGGTGGCCTGGGTCAGGCGCTTGAGCGGCAGCACGGCGGCGCCGGCGACGAGCCGTGCCGAGCAGCGCCGCGAGCGCGATCCCGCCGATGTCGAGCAGCGACCAGGATCAGGCGCAGGCGGCGCGAGCAGGTTGTCGACTTCGGTGAGCGGCTGGGCGAGCTGCACCGCGCGTCCGGGCGCGATGCGCTCGGCGAGGATGCGCAGGTGGATGCCCGTTCACGCGCGCGTCGCTGAGAAGAGGCTGCCCGCCGTCGCGGGCGCCAGCGCGCGGGTGCGCGGCGTCGACGGGCAGCGTGACGCTCTGCCCGGGAGCGGAACAGGACGTGCCCGCTCGGCGTCGACCAGCTGCTGGTAGCCGCGCACCTGGCCGGGCCGCGGCGGCAGGTTGCCGAACAGCAGGTTCGGTCTGAGCAGCGCCGCGTCGTCGAGCCGCTGTTCGCGGCCGGCGCGCTCGCGTCGCCGAGCGCGAGGCCTTGATGCAGCGTGCGAGGGCAGCCGGGCGCCGCGACCGCGGGTGCAGGGGCTGTGGCGTTCCAGGTAGCGAGCCGCGGCCACGGCTGTCGGCCGCGGTTGCGCAGCTGCGAGTCGACCTGGCTGTGCAGCTGGTTGGAGGTGAGCACGTAGGTGAGCACGCGAGGCCAGCACGACCGCGACCGCCACCGCGGCCGCCGAGGCGAGCGTGATCCGCCGCCGGAAGCTCATCGGGGCCCGCGCAGCACGTAGCCGACGCCGCGCACGGTGTGCAGCAGCCGCGGCTCGATCGCCGACCTCGGTCTTGCGGCGCAGGTAGCCCATGTAGACGCCGAGCGAGTTGGAGGTCGAGCCGAAGTCATAGCCCCACACGTGCTCGAAGATCGCCGAGCGGGTGAGCACCTGGCGGGGATGGCGCAGGAACATCTCGAGCAGCAGGAACTCGGTGCGGGTCAGCGGCAGCAGCCGCTCGCCGCGCCATGCCTCGTGGGCGCGACGGTCCAGGCGCAGATCCTCGAACTCGAGCGCCCGTCCCTCGCTCGTCCTCCTCGCCGGCCCGGCGCAGCAGCGCGCGCACGCGCGCCAGCAGCTCGCGCAGCGCGAACGGCTTGACCAGGTAGTCATCGGCGCCGGCGTCCAGGCCGGCGACGCGGTCGTCGACCTCTTCGCGGGCGGTGAGCATCAGCACGGGCGTGCGGTCGCCGCCCTCGCGCAGGCGCCGGCAGACCTCCAGGCCGTCCATGCGGGGCATCGCGATGTCGAGGATCACCGCCTCGTACGGGAGTCGCGCCCAGGCGCTCGAGCGCCTCGCGCCGTCGCATCGCCTGCGCGACGTCATAGCGCTCGAGCGCACAGCGCCCGCGATCAGCGCGCTCTGGACGGCGGGCTCGTCGTCGACGACCAGTATGCGTGCCTGCTCAGCCATGGTCGGTGATCCCGCCGCTCCGGCGGCTAGGTTCGCAGACTGACCGGCCGGCCGGAGGAGCGCGCTCATCAGGCTAGCGTGATGCTCGAGAACGGCAGTCAGCTAAGGAGAGCCGAAGGGAATGCTAAGAACGCACGGAGGGGTCGAGCCATCGCTGAGGGAGACGGAGGACGCGCGACGAGGGCCGTGACGTGCTCGCGTCGCAGTTCGCGCACGCTGCGCAACAGCGTCATCAGCCTGGCCGTCTTCTTCGCGCTCGTGGCGGCGCTGCTGCTCGGCGTGCCCGGGCTGCACGCGGCCGGCGAGCGCATCTCGCGACGCGCAGCCTCGCATGGGTGCCGGCTGGGCATCGTGCTCGAGCTGCTCTCCTGCGCCGGCTACGTGGTCCTGTTCGATCTGGTGTTCGGCATGCTCGGCCGCGGCCTGAGCTCGCGCCTGTCGCTGTCGGAGCTGGCGGTCAACTCGGTCGTCTCGGTCAGCGGCCTGGCGGGCATCGCGCTCGGGCGCGTGGGTGCTGCGCAGCAAGGGCATCTCGGTGGAGCGCATCGCCAAGCGCTCGGTGCTGATCTTCGTGCTGACCAGCGCGGTCAACGTCGGCGCGGTCGTCGTGATCGGCCTGCCGATGTGGCTCGGCCTGCTGCCCGGCTCGACGCAACCCGCTGCTCACGCTGCTGCCCGCCGCGGCGGCGCTGGCGACGATCGTGGGCACGCTCGCGCTGGCCGCGTGGGCGCGCCGGGCGGCCGCGCGCTCGCCGCATGGAGCACGGACGCGTCGGCCGTCGCGCTGACGGCGCTCAGCGGCGGCGTCGGCGAACGCGCTGAGGCTGATCCGCGCGCACGACTGGCGGCTGCTCGGCGCGGTCGGCTACTGGCTGTTCGACAACCTCGTCGCTGCTACGCGTGCCTCGCCGCCTTCGGCCACGCCCCCTCGTTCTGGGTGGTGGCGATGGCCTACCTGGTGGGCATGCTCGCCAACTCGCTGCCGATCCCGGGCGGCTTCATCGCGGTCGAAGGGGGGCTCGTGGGGATGCTGCTGCTGTTCGGCGTACGTCCGGCCTCGGTGGTGCTCGCCGCGGTGGTCATCTACCGGGCGATCTCGCTGTGGGTGCCCGCGCTGATCGGCTCGGTCGCCTTCCTCAGCCTGCGCAGCGAGATCGGCAAGCCCGCCGCGCCTGCCCGGTGCCGGGGTAGCCCCGGCGGGCCTGATTCGCCGACGGCTTTCGTGAACGCTTCGGCTCGCGGCGGCCCGCTGGCAGGCGTGGTGCGGGCAGGTCGTCCATCGCCCGTTCGACCGCGGCTTCCGAGCGGTCCCGACAGGCCGGGGCAGTAGACGGGCGGCGGCAGGTCGCCCGACGCGGAGCCGGGGGCGTTCAGCGGGCGCAGCTGCGCGCGGCGGCAAGCGCGTGGCGAAGGTGTCGGAGAAGATGTCGATCGCCACGCGGCCGCTGTAGACCTCGATCGAGCGGCCTTCGTCGTAGACGGTCGCCGGCACGCCCCGGACGAGGATGTTGCGCTGCGGGCCCGAGGGCCTGTTGGAGTGCAGTCGTGGTAGATCACCGTCGTGACCTGCAGCGGCAGCTGCAGCTGCCGCCGCCGAAGATCGCCTTTGGTCTGGACGCAGTCGCCGTAGTAGACGCTGTCGCCGAGCTCGCGATGTAGCCCTTCAGGCCGTCCACGGCGGCGAGCGGGTGCCCCTGGAAGCGCGGGCCCGCCCAGTAGACCCGGTAGTAGGGGAACGTCTGCGCTTCGGCGAGGTCGCCGGCGGCGATCGGTCGCCGGGATGGCCGGTCGCGCACCCGGCGAGGGCCACCGCGGCGGCGAGCGCGGACACGCACGCGGCGAGGCGTCGGCGCCGGGATCGGCGTGGTGGTGCGTGTGGCGGACGCCATCGCCGGTCATTATCTTGCCGTGGCCATCGCGACCACAGCTACTTCCGGGCTTCGCAGATGTTCAAGCAGGTACCAATCCGCCGGTAGACCCGGCGGATGTACCGGGGTCCGGTGGGGTAGCACACCGGACCCCGGTTGATCTTCTCAGCCGGCGGCTGCAGTTTGCGCCGGTGGCCTGCCGCTGGCGCTCGCGGCGCCCTGCTCGTGGCGTGGCTGATCGCCGATCCGCGCACGCCCGACCTCGCCGCCCAGGTCTACCGGGCGGACCTGTTCGGCGCGCTCGGGTTTCACGATCTGGGACGAGCACTGGTACGCCGGTCACGACGCTGCCCGGCTACAGCCTGCTGTTCCCGGCGCTCGCCTCGCTGCTCGGGGTGCGCGCTGGTGGCGGTCGCTGTCCGTGCTCGCCTCGGTGGTGCTGTTCGAGCGGATCGCGCACGCGGGCTTACGGGCCGTCCGCGTCGTTGGGCCGCGGTGCTGTTCGCGCTCGCGGCGGCCGGCGACGTGTGGATCGGGCGGCTGTCGTTCGCGCTCGGCGTCACGTTCGCGCTGGCGGCGGCGCTCGCCCTGCAGCGCGGCCGCACGGCGTGGGCGGTCGCGCTGGCGTGCGTGTGCGCGGCGGCGAGCCCGGTCGCCGGAGTGCTGCTCGCGCTGGCCGCCCTGACGGTGTCGCTCGCACCGGCGCTCCGGCCGGGCGCTGCTCGCGCTGGCGGTGCCGGCGGCCGTGGTGGTGGTGGCGCTTGGCGCTGCTGTTCCCCGAAGGCGGCTGGGAGCCGTATCCGATCCGCTCGTTCGCGGCCACGGCGGTGGTGGCGATCGCGTTCCTGTGGGCGCTGCCGGCGGGCGAGCGGCTGCTGCGGATCGGGGGGGTCGCTGTACCTGCTCGCCTGCCTTGCGTGCCTGCTCGTGCACTCGCCGATGGGCAGCAACATCGAGCGCTACGGGGTCCTGCTCGCGGGCCCGCTGCTGCTCGCGCGCTGGCTGCGCGGACGGGACGCGGGAGCGCTCGATCGGCGTCCGCTGTCCGCCGCGAGGGTCGTGGCGGCGCTGTGCCTGATCGCGTGTGGGTCGTGTGGGGGCCGGTGCGCGAGACGGTCGCGGCGTGGGGCGACGCGGCGACGGGGGCGTCCTACTACGCCCCCGTCGAGCGCTTCCTCGCGCGGGTGCCGGCGCGGCCCCTTCCGGGTCGAGGTGCCGCTCACGCGCTCGCACTGGGAGGCGCGCTGCTCGCCCCGAGCGTGTCGCTCGCGCGCGGCTGGGAGAAGCAGCTGGACGAGCGCTATGACCGGCGTGCTGCTCGCGAGCGGGCTGACCGCCGCCTCCTACGGCGTGTGGCTGCGGCGGGAGGCGGTCGCCTACGTGGCGCTGCCCGGACGCGCCGCTCGACCCCTCGAGCGCGCAGGAGGGGAGGCTGATCGGGGCGGGCTGCCCTACCTGCGGGAGGTGTTCGCGAGCAGGCACTGGCGGATCTACGAGGTCCTCGCGGCGACGCCGCTGCTGAGCGGCCCCGGGCGCCTGGAGACGCTGGCGAGCGACAGCTTCACGGTTCTGGCCACGCGGGCGGGCGGGATGCTCGTGCGGCTCCACTACAACCGCTACCTGACCGTGACGGCGGGCGTGGGCTGCGTGGGGCCCGGCGGCGGCGGGTGGACCGGCGTGGACGCCGCCCGGCCGGGACGTTTGACGGTGGCGGCCCGCTTCTCGCTCGGCGCGGCTCTCAGCGGCTCTAAGTCCTGCAGCCGGGACGGCCGGTCCTGAGCGGGGGTGTTGACGCGCGTCGCGACTAGTCGCGCGGGGCGAGCGCGTAGAGGGCGCTGTAGCCGGTCAGGTAGAGGTCCTGGCCGTCGCTGATGACGGGGTCGAAGGAGCCGGTGTTGGCCCTGAAAACGACGCGACCGGTGGAGATCCCGAGGCCGTAGGTGCGGTGTTCGCCGAGGTCGGCGAAGTACACGATCCGCCCGATGATCGTGGCGGAGCCCGAGATGCGCCCATGGGTGGAGAACTTCCAGCTGATCTGGCCACGTGCGGGCGTTGAAGGCGTAGAAGGTCCCGTCGTAGGAGCCGACGTAGATCGTCGGGCCGAGGCCGGGGGCGTTCGTGACGGCGGGGGAGGCGTAGACGTAGGCGCCGGTCTGGACGGCCCAGTCGAGCTTGCCGGTGGCGGCGTCGTAGGCATAGACGCGGCCGTCGGTGTTGCCGAGGAACACGCGGCCGTAGATGACGGCGGCGGTGGAGTAGAAGGTGCCGCTGCCGAGCAGCGCTCCTTCGGAGCTCGAGACCCACGTGGCCGGCCGGTCCGCTCGGAGATCGCCTGCACGTGGCCGGAGTAGTCGCCGAAGTAGAGCAGGCCGCCCGAGAGCGTCGGGCTGGCCTTGACGGCGCCCCTGCGCCTGGTAGGTCCACAGCACGGTTGCCGTCGCGGGCGTCCAGGGCGTAGACGCGCCCGCTCTGGGAGCCGAAGAAGAGCGTGATCGCCGTCGAGCAGCGGCGAGGACTCGCTCGGGCTGGGAGGTTGCGGACCCAGCGGGTCTGGCCGGTGGCGTAGTTGAGGGCCCACACCCGGCCGGGGCTGCTCGAGCTGCCGGACGAGAGGACGGTGGCGTAGACGGTTTTCGAGTTGACGGCGGGCGTCGAGGCCGACAGGGTGCCGAGCGAGCGCTGCCAGAAGATGTGGCCGGTGTGCTTGTCGATCGCGTACAGGACGCCGTTGTCGGCGAGCTGGAAGATGTGGTCGCCGTACATGACGGGCGGGAACTCGAGCAGGGCGTGGCTGTTGTGGACCCACAGCGTCCGGAACGGCGGGACGACGGAGGCGGGGGCGGGGAAGAAGCGGGTGTGGTTCTTGGTGTAGCCGTACAGGGGCCAGGAGAAGCGGTCCGGGCCCGCCTTCGGGAGCGTGGGAGTAGGCTGGGGCACGAAGCGGGCGTGGGGGTGGTAGATGCTGCCCGTCCGGTTGCGCTCGTACAGGTAGCCGGCGAGGGCGAGCGCTCCGAGAGCGAGCGCCAGGCCGGCCGCGATGGCCAGCCAGGCGCGACGGGAGCGGGGCAGCAGTCGCCTGCGGCGCTCGTTCACCGGGGGCTGGCTCCCGCTCTCAGGCGGCGAGCTTGCGCGAGGACGATCCCGTGGACGTCCCCCCGGACTGGGCGGGCTCGAGCGGTGAGCGCGCTGCTGCGGTGGCCGGGGCCGGACGACGGCGCCGGCGGCCAGCGGCCCGTCGTGCGTCGCTCGGCGGCGCGGGCCGGCAGGCGGGTGTTGCGGGCGATCAGGCGCATCACGGCAATGACGAGCAGCCATGCCGTGGCGGCGCCGAGCGGAGGCAACGTCAGGCCCGAGACGAGCGCGAGCACATCGTGATGGCTGTTCAACGACCAGTTCCAGAGCAGGTAGTCGCCGACCGTGAGTCCAGAGACGAGCACCAGTGGCCTGAAGGACACGGGAACACCCTAAACCTGTTCGGGGACAGATTCAGGCGCAGGGTACAAGACGCCGGCGGCCTCGATCCGAGGAGGCGGACGTATGATCGGCACGATGAGCGCCGATCCCGCCCGGTCCGAGATCTTCGCCGCCGGGATCCTCGCGGGTCAGGTGGCGCTCGTCACGGGCGGCGGCACGGGCCTGGGGCTGGCAACCGCGCTCGAGCTCGCCCGGTGCGGCGCGGCCGTGATCGTGTGCGGGCGTCGCGAGGACGTGCTGCAGGAAGCGGCCGCGGGCGTGGTCGCGGCGGCGGGCGGCGAGGAGGGTCGCGGCGGGTGGGTGAGCGGGGACGTGCGCGAGCGAGCGGACGCGAGGCGGCTCGTCGAGTGGGTGCTCGAGCGCCACGGCCGGCTGGATCTGCTCGTCAACAACGCCGGCGGGCAGTTCTTCAGCCCGGCCGAGCTGATCGCCGCGAAGGGGTGGAAGGCGGTGTGGCGGCTGAACGTCGAGGGGATGCTGAACATGGCCGAGGCCGCCTTCTGACTCGGCTTCGAGGACGCCGGCAGGGGACGGGTGATCAACGTGACGCTCTCCCCTCATCACGGGATGCCCGGGATGGCCCACTCCGGCGCGGCGCGGGCGGCGGTCGAGGCGCTGACGCGGGAGATGGCCGAGCGCTGGTCGAGGGCGGGCGTCGTGGTCAGCGCGGTCGCCGCTGGGCACTTCGACACGGAGGTCCTCGCGAAGTACCCCGCTGGGGTGCGCGCGGGGGCCTCGCGAACGGTCCCCTTGCAGCGGCTCGGCACCGCCCGGGAGCACGCGTGGCTCGTGGCGCTGCTCGCCTCGCCGCTGGGGGCGTGCTTCAACGGCTCCACGATCACGCTCGACGGGGCTCGCGACAACTGGTTCGGACCCTGGCCGCCGCCCGGGCTGGCGGGGGAGGGGGGGCAGGTGCCCGTGGAGGAGCGGCGGTAGATGCAGCCGGCAGGTGGTGGGGGACCCACTACCCAGCCGGACGCGTGGCGGGGGCGCCGGTAAGATGGCGGGCAGGGCGTGTGCGGGCGAAGTGTTGTGGCTGCACAGAAGCCTTCCAAGCTTCTAGGGCGGGTTCGATTCCCGTCGCCCGCTCTTGAAGGCCACGGGGAGTGGCGCAGTCTGGTAGCGCACCCGGCTGGGGGCCGGGCGGTCGCAGGTTCAAATCCTGTCTCCCCGATAGAAGTGTCGCTGGATGCTGGGAGGGGCTGGCGGCGTCCCGAGAAGGCACGACTTGGCTCTGGAGAAGGGATCGTGGGGTCGGACGGCCGGTGAACGTTGGGGGCCGCGGCAGGTTGCCTTGCGGACGTTCCGCCCACGAACCGGCCACGTTATGGGGAGCTGACCGCCCACGACGACATTCCAAGGTGCCCGGTTTCGATTCGGGCGCCCCGATAGCGAAGCCGTTGCTAGCAGGGCGTAGCAGGCGGTGTCTGAGACGGTCAAACCCCCGCAGCTCTAAGGGGATTTGACCGTCTCGCTCGTTGTGGGGCGGGGATCGGGAGGACGCCGCTTCCGGTCGCTGCGAGTCACGAATTCAGTCACGCCCGATCCGTGACTCGCGCCCCGGATCGTGGGCTAGCGTCGGTCATTCAGCGCGGCTTCTCCCGTGCTGCCAGCCCCCGGGTGTTCGTGCATCGCGGGGGCACACATTGTCCGCCGGACTCAACGTGTGATGCGGTGGTGACCTGCGAAGTCCTTAGCCTCGGCGCCGGAAAAACCGCGACCATCACGATCGTGGTCACGCCGACCAAGAAGGGCTCGCTCAGCGACAAGGCCACCGTTACCGCGTCGGGCGTCAGCTCCGACACGGACGACGAAGCGACGGCAACCACGACCGTGCTCGGCAGTTAGACGGCACCTGGCGGCCCGGCCCGCGCGGTCGGGCCGCTGGGACTGGGGTGGGGTAGGGGCCTCTAGCCGCGTGAGGGCCGACGCGGAGACGAGCATGTTGCGAAAGCAGCGCGACGTATGCGGGCATGGGCAACGTGCCGCTGTATCTCACAACGCGCCACTGGTTCGGCTGGTTCGCGCTCAACGTGCAGCAGCTGGTGCCGCACGTTATCGCGCTCCAGCTCGGCCACCACGACGGCGGTCGGCTCGTGCGCGAGCTGTCCGGCCACCCCGACGCCGCGCTCGCCCGCGAGCGCACTCGGCGGGCGTTCCGGTCAATCGCGCCGGTCGAGACGCTGCCGGTGTCTGTTTGGGCGGTAGCCTGACGCCGTGGCGTTGGTGCTTGCAGTAAGCGCGGTGCTTTGGGGAGTGATCGGCCTAGTTGTGCTGTTCGTCGCTTTCATCGCCGTCGGTAGATGGCTGATCCGTAAGGGGACCGACATCGAAGAGCACCACCATCCAGAAGCTGAGGATGCAGTCGAGGCATTCGAGCGCGAGCAGGCGCAGCAGCGCCGAGACTGAGTCACGCGGCGAGTCACGACTAGCCGCAATCGGCGTGCGGGCGCGGTTCGTGCACATTCGCCCCGATAGAAGATTCGCTGGAAGCTGGGGTGTGCGGGGGCGGCTGGAGCGTGGGATTCCCTGTCGTGGTCGCGGTCTCCTGCGTCTGCTGCGAGCGTAGCTCGGGCTGGCTGGTGCACTGGTCGTTGACGCGGCCGCCCACGAGACCGCCCACGCCTGCGGTGTTGTCCGCCCACAGCGACCGTCACCTGAGGTGCCGATCGGATGCTTTGCCGCGATGATGTCGGCTCACGGGCATCCCCTCGGCGGGCCGCAGGCTGGTCGGATGCTGGGTGGGGGCATCCGCGGCTTTGGGATCTGGCTTTCTGCCGCGATTTGGCCACGCAGAGCGCCCAGGCCCCGGTCGCTGAAAGGGAGACCAAGCAGAGACGGCACACGGTCGGCGGCCAGATCGCACCACGCGGCTCAAGCCAGTCGGCGGACGGGACGATGTGAGCAGGATGGGCAAGGTGCGCGTCCATTGCTACGGCTGCCCCGCCGTCGTGAACGTCGACGGACGATTGCCTGAGCAAGGCCTACGGATTGCACGATGGTCCTCCTTGCAGGGCGAAACCTTCTGCCCCAGTTGCGCAAAGCAGCGAGGCCTCGAGGATCCCTGGGGATCACAGGTCCCGTGGGCCGACTATGACCATCGGCGGCCCGACACCGGCGACCGCGCGGTGGCGGCCCGCGACACCGTGCCCGTAGGGCCGGCTATAGAGGACCCGCGGACCCGATCGTCTCTAAGGCGTTACGGACGACGGGGTTGGCGCTGGCTCATCGCCGCTGGCGCGACGCTGCTCGCCACGATCGTTTTCCTTGGGGGGCAGTCCAGGGACGCGAGGGAACTACTACGGACCGGCCGACACACCCCAGGACTCGTCGAGTCCTACGGCTCGCTTCGCGAAGGAGGGGAGATCAGGGTCCGCTACTTGGCGAACGGCGAGCTCCGCGAAGGGACCATCTACGTGAAGGAACGGGATGAACCCGGCGAACGGGTCGAAGTCATCTACGACCCGTCCAACCCTTCACGAATCCGAACACCTCAGGATGCGAACCGATCGCCGCTTGCCACGCGAGCCATGACCTATGGCTTCATGTTTGGCCTCGCGATGCTCGTCGCGGGCATGATCGTCCTTTCGCGCCCTCGCAGATGGCGACGCCTCCTACAAGGCCCATGGCACGCATACGCCGCCAGCTACATCCCTGCGCGAGCACGGAGGTCCGCACCGGGCATCCGTCTTTCGCCCCTCGATGCTCCTCCCGGCCAAGAGTCGTCGCTGCGCCTCGGCGGCACCCTGCGCGGACGTGCCGCGAAGCTCGCAGGCGAGCCCGTGGTTTGGGCGGCAGGCGACCTCAGCGCCCGTGTTGTGCTTGCCATCCCGGGCACCTGTGAGCTCTTCGCCGCTGAACGCCCCCGGGGATACGCCGGGCGCAAGTGGCTAGCGGCGCAGAAAGGCTCAACAAAGCGCGAACGGCGAGCCTGGCGCGTGTACTCGATTCTCATCGGCGGCCTGTCCGCGACGATGGCAGTTGTGCTCGCAAGCCAGCAGCAGTGGCTCACGGCCCTGCTCTGTGGCGTCAACGGAGCGGTCTTCCTACGTTTGTTCGGACGCTCATCAGGCAAGGGATCCAGTTCTCCTGGCCCAGTCCCAGAGAGGCACTCGCCGGACCGGCCGCATTGAGCTCCTCGCCCACCAAAACCGCCCACATCCAGCCGAAACGCAAGCTCCACCCCCGAGCCCCGCCATTCGCCGCGATTAGCTGGTCGTTGGATGCTGGAGTCGGCTGAGCGCATCACAAGGCCCGGGATTTGGCTTTGGGATGCGGGTTCTGTGGTGCAGGCTTCGCTGTGGCTGACGGCGGCCGCAGGCCGTCGATTTGGTCGACCGCACACGGAACCGCACACAGCGTGATGGTTGACCGCACACGGCGCGACGGTTGACCGCACACAGCGAGATCCGCGGGCTCATAACCCGCACGAACCGCAGCTGACGACGTCCCAGGTCGCTCTCCATGACCTCGAGCGTGTCGATGCGGACCTTTGCGCTGCCGTCGGCATGGCGCGCGTGGAAGTGCGCAGGCTCAGCGTCGTCGAAGAACATCGCGATGACGATGCCAAGAAGCGGGAGATCGTGGGCATCGCAGGAGATCGTGGCGCGCGACGCGGTCGGCTACGCCGAGAGTCGAGTGTCGACGGCTGCTGGCTGCACGCTCCCGCGCAGCTTGCGGACCCGCTCCGCGGCCTGGGACCTGGTCAGCCCGGCGAAGGCCGCGAGGCGGGGCTAGGGTGGCTGCCCAGGACCGCCGGTGTGGCGTCGGCGGCCGAGCGCCCTGCCACCCAGCGCGGCGATCACCGCGAAGGCGGCCCAGAACACTGCCTGGGCTACGGCGGCCCCGAGCGATTCCCCGGTGGCTGCGAACGCCGCCACGAGCGGTACGGACACCGCGAGGCCGACCGTCAAGGCGAGCCGAGTCGCCGAGAGCCTCCCGAGCCGCTGGTTGAGCCGTCGCGGCTCGTCCGGCATCACAGCTTGCGATGCTACGCCGCCAGTCGCACCTGGGCGGTCACCGATCCAAGTCCGTTGGGAGTGCGCGACAAGGGCCTAGGCATCCGCCGGCGGGCTCTGCCGCCCTGGGGCCGTGTTCTAGTCGTGTTCCATGTTGAGCCGGTCTGACAATCGGACGCGGTCGCGTACACGGCTTTGCAGCGGGTGTGCTCTCGCTCCGGGGCTAGGGTGAGCGCTCACGCGACCAGGGCTGAGGCCGGCGTGAGCTACGCAGCGCGCTATCGCGCCGGTGCCGTCACGAGGCGCGGCGGACGGCGCGAGAAGCGCGGTCGGCGTAGCATGGTGCGACTATCCCCTCGGATAGGCGACTCTTGGCCGTGCTGCCAGGAGGGGCGTTGCTGGCGTCGGTTTTGCTTTCTGCTGCTGCGTCTGCGGCGGTGATCCAGGTGAACACGACGGAAGACCTTGCTAGCGGCGGTGGTAAGTGCTCGCTGCGCGAGGCCGTCATCGCCGCGAACACGAACGCGGTGCCCTCTGGGAGCGACTGCATCGCCGGCACCGGCGGCGGCAATATGATCGAACTGCCGAAAGACGAATACAAGCTCACGATCGAAAAGACAGTCGGCGATGACGCTAGCAGCGGCGACTTGAACATCACCGCTCCGGTGACGATCAGCGGCGCGGGCTCGACGACGACGAAGATCGAACAGATCAAGGCCGACCGCGTCTTCCACGTCGAAAGCACCGGCGTGCAGATATCGAATGTCGCGATCGCGAAAGGCACCGTACCTACTGGGAACGGTGGCGGCATCCTCGTTGGACCCGCTGACACGCTGACGCTCGCCAGCTCGATCGTCTCGGCAAACGAAGCGGAATCCGGGGCCGGGATCTCAGTCAGCGTGAGCGGCGAGGCGACGGTCGAGAACAGCACCCTCGGCGAAAACCACGCATCCGTCCGTGGAGGCGGCATCGCCGATGAGGGCACGGTGGCGGTAGAGGACGCGAACATCGAGGACAATAAAGCCAAATTTCTCGGCGGCGGTATCTTCATCGAAAGCAATGCGACGACAGTGCTCAGCGGCGGCGAAATCACTGGTAACGAAGCCCCAGGCGAAAATGGCGGCGGCATCTTCTCATTCGGCAGCTTGACGGCCACGGGCGCGATCATCAAGGACAACAGCAGCATGGAGGGGGGAGGCCTCGGACTCGACGCGCCCGCGACGCTTACGGACGACACGGTGACCGGCAATCTCGCAGAAGGCCTCGGTGGTGGGATCTACACTGACGACTCGCTTACGCTCACGAACTCTTCGGTGGCCGAAAACAGACTCACAAGGCCGGAAGGTGCGGGAGGTGGGATCGCGTTCGAGGGCGCACGCGAATCCGTGCTCAACATCGAAGGCAGTACGATAGGACCGAGCAACTTCGCGGCGGACGGCGACGGGGTGTTCCTGTTCGGGGAATCCGCAATCGCCAAACTGACCCGCTCTACCATCGCCGAAAACGGCGCCATAAACTCCGAACTCGGTGGAGGCGTGTATGTCCGCGACGGCGTCGAAACGATCCTCCATGACGTCACGCTGGCGGAGAACTCGGCCGGCATCCATGGCAGCGAAGGAGGTAACGTCTACGCCGAAGCGGGTTCTAAGCTGAGCTGGGAGAACTCGCTCGTGGCGGATGACCTGTCGGGCGGCAACTGCCTCGTGAACGGGTCGACCCTCACTTCGCTCGGCGGCAACGAGGAATACGCGACCGGCACGGAATGCCACTTCACCAATGCACGTGACACGAAGGGTCCGGAACTCGAATCAGCGCAGCTGCTCCCACTCGCGCACAACGGCGGGCTGACCGAGACGATGGCGCTCACCAAGGGCTCGCCGCCCGTCGACACTGGCTTCGGCTGTGAAGCGACCGACCAGCGCGGCGTCCCGCGCCCACAAGGACCCGCGTGCGACGCGGGCGCCTACGAGCTCGTCACTACCCCACTGGTCGTGACCATCATCTCCGGGCCGAGCGGGCCGGTGAATACGCCAGTCGTCAGCTTCAGCTTCAGCGCCGAAAAGCCGAGCACCTTCCAGTGCGAGCTCGACGGTGGCGTGTTTGAACCGTGCACCTCGCCGTTTACCGCTGGCTCGCTTGCGCTCGGGGCACACACCTTCACCGTGCAGGCCACCGACACTGCCGACAACATGGGCCCAGTCAGCGCCTCGCGCACTTTCACGATTGTGGCACCCGGCGCCGGGAGCAACGCGGGCTCTTCCGCGAACAACGGGAGCGGCAATGCGAACCTCTCGGCGAACAACGGGAGCAGCAATGCGAGCTCTTCGGCGACCAAAGGGCCTGTGGTCTCGGGTCTGGCCCAATCGGCAGCCAGGTGGCGGGAGGGAGCCCCGCTGCCGCACATCAGCCGCGCCCGGGCCGGACCCCCGCTGGGGACGACCTTCTCCTTCAACCTCAACGAGCAGGCCGCGGTCAGGTTCAGCTTCACACAGCGCCTGAACGGGCGGGAGCTCGGCCACAGGTGCCTTGGTCGCAGCAAGAAGAACTTCAAGCGCAAGAGCTGCCTGCGCACCGTGACGGTTGGGACCATCTCATTCACGGGCCACCTCGGCACTAACAAAGTCTTCTTCCAGGGGCGCTTGTCGCGCTCGAAGAAGCTACAGCCCGGCCGCTACATGGTCACCGTCAACGCCACCGACGCTGCCGGCGGACGCTCCACGCCCGTCTCGCTGCGCTTCACGGTTGTGAACGGCTAGGTGGCCTCGAGGGCGCGCGGCCAGGACACCGAAACGGCCCGATGCCGCCAGAGGTCAATACGGTCACATGCCGCCCCGCGACTTCCGCTGCCCGCTCCTAAGGAGCAGGCGTGGGAGGTCGGCTCGCCTACGCTCGCAACGGTGACGAGACCCAGCGTCTGCTCCGGAGACCCAGCGTCTGCTCCGCGACGTGCGAGATCGCTCGCTCGGCCGGGCGAAGGAGGCGCCCGCTCGGCCGGTGCCGGGACGCCCCGTATGCGTCCGGTCGGAGCGTCTGCGTGGTCCTCGCTCGGACGCTCCCTTCTGCCGCCGGGACCGCCCACGATCCAGCCCACAAAGTAACCATTTGCAGGGATTGCTTGCTGTCTCCCCGATCAAGGAGGGCCGTACTGAGCCAGATTTGCTCGCGTCGACGCGGGTCTGATCGCCTCAGAATGGAACACAGATAGAACACGGCCGGCCTTGGACGCCTAGTACGGTCCGAAGCGCACGGGTCCGATCCGACCGACCACCCGGTGGTCGGTCGGGGGGTCCAGGCGACTCGCGCCCGCACAGTCGCTCGAGAGCACGTCTCGGGGCACCCAGCTGTGCCTAGGCTGGCGCGAGCCGGTGCAGGGTCCAGAGCACGAGCTCGTCGCGCGCGACGGTGTCTCGATCCGCGTCGTGGAGGTGGATGCCCTCAATCAAGGCCATCATCGCCTTGGCGGCTTTTTCTGCATCCTCTAAGCCGAGGCCGGCGCCTCGGAAGAGCCTCCGGAGAAGGCCGTCAGCGGCAGCGTGGAATGCTTCGTGCATCTCGGCGACCGCTGTGCTGTGCTCCGCGCGTTGGTGGACGGAGGCGGTGAGCTTGACGACCTGATCGAGCTGCGAGAGCATCGCGAGGGCTTCCACGTCCGGACTTGAGGTCTCCTCGGCAGCCAGCCTCGCAAGCGCGAGTTCTTGGCGCCGTTGGAGCACCGCGGCGAGCAACTCGTCCTTGCTCGGGAAGTACCAGTAGACCGCGTTGTTCGCCACTCCGGCGTGTCGGGCGACCTCCGCCATCGCCGTCGCGTCATAGCCGTCGCGGAGCAGCAGCATCTCAGCGACGTCCAGGATCTGCTTGCGCTTCAGGTCGCGATCTAGATGTGGACGGGTGGCTGGCATGGCTCTTGACTGAGAATCAAGACAGAGGGTACTCTTGATCGTGAATCAAGACAACAGCGAGGGCGAGGAGCTCCGGCGAACCGGCACCACATGGACGCGCATCCGCCCAGCAACGTCTCCGCGCTGAAACCGAGGAAGGGACAGCCGATGACACCTGAGCAGCGACGACAGTTCGTCAGTGACCATCGCACCGCGGTCTTTGGCTACGCCCGCGCCAAAGACGGGCCGGCGATGTCGATCGTCTTCTACGCGGCGGCTCCGGACGGGATCGTCGTCTCGACGATGGCTGAACGCGCCAAGGCCAAGGCCGTGGCACGCAACCCGAGGGTGTCTCTGTGCGTTCTCGATGAGCAATGGCCTCCGAGCTATCTGCAGGTCTACTGCGACGCCGAAATCGACACCGACTTCAACAATGTCGTCGACGCGATGATGCAGATAGCGGGTGTGATGGCAGGCCAGCCGATGTCCGAGGATGTGCGCCCGATGGTCGAAGAGGGCGCCCGTGTCGAGAACCGTGTAGCGATGCGGCTTCGGCCCTACGCAACGTTCTACACGCCGCCCCGCCACGTGCACCAGGAGTCCGACATCGGCCCCGGCCTCCTACACGAAACAAGCGCGTCGGTGCCGTGGTGACCGTCGATGACGCTGGAGCCAGGCGACGTGATTGCCGCCTGGACACCCACCGGCGTCGGCAGCGCACGCCACCCGTTTCCAAGCGGACTTCTCAGGTCGCGACGTCGTCACGGGCGAGATCGAGGGAACCGGGACGCTCACCAACCCGGTCATCGAGGAGCCCGACGATATTTTGCGCCGGAGGTCCAGAACACGCCCTTGCCATTGGCCTGACGCGTGATCCCGGGCAGCGTCGTGATTACCTCAGCGAGCGAGCCTGTCGGGCGACAGCACAGTGTCGTCAGGGTGCTTTTGCGAGGTAGTGCTGGCCGGCATGGAGCGTGATCGTCTTGCGGCGCACGAAGTCGCGGACCGAGACGACGCCTCTGCTGACCTGGGTGAGCGTGCCGTCGCAACGGTTGACGACGCTCCAGATCGTGCCGCGGACGGTCGCAGCGCTGTACTGGCCACGCGTCGTGTATTTGCCGTGGGCGTTCCCGTTCAACCGTCCGAGCACTTTACTGCTCAGCCGTTTGGCCGCGGCGCTCGCCTTCTTGCCGACGGTCGTGCACACCTGATGGGTGTTGTCGGTGTTGTTGACGATGTTGAGGTTCGTCAGCCCCCGCTGGCTGCGATTCTGCAGGATCGTAAAGATCCCAGCGCCGAAATCGCCGACCTGGGGCTTGCCGGCAGCAGTGGTCGCGGTCGCCAGTTCCACGACCCCGCCAGTCGTATCGAGCGTGGAGCCGACAGGGATCTGGCGCGCTTCGGTCAGCGGGATGAACCCCACGCCCTTGCTCACGCTCTCAAACGCACTATCAAACGGCGAGACCGCGCTCAGGTGGGCGCCCGCCGGCAGCTTCACGAATACGACACCGCTGACCACCTTGACGTTCACCGTCTTCCCCAGGACAGGCGCAGGCAGCACGACCGTGGGAGGCTGCGGAAGGACTTCTGTTTTGCCAGGGGGCGGCGGCGGCGGAGGTGGAGGTGGAGGTGGAGGTGTGACCGTTACCGCCGCTGATTCGAGGCTCGGAACAATCGAGAATTCACTCGAGGTCGCGCCCGCATTGTTGACGAATGTGCCGATCGAGCCCCCGACGTCGACGTTGAAGTGCAACGTTGCGGTGCCGGGCGCTCCGGGCGACCCTGCTGGAACGGTGATCGGCCCGCTCCAGGTCAGAGTCTGGCCGTTGATTTCAGGATCCGTGGATGCGGCCCCTGTCGTGGAACCATGGACGTAGCTGAACCCGTTTGGCAGCGTATCTGAGATTGATGTGAGGCTGACCGCTGTACTGTTGGGATTGCTTACCGTGATCGAGTACCCATCAGTACCGCCCGGAGACGCCGTCGTACTGTCAGCGGTCGTCGTAACCGAGAGCGGTACGCGTCCGAGGGGCGAGAAATTCGTCAGCTGTGACCTCGTAACGCTACCTCCAGCGGGGATCGCAACGTTCCAAGACAGGCCCCCGCCATTATCGATGTTTTCTGTGCAGGCGCAACTATCCGGAAAAGCCATCCCGGACACAGTTGCTTCCCACACCGAGAAGAAGACGTTCTCAAAGTAGCTGCTGCCGGTCGAGATCGGGAGCCACTGCTCGATCCGAGTGCCCGGAACCGATTCGCCGCTTTCATTCGGGACGGCATTTACGCAGGACACGGCTCCTGTGCGTGGTTCGACGCTGCCGAACCCCGTGTCTGAGTTCTGGAGGAAGCAGTCGCCAGCTCGATACAGGATCGCTTCGACGCCGGCACCGCTGTTGTTCTGGATCGTCACACTAGTGAGATAGGACTCTTGACCAACGACATAGGAGTCCGTCTCGGTGAGCCGCAACCCGCTCGTGCCGAGATCGACCACGGTCACGATCGTGAAGGGGTCGCTGCTGGTCCCGGACCCGGTAACAGGGCTTTGGTTGACCGGTGTGTAGGGAGGGCTGCCTTCGTTGCCCGCCGGCACGTTCGCCGGTCCATAGTGGCTTTCTCCCACCGTGACGAAGGTTCCGCAGGCCGTTTCGCCGAAGAACTCGCCGGCTTCATCCCCGACGTGCCGGACCGAGCAGTTGAGGTCTTCGCTGACGCCGATGCTTGTCAGGGGGCCGTTGGATTCGATCGTGGCCGCCGCCGCGGAGCCGGCCGAGACGGACACGGCGGCTGCAGCGACCGCTATGACAAGTGTGGCGCAAAGCGCCACCTTCAATGCCTTCATCCCTGATGTGCCCCCCGGTTCTCGTGGCGAGCCCGGAATCGTACCATGGCGCCGAGAAGCTGACATCACGGTGAACCAGCCACGGAAGCGGGTCCACTCCAGACAGCCCCATCTCTCTGGCTTGCGGCGTCCGCTGGGCCGCGGTTGGGCAGCAGCGGCGCCTACCCTCCGCCGCCACTCCGATGGTTGCGATCGGCTGCCAACAAGCGGCTCGGGCGCGATCCCCGATCCCGGCATTATGCCGCCGGATCGCGACAACTAGCGGGTGGCCCAGGCCCGAGGGGACGGGCCACCCGATTGGTTGGCTAGCTGTTCGCTACGGGAGCCATCGAACAAGCAGGCTCGCGTTCTTGCCATGCTCTCCTGAGATTGACGCGTCTTCACCTGAAGCTTCGTTCGCTAGCCCGCCGCTGACGTTTCCTTCGCCGCCGCTGACCGACGCCAACAAGCTTGCTGTGTTTTTATCGCCGCCCACTTACCGAAGAGCCTGTGCCGAGGGCTTCGTTGAGCTCGCCGCCACTGGCGACGTCGCGCAGCATGAAGGTTGGATCGACGGGCTGTGGCCGACCGCCGTCGCTCAGGGGAGGGTCGCCGGCGCACAGGTCGCGGGCAGGGCTGAGGTGATCTACCAGCGCGAGCCGCCAGCGGCGGTGCTCAAGGGCGTCGGGCTTCACACTCTCAGCGTCGGCGAGATCCTCGGGCATCCCAATGACCAGACCCTCGTCCAGCGCGAGACAGACGGGCCGATCAGCTACCGAAAGCTGGTCGCGCGCGACGGCTTCCTCGTCGGCGCCCTCCTGGTGGGACACGCCAGAGAAGCGAGCACCCTCACCGACGCCGTACGCACACACATGCCGATCGAGAGCGCGGATGAGCTCGCCCCGGCCGCAGGCCTAGCACCGTAAGCGCGTAGATCCGAATGACCTGACCCGTGCCTCTCCACGCGCCTGTGTCTGTTGGTGGAGCGCAGGGGCACCTGGGGCGACGCGTCGCCTACGTCAAGCACGACCCCGGGCCTGGAACCGACGGCTCGCTGCACCGAGCGCCCACGATGCCGCCCATCAAAGCAGCGATTTGCAGGCATTCCCGCCTGTCTCCCCGATAGATCGACGGGTATGTGTTGACGGATCCGCACGCGTCACTTCCCTGACCGTCTTTCAAACGCTTGATTGAGTACAGCGATGGCTGCAGCAAAGGTCGACCAGCGTCGTGAGGTCGGCGACGAGGTGTCAAGCAGGGCTCCTCTCACGCGGACGGGTCGCTCGGGGGCTCGTCGAGCTCGCGCAGTTCTCCTCGAGGCGGCCCTCGGGGAGTATCGTCCCGCGGAGCTCACCCCGGATCGCCAGGCGTTGCAGCCGATTCGGGCCTATCTCCCGACTGATTAGGGGTTCCTGCAGGCGAGGCAGCCGAACAAGGACGAGCCCGTCGCCTTCGGGAAAAATCCGGCTGCGCGGATGCACGGCAGGCAAGGGGGGCTAGCCATACCGTACTCAGTCCACTGGATGAGGGAACCTTTTTCACCCGCGCAGCCGGCGGAGCACTGTAGACGATCCGCGACCCGTTCCGAATCCCCTGAACGACGTAGCGCGAATGGGTGATCGCAGGGCCTGCCCCGGTCTTGATCTGCCGCCGGGATGACGGGCCGTGGGCGACCGGGGGATGGCCAGCCAGAACCATTCACGCGAACCCCCAGGTGGCCGGGGACGCCTCTCGACGAGACAACCCCTCCACGATCGGTGTGTTGCGAGGAGCCGTTGAGTCCAGCGACTAGGCACTGCTCAATTTACGAGCATCTCGTCCCGTGCATGGCCAACCCGCTCCTCGAACGTAACATCGGTTTCGAGTGCCCGCCTTACGGGGCAGGTCTCGGCGATCCGCTCCAGCTTGCGGCGCTGATCGGCGGTGATGGAGTGGGGAAGGTTGATGTCGATCGAGAAGTGTCGCGGCGAGCTGTCGTTGTCGTAGGTGACGCGCACTGCGGTCTCGCCGATGTCCCAGCCGCGAGTCTGCGCGTACATGGCAATCGTGGTCGCGACGCACGAGGCGAGCGTCGCCGCGAGCAACTCGTGGGGGGCGGGGCCGAGATCTGATCCGCCGAGACGCGTGGGCTCATCGGTGACGATCGTGTGGCGCCCGTTGACGTCGACTCGATGGGTGAGGCTGTCGCCGACCCGGCGTGCTGTCGCGCTCATGCTCATGAGGTCATCTTGCCGCTCGAGGCCGTTTGAGCTATCCGCCGCAACTACGGGACTCGATCCGGGGGAGTACTGGCACAACTATAGTAGTAAACAACGTTCTAGTTGTGGTACCGTCGGTTGTATGACGAACGCCGCAGCCATCCCGCATCCCTTGCCGGCGCCGCTCGTGGAGTTGATCGCCGAGCGCTTTCGTGTCCTTGCCGAGCCGATGCGTATCCGCCTGTTGGATGCGTTGCGGGAGGCGCCTGCGACCGTGGGAGAGCTTCAGGTGGCGACGGGCGCCTCGCAGCAGAACGTCTCCAAGCACCTTGGCGTGCTGCTCCGCAGTGGGCTGGTGAGCCGGAGCAAGGAGGGAACCTTCTCCCGCTACTCGATCGCCGATGAGGGGGTGTTCGAGCTGTGCGAGCACGTTTGTGGTGGCTTGCGCCGCCGGCTGGACGAGATGGACGCGACGATTCCTGGGGGAGAGCCTGGGCGATGAGTGCCACCGTCGCGCCGCGACGATCCCCGCCGGCCGCTGCAGCCGGCATTCACGAGCCACGGATCGGGCCGCTTGGTCGGCTCGGTCGGTACACGGCAACGCACTTCCGAATCGTGATCGCGGGTTGGCTACTCGTGGCAGTCGTCCTCGGGTTCTTCGCGCCGCGGGTGGAGACGGCCCTCTCGGGTGCGGGCTGGGAAGCGAGCGGGTCGCAGTCAGTCCAGGGGCGCAAGCTCGTGGAACGCGACTTCGCCGGTCTCGGCAGTTACGGCCTTATGACTGTCGTCAACTCCCCGACGCAGACGGTCAACTCACCGACCTTCCGGTCGATGCTCACGCGTGTCGAGCAGACGCTGAGGGCGAGCGGCGCGGTGCGCACCGTCGTCGCCCCCGCGCCCGGGCTATCAATCTCCGCCGACGGCCACACGGCGATCGTGCAGGCTGGCGCTGCACGTAACTCCAACGCGATGGTTGCCGCCGCTGACACCTTGAAGGGGAGCCTGCACAAGCTCTCCTCAGGCGCGGTCGTCGTCAACCTCACGGGTGCGGCGGGGATGTGGTCGGACTTCAACGCGGCCAACCGTTCAGCGATGCTCAAATCGGAGGTGATCTCCTGGCCGGTGACGCTTGGGATCATGCTGCTTGCGTTCGGCTCGCTCGTCGCCGCCGGTTTGCCGTTGATGCTGACGATGGTCGGCCTGCTCGCCGCCGCCGGCTCGCTTTACCTGGGCACCCTGATTACACCGATCTCGATCTGGGCGATGAACTTCGCGCTGATGTTCGCGCTCGCCCTCGGGATCGACTACGCGCTGTTCCTGGTGATGCGCTTTCGTGGCGCCTTCTTCGGATCGAACCTCAGCGCCGAGGAAGCGACCGCCGTGACGATGGACACGGCCGGCAAGGCTGTGCTGTTCAGCGGCGTCACGGTGCTCATCTCCCTCACCGCCGTGATGCTCGTCCCGAGCCCCGCGTTCCGCAGCATGAGCCTCGGGATCATGCTCGCGGTGACGTTCGTGCTGGGCGCCACCTTGACGCTGCTGCCGGCCGTACTGGCAAAGCTCGGCCCGAAGGTAGACCGCCTGTCGCTGCCGTGGGCTCACTCCGGCGAGCACCGCTCCGCGCGGTTCGCGGCGTGGGGCGAGCGACTCTGGCGCCACCCGCTGCGCTACGGAGTACCAGCCCTGGTCGTGCTGCTCGCGCTTGCCTTCCCGGTGACGCAGCTCAAGACCTCGATGCCCTCGATCAAGGTAGTCCCCGCCTCGGACTCCTCACGCGTCGGCTATGCCCAGGTCCAGGCCGCCACGGGCCCGGGCGCGACCGGTCCGCTGCAGCTCATAGCCCCCGCCCGCCAGGCGGTCGCTGTCACCCGGGTCGCCCGGGCCGACCCCGGCGTCGCCCGAGTCCTGCCGGCGCAGCTTGGCGGCGGTGGGCTGGTGCTCGTCACGGCGATTCCACGCCAGGACCCCTCGAACCCTGCCGTCGGCGCCACCATCAAGCGACTCCGGGCCGAGCTTCCCGCCGGCACGCTGCTCGGGGGCGCGGTCGCTGAAAACTACGACCTGCAGCACCTGCTCGTCGCCAGGACCGGCGTGGTGATCGGCGTCGTGCTCTTGCTGGGGTTCCTGCTGCTGCTGTTCGCGCTGCAGGCGCCGCTACTCGCTGTCGCAGGCGTGCTGACCAACCTGCTCGCCACGGGCGCCGCGTTCGGGGTCTCCAAGTGGATCTTCCAAGACGGCGATCTGCACTCGCTCCTTGGGTTCCAGCCGCAGGGCTTCCTCGATGCGTGGGGCCCGGTGTTCTTCTTCGCGATGATCTTCGCGATCTCGATGGACTACACGATGTTCCTGCTCTCCTCCGCCAAGGAGCACTGGGACCACACCCACAGCGCCAGGGACGCGATGGTCGGCGGGATCGCGCACTCCGGGCGGGTCATCTTCGCCGCCGCCGCCGTGATGGTCGCCGTGTTCTTCACCTTCGCGCTCTCTGGGCCGCTGCCACCGAAGGAGATGGGGATCATCCTCGGCGTCGCCGTGCTCCTCGACGCGGCGCTCGTACGGCTGCTGCTGCTGCCAGTTCTGCTCCGCCTGATGGGCGCCCGCGCGTGGTACCTACCCCGCTGGGCGCGACGTGCACTTCCCGACGTTCGATTCGGGCACTCCTGAGCTGGTTGGCGGAAGCCGGCTGGCGGCCTCGCCGACGTCGCCGAGCAGGCTCGGGCGTCAACCGCGGCGGCAGATTCGACCACGGCCCTAGACGATGATCGCCTCGACGCCGTCAAGCTTCGCGAAGTCCCGATCGCGGGTGATGAGCGGGAGTCCGTGGCTGGCGGCGGTTGCCGCGATCAACGCGTCGGCTGTTCGGAGCTTCTTCCGTCCCCGGCGCCTGGCAGCCGCGACCAGTTGTCCGTAGCGCGGTGCGATGCGCGTGTCGACGGGGAGCGAGGCGAATCGCCGCTCGGCGAAGACCAGCGTGGCGAGTCGTCCTGGGCGCTGCTCGTCGGTTGCGACGAGCACGCCGTGATGCAGGCCACAGAGGGTCACGACCGAGATGGCGGCCTCCTCAGGTGGATCCGCGAGCGTGACGTCTTCTCCGCGCGCGAGCGAGATGACGAACGAGGTGTCGAGGAGGGCTCGTCTCACGCGAAGGGGTCGCTCGGGGGCTCGTCGACCTTGCGCAGCTCCTCCTCGAGGCGGTCCTCGGGGAGCATCGTCCCGCGGAGCTCCTTCACGAGCTCTCCGAACGGGACGAACTGCTGCGCGCGATCGATGGGAACCAGATCGGCGACCGGGTGGCCGTGGACGGTGATCCGCAGCCGCTCGCCGGCTTCCACGCGACGCAGCAGGTCGGCTGTGTTGTTGCGAAGCTCGCGCTGGGGGATCTCTGTAGCCATTTGGCTACAACGTAGCAGTCCACCGAAGACACGCGGCCCGCGATCCCCAAGCTAGTCTCACGAGACCTCGATCAGGACGGAGCTTGCCGTGTGGATAGGTATCGGCGTCGCCGGGTTCATCATCTACGTTTTTCTGCTCGTCTACTTTGGCGTCAAATGTTTCAGGAACGGCCATTGGGTCCTGGGCATCCTCGGGTTCTTCGTGTTCGTGTTCTGGATCATCGGCGGGGTGCTGCCTCCCAAGGGGATGTCCCGAATCGACGCGATGTACGCCGAGAAAAACCGGGCGTCGTAGCGGCTCGCCATTGAGCAGGCAGGGTGAGGCGCCCCGGACCGCGAGCAGCACGCAAGCCTGGCAGCCCCTTCCGTGGCGATGGCACCGCGTCCGGGAGCCTGGGAAGATGGACGCAGCGTGCACGCGAGCCCTGCGACTCCGGGGAGCGACGCGGCGGCGCGGCCGTCGCTGTGGCCTCGCATCGCCGCGGTCGCCGCGCTCATCGCGCCGGTTGCCATGGCTGTGGTGGCCGCAGTAGCGCTCGCCGGCGATGTCCTCGTCGCCCTGCTGGCCGTCGCGCTCCTGCTGGTCTGCAGCGGGGCCATCTGGTTCGCCTTGACCCGCCGCGGCGCGCGGCGAGTGGTCGGTGCCGCGCTCGCCGCACTCAGCGGGATCGGTCTGCTTGTGGTGTTGGTGACCAACTGGCACGGGCTGCTCGTGCTCCTCGCGCTGCTCTTGCTGCTGGCACTGTTCGGTTTCGCCGCGCGCTACGCGCTGGGGCGGGGCGGGACGGGGGACCTAAACGGCGTCGCTGGGGCGACCGTGCCCGTGGGCGCCGCCGCATCGGCGGTCCTGATCATCAACCTGAAGTCGGGTGGTGGCAAGGCCGAGCGCTTCGACCTCGCTGCCCAAGCCCGGCGACGGGGCATCGAGCCGGTTGTCTTGCAGCGCGGCGACGACCTCCTCGAGCTCGCCGAGAGCGCCATCGCACGCGGTGCGACCGTCATCGGGATGGCCGGCGGCGATGGCTCCCAGGCGCTCGTTGCGACGGTTGCTGCCCGGCGCGATGTTGCACACGTCTGCGTTCCCGCGGGGACCCGAAACCATTTCGCCCTGGACCTCGGCCTCGACCGTGATGACGTCGTGGGCGCGCTCGACGCGTTCACGGATGGCGTCGAGCGGCGCATCGATCTCGCGCGGGTCAACGACCGCGTGTTCGTCAACAACGCCTCGCTCGGCGTCTACGCCAAGGTCGTCCAGTCCGACGCCTACCGCGATGCCAAGCTCGAGACCTGGACTGACATGCTGCCAGACCTGCTGGGCCCAGACGCCGAGCCGATCGATCTCGAGTTCACCACTCCCGACGGGAGCCGCTGGGACGACGCGCCGCTCGTGCTCGTATCGAACAATCCCTATCAGCTGACCAGCATGGCTGGTGCCGGCACGCGGGAGCGGATCGACACGGGGCAGCTCGGTGTCGTGGCGGCGCGGGTCCGCAGCGCTGCCGACGTGTCAAAGCTCGTCGCTCTCGAGCTGGTCGGTCAGGTGGGCCGCTTTCCGGGCCTCATGTCGTGGTCGACCCCTGAGTTCGAGGTCCGCTCGAGCCGTCCGGTGGAGGTCGGGCTCGACGGCGAGGCGCTCGTGCTCGATCCTCCCCTGCGCTTCGCCTCGATGCCAGCGGCACTACGCGTGCGGCTACCCGTGGGAGTCGGCGTGCCACCGGGTGCCAGAGTTGCGGCTCTGACCACGGAGAACCTGGGCGCACTTCTACGGGTGGCGGCTGGCCGGTGAGCCACCCGGCGATCCCGCGAGTGCTCGCCCGGGCGGGCACCGCGCTCGTGCTCGTCGTGCTCGCCCGGATCGCCTGCGTCGCGCTCGGAGCGGCGGGCCGGCGCCGAGAGGCGGGCCGTCTCGAGGCTCGATGACGATGTTGCGTCGCGTACAGCGTCTTGACCGGCAGTTGATGAGGCGCTCGTTCGTGGCTCGCTCACCCGCGCTGGATCGCGCGCTGATCGCCACCACCCGGGCGGCGAACTACTCGCGACTGTGGCTCGCGGTCGCGGCGGCGCTCGCCGTGTTCGGAGGACGACGGGGGCGCAGAGCGGCCGGGCGCGGCCTGATCGCGATCGCGATCGCGGCAGCGGCGGCGAACGGTCCGGCCAAGTTACTGGTGCGCCGGCCGCGGCCGTCTTCGCGTGAGCAGCCCACGCTCATCCGCACGCCGCGATCGACGTCGTTCCCGTCCGGCCACACCGCCGCAGCGTTCGCGTTCCTCGCCGGCGCGAGCGCCGAGCTGCCGATCCTCGCGCCGGTCCTGGCGCCGCTGGCGGGCACGGTCGCCTACTCGCGCGTCTACACCGGCGTTCACTATCCGAGCGACGTCCTCGCCGGTGCCGCGATCGGGATCGGCGCTGGCTTTCTGGCCACGCGCCTGCCGCCACGGGCTCTCCGGCGCCGAGGCGCCATGCGCAGGAGAGCGCACCTCCTCGCATGAGCAGCCCGGTATCGACTCGAGCCGAGCGCTGGGTGCCGGGCGTTCGTCTCGTCCGGACGTATCGGCGCTCGTGGCTACGAGCGGATCTCGTGGCGGGCGTGGTGTTGGCGGCGATCCTCGTTCCGCAGGGCATGGCGTACGCCGAGCTTGCCGGGCTCCCGGCGGCGACCGGTCTGTACACGACGATCGCGTGCCTCGTCGGCTACGCCGTGTTCGGCCCCTCCAGGGTGCTGGTACTCGGGCCCGATTCCTCGATCTCGCCATTGATCCTCGCCGCCATCACCCCGCTGTTGGTGACTGGAGATCCCGCAAGCGCAATCGCCCTGGCCGGCATGCTCGCTGTCCTGGTCGGACTCACCGAGATCGGCCTTGGGCTGGGAAAGCTCGGGTTCGTCGCCGACCTCCTGTCGAAGGAGGTGCAGGTCGGCTACATGAACGGCCTGGCGATCACGATCATCGTCGGCCAGCTACCCAAGCTGTTCGGCTTCTCCACCCATGCCGATTCGTTCCTCGCCGAGCTGCGCGCGTTCGCTGAGAACCTCGACCAGACGCAGACGACGACCCTCGTCGTCGGCGTCGCCGTGCTCGTCCTGCTGCTGGTGCTCCCCCGCATCACGACGCGGGTGCCCGCGGTGCTGGTCGGGGTCGTCGGCGCCACCGCCGCGTCGGCCGTGTTTGGCCTCGCCGGCGAGGGCGTGATCACGGTCGGTGCGCTGCCTCAGGGGATACCGGCGCCCACGTTGCCGTGGACCAGCGCCAGCGACGTCGTTCCGCTGCTCATCGCCGCAGTAGGCATCACGCTCGTGTCCCTGACCGACACGATCGCCACCGCGACGAGCTTCGCAGCTCGCCGCGGTGAAGAGGTCGAGCCCAACCAGGAGATGATCGGCATGGGTGCAGCGAACATCGCCGCGGGGCTGTTCCAAGGCTTCGCAGTATCCACGAGCGGCTCACGGACAGCGGTAGCCGAACAGTCAAAAGCCAAGACCCAGGTCACCGGCGTTGTGGGCGCAATCCTGGTCGCGTTGCTGCTGCTGTTCCTCAACTCACTACTCGCCGACCTGCCGCAGACGGCACTCGCCGCCGTTGTGATAGTCGCCGCCCTTTCGTTGATGGACCTCGGCATCCTGCGCCGCTATCTGCGCGTTCGCAAGAGCGCGTTCGCGGTGTCCCTCGTCGCAACCGCAGGTGTGATGCTGCTCGGCGTCCTGCAGGGCATCGTCGTCGCCGTCACGCTCGCGATCCTGCTCTTTTTCAGACGAAACTGGTGGCCTCACGGCGCCGTCCTCGGCAAGCTCGAAGGTGAGGACGGGTGGCACGACGTTCAGACTCATCCGGACGCCAAGCAGATTCCCGGTGTCGTCGTGTATCGCTGGGAGGCGCCGTTGTTCTTTGCCAACGCTGGCACCTTCCGGCTGCAGATCCGCAAACTCGTGCGTGAGCGCAAGCCCCGGTGGGTGCTCCTGCAGTGTGAGGCTGTCACAGACGTCGACGTCACCGCTGCCGAGATGCTCGAGCAGCTCGACAACGAGCTCAACGACGCCGGAACGCACTTGGCATTTGCGGAGATGCGCAGCCGCCTCCAGGACCTCACGTTGCGCTACGGCCTCCTGGACACGCTCGATCGCGACCACTTCTACCCCACGCTCGAGGCCGCTCTCGAGGAGATCCAGGCCCCCGACGCTCCGCCGGTGCCCCAAGCGTCACATAGGTCTGAGGGCTAGTCATCGACCAGGCGTTTCGGCGGGCGCCAATTGCTCACCTGCCAAGCACAACGGACTAGGCCCCGGCAGGGGCCGGTCCGGAGCCGGGTTGTCGGGTCGGTATTCCCCCAACGAAGAAAAGCGCGAGTGCCGCGATCAGGATCAGGACCGTGAGGCCGGCGCGGAGCCCGTCGAGGCGCGCGTGGGCGTTGGCGTCGAGCGCCGCCTGGGTCACCTCGTTGCTCGCGCCGGCCTTCTGGGTGGCAGCCTGCAGCTGCTTGTCCGACATGAACGGGATGCCCGCCGTCAGCTCGGTGTTCGCCTTGTCCTTGACGCTCTGCGGGACCGCGTTGTTCATCTCGATGTGTGTGAGAAACGATGCCGTCAGCACTGCGATCAGGATCGAGCCCGTGAGCGCTGTGCCCAGCGAGGCGCCGAGGTTGGTGACGGTGTTCTGCACGCCGCCCACCTCCGAGCTCCTCTCGTCGGGCACGGCGGAGACCGTCACAGCGCCGAGCTGCGACGCGAGCGCGCCCATGCCGAGGCCGACGAGCAGCAACGGGACGGTCACGATCTCCGCCCCCGCATCGACATCGATCGCAGCGAGGAGCACCAGCAGCCCGAGCAGCGTCAGGAGGATTCCGACCCGTACGACGAGCCGCGGCGAGACGTCGGGGAACAGCCGCGGCACTCCCAGTGCCGCCGCCAGCAGCGTCAGGGACATGGGCATGATCCGGACACCGGTCGCGATCGCCGACAGGCCGAGCGCGACCGACAGGTACAGCGGCAGCAGGAAGAAAATTCCCATCATCAGGAGGTATTGGAAGAAGAACATGGTCAGGCCGCCTGCGAGCTGGGCGTTGCGCAACAGCGCGGGATCGACGAGCGGCTCCTTGCCGCGCGCGACCGTGCGCGCCTCCCAATGCAGAAACGACCAGATCAACGCGAGCCCGGCGACCATCAGCCACGGCACGGGCGACATTCCAAACCATTGAGGTCCCTCCGGCTTCGGCGCCACCCACCCCCACGAGCCGGACTTGAGCACGCCGAAGACGAACACGCCGAGGCCTCCGGCGCACAGGACGGCGCCGATCAGGTCGATTTCCGCACGGTGGTCGGGCGGAGCGTCCTCGGCGCGACGCGCGAGCACGAGAATGATCAACACGAGCATGACCTCGCCGGCGAAGACCCAGCGCCAGGACGCATAGGTGGTCGCGAGCCCTCCGACCAGCGGGCCGACCGCGATCGCGATCGCCCCCGCGGCCGCCACGAGCCCGTAGGCCGCGGGACGGCCGGACGCCGGGAAGTTGCCGGCGACCAGCGCCACGATCGACGGCAGGATCAGTGCCGCGCCGACGCCCTCGAGGAAGGACCAACCGAACAGGAGCACCGGCAGGCTCTGGGAGAGCGCGGTCGTGAACGAGCCGCAGCCGTAGATGACGCAGCCGATCATGAACGCCCGCTTGCGGCCGATCAGCGCGCCGACCTTCGCCCCGGGGATCATCAGCATCGCCATCACGAGCGTGTACGCCGTGATCGCCCCCTGGATCCCGGTGACCGTCGTGCCGACGTCCTCTGCAACGGTCGCGATCGAGACGTTCATCACCGAGCTGTCAAGCGCCATCAGGAACTGCCCGGCCGCGAGGGTCAGCAGGATCGTCTGGGCGCCGGCTGCGGCGGTCTTCGTCATGGTCGCGTCGCTCACGCTGGCAGCCTTGCAGCTATCGGGGACATCGTGGCATGGAGGGCGCGCCGGCATGAGCGCAGTCGCCGCTCTACCATGGCGGGTTCACGATTCCGTGGGCCCGAAAGAGACGCATCCAAAGAAGGCAGGTACCGATGGCACCCGTCGAGGCGAAGGGCATGCGGATCGGGCTGCACGCGCTGGGGATCGGGACGGGCGCCCAACCCGACGTCGTGAGCGCCGTCGCACGGGCGGCCGAGGAGGCGGGCTTCGCCACGCTCTGGAGCGGCGAGCACGTGGTGATGTTCGACGAGCACTCCTCGCGATACCCCTATGCCGCCGACGGTCGCATCGCCGTACCGGCCGATGCGGACTGGCTCGACCCGTTCGTCTGTCTCAGCTATGCCGCGGCGGTGACCCGGCGAATCACGTTGGCAACCGGAGTTCTGCTCCTGCCCGAGCACAACCCCGTCCTGGTGGCCAAGCAGGCGGCGAGCCTCGATCGGATGTCCGCCGGGCGGCTCGTCCTCGGCGTGGGCATCGGCTGGTCCGCGGAGGAGTTCCAGGCGCTCGGAGTGCCCTTCACCGGACGGGCCGCCCGGACACTCGAGTACGTCGATGCGATCCGGCACATATGGCTCGAGGACCCGGCCACCTATCAAGGCGAGCATGTCGCCTTCGAGCGGATCCGCGTGCACCCGAAGCCCCGGCGGGCAACCGGTGTCCCCGTGTTCTTCGGCGGCAACAGCGACCCGGCCCTTCGCCGGGTCGCCACCCACGGCGACGGCTGGTACGGCTTCAATCTCGCCGGCGTCGAGGCCGTTCGCGAGCGGGTGCAGGCGCTTCGACTGATGTGCGAGCAGGCCGACCGCGGCGGGGAGGCACCGGAGGTCGCCGTCGCGGTCACGGGATGCCATCCGCACGACCTCGACGAGCTTGCTGCGCTTGGTGTGGACGAGCTGGTCCTGGTGTGCGCGCCCCCGCCCGCTGCCGCCGACGTGCATCGCTGGCTGTCGGAGCTGGCCCACCGGTGGCTCGGGAACGCGTGAGCGGTCCGCTGTCCGGTCCATTCCCCTACAGCACGAACGGTATGAGCGCGGGAACCCGTTCCTTGTAGGACGGGTAGGCATCGGGGAAGTGGTCGGTCATCAGCTTCTCCTCCTGACGCGATTTCAGCCACGCCCCCACGCACAGGAGGCCGAACACCACCAGGCTCGACGCCCGCCCGTAGTGGATCGCGGTGGCCATCGCCATCGTCAGCAGCCCCGTGTAGATCGGGTGACGCACCAGCGCGTAGGGGCCCGTCTGCACCAGCTCCTGGTCCTGCTTGAACGCCACTTCGGGGCTCCAGTTGCGTCCCAGCGTGATCCGCGCCCAGACCGCGAACGCGGCCCCCGCGAGGAACAGGCAATCGCTCACCACGCCGAGCGCGACGTGGGTCACCCACAGCTGCGAGGAGCCCTGGAAGGGCCTGATCAGGGCCCACGCCACCGCGACGAGGACGACCGCGAGGCGATCGCGGACCGCCGCACGGCGCTCGACCGTCCTTGCCGCGGTGAGCGCCATGATCAGCCAGTAGACCGCCCAGACCGCCCAGCCGATGAGGATGACGTACCACGTCCAGGTGTTCACCTCGCGTCCTGGCCCGGGCCGTCGATGTGGGCGACGAGCGCCCCGACCACAGCGGCTGTCGGCTGGTCGCCGATCCTCCGATGCAGCGCGAGCAGCCTGGAGGCCTCGCGCAGCGCCTCCTCCTTACGCCCACTCGCCAGGTCGACGCGGATCCTCGTGATGCCGGCGTAGGAGTGGGCGAGCGGGACGTCCGTCGGGGCCGCGTGCTCGATCGCCACGCGCGAGCGCCGGTCGGCCTCGGCGAGGTCGCCGTCGGCCAGCGCCAGCCGCGCGAGCACGCTCTCCACGATGATGAGGTTGATGAGGTCGGAGGGATCGCCGAGCTCCTCGGCGAGCGCGATCGCGACCCGTGCCGTGGCCGGAGCGCCGTGTTCCTCGGCCAGGCTCGCCAGTTCAGCCTGCACCGTCGAGCGCAGGCCCCGCTCGCCCAGCTCCGCGAGCATCGCGTCGCTCTCCCGCGCCGCGGTCAGCGCTGCGTCGAGGTCTCCCCGGCCCGCGTACACCCGTGAGAGGAGCAGGCGGCAGGAGGCCACCACGATCCGGTGCCCGAGGGCCTCGAAGGTCGCCGCGGCTCGCTCGAGCTCCTCTCGGGCATCCTCGAAGCGCCGCTCGCGCCGGGCGATCTCGCCCCGCACCAGCCCGAGCGGCGCCAGCGATGCGCCCTGCTCGCGCTCGGCGGCGTCGACCGCGCCCGCGAGGATCTCGATCGGCGAGGGCCCGTCGGCGAGTGCCA
This sequence comes from uncultured Solirubrobacteraceae bacterium, assembly GCA_963743505.1. Taxonomy (GTDB): domain Bacteria; phylum Actinomycetota; class Thermoleophilia; order Solirubrobacterales; family Solirubrobacteraceae; genus Palsa-744. The sequence goes on along the minus strand of CAVUPZ010000001.1, from coordinate 959,339 downwards.
CGAGGTACCACGTCAGCGCCCACTGACGCAGGTGCTCGCTTCCCGCGAGCCGCGCCTCCTCGACCGCGAGCCGCGCCTCCTCGGTCGCCGCGGCGGCGTGCAGGGCGAACCAATGACTCCAGAAGGTCAGCATGTGGATCTTGGCGAGGGCGAGGTGATCGGCGGCGGCGGTGTACTCCTCGAGCAGCTCGGGGAGCGCCTGGCGCACGAGCCTGAGGGCGTCGTCGTTCCGCGGCCACGTGCTCAGCTCGAGTTCGAGGCGCGAGAGCCGCGCCCGGGCCGCCGCCTCCGGTATCGCCTCGGCGGCCCTCAGCACCTCCCCGGCACGCTCGTAGTCACCCGAGCGAATCAGCTGGTCGGCGAGCTCGATCGCGATCTGCCCCGTCAGCGCGGGCTCCGGCGCCGAGAGCGCGAGGGCGCGCTCCAGCAGGGCGCTCGCGGCCCCCACGTCCCAGCGTTCTCCCGCGCGACGTCCGGCGGCGAACAGCCGTCCGGCTGCCTGAAGCGCGGGCCCCGGCCCGGTCTCCCGGCCGAGCTCCCGCAGATACAGAACGGCCCGCTCGAGGTGCCATCCCGCGATCTCCTCCCGTCCGGTCTGGTCGGCCGCGTTGGCGGCCAACCAGCTGCCATGGCGCTGATGCAGCTCGGCCCTCACGGCGATCGGCATCGACTCATACGCCGCGTCGCGCAGCAGCAGGTGGCTGAAGCGGAACGTGCTGCCGGCCGCCCCGGGCGCTGCCGGGCGTATGAACTCCTTGCGCACCAGGAGCTCGAGGTGCGTCGGCAGGGACTCCGCCTCCCCCTGGTGGTACAGCGCTTCGAGTGCCTCACGGTGGAACACCTCCCCCTCGACCGCCGCGCGCTCGAGCAGCTGGCGCTCGGCATCCTGGAGATGCTCGAGGCGCGCCGCGAGCAGCGCCTGGATCGTCAACGGGACGCCCGCCCCGGAGCCCCCGCCGACGAGCGCCGCCATCTCCTGGATGAACAGCGGGTTCCCCTGCGCCGCCGCCAGGATCCGCACCCGTGTGGCCACGTCGAGGCCGGCGTGCTGTTCGAGCAGGGCGGCCGCCTCCGGCGCCCGCAGCGGTTCCAGCAGGCAGCCCGTCACGTTCAGGCGCCCACCGCCCCAGCCCGCCCGCTGTTCGAGGAACTCCGGTCTCGCCGTGCACAGCAGCATCACCGGCGCCCCCCGCGAGAGGTCCATCACGCTGTCGAGCAGGTCGAGGAGCATCGGCTGGCACCACTGCAGGTCATCGACGTGGAGCAGCACCGGACGCTCGGCTGCGAGCGCCTCGATCAGCGCACGGACCTCGAAGAACAGCTCCCCCGGGGCTCCGACGCTGCCACGTTCGAGCAGTTCCAGTACCCTCGCCGCGCGGTCTCGCACCGGGGCCAGCGCCTCCGTCAGGGGCCAGAACGTGATCGCATCGCCATATGGCAGGCAGCGGCCGCTGAGCACGGTCGCGCCCCCCTCGAGCTCGCATGCCAGCTCCGCGACGAGCCGCGACTTGCCCACGCCCGCCGTTCCGAGCAGGGTGAACAGGTGGGCCTCGTGGATGTCCACGGTGCGCTCCCACGCCGCCCGGAGCATCGCGAGCTCCCGCTGCCGGCCGACCAGCGGCGCGTCGAGCCGCCGGGCCACGCCGGGGGCGTCGGGGTCGATCGCCAGCACCCGGTAGGCGCCGACAGGCTCGCTGCGGCCCTTGACCTTCAGGGGCTCGAGCGCCTCCACCGTCACCGCGTCGCGGACGAGGTCGTACGTGCCGGCACCGATGATGATCTCGCCCGGCCGGGCCGTCTGCTCGAGTCGGGCGGCGACGTTGACCGCGTCGCCGACTGCGATGTTCTCACCTTCGCCGACGAGCACGAGACCCGTGTTGATGCCGGTCCGGAACTGCAGCGCCTCGCCGACCTGCGCCGCCACCGCAGGCACCGCCGCGCGTATGTCGGCCGCCGCTCGCACGGCCCGGAGCGCGTCGTCCTCGTGCACCCGCGGCACCCCGAACACTGCCATCACGGCGTCGCCGGCGAACTTCTCGACGGTCCCGCCGTGGTGCTCGATGACCTCCCGCAGCGCCTCGAAGTAGCGGTCCAGGATCCCGCGCAGGACCTCCGGATCGAGCCGCTCGCCGAGCGCCACTGAGTCGGTCACGTCACAGAACAGCGACGTGACCACCCGGCGCGACTGCCTGGACCCGCCGTCCTGGGAAGCGAGCGGCGCGGCGCATCCGGGGCAGTAGCGAGCCCTCGACGGGTACTCGAAACCGCATCTCGCGCACACCGCCATCGCCAGCAAAGCGTAGCTCCGGCCGCGTGACCGGCCGCGCCGGCTGACCGCGCTCTCGCCGCCGGGCGCTCAGCCTGCGGCTCGCGGTGTCCGGAACCACCCGGCGACCGAGTGCCGCGTTCCTCCCGTCACCTCGCGCACCGAGTGCACGAGGTCCGCGCGGAAGGCGAGCAGGGTGCCCGCCGCGCACGTGATCGCGAGGCGGCGATCGGGAGCCGGGTGAAGCACGAACGCACCGCCCTCGAAAGCGTGACCGTCGGGCCCGTCGGAGTCGTTGAGACACAAGCTGAACAACAAGATCCGCTCGCGGATCTTCTCGAGCACGGCGTCCCCATCCATCACGTCGCAGTGGGGCCCGATGAAGTCGCCCTTCTCGTAGGTGAGGAAGTGGAGCTCCGTGTTCCATTCCAGGGGACGCTGGAAGTGCGCCCGCAGCCGCGGCAGGTGGCGCGCGAGGGCCAGTTCGACGATCGCCCGGGCGAAGGGCGACCCCTCGCCGGTCTTCGAGCGCACGAAGTCCGGGAAGTGCTCACGCTCCATCGTCTCCGGCGAGATCGGCCTCGTGGGCGTAGCGGGGCTCGATTTCATCTCGCGGATCAGCCCAGCGCAGATCCGCGTGTCGAGCGCCCGCGGGATCGCCAGCGCCCCGACCTCGCTCAGCACCTCCGCGCATGTCCGCGCCCCGCCCTGGATCTCGGCGATCCCGCTCATCGGCGGTCGCTCCTCAGAACGGACGGGTGAAGAATTCCATCTTCGTGTTCTCGGCCCCCTCGGCCCGCGGAGCCAGCTCGACGGTTATGCGCATGCCGTCCTCCTCGAGAACCACGTCGCAGTTCGCCACGTCCCACTCCTCGGCGTTGAGCTCCGGACGAATCGGCCGCTCGCCGTCTCGATCGTCGCGGTCGGCCATGACATCCCCCTTTCCGGCCGTCGGCGCGGCCAGAGTCGACTGTGTAGCAACCAAGGTGAGATTAGCCGGGACGGCACGCGCGATGATGTGCGCCATGCCCGTACCCCTCATGTTGGCGACCCTGACGGATCGTCGCGACTTCGGCGAGGAGTGGCTGCTCGAGCGCAAGTTCGACGGCGAGCGCTGCGTCGCCCGCAAGGACGGACGGGATGTGAGGCTCGAATCGCGCACCGGAAAAGGCCTGACCGCGACCTACCCGGAGGTGTCAGCGGCGCTGCTCGAACAGCTCCCGTCACGGCTGATCCTCGACGGCGAGTTGGTGGCGTTCGAGGGCGGGCAGACGTCGTTCAGCCGGCTGCAGCAGCGTCTCGGCGTCGCCAGCCCGCGGCGGGAGCTCCTCGCGGCGTTTCCGGTGGTCTACTGCGTCTTCGACGTCCTCGAGGTCGACGGCGAGGATCTCCGCACCCGGCCGCTGAGCGAGCGTCGCGAGCGCCTGGCGCACGCGGTGCGGACGACGCTCGCCCTGCAGCTGAGCGAGGCGTGGCGCGGCGATTCCGAGCGGCGCTTCGCCGAGGCGTGCCGCTCGGGCTGGGAGGGCCTGATCGCCAAGCGCGCCGAGGCGCCCTACTCGCCGGGGCGCTCGCGGGACTGGCTGAAGCTGAAGTGTGCGTTCTCGCAGGAGCTCGTGGTCGGCGGCTACACCGATCCGGGCGGCAGCCGCACCGATTTCGGCGCGCTGCTCGTCGGCTACCACGACGGATCGAGACTGCTCTACGCAGGCAAGGTCGGCACTGGCTTCAGCGCCGCGACCCTCCGCGCTCTGGGCGCGCGCCTGCGCGCGCTCGAGACCACCACGTCGCCGTTCGTGGACGCCAATCCGGTGCCCCGCGGCACCCACTGGACCCGTCCCGAGCTCGTCGCCCAGATCGGCTTCGCCGAGTGGACCGGTGACGGTCGTCTGCGCCAGCCTCGCTTCCTCGGGCTTCGCGACGACAAGGTCCCGTCGGAGGTCGTGCGGGAGCGGCCCGCATGACGATGGAGCCCGCACGCCCCATCCTCTTTCGATGAGCTCCGACGCGCTGCTGCCGAGCAAGGCCGGGCCGGTACCCGACCGGTTGACGATCTGGCCCGTCGACGACGGTCGCTACGGGCTCGACGCCACATTCCAGGGCGAGTCGGGATATCGGCGCGCCCAGCAACACCGCTCGGAGCTCGAAGCCGAAGGGGTCCCGCACAGCTTCCGCCAGGAGCTCGACGGCGCCTGGACCCTCCGCTTCGGACCTCTGCGGGCGGCCGACGTCGCCCACGCCCTCGCCGCGTTCGTCTACTAGCGGGGGTCGTCTCGCCGTTGGAGCAGCTCGTCCGTCGCGCTGTCCGGGCGCGCGCCGAAGTAGCGCTCGAGGATCGGACGCGAACACCGGCTCGGCCGTTCCTGCCCGCGTGAACAGGGTCATCGAGGAGCGCAGCTTCTGGCCGTCCACGGCGCCGAAGATGTCATCTGCGCTGCCCGCATCCACGTCCCTTACGATCCGGGCGCACTCGAGCAGGCGAGGCCCCAGGATCGGGTGCTCCAGATAGGCCCCGGCCTCGTCGAGGTCTCTGATGGCGTAGCGCCGCGACATCGCGCTCGTCCCCAGGCCCGCGATCTGGGGGAACACGAACCACATCCAGTGGCTGAGCTTCCGTCCTGATCGCAACTCTCCGAGCGCACGGGCGTAGGTGCCGCCGGCGTCCTGCGCCGCGACGAACCGCTCGAGATCGAGGTCGGCGTCTGATCGGTGCCCATCTGCGCGACCCCGACGTTAGTGGGGCGTGGCAAGCCACGGCGCATGCCTCCGTGCCGCTTCGCGCGCCCCTCTTGACAGGTGACCAGATGGTCACGTATTCTCTCGGGCATGGACCTCGTCTTCAAGGCACTCGCGGACCCCACGCGCAGAGCCCTGCTCGACGAGCTGTTCAGGCAGGACGGCCAGACGCTGAGTGCGCTGGAGGAGCGCCTGCCGATGACCCGCTTCGGGGTCATGAAGCACCTGAGGGTGCTCGAGGCGGCCAACCTCGTCGTCAGCCGGCGCCGCGGTCGCGAGAAGTTGCATTTCCTCAATCCCGTTCCCATCCGCCTGGTTCACGATCGCTGGGTCAGCAAGTACGCAGAGCCGTGGGTCGCGACCATGAGCGGGCTCAAGCACGCACTAGAGGAGGACACCACCATGGAGAAGATCTACGAGATCTACATCAAGACGACCCCCGAGCGGCTGTGGCAGGCGATCACCGACAGCGACATGCGAAGCAGGTACCAGTTCGGGCTCGTCACGAGGTCGGACTGGTCGGTCGGATCGCGGGTGGAGGCGTTGCACCCCAACGCCTCCGGCCCCCTGAGCGAGGGCGAGAACCTGGAGGTCGACCCGCCCCACCGACTCGTCCAGAGCTTCCACGCGCTGTGGAGCGAGGACGTCGAGCGCGAAGGGTTCTCGCAGGTGACGTGGGAGATCGAGCAGGTCGAGGACTCGTGCCGCCTGACCGTCACCCACGACCAGCTGCGCGAGGGAGCCAACTCCGAACTCTACGGAGGCTGGCCGATGATCCTCTCGGGTCTGAAGACGCTGCTCGAGACGGGGCAGACGCTGACCACGCCGGGATCGCTGATGTACGCACAGGGCTCCGGCGTGTGATCGACGCGAGGAGTCGATCGGCACGGCGGGGCGAGGCCTCGCCTCGCCGTGCCTAGAGCGCGAGCCCGACCGGCGTCTCCAGCAGCCGCCTGATCTCGCCAAGCAGTGCTGCCGCGTCGGCGCCGTAGAGGATCCGATGGTCGCAGCTGAGCGTCAGCGTCATCAGCGTGCGATCCACGACCTCGCCGTCGACGCGCGCGAGCGTCTCCCGCAGCGCTCCGACGCCGAGGATCGCCGCCTGGGGCGGGTTGATCACCGGGGTGATCGCCGTCATCCCGTACATCCCGAGGTTCGAGACGGTGAACGTTCCGCCGACGAGCTCAGGTGGCTCGATCTCGCCGGCGCGCACACGTCCGGCCAGGCGCCGCGTCTCCCGCGCGATCGTGCCGAGCGACTTCGTGTCCGCATCGAGGACGACCGGGACGATCAGGGCCTGCTCGGTCGCCACCGCGAAGCCCACGTTGATGCGCCCGTGCAGCTCGAACTCCCCGTCCACGTAGGAGCCGTTCGCCCGGGGATGCCCGCGCAGGCCGATCGCGCATGCCTTGATCACGAAGTCGTTCAGGGACGGCAGCGACTGCTCCTCGATGCTCGTCTTCAGCGCCCCACGGAGCGCCAGCGTCGCGTCCATCGTCACCTCCGTCTGGACTTGGAAGTGGGGGATCGTGGCCTTCGCCTCGGCCATCCTGCGCGCCACCAACTGCTGCAGGCGCGTGGCCTTTACGAGCCGGTTGGCGCCCTTGGCCTCCGCGCGGGCGCCGGGGGGAGGAGGAGCGGGCGGGGCGGACACGCTGCCCCGGGCCGGGAAGGGCCTGGGGCCCGGCGCCCGGACGCCGGCCGCCGAGAGGACGTCGCCACGCGTGATCCGCCCGCCCGGGCCGCTGCCCGCGAGGTGCGCGAGCGCGACGCCGTGGATCGCGGCCATCCGGCGCGCGAGCGGCGTCGCGAGGACGGTCGGGCTCGAGCCGTTGCTCCCGTTCACGTGGTCGGGCTCCGACAGCGAAGCAAGCGCCGCGGTCGCGTCTCGCGCCTCCGCCACGAGCGGCACCTGTGGTGTGCCGGGTGGGAGCGTGGCTGGTCCCTCTCCGGCGCGAGCGCGCGGCGCCGAGACGTCGGGACCCGCAGCCGGCGCGACGCCGGCGAGGATGCGTGCGATCGGCGCACCCACCGGCAGCGTCGTGCCCTCGGCGGCGAGGATCTCGAGCGTTCCATCGGCCTCGGCGAGATGGGCGATCGTCGCCTTGTCGGTCTCGATCTCGACGAGCTCCTCGCCGCGGGCGACGGGTGCTCCGTCGCCGATCAGCCACTTGAGGATCGTGCCCTCCTCCATCGTGTCCGAGAGCCTTGGCATCGAGATCTCGCTCACGGCGGCTCAGGCGATCAGGTCGAGGGCGGCGCCGACGATCGTCTCGGCGTCGATCCCGAAGTGGCGGTAGAGGTCCTGGACGTCACCCGACTGTCCGAAGTCGTCGACGCCGAGGCACGCCAACGGCGCGCCGGCGATGCTCGAGAGGAACGCGAGCGCATGGGGGTGCCCGTCGAGCACGCTCACGATCGGGGCGGTGCGGGCATCCGGGAACAGGGCGCCGAGCACCGCGTCGCTCCCCGGCGCGAGCCCGCTCCGAGCTCGCAGCGCGCGGAACAGGAGGTCGGCAGAGGTCACGCAGATCACCTCGACGGCGATCCCCGCTGCGCCCAGCTCATCGGCTGCGCGCGAGCAGCTCGGGCATGATCACGCCCATCCCCACGAGCGTCACGTCGGGCGCGCGCGTCGCTCGCTCGCAGGACGATAGCCGCCGGCGAGGACGTCCCCTCGGCGACGCTCGCGCCCGTCCGGCTGCCCGGGCACGAAGGCGAGCGCCTGGTCGATCGGGCGCGTGCTCAGGCGCAGGTACGCGGAGCTTCCGTCGGGGCGGCCGAGCTGCCCCAGGCAGTGCAGCAGGATCCACTCGAGGTCCTGCCCGAACGCCGGCTCCCACGCGATGCAGCCGGGCTGCTCGATGCCCACCGACGGCGTGATGATCGACTGGTGCGCCCCTCCCTCGGGTGCCAGCGTGACGCCGGCGGGCGTCCCCACGAGGATCGATTGGCCGCCTGCGTAGATCCCGAACGACCACTGCTCGAGGGCCCTGTTCACGAACGGGTCGTACAGCGTCCCGATCGGCAGCAGCGGCTGCCCGTCCCGCGACCAGGTCGCGCCGAGCTCCCCCAGCAGGCCGACGAGGTTGCACTCGGCGATCCCCAGCTCGATGTGCTGGCCGTGCTCGGACTCGCGCCAGCGCACGAGCGTGTCGCTGTCGTCGGCGAACCAGTCGATCCGCTCGCCCATGTTCCAGACGCCGGCCCGGTTGATCCAACCGCCGAGGTTCGTCGAGGACGCAACATCCGGGCTGACCGTGACGACCGCGCCCGGCCACCTCCGGCGCGGTGTGGGCGAGGTCCATCAGGAAGCGTCCGAAGGCCTGCTGGGTCGAGACCGAGCCGCTGTGGGCGCGCCCGACGTCCCGCGGCACGACGGTTGGATCGCGCGGGCGCACCGGCTCCCTGGCGAGGCGCTCGGCGGCCCCCAGGCAGAGCCGGCCCTCCGGTGAGTCCTCCGCCGGGCGTGCCCACGGATCCGCCGGATCTGCTCCCAGCTCGCCGGCGAGCTGGGTCCACTGTGCTCCCGACAGCAGGGCGGAGTGGTTCGCCGGGTGCCCCTCGGTCGGCAATCCCCATGCCTTGATCGTGTAGGCGAAGATCGCCACCGGGCGATCGGTGATCGCGTCGGCCCGCTGGAAGGCGTCGCGCAGATCGGCGAGGTCATGGCCGCCGAGGTCTCTGATCGCGGCCGCGAGCTCGGCGTCGTCGAGCCCCCCGATCAGCCGCTCCAGCTCGCGCCGGCCGCGCCCGCTCGCGGGCAGGCGCTCGCGCAGCTGTGCACCCGAGCTGCGCAGCAGCCGCTGGTACTCCTCGTTGGGCATCGCGTCGATCCGCTCTCTCAGCGCCTCGCCGCCCGGTCGCTCGAAGAGGCCGCGGAGCAGCCGGCCGTACTTGACGGTGATCGTCTCCCAGCCAGCGGCCTGGAACATCGCGGTGGTCCTGGTCACGGCGATCTCAGGCACGACCCGGTCGAGCGACTGGCGGTTGACGTCGACGACCCAGAGCACCTCGCCCAGGTGCGCGGTGAGCGGGTCCACGAGCGCCTCCCAGATCGCACCCTCGTCGAGCTCGGCGTCGCCGAGGATCGCGACCTGTCGCCCGCCGCGCGGCACCTCGAAGTGCCCGGCCACGTAGCGGTGGGCGAGCGCGCTCCAGAGCGTCGCGGTCGCGCCGATGCCCACGGACCCCGTCGAGAAGTCCACGGGGTCGGGGTCCTTCGTACGGCTCGGGTAGCTCTGCAGGCCCCCGAAGGCCCGCAGCTCGGTCAGGTAGCGGCGATCGAGGCGGCCGAGCAGGTAGTTGATCGCGTGCAGCACCGGGCTCGCGTGTGGCTTCACCGACACCCGGTCCGGGCCCCGCAGGTGCTCGAAGTAGAGCGTGGACATGATGCTCACGAGCGACGCCGAGGAGGCCTGATGGCCGCCCACCTTCACGCCGGAGGGCGTCACCCGGACCTTGTTGGCGTGGTGCACGAGGCTAACCGCGAGCCACAGCACACGACGCTGCAGCGCGTCCAGAGCCTCGAGCGACGCATCCGCGTCGGCCTGGGACGTCGCTGCTCGAGCTGCCCTGACCATCCGTTGATATCAAAGCCGATCACGCCGTTGCAGGCAACGATGGCGCCGCACAATGCGGGATAGACGCAAGATAACGGCGCTCGACAGCTTGATTCAATAGGATTGTTGCGTGCCAGACCCCCCGCCCGATCTCGACGCCACGGACCTCGAGATCATCGAGCTGCTGCGGCGCGACGCGCGGCGCACGCTCGCCGACGTCGCCACGCGCGTGTCGCTGTCCGCGCCGGCCGTCAAGCGGCGCATCGACCGGCTCGAGCGCGAGCGGGTGATCACCGGCTACACCGTCCAGGTCGACCACGCCAAGCTCGGCCAGCCGCTGCAGGCGTTCACCGAGTTGCGCTTCGCCGGCGACTCGCCCGTCGAGGACATCGCCGCGATCGGCGACGGCATCCCCGAGGTCCAGACGGTCTTCACGACCGCGGGGGACCCCGACGCGCTGGCATGGGTCCGTGTCCGCGATGTCGAGGACCTCAAGCGGGTGATCGACCTCCTGCGCCGCAGCGGCCGCGTGACCGGAACGAAGACGCTGATGGTCCTCGGTGCCTCGACGCCCGAAAGGCACGGCCGCTCCGGATGAGCGGCTCGGCGGACATCGCGGAGCCGCCAGGCGGCGCGGAGCCGCCAGGCGGCGCTGCCGGCGCGCCGGTCGCCCTGCTCGGCGCGGGCCTGATGGGAGCCCAGATCGGCTGCGAGTATGCCCTTGCGGGGTGCACCGTCGCGTGGCTCGTCCGCGACGCCGAGCGTGCCCGCGCGCGGGTCGAAGAGGCACTCGAGCTCGCCCGTCACCACGGGATCGCAGGAACGGCGGCCGTGGAGGGCGCGCGCGGGCGGATGCTCTATGCCGAGACGGCGCCCGGCGCGGGGTGGGCTGCCTATCCCGAGCCGGAGCTGATCGTCGAGTCGCTGCCCGAGGATCTCGAGCTGAAGGCCGCCGTGATGGGTCCCATCTGCGCCCGCCACCGCGACGCGATCGTCGCGAGCAACACCTCGTCGCTGTCGATCAGCGTGCTCGGCGAGGCCGCCGGGGTGTCCGAGCGGATCGTGGGCACCCACTACTGGAACCCCCCGCTGCTGATGCCGCTCGTGGAGGTCCTCGCCGGCGCCCGCACCGCCGAGGGCATCCTCGGCCGGGTCGTCTCGCTGCTGGGAGCGATCGGCAAGCGCCCGGTCACGCTCGCGCGGGAGGCGCCCGGGCTGCTCTGGAACCGGTTGCAGCTGGCGCTGCTACGCGAGTGCCTGTGGCTGGTCGAGCACGGCGTCGCCGCGCCCGAGACGATCGACGAGGTCGTCCGCGACGGCCTCGCCAGGCGCTGGCGGCTGACCGGACCGTTCGAGACCGTCGGCCTCGGCGGCGCCGCCACGTTCGACGCGATCGCTGCGAACCTCTTCCCGGTGCTCTCGAGCGCCGTCGTCTGCGACGGCTTCGGGCCGCACGTGCCCACGGACCCCGACGTCCTGGCCGCTCTGCGTGAGCGCCGCGATGGCGCCCTCGCGGCCGAGTTGCGGGCCGAACGCCGCGCCCGAGACGACGTCTTGGGATCCGCGCCGTCGCCCGAGCACACCCCGCGCGAGCGCCCGAGCTGACCCGAAATATCAGCCCCATGTACGCTATATCGAATCAAGATGGACCGCCACACCGCAGAGCGCCGACACCAGCCGATCGTCGCATGAGGGTCGCCGCCTGATGGCCCGCGACCGCCGCCACGACATCCTCTTCGAGACCGTCAGGATCGGCCCGAAGACCCTCCGCAACCGCTTCTACCAGAGCCCCCACTGCACCAGCTTCGGCGCCGAGCTTCCGGGCGCGCAGGCACACATCCGCGCGATGAAGGCGGAGGGCGGCTGGGCGGCCGTGAACACGGAGTTCTGCTCCGTCCACCCCTCGAGCGACTCGCGGCCGCTCGTCTCGGCCCGTCTGTGGGACGACGACGATGCCCGCAACCTGGGCAGGATGGCCGACCTCGCCCACGAGCACGGAGCGCTCGCCGGGGTCGAGCTCTGGCACGGCGGCTGCGTGGCCGGCAACCTCGAGTCGCGCCTGCCCGCTCGGAGCGTCAGCCAGCTCACCGACGAGGGCCTGTACTCGACCAGCTGCTACGAGCTCGACAAGGCCGGCATCCGGGAGATCCAGGGCTACTACGTCGCCGCCGCTCGGCGCGCCCGCGACGTCGGCTTCGACCTGATCAACCTCGAGGGCGCCGAGTGCGGCGCGATCACCCAGCATTTCCAGATGGCGAAGTTCAACCACCGCACCGACGAGTACGGCGGCTCGGTGGCCAACCGCGCCCGCTTCTGGCTGGAGACGATCGAGCAGGTCCGCGAAGCGGTCGGCGAGCACTGCGCGGTCACCGCCCGCCTCTGCGTCGACACGCTCAACGACAGCCCCCTTGGGATCCGCGCCGCCGAGGAGGCCTACGAGTTCATCGAGCTCGGCGACCACCTGGTGGACTTCTGGGACCTGCAGGCCGGCGGCTGGTCCGCCGCCGAATGGGCCGGCGACGACGCCGTCGCATCCCGCTTCGCGGGCGAGTTCAGCCACCGCGAGTACATCGAGGCCGTCCGCCCGGCCACGCGCAAGCCGATCGCGGCGGTGGGACGCTTCACGAACCCGGACACGATGGCCGAGGCCGTCCGCTCGGGCCTGCTCGACATCATCGCCGCCGCCCGGCCCTCGATCGCCGACCCTTTCCTGCCGAGGAAGATCGAAGAGGGTCGCTACGAGGAGATCCGCGAGTGCATCGGCTGCAACATCTGCGCTTCGCGCTTCGGGATCGGCGCGCCGATCGTGTGCACGCAGAACGCCACCCTGGGGGAGGAGTTCCGCCGGGGTTGGCACCCCGAGCGCTTCACGAAGGCGTCCAACGCGGACAGGACCGTGCTCGTCCTCGGCGCCGGGCCGGCCGGCATGGAGTGCGCGATGGTGCTCGGCAAGCGCGGCATGAGCGCCGTGCACCTCGTCGACGAGCAGGACGCCCTCGGCGGGAGCATCCGCCAGATCAGCGCCTACCCCCACCTCGGCGAGTGGGGTCGCGTGACGGTCTACCGGCAGGTCCAGCTCGAACGGCTCGCCAACGTGGAGGTGATCCTGCGCACCCGCCTGGACGCCGAGGCGCTCCGCACCTACGGCGCCGAGATCGTCGTTCTCGCCACGGGCGCGCGCTGGCGCGCGGACGGGATGAACGGGCCGACCCAGAAACCGATCCCCGGCGCCGAGCACGACTTCGTCCACACGCCCGAGCAGGTCTCCGCGGTGGGTGGAGCGATTCCCGGCGAGCACGTCGTCGTGTACGACACCGACGGCTACTTCGTCGCCGTGGGGATGGCCGAGATGCTGCTCGCCGCCGGCAAGCGCGTCACGGTGATCACGCCGCTGGCCAACTTCGCGAGCTTCATGTTCTTCACCGGCGAGGCGTTCCGCGTCAACCGGGAACTGCGCGCCCAGGGAGTCGAGATCATTCCCCTGCACCTGCTGAGCGAGATCACTCCCGCGGGACTCAAGGGGCGCAACGTGTGGTCCCCCGACCCGGTCGAATGGAGCGCCGACGCGATCGTGCTCGTGACCCAGCGCGAACCGCTCGACTCGCTCTACCACGAGCTCGCCGCCGATCCGCTCCGGCTGCAGGAGGAGGGCATCGAGGCCATCTACCGGATCGGCGACTGCCTCGCCCCGCGGACGATCGCCGAAAACGTCTTCGACGGCCACCGCCTCGCACGCGAGATCGACACCGCCGACCCGGCCACGCCGCTCCCCTACCTGCGCGAGCTGCCCGACGTCTACCGCGAGGGAGCCCTGCCCGCCGCCGCGGCCGGCGTCCCGCGCCCGCCGGCATGAGGATCCTCGTCCCGATCAAGCAGGTCGCTGTGCTCGAGCGAGAGGTCGTGCTCGACGGCGCCGGCAGCATTCCCGCCGGGGTGCTCCGCTGGCGCACGAACGAGTGGGACCTGTGCTCCCTGCAGGCGGCCATGCGCCTGCGCGAGAGCGCGGGAGACGGCGAGGTGGTGATCGTCAGCGTCGGCGGCCCACCCGCGCAGGAGGCGCTCGTGGCCGGTCTCGCACGCGGCGCCGACCGCGCCGTGCGTGTCTGGGACCCGGCGCTCGCCGACGCCAGCGGGCTCCCCGATTCCGATCCCCTGCTCCTCGCCGGTGTGCTCGGCGCCGTAGCGGTCCGCGAGCGCCCGGACGTGATCCTCTGCGGCGTCCAGTCCGCCGACGCCGCGAACGCCGCCACCGGCGTCGCGCTCGCCGGGCTGCTGGACCTCGCTCACGTCGCCGTCGTCGTGGGGATCGAGCGAGATGACGAGCGACTGATCGTCCGGCGCGAGCTCGACGGCGGCCGGGTTGAGGTGCTGCGGGTGGGGATGCCCGCAGTGCTGACGGTGCAGAGCGGCATCGAGGAGGCCCGCTCGCCGACGCTGCGCGAGCTCAAGCGAGCCCGCGCCGAGCCGATCGAGGAGCTCGCGCTCGCCCAGCTCGGCCTCGACGCGGAGGACGTGGACGCGGGGCGGGGTTCCCGCACGGTGCGGCTGCTCGAGCGCGAGCGCACACGCGCGGCGACGATGATCGAGGGGCCCAGCGACGCGGTCGCCCGGCGCATCGCAGCCCTCGTCGCGGAGGCGTTGGGCGCGTGAGCGGTGTGCTGGTCGTCGGCGAGATCGCTGGCGGACGCCTGCGCGCCTCGACGCTCGAGCTGATCGGAGCCGGCCTCTCGCTGTGCGGGCAGGGAGCGGGCTCGCTCGCCGTGGCGCTGATCGGGCACGACCTCGTGGCCCACGGGGCAGCCGTGGGTCTCGCCGGGGTGCAGGAGCTGCTGCTCGTGCCGACGCCGCAGGAGCACCCCGACGCCCATGTCTCACAGGCCGCCCTCGAAGCGCTGATCGAGCAGCGTCGGCCGACCGTCGTGCTCGCCGGCCACACGACGGAGTCGCTCGGGTTCGCCCCCGCGGTGGCGGCGCGCATGCGCCTGGGCTTCGCGAGCGACGTCCTCAGCGTGTCGATCGGCTCCGGAGGGCTGCTGGCGCGGCGACCCGCCTACGCCGAAGCACTCCTCGCCGAGCTCGACTTCCCGTCCAGCGACACGGTCCTGCTGCTGTTGCGCCCGGGCTGCTTCGAGCCCGCCGGCGGCGAGGGGAGCCCGGTCGTCGAGGAGCTCGACCTCGAGCTCGGCGGGGCCCAGCGCAGCGAGCGGATCGAGCTGCTCGAGCCGCCAGCAGGCGACGTCGAGATCGGCAAGGCCGACTTCCTGCTGTCGGTCGGCCGGGGGATCGGCGACCGCGAGCAGGTGCTCCGCTTCGCGGCGCTGGCCGAGCGGATGGGGGCGACCCTGGCCGCCTCGGGTCCCCCGGTCGAGGCCGGCTGGATGCCGCGCACGCGCAAGGTGGGGCAGTCGGGAATGACCGTCTCGCCCCGGGTGTACCTCGCGTTCGGGATCTCCGGGGCCCCGCAGCATCTCGCCGGGATCGCCGGCGCGGGGAGGATCATCGCCATCAACTCCGACCCCGATGCCCGCATCTTCGACGTCGCCCACTACGGCGCCGTGGCCGACCTCTTCGAGGTCGCAGCGGCGCTCGAGCTCGAGCTCGGCTAGGCGCACGGATGGACTTCGGCGAGCCGTCCGAGGCGGGCCCGATCCGGGAGGCCGTGCGGGCGCTGTGCCAGGACTTCCCCGGGGAGTACTGGCGCGGCCTCGAGCCCGATCGCTACCCCACCGAGTTCGTCTCCGCCCTCACCGCCAACGGATGGCTCGCGGCGCTGATCCCGGAGCCCTACGGGGGCTCCGGCCTGTCGCTGGCGAGCGCGAGCGTGGTCCTCGAGGAGATCTCCGCCTCGGGCGCCAACGCCGGTGCCTGCCACGCCCAGATGTACACGATGGGGACCCTGCTCCGGCACGGCAGCGAGCAGCAGAAGCGCCAGCTGCTGCCGCGGATCGCCTCCGGCGAGCTGCGCCTGCAGGCATTCGCCGTGACCGAGCCGAACGCGGGCTCGGACACCACACGGATCGCGACGCGGGCCCGTCGCACGGGGTCGGGTTGGGTGATCGATGGCCAGAAGATCTGGACATCCCGGGCCGAGCACTCCGACTTGATGGTCCTGCTCGCCCGGACGACCCCGATCGAGGAGGTCGAGCGGCGCACCGGCGGGCTGTCCGTGTTCCTCCTCGACATGCGCGACCGCGGCGCCGAGCTGACCGTGCGTCCGATCAGGACGATGATGAACCACGCCACGACCGAGGTCTTCTTCGAGAGCCTCGAGCTGCCCGCTGATGCGCTGATCGGCGAGGAGGGAGAGGGCTTTCGCTACATCCTCGACGGGATGAACGCCGAGCGCATCCTGATCGCGGCGGAGTGCATCGGCGACTGCCGCTTCTTCCTCGACCGGGCGGTCGCCTATGCCAGCCGGCGGGTCGTGTTCGGGCGTCCGATCGGGGCCAACCAGGGCGTCCAGTTCCCGCTCGCCCGAGCCCACATGGCGCAGGCCGCAGCCGACCTCATGCGCTGGAAGGCGGCCTGGCTGTACGACACCGGCGCACCCGCGGGAGCCGAGGCGAACATGGCCAAGTACCTCGCGTCGGAGGCCTCGTGGGAGGCCGCCAACGCCGCCCTCGACGCTCACGGCGGTTTCGGCTTCGCGCAGGAGTACGACATCGAGCGCAAGTTCCGCGAGACGCGCCTGTACAAGATCGCACCCGTCAACAACAACCTCGTGCAGGCGTTCGTGGCCCAGCATGTGCTCGGGCTGCCGCGCTCCTACTGACTTCCGGCGGCGACCGGGACGGCGCCCCCGCCGCTCAGGCGATCGTGCGCTTGGGGTATTCGTGCACCGACACGAGGCGGACCGGGCCGTCGATGACGCGGTAGCTGTGGGGCGAGTCGGCCCGGAAGCTGATCAGGTCGCCCTCGTGCAGCACCTCGGTGAAGGCCTCCGTCGAGATCTCGACGCTGCCGGCGGCGACGGTGATGTGCTCGAACAGGCCCTCGATGTGCGCCTGGGCATGGCGCACCGCTCCCTTGTCGAGGGCGAGCGTGTAGATCTCGATCAGCTCGCCGCCGGTCCGCGTCAGCATGTGGCGGACGACGAGCCCGCCCACGTCGAGACCGGCGCGGTCGATCGCGACGACCGCCCCGTCGTCCTCGCGGACGACCGATACGTCGTTCGCGGGCGGCTCGTCGTGGAACAGGCTCGCGAACGGCACCCCGAGCGCCGCGGCGAGCGACCACACGGTGTCGAGCGACGGGTTGCCCTGGCCCCGCTCGATCAGCGAGACGGTCGACTTCGCCACACCCGCCTGCTCCGCGAGCGCGGAGAGCGTCAGCTCCCGCGTCTGCCGCCACCGGCGCAGATTGCGCGCGATCGGTTGGACGGCGTCTTCCACGTATCGATTTCTATCGCACCGGGGAGCAGCGGGTCCGTGCACCCAGGCTGGTAGGTTAGATCAGTCCGTATGACAAGATATCGAACAGTGTCGAAGTGGCCCCACCGGTGAGCGGAATCGTCGTCGGAGCCGATGCGCGTGCGAGCCTGGAAGCACGGTACCTGGAGCGCACCCCACGCTCGCGGGAGGCGATGGCGCGGGCCCGACGCTACATGGTGCGAGGGCTCACGCGCGGTTGGGGATACCACCGGCCCTACCCCGTCGTCGGCGACCACGGCGAAGGCCCCTACCTCCTCGACATCGATGGCAACCGCTACGTCGACCTCGTCAACAACGGCCTCAGCCTGATCCACGGCCACGCCTTCCCGCCCGTCGTGCAGGCGCTGCACCGGGCGCTCGAGCGCGGTTCCGGCTGGCTCGTGCCGAGCGAGGACCAGATCGCCTTCGCCGCCCAGCTGTGCAAGCGGATCGACGTCTTCGAGCAGGTCCGCTTCACCAACTCGGGTACCGAGGCCGGGATGCTCGCGATGAAGGTCGCCCGTGCAGCGACGGGCCGCCCCGCCCTGCTGAAGTCGATCGACGGCTTCCACGGCTCCTACGACGACCTCGAGGTCGGCCTGTACGACCGGCCGGAGATCCCCGACCGTGTCTACCTGGCGCCGTACGGGGACGCCGAGGCGTTCGAAGCCCGCCTGGCCGAACACGGCTCGGAGATCGCGGCGGTCGTGCTCGAGCCGATGCTGTTCAGCGGCCTCGTCACGACGGCGCCCCCCGGGTTCCTCGCTCGGGTGCAGGAGGCCGCCCGGCGCGCCGGCTCGCTGTTCGTCCTCGACGACTGCCTCATGCTCCGGCTCGCCTACGGGGGCTCGGCCGAGCTGTTCGGGCTCACGCCCGATCTGACCTTCCTCGGCAAGTTCATCGGCGGGGGCATGCCGATGGGCGTCGTGGGGGGCCGGGCGGACGTGATGGAGGTGCTCGACCCGCACCGCGAGCAACCCCTGTACCACGGCGGCTCGTTCAACGGCAACCTGCTCAGCTGCGTCGCCGGGAGCGTCAGCCTCGAGCACCTGACCGGCACGGCGATCGCGGCCATGGACGAGCGGGCCGCGGGCCTGCGGGCCGGCCTCGCCGAGCGGGCGGCCGCGCTCGGCCTGCCGTTCAGCTCCTCCGGGGAAGGCTCGGTGATGGGGGTCTACCTGACGGACACGCTCGCACGGCTGGATGGGCTGTTCACCGCCGACGAGGCCACCCAGCTGCTACACCTTGCCGCGCTCAACAACGGCGTCCTGATCGGCCCCGGCGGCGAGATCGCCTTCTCGACCGCGACCGCCGGCGAGGCACTCGAGCAGGCGCACGAAGGACTTCTCCGGGCGCTCGAGGACGTCGCCCGGCTGACCAGCACCTAGTCGAGAGAAAGGGAGAATTGATGGCCAAGCAGCGGGTGGACAGTCCCTGGGGTACGACGTTCTGCGACTCGATCAGCTTCAGCGGGCCGGGGCGCTGGATCTACATCTCGGGCCAGGTGGGCGCCGACGAGGACGGCAAGATGGTGAACGACACCTTCGCCGCCGAGGCCGACCAGTGCTTCGAGCGGATCCGCAAATCGCTCGCGAAAGCGGGCGCCGAGATGAGCGACGTCGTAAAGATCACCGGCTACGTGACGGGCACCGAGTTCTACAAGGACTACGATCTCGCCCGCGGCCGGGCCTTCCCGGGCACGCCGCCGAGCAGCGCGACCGTCCAGGTCGCGGGCCTCGTCGAGGCGGCGCGGCTGGAGGTCGAGGCGGTGGCGTTCCTCGAAGGGGAGGGCTGAGGGCGCAGGCGTGGGCCTGACGTGGTCGGCGCACATCTCCTGGCTGTTCGGCGATGTGGCCTTCCTCGACCGGGTCGCGGCCGCGCGGCGCGCCGGCTTTCGGCTGATCGAAACGACCTGGCCCTCGCCGGCCGACCGGGAGGGGCTGCCCGCCGCGGTGGCCGAGCACGACGTCGGCGTCGCGCTGCTCAACTGCGACGCCGGCGCGGTGCACCGCGGCGAGCGGGGCTTCGTCAACGACCCCGCCCGCCGCGAGGAGGCGAGGGACGCCTTCGCCGCAGCAGTCGAGCTGGCCGCGCGGCTCGGTGCGCCGGCGGTGAACGTGCTCGTCGGCCGCTCGCTGCCCGGCGTGAGCGCCGCCGCGCAGCGTGACGCCCTGCTCGGCAACCTGCACGCGTTCGCGGCCGAGGCCGACGCCCACGGGGTGGGGGTCGTGATCGAGCCCCTCAACGAGATCGAGAACCCCGGCTATCTGGCGCCGACCCCGGATGCCGTGATCGAGCTGATCGACGCCTGCGCTCCGCCGGCGCCGATCGCCCTGCTGCTCGACGTCTACCACGTCGCCCGGGCCGGCGGGGACCCCGTCGCCGCGATCGAGCGGCACGGCGAGCGCATCGGTCACATCCAGCTCTCCGACGTACCGGGCAGGGCGATGCCCGGGACCGGCTCGCTCGACTTCGCCACCATCCTCGCGGCACTCGACGCCAGCCCCTACGACGGGGCTGTGGGGCTCGAGTTCGAGCCCCACCCCGAGCGCGACCCGCCGCTCGAGGGACTGCTGCGGGACGCCCGCCTGCCCGTGCGCCCCTAGATGATTGATTCCTAGCCCGCGCCGCCGGAGAACCCGGCGGCGCGGCTCACGCCGGCTGCTGGGCGACGGCGGCGGCCACGTCTGCCAGGGCGCTGCGCAGGGCTGCGCCGACGAACTCCAGCTCCTCGTCGCTGATCGCCGTGCTGAGGCCGAACTCGCCGCCGGAGCCGTAGTAGATGTCGTTGTTGGCGGCGGCGAGGTGGAGCAGCCGCGTCGCCGCCCAGTCGATTTCGCCGTCGGGGTCGTCGAGCACGTACAGACCGAACGCCGAGCCCACGCCGCTGATCCGGATCGGCACGCCGCAGTCGCTCGCCCCTGCCGCGAGCTCGACCTGGAGGCGCTCCGCCTGGGCGTCGACGCGTGCGATCTCCGCAGCGGTGAGGTCGCGCACGGCGATCTCACCGGCGACCATCCCGAGCAGGTTCCCGTTGAACGAGCCGCCGTGGTAGAGAGCTCCAGCGGCGGTGGGGGAGGGGTCGAAGGCGCTCATCAGCTCGGCCGAGGCGGCGATCGCCCCCACCGGCAGCCCGCCGCCGATCCACTTGCCCAGGCACGTGATGTCGGCCGGCTCGAGACCGAAGCGCTCCGTCGAGCCACCTTCGGCGAGGCGGAACATGAGGCAGTCGTCGAGCACGAACAGGACCCCGGCCGAACGCGCGAGCGCCTGCAGCTCGGCCAGGAAGCCCTCGGGCGGCGGCGTCACGATCCCCGTGTACTGGACCGGCTCGACGACGATCGCCGCCACCTCTCCGTCGAAGCGCTGCAGCTGCGCCTCGTAGCTGTCGAGCTCGCCGAAGGTCGCGAGCGCGACCCGCCCGGGCATCTCGCCCTGGCCGGCGAGCCCCACCTCGAGGTCGTCGTAGGAGCCGTGGTAGCCGTGCCACGCCTTGATGATCATCGGATGAGCGGTCGCGTGGCGGGCCAGTTTGACCCCCAGCATCGTCGCCTCCGTGCCCGTGTTCACGAACCGGACCTGCTCGGCGCCGGGCACCCGCGCGCACAGCAGCTCGGCGAAGCCGATCTGGGCGTCGGAGGTCCCCGGCCAGGCGCTGCCCCTCGCGAGCGCCCGCCGCAGCGCTTCGTCGACGGGATCATAGGCGTGGCCGTGCATCAGGCTCAGCCCGTTGCTGAACAGGTCCACGTAGCGGTTGCCGTCGACGTCGAACATGCTCGCCCCGCGGCAGTGGTCGAAGACGAGCGGGTAGGGGGGAAACCAGCTGAGCGTACGCGTGATGCCGTGCGGCATCGACGCCGAGGCCGCTTCCATCATCCGCGCCGAGCCGGGCGTGCGCCGACGGTACTCCTGCTCTATCGCTGAGGGCGGCGCGTCAGGCATCGTGGCCACGCCGTCTCGTCGGGCGTCCGCGCATCACGTGGGCCTTCCCGGTTGCATATCGACTGGTTGATATTGATAGTACCCGAGCTGGCAGACGGCGCGCAAGCCCGGTCACCACGAGGTCACAGATCGCTCAGGCGGGTGGGCGCTCCTCGTCCCGCAGGCGCGCGCGCAGCGCCGCGGTGGCGGGCGGGTCGACCCGGGGCTCCGGCGCGCCGGAGCCGGCGGCGGTGAGCTCGACGCCGTAGACCTCCCGGGCGGCCCGCTCGCTGACCCAGCCTTCGAGGACGTCGTGCAGGACGGCGCGAGGGTCGCGCTCGAGCGGGTCGCCGTAGCCGCCGCCGCCCGCCTCCACGCCCCTGATCCACTGGCCGGGGGTGAGCAGCGAGTCGCCGACGGGCTCGACCGCGACCTCGCTGCCGTCGAGGTCGATGACGCTCGCTGCGGCGTGCGCGCCGGGCAAGGCGCCGCGCACGCCCTTGGGCGGGTTGCGTGCGAAGTCGGCGAGGTAGAAGACCCGCAGCGGCGTGCTCGAGCGAGGCCCGTAGACGACCTCCCCCGCCGGTCCGCCCCGCAGCCGCCCGGCGCCTCCAGAGTCCGGCAGGAGCCGCAGGGAGCGGAAGTGCAACGGGTAGGTACGCTCGAGCATCTCGACGGAGTCGATGTAGATCGTCTTCGGGCAGTCCGGCATCGCGTAGGTGATCCAGCCGTCGCAGTGCGGCGAGGCCGGGCCGCCGTTGTTGCCGATCACCATCGAGCTCACGTACGGCTCGCCGCTGTCGGGATGGGTGCCGGAGAAGACCGAGAACCCGACCCCGAGTGCGCCCGCACCCTCGGCCAGCCCCTCGCCGTCGCCGAGCTGGCAGAAGGCGCTCTGGGCCGCGTTGATGATCCGGTTGAGCACGTTCGTGGTTGACACCGACGCCGAGTAGGGCTCCACGAGCCCACCCGCGATCGAGCCCTCGCGCAGCAGGATCTCGACCCGGCGAAAGCTGCCGGAGTTGCGCGGGATGTCCTCCTCCAGGCAGTTGAGCAGCGCGATGATGCAGCCGCCGCGGGCGCAGTACTCCGACACGTTGAGGCCGAACGGGATGCAGTCGGGGTTCTCGCGCAGGTCGAAGGTGACCTTCCCGAGCTCGGGCTCGACGTCGATCGTCACCTGTACCTCGATGCCCTCGGGCAGGCCCGGGATCGGGTCGTGGCGCGAGCTCGCGTGCAGGCGGCGGGCGGGCAGCTTGCGGATCGCCTGCTCCATCCGCCGCTCGGAGTAGTCGAGCCACTCGCCGACGAACTCGCGGATCGTCGCCAGGCCGTAGCGGGCGATCACCTCGTGCAGGCGCCGCTCCCCGATGCGGGCTGCGCCGACCGCGGCCAGGTAGTCGCCGTACCAGACCTCCGGGACCCGGATGCGACGGCGGCACATCCGGATCACGTCCTCGATGTCGGTGTGGTCCTGTTGGACCTTCACGCACGGGAAGATCAGCCCGCCCTCGGCGTAGACGTCGGCGACGTAGGCCATGTAGGTGGAGGGCTCGGAGTTGCCGCAGTCGGCCTGGTGGGCCTTGGCCGAGGCGGTGAAGATGTGCTCGCCGTCGACGAACACGGGCACGAGGATCGTGTGGTCGGCGGTGTGGGTGTTGCCGAGCATGGGGTCGTTGTGGAGGTAGGCGTCACCCTCCCGCAGGTCCGGATGCAGCTCGCGCATCGAGCTCGTCTGCAGGCCTGCGCCCAGCACGTGCACCTGCAGCCCCTCGGCGGCGGCGAACAGCTGGTCGTCGGCGGTGATGATCGCGCACGAGAAGTCGCGCGCCATGTTCAGGATCGAAGAGCGCCCGGTGCGGAACAGCGTGTTGGTCATCTCGCGCACGATCGCTTCAAAGCGGTGGGCGAGCACGGCCATCAGGGTCGGATCGAGCGCTTGGCGCGGTTCGGCGCCCGCGCCTTCGAGCGGCGGTTGCATCAGTCGTGCTCCAGTCGGTAGTTGCCGAGCTCGGTGACGTGCGCGGTCCAACCCGGGTAGACCACGATCGTCGTCTCGGGCTCGACGATCAGGGCCGGTCCGACGGTGCTCGCCCCCGGCGCGAGCAGCTCGCCGGCATGCACCGCGATCTCGACCTCGCCGAGCTCGGGGAAGAACGCGGGGCGCGTGCGCTCGGGCGCGTCGTGCGCGCCCGCGCCGTTCCGCGTCGCGGCGAGCGACGGCTTGGCGGTGCTCGCGGTCACGCGGCCCTTCCACTGGCTCATCTCGATCTTCTGGCCGGGCTCGCGTACGGCGAAGATGCGATCGTGGGCATCGTGGAAGCGTGCGATCACGCCCTCGAGGGCGGCGCGGTCCTCGACTCCGGCGCCGTCGAGCGGGATCGACAGATCCCACACCTGGTAGGCGTAGCGCGCCTCGACCGAGTAGCGCCGGCTGACCTCCCCGCAGAGACCGGGCGGTAGGGCGGACTCGAACGTGCCCAGCCGCTCGCCGAGGCTCGCGAGCGTGCGCTGAACGCCGGCGAAGTCGAATCGCTCGGAGCTCGCCGCAAACGGAGCCGTGACCTCCCGGACGATGTCGCTGTGCTGGCCGCCGAACGCAGACAGCACGCCGGCGGCACGCGGGATCAGGACGTTGGGGCAGCCGAGCTCGCGCGCGATCGGCAGGATCGTCAGGCCGGCCGCGCCGCCGCCTGCGACGAGGGTGCTGTCGCGCGGGTCCACGCCCTCGTTGACCGTCAGTTCGTGGATCGCGGCGATCATCCGCTCGTTCGCCACCGACAGGACCGCGTGGGCGGCCTGCATGGCTTCGATCTCGAGGCTCCCGGCCAGCTGCTCCAGCGCCCGCCGTGCGGCCGCGCTGTCGAGCGCCATCGTCCCCCCGAGGAACCGCTCCGGGTCCACGTAGCCGAGCACGAGCGCCGCGTCGGTGACGGTCGGGCGGGTACCGCCGCGGCCATAGCACGCCGGCCCTGGATCGGCGCCCGCGCTCTCGGGCCCGACCCGGAGCAGGCCGCCCGGATCGACCCATGCGATCGAGCCGCCGCCGGCCCCGATGCTGCGGACGTCGACCGAGGAGAGGCCGGTCAGGTGCCCGCAGAACGGCTCGCCCAACCAGGTCTCGCTCGTGAACACGAGATCCCCGCCGCGGATCAGGCTCACGTCGAAGCTGGTGCCGCCCGTGTCGCAGACGATCACCTCGCCGCTGCCCGTCTCGGCGCCCGCCACGGCCCGAGCCGCGACAGGGGCCAGCGACGGGCCCGAGCGCACGGACCAGAGCGGGCTCTCGATCAGCTCGGCCATCGGCACGACGCCGCCGGCGGAGCTGGCGGCGAGCAGCTCGCCGCGGAAGCCCGCCGCGTGCAGCCCCGCCGCGATCTCCGGCAGATGGGTCTGCATCAGGGGCTTCAGTGAGGCGTCGATCGCCGTCCCCGACGCGCGGCGGTACTCCCGCACGATCGGGTTGATCTGGTGTGAGAGCGAGTAGGGCACGCCCGGCAGCTCGGACTCGATCAGCTCGGCGAGCGCGAGCTCGTGTGCCGGGTTGGCGGTCGACCACAGCAGGCACACCGCGAGCGCCTCCGCGCCCAGCTCCCGCGCCCGCTGCAGCTGGGCAAGGGCGCCCTCGCGGTGCAGCGGCACCACGACGTTGCCGTCGGCGTCGATCCGCTCAGGGATCTCGAGCGTCAGCCGCCGCGGGACGTAGGGCTCGGCGAACGGCCGGGTGTAGTCGTAGGGGCGCAGCGTGCCCCCCTCGCGGCGGACGAGGATGTCGGGGAAGCCCTCGGTGCACAGGAAAGCGGTGCGCGCGGTGCTCGCCTCGAGAATCGCGTTGGTCGCCTGCGTGGTGGAGAAGATGAACAGCGACGTGCGCCCGAGCATCTGCTCGAGCGCCAGCCCGAGCTGCTCCGAGGCCCGTGAGAGGGCGGCCAGCAGTCCCGCGAACAGGTGCTCCGACTGCGTCAGCGCCTTGGCGACCGTCAGCCGTCCCTGCCCGTCGCTGACTACGACGTCGGTGAACGTGCCGCCCACGTCGCACGTTATGCGCGTCGCCGGCCCGGGCTCGGGCGGGCCGCTGCGAGCTGCGGGCTTGGCCCCGGCGCTCACTCGCCCGGGACGAACGCGACCGCGTCGATCTCGATGTGCGCGCCCACCAGCAGCCCCGCCACCTGGACGGTCGCGCTCGCCGGCAGCGTCGCTCCGAAGCGCTCGGAGCGGACGGCAGCGTAGTCGGGGTATTCCTCGAGCGAGGTTATGAACGCGTTGATCTTCACCACGTGGGAGAGATCGGCGCCCGCTTTCTCCAGCGTGGCCTCGATGTTGTCGAATGTCGCTTCGGCCTCGGCACGCATGCCACCCGTCACGACCTTCCCGTCCGTGCCGAAGCCGACGTTGCCAGACACGTGGATCAATCGGCCCGCCCCGCTCGTGGTGACGGCGTCGCTGAAGCCCGACGCGGGGTTGGTCGTGATGCGCTCGATGCTCATCGTATGCTTCCTTTCGGGTCGGGCGGCTATTGCAAACCGATCACTCGATATGCGACACTATATGTGCGCACGGGGGCGCGCGCACCGACTGCAGGTGCAGGCGCCGGCCGGGTTGATTAGCGTGTGGTCGGACGTCTCGCGGACCGACCGGGGCACCGCCGGCAGGGGCGGATCGGCCCAGATTCGAGCGGAGGGACAGCGGTGCCAAAGCTGGGAATGGGACCGATACGGCGCGAGCAGATCTGCAGAGCCGCCGCCACGGTCATCGCTCGTGAGGGCTTCGCCGGCTCGACGATGAGGATGGTCGCCGAGGAGGCCGGCGTGAGCACGGGCATGCTCAACCACTACTTCGAGAACCGTGAGGACCTGCTGACGCAGGCGCTGCTGTACGTCTCCGAACGGACGCAGCAGCGCTTCCGCGATGTGATCTGCGACGTACCCGCGGGGATCGAGCGTCTGGAGGCACTGGTCGACAGCACGCTTGCCGGCGACGAGGAGATGATCGAGACCTGGCGCGTGTGGATCAACGCGTACGGCGTCGCGGTGCGCACGCCCGGTCTGCGCCACACGATCGAGGTCCGGCTGCTCAGCTGGTACGAGCTGATCGATTTCGCCCTCGAGGGGCTCGTGCCGCCGGACGCGCCCGGCTCGATCCCCGCGAGCTGGCGGTTCGACGCCCTCCTGAACGGATACATGCTCCAGGCGCTCACCTCCGAGGCCGCGCTCGACGCCACCCATATCCGCGAAGAAGTGATCGCGCTGGTGCTGGCGGGCGCGGCGCTGCAGGAGCGCCGCGGCTCCTCCCCCCGCAGCCGCCGCGTCGCGGTCGGGGGCTGAGGCGCCGGTGGCCGCGCCCGAGACGCTCGAGACGCTCGAGCTCGTCCGGGCGGACGGCGTGGCGACGATCACGCTGAGCCGCCCGGCGGCGCTGAACGCCTGGAACGAGCGGCTCGCCGTGGAGCTCGCGAGCGTGATCGGCCAGCTCGCGGACGAGGAGACGGTGCGGACGGTCCTGATCACCGGCCAGGGGCGGGCGTTCTCGGCCGGAGCGGACGTCGCGGAGGGCTTTCCCCGCGGGGCGGACGGCTCATGGGACATCCACACCCGCCTGGTGGGGGTCCACCACCCGATCATCACCGGCATCCGCGAGCTGCCCAAGCCCGTCGTGGCGGCCGTGAACGGGCCCGCGGCGGGGATCGGCTGCTCGCTGGCGCTCGCGTGCGATCTGGTCGTGGCGGCCGAGTCGGCCTACTTCATGCTCGCGTTCGTGAAAATCGGGCTCGCGCCCGACGGCGGCGCGTCGGCGTTCGTGGCGTCTCGGGCGGGCCTTGGCAGGGGCCTCGAGATGGCGCTCCTGGGTGAGGCCGTGCCGGCGCAGAAGGCGCTCGAGTGGGGGCTCGCGAACAGCGTCGTGCCCGACGCCGAGCTCGCCGCGAGCGCGGCGGCCCTGGCCGCGCGCCTGGCCGCGGGGCCGACGCTGGCATACGCGGCGGCGAAGCGGGAGTTCAACGCCTGGGCCTACGGGCAGCTGCGCGAGCAGCTCGCGCTGGAGGCTGACGAGCAGCAGCTGCTGGCGGCCAGCCACGACAACGCCGAGGGCGTCGCCGCCTTCGTCGGGAAGCGCCCCGCGCTGTTCACCGGACGCTGATCGACGTGGCCTGGCGGACCCATCTGGAGGACATCGAGGTGGGGCTCAGCTTCGGAACCAGCAGGCGCACCGTCACCGAGGCCGACGTTGTCGCCTTCGCCGGTATCTCGGGTGACTTCAACCCGCTCCACGTAGACGAGCTGTTCGCCCGCGAGGAGACCCCGTTCGGCGGACGGATCGCCCACGGACCGCTGGTCCTGTCGATCAGCTACGGGCTGCGGAGCGTGCGCGACGACTGGCAGATCCTCGCCCTGGTCGTTTGCGAGCGCAGCTTCACGGCGCCCGTGTTCCCCGGCGACACGATCTGGGGGGAGTACGAGGTCCTGGAGGCCAGGCCGAGCCGCTCGCGAGCCGGCACGGGCCTCGTGACGCTGTCCGTGAGCATCCGCAGCGACCGCGGCGGCGCTGTCCAGGAGGGTCGCGACGTGCTGATGCTCGCCACCCGCGCGGGCGCCTCTGAGGGCGATCGGGTGGGCGGATGAGCGGCGGCGTTCTTCGGCAGCAAAGCCCGCCCGGGGCGAGCCCCGACGCGCGTCGAGAGCAGCAGCGCGAGGGGGCTGAGCCCCGACGCGCGCCGAAGGCGGCGATAGTGTATAAGAGACGCGATGCCGAAATATCGAACGCCCCCTCGATCGTCGAGCGCGATGGCGGTGTCGCGCCGACGCCTTCGGGGAGCCGGCGATAAGTGAGGCTGGCGGCTGATACCGGGGGGACGTTCACCGACCTCGTGGTCGAGCGGGCCGATGGCGTCAGCCTGTACAAGGCGTCGACGACGCCGCAGGACCCCTCGCTTGGGATCCTGAGCGCCGTCTCGCTGGCGGCCGCGGACGCAGGTCGCTCGCCAGCCGAGTTCCTCGCCGATGTCGAGGTCTTCATCCACGGGACGACGCGGGCGATCAACGCGATCCTCACCCACACGACGGCGCGGACGGCGCTGCTGGCCACGCGCGGTCATCCCGACATGCTGCTGCTGCGCGAGGGGGGCAGGACGCACCCGTTCAACTGGACCTACGGCTATCCGGACCCGTACATCCCACGGCAGCTCACGTTCGAGGTCGACGAGCGGATCGGCAGCGAGGGGGAGGTCGTGCAGCCGCTCGACGAGAGCTCCACCGTCGAGGTCCTTGGCCGCCTGCGCGATCTCGGCGTCGAGGCCGTCGCCGTGTGCCTGATCTGGTCGATCGCCAACCCGATCCACGAGCGCCGCCTGGGGGAGCTGCTCGAGGAGCACCTCCCGGGAGTCCCGTACACGCTCTCGCACGCCCTGAACCCCACGCTGCGCGAGTACCGACGCGCGTCCTGTGCGGCGATCGACGCCTCGCTGAAGCCGCTGATGGCGGCGTACCTGAACGGGCTCGACGAGCGCCTGCGTCAGAGCGGCTTCACCGGTCGGCTGTTGATGGTGACCTCCAGCGGTGGCGTCGTCGACGCGGCCGACATGGCGGCCTCGCCGATCCACTCGATCAACTCCGGTCCCGCGATGGCGCCGATCGCCGGACGCCACTACGCCGCGCTCGACGGCCACAGCGAGAACGCGGTCGTGGCGGACACGGGCGGGACCAGCTACGACGTCGCGCTCGTCCGCCGCGGGCGCATCCCGGTGACACGCGAGACGTGGCTGGGGGTGGAGTACGAGGGACACATCACGGGCTTCCCGGCCGTCGACGTCCGCAGTGTGGGCGCGGGTGGGGGCTCGATCGCCTGGATCGACCCGGGCGGGCTGCTGCACGTGGGTCCCCAGAGCGCGGGTGCCGACCCCGGGCCCGTCTGTTACGGGCGCGGCGGCATCGAGCCGACCGTGACCGACGCCGCCGTCGTGCTCGGCTACATCGACCCCGACTACTTCCTCGGCGGCACGATGGCGCTCGACGCGGCGGCCGCCGAGCGGGCGCTCGCCGAGCGGGTGGCCGCGCCACTGGGCCTGTCCACGAGCGACGGCGCCGCCGCGATCATGGCCGTGGCGACCGAGCGGATGATCCAGTCGATCGAGGAGATCACGGTCAACCAGGGCGTCGACCCGCGCACGGCCGTCCTGATCGGCGGCGGCGGGGCCGCGGGCCTGAACGCCGTCGCGATCGCCCGCAGGCTGGGCTCGCCGCGGGTCGTGATCCCCCAGGCCGGGGCGGTCCTGAGCGCCCGCGGCGCGTTGATGTCGGACCTCGTCGGCGAACACGCCGCCGCCTTCTTCACCGGCTCGGACGCGTTCGAGCACGAGCGTGCGGACGGGCACCTGCGGGAGCTCGAGCGCAGGTGCCTGGAGTTCGCCGCGCGCAACAGCCCGGGCGCCCGGCCCGCGATCGAGTACGTCGCCGAGGCGCGCTACCGCCACCAGGTGTGGCAGCTCGACGTGCCCCTGCGCAGCGGGCGGCTGGCGAGCGCGCAGGACCTCGCCGAGCTGATCGAGGACTTCCATGCCGTGCACGAGGAGGTCTACGCCGTCCGCGACGAGCGGGCGGTGCTCGAGATCGTGAACCTCCGGGCTCGGGTCACCTGTCCGCTCGCCGGCGGCGCTGCGGACACGCTGGCGCGCGAGGCCGACGGCGTGCCCTCCGCCACGCGGCGGGTGTTCTTCAGCGGTGTCGGCGACGTCGATGCCGCGATCTGCCGGCTGGAGTCGATGGCCCCCGGCGCGACGATCGCCGGCCCTGCGATCGTCGAGTCCTCGTTCACGACGATCGTGCTGAACCCGGGCGCGAGCGCGGAGCGCTCCACGAGCGGCAGCCTGGTCGTGTTCCCCGCCACCGGCGAGCTCGCGGGCGTGCGGGCCGGGGCCTCCGAGGCAGTGGGGTGAGCGCGATGGCCGATGCGGCAGCCAAACAGCCCCGCGACGTCGTCGCCCTCGCGGTGATGACCAACCGCATGGAAGGGGTCGTGCGGAAGATGACCAACACGCTTTTCCGCACGGCGCGCTCCTCCGTGCTCAACACCGCCCGCGACTTCTCCTGCTGCGTGGTCAGCGCCAACCACGAGCTGCTCGTGATGGGCGAGTCGCTGCCGATCCACGTGATCAGCGGACCGGACCTGATCAGCCGCTGGCTGATCGAGCTGCATCCCGAGCTCGAGCGGGGACAGGCGTTCATCCACAACTCCCCCTACCACGGCAACTCCCACGCCGGCGACCACTGCATCGTCGTCCCCGTCATCGACGATGACGGCGTGCACCGGGCGACCGCGTTCGTGAAGGCGCACATGGCCGACATCGGCAACTCCGAGCCGACGACGATGACGGCGACGGCACGCGACGTCTACGAGGAGGGCGCCCTGATCTTCCCGTGCGTGAAGATCCAGGAGCACTACCGGGACATCCAGGACGTGATCCGCATGTGCGAGGCGCGGATCCGGGTCCCGGAGGACTGGTACGGCGACTACCTGGGAATGATCGGCGCCGCCCGGGTGGGCGAGCGCGAGATCCTGAAGATCGGCCAGGAGGTCGGATGGGACACGTTCGAGCGCTACATCGGCGATTGGCTGGACTACAGCGAGGAGCGCATCCGGGCGACGATCCGGACGCTGCCGGCGGGGACGCGGACGGGCAACGACATCCATGACGCCGTCCCGCTCCCGGGGGTCGAGAACGGCGTGCCGATGGAGGTGACCGTGACCGTCGACCCGCAGGCGGGGGAGATCGAGATCGACCTGCGCAACAACCCCGACTGCCTGCCGTGTGGGCTCAACCTCACCGAATCGACGTCCCAGACCTCGGCGCTGATCGGGGTCTTCAACAGCATCGAGCACGAAGTGCCGCGCAACGCCGGCAGCGCCCGGGCCGTGAAGATCGCGCTGCGGGAGAACTGCTGCCTCGGCATCCCGGTGCACCCGGCGAGCTGCTCGCTCGCCACCTCCGGCCTCGCCGAGCGGCTGGCGGGGATCGTGCAGCGCACGCTGGCCGAGTTCAAGGACGGGATGGGGATGGCCTCGACCGGTCCCGAGTGCCCCCCCGCGGTGGCGGGCCTGTCCGGTCGCGACCCCCGCCACGGCGGCGCTCCGTTCGTCGACATGATGATCCTGGGCAACTCCGGCGGTGCCGGGCACGCCCACGGCGACGGCTGGCTGACCAACGGCGAGACGAGCGACGGCGGCTCGATGATGCGGGACAGCACGGAGGTGCTCGAGCTGCTGCGCCCGATCCGGATCTGGGCCGACAGGATCATCCCCGACACCGAGGGCGCCGGGCGCTTCCGCGGCGCCCCGTCGCTCTACATCGAGTACGGCCCCGTCGACACCGAGCTCGAGATCCTCTACACGGCCGACGGCACGGTCAACCCGGCGCTCGGCGCCCGCGGCGGCGGCGACGGCGCCCTCTGCCGCCCGATGATGCGAACTGCCGCGGGCGAGGTCCGGGGGCTCGACGCGTGGGGCCGCGTCGTGTTGAAGCCCGGTGAGACGATCATCTCGGTGTCCTCGGCCGGCGGCGGCTACGGGCCGCCTCAGGAGCGCGCCCTGGAGCACGTTCGCCGCGACCTCGACGAAGGCTGGGTGACGCCGGAGCGGGCCCGTGACGTCTACGGGGTGGTGCTCGCCGCCGACGGCGCGATCGATGAGCAGGCCACGGCGCAGCGCCGGCGGGAGCTCTCGGCGGGTCGCCCCGCCGCGCCGGCAAAGGGCGATCCGGTGCTCGAGATCATCGAGCCGGGCAGCCGTCTGTGGGCGAGCTGACCCCGCCGCTGGGCTCAGCCTGAGAGCGGCGGCTCCGCGACCTGGGCGTGCGTCGCGGCGTCTCCGTTGCTGCTCGCCGCGCCCGTCACCGCCACCTCGCCCGGGAAATGGCATGCGACCAGGTGCCCGTCGACCGGCTCGGTGATCGCGGGGCGCTCGCGCATGCACACGTCCCGGCCCCGTCCCACCGGGCAGCGCGGCTCGAACGGGCAGCCCGGGGGGCGTTCGACGACGGATCCCACTTCCCCGATCGGCTGGGGGCGAGAGGCCCGGCGCGCACGCCCGCCGGCGAGCGGGACTGGGACCGCGGACAGAAGCGAGACGGAGTAGGGGTGCAGGGGGCTGCTGAACAGCCGCGAGCGCGCCGCCACCTCCATCACCTGGCCGAGGTACAGGACGGCGACGCGGTCGCAGAAGTACTCGGCTACGGCGAGGTCGTGGCTGATGAAGACGTAGGTGAGCCCGAGCTGCTGCTGGAGGGTGCGCAGGAGGTTGAGCACCTGGGCCTGGACCGAGACGTCGAGCGCGGAGATCGGCTCGTCGAGGATCACGAGCTCGGGGCGGAGCACGAACGCCCGCGCGATCCCGATCCGTTGGCGCTGGCCGCCGGAGAAGGCGTGCGGGCGTCGTCCCGCCTGCTCCGGGGTGAGGCCGACGTCGGCGAGCATCTCGAGCGTCGCACGCCGGCGCTCCTGCTGGTCGCCGATCCCGTGGATCGCGAGCGGCTCTTCCACGATCTGGCCGGCCGTCATGCGCGGGTCGAGCGACGCGTAGGGGTCCTGGAAGACGAACTGCATCCGCCGGCGCTGCGAGCGCAGCTCGTCGCGGTCGAGCCCGCCCAGGTCGACGCCGTCGAACAGCACCCGCCCGCCGCTGAGGTCGAGCAGCCGCAGCAGGCAGCGTGCCAGGGTGGACTTCCCGCAGCCGGACTCCCCCACCAGGCCGAAGCTTTCGCCGCGCTGCACCGTGAGCGAGATGTCGTCGAGCACCGTCACGGGGTGGCTGCGGCCGAGCCGGTCGCCGCCGCGGACGTTGAAGACCCGCGAGACGTGCTCGGCCTGGAGGATCGGCTCCGGCCCCGGGTCCGGCGCGGGCGCCGCGTGCTCGGTCGCGCTCACTCGCTCACCTCGCCTATCCGCTGCTCGGCGAAGTGACACTCGACGACGGCGGGCCCTGCCGGCCCGAGGACCCGATGCTGCACAGGTGCCTCCTCGCGGCAGCGAGCGAGCTCCTTTCCGACCGGGCAGCGGGGCGCGAAGCTGCACCCGTGCGGCAGCTGCGAGAGGTCCGGCGGGAAGCCGGTGATGGCCGGCAGCGGACCCTCGGTCAGACGCTCCGGGTTGGGAACGCACTTCAGCAGCGCCTCGCTGTAGGGATGGGTGGGGCGCAGGAAGATGTGGTCCACGCCGGAGGTCTCGACCAGGCGCCCGGCGTACATCACCGCGACCGAGTCGCAGAAGTCGGAGACGATGCCGAGGTTGTGGGTGATCAGGATCACCGCCGTGCGGTGCTCCTCGACCAGCCGGTCGAGCAGCGCGAGCACCTGCGACTGGGTAGTCACGTCGAGCGCCGTCGTCGGCTCGTCGGCGATCAGCACGTTCGGGTTGTTGGCGATCGCGATCGCGATCGCGACGCGCTGGCGCATGCCGCCCGAGTACTGGTGCGGGTAGTCGTCCAGGCGCCGCTCGGCCTGGGAGATGTCGACCTCGCGCAGCAGGTCGGCCGCGCGCTTGCGGGCGGCGGAGCGCCGCAGGCCCGGCTCGTGCACAGCGATCGCCTCCACGATCTGCTTGCCGATCGTCTTGACCGGGTCGAGCGCGGTGGACGGATCCTGCAGCACGAGCGCGATCTCCTTGCCACGCACCGCCCCGAGCTCGCGGTCGGACATGCGCGAGATCTCGCGGTCCCCGAGCCGGATCTCGCCCCCGACGACACGGCCGGGCGGCTCGATCAGGCCGAGGATCGACAGCGCGAGCGCCGACTTGCCCGAGCCGGACTCGCCGACGATGCCCAGGCGCTCGGTCGCGCGCAGATCGAAGCTGACGTCGCGGACGGCGCGCACGGTGCTCTGGCGGTCCTCGTAGACGGTGCTGAGGTTGCGGACCGAGAGGGCGAAGCGGCCGGCGTCCTCCGGCGCAGCGAGCGGGGTCGCGCCCGCGCCGTGGGGCCGCTCCTCGACCTCGGCCGGCGCCTTTCGCGGGCGGGTGGCGATCTGGCGCAGGCTCCGCACGTTAGGCATTCGCGACGGTGGGTATGCGCACGCGCGGGTCGATCACGGCATAGAGCAGGTCGACGATCAGGTTGACGAGCACGAACATGACGGCGGCCAGCAGGATGAACGTCTGCACGATCGCGTAGTCCTGCTTGATGATCGCTTCGAACACGAGCGACCCGATCCCCGGCCAGTCGAATATGCGTTCGATCAGCACGCTCCCGGCCAGGAATTCGCCGAGCACGAGGCCCCCCGCGGTGAGCGTGGGCAGGAAGGCGTTCGGCAGGGCGTGGTGACGGAAGGCGCTCCATCGGCGCATGCCCTTGCCGCGGGCGACGGTCAGGAACGGCTCACGGGAGACCTCGAGCAGGTTCGCACGCAGCAGGCGCACGAGGAACGCGTAGGAGGAGATCCCGAGCGCGATGCCGGGCAGGAGCAGGTGCTTGAACGATTCCCAGAAGGTGCCGAGCTGGCCCGCCAGCAGGGAATCGACCGTGTAAAGACCGGTGACTTCGGGCGGCGCGACGGCCCGCACGCTGAGGCGCCCCTCCGGCCCCGGCAGCAGGTGAAGGCTGCTGAAGAAAACGATCAGCAGCAGCAGCGCGAGGAAGAACGGCGGCGTGCCGAAGCCGATATAGGAGCTTGCCCGGACGAGCCGGTCCGTGGTCGGGCGGTGGCGGTAGGTCGAGAGCAGCGCGAGGCTGACCGAGGCGACCATCGTCAGGGTGAACGAGAACAGGGCCAGTTCGATCGTGGCAGGGGCACGTTCGAAGATCAGCGTTTTCACGGACTCGCCCTCGCTGTAGGAGTAGCCCCAGTTGCCCTGGAAGAAGTTCGAGATGAAGCGCCAGTACTGGACGTAGAGCGGCTGGTCCAGGCCGAGCTGGTGGTTGAGCGCGTTGACTGCGCCCTGGGTTGCGAGCGGACCAAGGATCAGACGGCCCGGGTTGCCGGGCAGGACGCGCATGATCAGGAACGCGAGAAGCGTCGCGCCGAACACCGCGCCGATCGACCCGAGGAGCCTCAGCCCGATGACGCGGACCATCGTCCTAGAGCCTCGCGTACTGGCCGCGCGGATCGAGCATGTCGCGCAACCGGTCCGACAGCATGCTGGCCGCGGTGACGGTCACCAGCAGGGCGACCCCGGGGCAGATGCTGACCCACCACTGCCCGGTCAGCGAGAACGACAGTCCTTCGGTGATCATCGCGCCCCACTCGGGGGTGGGGACCTGTGCGCCGAGCCCGACGAAGCTCAACCCGGCGAGGGCGAGGACCGCGTAGCCGAATGCCGCGGCCATCTGGATGAACAGCACCGGGAGCATGTGCGGCACGACGTGGCGACGCATGATCCGCCCCCGCGGGGCCCCCATCGCACGAGCGGCCTCGATGAACGGGAGCGAGCGGATCCGCAAGGCCTCGCTGCGCAGCAATCGCGCGTACCATGGCACCGACACGAGGGCCACGCCCAGCGCGGCGGTGGTGAGGCCCGCCCCGAGGCCGACGGTCACGGCCATCGCGAGGATCAGCGGCGGGAAGGCGAGGATCGCGTCCATCACCCGCATCGCGACGCCGTCGCCGATGCCGCCGAGCGTGCCGGCGAGCAGGCCGATCAGCCCGCCCACGATCGCCCCGGCGAGCGTGATCACGCTCGCCGCGAGCAGCGAGATGCGGGCGCCGCTGGCGACGCGGGCGAACACGTCCCGTCCGAGCTGATCGGTCCCAAAGGGGTGGGCGCTCGAGGGCGCCTTGAGCGCGCTGAGCAGGTTCTGCGTGTCCGGGTTCTGGCTCCAGAAGATCGGCGTGAAGACCGCGAACAGGACCATCGCGACCAGCACGATCACCGGGCCGGCGAGCTGCTTGTCGGACACGATCACCGCGATCACGCCGCGGGCGCGAGCACCGGCGCCGTCCGGCTCGACCTGATCCAGGGGCCCTTCGGGGCGCAGGCGAGCGAGCTCCCCCTCACCCATCCCAACCAGTCGGGAGCTCATCGACTCAACCCCACTCCTACCGTTCGCTCTGGAAGTCCTGCGTTCGGTATATTACGCGGCGCACGCCGTGAGCGTGCATGGCCGGGATCACCGATCTACCGAAACAGGAGTCGCCGATGGCGGAGCACGCTGCGCGCGAGGGCGCTCGGAGATGAGCGACCCGGTCATGCTCACCTGTGCCGTCGCCGGTGGGGTGGTCACGGGCAACCCCAACCAGCCCGTCGACCGGGACGAAGTCATCAGGGAGGCCGTCGGCGCGGCGCGGGCCGGTGCGAGCATCGTCCACATCCATGCTCGCACGACCGACGGCGAGATGACGCAGGCCCCGGAGGACTATGTGGCGATCAAGGACGCGATCCGCGAGCAGGGCCACGACGTCGTCCTGAACTTCACGACCGGCGGCAAGCTCGGCGCGCCGGCCGAGGAGCGCCGCCGCTCGCTCCAGGCCCAGCCCGAGCTCGCGTCGCTGAACTGCGGGAGCATCAACTTCGGCCCTGACGGCGTGGTGTTCATGAACCCCCCCGAACTGATCGCCGAGCTGATGCAGGAGATGGCCGATCGCGAGATCGTGCCGGAGTACGAGTGCTTCGACGTCGGCATGGCGGTCACGGCAGCGCAGCTGGCCGGGGCGGCGACGGGGCCGCCGGGCATGATGCACATGGTCCTCGGCGTGGTCGGGGGCGCACCGTCGAGCGTCGACTCGATCGCCCTGTTCGCGCGGCTGGTGCCGGCCGGCGTCCCCTGGATGGTGACGGCGATCGGGCGGTTGAACTTCCCGATGATGGCCGTCACGCTCGCGCTCGGGGGCCACATCCGCACCGGCCTCGAGGACGTCGTCTACGTCGCCCCCGGCGAGTACGCCGAGTCCAACGCCCAGCTCGTCTCGCGCGCGCGGGCGCTCTGTGAGGCGATCGGGCGACCCGTCGCCACTCCCGCGCAGGCACGCGAGATCCTGGGGATCGGCACGTGAGGCGAGTCCGGTGGGCGCCGAGCGGCGAGGCGGCGGGGACGTGACGCTGTGACCTTGGTGCGGGGACATTCCTCGTCGTTCGCCGAGCCCGGAGGGGCGCCAGACCGCGCGGACCCCGTGCCCCGGTTGGATATCGATCAGTCGATCCGGAACCTATCGGCGCGCTGTGACGCTGTCAACCGACGGCTGGCCAAGCCGTTTCGACAGGTGTCGAAGCCGGCGTGGCGCGCTTGTAACAGCGTCCCTTGACTGGCGCTCACGGGACGGAGTAGGTTTGGGATATCGACTGATCGTCATGCTTAACAGTCGGCGTCGGAACGCACGCGACAGGGGTGGGCGTGCTGTTTCCGGCGGATTCCATCGCGACCCCCGCAGGCGCTGGGCCCTCGAGTGCCCGGCCAGACAAGAGAGACCCGGATGAACCGAACGACGGAGGCGTGATGAACCGCATGAGAAAGCAGTGCGGACGAGTGTCCGTGAGGGGCCTGTTGGCCCTCACGGGAGCAGCGCTCGCCCTCTTCCTAGCCGCTTGTGGAAGCTCGAGTTCCAACTCCTCCACGGGAGGAACGAACGCCAGCGCGAGCACTTCTGGCCTCAGCACGGCCGCCAGCGACCCGAACGCGACGATCGTGACCAACTTCGCCGTCGCGCCGGCGACGCTGGACCCCGACTTCACGCAGGCCAACCAGGAAGTCGGGATCGACGGGTCGCTGTACTCGACGCTGACGCAACAGGAGCACCTGCCGGGCCCGATCCCAGGTACCGAACAGGCGAACCTGAGCCCGACGGCGGTCAAGCCCTACGTCGCCACGTCCTGGGCGTTCAGCAACGGCAACAAGACGCTCACCTTCCAGCTGCGCCCGGGGCTGAAGTTCCCGAGCGGCGATCCGCTCGATGCGGCTGCAGTGAAGTGGTCCTTCGAACGAGACATCAAGTCGGGCAGCGGTGGCGCCTCGGTGCTGCTCGAATCGGAATTCAGCCCACAGAAAATCACGTCAATCGCAGCGCCCAGCGCCACCACGCTCGTCATCAACTACCGCAGGCCGGCGCTGAACCAGCCGGCTGTCGTCGCCTCACCCGAGATGTCGATCTACGACCCGAAAGTGGTCGAAGAACACGGGGGCCAGGACGGCAAAAAGCCGAACCTGTGGCTCGCGAGCCACCAGGCTGGTCTCGGGCCGTACACCCTGAAGAGCTACTCGGCGGGGCACCAGCTGGTGCTGGAAGCCAACCCGAGCTTCTTCGAACCCGCGAAGACCAAGAACATCATCGTCAACTTCATCCCCGACAACGAAACGCTGCTGCTCGACGCGCAGTCCGGTTCCGCCGACGTCAGCTACGGTCTCTCCAACCAGGCGGCACACAGCCTCGTGGGGAACTCGTGCTGCGTGGTGGGCGCGTTCACCTCGCGGGAAGGCTACGGGATCATTCTGCCGGAGAACAGCAAAAACCCGGCATTCCAGAACGAAAAGTTCCGCCAGGCGCTGGCGTACGCGATCCCGTATGAAGGGATCCTGAAAACGGTCGCCTACGGCTACGGTTCGCTCTACTACGGCGAGTGGATGCCGAGCTACGCGTTCTATGACCCGTCGGTCGGCAAGCCGCACGAATACAACATCGAAAAGTCCAAGCAGCTGCTGAAAGAATCGGGAGTGACAACGCCCGTGAACTTCACCATCTACGTCGCCCAAGGGGCGACCCAGGCAAAGGAAATAGCGACGGCGGCGGCCGGGGCCTGGCAGCAGATCGGAGTGAACGCGCACGTCGTCACCGTATCCCCCGCTCAGGCCCTGGAAATCGAGTACGAATCGCACACCGGAGCTGAGTCGATCGCGATCGGTCCGCAGATCGTCGCACCCGACTACTACTGGGGATACGACCTGCGGTGCCCGGAAACGAACCCATACAACGACACGCTGGTCTGCATCAAGAAGGCTGACAAACTGATGGAAGCCCTTGCCTACGCCAAGACTCCGGCGCAGGCGCAGCAGATCGACAACGAAGTCGACGCACTGTACATAAAATCGTCGCCGCAGCTGTGGGTCTACAACCAGAAGCTGGTGACGGTCCTGAGCAAGAACATGACGAAGTTCTACTCGAGCGATCTTCCGGAATTCCGGTTCTGGGAGAAGGCATAGCGACGCGCGCAGGGATCGACGGCAGGTAGGAGCGGCGCCCGGGCTCGCGAGAGCCCGGGCGCCGCCGTCTGGGGCGGCCGGCTGCTCTCCCGAGGCCCCGGTGGAAGGAGCATTCGAGACGTTGTCCAAGCAGGCATCGGACGCTCGTGGCGGCGAGGACCGGCGCACGCCGATGCGGCGCCTGCTCGCGCTCGTCTCGGCGCTGATGTTCCTCGAGCTCGCGTTCTTCGCGCTGCTCTCGCCGCTGCTGCCACAGCTCAAACACGAACTGGGGATCTCCACCGCCCAGGCGGGCCTGCTGGTGGCGATGTACGCGATCGGGGCGATGGTCGCGGCGATCCCCGCGACGATGCTCGCCGCCCGGACCGGGGTGAAGACGGCGTCGATCGTGGGCCTGCTCGTGTTCGCCGCCACGAGCGTGGGACTGGGGCTGGTCGACAGCTATGACGGACTGCTGCTGACGCGCTTCCTGCAGGGCTGCGGGGCGGCGGCGGCATGGACGGGGGCGATGGTTTGGCTGCTCGAGGGGGTGCCGCCCGAGCGGCGTGGTGAGATGCTCGGGTTCGCCTTCGGCATCAGCGAGGCCGGGGCGATCGCGGGCCCCGTGATCGGCGGCGTCGCCGTCGCGGCTGGCAGGGGGCCCACGTTCCTGGTGATCGCCGTCGTGTGCCTGCTGCTGGCGCTCGCCACGACCCGGTTTCGCTCGCCGCCCCGGATCGCCGAGACGCGACTGCGACTGCGCTCGATGCTGTCCTCCGCGAACGTGCGGATGGCGATGCTGATCGCGGTGATACCAGCCGTGATGCTCGCGGCCATCAACGTGCTGGCGCCGCTCGAGCAGCATCGCCTCGGCGCCGGGGCGGGGGAGATCGCCGCCACCTTCGGGATCGCCGCGGCGCTCGGCATCACGGTGCGCCCGTGGTTCGGACGCTGGTCTGACAGGGAGGGGCCCCTGCGGCCGATCCGCCTGGGCCTGCTGGCGAGCGCGCCGGTCGTGTTCGCCGTGCCGTGGTTCGAAAGTCGCCTCGGGGTTGCGCTGCTGGTGATCGCCTCGCTCGTGATGACCGGCGTGCTGTGGGCGCCGTTGATGGTGCTGCTCTCGGACGCGTGCTTGGCGGCGGGCGTGGGGCAGATAATGGCCGTCGCGATCATGGATCTGTCGTGGCCACCGGGCAACATCCTCGGCTCCGCGGGGGGCGCCGCGATCGCACAGGCAGCGGGCCAGAAGGCCGCCTACGCGACGATGGCGCTTGCGCTCCTGCTCGGCTTCGCGGCGCTGCGCGGCCGGGCCGAGCCGTCGCCGAACCCGACGCAGCTTCCACGGCCGCTGTGAGCGGCTCCACCGAGCCGCCGGTCGCGCCGTTCTTCGAGGATCTCGAGCGCGGCATGCTCGCGCGCTCGGCACCCGCGATCACGCTCACCGACGGCCTCGCGGCGGCCCATCAGGCGATCCTCGGCGATCGCCTGCGCCTGTCGCTCGACGCCACGCTCGCGGCGCGGGTTCTCGGCGCTGAGCGTCCGCTCGCACACCCCGGCCTGGTGTGGGATGTCGCGATCGGCCAGTCGAGCGTGCTGACCGGACGGGTGATCGCGAACCTCTTCTACCGGCGGCTCGTGCTGGCGCGGATGCCCACGATCGGGGACACGCTGAGCACGACGACGGAGGTGGTGGCGCTGCGCCAGACGACGCCGCGGGAGGGGCGCCCGCCCAGCGGGCTCGCCGTGCTGCGGGTGCGCACCACCGACCAGCACGAGCATGGGGTGCTCGATTTCTGGCGTTGCGCGATGCTGCCGCTGCGCGATCGATCCATCCCGAGCGGTCGCGCGGACGACCTCGAGGCGATTCCCGTCGAGCTCGAGCCGGCGGCGCTGCGGGCGGCGATCGCCGGCTGGCGGCTGCGCGAGCACCCGCGCGTGGACGGCGCGCCGCTTGCCACCGGGACGCGCCGGCGGGCGCATGCCGGCGACGTCGTCTCCGCCGCGAGCGAGCTGGCTCGGCTGACCCTGAACGTGGCCGCCGTCCACCACGATCGCCTCGCCGCCGGCGACGGGCGCCGGCTGGTCTACGGGGGCCACACGATCGGGATCGCGGCCGCCCAGGCCGCCCGCGCCTTCCCGGAGATCGTGACGATCGTCGGCTGGCACGGATGCGATCACCTGGCGCCCGTCCACGAGGGCGACACGCTCCGCAGCGAGGTCGAGGTCGAGCGGCTCGAGCAGCTGCCGGATCACGGCGGGCTCGCCCACATGCGATCGCGGGTGTCGGTCGCGGAGGAGTCCGGTGCCGTCCAGGTCCTGGACTGGCGCTTCGTGGCGGTGGTCGTGTGAGCGGGGCGCGTGGCGCACGGCGGCGGGCGTGGCGATCGCAGGCTGAGAGCGCCCTTGTGCGCGAGCGTCTGCTTAGGCTAGATTGGCCAAGCAAGACACGCCAGCCGGGGGAGGAGCCGATGCCTGACCTGCTGAGCAGTCGCCGCTTTGGCACCCGCACCGCCGCCGTCCTCGGTGCGTGCCTCCTCGCGGCGTCGGCGATCGCTCCGAGCGCCCACGCGGCCGGTCCGAAACTGCAACTCGTGAGCAACGGGAAACCCGTCCCGTCCGGCCAGGGCAGCGCCGTGATCACCCACGCGTCCTTCCCCGGCTTCACGTGTCAGGCGTTCGCAGGCTCGATGGAATTCCGGGGCGGTCCAAAGGCGGTGCTGGAGTTCACCCGAGGCGGCGAAGGCGGCGACGAAGCATTCGACTCGTGTGAAACCGGCTCCGGGGAAACCGTGGCCACCGGGCAGGAAGTGACAGAATTCGGACCATCCAAGCTGCAGCTGGTGACGGTGACGAGCGAAGCGGTGACGGAGACCTTCCGCTCTGCCGCGATGTTCGAAGACACCGAAACGGGCTGCGTGTGGACACTCCACAAGCTCACGGGGCCGCTGCCCAGCTCGGGGGAGCTGGCAGAAGTGTCCCTCTCCGGGACGGTCAGGCTGCGGCCCAGGTTGAGCGCACACACGTGTCCCGCAACAGGAGCCGTCAGCGCGACCGCGACGATCGAAGCCTCGCCGGAAGGTGCCCCGCCCGGCAGCTACACGGTGGAACCGGTCGCATAGCGCTCCGCGAAAGCGCTCGCCGGTGACGCGGCACAACGGACGCCCCTGAGGGATGGCGGGGTACGCTGGGCGTCACGTGGCGGCGATCAGGCTCCACTTCGAACTGCCCGCACGGTTCCTCGATGATCGGGGCGAGCGCGCGGGGTTCGTTCTGCTTGCGTCGTTCCTGCTCTCGTTCCTGTTCATCCGGACCAGCGCGCGCCTGATCCGCAGCCCGCGCGTGTCCTGGTGGCCAGGAAGCGTCACCACCGGCAGCGGCCTGCACCTGCACCATCTCGTGTGGGGGATCGTCCTGATCCTCGTGGCCGGCTTCCTCGGCTTCGCCCTGGACCCGCCCAGTCCGTGGGATGAGATCCTCGCCGCGGCCTTCGGCATCGGCGCCGGTCTGACGCTCGACGAGTTCGCGCTGTGGATTCACCTCCGGGACGTGTACTGGGCCGAGGAGGGAAGAGCGTCGTTGGACGCCGTCGTCGTCGCGGCCGCGCTCGCCGGGCTGATCGTGCTCGGGATCGCCCCGTTCGATCTCCGCAACAGCTCCGCTTCGGTGACGACGCTGGCGAGCACCGTGTTGGTCGTTCTCGTCCTCTCTGCGATCGCGATCCTCAAGGGGAGGCGGTTCCTCGGTCTGGTCGGGATCTTCGTCCCGCTCACCTCGATCGTGGCCGTGTGCCGCCTCGCCACGCCGGATTCGCCGTGGGCGCGTCGCCTGTACCCCGACGACGGTCACAGGCTGGCGAGATCGCGTGCCCGCTACGAGCGGGCACGCTTGCGCAGGCGACGCGTTGCGGACGCGGTGGCGGGGCGGCCGAGCGCCGATCTTCCAGGCGGCGGCGGCGGCGACGCCGACGGCTGAGCGGCCGAGCGGCCGATCGGCCCTAGGATGACGCGGTGCTGGCGCCCATCGTGTCCACTGGCATGCGCGAGCTAGGAGCGCGGATCCGATGAGCGCCGCGGTGAACGACGGCGCCCCCACGCCGTATTCCGGCCGGACGGCGTGGGCGCGCAACCTCGCGGCTCCCGTCCGCGACTTCATGGGGACCGAGACCGGCAGCGGCGCGGTCCTGCTGGGGGCGACGGTGGCGGCCCTGCTGTGGGCCAACTCGCCCTGGTGGCACTCATACGAATCGCTGTGGACGACGACGCTGTCGATCAAGATCGCCGGCAGCGGCATCTCGACCGATCTGCGCCACTGGGTCAACGAGGGGCTGATGACGTTCTTCTTCCTCGTCGTGGGGCTCGAGGCGAAGCGCGAGTTCGACCTCGGCGAGCTGCGAGAACGCAGACGCCTGCTGATCCCGGCGGCATCCGCCGTCGGCGGGATGATCGTCCCGATCGGGATCTACCTGCTGTTCAACGCGGGTGGTCCCGGCGCCCACGGGTGGGGCACGGCGATGTCGACCGACACGGCGTTCGCGCTCGGCGCGATCGCGCTGTTGACGCCGCGTGCCGCCGTGCGCCTGCGGGTCTTCCTGCTGACCTTGGCGGTCGTCGACGACCTCTGTGCGCTGGTCGTGATCGCCGTCGTCTACACCACCCATGTATCGCTGCCCGCGCTGGCGGTCGCGGCGGCGTTGCTGGTCGTCCTGCTCGCCCTGCGCTACGCGCCGGACGGCGCCCGCCCGGTCAGCGTCGCGGTCGCTGTCGCGTTGTGGGCGGCGATGTTCAAGTCCGGCATCGATCCGGTCATCTCGGGGCTGCTGGTGGGGCTCGCCACGAGCGCATACACGCCCTCGCGTGAAGACCTCGAGCGGGCCACCGCGCTCACCCGCTCGTTCCGTGAGCAGCCCACGCCGGAGCTCGCCCGCTCGGCTCAGGAGGGCGTGATGGCGGCTATCTCGCCCAACGAACGGCTCCAGTACGCCTTGCACCCGTGGACCTCCTACGTGATCGTCCCGCTGTTCGCCCTCGCCAACGCCGGCGTTCACTTCACCAACTCGCTGCTGGGCGACGCGATCTCCTCCCCGATCACGCTCGGGATCCTCGTCGGCTACGTCGTCGGCAAGCCGCTCGGCATCACCAGCGCCTCGTGGCTGGTCTCCCGCCCGGCCCTCCACGGGCCGCGCTCGCCGCTCAGCACGCCGCTG
The DNA here is from genome assembly GCA_963743505.1 of uncultured Solirubrobacteraceae bacterium. Taxonomy (GTDB): domain Bacteria; phylum Actinomycetota; class Thermoleophilia; order Solirubrobacterales; family Solirubrobacteraceae; genus Palsa-744. The sequence goes on along the minus strand of CAVUPZ010000001.1, from coordinate 915,161 downwards.
CTCGCCGCCGGCGGAGCTTTCGCCGGGATCGGCTTCACCGTCTCGATCCTGATCGCGAGCCTCGCGTTCACCGGTGAGCGACTCGATGAGGCGAAGGTGGGCGCGCTCGGCTCGGTCGTGCTGGCGCCGATGGTCGGGTGGCTCGTGCTTCGCTTGGTCCGGCGCCTGCCGAGCGGCGTCCGTGCGCGCCAGCTGGCCCTGACCGCCGACGACATACTCGACCTCTCCGAAGACGTCGATCCGGAGCGCGATCACATCCGCGGTCCCGACGACGCGGTCGTCACGCTCGTCGAGTACGGGGACTTCGAGTGCCCCTACTGTGGGCGGGCCGAGGGTGCCATTCGCGAACTGCTCGCTTCCTTCGGCGACGACGTCCGTTACGTGTGGCGCCACCTCCCGCTCAACGACGTCCACCCGAACGCCCAGATCGCCGCCGAAGCCTCGGAGGCGGCGGCGGCCCAGGGCAACTTCTGGGCGATGCACGACATCCTGCTCAGCCACCAGGACGCCCTGCGGGTCGCGGACCTGAGGACGTACGCGCGCGAGCTGGGGATGGACGTCGATCGGATGATCGAAGAGCTGCGCAGCCAGGAGTACCTGCCCCGCGTCAGCCTCGACGTGGCGAGCGCCGACGAAAGCGGCGTCTCGGGCACGCCGAGCTTCTTCGTCAACGGGCGTCGTCACAACGGCGCCTACGACATCGACACGCTCACGGCCACCGTCCGCGCCGCACGCAACCGCGCGCGGCTGACTCCGAGCCGCGCCACCGACGATCCGCCCGCGGCCAGCCCGGCCGCGAGCGGGCCACACGCGAGCGCGTGAACGGTGTAGCGTCGGCCGCGCAGCGGCTCTTTTGCACCACGGACGCCCGGAGCCGAGCTCCGGGCAGGGGAGGTACCGCGATGATCGTGATGTTCTCTGCCCGACGCCTGAAGCCAGGCGCCTGGGAGCAGTTTCGCCGTGCCTGGGAGCCCGGCGACGCAATGCCGCCCGGCTTCGTCCGCGCCTACCACGCCCGCAACATCCGCGACGAGGACGAGGTCATCTCGTTCGGCCTGTTCGACATGACCGAGGCGGACTACCGTCGCTGGCGGGGCGAGGCGGACGCGCAGGAGAACCACCGCGTGAGCGCCCTCTCGGCGTTCGTCGAGAACGACCACGTCTCGGGTGTGTACGAGGTGGTGGACGTCGTCGAGGAGTGACTCCCGGCTGCAGGAGCCCTCACGGGAACAGCGCCTCGACCGACACGTCGATCCGCACGCGGGCGTCGGCGCCGATCCGCCGGCCGGGCTCCTCGCTCGCGGGCGGGGGTGTCGCGAAACGGTCCCTGACCGCGTCGGTCAGGAAGCGCGAGGGCTTGCCGTAGCCGTGCGCGTCGTCGCGGCCGCCGCGGTGGTAGTAGCGAGCCGGCACGTATACCTGCAGCCGCTTGCGGGCGCGAGTGCAGGCGACGTACAGGAGCCGGCGCTCCTCGTCGACGCCCTCCCGGGTGCCCGCGCTCATGTCCGCCGGGAAGTTGCCGTCGTAGACGGCGATCACGTGCACCGCCTCCCACTCGAGGCCCTTCGCCGAATGAACGGTGCTGAGGACGAGGTAGTCCTCGTCGAGGTGCGGCGCGCCGGCGAGGTCCGCGCTCGAGGAGGGCGGGTCGATGACGAGGTCCGCCACGAACGTGCGCACGTCCTCGCTGCTGCCCGCGGAGCGGATCAGCTGCTCGTAGTCAGCGGCTCTCACGGCCCAGTCGTGGTAGCGGGCGCGTCCGAGCGGGGCAAGCGCCCCGCAGAGGCGATCCACGAACCTGCCACAGTCGCCCGCGCCCTCCGTCGCCCCCTCTGCGATCACCTCCATGAGCGCGTCGGCGTGCGCGCGGGCGCCGGGCGGCACCAGCTCCGCGGCCGCGGGCCAGCGCGCGATCTCGGGTGGCCCGCCGTGCGGCGGTGAGAGGGCAGCGACGATCCGCCTCGCACGCACCGGTCCGACCCCGTCGGCGAGCTGGAGCACACGCGACCAGCTGACCTCGTCGGCCGGGTTGCTCGCCAGCCGCAGCGCGGCGATCAGGTCCTTCACGTGCGCGGCGTCGAGGTAGCGCAAGCCGCCGTACTTGACGAACGGGATGTCCCGGCGGGAGAGCTCGAGCTCGAGCAGGTCGGAGTCGTGCCCGGTGCGGAACAGGACCGCCTGCTCGCGCAGGCTCATGTCCTCCTCGCGGGCGGCGAGCACGCGGTCGCAGACCTCGCGGGCCTGCTCGCTCTCGTCACGCGGGAACAGCAGCTCCGGGGTGATCCCCCCGTCGCGCTCGCTCGTGAGCGTCCGCGGGTAGCCACCTTCTTCCTGGTCGGAGATCGCGTTGGCGACCGCGAGGATCGGCCCGGTCGACCGATAGTTGCGCTCGAGCGTGACCACGGTCGAGCCGGGGAAGTGCTCGGGGAAGGTGCGGATGTGGCGTGCGCTCGAGCAGCGAAAGCCGTAGATCGCCTGCAGGTCGTCGCCGACGGCCGTGACGGACGGCGCGTGCGATCGCAGTCCCCTGACGATGTCGACCTGCAGTTGGTTGACATCCTGATACTCGTCGACGAGCACGTGATCGAACATCCGCGAGAGCTCCCCGCCGACGAGCTCGTCGCGGGTGAGCCCGCGCCAGTACAGGAGCAGGTCGTCGAGGTCGACCACGCCGAGCTCACGCTTGCGCGAGACGTAGGCGCGGAACATCGCCGAGAGCGTCTCGGCGTGCTCCTCGCACCAGGGGAAGACCTCTGCGAGCACCGCCGGCAGCGGCGACTGCGAGTTGATCGTCCGCGAGTAGATGTCGAGCATCGTCGCCGGCCGGGGGAAGCGCCTGGCGCGCTCGGCGCCGCCGTGCTCGACCCTGACGAGCCCGAGCAGGTCGGCCGCGTCGCCTGCGTCCAGGACCCCGAACCCGGGTGGCAGGCCGAGCGCAGAGGTGTGTGCCCGGACCATGCGGTGGGCGACCGAGTGGAACGTCCCGCCCCACAGGCGGCCGGGCCTCGCCACCACGTGCTCAGCCTGCGCCCGCGCTCGCTGGACCATCTCCCGGGCGGCCCGGCGCGTGAACGTCAGCAGCAGCATCCGCTCCGCCGGGACCCCCTCGCCGAGCAGCCATGCCACCCGGGCGCAGAGGGTCGTCGTCTTGCCGGTGCCGGCACCTGCGAGCACGAGCAGCGGGCCGCCCGAGTGGGTCGCCGCGGCCCGCTGCTCGTCGTTCAGATGCTCGAGCCAGGGGGGATGGGCGCCGAACGCGAACATGCGTTCGTAAGCTAGCGCTCCTCGCGGACGCCCCGCAGGCCTACCCGAGCGCCGACCGCACGGCCGCCTGCGCCTGGCGGGCCGCCGTCTGCATCGGCCCCGGATCTGCCTTGACGCGGGCGAGCAGCAGGCCGCCCTCGAGCAGGGCCAGAACGACCTCGGCGGTGTCGGCGGCCACAGCTCGCGGCACGCCCCCGCTGCGCAGCTCCGCCGCGAGCAGACGCTGCCAGCGCTCGAAGGCCTCGCGGGTCGCCTGCCTCATCCGCTCAGAGCGCGCGACCGTCTCGAGGGCGACCGTGGCGACGGGGCAACCGGCCGTGTACTCGCTCTGGATCAGCAGCTGGGAGCTCAGCGCGAACCAGGTCTCGACGGCGGCCACCGGGTCCCCGCGATCGCGACAGCAGTGCTCGATCAGCGCGGCCACGGCGTCGGCGCCGGCCTGCACGGTTGCGAGACCCAGTTCCTCCTTGCCGCCAGGGAAATGGTGGTGGATCGAGCCCCAGGGCGTACCCGCCTCCTCGACGAGGGCGCGCCAGCTCGTCGCGTCGTAGCCGTCGCGCTGGAACAGGCGTGCCGCCGTGCTGATCATCTGCGCTCGCGTCTCGCCCGCCACGAACATCATCCTATCGCTTGACTAATACGATCGTATTAGGTACGGTGCCGGCATGGGGCGAGATCGTGAGCGTTGAGCGGGATCGGCCGGTCAAGCGGCGGGTCGAGATCCTGATGGGTCGCTACACGTTGAACCCGGTCATGCGCGGTATGTTCAGGGTCGGCGTGACGCCACCCGGGATGGCGCTGATCGAGACGATCGGCCGCCGCACCGGTGCCGTGCGCCAGACGCCGGTGATCTGCTCGACGGCGGGCGACACGTTGTGGCTGATCGCACAGCACGGAGCGCACGCGGGGTGGGTGCGCAACTTCCAGGAGCGCCCGAGCGTGCGCGTCCGCCTTGGCAGGCGCTGGCTGAGGGGCAACGCCGAGCTCGTGCCCGATGACGACGTCAAGGCGCGGCTCGACACCTTCTCGAGCACCCCCGCCGGGCGGATCGCAACCGCAGCGATGTTCCGCGCCCTCGAGAGCCAGCCGGTCAGCGTGAGGATCGAGCTCGACCGGGCGAGCTGAGCGGCTCGCCGCAGACGCGACGGCCGAGCGCTTCTCCGAGCCGCTCCGAGTGCTAGATGATTGATTCCACGACCATGCACCGCTGGATGGCACATCTGGCCTTCGCCGTCCGGCGTCCTCGGCCTCGACCTTGCCGCCAGCAAGGCCTTCGGCCTGCGTCCTTGGCCGACTCGACCATCCGCACCCCCAGAACACGGCACATCGCCGTGGAATCAATCATCTAGCCGGCGAGGATCGTGCCGGCGTCGACCGGCGCGATGCCGAGGTCGCTCAGCTTTTGCTCGAGCTCGAGGATGCGCGCGGTGTCCTCGTAGAAGTCCTCGTGCTCGACGATCTTGCCCCAGCGCGTGCGCACGACCAGGACCGTCCGGTTGGCGTAGATCTGCTCGCCGTCGGGGCCGCTTGCGCGGTCGTCGAAGCGGACGACGATCGACAGGGCCCACGGTGCCCCCGCGATCCACAGGGCGCGGATCTCTCCTTTGATGCCCGCAGCGGTGAAGTCGCGCAGGAAGCGCTCGATCGCGGCCTTGCCCCGATGCTCGCCGGCCCAGCGGTGGGGGCCGTCGTTGAAGTGCAGGACCGCATCCTCTGCGTAGCCGGCCAGCAGCGGCCGGTGCTCGCCCGCGTTGAGGCGGCGAACATCGCGATTGAGCTTCAGCAGGATCAGCCGCGGCAACAGCGCACGCACGCCGATCGCCGCGAGGGCGCCGGCGAACAGACCCGATCGGTAGCCGCGGGCGCTCATGTCTCCTCGGCGAGAGCGGCCTCGACGAGCGCCACCGCTGCGGCGCCCGCCGCGACCATCGGCTCCGTGGTGCGCAGCGAGCGGGACAGCAGGAACGCCCCCTCGAGCAGAGCGAGCACCGCGAGCGCCAGCGACCGCGCGCTCGCGGCGGCGAGCCCGCTCGCCCGCGCATCGCGGGCGATCGCGGCGAGCCAGCTCTCGAAGGCGTCGGCGGTCGCCTGCCGCAGGACCTCGTTCGCGCTCGCCACCTCGCCCGCCACGGTCGCGATCGGGCACGCGTCGGCGAAGTCGGTCGCCCGCAAGGTCGCCGCCGCGCCGGAGAAGAAGTCCGCGACGGCACTCGGCAGGTCCGGCGCGGCGGCCGCAACCGACTCGTAGAGGGCGAGGAAGAAGCGCCCGCCCGTGCTCAGCACCTCCTCGCCGAGCTGCTCCTTGCCGCCCGGGTAGAAGTGGTAGAGCGAGCCGAACGGCGCTTGCGCCTGGGCGAGGATCTGCTTGAGGCCTGTGCCCGCGTATCCCTGGCGCCGGAACAGCTCGGCGCCGGCGTAGAGGATCCGATCCCTCGTCGGAACCCGCTCCTTCATCGGCGACTCGGCGACGCTTGGCACGGCGTGGACCATACACCAGTAGAGCGATCTATCAATTGCTCGTGGGCGCCCTGTGCCCGGCTCGTCCCGGACCCGCGGCGCAGGTGAGAGCACGCCGCTCCCCGCGGTGCGCTCTCACCTGCTTCGATGCGGCTAGGCGAGGAACGGCTTGAGCTTCTTGACCGTGTTGGGGATCGTGTCGCCGCTCGGGAGCGAGGGCAGCACCCCGTGGCCGCCGGCGGCGGCGTCGAAGAAGCTGAAGTGCGATGCCTCGTTCGCTGCCACCTTCGCGGCGACGGTCCTCAGTTCCTGGGAACTGAACGTTTCGGCGGCGCCCAGGTAGGCCTCGACGAACGCCGTCTCCAGCGCCACGCCCGTGTTCAGGAGCGACTGTCCGCTCTTGGTGACGCTGGCGGGGATCACGAATTTCAGCCCCGTCGGCGTCATCGACCCGAGCGCTTCGGCGAGGAACGCCTTGTGGGCCTTCTCGTTCTTCAGCGCCGCTTCGAAGTAGTCCTTGTTTTCGAGCTTGGGGTGCCTGAAGGTGTGGAAGTCCTTCAGGATCGCCGAGTAGACGACCACCGCCAGGCTCTCGGCGGTGTATGCAGCCTGCAGCGTTTCGACGTCGCTCGACGTCGGGCTGGCCGCGAACGCGGAGCTCGCCACGCTGGCAAGAACCCCTCCGCTCGTCGCCAACACGATCCCGCCCTTGCCTGCGTTGCGAAAGAACTGCCCGCGGCTGATGCCGCGCTCTGTAGTGGCGCTCATGCGATTCTCCTTGATCTCGGAAACTCCATCTGAGGGTGCTTTACGTCGGCGCCCCCCGCCCGGATCATCGAGGCGGCCGCTCCGACGCCGATGAGCCGCTCAGCCGGCCGTCGGCGCGGGCGGGAGCGTCTCGCGCAGCGGCGCCAGGGCGAACTCGCGGATGCCCGCCACGAAGCTCTCGCGGGCCTGGAAGCCGAGCTCCGAGGAGGCGCGGGCGGGCGAGGCGAACACGTGCCGGACGTCTCCCCGGCGGTACTCGCCCGTGCGGATCGGGCGTGGCGCCGCGCCGCCGAGCGCGTCCGCGAGCGTGTCCGCGAGCTCCCCGACGCTTCGGGGCTGGCCGCTGGCGATGTTGAAAGCGCCCGAGATCGGGGCGTCGGACAGCAGCGCGCCCACGTTCGCGCGGGCGACGTCGCGGACGTGGACGAAGTCCCGGCGCTGGGCGCCGTCCTCGAACACCCGCGGAGCCCGGCCGGCGGCGAGGGCGCTCGCGAACAGGGAGGCGACCCCCGCGTAGGGGGTGTCCCGCGGCATCCGCGGCCCGTACACGTTGTGGTAGCGCAGTGCGACGACGGGCGTTCCCGTCTCCCGCTCGAAGCAACGGGCGAGGTGCTCCTGGTGGACCTTGGTGGCGGCGTACACGTTGCGGGGGTCCAGGGGTGCGTCCTCGGCGACCGCGCGCGCCCGCACCGTACCCTCGCAGCGCGGACAACGAGGCTCGAACACGCCGTCCTCCAGGTCCTCGAGGCGGCGGGGGAGGGGGCGCACGACGCCGTCCCGATCGCACTCGTAGGCCCCCTCGCCGTAGACGACCATGCTCGAGGCGAGCACGAGGCGTCGCACCCCGGCCCCGGGCGCCGCGAGCTCCCGCAGCAGGACCGCTGTGCCGAGGTCGTTGTGGGCGGCGTAGTCGGCGACGTCGAGGAAGTCGCTGCCGAGGCCGACCATGCCGGCCTGGTGGCAGACGGCCCGCACGCCCCGCAGCGCCCGGCGCACGACGTCCGGGTCGCGGATGTCGCCCTGCAGGAAGTCGGCCTCCCGCGCCAGGTAAGCGGGCGCCGCGGCGTGAGCGAGCAGCGAGTCGAGCACGCGCACCTCGTGGCCCTCGGCCAGCAGCGCGTCGACCGCGTGCGAGCCGACGAAGCCCGCGCCGCCGGTGACGAGGATCATGCGCGGCCCGCGGGTCGCCCGCCCGCCGGCGCTCCACTCGATCTCCTCGGACGCACGGCGCTTTCATACCGCGCTCCGGCCGCCACAGCGGCAGCGGCGCCCGGTTGTTTCGCGAATCGTAATCTGACCCGGCGAATCGCCACGGGCCGCCCGTTACCGTGAAAGCTGTGTCGCTGCTCCGGGCCCGCGGACTGGTCAAGCGCGTGGGTTCGGGTCGCGCCGCCCGCACCGTCCTCGACGGCGTCGACCTCGACGTCGAGCCCGGCGAGCTGGTCGCCGTCCTGGGACGCTCGGGTTCGGGCAAGTCGACGCTGCTGCACCTGCTCGGCGGCCTCGACCGACCGGACGGCGGCACGATCGAGCTGGCCGGCGAGGCCCTCGTCGGCAGCTCCCAGCGCGCGCTCGCCAGGATCCGCCTGCGCCGGATCGGCTTCGTCTTCCAGTCCTTTCAGCTGATCGACGAGCTGACGGGAGCCGAGAACGTGCTCGTCCCCACGCGACTGCCCGGCGCTCCTCGCGGAGGGTCCGGGCGCGCGTGGCGGCTGATCGATGAGCTCGGCGTGACGCCGGTCGCCGACCAGCTGCCCCACGAGCTCTCGGGAGGGGAGCAGCAGCGCTTCGCCGTCGCCCGTGCGCTCGTCAACGAGCCCGTGCTGGTCCTCGCCGACGAGCCCACCGGCAACCTCGACAGCTCCACGGCGGGCGATCTGCTCGTGCTGCTGCGCCAGCTCACCGTCCAGGGGCGGGCGGTCGTGATGGTGACACACGAGCGCGATGTCGCCGAAGCGGCCGACCGCATCCTCGAGATGGCAGACGGACGCCTCGCGTGAGCGGGCTGTGGCACGACGCGCTCGCCGGCCTGCGGGCGCGGCGCTGGCGGACTGCGCTGAGCGCCGCCGGGATCGCCCTCAGCGCGGCGATGCTCGCGACGGCGGCGGTCGTCGCCTACGGCCTCGACACCGGCTTCCAGCGCAGTGCGCACGCGGCGGACCTGCCGGACGTGATCGTCCGCTTCGACCCGCAGTCGCTGGCGACGGTGGAGCGGAGGATCCGGGCGCTGCCGGATCTCGCGGCCGCCTCCTATCGCCTCGAGCTGACCAACGTCCAGATCGCGGGGGCGGGCCACAGCACGGGGCAGGCCGTCGCGGAGGTCCTGAGCACGGGTCGACGCGGATATGCCGTGCTCGCAGGGCACGACCTTTCCGCGAGTCGCCTCGGCGTCGTGGTCGAGCAGGGCGTCGCGCGGACGTGGGGGCTGCGGGTCGGCTCCCCCCTCACGATCGGCGGGCTCGGCGCGGTCCCGGTCAGCGGGATCGCGCAGTCGCCGGACAACGTCGCCTATCCGCTGGCCGCGCCGCGGATCTACCTCTCGCGTCCGGCGATCGACGCCCGCTACGGCCCCGAGCCCGACCCCGAAGTGAACGTGGCGGAGCTGTGGCTGCGCGACCGCAGCCAACTCGACGAGGTGCTCGTGCAGGCGCGGACGCTCAGCTACGGGATCCGCGGGCTGCGCTTCGTCACCCGCGAAGGCGTCAAGGTCCTCCTCGACCAGGCGGCCGGGATCGTGATCGCCCTGCTCGCGGCGCTGTCGGCGATCGCGCTGCTGACGGCGACGGTGATGCTCGGCGCCTCCGCGCGGGCGGAGGTCCAGAGACGTCTCGCCGCGATCGGAGTGCGGCGGGCGCTCGGCGCGGGCAGGGGCCACGTCGTCCGTGCCCAGGCGCTCGAGGCGGTGATCGTGGCCGTCCCGGCCGGCGCGCTCGGCGTGCTCGTCGGCTTCCTGATCACGCGCGGTCCGAGCGAGAACCTGCTGGCGACGATCAACGAGCTGCCCCCTGGCGCCGGGCTCCTCGCCCCGCTCGCCGCGTGCTGGGCGCTGACCGCGCTGATCCCGGTGCTCGCGTCCTGCTGGCCGGTGTGGCGTGCGAGCAGCCGTCCGCCGATCGCGCTCATGCGGGGAGCCGAGCTGGGCGGACGCGGGGGCCGCCCACGGCGCCCGCGCGCACGCTTCGGCGGCCAGCTGCCGGGCGGCCTCGGGACGCTCGGCGCCCGCCTAGTCAGCGCGCGCCGGGTACGTCTCGTGGCGACGCTCGCGGTGCTCGGCATCTCGGTCGGGTTCATCCTGTTGATGCTCGCGCTCGCGTCCGAGCTGACCACGCTCGAGACCGATCCGAGCTCGCTCGGCAAGCGCTACCAGCTGACGGCTTCGCTGCCGGCGTCGGCCGTCCCGCAGGTACGCCGGCTGGCGGGTGTCGCCGCCGTCGCGCCCCGCTACGAAGTCCCGGCCGTGGACGCCTTCTCGCTTGGGGAGACGATCGACCTCGTCGCCTACCCGGGCGACCACACCGTCTTCGAGGCGCCGCCGCTCGTCAGCGGCCGGCGGCTGCGCGGTGGCGGTGAAGCGGAGGTTGGACGGGGCCTCGCGGAAGTGCTCGGCCTGAGCCCGGGGTCGCCGCTGCCCGTCGAGCTCGCATCGGGACGCGAAGTGCGCTTCCGGGTCGTCGGCGTCGTCGACTCGCTCCAGCACGACGGGCGCGTCGTCTACGTCCCCGCCGCGGCCCTGCTCGCGGGCGAACCGTCGGCGCCGGAGCAGCTGGCGGTGCGGCTGAGCCCGGCCGCCAATCCAGCCGCCGTCGGCGGCGAGCTCACCGCGCTCGGCGCCCGCTCGAGCCCCACGGGCGGCGCCACGGCCCACGGCCGGAGCCTGATCGCCGCCCTCAGCGCGATCCTGCGGGCGGTGGCGATCGTGGACGGGCTCGTCTGCACCTATGCGCTGATCCAGGCCCTGTTCATCACGGCGCGGGAACGCCGATCGGTGATCGGGGTGCTCCGCGCCTGCGGGGCAGGCGCCGGTGCGGTGCGCGTCCTGCTCGCCGGCGCAGCCGCCGCGGCGGTGGTGCCGGCCGCCCTGATCGGGGTGCTGCTCGAGCGCCTGCTGCTGGCCCCGGCGATGGCACGGCTCGCTGTCGGCTATGCGTCGCTGGAACTGTCCGCGGGCGCCGGGCAGGTTGCGCTCGTGCTGGCCGGCCTCGCCCTGCTCGCCCTCGCCGCGGTGCTGTGGGTCGCGCGGCAGGCCACCCGCGAGCCGATCGTGGCGGCGCTCGGTGGATGAGCGGGATCTGACCCGCCGCCAGGCGCTCGCGCGGATCTCCCTCGCGGGCGCCGGCGTCTGGCTGGCCGGCTGCGGGGCGGCGGTGCCGCGATCGCCCTCGCCCAGCGGCTCCACCCTGAGCTCCACCTACGCCGACCCCGGCGGCGACGGTGTCCTCACGGTCGGGCCGGGCGCGCCGCTGAGGGACCGCCACGACCTCGCCCCGGCCGCGGCGCTCGGAAGCGTGCTCGGCACGATCGCCCACCTCACCGACGCCCACGTGATGGACTCGCAGTCGCCCGCGCGGGTGCCGTTCCTGCGCCGCCTCGGGCCGCCGTTCAACTCCACCTTCCGGCCCCAGGAGGCGCTCACCGCTCACGTCCTGGCAGGCGCCCTCGCAGCAATCGAGCAGCTCCGGCCCGACGCCGTGATCGAGGGCGGCGACCTGATCGACAACGCTCAGGGGAACGAGCTCGAGCAGGCGCTCGCGCTGCTCGCGGGGGGCATCGTGGATCCGGGCAGCGGCGGTCCGGGCTACCTCGGCGTGCAGTCGGCGGCGGACCCCGATCCGCTCTACTACCGGCCGGACATCGACGCGCCTCGCCACCCGGGCATGCTCACGGCCGCGACGAGGCGCTTCCGCGCCCCCGGCCTCGCCGTCGTTCCGTGGTACCCCGTGCTCGGCGACCACGACACCCTCGTCCAGGGCGTGTTGCCGCCGGACCAGCAGACGCGGGCGTTCGCGCTCGGCACGCGCGCGATCTGGGACCTGCCGGCGAACCTGCGATCGACCGCGGGGTTCGCCGCGGGGGCAGCGCTCACGCCGGGCGCCGGCTCCTCCCCCGACGCCCTCGGTGCGCCCGGCGCGATCGGCGAGCTGCTCGCCCTCACCCGGGCGGCGCCCGGCGTCACGGTCCCCGCCGACCCCGCCCGCCGCGAGCTCGCCGTGTCCGAGGTCCTCGCCCGTCTGCGGGGCGTGAGCGCCACCGGCGGAGCGGGGCCCCTGCTCGACTACGCCTTCGACATCGGCGAGCGGGTGCGGGTGATCGTGCTCGACCTCGTCCGCCGGGAAGGCGGTTCGGGCGGGGTGGTGCAACCGGGACAGCGGCGCTGGCTCGCCGGCGAGCTCGCCCGCACCGGCGAGCGCTGGGTGATCGTCGCGAGCCACCAGCCGTTGACGAGCAGCGCGGGTGGGGAGACGCTGCTCGCGCTGCTCGATCGCCACCCGCGGGTGCTGGCGGCGATCTGGGGCCACACGCACCGCAACAGGGTCGTCCCTCGCGCCAGCCCGGCCGGCGGCTACTGGCTGGTGGCGAGCGGCTCGCTGATCGACTTCCCCCAGGAGCTGCGCGCGATGCGCGTGCGCGAGACAGCGGGCGGCGGCGTGGCGCTCGAGGCGTGGATGCTGGACCACGTCCCCGACGGGGGGCTTGGCGACATCTCCCGCCAGCTCTCCTACCTCGACGCGCAGGGGGGCCGCCCGCAGGGCTTCGCGGGCGGCCCTCTGGACCGCAATGTGCGTCTCTACAAGCGGGCACCCCGCGCCTGAGAACCCGCGTCGTCCGCGTCGTCGGCGTCGCCCGCCGGGCGCGCGAGCGCCGCGAACCAGCGCCCGCCGGCGGGCCAGCGTTCGCTGACCGTCAGGCTGGCGTCGGCCGCGACCGCGTCGAGGTCGTCGATGCCGAGGCGCGCCCAGCGGAAGCGACGGCTGCGCGCGTGTGCCGACAGCAGGTGCACGTTTGCACTGCGCAGTGCCGCCCCCGGGGGCTCGACCTCGACGAGGATCACACCCTCGGGGCGCAGCAGCGTGGAGACCCGGGCGAGCAGCTGGGCCGGCTCGCCGCCGATGCCGATGTTGCCGTCGAGCAGCAGCGCGCTGCCCCAGTGGCCCGCGTGTGGGACACGGCTGAAGATCGACCCCTCGATCACCGCCGCGCCCCTTCGTCGTGCGAGCCACACGGCGGGTGGGGAGATGTCGAGGCCGACCGCGGCGATGCCACGCCTGCCGAGGGCGACGACGTGGCGCCCCGGGCCGCAGCCGATGTCGAGGACGGGCGCGACGGTCCGTTCGAGCACGGCGTCCTCCTCCGCCGCGGCGCGTCCGACGTAGCGCGCGAGCGCCAGCGCCGTCCGCTCGCCGTGCTCGTCGACCATGTGCAGGATCTCCTCGCCGGTGGGCTCGGTCGCCGCACGCAGCAGCTCCGCGCCGTACAGGTCGATCGCCGCGAGCTCCGTGCTCGCTTCGGCGCTCACGCCGCGACCGTCCCGACGGCGGGGGCGCCCGCGAGCAGTGTGAGCGCGCGGGCCATGCGCGTCGCGGGTGCCGAGCGGGCGACCGCGAGGGCGTCCTCGAAGCGGTCGACGTCGCGCAGGGGGGGCAGGGGGGCGGTGCCCAGTCCGAGCTCGCGAAGGCGCTGGTGCTGGCAGGCTCGCGTGCGGCTCGTGCTCATCGGGACACCGGCGAAGACGCGCTGATCGGGGTGGCGCAGGCCGATCGCCCAGTAGCCGCCGTCGGGCGTTGGTCCGAGGACCGCCTCGCTGCCCGCCAGCAGCTCGAGGCCGGCGAGCAGCAGGCGCGGGGTCACCTGCGGCGTGTCCATGCCGATCAGCAGGGCGGGGCCGCCGACGTCTGCGAACGCGCCCGCGAGCCGCGCGGCGAGCCCGCCGGAGCGCTGCGGCAGGACCTCGATCCCCGACGCGACCCAGGCCCCCGGCTCGCCGTCGAGGATCAGGACGCGGCGGGCGGCGGGCGTCGCGGCGACGGCGGCGAGCGTGTCGCCCAGGGCCGCCTCGGCCACGACGGCGGCCTGCTCGGGGCGCAGCGGCGGGCACAGCCGTGTCTTGACCGCGCCCGCGACCGGCGCCTTGGCGAGCACGAGCAGGGCAGGCCCGGATTTGCGATCGCCTGGCGGCACAGCAGGCAAGCTAGGCGCACGGCGGCGCGAATCACATTACGGAATCGAGAACTAGCGCCGGGCGCGGCGTGGGGCCCGGGCGCTGTGGTGGGACAATCGGGAGGTGGAGTCAGGGTCCCTCAAGCGCCAGCGCCATGTCCGCGGCTCGGTGCTCGTCGTCGACGACGAGCCGACGATCGCCGAGGTCGTCGCGCGGTATCTGCAGCGGGCGGGGTATGAGGTGAGGACCGCGGCCGACGGGCTCGGGGCGCTCGACATGGCGAACGACACCCGTCCGGACCTGGTCGTGCTCGACCTGATGCTGCCGGGGCTGAACGGGCTCGAAGTGATGCGGCGCCTGCGCGATCTCGATCGCGACCGGATCGCGATCATCCTGCTCACCGCGAAGGGCGAGGAAACCGACCGGGTCGTCGGGCTGAGGCTGGGGGCGGACGATTACATCGTCAAGCCCTTCTCGCCGGCCGAGCTCGTGGCGCGCGTGGATGCGGTCCTGCGGCGGGTGGACACCGCTCCCGACAGCGGTCCCGTGCTCGAGTTCGATGGCCTCTCGGTGGACCCGGCCGGGCGCCGCGTGCTGGTCGACTCGGCAGAGGTGTCGCTGACGCAGAGGGAGTTCGAGCTGCTGCTGTTCTTCGCCCGTCACCCCGGCCACGCGTTCACGCGCCAGGAGCTGATCGACCAGGTGTGGCAGTACTCGTTCTGCACGGACACCTCGACCGTGACCGTGCACGTCCGCAGGCTGCGGGCGAAGGTCGAGCGCGACCCGGGGCGCCCGCGGTTCCTGGAGACGGTCTGGGGCGTCGGCTACCGCTTCATGCCATGAGGAGCTCGCCGGCGGACGACACGCGCGTGGGCATCCTCGCCGTGACCGGGGTGTCGCTCGCGGCCGCCGGGGTGTGCCTGGCCGCCTACGGCTTCCACGCCGGCTGGACGTGCCTCGCGGTGCTGCTGCCCGCCGGCGTGCTGAGCGTGCTCGGGGTCGAGGGCTTTCTGCGCTCGCGGGCCAGCCTGGGCGGCATCCGACGGCAGCTCTCGCTCGGCGGCGCCGTCGTCGTCGGCTCGCTGCTGCTCGCGAGCGCGCTGTTCGTCGTGTTGATGACCAGCACCACGAAGGACGGCGTCTTCACGGCGGTGCTGGCCGCCTATGCCGGGGTGCTCGGCGTGTGGAGCGCGCGGGCGATCTCCCGGCGCGTGCTCGGTGACATCGACGAGCTGCGCAGCGGCCTCGAGGCGATCGGCGACGGCACGAACGGGGTCCACATCGCCACCCAGGGCCACGACGAGCTCGCCCTTGTGGCGCGCGACATCGAGGCGCTGGCGGCGCGGTTGCAGAGTGAGGAGCACTCGCGCGCGCGGCTGGAGAAGGCCAGGAGGGAGCTTCTGGCCGCGATCTCCCACGACGTGCGCACGCCGGTCACCTCGCTGCGCCTGCTCAGCGAGGCACTCGACGACGAACTCGTCGATGGCGCCAAGCGGCGGGAATACGTCACGCGGATCGGCGTCCACGTCCGCGCGCTTGGCGCGCTGATCGACGACCTGTTCGAGCTTTCGCGATTGGAGGCGGGCGACATCCGCTGGACGATGGAGCGGGTCCCCCTGAGGGATCTCGTGCTGGAGACGGTCGACGCGATGCGCGCCCAGGCCGAGGCAGGGTCCGTGTCCATGCGCGCCGAGCTCACCGCCGACGTCGAAGCGGCGCGCGCCAACCCCGAGCAGATCCAGCGCGTCCTCTTCAACCTGATCCAGAACGCGATCCGGCACACGCCCGCCGACGGGAGCGTCACCGTGCGCGCCGTCTCGGCCTCCGACGCGGTGGAAGTCGAGGTGGCCGACACCGGCGAGGGGATCCCCGCCGCAGAGCGGGAACGGGTCTTCGAAGCGTTCGTGCAGGGCTCGAGCCGCGCCGCCCGCAGCGACACGAGCGCCGGGCTGGGCCTCGCGATCTCGCGGGCGATCGTCGAGGCTCACGGCGGGCGAATCTGGATCGAGAACGCCCGCATCGGCACCAGCGTGCGCTTCAGCCTCCCCTGCGCGAGCTAGCCAGAGCTCGAACGGACGGCGACCGCGATCGACGCGGTGAACAAAGTCTTAAAGGCCCCGCCGTAGGCGGGGCTCGCGATCGTGCGTGTGGGATCGTGGCCGCAGCATGCGCCCGCCGCTTCCAGATCCCGATCGGCCGCCACCCGGTCCGTTCAGGGGCGGCTTCTGGCGCAGCCCGCTGCGGGGTCCTTGGCTCACGTCGGCGCTGGGATTCGCGCTGCTCGTGGCGATCCCCGTGGTCGCGATCACCGGCTTCCTCTCCAACGACGCCTACGACCCGAGCCTCGGCGGCAACTCCGTCGGGCGCCAGCTCGGGCCGCTCGACTTCTACCTGTTCCGCTGGCCGACGCACCCGTCGTGGCTGTACGCGTTCACCCAGGGCGTGCACGTGACGCTCGGGCTGGCGGCCTTCCCGATCCTGCTGGCGAAGCTGTGGTCGGTGATACCGAGGCTGTTCGAGTGGCCGCCCGTGCGCAGCCCCGCCCACGCCCTCGAGCGGGTGTCGCTCGCGTTCCTCGTCGGTGGCGCCCTGTTCGAGTTCGCGACCGGGATCCTCGACATCCAGTACGCGTATCTGTTCAAGTTCTTCTTCACCAATGCCCACTACTACGGGGCATGGGTGTTCACGGCCGCGTTCGCGTTCCACGTGTCGATCAAGTTCGCAACGATGCGCTCGGCGCTCGCGGCCCGGCGGGGCCTGCGCCCGCTGATGGACGACCTCGCCCACACGCGGGCGGAGCCCCGGGGCGAGCCTCCCAGCGACCTGATCCCGGTCGCGCCCGCGCCGGCGAGCATGTCGCGGCGGGCGCTGCTGGGGACCGTCGGCGTCGGCTCGCTGTTCCTGTTCGTCCAGGGTCTCGGCGACTCGCTCGGCGGCCCCCTGCGGGCGCTCTCCGTGCTCGGCCCCCGCGACCGCTTCGGCGCCGGCCCCAACGGCTTCAGCGTCAACCGCACCGCGCTGGCCGCCGAGATCTCTCCGCGGGACGTGGGCGCAACCTGGAGGCTCCAGCTGAGCTCGCCGGGGCGGCGCGCGAGCGTCTCCCGCGGGCAGCTGCTGGCGATGCCCCAATACACCTATGACCTGCCGATCGCGTGCGTGGAGGGATGGTCGACCACGCAGCGCTGGACCGGCGTGCGCATCCGCGACCTGGCCGGGCTGCTGGGCGTTCGCGACGCCCGCACGGCGACCGTGACCTCGCTCGAGCTCGACGGCGTGTTCAGCGCCGCGACGCTCGCGGCGAACGAGCTCGCCGACGAGCGCACCCTGCTGGCGTTGCGGGTCAACGGGGTGGAGCTGTCGCTCGACCACGGCTACCCCGCGCGGCTGATCGGGCCGGGGCTGCCCGGGGTGCACTGCACCAAGTGGGTGTCGAAGCTCGCCTTCGCAGAGGCATAGGGTCGTGCGTCGCGGGCTCGATGCGTTTCGCCGCCGCTACGGGGCGGGCCCGCTGCACCTGCTCGCGGCGCTGGCGACGTTCGCGGTCGTGGGGCTCGGCGTGAGGGGCTGGTTCGACGAACCCGCCGTCAGCCTCAAATACATCCTGATCTGGTTCGCGGGCGCGATCATCGCCCACGACCTGATCCTGCTCCCGCTCTACTCCGCGCTCGACCGCGTCGGCGCGGGGCGCTCCGCGCCGAGCGCCGACCCCGCCCGGGCGGCTCCGGCCCGCTCGCCCCGGTGGGTCTACGTACGCGTGCCGCTGCTGCTCAGCGGCCTGCTCCTGCTCGTCTTCGGCCCCGAGATCTTCGAGCAGGGAGACGCCACCTACCATCTCGCCAGCGGCCAGCACCAGGAGGTCTACCTCGGCCGCTACCTCGTGATCGTCGCGGTCCTGTTCGCGCTGTCGGGGCTGGCCTTCGCCCTGCGCGGGCGCTCTGCGCACGCGCGGAGCGCGGCCCGGCGGGGCCACGGGGGCTAGCTCGGGACGGAGGCGAGCAGGCGGCTCATGTCGCGTGCGGCCCGGGCGGTGCCCCGGACGGTCCCCGTCACCTTCGAGGCGCCCGTCCGCGGCATGTAGGTCACGGGCAGCTCGAGCACACGCCAGCCCCGCCCGACGGCCCGCAGGACCATCTCGAGCGGGTAGCCGAAGGCCCGGTCGGCGATCCCCAGCTCCAGCAGGCCCTCCCGGGAGGCCGCCCGCATCGGGCCCAGATCTCGCAGCACGATGCCCGTCCGGGCCCGCAGGAGGCGAATCAGAACGGCGTTGGCGAGTCGCGCGTGGATCGGCCAGGAACCCGGCAGCGGCGCCCGCCGACCGAGCGCGAGGTCGGCTTCGCCCCGTTCGAGCGGAGCCACCAGCCGTGGCAGCTCGGCGGGGTCGAAGGAGCCGTCGCAGTCCATCACGCACACGATCTCCGCGCTCGCGGCCAGCAGCCCCGCATGGCACGCCGCGCCGAAGCCGCGCCGTGGCTCCTGCACCACCGTCGCACCGAGGCTCGCGGCGAGCTCGCCGGAGCCGTCGCGCGAGCCGTTGTCGACGACGATCGGGCGGTAGCCGGCAGGCATCGCCGCGAGCACCCGCGGGATCGCGCCGGCCTCGTCGAGCACCGGCAGGATCACGTCGCAGGGGCGCGCGGAGGGCTCGGTCAGGTCCACCGGATGTGGGTCCCGGTCGGTGCCGGCGGCTGCGCGGGCAGGTGGGGGAGGGCGTGTTCGAGTGCGGCGCAGAACGCCGCGGTGCTCCTGCCCATCAGGCGGGTCAGCTCCTGCACGGTGGTCGGCTCGGCGCTGACCCCGTTGGCGTAGTCGGTCGCGTAGCCGATCAGGGCGTAGGGCAGCTCGGCCTCCCCGCACAGGACGGCCTCGGGACCGGCGGTCTGGCTGACCGCGGTGACCCCGCAGCCCGCGAGCATGCGGATCTCGGTGCGCGTGTTGAACCGCGGCCCATCGACGTGGCCGTAACAGCCGCCGTCCCGTGCCGGCGTCCCCGCCGCGGCGGCCCCGCTCAGCAGCGCGCGCCGCAGCGGCTCGGAGAACGGTCGATCGAACACCCAGTGCCCGCGGCCGGCCGCTCCCGGGCGGTCGTGCAGCGAGCAGATCGAGCCGTCCGCGAGCCGGTTCACGAGGAAGTGCAGGTCGTCGAAGACAACCAGGGTGCCGAGCTCGATCCGCGGGTCGACGGCTCCGCAGATCGTCACGCCGATCACGCCGCCGACGCCGAGCTCGCACAGCGCGAGCACGTTGGCCCGGTGGTTGACGTGGCTCGAAAGGCGCGCGTGGCCGTCCCCGTGGCGCGAGATGTGGACGATGTCCTCGCCGTGCCAGCGTCCGAGCGTCACCTCGGCGGGGCCGAAGCGCGTGTGGACCGTTCGCCCCTCGCCGTCCTCGAGGCCGGCCAGCGCGTGCGTGCCCGAGCCCGTGATGATGCCGGTCAGCATCGCGTGCATGGTACGTCCGCGGCTAGCGGACCGCCGCTTCACTTTCGCGCTGGTGGCGGGCGCCGAGCGGCGTGGCCTGAGGGCGGAAGTGGATCCGTTCGGCCAGCATCGGCGCCGCCGGCATGAACGCCACGAGGAAGTAGACGCCGAGCGCGACGGCGGCGATGCGCAGGCCTCTGCGGCCGCACAGGGCCGCGAACGGCGCCAGCCACGACAGGTACCACGGCCCGGACCAGCTCAGCGAGACGATCAGCGCGATCACCGCGACGCTGGCCGCGGCGAGCCAGTCGGCCGGCCGGCGCAGCACCCACAGCGAGCAGCCGCACAGGGTCGCGAGCAGGGCCGCCTCCACGCACGCCCGCAGCGTGCCGGTCTCGCCGCCCTCGCCGAGCGCGAGCCCGAGCAGGTTGGGCGGCGAGATCGCGGTCACGAACTGGCTCTGCGCCGAGATCCCCGGCGCGTGCGCTCCGAACGCGAGCACGCTCGCCGCCGCCAGCAGCGCCGCCGCCCCCGCTGCGCCGAGCAGCACGCGGCGGCGATCGCCGACGAGCAGGAGGACGGGCAGCAGGACCGCCGCCGACGCCTTCACGAAGACGGCGGCGGCGAGCGTGACCCCGGCGCGCGCCGGGGCGGGCGGCGCGCGCAGGAGCAGGTAGGTGGCGAGCACCAGCGGCGCCACCATCAGGCCGTCGTTGTGGTCCGCGCCGAGACCCCACACGAGGACGACCGGGTTCAGGCCTGCGAACGCGACGGCGCCGGCCGGGTCGCGTCCGAGCAGCTTCGCGCAGCGCCACACCAGCCATAGAGTGGCGAGGCTGGCGAGCGCCAGGATCAGCTTCAGCGTCCAGAACGAGGCGACGACGCCGAGCGGCACGAGCGCGTAGGTGAGCAGCGTGAACAGCGGGCCGTAGGGGCTCAGCAGGTGGTGCCAGTTGCTGAGCGCGTAGCTGGGATCGCTGCGCGACTCGAGCAGCGGGAGCGTGGCGTAGGGGTCGAGGTGGTGCACGACGCCCATGCGCCCGTAGTTGACGTAGTTGAAGACGTCGGTGTAGGAGAGCGGCGGTGCGAGCAGGAAGATCGCGTGGACCGCCACGACCGCCGCGATCGTCCAACGCGCCCGCAGCTGGCGGGCGTGCCGGAACGCGAACACGTACAGCACGAACATGCCCGCCATCAGCGCGCTGATCAGCCACTGCAGGCGTACGGCGTCGTCCGTGAGGCCCGGCCACAGACCGCGGAACGGTCCCGCCATCCAGCCTGGGAAGTAGCCGCGGTCGAACACCGAGACCGGGGTCAGGAAGCTCGGACGCTGCGCTGCGATCACGACGATCAGCAGGCTCGTGAGCGTGAGGCCGAGCAGCGACAGCGAGGCGATCGCCGCGACTCCCCGCGTGCGGGAGCCCGGCTCGGCGGAGGATCGCCCGCGCGTGCCGGCGCTCGGGCGAGCGAGGGAGCGCGGAGGGGCGCTGAGCGTCGACACGGTTGCTAGGACCCCGCGCAGGGCGGTCCGCTCAGTCCCGGCACGAGCGTCTGCGCGCGGGCACTGCCGAGCCGGGCGAAGCGCAGCAGCGAGTCCTCGGTGAGCGTGGCGTAGAGGAGCTGGGGAGCGGAGCCCGCGCCGGCGATGCGGGCGATCCGGGTCGTGCCGGGCGCGAGCAGCAGCCGCCGTGAGATCGTGATCGCGGTGCTGCCGGGGTAGTCCTCGGCCTGGCCGTCGGGCGCGCCGGAATGGGTCGCGTCGTAGGTATGGCCCGTTCGCGCTACGTGCAGGGTGAGCGTCACCGCCCGCGCACCCCCGGTCGGGTTTTCCAGCGCGACTCCCGCCGCCGAGCAGGTCGTCCGCAACGGCCGCAGCGTGCGCTCGCGCAGCAGCTGCACCAGCGCGGGAGGCTCCGTGCGGCGCAGCAGCGCCCGGTACGGGCGCAGGTCGAAGAACCACAGGTCTCCGAGCGGGCTCACGAGGGGCGCCTGCGAGAGCAGCGCCGCGAGCGTCGTGCGGATCGCTGCCGCCTTGGCGGGCTCGAAGCCCGCGGGGTCGACCCAGAGCCCGTCGAACCCGGCCGCGGTGGCGGCGGCGAGGACGTAGGAGAGCGGCTGGCCCGCGAGTTGCGCCGACCAGTCGCTCGCTCGTCCCTTCATCGCGCCGTAGCTCCATCTGAGCGTGACGGAGTGCAGGTAGCCCCGGAGCGGCTCGTACTTGGTCGAGTAGGTCGCGATCGTGTCGCCGACGGGCGTTTCCGGATAGCCCTCGGGGAACGGAACGTAGGGGAGCTGGAAGACGCCCGCACCCGGCGGCAGGCGTGCTTCGATCTCGCGGACGAAGCGGGCGTCGCTGCTCCAGGTGTGTGCTTCGGACGCGTACGCCGGCACGAACGACGGGCTGGTCTGGTCGTAGACGCCGAACAGCAGCACCCCGAACGCCGCCCCAGCCGCCAGCGCGCCCCCCGACGGCAGCCGGCGCAGGCGGGCCAGCACCACCTCGAGCAGCAGCCCCGCGGCGAGCAGGGACAGGAACGCGATGAACACCGAGATCCGATTCCAGGCCCGGATATCGGCGGTGACGAAGACTTCGATCAGGCTGGCGATGCCGCCCACACTCGCCACCGTCAGCGCCACGATCACGCCGAGGCTCGCATGCCGGATGAGCCGGTTGCGTGTGAGCCCCACGCCGACGCCGGCCAACAGCGCCGCGACCACGCACGCGAGCAGCCACAGGAACCCGATCGTCCCGACCGTGCCGAGGCTGGCGTAGCAGGCCTCGCAGTAGCCGGGCGCGATCGCATGGTCGTACGTCGCGGCGACTTCGCGAAGGGGGGCGACGCGGCTGCCGGGAGCGGGGAGGACCAGGTTCGACAGGCGCAGCGAGAACGCCTCGTCGGAGTGTTCGGTGAAGGCCGCTGAGCGTTCGAGGGCGATGTTGGTGCCGTGCTCGGCCCGGTAGAGGAGGCTCGGGGCGAGGTTCGCGCCCACGCTCGCCGCGATCAGGGCCACGATCGCGAGCCCCGTGATCGCCGCGCGGGCTCGCCGCTGTGCGAGCGCGATCGACGCCGCCGCCGCCAGCATCACCGCGGCGAACGTCGCGTAATAGAGGTTCTCCGATCCGATCACGACGCAGATCGCGATCGTCGCGAGCGAGCGTCCCGAGGCCCACGCCAGCGGGCGCGGTCCGCCGGCGGGCCGGACCGTGAACAGCGGCCGACCGTCGAGCACGGCGAGGAACAGGTAGGCCGCCAGCGGGACGGCGTAGTACGCCGAGAGCAGCAGGTGGGACTCGCCGCGGAAGAAGTGGTAGGCGAGCAGCGAGTAGAGCACGGCGGCCACGCCGGCAGCCGTGCGCCCGAGCCCGAGGCTCCGCAGCACCAGGTGGGCGACGAAGGCCACGAGCGCGAACGTGAGCAGGAAGAACAGGTTGACGATCAGCGCGGCATCCGAGGTGAACAGCGCGAGCGCCCGCACGATCGCGAGGTTGAGGTTGTCGGCGCCCTGGGGGTAGTCGCTGAGCTGCTGACCGAACGGGGCACCGAGGTGCGGGTTGGCCAGGTACCAACCGTGCTCGACGATGCCCTTGACGAGCATCAGGTAGAACTTCGTGTCGTCGACCGGGGCGTAGCGGAGCGGCACGGTCAGGTCGGCCCGCCACAGCTGCAGCGCCCAGGCAGCGCACCCGAGCGCGAGGGCGGCGACGATCGCAGCCTCGAGCGCGCGCGGCAGCGGCCGCGCCCGCCACCGTGCCGGCGCGCGTCCCGAGCTCGGGCGGGGTGTCGATGGCCGCGCGGCAACCTCGGCAGCTGCGGCCTGCGCTGTCCGCGCGTGCGCCGTGGCGCCGGGCGCCGTCGAGGCGGGCGCTGTGGCGGCGGGCGGCACGACTGCGGCGGCACGGATCGCGGCGCTCAGACGCCCCATGCCGCCAAGCTACGCGATCGTCCACGCGCCTTGGCCGGGGCCGAGGCTAGTTTCGTTCGGCGTAATCTTTTTGGCCGTAGTCTGCGGGCGATGGCCGGCGTTGCGCTGTCCAGTCGTGGTGTGACGACCGCACGGAGCCCCCCGCTTGCCGGCGCCGTCAGGGTTCTGGGCCTCGCCGGACTCGCGGCGAGCGTGGCGGCGGCGCTCTGGCTCGCGGTCGGTGCCTCGGAAGGCGGCTACCTGTTGGAGCTGCCGTCAGGCACGGCTCCGCTCTGGATCGACGGTCCGCTGCACGGCCTCAGCAGCGCCGTCGCACTCGGACCGGGCAGCCTCAGCGCCGGCATGCTCGTGCTGGGCGGCGGCTACCTGCTGGCACTGTCGTGCGCGGCATCGATCCGGCTGCGCTGGGCGCTGGGCGCGGTCGTGCTGGCGAACCTTGCATTCACCCTCGGTCCGACGATCGTCTCGACGGATGTGTTCGGCTACATCGCATACGCGCGTGAGCTCGCCCTCCACGGCCACAACCCGTACATCTCCGAGCCGATCTCGCTCGGCGGTCAGCTGCTGCGGTTCGTCTACTGGAAGCACCAGGCGAGCCCCTACGGGCCCCTGTTCACGCTCGCGAGCGCGCCGCTCGGGCTCCTCTCGACGTCCGGCGCGCTGTGGCTGCTGAAGCTGGCTGCGGGCGCCGCGAGCATCGCGATCGCGGCGCTCGTCGCCGATGTCGCCAGGCGGCGGGGGACGAACCCGGCGAGGGCGGCGATCTTCGTGGGACTCAACCCGCTGCTGCTCCTCTACGCCGTGAGCGGCGCCCACAACGACCTCCTGGCCGCGCTGCTGCTCGTCCTGGCGATCGCGCTGATGACCCGCGGCCGGGACGGCGCGGCCGGCGCCGCGGTGCTCGCGGCGGCCGCGGTCAAGCTGACGGTTGGGCTGGCGCTGCCGTTCATCGTCGTCGGCTCCCACAGACGCGGCCGGGCGGCGTGGGGCGCTGCGCTGGCGGCGGTGGCGATCGGCGTCCCCGCCCTGCTGCTGTTCGGACCGAGCATGTTCGACCAGCTGCACCGGATCAGCACCGACCCGCTGTTCGACACGACGTTCAGCGGACCCGACCGTCTGGCGAGCGTGCTCGGCTCCTCGATCGACACGGCTGTCCGGGTCGCCTGCGTGGCAGCGGCGCTGATGCTCGCGCTGACGGCGTTCGTGCGCGCGCTGCGTGGCGCCGACGCGATCACCGCGGCGGGCTGGGCGCTGCTTGCGCTGCTCGCCTCGATCGCGTCGCTTGCGCCCTGGTACGTCGTGTGGCTGTTGCCGTTCGCCGCGCTCGGACGCAGCCGCCGCCTGGCGATCGCGACGCTGCTCGTGAGCGCCTACCTGCTCGCCGTGCATGTGCCTGCGCTGGGCGGCCTTCCCTGGCTCTCGCAACCCCGCACGAGCACCCTCGTCACGGTCACCCAGGCACGCGGGCCGAACGTGTCGAGCCTGCTTGCCCGCGAGTGGCTGCAGGCGACGCCCGCGCGCGGCTAGCTGACGCTCCAGCGGGCGAGCATCGGATCGTCGCGCTCGAGCACGATCCGGCGCAGCTCCGCGGCGACGCTCCCGCGCAGCTGGGCCTTGACGAGCGCGTAGGCCGGATGCGAGGCGAGCGCGCGGGCCACCTCGGTGGCTCGGACGATCAGGTCCTCGGGCTCGGTCAGCTCGTCGAGGATGCCCCGCTCCCGGGCCTCGACGGGCCCGATCACCCGGCCGGTCAGGCAGAGGTCGCGCAGCACCGACGGATCGAGCTCCGCGCTCACCACGCGAAGTGGCCCGGCGGGGAAGGGAACGCCGGCGACGACCTCGTTGAGGGCGAGCTTGTGCTCGCCCCGGCTGGCGAGGCGCACGTCGCACGCGAGCGCGATCACGAGGCCACCGCCGAGCGCGTGTCCCGAGATCGCCGCGACGAGCGGGATCGGCGCCGAGTACAGCGTCTCGACCATCCTGTTGATCGCGAGGATCCCGTCGATCTGCTCCTCGCCCGTCGCCTCCCGCGCCAGCTTCAGGTCGATCCCCGCGCTGAAGCAGGAGCCCGCGCCGCAGAGGACGATCGCCGGGGCTCCCCGGGCGACGCTGGTCGCGACGCCGTCGGCGATCGCATCCACGAGCGAGCGGTCGAGGGCGTTGACGGGCGGGCGGGCCAGGCGCAGCAGCGTCGGCTCGCCGTCCCGGTGCTCGAGCTCGATCATCGGCGCAGGATATTCCCGGCTCGACGGCAGGCGTATGCTCTGGCGCGGAACGGTCCGCATCGGCAGCTGCCGCCCGCGAACCGCGGAGCGCGATAGGAGGTGGGGATGGCCGGCATGACCGCGCGGGAGACCGCACAGATCGAGGATGCGAACGCCTCGGGACGGCCGCCCGTGGTCTTCATCCACGGCCTGTGGCTGCTGCCGAGCAGCTGGGATCGCTGGGCGGCGGTGTTCGCCCAGGCCGGCTACGCCACGCTGACGCCGTCGTGGCCGGACGACCCCGAGACGGTCGCGGAGGCGCGTGCGAACCCCGGCGTGTTCGCCGGCAAGACGGTCGGCCAGGTCGCCGACCACGTCGGCGCGGTGCTCGCCGGGCTGAGCACGAAGCCGGCCGTGGTGGGTCACTCCTTCGGCGGGCTGCTGACCCAGGTCGTGGCGGGACGCGGTCTTTCGGCCGCGTCGGTGGCGATCGACCCGGCGCCGTTCCGGGGCGTGCTGGCGCTGCCGATCTCCTCGCTGCGCTCGGCGATGCCGGTGCTCGCCAACCCCGCCAACCGCAGGCGGGCCGTGACGCTCACGTTCGCGCAGTTTCGCTACGGCTGGGCGAACGCGCTCGCCGAGGACGAGGCGCGCCAGCTCTACGACACCTACAACGTCGCCGCACCCGGCGCGCCCCTGTTCGAGGCGGCGTTCGCGAACCTGAACCCGTCCACCGACGCGAAGGTCGACACCGGCAACCCCGATCGCGGCCCGCTGCTCGTGATCTCGGGCGAGAAGGACCACACGGTGCCGCACGCGATCGCCTACGCGTCCTACAAGAAGCAGCGTCGCAACCCGGCAGTCACGGAGTTCACGGAGATCCCCGACCGCGGCCACGCGCTCACGATCGACAACGGCTGGCGCGACGTCGCCGACACGGCCCTGGCGTTCGTCCAACGCTACCTCGCCACGGCGTGAGCGACCGCTGAGCGGATCGATGGACCTCGAGCTCGGCGGCAGGGTCGCGGTTGTCACCGGCGCCGGCAAGGGGATCGGGCGCGCGGTCACGGACGTCCTGGTGGCCGAGAGCGCGATCGTCGTGGCGGGGTCCCGCTCGGTGGCCGGCCTCGCCGGAGTCGACGGCGTCACCGCGGTGGAGCTCGACCTCGCTCAGCCCGGCGCACCCGCCGAGCTCGTCGAGCGCGCCGTGCAGGAGCACGGGCGCGTCGACATCCTGGTCAACAACGTCGGGGCCGTCCGTATGCGCCTCGACGGCTTCCTCGGGACGAGCGACGAGGAGTTCGAATGGGCGTTGCAGATGAACTTCATGATCGCCGTGCGCGCCAGCCGGGCGGCGTTGCACGCGATGGTGGCACAGGGCGGGGGCGCGATCGTCAACGTCGCCTCCGTCAACGCATTCTTCCAGCCGGACGCGGCGACGATCGACTACGGCGCCGCCAAGGCGGCGCTGGTCAACCTCACCAAGACGCTCTCCCAGGAGTTCGGGCCGAAGGGCATCAGAGTCAACGCGGTCTCGCCGGGTCCGGTCGGAACCGACCTGTGGCTCGGCGAGCACGGGGTCGCGGAGACGGTCGCGAAGGCCACCGGCACCGACGCGGACACCGCCAGGCAGCAGATCGTCGCCGGCATCGGCGGCTTCGCCACGGGGCGCTTCACAACCCCGACGGAGGTTGCGGAGCTGATCGCGTTCCTCGCGTCGGCCCGGGCGGGGAACATCACCGGCGCGAACTACCTGATCGACGGTGGGCTGATCAAGACGACCTGAGCGGCGCTGCACGTCTCATAGACTCTGGGCGGAAGCGGCACCCATACCGGCACGGAGGAGAGCGAGAGATCGATGTCGACGTCACCCACAGACTTCAACGCCCGCGTCATCGAGGAGTTCCGCGCCAACGAAGGCCGCGTCGGCGGCATGCTCGCGGGGATGCCGATGCTGCTGCTGCATCACACCGGCGCACGATCGGGGGCGCAAAGGATCAACCCGCTCGCCTATGCCCGCGACCGGGAGCGCTACGTCGTGTTCGCCTCCAAGGCGGGAGCGCCGACCAACCCGGACTGGTACCACAACCTCAAGGCCCATCCGAACGTCACGATCGAGGTCGGCGGCGACGAACTCGACGCCGTCGCCAGCGAGGCGAGCGGAGAGGAGCGCGAGCGCCTGTTCAGTGCCCAGAAGGAGAGCTCGCCCCAGTTCGCCGAGTACGAGCAGAAGACCGACAGGGTGATCCCCGTGATGGTGCTGACTCCCGTGGCCGGGGCCTGAGCGCGGCGCCCAGGCGCTCCGGCCCGCCGCCGCTCGGCGATTCGTCCACGGCCGGCGCGCACCCGGGTGCCGGGGGCTAAGGTCGGCCTGCGTGCGACGCTCGCCGCGCCTGCTCGCAGTGCTCGCCGTGATCCTCGCGGTGGTGTCGATCCCGGCTGCGAGCTTCGCAGCGCGCCACCGGCCGCGGCCCATGCCGGCGCGCAAGGCGACGCGCTCACCGGAATACAAGTGCCAGGTGTTCCCGGCCGAGAACCCGCTCAACGAAGAAATCGCCAGCGCCCCTGTCAGCCCGAACTCCGCGAGCTACGTCGCGAGCATCGGGCTGACGGCGCACCTGCACCCGGACTTCGGGACCAACCCGACCTACGGGATCCCGTATACGGTCGTCGGACCCGCACAGGCGAAGGTGCCGATCAAGTTCACCGAATTCCCGGAAGAATCCGACCCGGGACCCTATCCGGTGCCGCGCGACGCGCCCGTCGAAGGCGGCTCGGCGAGCGCCGGCGACCGCCACGTGCTGGTGGCCCAGGAAGGGACGTGCATGCTGTATGAGCTCTATCACGCGCACCGCCGGACGACGGGGTGGCGGGCCGGCTCCGGGGCCGTGTTCAACCTGCGGAGCAACGCCCTGAGGCCGGAAGGGTGGACTTCCGCGGACGCCGCAGGCCTGCCGATCTTCCCGCTGCTGGTGCGCTACCCGGAGGTCCAGGCGGGTCGGATCGACCACGCCCTGCGCGTGACCGTGCCCCAGACACAGCGCGGCTATATCCACCCGGCGACCCATTTCGCCTCGAGCAGCTCCGACCCGAAGCTCCCGCCGATGGGCCTACGGCTGCGCCTGAGGGCGAGCTACAGCCTCGCCGGCTTCCACGGCGAGTCGCTGGTCGTCCTCGAAGCGCTGAAGCGCTACGGGCTGATCGTGGCCGACAACGGGTCGCCCTGGTTCATCACCGGCGCTCCCGACCCGCGCTGGGACGACGAAGACCTCGAACAGATCAAGCAGGTGCCGGGGTCGGAATTCGAAGCGGTCCAAAGCGGCCCGATCCTGCACGGCTGACCGGCACGAGGCCCTAGGCTGGCGGGCGCCCGCACACGGCGCGGCTCGAGCCCGGGGCTCGCGCCGTGGTCAGCCGGCCGGCTCCTCGAGCGCGGGCTGCATCGTCGCGGGCGCCGCGCCGGGGGCGCGCCGCGGGCGCCCGGGCACGAGCAGCGAGGCGAGCAGGCACAGCAGCAGGAAGCCCGTCGCCATCAGGAACGTGTAGGTGAAACCGGTCACGGTCGGCAGGCCGTGCTTCGTGTTGTTGGCGATGAACGTCGCCGACAGCTGTCCGCCGAGCGCGCCGCCGAGTGTTCGCATGACCGTGTTCATGCCGCTCGCCACCCCGGTCTGGTGGGGCGGGACGGCCTGGACGATGAGGTTGCCGAGGGCCGCGAACGCGAGCCCGATCCCGACCCCGAGGAGGGCCGCGGCGAGCAGCAGCTGGTACGGGTGGTCATGGGCGACGGTGAGGAGCGCGAACGACGCCGCGGTGAAGGCCGTCCCGACGACCAGCGCCGTCTTCGATCCGAAGCGGGCCGAGAAGCGCCCGGCCACGAGCCCGAGCAGGAACATGCCGATCGTCGCCGGCAGCAGGTAAAGGCCGGAGACGACCACCGACGCGCCGAAGCCGAAGCCCGTCCGCAGGGGCAGCTGGGCGAACTGGGGGATGACGATGAACGAGGAGTACATCCCGGCGCCGAGCAGGAACGCGGCCGTGTTCGTGGTCCAGACACCGCGGATGCGCATCATCCTCATGTCGATCAGCGGTTCCGCGCTGTGGACCTCCACGTAGACCCATGCCGCGCAGACGAGGGCGCCGACGCCGAGCATCCCCACCGTCTTGGCCGATACCCAGCCCCAGGTGGCGGTCTGGCTGATCGCCAGCAGCACGATCGTGATGCCACCGGTCATGAGCAGCGCGGCGAGCCAGTTGACCCGGCCGGGGACCCGGACCGGCGATTCGGGCACGAAGCGCCAGGTCGCGACAGTCGCGACGAGGATGATCCCGAGGGGCAGCCAGAACAGCCAGTGGTAGTTGAGGTGCTCGATGATCACGCCGGAGGCCACGATCCCGACTCCGCCGCCGACGCCGAGGATCGCCGACATGAAGCCGATGCTGCCGGCGACTCTCTCGCGCGGGAACTCGTCGCGGACGATCCCGAAGGCGAGCGGGAAGATGCCGCCGCCGACGCCCTGGATCACGCGCGCGAGGATCAGCACACCCAGCGTGGTGGAGACCGCCGCGAGCAGCGTGCCCGCGGCCAGCAGCAGCAGCGTGTAGAGCAGCAGGCGCTCCTTGCCGTACATGTCACCGAGGCGGCCGATGATCGACGTGCCCGCCGAGGCCGCGAGCAGGTAGCCGGTCAGCAGCCAGGTGACGCCTGTCACGGTCGTGTGCAGCTCGTGCTGGATCGTCGGCAGCGCCGGCACCACGGCCGAGCTCAGCACGGCGTAGGCGAGGCCCGCGAGGCTGAGGACGGCGAGCGTGAGGTTCGGGCTCGAGCGCCCCCGTGCCGCGCTCACGCCGCCCTGACCCTTGCGCCGGCTCCGAGCACGGACGAGACGTTGCCGGCCGGTGCCGTCGCGTCCCGCGCCGGCACGACGATCACCTCGATGCCGCTGTGGCGCTCGAGGTAGCGGGCGACGCCGCCCGTCAGGCGGGTCCAGCGGCTGGAGGGGGCGCCGATCACGATGGCGTCACAGCCGTTGCGGCTCGCCTCGCGGGCGAGCGCGGGCCCGACCGCTCCCTCGCACACGACCCAGACGACCGAGGTGTCCTGCTCGAGCTCGTCGACCGCCTCGCGCAGCGTCTGCAGCTGCTGCTTTTCGCGGTCGGGCGGTGGCGGGACCATCGCCACGAGCGGCCATCCGCCGCAGTAGGCCGGCAGCTCGGGCACCAGCGCGACGGTGATCCGACCGTGGTTCGCACGGGCGATTTCGACGGCGTGGGCCAGCGCTGCACGGGAGGCGTCGCAGCCGTCGAAGCCCACCAGCAGGCGGCGCGCGCTCGAGCCGGCTCGCGACGGGCTCACCGCTCGCGCTCCTGCAGGCTCTCGATCAGCCCGTCGAGGATCTCGTTCGCGCGCGCGAGGATCTCGACGTCGCGGTCCTCGAGCGTCGCCATCTCCTCGTGCAGCAGCGCTCGGTACTCGGCGCGAAGGCGGTCGAAGGCGGCCCTCCCGGAGGCGGTCAGGCTGACGAGGTTCGCCCGCGCGTCCCGCGGGTCGGCGTCGCGCCGCAGCCAACCGCGCTCGGCGAGCCTGTTGACGAGGAGCGTCACCGCCGGCTGGGTGACGCCCTCTCTCGCGGCCAGCTCGGTGATCCGCCACGGCCGGTCGGCGAGCGCCTGCATCACGCCCGCCTCCACGCGTGAGACGTTGACGCTGCTGTGCGCGAGGAACAGCCTCGACAGCATCGACGCCCGCTGCGGAAGGCCTTCGGCGATCTCATCGAGTCGCGCGGCACGCGATCGGGAGGCGGTCTGTTGCATGAGGAGGTTATATTAGCAACTGATGTAACTGGGTTGCGCGAGAATCGTCTCCGGGCATGGAGCGCCGGCGGCCCTCGGTGCAACGGACCGCCGCCAGTGGTACAAATGCAACGGGAACGATGGTGTGGTACATTCGCCCGCGAGCGTCCGGGACTCGAGGGGATGATCGCGCAGGGACCGGGAGCTCCCGCAAGTGCCAAGAAAGCTCGAAGGAGGGGTGGGGAATGCTTTGGAGGGGTTTGGCGCGGGCCACGCTCGTGGTCTCGATTCTCGTTGTGCTGTTGGTCCCGTCGGCAGCGTCCGCGGCGCCGACCGAAGGCCCCTCCGGGCTGGCGTTCTACACGCCCCCGGCGCCTGCGCCGACGGGCAGCCCCGGTGCACTCGTCTGGTATCGGCCGGCGACCGTCAACCTGAACGTCACGCTCCCCGCCGTGAAGGCGTGGACCGTCCTGTACCAGTCCACAGACGAGCACGGGCAGGCCGACTGGGTCACGGGGACGGTGATCGTGCCATCGTCGAAATGGAGCGGACACGGTGAACGACCCGTCGTCACGTATGCGGAGGGAACACAGGGTCTTGCTCAGTCCTGCGCGCCATCGCTGCAGATGACCGCGGGCACCGAGTACGACGGCGGCGCGATAATCGAATCGCTGAAAAAGGGGTACGCGGTGACGGTCACCGACTACCAGGGCTACACGACCGATGCGATCCCGACCTACGCCGCCGGCAAGGCGGAGGGCCAGGCGGTGCTCGACGTCGTCCGCGCCGCCCGGCAGCTGCCCGGCTCCGGCGTCGGGGCGAGCGCGCCCGTGGTCGTGTGGGGCTACTCGCAGGGCGGCCAGGCAGCGAGCTGGGCCGCGGAGCTGCAGTCGGCCTACGCCCCCGACGTGAAGATGATCGGGCTCGCCGCCGGCGGCGTGCCCGCGAACCTGCAGGCGATCGGTGAATTCGACAACGCCTCCGTCGGCACGGCGTTCGGCCTCGACGGCCTGATCGGCCTCAGCACGGCCTACCCGGAACAGTTCAACCTCGCCGCGATCTCGAACGCAGCCGGCCTCGAAGCGGCGGGAAAGCTCGTGAGCGAGTGCGCGATCCAGTCGCTGGCGGAATTCCGCGACGTCAACGTCGACGAATACACGGCCGGCCACAAGACGCTGCAGCAGCTGGAGGCGGAACACCCGGCGATCGAAAAGGTGCTCGACGAACAGCAACTGGGGACGAAATCGGTGCCCGTGCCCGTCTACCACTACCACGGCCTCGAGGACGAGTTCGTCCCCGTGGCCCAGGACGTGGCGCTGCACCAGGCGTGGTGCTCGCTCGGCGTGAGTGACGACATGCAGCTCTACCCCGGCGATCACCTGCTCAGCGACCCGACCGCGATCGCCAACGTGATCAAGTGGATCGAAGAACGACTCGCCGGAAGGAGCGCGCCGAGCACGTGCGGCGGACATTCCGCCGGCGCGACGCTGCCGTCCTCGGCACGCCTCACACCTGAGACGGGCGATCTGATCGTCCCCCTGCCTGGGTGGGAGCTGAGCGGCAAGGTCACGGAGGCGAAGAGCGGGATCTCGGTCGAAGTTCCCAAGGGCTCGACGTTGACCGCCGAAGGCGACGTGACCTCCGGTGCCCTGACCGCGACCCTGTCGATCCCGCCGATCGACCAGACGATCTGGATCGGGCTGATACCGGTCACGGTGAAGGGTGCCCTGACGCCGACGGGGACGATCCACGGGAGCGTCGGCCTGACCAGCAGCGGCGTCTTCAGCGAGAGCGCGAGCGGCTCGGCGAACGAGCTCGTCGGCTCGGTTGGCGTGGGGCTCTTCACGGTGCCGGTCGGCTGCACGACGGTCGAACCGATCCAGCTGCCGCTCAGCATCTCCGAGCAGGTGAACGCGCTCGTCGTGGGCGGGTTCTCCTTCAGCACCAAGGTGACCGTGCCGGAATTCGGCGGCTGCGGGCTGTTCGGTCCGGTCCTGTCCTCGACGATGTCAGGTCCGGGCAACACGATCGAAATGACCGCGAAACCGCCGCCGCCGATCAGCTGGTGAGCGGGGCCCGGCGCGGGCGCCGGCGCTCGGTCAGGGGTCCGGCGCCGGCGCGAGCTCGTGGCGGCACTCGAGCAGCGGCAGGCCGTTGCCGAGGTCCAACGGCCCGCCCACGACAGCGAACTCGTGGCGGGCGTAGAACCGCCGCGCACGTGCTTGGCCGACCGGGACGTACAGCCGCATCGAGGTGAACCCGCGTGCCAGCGCATGGGTCTCTGCGTGGGCGAGCAGCAGTCCCGCGATACCCGAGCCCCAGAAGGGCGGCTCCACGAACAGGTGCCCGATGTGGGCGAGGGCGGGCTCGGGGACCGGGCGCAAGCGTGTGACGGGCAGCCGGGACGAACGTCACGAACCCGGTCGCGGCGCCGTTCGCGAGCGCCAGCTCGCACCAGAAGGCCGGATCCTTGCACCAGCTCTGCAGGACGCGGACGTGCTCGGCCGCCGGCGGCGGCTCCCAGCCGGGCGGTGCGAAGGCCCGATAGCGCTCGAACGCGTCAGCCAGCACGCCGGCAAGGGTGTCGATGTCCTCCTCGACGAAGCTCCGGAACGAGGGCGACTGCTCGATCCGGTCAGGCTAAGCGATGACGGGGGTGCCCTGCGCAGAGACGAGCCGCCAGCGCCTCCCGATCAGCTCGAAGACGTGCGTGTAGCGGCTCTCGACCCGCGAGCGGTTGCCCTCGTGGTCGGCCAGCATCATGCTCGTCCGCCCGATGACCAGGCCGCTGTCGCCGTGGCGGCGAACGACGGTCTCGCCGTCGTGCTGCTCGATTGCGACGAACGACACCTGCCCGTCGCGGATCGCCGCGAGCAGGGCATCGCGCGAGTGCAGGCCGCCAGAGCTCACGTCGACGATCAGGAAATCGTCCGCCAGCATGCTCTCCAGGGCGTCGGTGTCGGGCCCGAGCAGAGCGCCGAAGAAGGCCCGGTCGGACTCGCGCAGGGCCTGCTCGTCGCCGGCCCCGGCCTGCTCGTCGCGGCGGTCGGCGGCGCGGACCGCGAGCGTCTCGAGTACGTCGGTGATCTGCTCGCGGATGCCCTCCGCGCTGATCAGGCCGTCTTCCCCGAGGGCGGCACGGGGGACTCTGATCCGCCGGCACGCCGGCTCGACGATCTCGGCGCCGGCGTAGCCGAGGACGGTGCGCAGCGACTCGTAGGCCCCTCGTGCGGCTTCCTCCTCGGGCCGGCTCGTGGCGTTGATCCAGCCGGCGGGCTTGCCGTACAGCTCCCCGCCGCCGACCGACCAGTCGAGCAGGTTCTTCAGCGTCCCGGGTAGCTCACCCGCGTACTCCGGCGTCGAGAAGAGCAGCGCATCGGCGTCCGCAAGCCGGCGCCGGAGCTCGATCACGGGAACGGGCGGCGGCAGGTCTTCGCCGTCTTCGTCGGGGTTGAACGGGGGCAGCGCGGCGAGGCCGTCGTAGAGCGTGGCGAGCAGCGGCGCTCGCGCGATCGTGGCGGCTGTGCGCAGGACCGCGGTGTTCAGCGAGGTTCTGCGCAGGCTGCCCGAGATCAGCAGAATCCCGGTCGACACCGCGAGCAGGCTAGCAACGCCCGGACGCCGGTAGTCTTGGGCCAACTGGCGGACACGGGGGCAGGTCGTGCAAGCACCGGAGCCACAAGCGATCCTCTCGCCGCTCACCGAGGCGGCGATCTTTCTCGTGCTGAGCGTCGACTCCGGCGGTGAGCACGAGGTACGCGACCTGCTCGCCGACATGGCCGGGCTGCGCCGCTCTGTCGGCTTCCGCATCCCGGACGGTGAGCTCTCGTGCGTCGTCGGGGTCGGCTCGAAGGTGTGGGACCGCCTCTACGGCGATACGCGGCCGGCCGGGCTGCATCCTCTCGCCGGCATCGCGGGAGCGCGCCACGAGGCGCCCGCGACGGCGGGGGATCTGCTCTTCCACATCCGTGCCCGGCGGTTGGACCTGTGCTTCGAGCTGGCCGGGCTGCTGACCGGCAGGCTGCGCGGCGCCGCCCGTGTGATCGACGAGGTGCACGGCTTCAAATCCTTCGACGAGCGGGACCTGCTCGGCTTCGTCGACGGGACCGAGAACCCCGAGGGCCGCACTGCGCGCGAGGCCGTCCTGATCGGCGAGGAGGACCCCGACTACGCCGGCGGCAGCTATGTCGTCGTGCAGAAGTACCTCCACGACCTCGACAGCTGGGAAGCCCTGGCCGTCGAGGAGCAGGAGCGGGCGGTCGGGCGCACGAAGCTCAGCGACGTCGAGCTGGCCGACGACGCGAAGCCGGCCAACTCCCATGTCGCGCTGAACACGATCGTCGACGAGGACGGCGAGCAGCGCCAGATCGTCCGCTTCAACATGCCCTTCGGCAGCGTCGGCGCGCGCGAGTTCGGGACGTACTTCATCGGCTACGCCCGCCATCCGGACGTGATCGAGCAGATGCTGGAGAACATGTTCGTGGGCAATCCCGCCGGTACCTACGATCGCCTGCTGGACTTCTCGAGGGCGGTCACGGGCAGCCTCTTCTTCGTGCCGCCGGCGGCCCTGCTGGAAGCGGGCGACGCAGCCCCGGAGAGCGCGCAGGCCGCCGTGCAGGGCGCGCAGGCAGCCGCGGATGGGGCGTCGGCGGTCGCGGCCGCGGAGCAGGATGGCGACGGGAGCTCCGCGCACCCCTCCCTCGGGATCGGCGGCCTGCGGGGGGAGTCCCGGCCCGAGGGCTAGCGCCACCACGGGCGCCGGCGCACCTCGGCGACGCGGGTGGCGGGCTGCACGAGCTCCGCGAGGTGCTCGGAGAGGTGGTCGAGGTGCTCGCAAAGCCACACGCCGTACTCCGAGGACGACGACGGTGCGAGGACATCGGCCGCCGTGGAGCTGGGCGCCGCGAGCGCCTCGATCGCGCGCTCGCGGGGGCGCCCGACGAGCTCCGCGAGACGTTCGAACCAACTCGCGAGCGTGTTCGTGCGGTTCGTGATCGCCGCGCGGGCGTCGCCGGCGAGGGTGGGGTCGCGGGGGAGGGCCGCGATCGAGCGGGCGGTCAGGCGCAGGCGCAGCGAACCTCCGACCAGCCGCCACAGTTCCTGCATGCCGATCCGCTTGCTCCCCTGCTCGGAAAGGAAGCCCCGCAGCGCGGCGTCGAGCCGCGACGCCGCGGCGACTGCGGCGGCCGCCCCCTCGGGCTCCACCGCCCGCGGGCTGGAGGCCCATTCGACAGCCTGTCGGAGGTAGGTGGCGCCGGCGCGGTATGCGTCGGCGAGGTCGTCCCCGACGACCGACGAGAGCCCCCGCGGCCAGAACAGCAGCCCGACGGCGATGCTGACAGCGCACCCCAGCGCGACGTCCTCCACCCGCACGACGCCGACCTTCCAACCCACGGGGACGAGCAGGTTGAACAGGATCACGACGGTCACCGTGAAGGCTGCCTGGCCGACGGCGAAGGGGGCCGTACCGGGCGCGTAGGCGGCGACGAAGACCGCGATCGGGAGCACGACCCACAGGACCACCGAGGTGCTGCCGATCGCGACCAGCAACAGCCCTCCGAGGGCGAAGCCGATCGCTGTTCCGGCGAGCGCCCGCAGCGCGGTGGCGCCGGTGGCGCCCGCGTTGGTGCGAAGCACCGACAGCGTCCCGAGCACGACCCAGAAGCCGTGCTGGACGCTGATGAGATCGGCGACCGCGACGGCGGCCGCAAGCGCCACCGATCCGCGCACGCTGTTGACGAGCCACGTCGAGCGCACGCTCGCGTGGCGCATTGCGACCGACGCGACCGCGGACACCCGGCGCGTCGTCGCCCGCGCGGCGCGGGAGCCCGCGGGCCAGAGACGGCGCTGGGCCTCCAGCCGGTCGGGGTCGGCGAGCCTGGAAGCGAGGAGCGCATCGCCCGCGACCGCGAGGACGGACACCGCGATCGCGTGGGCGTGGAAGGACAGCTGGGCGGCCGCGCGGGATCCGGGCCCGGTGGCGTCGGGGTTGCTGAGCTCCTCGACGCTGCGGTCGCGTGCGCGCTCGAGGCGCCCGAGGTCGGGCCGTACGTCGCCGCCCGCGAACAACGACTCGACGCCCCGAAGCGCCGAAGCGGACGCTTTCAGCAACTCCAGGTCGGCCGGCGAGGCGGCGCGCACGTCGGCCCGCTCGTGGATCGCGTCGGTGCACAGGTCCGTGCACCACTCGAGCAGCTCGATCGCGTTGGCGAAGGCCTCGTCCGGCGCCGCGAGCCCGGTCGGCCGGTACGGGGTGGCGGTGAACCGGACGAGCAGCTCGTGCTTGGCCCGCATCGTCGCGGCGAGCTGCTCGTCCGGTGCGCTCCCCGCGAGCCAGCCGTCGAGCCCGTCGGCCAGCGAGGAGGCGAGCCCGGCGGCCGCGGCCCGCAGGCGGTCGGTCCCCGGCCGCGGCGAGAGCACGAGCACCGCCGCCGTCCCTGCCACCGACGCCAGCCACCAGCCGGCGAGGCGATCGGGGATCATCGCGACGGTGCCCGGGGACGCGGCCGGCAGGACGTAGGCGAGCAGCACGCCAGTCGCCCCGGACGCGGCATTCGGACCGATCACCCCGGCGAAGAAGACCGTGAAGGTGACAGGCACCGTCACGATCGCGGCGAGCACGGTCGAGCCGCTCACCGCCGTGCCGATCGTCAGCAGCACGCTGCCCGTCACCGCCATCCCGGCGTGTGCGACGAGTTCGTCCCTGCGGCTGCCCGCGAACGACGCGAGCACGAGCGTCGCGAAGCCGCCGAACGCCGCGAACGTGGCCACCTGCAGGTTGCCGATGACCTGGTCGGAGAAGGCGAACAGACCGGGCACGACGATCGCCGCCCGCACCGCGCGCAGCGCTGCCGGCACCGACCACACCGGCCGCCACGAGGCTAGTGCCGTGAGCCCGCTCCAGGGGCGCTTCAGCGGTGCAGCCGGGACCCCGGGAGCCGCGTTCGCCACGGCCGCTGAGTCTATCCGAGTCGCATTCCTGGCCGGCTCATCCGACACCGCCGATCAGCTCCTCGAGGGTGCTGCCGCTGAGCACCGATTCGGGTTGCTCGGCGACCACGTCGGAGCCCGGCCGAGCCTCGCTGTCGTATCGCTTGAGCAGCAGCCACTGCGGCTTGGGTCCCGGTCGCGTGCGTTGCAGTACGAACCCGCCGCGCAGCTTGCGCCCGTGCAGGACGAAGACGGCGTGGCCCCGCTCGAGTGCCCGCGGCCAGGGCACCCTCCCGCCCTGCTCGTAGACGCCCCGGTCCCAGACGATCGAGCCGCCCCGTCCGCTGGGGCCCTCGGAGGGCTCGCGCTCGAGCGCGTGCACGTCGACCTCGACTGCGAGGCGCTTGACGGCGGGGTCCATCGACGGGCCCTTGGGGACCGCCCACGAGCGCATGCCTCCGTCGACCTCGAGGCGCAGGTCGAAGTGGTGGCCGCTGGCCTGGTGCTCCTGCACGATGAACGTGCCCGCGCTGACGCCGCGGATCGCGAACTGCTCGTGGCCCTCGCGCCGGATCTCGCTCACGGCCACGTCGGCCACGTCGGCGCTCCGCGGACCGCGGCGCAGGAACTCGAGCAGCGACGCGACCGCCTCCGGGCGGCCCTCCGCGTGCACGTGGACGGTGCCGTCGTCGGCGTTGCGCACCCAGCCCAGCACCCCGAGCTCCCGGGCACGCGCTCGCGTGGCCTCACGGAAGCCGACGCCTTGGACCGTGCCGCCGATCACGGCCCTGATCGCGCGCTCGTCGGTGCGCTCGACTCCCATGAACTCCCTACGCGAACGGCCCGCTGGGGATGTAGGGATGGAGTGTCCCGGTCGCCGCCCGGACGGCCAGGGCGCCGTAGCCGCGCAGGCCGAGACCGGCCTCCAGGACGACGTCCACAGCCCACTCCTGCTCGCCCGTGATCCAGCGCAGCAGGGGCCGTTGGCTGTCGCCGGCGAGCTCGAGGGCCTGCCACAGCAGCGCTCTCGCGGCGTCCTCGTCGCGCGCCGTCAGCAGCCACACCGCGTGGCCGGGCATCGCGACCGCGAAGCCGGCGTCGCCGAGGCGCAGCAGCTTGCCGCCCTGGCGCAGGGCGAACTCGAGCTCGGGCGTGTGGGCCGCTCCCCGGACCGCCCGCGAGATCTCCGCCAGCGCGTCGAGGTCGGAGGCGTCGGCGTCTCGCACGCGGGGATCGGGGCGGGGAAGGCGCTCGCGCCGCAGGGAGCCCTCAGCCTCCAGCGTCGGGCGCAGAGCGAACCCGGAGAGGCCGTACAGGCGCAGCGCACGCGGATCGTTGGAGCTGACGATCAACCCCGGGGCCGCGGGCGAGCCGTATGCGAGCGCCCGTGCCAGCAGCTCCCGCCCGGCACCCGATCCCTGTGCCTCCGGGAGCACGCTCAACAGCGAGAGACACCACAGGCCCTCGCGCAGCATCGCCTGAGCGACGCCGACGACCTGCCCGTCGAGCTCCGCGGCGAACGCCCCGCCCGGATCGCTCGCGAGCACGTGGCCGACACGCGCCAGCCACCGCCGCCGTGCCGGTGCGGCGCTGATGTCAAAGCCGAACGAGGCGGCGGAGATCTCGGCGGCGACGACCAGGTCGCCCATGTCCATCGGGCGCAGCGCGGGCCTCGCCGATGCGGTGGCGCTCATCGCTCAACAACTAGCACCACGGACACCTGCCGGCGGCGTGGTCGCGCCACGGGCGTCGGCGGCGTCCGGCGCGCGACGCCAACGCTGCGCCAACGGGCCTCCTCTACGTTCACCGCATGTCGAAGGGCGACTCGCTCACGGGCCTCCAGCAGATGCAGTCGATCGCGGCGGGGACGGCGCCACCGGCCCCGATCCAGGACCTGCTGGGATTCAGACTCGCGCACGTCGACCGGGGACGCGCGGCCTTCCTCTGCACGCCAGATGCGTCGATGCGCAACCCGATGGGCTCGATCCACGGCGGGATCGCGATGACGCTGCTGGACTCGGCGGCGGGCGCGGCCGTCCACACCACGCTCGCCGCAGGCGAGGGCTACGCGACGCTCGAGACCAAGGTCAACCTCGTCCGCACGATCACGCCGGACACCGGCGAGGTGCGAGCCGACGGCACGGTCCTCTACCGCGGCGGGCGCGTCGCCACAGCGGAGGCGCGGCTCACCGACCGCACGGGCGGGCTGCTCGCCCACGCGAGCTCTACGTGCCTGATCCTCGGCGGTTGAGCAACTCGCCGTGCAGGGTCTGCAGCTCCGGACCCGGGATCGCCCCGAGCTCCTCCCGTAGGCGGACGCGCATCTGCTCGTACACCACGAGCGCCTCTGCGCTGTTGCCCTGGCCGGCAAGCGCTCGCATCAGGTGGGCGTGGCCGG
This sequence comes from uncultured Solirubrobacteraceae bacterium, assembly GCA_963743505.1. GTDB lineage: Bacteria > Actinomycetota > Thermoleophilia > Solirubrobacterales > Solirubrobacteraceae > Palsa-744. Next base: position 874,850 of record CAVUPZ010000001.1, on the reverse strand, counting down.
TCTCGCGCAGGGGCGCCAGCCCCACGAGCTCGCGCGCGGCCCGCAGCGCGGTGTCGAGCTCCGGGCCGCCCAGCCGCACCGCGCAGGCCGCGAGCGCCTCGAGCGCCGCGACACGCAGATCCTCCAGGTCGCGGCGCCGCTCGATCACCCAGTCCTGCTCGCAGCCGGCGAGGAACGTCCGCGAGCTCACGTTGAGGGCGACGTGCGAGGCGATCCATGCCCGCACGTCCTGACCCTGGGCGACGGCGGCCTGGGCGTCATGGAGAGCCTGCGCCGCCGCCTCGACGTCCAGCCAGGCATCTCCGGCGAGACGTAGCTGGAGCAGGTCCCCGGGCGGCAACGTGCCGGCCGCCGCCGCGTCCAGGGCTCGGCGCAGCTTCGACAGCAGCGCCCGCAGGGCGGTCGGCGCCCCGGCCGGCGGGGCCTGTGCCCACAGCGCCTCGGCGAGCTCCCCACGCGTCACGGGCCGGGCGCGGTTGCTGAGCAGGTAAGCGAGGGCGAACCGACCCTGGGGTCCCGGCAGCGCCCCCGTCACGTCCATCCCGGCAACCCGGATCGAAAGCGGTCCGCAGAGCTGGATGCGGGTGGGCGAAGTCGCCGCCATCGAGGTGCGACACTAACGACGATGAAGCGCGTGATCCTGTGCGAGTGCGGCACCACGGTGCGGGGGGACAGCGAGCTGGAGCTGCTGGTCGGCGCCCGCGGACACATGCAGGCCAACCATCCCGCGATCGCCGCCGCGATCACCGACGAGGAGATCCTCGCGTTGAGCCACGTCGAGGCCGACGAGCGCGCCGCGGATCGCTGAGCTCGGCCGCTCGGCGACCGGGTCCTGGCCGGTTCCGCTGCTACGCTTGCTAGCGCAAGCAAATGGCCGGCTCACGACAGATCCACGACGGCGGCGCCACCGGATCCGGTCGCTGGCCGGAGCCCGAGGCCCAGGCCTGGATCGGGCTGCTCGAGACGAGCAAGCGCTTGACGCGTGCCCTCGACGCCGAGCTGGAGCGCCGACACGGCCTCAGCCTCAGCGGCCTCGAGCTGCTCGCGCGTCTGGCCTCGGCGGAGCGACACCAGCTGCGGCTCTCGGCGCTCGCGGCCGCGGCGGGCTTGAGCCTCAGCCGCGTGTCGCGGATCGTGGACGGTCTCGCCGCGCGTGGCCTGCTCGAGCGCAGGCCTTGCCGCGAGGACGCCCGCGCCGTCGAGGCGCACCTGACCGACGCAGGGCTCGGGCTCGCCCGCGAGGCCCAGAGAACCCATCTGGAGTGGGTCCGCGAGCACTTCCTCGCCGAGCTCGACGAGCAGGAGACGGCCACGCTCGCGCGCGCGTTCAGCCGCTTCGTCCCGGCCGCGGCCGAGAGCTGCGACGCGGGACACACGTCCGTGGGATCAACGACCTAGCGCGTCCTGCGTCGCCGCTGCGAGGGTCCCGTCGAGCCAGGCGACGGCGCTCGGCAGCTGCCGCGGGTCGATCTGGTGGCCGACGTCGGACTCGTGGTAGGAGACGTCGAGGCGGCCGTCGATCAGCCTGTCGCGTGCAGCCCGGGCGAAGCCGACGTCGATGACGGGGTCGCGGCGGCCGTGAGCGATGAAGACGCGCGTCGCCAGCCGACTCTCCGCTTGCGGCTGCCAGCCTTCGACCGTCGGGATGAAGCCCGAGAACGCCAGGATCCCGGCGACGCCTCGACGGTCCTCGCCGAGGCCCAGGGCGTAGCTCATCACCGCACCCATCGAGAAGCCGCCCAGCACGGTCCGCTCGGGACCGAGGCCGGTCCGGCGCCATAGCTCCTCGTGGAAGCCGCCGAGCTCCGCGTAGGCCGCGGCGAAGGTCTCGGGGTCCGGGTAGCCGACGCGGGGCACCACATACCAGTGGTAGCCGGGTGAGCCCGGCAGGGAGAGGGGAGCCCGCGGCGTGACGACGTGCAGGCGCCGGGGCGGGTCGAGGATGTCGGCCAGCCCGAGCAGGTCCTGCTCGTCGGCGCCGCGGCCGTGGTGGAGAACCAGCAGCCCCGTCGCATCTCCCTGCGCCGGGCGCTCCCGATATGCGAGCGAGCTCATGATCGGACCACCCTGCCGCGAGCCACGCGCGGATTGACGAGCGGGCGGAGCGTGTGCTCGAGGTGCTCGCGGAGGTGCTCGTGCTGGGGGGGCAGCTGCAGCGCCTCGCCGAGGTGGGCCGGGGCCTCGTCGACCGCGAAGCCGGGCGAGGAGGTGGCGATCTCGAACAGGATCCCCTGCGGCTCGCGGAAGTAGATCGACTTGAAGTAGTCGCGATCGATGATCGGCGTCACCTCCATGCCGGCGCCGTGGACACGCTGCTGCCAGGCGGCATGCTCCGCGTCGGTTGAGTGCCAGGCTATGTGGTGGACCGTCCCCGCGCCCTGACGGCCGAGCCCCTCCTCGGGGTCGTAGCCCCAGTCGAAGCTCCGCGTGGGGCCCTCCAGGCGGTACTCGCCGGGCGCCAGCGCGGTGAAGCCGAGCGTCTCGGTGAGCAGCTCGGCGTCGGCGTGGAGGCCGCGGCCGGCATACGCCCGCGCCCCCGCGACACCGGCGATCGCGTGCTCGCTCGGAATTTCCGGGTGCTCGGCCCGCAGCGGCGGATCTCCCCCGGGGGCCGGCGCGAGCTCGAGGGCCAGCCCGTCCGGGTCGGCGAAGCGCAGCGAGCCGGAGGTCCGCTCGACGGCCACGCCGGCGCTGCTGAGCCGCCGCTCCCAGAAGTCGAGCCCGGCCTCGGAGCCAACGGCCAGACGGATAGTGTGGATCATCCCCGCCCCGGCCCGGCCGCGGGCGGCGTCGGTGAACTCGAACCACGTGAGGATCGACCCGGGCGAGCCGTGCTCGTCGCCGAAGTAGAGGTGGTAGACGTCCGGCGCGTCGAAGTTGACCGTCTTCTTGACCAGGCGCAGGCCGAGCAGCTCGCCGTAGAAGTCGACGGTGGCCTGGGCGTCCGCCGTGATCATCGTGATGTGGTGCAGTCCGTCCAGCTTCATGTGCTGTTCCTCCGGTGGTTTACTTGCTAGAGCAAGCTTAGCAGATGCTTGCGCTAGCAACTATTGGCTGGGGCAGCCGCTGCGACTGTGGCGGTTGTGGCACGATGCCGGACGTGGGCGTCGAGGATCATCTCCTTCGCGAGCTTGCCCCGATCAGCGAGTCGTCCTGGCGAGCGCTCGACGCGGAGGCCCGCAGCCGCCTCACGCCCGCGCTCGGCGCCCGCAGGCTCGTCGACTTCGAGGGACCGCTCGGCTGGCGTCACTCCGCCGCCAACCTCGGACGCGTCGAGCCGCTCACGAGCGGCCCCGGCGAGGGGGTGACGGCGGCGCAGAGAAGGGTGGCGGCGCTCGTCGAGCTGCGGGCCCCGTTCTCGATCGCCCGCTCCGAGCTGGAAGACGCCGACCGCGGCGCCGGCGACGTCGATCTCGACGCCCTCGATCGCGCCGCCCTGGGTGTCGCCGCCGCGGAGAACCGGGCCGTCTTCCACGGCTGGCCGGCGGCCGGGATCACCGGCATCGTCGACGCCTCGACCCACGAGCCCGTGGCACTCGGCGAGGACAGCGAGCGCTACCCCCGACACCTCGCCAAGGCCGTCCAGGCCCTGCTCGAAGCAGGCGTCGGCGGCCCGTACGGTCTCGCGCTCGGCAAGGACGTGTATGCACGCGTTCAGGGGACCGCCGAGCACGGCGGCTATCCGCTGCTCGAGCACCTCGCCAAGATCCTTGACGGCCCGCTCGTGTGGGCCCCCGGCGTGGAGGGCGCCGTGCTCGTCAGCCAGCGGGGCGGCGACTTCGCCCTTCAGGTCGGCGAGGACCTGTCGATCGGCTACGACAGCCACGACAGCGAGGCCGTGGCGCTCTACCTGGAGGAGAGCCTGACGTTCCAGGTGCTCACTGCCGACGCGGCGATCGCGCTGACGTTGTAGCGGATGGGGACGCCCTGGGACGCTCAGACCTATGACCGCACGAGCGAGCCGCAGCAGGCGTGGGCGGCGGAGGTCCTCGGCCGCCTCAGCGGGATCGCACCGGACGCGACGGTGCTCGACGTGGGCTGCGGCACCGGCCGGGTCACGGAGGCTCTGGCGGCAATGGTCCCGCAGGGTCGCGTTCTGGCGATCGACGCCTCGGCGGAGATGGTGGAACTCGCCCGGCGACGGCTCGGCGCCCGCGCCGAGCTCTGGCGCGCGGACGTGCTCGAGCTGGAGCTCGAGCCGCCCGTCGACGCGATCGTCTCGACCGCGACCCTGCACTGGGTCGGCGACCACGAGCGACTGTGGCCGGTCCTGGCGGCGGCGCTCCGTTCCGGCGGCATGCTCGAGGTCCAGTGCGGGGGCGAAGGAAACATCGCCCGCGTTCGCGACGTCATCGACAGGGTCCTCGCGGATGTCGCGCCGGAGCTCCTGGGCTGGTCGCCGTGGACGTTTGCCGGGCCGGGCGAGACCGAGCAGCGGCTGCGCCGGGCGGGCTTCCGCGAAGTCCGCTGCTGGTTGGAGGCGCGCCCGACCAATCCGCGTGACGTCGACGCGTTCGTCCGCACGTCGATCCTGCCCGCGCACCTCGAGCGCCTGCCCGCCGATCGCCGCGAGCCGTTCGCAGCCGGCGTCCTCGCGGGTGTGGAGCTGCCGCTCGACTACGTGCGCCTGAACGTCTCGGCGCGTCGCGGCTGAGACGCGGGCCTCCACAAAAGACCGCTGCTTGCGCGAAGGGCACTTGCGCCGTCCGATCCCCTCTCCATACTCAGGGCGCGTGGGCGAGGACTTCCGGACAGACACCTTCGCGACCGGGTCGCATCGCGACGGCGGCAGGGCCGCGCGCTACATGGCGCTCGAGCGCGAAAAGGCCGAGCTGCGGCGAGAGCGCGACGAGCTCGTGCTGCGGATCGCAGGCGACCTCGGCCAGCGGCGTCTCGCCGCCTCGCTGGGCGTGACCGAGCAGGTCTGCGAGCGGATGCTCGCGGCCGCCCGGGAGCGCCAGGGCGAGGGCCAGTTCGCGCCGGGCGTCCGGCGCAGCGCTCAGATCACCGTGCGCCGACTGCGCGAGTCCCGCGCGCAGGAGCTCGGGGGACGGACCGATCGGGCCGGCCTCGGCAGCCGCGATCCTGGCGCCCCGCGGCCGACACGCTGGGCGGATCTCGACGCCTACTACGAGAGACTCGGTCGCACGCGGGGCAGCTGAGCGGGCGGAGGAGTGCCGCCTGGGGCGGCGGACGCGCCCGGCGTCCGATCGACGCTGCCCGTAGCGGACGACAGCCGTGTCGTCCCTTCAGGACGACACGCTTGTCGTCCTGAAGGGGAGCGCGGTGTCGTCCCGGAGGAACGACACCGGTGTCGGCCCTTTCGTCCAGTTCCGGCAGGCGGCGCTCATCCGCCCAGGCCTGACGGCCGAGATTGTTCGTGGATGCCCCCCAGGTCCAGCACTTGTTCCGGTCCACCGGCTAGGTGCCGCGGGCAATCGAGGATGCCCACATCGACACCGCTTGCCGGTCGAGGCTGGGGGAGGGGTGGGCGGCACGCGAACCGTGCCGCCCACCCCACGGGTTTTCGGCGTGGACGATGAGCGGTCCGCACGCCCAGGACGGGCGCACGAACGGACACCTCGCGCGAGAACGCCCGCGTGGCGGGCCCGCAGGACGGAGCCCCGACGGGCGCCGTGAGCTCGCGGTCGAGTCCGCCAGCTGCGCGATCCTGATCCTGTGCGCGACGGCGTTGGCGGCCCTGTCGCCCTCCAGCCACGGCCTCGACGTGCCCCTCGCCGCGGTCCTTGTGGTCCTCTTCGCGGTGATCGCCCACACGCTCTCGTTCGACCTCGGCGGTGGCCGTGTCGCGCCGACCTATCTCGTCCTGGTGCCGATGCTGCTGCTGCTGCCGCCGGGGCTGGTGGCGCTGCTGACGGCGTGTGGCCTGCTCGCGGTGGCGCTCGGACAGGCCGCCGTCCAGCGTCTGCCCCTCGAGCGGGTTCCGCTCGGGATCGCGGGCGCCTGGCCGGCCGTCGGGCCAGCTGCCGTGCTGGTCTGCGCCGGCCCCGTCCGGGGGGACGTCCCGGTCGCTCTCCTGTACGCGGGGGCGTTCCTCGCCGGCTGCGCCCTCGACCTCGCGCGGGCGGCGTCCTGCGCCCGAGCGAGCGGGAGCGGCTTCGGGCGGGCAGCGCTGCTGGACCGGGCCCGCGTGTGGGGGTTCGATGCCTGCATCGCGCCGCTCGGTCTGCTGCTCGCCCACGCCATGCGGGGAAGCACCACCTCGGTGCTCCTGGTGATCCCTGGCGCGGGCCTGCTGCTTCTCGCCGCCCGCGATCGCAGTGCCAGGATCGCCGAGTCCGAGCAGCGCTTCGAGCTGGCCATCACCGACGCCCTGACCCGGCTCGGCAACCGCCGCAAGCTGGCGGCGGACGTCGATGCGGGCCTCGCCGACGCCTCGTCCGACAGGCCGTTGATCCTCGTTCTCTTCGATCTGGACGGGTTCAAGGACTACAACGACGCCTTCGGCCATCCGGCCGGGGACGCGATCCTCGTCCGCTTGGCAGAAAAGCTCGCGCAGGCGGTCGCGCCGCACGGAGCCGCCTACCGGCTCGGCGGCGACGAGTTCTGCGCCCTCCTCCGGGGCGAGGCGGCCGACATCAACCTGGCCGTCACCGAGGCTGCCGCGGCGCTCCAGGAGAGCGGCGAGAACTTCGCGATCGAGGCCTCCTACGGCGCGGTTCGCCTGCCCCAGGAGGCCACGTCCCTGGATTACGCCCTGCAGGTCGCCGACGGCCGGATGTACACGTTGAAGAAGCGACGCAACTCCTCGCGCGACCAGACCCGGGACGTGCTGATGAGCATCATCCACGCCCGGCACCCGTCGATGAGGGCCCACGCCGGCACGGTCGCCGAGCTCTGCCTGCGTGTCGGCAGGCGCCTCGAGATGTCGGCAGAGGAGCTCGACGTCCTCGCGCGAGCCGCCGAGCTCCACGACATCGGCAAGGTCGCGATCCCCGACACGATCCTGGCCAAGCCGGGCCCGCTGAGCGCGAGCGAGCAGGAGTTCGTGCGCCAGCACACCGTGCTCGGCGAGCGCATCCTCAGCGCCGCTCCCGCCCTGCGTCCCGTTGCGGTGATCGTGGGCTCCACCCACGAGCGCTGGGACGGACGCGGCTACCCCGACGGTCTGGCACGCGAGCAGATCGCCCTCGGCGCCCGCATCATCGCCGCCTGCGACGCGTTCGCGGCGATGACCGCCGCACGCCCCCACGGGGCGCCACGCGGCCACGCCGCCGCTCTCCGCGAGCTGCGCCGCGAGGCCGGCCGGCAGTTCGACCCCGCCGTCGTCGAGATCCTCGTCAACGAGCTCGAGAGAGCCGGCGCGACCCGCACGGGAGCACCCGGCTCCGCCGTCCCCGAGGGTGGCGGGTAGCGCTGAGCCCGCGGCCGCGAGGAGGGAAGCGGGGGCCCGGGGGAGAACAACGCGTCATGACGGAAGCGCCCCCGGAGCGGCTCGACGAGCAGGACCTCCGCGCGGGCTGGCTCGAGCAGTTCCGCCTCTGGCACGGCGACGCCGCCGCGGCAGGCCTCAGCGAACCCGACGCGATGGTCCTGGCTACGGCGGATGGCGACGGTCGCCCCTCCGCACGTTCGGTCCTGCTCAAGGGCCTCGACGAACGCGGCTTCGTCTTCTACACGAACCTCGACTCGCGCAAGGGGCGCGAGATCGCGGCCAACCCGCACGCCGCCGTCGTGTTCCCCTGGTTCCAGATCCACCGGCAGGTGATCGCGGCGGGCGAAGTCGAGACCGTCGAGGTGGCCCAGGCTGATGCGTACTTCGCAACCCGGCCCTACGGATCCCGGATCGGGGCGCACGCGAGCCACCAGTCCCGGGTGCTTGCGGATCGCTCGGTGCTCGAGCGTGCATGGGAAGCGGCGCAGGCCCGCTTTCCGGAGGATCGGGCCGTGCCGCGGCCCGAGCGTTGGGGGGGGCTGCGGCTGCGGCCGGAGTGGGTCGAGTTCTGGCAGGGGCGGCGCGACCGTCTGCACGACCGCCTGCGCTACCGCGCCGGCGCCGACGGCTGGGTGATCGAGCGGTTGAGTCCCTAGGGCCGGGAGGCGCGTTCGGCGTCCTCGACGCTCCGTTGGACATAAGGTGGCGCTCGTGACGCGTGACCCTGGACGGCTTGGAGGACCTCGACCGCCGCTGATGGAGGGGGGGCGCGCGACAGCGAGTCCCGGGGAGCTCGGCATCCTGATCGTCGAGGACGACGAGGGAGACGCGCTGCTGGTCCGGGACGAGCTCGCCGAGTGGCTGCCCCGCGCGCGGATCGCCCGCAGCCACACGCTGGGGGAGGCGCTCGCCGTGCTCGGGCCGGGGATCGACTGCGTGCTCCTCGACCTCGGCCTGCCGGACGCCTCGGGGCTCGAGGCTGTCGCGCGCCTGCGGGAGCGCCTGCCCACCGTGACCCTGATCGTGCTGACCGGCCTCAACGACGAGGCTGCCGGGGTGCGGGCGGTCGAAGCCGGAGCGCAGGACTACCTCGTCAAGGGCACCGTCGACGGCGAGCAACTCGTGCGCTCGGTTCGCTACTCGCTGGGACGCCGGCAGGCTGAGGAGGCCGAGCGCCAGCTGCTGCTCGTCCGGGCACAGGCCACCGAGGTCGCGAGGCTCGAACGCGGCCTGGCGCCGGATCCACTGCTCGAGGACACCGGCGTACTCGTCGGCTCCTGCTACCGCGCCGGACGCAGCCGCGCACTCCTCGGCGGCGATTTCATCGACCTCGTCGAGACCCCCGACGGGTCGCTGCACGTGGTCGTCGGCGACGTCTGTGGCCACGGTCCCGACGAAGCCGCGATCGGGGTCAGCCTGCGGGCCGCCTGGCGGGCGCTCGCGCTAGCGGGCAGCGAGCCCGCTCTGACCATGCGCACGCTGGAGCAGGTGTTCGCGCACGAGCGGGCGCTCGCGGGGCTGTTCGCGACCGTGTGCACCCTGCTCGTCGATCCGAACCGTGCGGGCGCGTCGATGATCAGCGCCGGTCACCCGCCGCCGGTCCTGATCGCCGACGACTCGGTCGGCGCGCTTTCGGCGGCCGGTGGCAACCGCGCGATCGGGATCGGGCCGGAGGAGGACCCCTGGCTGTCCCACCGTGTGACGCTCCCGGACAAGTGGGCCGTGCTGCTGTACACCGACGGGATCATCGAGGGGCGTGTCGGGTCGGGACCCGAGCGCCTGGGGGAAGCGGGCCTGCATGGGCTCCTGGCCGCGCAGATCGAACGACTGCCGCGTTGGCGGGAGCGACCCGAGCAGCTGCTCCACGCCCTGATCGCCGATGCTGAGCGCCTCAACGGCGACGCCCTCACCGACGACGTGGCGATGTTGCTCGTGGGCGTGCGCTAGGCATGGGGCGGCGGTGAGCGAGGCCGCCCAAGGCCAACGGCGTCCGGGGCGCGCGGTGGCGGGCCTGCCCGTGGGCGCACTCCTGGCCGTGACGATCGGCGTCACGCTCGTCCTGGCCGTCGTGGGCATCGGCCTCGCCCTCCTCGCCAACGGCCGGCTGGGGCGCGAACGGCGCCTTCTGCTCAACGAGGTCCAGCCGGCGCTGCGGGCCGCCTTGCGCCTGGAAGCCGGGCTGATCGACGAGGAGACCGGCGTGCGCGGGTACGTACTCACCGCGGAGCCGCGCTTCCTGGAACCGTATCGGAGCGGCGCGGCCGCGGAGATCCGTGCGTATACGGAACTGAGGGCCCGCGAGGGCGCGATCGGGGCGGCCGTCACGGCGGACGTGAAGGCGGTGCGGGCGCGTGCGGAAGACTGGCGCCAACGGTACGTCCTGCCGGCGGTGACGCGCGTGTTCCACGGGGTGCCGCGCTCGGTCGCCGCCGAAGTTGAAGGCAAGCACCTGTTCGACGCGATCCGCGCGGCGCTGAGCCGCCTGCAGGCTGGGCTGGCGCGCGAGAACAGGCACGCCGGCGCGCGCCTGGACCAGGCGGCCCACCAGCTCGGGGTGCTGCTGGTGTTGGCGGCCGTGCTCGTGCTGGGCGGCATCGTCGGCGCCGGCGCGCTGCTCAACCGCACGATCACGCGACCCCTCGCGCGCCTCGGGCGCGATGCCCGCCGCGTCGCGGGCGGCGAGTTCGCGACCCCGCTCGCAGTGCCGGCCGGTCCACGCGAGGTCGCCGAGCTCGGCAGCGAGATCGACGCGATGCGGGAACGGATCGTCGCCGAGCTCGCCCGTGTCGAAGGCGCAGAGAAGCAGCTCCGCCTGCAGGCCGCCGAGCTCGGCCGATCAAACGCCGAGCTGGAGCAGTTCGCCTACGTTGCCTCCCACGACCTCCAGGAGCCCCTGCGCAAGGTCACTAGCTTCTGCCAAGCCCTGCAGAAGCGCTACGCGGGGCAGCTGGACGACCGTGCCGACCAGTACATCGAGTTCGCCGTCGACGGCGCGAAGCGGATGCAGCGCCTGATCACCGACCTGCTCGCGTTCTCGCGCGTGCGCCCGAGCGGAGCCGAGCACGAGCTCGTCGATCTCGCCGGCGCTGTCGCCGTCGCGCGCGCCGCCCTTGCCGTGCCGCTCGAGCAGAGCGGGGGCGAGCTCGACCTCGGCCCGCTGCCGAGTGTCCTCGGCGATCGCACCCTACTCGCCTCCCTGTTCCAGAACCTGATCTCGAACGCCCTCAAGTTCCACGGCGAGCGGCCCCCGCGGGTGCGGATCACAGCCATCCGCGAGGGAGGGGAGTGGCTGATCACGTGCTCGGACAACGGGATCGGGATCGAGCCGGAGTACGCCGAGCGGATCTTCCTGATCTTCCAACGTCTTCACACACGGGAGGACTACGACGGCAGCGGGATCGGGCTGGCGCTCTGCCGCAAGATCGTGGAGTATCACGGGGGCCGCATCTGGCTGGACACCGACTACCGCGACGGAGCGAGCTTCCGCATGACCCTGCCGGTCGCAGAGGACCCCCGTTGATCGCCGACCTCGTCTCGGTGCTCCTGGTCGAGGACGATCCCGGCGACGTCCTGCTCGTCAAGGAGGCCTTCGAGGAGCACAAGGTCGGCAACATCCTCTCCGTCGTCAGCGACGGCGTCGAGGCGATGCGGGCGATGCGCTGCGAGGGCGAGTACGCCGGGCGTGAGCGCCCGGACCTCGTCCTGCTCGACCTGAACCTGCCCCGCAAGAGCGGCGCCGAGGTTCTGGCCGAGATCAAGGAGGATCCCGCCCTGGCCACGGTTCCGGTAATCGTGCTGACGACGTCCGAGGCGGAGGAGGACGTCGTGCGCGCCTACCGCAGCCACGCCAACGCCTACATCACCAAGCCCGTCGACTTCGAGCGCTTCAAGGAGATCGTCCACAAGATCGACGACTTCTTCGTCGGCATCGTCAGGCTGCCCGAGCGCGGCTCCTAGCCGACGAACACATAGCCCTCGCGGGCGAGCTCGACCGCGCCCGTGAAGCTTCGGGCGGCGCCCGCGCGCAGCCGCTCGCCGTCGACCCCGGCGATCGTGTGCGTGAGCAGCAGACGGCTCGCCTTCGCCCGCGCTGCCAGCGCGCCGGCCTGGGCCGCTGTCATGTGCCCCTGCTCGCCGGCGTGCGGACCCAGCTCGTCGGGGAGCGTGGCCTCGAGGACGAGCAGGTCGGCTTCGCTGGCGAGCGCCTCGATCGGCGCCGACGGAGAGCCGTCGGCCCCGTAGACGATCGTCGTGGTGCCGTCGCTCACGCGGACGCCGAAGCACGGCTGCGGGTGGGCGCTGGCGGCGAAGCTCAGCTCGAGCCCGCCGTAGCGCAGACGGTCCTCGACGCCGTGCTCGCGGACGTCGAATGCCTCTTCGAACCGCGTGGGGAGGTCCTGCTCGCGCGCGAAGACGGCGTCGAGGCGCCTGAGCACGTCCCGTCCGTCGCCGGCCGGCACGTGCAGGATCGGACGGCGTGGGGCCATCAGCGAGCGGCCCAGCTCGCCGGCGAGCATCAGCAGGTCGAGCATGTGATCGGCATGCATGTGAGACAGGACGATCGCGTCGAGCCGGCCCAGCAGGTCGCGCCGCCAGAGGCGCTCGAGCGTGCCCGGACCGCAGTCCAACAGCAGGGTCGTACGCCCGTCGCCGACCAGGTAGGAGGAGCACGCGCCCTGTAGCGGCGCGGCGCCGGCGAACCCGAGGACCTCGAAGCTGACAGCCACCTCAGACAGTCTTCCGCAGCGGCGGGTGTATCGGGGTCCCGGGCTCGTGCTTTGGCGCGCCAAAGCCGATATCGAGATTGTGGCAACACTGGACGGCGACCCTGCTCGCAGCAAACGGCTGATGGCATACACCGCTGCCGCGATGTACGGTGGCGCGGCCGTGGATGCGGGAGTCGAGGCGCTGCTGCCGGGGGACCCCAGCTTCGCGGTCCTCCCCGCGCTCGTGGCGACGGTCGTGGCGGCGGTGCTCGTGGGCGCCGGCCCGCGGCTGCCGCGATGGTGTCTCGCCCCGCTTGGCCCGATCGGCGTGCTTCTGATCGGGCTCGCTCTGGCCGCCACCCCCGGCGCTGGTGACGGCGCCGTCCTGTACGTGTGGCCGGTCCTGTGGACGACGTTCTTCTTCGGCCGGCGGGGAGCCGTGGCGATCGTCCTCTGCGTCGGGGTCGCCCACGCGACCACATTGCTGCTGCTGCCGGAATCGAGCAGTTACGCCGGGCGCTGGGTCGACGTGATGGTCTCGGTCGTCGTGCTCGCGGTGGTCGTGCTCGCGCTCCTCGACCGCAACGCCCGGCTGCTCGGTCGGGTCGCCGAGGAGGCTCGCCGCGACGCGCTCACGGGGCTGCTCAACAGGCGAGGCTTCGACGAGCGTGCTGCGCTGGAGCAGTCCCGTGCGACACGCGGCGGCATCCCGTTGGCGGTCGCGACCTTCGACCTCGACCACTTCAAGCGGATCAACGACGACTGGGGGCACGACGTCGGCGACCGGGTGCTGAAGCGGGCGGCAGACCTGCTCGCCGGCGAGTCCCGCGACGTCGACGTCGCGGCGCGCTTCGGCGGCGAGGAGTTCGTTGTGCTGCTCCCGGGTGCAAGCGGCTCCGAGGCCCGGGCCTTCGCCGAACGGGTGCGGGCAGCGCTGCTCGCGTCCGCGTCCGCGGGCCTGCCGGCGGTGCGGATGAGCGCGGGCGTGGCCGCCGCGGTGAGCCCCGACAACGTCGAGGATCTCCTGCAGACGGCCGACGCCGCCCTCTACAGCGCCAAGCGCAGCGGGCGCGACCGGACGGTCGTCATCGCCCACGGGTCCGACGCGCGCGCGCACACGGGCCCCCCGAGTTCGATGGGTGCCCTCGCCGGCTGAGCTCGGGTCCGGCCCGTACCGTCTGCCGCGGGCGGGCCGCTGCGGGGGGCTCTCGTCGGTCGTCGGGGACAGACGCCGCAGGGGCGGATCGAAAACGGCATGATGCCCGGATGACGGGCCGGTGGCGAAGATGACGGACTGGGTCGTCGACTTCGACGCCGGCTCCCGTGAGATGCGCCACCTGCTCGGCGGCAAGGGCGCCGGGATCGCCGAGATGACCCGCGTGCTCGGCCCCGAGCGCGTCCCCGCCGGCTTCACGATCACGACGGAGGCCTGCGTCGCCTATATGGGCGCGGAACGAAGCTTCCCGCCGGGGCTGGAGGAGCAGGTCGCGGCCGCCATCGAGCGGCTGCAGGAGCGGGCGGGCAAACGGCTCGGCGACCCGAGCGACCCGCTGCTCGTGTCAGTGCGCTCGGGGGCGCGCGTGTCGATGCCGGGGATGCTCGACACGGTCCTGAACCTCGGCCTCGGCGCGCAGAGCGTGACCGGCCTCGCGGCCCGCTCGGGCGACGCGCGGTTCGCCTGGGACTCCTACCGGCGCCTGGCACAGATCTACGGCAACGTCGTCGCCGGCGTGCCCGGAGAGCGCTTCGAGCGGCTGATCACCGACGCAAAGGCCGCCCGCGGCGTGAGCAAGGACACAGAGCTCGATGTCGCGACGCTGCAGGAGCTGACGGCGGCGTTCATGGGTCTCTACGACCTCCCCGCCGATCCGCTCGTCCAGCTCGCGGCGGCGATCCGGGCGGTGTTCGACTCCTGGCAGGGGGAGCGGGCCGCCGCCTACAGGCGGATCAACCGGATCCCGGAGGACTGGGGGACGGCGGTCAACATCCAGCAGATGGTGTTCGGCAACCTCGACGGGGGCAGCGGCAGCGGCGTCGCCTTCTCCCGCGACGAGCTCACCGGCGCACCCGAGCCTTCCGGGGACTTCCTGCCCAACGCGCAGGGGGAGGACGTCGTCTCCGGGGTTCGCACGCCCAAGGACCTGGCCGAGCTGGGAACGGCGATGCCCGGCGTGTACGCCGAGCTGATCGAGATCCTGCACACGCTCGAGCGCCACTACGGCGACATGCAGGACACCGAGTTCACCGTGCAGGAGGGCCGGCTGTACATGCTGCAGACCCGCAGCGCCAAGCGCCCCGCGCAGGCGGCGGTGCGCTTCGCCGTGGACGCCGTCGCGGAGGGCCTGCTCGAGCGCCCCGCCGCGATCGCGACGATCGACGCCTCGGCGCTGGACGCCCTGCTGCACCCGACGTTCGACCCGGGCGCCGACTACGAGGTCGCCGCGACAGGGGTCGCCGCCTCTCCCGGCGCGGCCAAGGGCGAGATCGTGCTGAGCGCCCGCGACGCCGTCGCCGCGGCCGCCGACGGCCGGGAGGTGATCCTCGTGCGCTCGTTCACGGAGGCCGACGACGTGGCCGGGTTCCACGCCGCCCGCGGCATCCTCACGAGCGAGGGGGGCAAGGCCAGCCACGCCGCCCTGGTCGCCCGCGGCATGGGGCGTCCCGCTGTGACGGGTGCGGCAGAGGTCGAGATCGACCACGCCAACGGGGACGTCCGGATCGGCGGGCGGATCCTGCACGAGGGGGATCGGATCGCGATCGACGGGACGCACGGCAGGATCACGCTCGAGGACGTGCCGCTCGTCGAGCCCGTCGTCTCGGAGCAGTTCCAGACGGTGTTGCGATGGTGCGACGAGCTGCGCACCCTCGGCGTGCGGGCCAACGCGGACACGCCGGCGGACGCGGCGCGGGCGATCGAGCTGGGCGCGGAGGGTATCGGCCTGTGCCGCACCGAGCACATGTTCCTCGGCGATCGCCAGCCGCTGATGGCGGCCGTGATCATGGCCGCCGACGACGCCGGCCGAGCCGAGGCGATCGAGCGACTGCGCCCCCTGCAGGAGGGCGACTTCGAGCAGATCCTCGTCGCCGTGGCGGGCCGTCCGGTGACCGTCCGCCTGCTCGATCCGCCCTTGCACGAGTTCCTGCCCCATCCTTCCGAGCTGCCCGAGGGCTCGCCCGAGCGCAGGCGCGTGGAGCAGCTGCAGGAGGCCAACCCGATGCTTGGGACGCGGGGCGTGCGTCTGGGGATCCTGTTCCCCGAGCTCTACCGGATGCAGGTCCGCGCGCTGACGGCCGCTGCCGCGCGGGTGCCTGGCTCCCGCGTGGAGATCATGGTTCCCCTCGTTGCCTACGAGCGCGAGCTGGAGCTGGCGCGTGACTTGATCGAGCAGGCCGCAGAGGAGGGCGGCGGCACCGGCTTCGAGGTCGGGACGATGATCGAGCTGCCGCGCGCGTGCTTCCAAGCGGACGAGATCGCGGCGGATGCCGACTTCTTCTCGTTCGGGACCAACGACCTCACCCAGACCGCGTTGGGGTTCAGCCGCGACGACATCGAGGGCCGCCTGCTCGCCCGTTACATCGACGTCAGGATCCTCGATCGCTCGCCGTTCGAGACGCTCGACGCACCCGGCGTCGGGCAGATGGTCCGGATGGGGGCGTGGCTCGGCCGCAAGGCCAAGCCCGAGCTGCGGATCGGCGTCTGCGGTGAGCACGGCGGCGATCCAGACTCGATCGACTTCTTCCACAACTCGGGGATCGACTACGTCTCCTGCTCCCCCTACCGGGTGCCGATCGCCCGCGTCGCGGCCGCTCAGGCGGCGATCAGGGCTCGCGCTCGTCGCTAGATTGGGCCGCATGCCCGACAGCCGTCCAGCCTCATCGGCCCTCGCAAATGCAGCCGGCGCGGCCGACCCGGCGGTGCTCGCGCGCGGCCTCGTGAAGTCATACGGGACGGTGCGGGCCCTCGCCGGCGTGGACCTCGAGGTCCGTCAGGGCACCGTGCTGGGGCTGCTCGGGCCGAACGGCGCAGGCAAGACGACGATCATCCGCATCCTCACGACGCTGCTGCGGCCCGACGCCGGCTCGGCCGAGGTCGCCGGGCTCGATGTCGTGCGCGACGCCGCCCGCCTGCGGGCGAGGATCGGCCTCGCAGGCCAGTACGCGGCGGTGGACGAGAACCTGACCGGCCTCGAGAACCTCACGATGGTCGGGCGCCTGTACGGCATGCCCCGCAGGCAGGCCAAGCGCCGGGGCGAGGAGCTGCTCGAGCGTTTCGACCTGCTCGACGCCGCGAACCGCGCAGCGAAGACGTATTCGGGCGGGATGCGCCGTCGCCTCGACCTGGCGGCGGCGCTCGTGGCCAGGCCCCCGGTGCTGTTCATGGACGAGCCGACCACGGGTCTGGACCCGCGCAGCCGGCTGCAGCTGTGGGGGACGATCGAAGGGCTCGTCGCGGACGGTACGACCGTGCTGCTCACGACCCAGTACCTGGACGAGGCGGACCGGCTTGCGAGCGAGATCGCGGTGATCGACCACGGGCGCGTGATCGCAGGCGGCACGCCCGACGAGCTCAAGGACCGTGTCGGCGGCGAGCGCCTGGAGATCCGACTCGACGCGAGCGCACAGGCCGCCGCCGCGGCGGCGGCGCTCGACTCGATGGCCGACGAGCCCCCGCTGCTCGACGGTGACCTCGTGACCGTCGGCGTCCGCCGGCCCCAGGGCGCGATCGTCCAGGCCGTGCGCACGCTCGACGAGGCCGGAGTCGGGATCGCCGACATCGCCCTGCGCCGGCCCACCCTCGACGACGTCTTCCTGGCGCTGACGGGACGGGCCGCCGAAGCCGAAGACGAACGCGAGGAGGCGGCTGCGTGAGTAGGCTGGTTAGCGACACCCTCGTGATCGCCGAGCGCAACCTCGTGCGCCTGCCGCGGGCGCCCGAGCTGCTGGTCGCCTTCACGGTGCAGCCGATCATGTTCGTGCTGCTGTTTCGCTACGTGTTCGGCGGCGCGATCAAGACCCCCGGGTACAGCTACGCCAACTTCCTGATCCCGGGCATCATCGTGCAGAACATCGCCTTCGGCGGGTTTGTGACCGCGCTGGGGCTGAACGAGGACCTCCACAAGGGGCTGATCGATCGCTTCCGCTCGCTGCCGATGGCGCGGCCGGCCGTGCTCGCGGGCCGCACGCTCGCCGACATCGTCACGAACGCCCTGTCCGCCACGATCCTCGTGATCACCGGCCTGCTGATCGGCTTCTCGTTCCACACAGACGTGCTGGAAGTGCTCGCGGGCGCCGGTGTGCTGCTCCTGTTCGGGTACGCGTTCTCGTGGGTGTTCGCGTTCCTCGGCATGCTCGTCTCGACGGCGGAGGCGGCGAACTCGGTCGGCTTCATCGCGGTGTTCCCGCTGACCTTCATATCCTCGGCGTTCGTGCCGGTGGCGTCGATGCCCGAACCCCTGCGCGCCTTCGCCGAAATCAACCCGTTCACGATCACCGTCGACGCGATCCGCGCGCTGTGGCTCGGGGCGCCCGCCGGCGACAACGTCTGGGGGGCCGTCGTGTGGGCGCTCGTGATCATCGCGGTCTTCGCTCCGCTGGCCGTCGCCCGCTACCGGCACGCCGCCGGGGGCTGAGGCGCCTGTAATAGGATCGCCTCGATGCTCACGCTCACAGGCCTCGACGAGATCAGGTCGCATATCGGGCAGGAGCTCGGCGTGAGCGACTGGCACCTCGTCACCCAGGAGAAGATCGACGAGTTCGCCGCGGTCACCGGCGATGACCAGTGGATCCACATCGACGTCGAGCGAGCCCGCGAGAGCCCGTTCGGGGGCACGATCGCCCACGGCTACTACACGCTCTCGCTCGCCCCGCGTTTCTCCTACGACATGTTCAAGTTCGAGGGCTTCGCGTTCGGCGTCAACTACGGCCTCAACCGCGTGCGCTTCCCCGCCCCGATGCCCGTCGGCGGGCGCGTACGGATGCGGGCGAAGCTGCTCGCCGTGGAGGACGTGCCCGGCGGCGCCCAGATCACCACGGAGCTCACCTTCGAGCGCGAGGGTGGCGAGAAGCCCGTGTGCGTGGCCGAGTCGCTCGGACGCGTCTACGCCGGCTGAGAGCGCGCGCAGGGTCGGTGGCGCGCTCGGCGCTAGTACAGCGCGCTGGCGAGCCGGCGGCGGGTCTGCTGCGCGAGCTGACTCTCGGGCCCGAGTGTGTCGAGTTCGCCGACGATCACCCGCCTGATCTGATCGCGCTCGCCGTCGGCCGTGGCGAGCGCATCGAGCAGCAGGTCGAGACCGCGCTCGGTTTCGCCCCCGTCGAAGGCGGCGAAGGCGTCAGACGGCCCGGCGCCGTCAGCTTCCAGGCGCGCACGCGCGGCGAGCCCGGCGGCCTGGAAGTCACCGGGGACGCCGTCGAGGATCTCGAGCGCCTGATCGCGCTCTCCCCGGCCGAGCAGGATGCGGGCGAGCGCGAGCGCGGCATCGGCCCGGGTGGGCTCGAGCTCGAGTGCCCGCCGTAGCGACTCCTCCTCGCCGCTGGCGACGAGCGCGTCCGCCTCCGAAGGCAAGAGCGCGTCGAAGAACTGCTCGACGGCCGCCGGGGGCTGCAGTCCGACGAACTCCTCCACGACACGGCCGCCGCTGAAAGCCTTCACGGCCGGGATGCCGCGGATGTCGAACGCGCCGGCGAGGGGCTGGTTCGCGTCGGTGTCGAGCTTGGCGAGCACCACCTCGCCCTCGCGCGTGGCGGCAGCCCGCTCGAGCAGCGGCCCGAGCTGCCGGCACGGTCCGCACCACTCCGCCCAGAAGTCGACCACGACAGGAACGGCGTGGGAGCGCTCGAGAACCTCACGCTCGAAGTCGGCTTCGTTGACGTCGATGACCGTCACTCTGGTCACAGCTTATGCACTAGCCTCGCCGCCTTGGAGCCCGTCAACCTGTACAGCGACACCCAGACCCGTCCGGTGCCCGCGATGCGGGCAGCGATGGCAGCCGCGGAGGTCGGTGACGAGCAGCGTGGGCTCGACCCGACGACCCGCCTGCTCGAGCAGCGCACGGCCGATCTCCTCGGCCACGAGACGGCCGTGTTCCTGCCGAGCGGAACGATGTGCAACGAGATCGCCCTGCGGCTGCACGTGCGCCCCGGCGGGGACGAGGTGATCCTGGACCGGAGCGCCCACCCTGTGATCGCCGAGGCGGGCGGCCCGGCGCAACTGGCCGGGGCGATGCTGCGCACGCTCGCGGGCGACGGGGGCATCTTCACGGCGGCCCAGTTGAGCGATGCGATCCGGCCCGAGGATCGCCACGCCCCACGCTCGCGGGTCGTCTCCGTGGAGCAGACGACGAACATGGGCGGCGGTCGGGTGTGGCCGCTCGGGCGCATCCGCGAGGTGGTCGAGGTGGCCCGTGCGAACCACCTGCGCGCCCACCTCGACGGAGCCCGCCTGCTCAACGCGGTCGTCGCCTCGGGCGTGCCCGCGCGCGACTACGCCGCGCCGTTCGACACCGCATGGATCGACTTCACGAAGGGGCTCGGCGCGCCCGTCGGCGCCGTCCTCGCCGGCTCGCGTGAGCTGATCGTCGAGGCGTGGCGCTGGAAGCAGCTGCTGGGCGGCGCGATGCGCCAGTCGGGGATCCTCGCCGCCGCCTGCCTGTATGCGCTCGATCACCACATCGATCGCCTGGCCCTGGACCACGAGCACGCGCGCATGCTCGCCGACGGGCTCGCCGCGCTCGCCGGCGTGGCCGTCGACCCGGACGCCGTGCAGACGAACATCGTGATCTTCGAGGTCGACGACGCCCCGGCGCTCATCGAGCGACTGCGGGGACGGGTCGATCTGAGCCTGCTCGACGGCCGGCGCGTGCGCGCCGTCACCCACCTCGACGTCGACCGCGACGGCGTCGAGCAGGCGCTGGGGGCGATCGGTGCCGAGCTGGGGGCCACATGAGGCCGCCGCTCGACGTCCCGGCGTCGTAGCCCGGGCGCCGATGCGACACTTCCGTCGTGGCGGTGGAGCTGCCCCAGCTACTGGTCGCGGATGCCCCCGCGTGGGCGCAGTGGCTCTCGGAGCACGGCGATCGCCACGGCGGGGTGTGGCTCGTGCTGGCGCGCAAGGGCACGAGGCGCCCGACGAGCCTCCGCTACGACGATGCGCTCGAGGAGGCCCTCTGTCACGGGTGGATCGACGGACAGGTGGCCCGCCGCGACGAGAGCACGTTCCGCCAGCGGTTCACGCCGCGAAAGCCGCGCAGCGGCTGGTCCCAGCGGAACGTGGCGATCGTGCAGCGGCTGCTCGCGGAGGGGCGGATGCGGCCGGCGGGACTCGACGCGGTCGCCCGGGCCCAAGCGGACGGCCGCTGGCAGGCGGCCTACGCGGGCCCGGCAACGATCACGGTCCCGGCCGACCTCGAGCGGGCGCTCGCGGAGGAACCCGCCGCGCTCGCGGCGTTCGAGGCTCTGAGCGCCCACAACCGGTATGCGATTCTCTACCGCCTCCACAACGCCCGGCGGGCCGACACGCGGGAGCGCAGGATCGAGGGCTTCGTCGCGATGCTCGCCCGCGGCGAGACGCCCCACCCTCAGGGACGGGCCTCGGGAGACGCGTGAGGCTCCGCGGCGGCTCGGGCGAGCCGGGGCGACTTGGCGATCACGACGGTCGGCGCGGCCGTTGCCGGCCGCAACATCCACGCCGCCGCGGCCGCGCCGGCGGCGCAGATCGCCGCACCCACGAGCAGGGCGAGGTCGTAGCCGTCGGTGAGAGCCCGCAGGTGGTCAGTGCCCGCGAGCAGCTGGGCCTGGGTGCGCGAGCTTGCGATCGTGCTCAGGACCGCGAGCCCGAGTGCGCCGCCGAACATGCGCGAGGTGTTCAGCAGCCCCGACGCGAGGCCCGCCTCGCCGTTCGGCACGCCCTGCACGGCGACGATCGTGGCCGGCACGAGCGAGAGACCGAGCCCGACCGCTGAGAGCACGCCGCCCGGCAGCACGCTCGTCGCGTAGCTGTCGCCCGGGGCGATCCCGCTGAGCAGGGCGAGGCCTGCCGCCGCCAGCAGCATCCCGGCCGTCAGGGTCCACCGCGCCCCCACGCGGGCCGTTATCCGCGGGGCCTGGGAGGAGGCGAGCGCGACGCCGAGTGTCATCGGCACGAACCCGAGCCCGGTCTGGATCGCGTCGAAGCCGAGCACCTCCTGGGCGTAGAGCGAGAGGAAGAACCACATCACGAAGACGGCCGAATAGAGCGCGAGCACGACCACGTTGGCGGCTCGCAGCCGGGCCATCCGGAAGATCCACAGCGGCATCAGAGGCGCGCGGGAGACCTTGCCCTCGACCAACAGGAAGCACAGCAGGAGGGCGATCCCCACCGCGATCGGCGCGAGCACCCCGCTCGCGCCCCAGCCCAGGGTGTCGGTGCGGACGATCCCGTAGACGAGCGCCACGAATCCGCTCGTGACGAGCAGGGCGCCGCGGAGGTCCAGGTGGCGATGGGCGAGCTGGGCGCGGCCTTCCGGGATCACCCGTGGGCCGGCGGCGAGCACGGCTGCGCCGACGGGCACGTTGACGAGGAACACCCACTCCCAGCCGAGGCCCTGCGTGAGGATTCCTCCGAGCAGCGCCCCGGAGGCGCCGCCGATGCCGCCGATCGCACCCCAGAAGCCGAGCGCCCGGTTGCGCTCCCGGCCCTCGGCAAATGACGTCGTCAGGATCGCAAGGCTCGCGGGCGAGATGACGGCAGCGCCGATTCCCTGCAGCGAGCGCGCACCGATGAGCACCCCGCGGGAGCCGCTCAGCGCGCACACCAGCGAAGCGAACGTGAACAGCGCTGTGCCGGCGAGGAACACGCGGCGACGACCGAACAGGTCCGAGGCGCGCCCGCCCAGCAGCAGGAAGCCGGCGAACGTCAGGGTGTAGGCGTTCACGACCCACTGCAGACCGACGGTCGAGAAATGCAGGGAGCCCCGGATCGAGGGCAGCGCGACGTTCACGATCGAGACGTCGAGGATCACCATGAACTGCGCCAGGCAGACGATCAGCAGCAGCGGGCCGGAGCTCTGGCGCGCCCGCTCGATACGGGGGCGGGCGAGGGCGAACGCGTTCATCGGCCGCTGACCTCCCGGATGTAGGCAGCCATCACGGCCGCCGCGACGTGTCCGGAGCGGGGAGCGGGGGCGGGAGCAGGGGCGTGGTCTGTCATCTGAGCTATCCTGACTGGAGTTCGTTCGCTGGTTCGACGAAGATCATATCAGCTAGTTCGCCAACTATCGTATAATACTCTCATGTCGCTGTATCACCCCGACCCAGACCGGCTTCAGCTGCCGGACGTCCTGCAGGCACTGAGCGACCCCCACCGCCTGCAGATCGTCAGGCGCCTGGCCGAGACCGACGAGCTCTGCAACTGCGGCGCCTTCGACCTCGGCGTGACCAAGTCGACGTTGACCCACCACTTCCGCGTGCTGCGCGAGGCTGGGGTCATCCGTCAGCAGCAGCTGGGGACGTCGAAGCTCAACTCGCTGCGCCGGGCGGACCTGGACGGGCGCTTCCCCGGGCTGCTCGACGCGGTGCTCGCCGCGAGCCAGCCGCCGGTGGCGAGCGGCGTCTGAGCACGCCCGGGCGTCGCGGGCGGCGCTCGACGATGCCTCCGCAGAGCGCAGAAGCGCTCAGCGGGGATACATGCCGCCGTCGATGCCGAGCACCTTGCTCGTCATGAAGCCGTTGCCGAGCACGCTTACGGCAAGCTCGGCCACCTCGTGCGGCTGGCCGACCCGACCGACGGGGACGCGCGAGCCGAGCTCGGCCGCATCGCCCGGCATCATCGCGGTCTGTACATAGCCTGGGGCAAGGACGTTGACGGTGATGCCGTCGGCGGCGACGCGGCTGGCGAGGAAGTGGGCGAGCCCGTGCAGCCCTGCCTTCGAGGCGGCGTAGTCGGGGGCGAGCACGCCACCCCGGAAGGCGGCCGTCGAGGACATGAACAGAACGCGGCCGAAGCCGCGCTCGCGCATCCCCGGCAGCGCCCGCTGGGCCAGCAGGAACGGCGCCCGCAGGTTGATCGCCAGCGTCTCCTCGAAGTCCGTGGCCGAAAGCAGCTCCCAGTCGGCGGGGCGTCCGATGCCGTGGTTGGCGACGAGGACGTCTACCGGGCCGAGCTCCCCCTCGACCGCGTCGATCAGCCGGGCCGGCTCCGACGGGTCGGCCATGTCGCCGGCGAACGCCGCGGCGCGGGCGCCGCGGGCGAGGAGCTCGCCGACGAGCTCCTCGCCCGCCGCGCGGTTGGCGCCGTAGCCGGCCGCGACCGTCGTACCCTTTGCCGCGAGCTCACGGCAGATGGCGGCGCCGATGCCGCCGCTCGCTCCCGTCACGAGCGCGACCCGCCCGCTCAGCTCTGCGACCGGGCTCACCGGCGGCCCTGCCGGGTCCGCGACGCGGCTCTGCGGCACCGCACATACGATGCGCCCGTGACGCTCGCCCCCGGGATCGCGCGGGAGGAAGACTTCGTCGTCGACGCCGGCAAGCTGACCGATGTCGCCGGGACCCTCGCCGTGCGGGTCCTGTCGACCCCTCGGATGATCGCGATGATGGAGCGCAACGCCGCGATCCTAGCTCAGCTGCATCTCCCGGCCGAGAAGGCGACGGTCGGCTTCGAGGTCTGCGTCAGACACGTCGCCGGAGCGCTCGAGGGCGCCTCCTGCACGGCCACCGCGGTCCTGCGCGAGGTGCTCGAGGAACGCAAGCTGCGCTTCGACGTCGAGGTGCGCGAGGGGAGTCGGACGATCGGCGTTGGCACCCACGAGCGGCGCGTCATCGACGTGGCTCACCATGCCGGCGCGGCCGGTCGCCCCGAGCAGGCGTAGCGGGTACGATCGCCGTCGTGGTCCTGTACACGTGCAGCGATGGCAAGGCGTTCGGCGGTCTGCCGGGGCCGCTCGCCCACCCCTGTGGCAGGGCCGCCAAGGCGCTCGACGACGCCGGTCACAGCTACGAGATGCGACGCGTCAAGGGGGGCCGGCTGAAGCTGTGGACGCTGCCGGCGCGGGCTCGCGACCGCGCCGAGATCGAGCGCCTCAGCGGTCACCGCGAGGTGCCGATCCTCGTCCTCGACCACGGCGAGGTGATCGCCGGCTCGGGCACGATCGCGTCGTGGGCCCGCGAGCACGCCCCGTCACCCGCGGGTTGAGCCGGGCCCGCGCCTCGCGTTCGCGCGCCGCCTACTGGAGGTAGCGCTCGACGGTGTTGCTGTCGCGGGTCTCGGCCGCATCGGGGTCCTGACCCGCCTCGCGCAGCGCGCGACGCTGGCGCAGGAGATCCCAGCAGCGGTCGAGCTCGACGGAAACCCGCTCGAGGCGCCTGCGATCCGCCTCCAGCGCGTCGGCGTCGATGGCGTCGCCCTCCTCGCGCTCCTGGAGCGAATGCTCCTCCGCGACGAGGGCCTCGATGTGGCTCAGAATCGACTGATCGTCCATGGGCCAACCATAGCCGAGCGGGCCGTCCCGGCGGACCCATACGCTTCCAGACGTGGGCGCCCTCGCGGAACTCCGGCTGCGCACGGCCGAGCTGGCTGACCTCGGCGCGCTGTCAATGCTCGCGGAGTGGGACCAGCAGGTGATGATGCCCTCTGCGGGGGGTGCCGAGCGCGCGCTGCAGCTGGGCACCCTCGCGCGCCTGAAACACGAGCGCGGCGCCGACGAGAGGATCGGGGAATGGCTTGCCCAGCTCGATGCCGAGAACGGGCTCGGCCCAGTTGACGCGGATCTCCTGCGGATCGCCCGGCGCGACTGGGTGCGCGCTCGCCGCGTGCCCGCGGAGCTCGCGGTCGAGCTCGCCCGGGCGGGCGCAGACGGCCACGAGAGCTGGCGCCGGGCGCGGGCCGCCGACGACTTCGCCGCGTTCGCGCCGGCGCTCGCGCGCAACGTCGAGCTCGCACGCGAGTACGGTCGCTGCGTCGCCGAGCCCGGTCGCAGCAGCTACGAGGGCCTGCTCGACGACTACGACTACGGTCTGCGCACGGCGGAGCTGAAGCGCCTGTTCGGCGAGCTCGGCGCGCGCCTGCCGCCGCTCGTGCGCGAGGCCCACGAACGTTCGCCGCGGAGAGCGCTGCCGGTGCCTGTCGCCGCCCAGCAGGCGGCTGTCGCCGGTGTGCTCGCCCGGCTCGGCGTCGAGCCCTCCAGCTGGCGGGTCGACGTCTCCGCGCACCCGTTCACGGCCTGGATGGGCAGGCGCGACACGCGCGTGACGACGCGCTATGGCGACGGCGACGTGGAGTCGCTGCTGAGCTCGCTGCACGAGTACGGGCACGCCCTCTACGAGCGCCAGATCGACCCGGCCCTCGAGCGGACGAACCTCGGCCAGGGGACGTCGATGTCGATTCACGAGTCCCAGAGCAAGCTGTGGGAGAACCACGTCGCACGCAACCGCGCGTTCGCCGACGTGCTCGCCGCCGAGCTCGCGGCGGGGGGCTTCGCTGTCGCCGCGGCTGACCTGCACGCCTCGCTCGTGGGGGTGGAAGCGTCACTGATCCGCGTCTCTGCGGACCCACTCAGCTATCCCCTCCACATCATCCTGCGCTTCGAGCTCGAGCTGGCCCTGATCGAGGGCGAGCTGGAGGTCGCGGAGCTGCCCGAAGCCTGGCGGGAGGGGATGCGCCGGCTGCTCGGGCTCGAGGTGCCCTCCGACGCGCTCGGCTGCCTGCAGGACGTCCACTGGGGTTCGGGCAGCTTCGGCTACTTCCCCAGCTACGCGCTCGGCTGTCTGATCGCCGCCCAGCTGTGGGAGGCGCTGGAGCAGGAGCTCGGCCCGCGCGATGAGGATCTGCGCCGCGCCGAGGTGGCGCCGATCCGCGACTGGCTCGCGGAACGCGTGCACCGCTACGGTCGCCGCGTGGACACGACGGAGCTGATCGAACGCGCCAGCGGCCGCCCGCTGCAGGCCGAGCCGTTCCTGCGCTTCGTCGTCGAGCTCGGGGCCTCCTGAGCCCGGCTCCGGTGGCGGAGATGCGATTAAAGTTAGCCCCGTGATCCACCGCGCGGGTACCGAGCTCGTCAACTGGTACCTGCTCGAGGAAGGGGGCCGGGTGACGATCGTCGACGCGGGCTGTCCCGCGTACCGCCCGCAGCTCGAGGAGGCACTCAAGTCGATCGGACGCACGGTGGGCGACGTCGAGGCCGTCGTCCTGACCCACGCCCACATCGATCACGTCGGCTTCGCCCAGACGCTCCAGGACGAACGGGGTACGCCGGTTCACGCGCACGTCCAGGAGCTGCAGCAGGCGCGCACCGGCAAGGCCGCCTCGACGGAAGGCTCCTACGTGGGCGCCTTGTTCCGCCACGCCACCGCGAGGCGGATCGTCGTCCACCTGGCCCGCAACGGCGCCCTGCGTCCGCCGAAGGTGGCGCGCGTGAGCACCTTCGAGGGCGGAACACGGTTGGACGTCCCCGGCCACCCGATCGCGGTGGCAACGCCCGGGCACTCGCTCGGCCACTGCGCGCTGTACGTGCCCGAGGAGGGCGCTGCGTTCGTGGGCGACGCCCTGTGCGGCTGGAGCACCATCACGGGGGAGGCGGGCCCGATCCTGCCGCCGCCGCAGTTCAGCAACTCGATGGAGCGGGCGCGCGCCTCCCTCGCCGCGATCGACGGGCTCGACGCGCAGACGCTCTACTACGGCCACGGCGACCCCTGGGTGGGCGGAGCGGCGGCGGCGGTCGCCCATGCTCGCGCCATCGACGCCGCCGCCACCGGCGGGCGCTGAGGAGCGGTGGCCGCTGCGGCGGACCTGGAGCTGATCGACCTGCTCCATCTCGGCACCGAGCGGGTGATCGGTGCCTGGCTCGTGGGGGATGTGATCGTCGACCCGGGCCCGGCGAGCTGTCTGGAGCCGCTGCTGACGGCGCTCGCGGGGCGGGCACCGCGCGCGCTCGCACTCACCCATATCCACCTCGACCATGCCGGCGCGAGCGGCTCGCTCGCGCGCCGCTTCCCCCACCTCGAGGTGTGGGTCCACGAGCGCGGCGCGCGCCACCTGGCCGACCCCTCGCGGCTGCTCGCGAGCGCCGGGCGGCTCTACGGGGCGGACATGCAGCGGCTGTGGGGCGAGGTCCTGCCGGTGGCGCCCGATCGCATCCGGATCCTCACGGGGGGCGAGCAGCTGGGGCCGTTCCGGGTCGCCTACACCCCCGGCCACGCCTCTCACCACGTCTCCTACCTGCACGAGCCGAGCGGGGTCGCCTTCACCGGCGACGTGACCGGCGTGCGGATCGGCGAGGGCCCGGTGCTCGCGCCGACGCCGCCGCCGGACATCGACCTGGCGGCGTGGCGCTCGTCGCTGCGCACGCTCGCGGGATGGCAGCCGAGCCGGCTCGCGCTGACCCATTTCGGCTCTCGCGAGGACGTCGCCGACCATCTGGCGACGCTCACGCAGGAGCTCGCGGCGGCGCAGGCGCTGGCGGGGCGGCTCGACGAGGCCGGCTACGCCGAGGCCGTGCGGGCGCGGGTGGCTGCGACGGCCTCCACGGCGAGCGCCGCCGCCTACGAGCAGGCAATGCCGCCCGCGCAGAGCTTCCACGGGCTGCGCCGCTATCTCGACCGGGCCGACGCTGGCGCGGGGGACGCGCCGGCCTAGCTGCGGCCGGAGCTTTCGAACAGCTCGACTAGCCGGGCGCGGCAGAAGGCCCACTGCTTGCGGTTGCGCCCCGCGCCGGGGTGCAGGGTGTCGAGCAGGGCGAGTCCCCGCATCGTCGCCACCGCCATCTCGACCAGCCGGCCGAAGTCGGGCTGCTCGGCGCGGTCGGCGAACAGGCGCCTCGTGACCGCGAGCGTCTGGCGGTCGAAGCGCCGCTCGACCTCCACGAGCTGCTCGCGGAGGTCGGGGTCGGTACGGGCGTGCGACCACAGGTCCAGCGCGGCCTGGAAGAGGGGGTTCGCATAGCTCGCCCACAGCAGGTCGAGTCCCGCGATCAACCGCTCGCGACCGCTCGGCAGGCCCTCCGCCGCCGCCAGCAGGACCGCGCCGCGCCGCTCGGTGAGCAGTTCCATCGCCGCCGCCACGAGCGCCTGGCGGGTCTGGAAGTGGTGCAGGTGAGCGCCACGCGAGACACCGGCCCGCGCCGCCACGCGGCTGGTCGTGGTGCTCGCGTATCCATCCTCGACGAGGCAGGCGATCGTCGCCTCGAGCAGCGCGTTGCGGGTGGCGGCCGTACGCTCGGCCTGGCTCCGTCGTGGGGTGGCACCTGTCGTCGCGGGCATCCTCCGGGATCTTAGACATATTTGCGTTCGCGCACGAACGTTTGTGTGGTAGCGTTCGCTGCCCCGCTCCACTCCGGCCCTCGCGCGTGCGTGGGCACGACCACCACCCAGGAGGTTCGCAAGCGATGGCCGCCACCGAGGCGCTCGTATTCGACGCGATCAGGACGCCGCGAGGCAGGGGCAAGCCGGGCGGCGCCCTGCATGCCACCAAGCCGGTCGACCTGGTCGTCGGGCTGATGCACGAGACGCTCGTCCGCAACGAGCGCCTGGACCCGTCCCGCGTCGACGACGTCGTGCTCGGATGTGTCTCGCCGGTTGGCGACCAGGGCTGCGACATCGCCAAGACGGCCGCGATCAAGGCCGGGCTCCCGGACACGGTCGCCGGCGTGCAGGTGAATCGCTTCTGCGCCTCGGGCCTGGAGGCGGTGAACCTCGCGGCCCAGAAGGTCGCCTCGGGCTGGGAGGACCTCGTCCTCGCCGGCGGCGTCGAGTCGATGTCGCGGGTGCCGATGGGCTCCGACGGCGGCGCATGGCCGCTCGATCCGGAGACCAACTACGACACGTCGTTCGTCCCGCAGGGGATCAGCGCCGACCTGATCGCCACGATCGAGGAGTTCAGTCGCGAGGACGTCGACGCCTACGCCGCCCGCTCCCAGGAGCGCGCCGCGGCCGCCGAGGCGGACGGGCGCTTCGCGCATTCGCTGGTCCCGGTGAGGGACATCAACGAGAACGTCGTGCTCGACCACGAGGAGTTCATCCGTCCGGGCACGACGGTGGCGACGCTCGGCGGGCTCAAGCCGTCGTTCGCCGCGATCGGCGAGATGGGCGGCTTCGACGCGGTCGCGCTGCAGAAGTACCACTGGGTCGAGCGGATCGAGCACGTGCACACCCCCGGCAACTCCTCCGGCATCGTCGACGGGGCGTCGCTGTTGACGATCGGCAACGAGCAGACCGGCAGCGAGCTCGGGATGACCCCGAAGGCGCGGATCCTCGCGACGGCGCTCTCGGGAGCCGACCCGACGATCATGCTGACCGGCCCCGCGCCGGCGAGCCGCAAGGCACTCGCGAAGGCGGGGATCGGCGTCGAGGACCTCGACCTCGTCGAGATCAACGAGGCGTTCGCGGCGGTCGTGCTGCGCTTCGTCAAGGACATGGGACTGGACATCGAGAAGGTCAACGTGAACGGCGGGGCGATCGCGATGGGCCACCCGCTCGGAGCGACCGGCGGCATGATCCTGGGAACCCTGATCGACGAGCTGCACCGCACCGGCGGGCGCTACGGGCTGGCGACGCTGTGCGTCGGCGGCGGCATGGGAATCGCGACCGTCGTGGAGGCGATCTGATCATGGGTGAGAGCACGACAATCCGCTGGGAGCAGGACGACGAGGGCATCGTGGTGCTGACGCTCGACGACCCCAACCAGTCGGCCAACACGATGAACGCGGCCTACCTGGAGTCGATGGCCGCGACGCTCGAGCGGCTGGAGGCCGAGAAGGACCAGATCACTGGCGTCGTGATCGCGTCTGCCAAGAAGACCTTCTTCGCCGGCGGCGACCTCCACGACCTGAGGCGGGCGCGCAAGGAGGAGGCGCCCCAGATCGCCGAGATGGTGCGGGCGGGCAAGGCACAGCTGCGCCGGCTCGAGACGCTCGGCGTCCCCGTCGCTGCCGCGATCAACGGCGCTGCGCTCGGCGGGGGCCTCGAGATCGCGCTGGCGACCCACCACCGCGTCGCGGTCGATGACCCGGCCGTCCAGCTCGGCTTCCCCGAGGTGCAGCTCGGCCTGCTTCCGGGGGCGGGCGGGGTGGTGCGCACGGTGCGGATGCTCGGGATCGTCGAAGCGCTGATGCAGCTGCTGATGCAGGGCCAGCGCGTGCGCCCCGCCAAGGCGATCGAGCTGGGAATCCTGGACCAGACGGTGCCGAGC
The DNA here is from genome assembly GCA_963743505.1 of uncultured Solirubrobacteraceae bacterium. Taxonomy (GTDB): domain Bacteria; phylum Actinomycetota; class Thermoleophilia; order Solirubrobacterales; family Solirubrobacteraceae; genus Palsa-744. Next base: position 844,597 of record CAVUPZ010000001.1, on the reverse strand, counting down.
AGGGAGGAGCTCATCCCGGCCGCGAAGGCATGGATCAAAGCCAGGGTGGCCGCGGGCGAGCCGGTCCTGCAGCCGTGGGACGTCAAGGGCTACAAGATCCCCGGTGGTACTCCCGCGGACCCGAAGTTGGCCCAGAACCTGCCGGCGTTCCCGGCCAACCTGCGCAAGCAGCTCAAGGGCGCCAACTACCCCGCCCCGCACCACATCATGGCCGCGGCCGTCGAGGGCGCCCAGGTCGACTTCGACACGGCGATCGAGATCGAGGGCCGCTACTTCGTCGACCTGGTCACCGGCCAGGTCGCCAAGAACATGATCCAGGCGTTTTTCTTCGACATGCAGCAGGCTGGCGGCGACCGCGGCAGACCGGAGGGCATCGAGCCGTTCCGTGCCCGCAAGGTCGTCGTCCTGGGTGCTGGGATGATGGGCGCGGCGATCGCCTACGTGTGCGCGAAAGCCGGCATCGAGGTCGTGCTCAAGGACGTCTCGGCCGATGCTGCCCAGCGCGGCAAGGGTTATTCGGAGCGGCTGCTCGAGAAGGCGCTCGAGCGGGGTCGTACGACCCGTGAGCAGGCGGACGCGTTGCTGGCACGGATCACCGCCACCGACGACGCGGCCGCGGCCGCCGGCGCGGATCTCGTGGTCGAGGCCGTGTTCGAGGATCCGGCCGTCAAGGCGCAGGTGTTCGCGGAGATCGAGCCGCACCTGGCCCCCGACGCGTTGCTCGCCTCGAACACATCGACGCTGCCGATCACCGAGCTGGCCGAGCACGTCAGCCGGCCGGCCGACTTCATCGGCCTGCACTTCTTCAGCCCCGTCGACAAGATGCCCCTGCTCGAGATCATCAAGGGCGAGAAGACAAGCGAGGAGACCCTCTACCGCGCGCTCGATGTCGCGCGCCAGATCAAGAAGACGCCGATCGTCGTCAACGACAGCCGCGGCTTCTTCACCAGCCGGGTGATCGGGACGTTCATCAACGAGGGCGTCGGCATGCTGCTCGAGGGGGTGCCCGCCGCGTCGATCGAGCAGGCCTCCAGCCAGGCCGGTTATCCCGCGCCGGTGCTGCAGCTCAGCGACGAGCTGAACCTGAACCTGGCGCGCAAGATCCGCGACGCCACGAAGGCCGCCGTGGAGGCGGAAGGGGGCACGTTCGAGGATCGCCCCTCGTTCGAGGTCGTCGACCGCATGCTCGCGGAGGGCCGTGGCGGCAGGCTCGCCGGAGCCGGCTACTACGACTACGAGGACGGCAAGCGGGTCGGGCTGTGGAAGGGGCTCAAAGAGATGTTCCCCGAGACCCCGGACCCGGCGTCGATCGCGCTCGGCGACCTCGAGGAGCGGATGCTCTTCATCGAGTCGATCGAGACGGTGAAGTGCCTGGACGACGGCGTCATCGAAACCGCCGCCGACGCCAACATCGGCTCGATCCTCGGCATCGGCTACCCCGGCTGGACGGGCGGGGTGCTCCAGTACATCGACGGCTACGAGGGCGGGCCGGCCGGCTTCGTCGCCCGTGCCCGCGAGCTCGCGAGCAGGTACGGCGAACGCTTCGAACCGCCGGCGTCGCTCGTCGAGCTGGCCGAGCGCGGCGAGCGCTACAGCGAACGGGCGCCGGCGCTGGCCGGCGCTTGAGCGGGGACCGCCGGTGCGCCCGTCGCCCAAGGGGCGACGGGTCTGCACGGGCGCCCACGCGCTGTTGCGGGCGTTCGCTCGCTTAGCAGCCCTGGCCGCTACGGCGACGTGCACGGCGGCGGGCGCGGGCGCGCTCGCCCCGGCAGCAGACGCGGTCGGCATCGACGGCATCTCCGACCAGAGCCTGCCGGCGTGGGAAGGGTCCTTTGCGGCCAGCTCGCTGGCGGCCACGCTCGGCGATCGGCTCACAGGCAGCGGACCTCAGGCGCAGATCCGGTTCGCCCGCTACGTCCTCCAGTGGGATGCCCTCGCCGAGGCGAGCGCAGGCCCGGCCGCCAGCGGCGACTACCGTGAACGCTTCGAAGCGTGGCTCCTCGATGTGCATCGGCTCGGGCTCACGCCAGTTCTAGCTCTGTCCAGCTACGACCGGGACCGCCCAGCGCCAGCGGCAAGCTACGCCGTCGCGCTCACGGCGGTTCTCGCCCTCGCCGACGCGCTCGGCGTGGCCATCCCCTACGTGGAGGCGTGGAACGAGCCCAACAACCAGGGCCACGAGCCCGCGGCCGCCGCGGCGCGGCTCGCGAACGCGGCGGAGTCAGTGTGCGCCGGGCCGCGGCCGTGCACGGTGATCGCGGGCGACTTCGAGGACGACGACGGCTTGCCGGCGTACGAGCGGGCCTACGTGCAGGGGCTCGACTTCCGGCCGCTGGTGTGGGGCGTGCACCCGTACGAGTCGCTTCGGCTGCGCAGCGACACGCCACTGCGGGCGATGGTCGCGGCGCTGCCGGACGCCGGACTGGAGGCGCAGTTGTGGTTCACCGAGATCGCCGCGTTCTACTGCCGGCGGGGCCGCGTGCTCGGCGAGGCGGCGCAGGCGGCCGAAGCCTCCTACCTGCTCGATCGGCTGCTGCGAGATCCGGCGGTGGCGTCCGTGCACGCGTTCTACTACGGCGTCATGTACGCCGACGGCGCGCCCGCGCCGTGCGCGGTAGACGGCGGGGAGGACAGCGAGCTGTATGCCCCGGACGGGACCCCCCGCGCCGCCGCCGGGGTCGTGTTCGCGGCGGACGCGGCGGGCCGCTCGCCGCTGATCGGGCCGGCCCCGGGGCAGGACGCGCTCACGTTCGCCTGGATGGCCGACGCTTAGCCCGGCGCACGAGGGGTCGGGCTCAGGCGGCCGCGGCGACGATTTCGGCCATCAGCTCGCGGAGGTCGTGGTTGGCCTCGTAGACCATCCGCTGGCGGGCCGCCCCGTTGCCCGCGACGAGGATGTCGCGGATGCCGGCGAGCTCCTGTTCGCAGCCCAGCTCGGCGGCATGGGGGGCGAGCCGCTCGAGTAGCCGCTCGGACAGCTCGCCGACCGTCCGGCGCGTCCCCACCGAGGGGTCGAACAGCTCCGCGTCGAGCCCGTGCCGAGCCGCCAGCCAGCGGTTCTCGTCGAGGATCTCCCAGGTCGCCTCGGCGGGCCGCTCGTCGCGCTGATGCTGCTCGGTCAGCTCCTTGACGAGGCACACGATCAGGGCGCACAGGGCGATCGTGTGCTCGACCCGGGTCTGGCAGTCCATCGCCCGGATCTCGACCGTGCCGAGGCGGGGATGGGGACGGACGTCGTACCACAGGAACGTGTAGTCCTCGATCATGCCGCAGGCGCTCATCTGCTCAACTCTGCGCTCGAAGTCCTCCCAGCTGTCGAACCGCGGTGGCAGGCCGACGCGGGGGAAGGCGCGGAAGATCGGCACGCGGCTGGACATCAGGCCCGTCAGGGTCCCCCGCCACAGGGGCGAGTTCGCGGCCAACGCGATCAGCAGCGGCACGTGTCCGCGCACCGCGTTGGCCACCGCGACGGCCTCCTCGGGGTCGGCCATGCCGACGTGGACGTGCATCCCGAACACGAGCTCCTGGCGGGCGACAAAGCCGAGCGAGCGCACGAGACCGCGGTAGCGGTCGTCGCTGACGACGCGCTGATCCTCCCAACGGGCGAACGGATGGGTGCCGGCGGCACCGATCTCGAGGCTGATCGCGCGGGCGCGGTCGCGGGCGAGTCCCCGAAGGGCGAGCAGCTCGGCGCCCGCGCTGGCAACGTCCGGGCAGGGCGAGGTGGCGATCTCGAGCACGGACTCGAGCAGCTCCGGCTGGATCGTGCCGGACGGCGGGTCCTCGCCGACGATCGCGTCGATCGCGCTCACGAGGTCGAGCGACTGGGCGTCCACGATCATGAGCTCCTCCTCGATTCCGACCGTGTAGCGCGGCCCCACGAAGTGGTGCTCCATCCACGCCACCCTAGCGGTGCCGCCAGCGCCAGCGCCAGCCAGGCGGAGGAGCAGCGATTATCTTCAGCGGCGATGAGCACCGTCGAGAGCGAGCGCGCGCCGACGATCCGCTGGGCGCGCGGCGAGGAGGACCTCGCGGGCGCGATCGCGATCCGGGAGCTGGTGTTCTGTCGCGAACAGGGAGTCACGCTCGAGGAGGAGCACGACGGGTTCGACGCGGCCGCTCTGCACGTGGTGGCGCGCGACCCCGACGGGCACGAGGTGATCGGCACCCTCCGGCTGCTGGGCGACGGCGAGACCGCGAAGATCGGGCGGGTGGCCGTCCGACGCGACTGGCGCCGTCGCGGCGTCGCGCTGCGGATGCTCGAGCTGGCGATCGATCGAGCCGTCGAGCGGGGGTTCACCCGTGCCCGCCTCGCCGCCCAGCTCGACGCGATCGAGCTCTACCGGCGGGTCGGCTTCGAGGTCGAGTCCGAGCCCTTCGACTCGGCCCGGATCGTGCATGTGTGGATGGGCCGGACGCTGTGAGGTTCAGCTGCCTGGACGGCGGGCGAGCCACTCGTACCAGGACCCCGACGGGATCAGCCGAGCGCCGTCCACGGGCTCGTTGCTGACGTAGACCCAAGCCTCGATCGACGGCCTGATCAGGGTCGCGCGGGCGCGCAGGAAGCTCGAGCCGGCGGGGTCCGCCGGGCGGTAGTCCTCGAACGGGTCCAGCCGGGCGAAGACGCGCTCCTCGAGCACCTCGAACAGCTCGCCGCGGACGACCCCGCCGCCCCCTGCGAGGGTCGGCCATTCGCCGACGTCGTAGAGCACGCCGGCGATCTCGCAGTCGCCGAGCAGCCGCAGGCACTCGCCGACACCAAGCCGCTCGAGCGTGTCGAAACGGCTCATGAGCGTGCCGTAGAAGGCGACCAGGCGCGGCTCGGGTCCCACGCGCCAATCATCGCATCGGATCCCGCCTACGATGGGCGGGCGATGCACCCGCCGAGCCGCACCCGATGAGCGCGAAGCCGTCCGAGGGGACCGTGGCGCTCGCCGGGGAGGACGACCTCCCCGAGCTGCTCGAGTTGATGCGGGCCTACTGCGACTTCTATCGCGTCGACCCCGGACGCGAGGCGCTCGCCGCGCTGGCGCGCGCGCTGATCGCGGACCCCGCGTGCGAGGGGCTGCAGCTGCTCGCGCGCGAAGGGGCCCAGGCGGTGGGCTTCGCCACCGTCTACTGGAGCTGGTCGACGGCGATGGCGGCGCGGATCGGGGTCATGAACGACCTCTACGTGGCCCCCGCCGCCCGTGGCGGCGCTCACGCCGAGCGGCTGATCGAGGCCTGTGCGGAGCAATGCAGGCGCCGCGGCGCGCTCGCGCTCGAGTGGCAGACGGCCCCGGACAACGTCCGCGCACAGGCCGTCTACCAGCGCGTCGGGGCCCGGCGCGAGGACTGGCTGTTCTACACCCTGCCGACGGGTCCTCGCAGCTGAGGGTGCTCACGTGGAACCTCTTCCACGGCCGCTCGCTGCCCCCGGCGGCGCGGGCCCTGGAAGGCGAGTTCACCTCGATGTTGGCCGGGTGGGAGTGGGACCTCGCGCTGCTGCAGGAGGTGCCGCCGTGGTGGCCCGCGCGGCTGGCCCGGGCCGCAGCGGCCGAGCAGCGCTCGGCGCTCACCTCCCGCAACGCCGGCCTGGCGCTGAGGCGGGCGCTCGCGGAGCGTTGGCCCGAGCTGATCAAGTCAAACGGCGGCGGCGCCAACGCGGTGCTCGCGCGGGTGCCGATCCGGGCCGAGCGGGCCGTGACGCTGCGCAGGTGGCCCGAGCGGCGGGTCGCCCAGCTGCTGCGCCTGTACGACGGCACGGTGGCGGCGAACCTCCATGGGAGCGCCCGCGTGCCGCTCGCCGAGGAGGAGCTCGCGCGACTGTGGGACCTCGCGCTCGCCTGGGCGGGGGAGGAGCCGGTCGTGCTCGGCGGCGACCTCAACCTGCGCCGGCCCGCTGGTGCGGAGGGGGCCGCGCACGTCGCGAGCAGGGACGTCGATCACATCTTCGCGTGGCGGATGGAAGCGCAGGGGCCCGCGGAGCGGCTGCCGCGCGGCATCACGCTCGACGGTCGCGCGCTCGAGCTCTCCGACCACGTCCCGCTGGCGGTCACGCTCGAGCGGCTGTCGTGAGGCGCGCGCCGGGCGCGCCCGGACGAACTTCCCAGGCCGCCGAGAGGGGGCAGTATGCTGGCCCTCATGAGCCGGCCGGGCACTGGCAGGCGGCCTCTGTGGGCGTTCGTTGCCGCCGCGCTGCTCGCGCTCGTGCTGGCGGTCCCGGCCGCGGCGCAGCCCGTCGAGATGGCAGCCCCCTACGAGTACCTCGGCTGGGGCGAACCGCAGCCGCCGGCGGAAGTCATCACCACGACCGGCGTCCGGGACCTCACGCTCGCGTTCATCCTCTCGCATGGGATTTGCAATCCGGAGTGGGACGGGGTGCGCCCGCTGAAGGGTGGATCCGACCAGGCGGCGATCGAAGCGATCCGCGGCGCCGGCGGCGAAGTGGACGTGTCCTTCGGCGGCTGGAGCGGTCGCAAGCTCGGCAACTCGTGCAAATCCCCGGCCGCGCTCGCGGCCGCCTACCAGAAGGTGATCGACGCCTATTCGCTGAAGGCGATCGACGTCGACATCGAGCACGGCGAGGTGGGGAGCGCGAGCGTCCGCAAGCGGGTGATCGCCGCGCTGGCGCTGGTCCAGCGTGCCAACCCCGGGATCGAGATGTCGCTCACGTTCGCGACCGGCGAAGGCGGCCCCGAAGCGTCGGGGCGCAGCCTGATCGCCGACGCCGCCGCGATCGGGTTCGAGCCGACGGCGTGGACGGTGATGCCGTTCGACTTCGGCAAGCCGCACACGGACATGGGCCACGCGTCGATCCTCGGCGTCGAAGCGCTCGCACGGGAGCTGGCTGGCGCCTACGGGGGATCCGAAGAAGCGATCTACGCCCACATCGGCATCTCCTCGATGAACGGGGACACGGACGAAGCGAGCGAGACGGTCCGCGTCGAAGACTTCAGGACGATGCGCGCCTTCGCCCAGGTGCACCACCTCGCCCGCTTCACGTTCTGGGCCGTCAACCGCGACCGCGAATGCGCGGGCGAGGAGACGCCCGGGGAAGACTGCAGCGCCATCGCCCAGCTGCCCTATGCGTTCAGCGACGTGATCGCGGAATACCACGGCTGAGGGCCTCAGGCGCGGGCGCTCGTCTGCGGGTCCAGGCGGGACATCGTCACCGAGGCGGCCAGCTCCGAGTTGGCGCCCCCCATGTACAGGCCCTTCACGGGTGGGACGTCGGCGTAGAAGCGGCCGTGCCCGATCTTCACGTGGGTCTCGCCGGTCAGCCTGCGGTTGGTGGGATCGGCGCTGATCCACACGGGCTCGCCGTGTCCGTCGGTGCCCGGCAGCAGCGCCTCGAGCCATGCATGGGTATCGACCTCCAGCGAGTCCGCACCCTCCTCCTCCGGGGCCGCCCACAGGTAACCGGAGACATAGCGGGCAGCGATCCCGCGCCGGCGGAGCAGCATCAGCGAGAGGTGCACGAAGTCCTGGCACACTCCGGCGCCGACCTCGAGCAGATCGCTGACGGTCGAGCCGACATACGTGGCGCCGGGCCGGTACTCGAAGCGATCGGGAACCAGCTCACACAGGCGTTCCAGCACGGCGAGCGGGGTTTCGCCGTCGAGCGCCCGCTCGAGCGGCTCGAGCCCGGGCAGCGGCGGCTGGTCCTGCCAAGGCAGCGCGAACTCGCCGGCTGCGTCGACGTAGGCGGTCGAGCCGAGGCTCTCCCATGGCCCGTCGGGTGGGGACGGCGGGGGGGAGGTGACGACGCGGGCCCTCACGTCGATCGTGAGCTGCTCATGGGCGGTTGGGATGCCGAACTCCAACACCTCGGTGCCGAAGTAGTCCAGGTAGCGGCTGACCCGGGCCTCGGGGTCGATCCGTGTGTGGAACTCGTCGCAGCGCTGGTTGGAGGTCGTCGCGGGACGCACCCGCAGCGCGTTGAGGTTGTCCGTCACGGGCGCGTCATAGGCGTATTCCGTCAGGTAGCGGATCGCGAAGTGCATCCTCGCTCACCTCCTTTCGCCGGCCGAGGCCGCCCCGGCGAAATAGCGTTCCGCCGCATCCTGGTCGATCCGTGTGAGCTCGTGCTGGGTCTGTTCACAGATGCCCGTCAGCTCGGCGCCCGCCGGGAGCGCCCGGCGCTGGAAGTCGAGGTCTGCCGCGAGCCGGCTGACACGGAGCACCGGCTTGGAGTTCCGGGGGCCGGCGTCGGCGCTCGTGAAGGCCTCGTTGAGCGAGTCGACACAGGCTGCCACGCTGTCCGGGTAGGCGCGCTCGAACAGCAGGAAGCGGGCTACGGGCTGGGCGTTTGGAGGGGCCGTCACGGCGCGCAGGTAGGCGTGGAAGCCGCCGACCGCCTGGAGCAGGATCAGGGCATGGCCGTCGGCGTTGGCCGCGTCTCCGGGCGGCAGCGCGACCCGCAGCATCCGCAGGACCATGTCGGAGATCTCGATCAGGCCGCCCGCGTCGAGGAAGGCCTTGGCTTCGTCGCGCAGCATCGAGCGGTTCGCGATCCCCCAGATCAGGGCGGTGCGTTCCTTCACGTATTGGGAGGCGAGGTAGGGGCCGGCGGGGGCGGCCCAGCCCGGCGGCCCGTCGCCGCGCAGCCGCAGGGTGGTCGTGTTGATCGCCTCCCACATCTCGGCGCTGATCACATCACGGACGGTGCGAGCGCCTTCGCGGGCGCGTTCGGTGCTCGCGATCATCGAGCCCGGGTGGGCGGGCTCGAGCGTGAGCTGGGCGAGCGCCTCGCCGCTCGCCGTCCGCTCGTCGACGTCCCCGAGCATCGCGAGCAGGCCGCCCGAGCCGAAGCTGACGCCCGGGCGGGTGTCGCCGGCGCCCTGGATCTCGGCGTGGAAGACGGCCTCCACGGCGCGCGCCGTGAACTCCGCGCGGGCCAGGTTCCTGCCGAGCCAGTAGAGCTCGTGCGCGATGCGCGCGAGCATCAGAGCGCCGGCTCCTCCTGCTGTTGTTGTTGCTGCTGCTGGTTGTTCCAGGTCCCGTAGCTCAGGTCCGGCAGCGCCGGAGGCTGGGTGTCGGCGATCGGCGGACCTGCCCGGTCGGCGTCGTCGCCGTCCTCGAGCACCCAGGTGTCCTTCGAGCCGCCTCCGCGGGAGGAGTTGACGATCAGCGAGCCCTCCTCGAGCGCGACCCTCGTCAGGCCGCCCGGGACGATGTCGATGCGCTCGCCGAACACCGCGAACGGACGCAGGTCGACGTGGCGTGGCACCAGCGAGCCCTCGGAGTCGACGGTCGGGACGGTGGAGAGGCGCACCACGTCCTGGGCGATCCAGCGGTCGGGCTCCCGCGTCAGCAGGGCGCGCATCCGCTCGATCTCCTCCTCGCCGGCATGGGGGCCGATCATCACGCCCTTGCCGCCGGACTCGCCGGTGGGCTTGACGACGAGGTGCTCGAGCCGCTCGAGCACGTGCTCGAGCACTTCGGGGTCCGACAGGAGGTAGGTCTTCACGTTTTCGAGGATCGGCTCCTCGCCGAGGTAGAAGCGGATCATCTCCGGCACGAAGCAGTAGATCGCCTTGTCGTCGGCGACCCCGGTGCCGAACGCGTTCGCGATCGCGACGCTGCCGGCGCGGTAGGCGCGGATCAGGCCGGGCACCCCGAGCAGCGAGTCGGCCCGGAACTCGAGCGGGTCGACGAAGTCGTCGTCGAGGCGCCGGTAGACCGCGTGGGCCCGCTCGAGGCCACGGGTGGTGCGCATGTAGAGGACGTCGTCGCGCACGACCAGGTCCGACGCCTCGACCAGCTCCACCCCCATCTGCCGGGCGAGGAAGGCATGCTCGAAGTAGGCCGGGTTGGCGGGCCCGGGGGTCCACACGACGACGGTCGCCTCGCTCTCCGCGGATGGTGCGACGGCGCGCAGTGCGCGCAGCAGCAGCTGTGGGTAGTGGTCGACGCGGCGGACGCGATAGGAGGCGAACAGCTCCGGCACCACGCGTGCCATCGCCGCGCGGTTCTCGAGCACGTAGGAGATCCCCGACGGGATCCGGACGTTGTCCTCGATCACCTTCCAGGTCCCATCGCTGTGTCGGACGAGGTCGCAGCCGGCGACGTGCGTGTAGACCCCGCCGGGAGGGCGGATGCCGTGGACGGCGCGGGCGAAGTGCGAGCAGGAGGAGACCAGGCGCCACGGCACGAGTCCCTCGCGAACGATCTCCCGAGCGTGGTAGACGTCGTCTACGAAGTGGTTGAGCGCGCGGATCCGCTGTGCCAGGCCGCGCTTGATCTCGCGCCACTCCTCGCCCCCGAGCACGCGCGGGACGAGGTCGAGCGGGAAGGGACGTTCGTGCGAGCCGTCGCCGCCGCCGGCGCTCGTCTCGAACGTGATCCCCTGCTGCATGAAGATCGCGTCGCGGCGGCGGCCCGCCTCGGCCAGCCCCTGGGGGCCAAGGCGGGCGAGCTCGGCCACCAGCGCCGCGGCCGTCGCCCGCGGCGTGCCGTCGGCCGTGAACAGCTCGTCGAGGAACGGCGCGTGCGGCCGATAGACCTGGCCGGCTGTGGACTGCAGTCCGGTGCTCACCAAGGGATTCTCGCGCGGGCCACCCATGTGGGCATTCGACGGTTGGACAAAGCCTCCGGCCCACGTCTGCTCAGCTGTCGCAAGCCCCGATCGGCTCGGGAACGTTCGCCAGCCGTCCAAGCCGCATGCTGCGATCGGCGCTCGGAAGTCGCCGGGCGCATCAGCCCGGCCAGCGGCCGTGGCGGTCGAAGTACTCGCGCGCGGCCTCCTCGGCGTCGCGCTCGCGCTCGCCCGCCGCGCCGGCCCGGAACAGCCAGTTGATGAAGTAGATCGCCAGCCCGGCGCTGACGATCCCGCCGCCGCCCTCGAGGTCGGTTTCGCCACCGAGGGCCATCACGACGATGCCGGCGATGACGACAGCCGCGGGCAGGATGTAGCGCACGACGCGCATCGGCCACGGGTTGCCATGGCTCGCGGGCGCCTCCTCATCCGGGGGCGGCGTCGGCGCGTGTCGTTGCTCGGTGTTCACGTGCGGTGGCGGTGGCGAGGGGCCGACATCGATGCTACGCAGCCCTGCCGCTGAGCGAAGGGTCGAGCTGGCCGCGGCCGCGTTCGTCGCCGAGCCGGGCGGCGGTGCTGCGTGCGGTGCGCTGCGCCCAGCGTCCCGTCGTGGCCGCTCCGAGCAGCGTCACCGCGCCGCCGGCGGCCGCGATCAGCCACCAAGCCGGGTGGCTCGCGGTGGCGAGCTCGGCGCCCGTGCTCGCGGCCGTGGCCGTGGCCGTGCCGACGATCGACCCGCAGATCGCCACGCCCAGCGTCTGGCCGACCTGGCGGCTCGTCGATGCGAGGCCGGCGGCTACGCCGGCCTGGCTGTTCGGCATCCCCGACACGGCCGTGTAGGTGATCGGCGAGTTGACCATGCCGAAGCCGATCCCGAAGATCGCGTAGGCGAGCAGCAGCAGCGCGAGTGGCGTGGTGGGTGAGAGCTCGGTCAGCAGCCCGGCCCCGACCAGCATGCACACGCCCGCGCACAACAGCGGCAGGCGCGGTCCGCGGGTGCCGACAATCCGGCCCGAGAGCGGGCTGAACACGAGGGCCATCGCCGCCATCGGTAGCGTGCACAGCCCCGCCTGCAGGGCCGAGTAGCCGCGCACGTCCTGGAGGTAGAGCGTGTTCAGGAACAGGAATCCGGCAAAGGCCGCAAACGCGCTCACCGCGATCGCCGTCGCGCCGGAGAAGGGCGCGCTGCGGAAGAAGCCGAGCTCGAGCAGCGGCTCGGAGCGGCGGGGCTCGTACACCAGCAGCGCGGCGAGCGCGGCGGCGGCGAACGCGAACAGGCCGATCGTCTGCGCCGAGGTCCAGCCGGCGCTGGGGGCGTCGATGATCGCGTACGTCAGCGACGCGAGGGTCGCGATCACGAGGACCTGCCCGACCGGATCGGGGCGGCGGGCGTGGGCGGCGCGGGACTCTGGCACGTACAACGCCGCCAGCACGGCGGCGACGAGCCCGATCGGGACATTGATCCAGAAGATCGCACGCCAGCCGACGGTCTCGGTCAGGACGCCGCCGACGACCGGACCGAGGGCGAGGCTGACGCCCACGACGGCTCCCCATGCGCCGATCGCCCGGGCGCGTTCGCGCGGCTCGGTGAAGACGTTCGTGATGATCGACATCGCCACCGGGTTGAGCATCGACCCGCCGACCGCCTGCAGCGCGCGGGCGGCGATCAGCCAGCCGAGCGTCGGGGCGAGGCTGCACGACAGCGACCCGGCGGCGAACAGGACCAGTCCGGCCTGGAAGGTGCGCCTGCGTCCGAGCCGGTCGGCCGTCGAGCCGGCCAGCAGCAGCAGGCTGGCGAGCACGATCGTGTAGGAATCGACCGTCCACTGCAGCCCCGCCAACGATGCGTGCAGCTCGCGCCCGATCGACGGCAGGGCGACGTTCACGATCGTGTTGTCCATCGAGACGATCAACAGGCTCGTGCAGCAGATCGCGAGGATCCCCAGGCGACGGCGATCGGACAGCGTCGGTGTACGGTTCACCCCTAAGTCTTAGCGTCACGAGCAGGCAGGGGCGGCCAGGAGGGACGATGCAGAGCGCAACGATCGACGAGCTGATGGTGGCGGAGGACCCCGCCCGCTGGGAATCCTTCGGCTTCCTGGTCGAGGACGGGGCGTGCCGCCTGGCAGGGGTGACGGTGCGCCTGCACGGTCGCGACGCCGGGCATGCGATCACCGGCTGGACCCTGCGAGGACTGCGCACGACCGAGCTCGACGGCCTGCCCACGGGGCGCAGCGAGGCGTCGGCGCGCACCCCCGCGGCCGAGCATCCAAACGGCGTGATCGCGATCGACCATGTCGTCGCCATCACCCCCGACCTCGAGCGTACCGTCGCGGCGCTGCGCGGAGCGGGTCTCGACCTACGCCGGATCCGCGAGGAGCCGACGCCCGCGGGGGCACCGAGGCAGGCGTTCTTCCGTCTCGGCGCGGAGATCCTCGAGGTCGTGCAGGAGCCCACGGAGGTGCTGGAGCGCTCGGGCGGGCGCGGGCGGCCCGCCCATTTCTGGGGGCTCGCCTTCAATGCCACCGAGATCGAGCGGGTCGCCGCGGCATTCGGCGAGCACGCGAGCGAGATCCGCCCGGCGGTTCAAGGCGGGCGCCGGATCGTGACGATCAGACGCTCGGCGGGGCTCGCGGTCCCGATCGCCGTGATCAGCGCGCCCGTCCGAGCGCGGGAGCCGGCATGAGCGAGCAGCGCTGGGACGCCGTCGATGACTACATCACCGCGACGCTCCTCGGCGAGGACGCGGCGCTCGAGCGGGCGCAGGCCACGAGCGCCGCGGGGGGCCTGCCGCCGATCTCCGTAACCGCCCCCCAGGGCAAGCTGCTGCAGCTGATCGCCCGCATCCAGGGGGCTCGCACGATCCTCGAGCTCGGGACGCTCGGCGGCTACAGCACGATCTGGCTGGCGCGAGCGCTGCCGTCCGACGGCCGCCTCGTGACGCTCGAGCTCGACCCCTCCTACGCCGAGCTCGCGGCGGCCAACATCGCCGCCGCCGGACTCTCGGAGCGTGTCGAGCAGCGCGTGGGGCCCGCTGCCGAGAGCCTGCGCGAGCTGATCGTCGAAGGGGCGGGCCCCTACGACCTCGTGTTCATGGATGCCGACAAGCCGGGCACGCCGACCTACCTGGAGCTGGTCCTAGAGCTCGTGCGGCCGGGCAGCGTGATCATCAGCGACAACTCCGTCCGCGGCGGCGACCTCGCCGACCCCGACACCGACAACGCCGGGGCGCGGGGCATGCGGCGGCTGCACGAGCTCCTTGCCGCGGACCGGACCGGCCCCGGGAGGCTGAGCGCGACCACGATCCAGACGGTCGGCAGCAAGGGCTACGACGGCTTCACGCTCGCGCTCGTGCAGGAGGTCGCGGCCGTGTAGGCTCGCGTCACTGATGGCGGGCGATTTGAAGCTGGGCCTGAACACCGGCTACTGGGCGGGCGGGCCGCCGCCCGGGGCAGCGGAGGCCGTGGCCGAGGCCGAGCGCCTCGGGTTCGACTCGATCTGGACGGCCGAGGCCTACGGATCGGACTGCCTGACCCCGCTCGCCTGGTGGGGGGCGTCCACGCAGCGGTTGCAGCTCGGCACCGCGATCGTGCAGATGTCCGCCCGCCAGCCGGCGGCGACGGCGATGGCGGCGATGACGATGGACCACCTCTCCGGCGGGCGCTTCATCCTCGGCCTCGGCGTGTCCGGCCCCCAGGTCGTCGAGGGCTGGTACGGGATGCCGTTCGCGAAGCCCCTCGCCCGGACCCGCGAGTACATCGACATCCTGCGGGAGATCTGGGCCCGCAAGGGCCCGCTGCAGGCGCCCGGGCCGCACTACCCGCTGCCCCTCCCCGACGGGACCGGCCTCGGCAAGCCGCTGAAGGCCTCGATCCACCCGCTGCGCGAGGACATCCCGATCTACCTTGGGTGCGAGGGCCCGAAGAACATCGCCCTGTGTGCGGAGCTGTGCGACGGGTGGCTGGCGATGCTGTTCGCCCCGAGCGTCTACGACGAGCTCTACCGGCCCTCGCTCGAGGAGGGCTTCGCTCGCGCTGGTGCGCGCCGCAGCCCGGCGGACTTCGAGGTGGCCGCGACGGTGCCGTTGATCGTCACGGATGACATCGAGGCGGCGGCGGACGCCTTGCGGCCCTTCTACGCGCTCTACTTCGGCGGCATGGGTGCCAAGGGCGCCAACTTCCACGCGAACGTGCCGATCCGGATGGGCTACGAGCGCGAGGTCGAGGAAATCCAGGACCTCTACCTGAACGGCAAGAAGGACGAGGCCGGGGCGAAGATCCCCACGAAGCTGATCGAGCAACTGTCGCTGATCGGCTCGCGCGAGAAGATTCGCGAGGAGCTCGAGGCGTGGCGCGAGTCGATCGTCACGACCCTGCTGATCTCCGGCGACGCGGCGACGATGCGCAGCGCCGCGGAGATCGTCCTCGGCTGATCGGGCCAGCGAGCGCACCTCCGGCCGGGTCAGCCGACGGGCGGTAGGGTCAGACGATGAGCGCGATCGGGACGCTGGCCACGCGGCGCCCGTGCCGCTGAGGGCGGCGATGGTCGCGGCCCGCTCGCAGGCATCGGTGAAGCGGTGGACGCTCGTCGCGTGCATCCTCGGCTCGGGGATCGCGCTACTCGACGGCAGCGTCGTGAACGTCGCGCTGCCGAGCATCCAGCGCGCGCTCGGGGGCGGCCTCGCCGGCCAGCAGTGGGTCGTCAACGGCTACCTGCTGACGCTCGGCTCGCTGATCCTGATCGGCGGCTCGCTCGGTGACATATACGGCGAGCGGAAGGTGTTCGCGATCGGGGTGGTCGGCTTCGGTGTCTCCTCGCTCGCCTGTGCACTGGCGCCGTCGATCGATGCACTGGTGGCGTTCCGGGCGATCCAGGGAATCGCGAGCGCACTGCTGACACCGGCGTCGCTGGCCGTGATCGTGCGGACCTTCCCGGAGTCCGAGCGGGGTGCGGCGATCGGCGCCTGGACGGCGTGGGGGACGATCGCCGGGGTGCTCGGGCCGCTCGTCGGCGGCGAGCTGCTGGCAGTCGGCTCGTGGCGGTGGATCTTCGTCATCAACGTTCCTGTCGTGGCGGTGACCCTCGCCCTGATCCTGCTGTTCATCCCCCGCGCGGAGCCCGAGCACGGCACCACGCGCACGGTCGACGTGTGGGGTGCGACGCTGTGCGCGACGGGCCTCGCCGGGGTCGTGTTCGCCCTGATCGAGCAGCCCCGCCTGGGCTGGTCGAGCCCGGCCGTGGCGGGCACGCTCGTCGGCGGCATCGCCCTGCTGGTGGCGTTCGTGCTCTACGAGAGCCGGGCACCCGACCCGATGCTGCCGTTGCGCCTGTTCCGCCGGCGCAACTTCTCGGCCGGGAACGTGGAGACGTTCTCGATGTACGCCGGCCTGTCGATCCTGTTCTTCTTCCTCATCATCTTCCTGCAACAGGTCGGCGGCTACACGCCGCTGGAAAGCGGGCTCGTGATCCTGCCCGTGACGGCGGTGATGTTCCTGCTCTCCCGGCGCTTCGGCGCCCTCGCCGACCGCTATGGGCCGCGCTTTTTCATGGGTGGGGGGCCGCTCGTGGGCGCGTGCGGGCTGTTGCTGTTCCAGCGCGTGGGCGTCCCTGTGGACTACCTCGGCGGCGTGCTGCCGGCGCTGCTCGTGTTCGCCGTCGGGCTGTCGATGACGGTTGCCCCGCTGACGGCTGCGGTGCTCGCCGACGCGACCGAGTCCGACGCCGGGATCGCGTCGGGGGTGAACAACGCGATCGCCAGGGTCGCCGGCCTGATCGGGACCGCGGCCGTGGGCGCCGCGGTGGCGGCCTCGTTCGCGAGCCGGCTCGACGCGAGCCTCGCCCACGTCCCGCTCTCGCCTGCGGCGATGGGGGTCGTGACGAAAGCCAAGCGGCTGCCGCTCGGGCTGCCGGAAGTCCACGGCCTGCCCCCTGTGCAGGGCCGGGCGATCCGGGCGGCCGCCGAGCAGGCCTCTGTGCACAGCTTCCACCTCGGCATGGCGATCGCCGCGGCGCTCCTCGCGCTCGGCGGTCTGATCGGGGCAGCCGGGGTCCGCAACCCCCACGGCGTGGTTGCCGCGAAGGACTGCGCCACCGGCCAGCTCGTCGGGGTCGGCCGTGAGCTAGTCGGCGCAGGGGCGAGCGAGTCCGAGCCGGCGTGAGGCCGGCCTCCTCGCTCGCTCAGTTGGGCTCGCGCACGTACTCGCGCATGGCCTCGATGATCGGTCCGAGCCGGCGTCCGCGCTCGGTCAGCCGGTACTCGACGGTCGGCGGGCTCGTCGGCAGGACCGTCCGTTCGACGAGGCCGGCGGCCTCGAGGTCCCGCAGCCGCTCGGAGAGCATGCGCGGCGAGATCCCTGCCACGGCCTCGGCGAACTCGTTGAAGCGAAGCGCTCCGCTGAGGGCGGCGTAGATGATCGAGAGCTGCCAGCGGCGCTCGAGGAGGTCCGCCATTGCGCGGACCTCCACGGGCACGGGCTCACATCTACGAGGTGTGCGCGACATTGCGGGCCGGCTCCAGTGCGCGGTCGAGGACCTCCTGGATCGTCATCACCGGGTGGAAGGTCATCTGCTCGCGGACCTCCTCGGGGATGTCGTCCAGGTCGCCCCGGTTGCGCTCCGGCAGGATCACGTCGGTGAGGCCGGCTGCGTGGGCGGCGAGCGCCTTCTGCTTGAGGCCTCCGATCGGCAGCACGCGACCCTGCAGGGTCACCTCGCCGGTCATCCCGACCGTGTGCTTGACGGCACGACCCGACAGCAGCGAGGCGAGCGCGGTGACCATCGTCACACCCGCACTCGGGCCATCCTTGGGGATCGCTCCCGCCGGCACGTGGACGTGGAACTCCTTGCCCTCGAACGCGTGCTCGTCGATACCGAGCTCGTCGGCATGGCCGCGAACGTAGGAGAGGGCGATCTGCGCCGACTCCTTCATCACATCACCCAGCTGGCCGGTGAGGACGAGGCCGCCACCCTTACCGCCGTTGGTCATCCCGCTGGCCTCGACGAACAGGACGTCGCCGCCGGTACCGGTCACGGCGAGGCCGGTGGCCACGCCCGGGATCGCGGTCCGCGCCGCCGACTCCTGGAAGAACTTCTGGCGACCGAGCGCCTCGCGCACAGCCTCCAGGTCGATCTTCACGGGCACCTCGATCACGGCCGCCTGCTCCGCCGTCGAAGCCGGGGAAGCTGACCCCTGCTCCTCGGTCGGGGCCGACTCCGCAGCGCCCTGCTCACCGGTGGGGGCTGGCGGTGCCGAGGCGCCCAGGCTCGAGGCGACCTTCGTGGCGATCTTGCGCAGGACCGTACCGAGACTGCGCTCGAGGCTGCGGACGCCGGCCTCGCGGGTGTACTCGGAGATGATCGTCCGCAGGATCTCATCGGAGATCTCCACCTCGTCCTCGCGCAGCCCGTTGCGGTCGCGCTGGCGCGGCCACAGGTAGCCCTTCGCGATCGCGAGCTTCTCCTCTGAGGTGTAGCCGTCGAAACGGATCACCTCCATGCGGTCGAGCAGCGGCCCCGGGATCGTGTCTGCGACGTTTGCAGTGGCCAGGAACATGACCTGGCTGAGGTCCAGCTCGACGTCGAGGTAGTGGTCGCGGAACGAGTGGTTCTGGGCCGGGTCGAGCACCTCGAGCAGAGCCGCCGAGGGGTCGCCCCGCCAGTCCGCGCCGACCTTGTCGACCTCGTCCAGCAGGATCACCGGGTTCATCGTGCCCGCGTCGCGCAGCGCCCGCACCAGCCGCCCGGGCAGGGCGCCGATGTAGGTCCGACGGTGGCCGCGGATCTCGGCCTCGTCACGGACGCCGCCGAGGGACATGCGCACGAACTCGCGTCCGGTCGCACGGGCGATCGACTCGCCGATCGAGGTCTTGCCGGTTCCGGGTGGTCCGATCAGGGTGAGGATCGCGCCCGACTTGGGGTCGGCCTCGATCCCGCGCTCCTGGCGCAGCTTGCGCACGGCCAGGTACTCGGTCACGCGGTCCTTGACGTCCTCCAGGCCGGCGTGGTCGGCATCCAGCACCGCACGCGCCCCGACGGGGTCCAGGTGCTCCTCGGAGCGCTTGCTCCACGGCACCGCGATCAGCCAGTCGAGGTAGGTGCGAATCATGCTCGACTCGCCCGTCTGCTCGCCCATCCGCTCGAGCCGGCCAAGCTCCTTGAGAGCCTGCTGCTCGACGGTCTCGGGCATCGCGGCCTCCTCGATCTTGGCGCGGTACTCCTCCACGACCGAGGCGTCGTCCTCGCCCAGCTCCTTGCGGATCGAGTCCATCTGACGGCGCAGGAAGTAATCGCGCTGCTGCTTCTCAGCGCCCTCCTGGACGTCCTCGCGGATGCGCTTGCGCACCTGCAGCTCGGCCAGGCTCTCCCGCTGCAGCTTCACGGCGAGCTCCAGGCGCTCGGTCACGTCGACCGTGCGCAGCAGCTCGACCTTCTGGTCGTAGGAGATCGTGGGCGAGTAGCCGGCCGAGTCGGCAAGCGAGCCCGGCTCCGCGATCGCGCGCAGGAAGGCCGCGATGCGGCCGTCGTCGCCGCGCAGCTCGAGGATCTCCTCGACCGTGGCGCGGTACTCACGCTCCAGTTCGCGGGTGCGCCCGTCGACGGGAGTCTCGTCGGGTCGCTCGACGACCTCGACGCGGAGCTCGCCGCCGGGGCCCGTCTGTGCCGCCCCGATCAGGGCGCGGTGCTCGCCTGAGAGGGCGACGGCGCGGCCGCCGCCGGGCAGGCGGATGTGCTCTGAGACCTCGGCGATCGTGCCGACCTCGAGGAACTCGTTGTCGTGGCGGGGCACCAGCACGACGCGCTCGTCGTCGCCGACGTCGGTCGTGAGCGTGATACCCATGTTGGGGAAGACGACGGTGTCGTCGAGAGGGATGAGCCGGAGCCTCGGCTTCGACTCGGGAGTGATTGGGTTATCAACGGCAGATGGCATAGGTAACGGCTCCATATGAGCTTACGAAACGTTAGTTAGTATAGCGCGAGATGGTTGCATGCGCAAGGACTCGCGGGTCACCTCGGAATCGGCTCTGGAAAGCCAGATCCTGGCTCACTGGCCGTCGAAGTTGACCTCGACGTTCTCCGAGGGGACGCGCTCCTCGGCCTCGGCCGAGCCCGTCAAGGAACGCCTGTCGGCGTCGAGCAGGGGCTCGCCGAAGAAGCTGCGCGGCCACAGCTGGCGGTGTTTGACGACGTTGACCTCGGCGGCGAGGATCGTCATCTGGGCGCCCAGGTAGAGCCAGGCGAGCAGGCCGAGGACGAGGGCGAAGACGCCGTACAGGGGTCCCGTGCGCTTGAGCACGTGATCCACGTAGTAGCCCCCGAGATGCTGGAGCAGCTGCCAGAAGACGCTCGCCGTGATCACGCCGGGCAGCAGCGTGCGCCAATGCAGGTCGATCGCCGGGAGCAGTTTGAACGCCGTCATGAACAGGATCACGTTGGCGGCGAAGGCGATCACGATGCCCGCGAGGACCGCGGCGGCGGCGTGGCTGGTCGTGCCGACGAACCCGGCCGCGATCGTCGAGAGGATGCTGATCGCGCCAAGCATGGCGAGCAGCATGAGCCCTCGAAGCCGCGAGCTGAGGAAGTCGGGCCGGTGCTTGAACGGCACGTGCCAGATCCGGTTCATCGCCATCTGGGTCGCGCTCATGATCCCGAAGCCGGCGAGGAGGGCGCCGACGAGGCCGATCGCCAGGGCGGCCGGGCTGCCGTGCAGCGGGTGCAGTTTGAGCTGGTCGCTGATCAGCGGGAACTGGCCCAGCGTGCCGTCGAGGATCTTTTCGCGCTCGCCGGGGTTGCCCTCGAGGACGAACCCGAGCACGGTCACGAGGACGAGCAGCAGCGGGAACAGCGACACGAAGCCGTAGTAGGAGATCAGCGCGGCGAGCTGGCCGCCCTGGTCATCGCCGAACTTCCTGATGACGGCGGCGATGAAGCTGAGGCGGCGCTGGCGCTGTTGGAAATGGTCGATGCGGTGCAGCAGGCGCCACACGCCGCCGGGTGCGGCCGGGCTCGTCTCCCCGGACGCGCTCGCGGCGGCCGGCGGGGAGGGGGGCCTCTGGCTCGGGGTGATCGACATGGGTGTGTGTCTACCCGATCTTCCCGCCACACACCCCTGCGTGCGGCGTCGTCGATGCCCAAGCCCCCTGGCAGCGGCTTCGCCGAAGCGCAGGCCGTCGAGGAGGTTGGCCTCGTGGCAGATGCGCGGCGCGAGGCGCTCCTGCGCGTACACGCCTTCCGGCTGCGCCGCGAGGATCTCGAGGACTGCTACAGCCAGGCGACGTTGGAGCTGATGCTGCGCGCCCGCCGGGGCGGCTCCTATACGAGCCGGCGCCACCTCTCGAACGCGCTCGAGCAGCGATTCCTGTCGCGGATAGCCGACCGCCGCCGGGCGCTGTCGGGTCGCAGCCCGATCGAGGCGGCGCTCGAGGGGGCCCATGCGCTCGGGGAGGGGGTCGGCCACGTCGATGTCGCCGACGCCCGGGCCGAGCTCGAGCAGCTCGTGCTGCTGCGACAGGAACTGCGGGCGATCGGCGCTGCGAGCTGCGCGCTGACCTCCGATCAGCGCCTCGTGCTGGCGACACAGATTGCACTGCAGATGCCGCGAGCCGACTTCTGCGCTCTCTATGGGTGGTCGTTCGAGAAGTACCGCAAGGTTGCCCAGCGAGCGCGTGCTCGGCTGCGGGCGCTGCTCGCCGACGGTGGGCCACGTCCCGGCGGTGACCGAGGGTCGGAACAGCAGGAGGACCTGCCCATGCACCCGACACCCCCACCACATGGGCCGGCCGAGAGGGCTGCCGGCGCTCGCTCACAAGGACGAGCGCGCGGCGAGGGCCCTCAGCGCGTGAGCGGCCGGGGCCCGGAGGGTTCCCCACTCCCGGCCTCGGCTGCCCGCGTGCCCGCGGAAGGCAGCCGGCCGTGAGTCGGTCCGAGCACGACGGCGGGGCGGGGTATCGCTTCCTCGATGACGAGGATCTGCTCGCGGGGAACGGATGGCGTCAGCCGGGCGAGGCGGAGCCGGGGTCGGGAGCGAGTGCGCGGACCACGCACGTCGGGGCAGCGCGTGGCGGCTTCTCGCGACCGCTCGCGAAGGTTCTCCTCGGCGTGGCGGTGGGCGCGGCGTTCGGCTTGATCGCCGCCGCGGGGTTGCGGGCGATCAGCCCCGGCGGAACTCCTTACGCGAGTCCCACGGCGCCGCCGGCGAGCCCCGCTCCCGTCGTCCCCGGTGCCAGGCCCGGCCCGCGCGGGCCGCGGCCCGCCAGCAGGCGCGACGCGCCGCGCGCCTCCCGGCCCGCGCCGCCGACCGAGGACGCCCGGCGGCGGCTCGCGCCGCCCGTCGAGGACGCCCGGCGGCGGCTCGCGCCGCCCGTCGAGCCATCCCCACAGGAGAGCGGCGCTCCGTCGGCGGGAGATGTGAGGACGCCGCGGAGCGGGGAGGGCGGCGTGGAAGTCGAGTTCGGTTTCGAGCGGTGACGGGTGGCGCGCGGACGCCGGCCCGCTTCCAGCTGCTCGCGCGGCCGACGTGGAGGCTTCGGCTCGGGCGCGAACTGCCTCGCTATCTGGCCTGCGCCGCGGCGCTTGCAGGGCTCGCGGCCTCGCTTCGTTTCGCGGTCGCGCCCCCGGGGCCTCAGCGCTCGGAGGTCATGCCTGCCGTCAGGCCGGCGGATCCGGGCGCGGCGGCGTACGCAGTCATGTTCGCGCGGCGTTTGCTCACATGGAACGCGTCGGATCCCGAGGCGAGCGCAGCATCGCTCGAAGGATTCGGGGGCGGGGCGATCGAAGCCTCCGTCGGGTTCTCCCCTCCGCCGGCGGGAGCGCAGAGCGTCAGCTGGGCGGAAGTGGTCCAGCAGCGCGAACGCGGCCCGGGAGCACACGTCTACACGGTCGCCGCGCAGACCAGTCCCGACGGGCTCCTCTACGTGGCCGTCCCCGTCGAACGCACGTCCCTCGGTCTGCGACTGGGCGGTTACCCGGCGTTCGTGGGGCCGCCGGCAAGTGCGCGAGCCGGGTCGGGTCGCGATCTGGGTCAGGTCGAGGAACCCCGGCTCGAAGCGATGATCGCGAGGGCCCTTCGCAACTACCTCTCGGGGTCTGCGGCCGAGCTCGCATCCGACCTCGAGGAGGGCGCGCAGGTGTCGCCCCCGCGAACTCCGCTGACGCTCGAGTCGATTCAACGACTCGCGTGGGCGCCGGACGGCCGTTCCGTCGTAGCGGTGGTGCAGGCGCAGGACGCTCGCCAGGCGCAGTTCACGCTCGAATACGAAATCGACGTCGCCCGGACGCAGGGGCGATGGGAGGTGGGAGCCGTGGAGATGGACCCGCTCGCATAGATGACAACCGAGGAGGCTCAAATGACAACTCACCGCCGCTTGCTTGCCGCAGCGCTCGCGACGGCCTCGCTGCTCGCGTCCGGACCCGGCGTCGCCGTGGCGGCGGTCGCCACTTCCGCCCCGGCCGGGACCACAGCCGAAGGAGGGCATGCGGCCAACGGCCTGGAAGCGGCCGCCGCGAGGGCCGGTGACACGGGGCGGGCTGTGGCGATGAGCCTGATCGGCCTCGCTCTCGCCGTCGCTGCCACCGTGCTTGCCTTTCGCCGAGACTTCAAGGAGGCGGCGGGCGTGTTCGTGGTCGGGGTCGTGGCCGTGCTGCTGGCGACGCCGGCGGGCCTCACGCTCCTGCGCGACACGGTTACGTCCGTGTTCGGATCGCAGTGATGGAGATCCGCTCCTATCGCAAGGTGTTCGATCTCGAGCGGCGCGTCTACCGAGTCGAGCGGCTGCGGCTGAATCCCACCGGGGTCCCGGTGCGTGGCCTCGTGTACTTCATCGCGGCCGTGATCGCCTCCGTGTTGCTCGCACGACTGCCCCTGATCGGTGGAATCGTCGCGCTGCTGCCGTGGTACATACGGGCGCTCGCGGCGCCTGCGCTGGCTGCTGCGACGCTCGCGTCGATCCGCGTCGAGGGACGGACGTTCCATCTCACCGCCGCCGCGCTGACGGGCCTGCTCGCAGGCCCGCATCAACATCTTGCGTCGGGGGCGCAACGCGGGTCGAGACGCCGGTGGGAGCCCGCCGATGTGATCGTCCTGCCCGACGGGTCCGACCGCCGGTTGAGAGCGTTTCGATACAGGGGCCCCGGAGTCGTCGTCGTCGCTCGCGAGCACCTCTGGGCCGACGGGAGCGCAGGGCTCGCGAGTCCCCTGCGGCTGCGGGGCAGCTCGCTGACGTTGAGCGTGGGGCCTGGCGAGGGCCTGCTCGCGCGACCCCGCGTTGTCGCACTCGCGAAGGGAGCCAGCCTGCGTGTCCGCGGCGTACGCGCGATCCCGGGCGGCTGATTGCGCCCACCGCTCGCCTTCATCTACGGCAACTGCCTGTTCGCGGAGGGACTGCACGACCCCTGGGCCGCGTTCGTGATCGATCCGGCCTCTTACGCGTGGCTGCCAGGCGAGCAGAAGCGCAGGCGCATGCTCGCGCTCGCCGGCGCCCTCGAGGCCCTCGACGCCGATTTTCAGATCGTCCGAGTCGAGAGCCCGACCTCCATCAGCGGTCACGCCCGGGCCGAGCCGGTCGAGCATGCCGGCGAGCGGCGATCGGGCGGCCGTCACGCGATCTCGCTGGGGCGCTACCTGGCGGCTCATCGCCGCCGGCGGGCCGAGGTGGGAACGGCACGGGTGTCGGTGTTCGTCGTGGTCAGCCTGAACGAGCCCCAGCGCGACGTCGCGACGTACGTCTCGCGTGCCGCGTCCGAGCATCCCAAGGCGCTCTGGTCTCGCCTCATCAAGCAGCTGTCGCTCCAGCACCGCAGCTTTCTCTCGGTTCGCGAGCTCGAGCGGGCTCGTTCGCGGGCCGACCAGGCGCAGGCGCGACTGGCTGAGTTCCTCCCGGCGCGGCCGGCCAAGCCGACCGAGCTGCAGTGGCTCGTGCGTCGCGCGTTCTGCCGCGGCCTGGGCGACCCGGTCGTGGACGGCCTACACGAGCCCGGTGCGCTCCTGTTCGAGCACAACGGCGAGGCCGCGCTCGCGCCGCTGGAGGGGGACGTGATGCGCTGGGCCGACGGCGCGGTCGAGCAGTTCGGCCGGTTGCTCCGAGTCGACTCCGAGCTCGGCTGCAGCTGGCAGGCACAGCTCGTGATGGGCGCGCTCCCCGAGCGGATCGCGTTCCCGGGCAGCCAAGCCGAGTTGATGTTCGCTCCGCTTGAGAGCTTGCCGTTCCCCGTCGACGTGACGCTCAACGCGCGCTTCCTCGCGAACGAGCTGGCCCTCAGGGTCACGCGGCGCCGCCTCCAGGACGCAGATCAGATCGTCCGTGCCGAGGCCGACGGCGATCAGGGGGTCTCCGACCTCGGCTACGAACGCAGCGCGGAGGCTCGCGAGCTGATCGCATACCTCCACTCGACCGGGCGACCGCCGTTGCTGCGTTCCACGCTCGCGATCGCCGTGTCCGCCGGTCGACGCGAGGAGCTCGAGCAGCGAGTGGAGACCTGCCGGCGAGCGTACGGCGAGGTCAGGCTGCACCGCCCGGTCGGTGACCAGTTGCGGCTGTTCGTGCAGCATCTCCCCGGCCAGCGGACGCGGGTCGCGGGCTACGACGACATGCTCACCAGCGAGCAGGTGGCCGCGATGATGCCGGCCGCCACGCATGCGGCCGGGTCCGATCGCGGCTTCTTCCTGGGCCACACGCTGTCGGGGAGCCGCCAGCCGGTCCTGTTCGACCTGCGCGAGGGATCGGCGAGCGACCGCAACACGACCGTCCTCAGCGTCGGTGCGCTCGGCTCCGGCAAGACGACCTTGGCCCAGAAGCTCCAGTACGAGGGGTTCCTGCAGGGCGCGCGCGTGATCGACTGCGACCCCAAGGGCGACCACCGCTTCCATCTGCTGCCAGATGTGGCTCCCCACGTCGAGCGGATCACCCTGCGGCCCGATCCCTCCCTGCGCGGCGTGCTCGACCCGTTGCGTGTCGCACCTGCCCACCTGCGCCAGGACGCCGCGGTCTCGTTCCTGCGAGACCTGCTGCCGCCGAACATCGACGCGGCGTGGGAGACGTCGATCGTCGCCGCGGTCGACAGGGTGATCGCGCGCGCCCGTGTGCCCACGTGCAGCGAGGTCGTCCGCGCCCTGCGCGACGGTGCCGACGGGGAGTCGCAGGTTGGCGCCGCCCTGGAGGTCTACGCGCGCTCCGGCCTCACCCAGCTCGGCTTCGGCGACGCGGGCGTGCGGCTGCCGGCACTCGGCGAGCGGCAGGTGACCTACCTGCCCATCCGCGACCTGCCGGCGCCGCAACCCGGCGTCAGCCGCGCGGATTACTCACAAAGCGAGCGCGTCGGTGTCCAGATCGTGCGTCTGATCGCGATGTTCGCGATGCACCTGATGGGCGCGGAGCGCACGCGGCTGAAGCTGTTCGCCTTCGACGAGGGATGGCGCCTGCTCGGAGATCCCGTCGGGCACGCCCTGCTGGCCTCGCTTCAGCGGATGGGGCGGTCGGAGCTCGCCGTGCCGATCATCAGCACACAGCTACTCACGGACGCTCTGATCGGTGAGCGCACGTCGCTCGAGAACCTCCTCGGCGCGACGTTCGTGTTCGGGATGCGTTCCGGCGAGGAGGCCGCCCGGGCGCTCGCGCTGCTCGGCCTCGATCCAGATGACGCAGAGCTTCGCGACACGCTGCTCGCGCTCGACGCCGGTCGGTGTCTGTTTCGTGACCACCGCGGCCGCATCGAGGCCATCCAGGTGGACGTCGTCGTCCCCGCGCTGCTCGAGGCCTTCTCGACCACGCCGGCGAGGACCTGAGAGGTCATGCGCCGTCGGCTGATCGTGCTGCTTGCTGTGGCGGCGGTGGCGCTCTGTGGATGGCCCAGCCCGGCACCGGCGGCGCTCGCCCGTGCCCCGGGCGGCGCCCCACTCGTCGACGGAACCGGTGTTCCAGCTCCAGCGCAGGAAGTCGACCAGCCGGATGCTGGCGCGCAGCTCGACCCCCTCGTCAGCAACGGGCTCGGCAGCCCGCTGTGCTCGCAGTCCCCCGGGCTTGGCGAGCTGCCCGCGCAGGGACGGCGCAACTGCGAGACCTCCGGGTTCCTCGCTGCCCCTGCGCCCACCGAGAACTACGGCCTGGATGTCCACATCGACACGGGCCTCTTCGGCTTCAGCAGCGGCGGTCTGCTGAGCACCGTCCAGGACCTGTTCGTAACGCCGCTGTGGATGGCGCTCGTGTGGTCGGTCCACGCGCTCGTGGTGCTGCTCGAATGGGCGTTTGCGATCGACCTGCTCGACACGCCGGCCACCCAGGGCATCGGGGCGAGCCTCCGTCGAGCGCAGGAGGCGTTCACGCAACCGTCGCTCGTGGCGGTGCTGGCGGTGGCGTCCGTACTTGTCGCCTACAAGGGCTTGGTGCGCCGGCACGTGGTCGAGACAGCCGGCGAGGTGCTGGCGATGGCGGTCATGATGGCGGGTGGCCTGGGTGTGATCGCCGACCCCACCGGCACCGTCGGGACCCTCGCAGCCTGGACGAACGAAGCCGGGGTCGGCGCGCTCGCCGTCGCCGCAGGCGGCCCACCTTCCGCAGGCGGGCACACCCTCGCGCAGAACCTGGCCGGCGTGTTCGCGCAGGCAATCGAAGCGCCTTGGTGCTACCTCGAGTTCGGGGACGTCGACTGGTGTCGGAACCCGGCCCGCCTCGATACGCGCCTGCGTGCAGCGTCCCTCGCGATCGCGCGGGGAGAGCTCGCTCGAGCGGGCTGTCCGGCGCAGACGCAGGCGCGCGCGCAGAGCTGCGGCCGGGAGGCGGGTGGGCCTTCGCTGCGGCGCAGCGCCCGGTTGCTACGCGAAGCGCAGACCAACGGGTCGATCTTCCTCGCGCTTCCAGCCAACGGGCCCGAGCGCAACTCGATCAATGATTCGGGCTCGCTGCTGCGGATTCTGTGCGAGGACGCAGAAGCGACCCATTGCCGAGGTCCCACAGCCGCCCAGGCGGAGTTCCGGACCGACGGCGGCACATGGCCGCGCGTGGCCGGGCTCATGCTGATCGCGGGCGGGGTGACCGGCATGCTGCTCCTGCTCGGATTCATCGTCGTCCGGCTGCTGACCTCGGCGCTGTTCAGCCTGCTGCTGCTCCTGCTGCTGCCGGGGATGGTTCTGTCGCCCGCCCTGGGCGATCCCGGACGGCAGGCGTTCCGACGGTGGGCGGCACAGCTGCTGGGTGCGATCGTCTCGAAGCTGCTCTTCGCGTTCCTGCTCGGGGCCGTGCTCGCCGTCGGGGCGATCCTGGGGGCCCTCACGGGGCTGGGGTGGTGGACGCAGTGGCTTCTTAGTGCGTGCTTCTGGTGGAGCGCATATGTGCGCCGGCACACGATCCTGGCTCTCGCCGGCGGCACCGCGCGAGCGGGCGCGCACACCGACCGCCCCCTCGCTCGGCGCCTACGCGAGGGAATGGAGCCGCCACGCCAGGTACTCCTAGCTCTGCGCGGAGCTCGCGAACGTCGATTGCCGGCTCCGCAGGGGACAACGCCACGGCGCCCGCGCCTGACGCGTTCGGCAGCGCGGGCTCCCGTTGGCGATCGGCAGGCCGCGAGCCTCCTCGAGCACGACGTCCGATCCGCCGGGGCGCTCGTCCGCTCCCCTGGCGCCGATGGACGCATCTCCGTTCGCCGCGAGCAGCTCGCACGCCTCCGAACCGCTCGAGAGGCGGCCCTCGCCGCTGGGGATCGTCGCCGGGAGCTCCGGCTCGGGCGGCGTGAGCAGCGGGTCGAGGCCGATCTCCGCGTGGCCGGCGAGCGTCTGGATCGTGCCCGGGACACGGTGCGCGCGCACAGATGGGGAGCCCGTGCCGGGGGGAGCGCATGGCAACAGGAGCTCCTCGAACGACGCACGGACTTCCTGGACGCACAGAGTGCGCTCGCGTCTGCGACGGTCGCCGCGAGGACGAGGTCCACCGATCGGCGCGACTACGCGGCGCTTGCTCCCCTGGTTGGCGTGTCCGGTGAGCAGTACGACCGCCTCGCCCCCGGCACCCGTCGTGTCGTGCGCCTGCAGGTGGACCGCGAGCTCTCAGCCCGCCCCGCGGCTGCGCCCCGCGCCCAGACGACCGAGCCGGAGGGCGTGGCGCGGGTTCGATCCTCGAGATCGGGGGACGATCGCCGCTCGGTACCGGACCCGAACGACTCGCCCGTGATGCGGGATCTCCGCGAGGTGGCTGCCGGACGTAAACGACACGCAGGCTATGGGCGCCCGTGAGGCGCCCCCGGTGAACGTCGAGGGCGGCGCGGCGCGGAGCCTGCCGTTACCGGCCGCGCGCACGGCGTTGCTGGCTTGCGTGCTGGCCTGGACTGTTGGGGCGATCCTCGTCGCGGCGCTCGCCGGCCTTGCCTCGACCGTCGGCGGCGCCGGTGCGGTGGTAGCTGAAGGCTCGGCCGACGGAGTCTCGGACTTCGCCAGGCGAGATATCCCGCCCGCCTACCTGAACCTGTACCACCGCGCCGCGGCCGCTTACGGGCTTGATTGGGCCGTCCTGGCCGCAGTCGGCAGGGTGGAGTGCGATCACGGACGTGACCCGGATCCCTCGTGCATGCGGGAGGGCGCGGTCAACTCGGCCGGCGCCGCGGGCCCGATGCAGTTCCTCGCCTCGACGTGGGCTGCCTACGGAGTGGACGGCGACGGTGACGGCGTGGCCGATCGC
The DNA here is from genome assembly GCA_963743505.1 of uncultured Solirubrobacteraceae bacterium. GTDB lineage: Bacteria > Actinomycetota > Thermoleophilia > Solirubrobacterales > Solirubrobacteraceae > Palsa-744. The sequence goes on along the minus strand of CAVUPZ010000001.1, from coordinate 815,422 downwards.
TGGGACCCGGCCGACGCGATCTTCTCGGCTGCGAACTACCTCCGTGCCGCCGGGGGCGCTCGTGACATCGAGTCGGCCCTGTTCACCTACAACCACGCCACATGGTACGTGGACGAGGTTCTCGCGTGGGCTCGGCGATACAGGGCCGGGACAGCGGCTCCGTCGCCGCCCGTCGTGCTGCCCGGCGACCCGGAAGTGTCGCAGTCGACGCTCGCGGCGCACACCTCGACGCCGGTGGAGTTCGTCGCCGGCCCGCGGGCGCTGCTGGGTGGCGACGGTCACGTGGCGCTCGTTCCGGCCGGCGTCCCGCTCGTGGTGCAGGCGATGATCGTCGCCGGCAACGAGCTCCAGCGCCTGCCCTACGGTCCGGCCGGGCACCCCGACCCTCGCAACGCCCCCGCCGAGGACTGCTCGAGCACCGTGAACTACGTGCTCTACCGGGCCGGGATCCGCCCGATCGGCGAAATCCTGGCCGAGAACCCGCTCGCGCAGGACTACGTCGGCTGGGGCCTGCCGGGTCCAGGGCGCTGGGTGACGATCTACGCGACCGCGACGCCCACCCCGCACGTGTTCATCGTCATCGCGGGCCTGCGCCTGGACACGAGCGGCGGTCCCACCGACGTCGGACCCAATCGCTTCGAAGGAGGTCCGCGGTGGCGCATCCTCGACCACATCCCCACGTGGGCGAGATGGTCCGTACGCCATCCGCCCGGCCTCTGATGGTGAGCTTCTCTCGCTGCGCCCGGATCAGGCCCTTTCCGGCTCTTCGAGTGCCCAGATCCCGTAGATGACCCACAGGCAGACCGCGAATACGCCGAGTGACCACCATGGGTGCGGACCGCCGACGTTGGCAAGCGCCTCGATCGCCCCGAGCACGGCGGCGATGACGCCGATCACGCGCCCGTAGATGTTGCCGGCGAACAGTGAGAACGCACCCGTGAACTGGATCACGCCGAGGATGATCGTGATCCATCCCCAGGTGTGCAGACCGCCGAAGACGTACCGTTCTTCGGCCACGTAGAAGCTCGAGTTCGCGACGGCGGCGATGCCGTAAAAGATGTTCAATATCCCCACGATCAGCAGCAGGATGGCGACGAACCACGCCCTCCCGACTCCTTTCATGGGTGCCTCTTCCCGAGTGCTCACCGAAACGTCCTTTCGTAGTGACTGTCGTATGACATCCCTGGTCGTCCGGGACGCTTTCGTCCCGCGCTGATCCCTTGTGCGACAGCTCGCTCCCGCTATTAGAACCAGTTTGCATCCGCCCGCCATGATCCGATTCGGATGAATCGGCTCATCCAGGGGATTGGCGCAGACTACGCCGCCGTGCGGCTGTAGTGTTGCTCCGATGGCCGCGCGCGAGGTCGACTATCTGCTGATCGGGGGCGGCCTCGCCGCCGCCAACTGCGCCCGCTGGCTGCGCGAGGAAGGGGCCGGGGGAGAGGTCCTGCTCGTCGGCCGCGAGGCCGACCCCCCGTACAACCGCCCCGATTGCTCGAAGGGCTATCTGCGCGGGGAGGAGACCCGGGAGCAGGCCGCGTTCCGTCCCCGTGAGTGGTGGGACAACCAGAACGTCGAGTTGCTCCTGCGCACGAGCGTCACAGCCCTCGATGCAGCCTCGCGGACAGCCACGCTCTCCAACAAGGACACCGTCCGCTTCCAGCACGCCCTGCTCGCCACCGGCGCCAACGTGCGCCGGTTGAACGTCGAGGGCTGTCATCTCGAGGGGATCCACTACCTGCGCTCCTACGGCAACGCCGACGCGATCCGCGAGAGCGCCACGGCGGTGCCCGACGCGCAGGTCGTCCTGATCGGCGGCTCCTTCATCGCCTGTGAGGTCGCCGCCTCGCTGGCCGCGCTCGGCTGCCGCTGCACGATCGTGATGATCGAGGAGCATCCTCTCGAACGGGCCTTCGGCCCGCACATGGCGCGCTTCTTCCACCGCTCCCTCGAAGGACTCGGGATTCGCCTCCACGGCGGTGAGCACCTCGCTTCCTTCTCAGGGTCCGAGCGGGTCGAGAGCGTCACCACCGAGCGGGGCCTCGAGCTCCCCGCGGACCTTGTCGTGATCGGCGCCGGCGTCGCCCCGGACGTCCAGCTCGCCCGCAAAGCCGGCCTTGCAGTCAGCGAACGTGGAGGCGTCGTGTGCAGTTCGCGCCTGCAGACCTCGGCATCGGGGGTCTTCGCCGCCGGGGACATCTGCGAATACGAGTCGGTCGTCCACGGCGGCGCTCCGGTGCTCCTCGAGCACTGGGACGTCGCCTTCAACCACGGCAGGACGGTCGCCCTGAACATGCTCGGACGGGACGTCCCGCACGAGGTCGTCCCCTACTTCTACTCCGTCCTCGCGGGCCTCGGCGAACTGGAGTACGTCGGGCCCGCGTTCAGCTGGGACGAAGAGATCGTCCGCGGCTCCTTCGAGGAGGGCAGCTTCAGCAACTGGTACCTGCAGGACGGCAAGGTTCGTGGCGTGCTCGCGTGGGAGCGCTCCGGCGACCTCGACGACGCCCGCCGCCTGCTCCTCGCCGGGACGCTGCTGAGCGAGCCCGAACGGCTGGCGCTCGCCGACATCGCCGCCGGCCTCGAGGTGGTCGGCGCGCGCGGCTAGGCAGCCTCGCTGCGCTCCTGCGCCGTGAACCCGGTCGCCGCGCGCGAGATCTGATGCGATGAGATGACCTTGTCGATCAGGCCGTACTCCATCGCCTGATCCGCCGTGAAGTAGCGATCGCGCTCCATGTCCTCGTGGACGCGCTCGACCGACTGACCGGTGTGCCTGGCGTAGATCTCGTCGATGTGCTCCCGCAGGGCGAGGATCTCCCGCGCGTGGATCTCGACGTCTGCCGACTGTCCCTCGAAGCCGCCGGATGGCTGGTGGATGAGGATGCGGCTGTTCGGCAGCGCGAGCCGCTTGCCGGGCGTGCCGCCGGCCAGCAGCAGCGAGCCCATGCTCATCGCCACGCCGAAGCAGATCGTCTGCACGTCGGGCGAGATGAACTGCATCGTGTCGTAGATCGCGAGGCCCGAATACACGATCCCGCCCGGCGAGTTGATGTAGAGGGAGACGTCCTTGTCGGGGTCCTCGCTCTCGAGGTGCAGCAACTGGGCGACGACGAGGTTCGCGACCTGGTCGTCGACGGGCGTGCCGATGAACACGATCCGCTCGTTCAGCAGGCGGGAGTAGATGTCGAACGAGCGCTCCCCGCGGGCGCTCTCCTCGATGACCATCGGAACCAGGGGCATGGCGGCTATCCTTTCGACAACTGGTCGGTTGTCAGCGACAATAGCAACCATCTGGTTGTCAAACGAGGAGGTCGGTCATGCCGGTGCGGCGCGAGGTGGAGGTCGAGGCGAGCCCCGAGGAGGTCTGGGAGGCGATCGCCAGCGAGGAGGGCCGCGAGCGCTGGCTCGGCGAGCCCGAGCGCGAGATCGACGTCGAGGTGCGCGAGCAGCCCCACCGGCTCGTGTGGCGGTGGTCGGAAGGGGAGGGCGAGCCGACCCGGGTCGAGTTTCTGATCGTGACCGCGCCCGGCGGCTCGCGTGTGATCGTGACCGAGACCGAGCCGGCGTTGCCGCTCGCGATGCTCGCGTCCAGCCTCGCTCTGGTGACCGCTTGAGCGACCAGCTCGGCGGCGTCTTCGCCGCACTCGCCGACCCCACCCGGCGGAGCATGGTCGAGGCGATCCTGCGCGAGGGCTCAACGAGCGTGCCCGCCCTCAGCGCCACCCTCCCGATCAGCCGCCAGGCGCTCGCCAAGCACCTCGCCACGCTCGATGAGGCCGGCGTCGTCGAACGGGCGCCGGCACCGGGGCGCGAGGTCCGCTACCGACTGCGCGACGGCGCCCTCGCCCCGGCCGCCGATTGGCTCGCTCGCGCAGAGGCGGCGTGGGAGGGACGCCTCGGCCGCCTGAAGGACGCCGTCGAGCAGGACCGCCCGCCCGCGCCACGGTCGGCGCCGCCGCCGCGTGGATCTTCGCCCGAGGAGTAGGATCCAGGCGTCCATACGGCCCGAGATGCAGGGAAGCCCGGTGAGAATCCGGCGCGGACCCGCCACTGTGACCGGGGATGCCCGCCGTCGTGCACCGATCCGGTGCAAAGCCACTGAGCCGCCCACGGCCGCTCGGGAAGGTGCGGAAGGGTAGGCCCGGGAGCCAGGAGACCTGCCTCTGACCGAAGCCCACAAGACCCTCGTGGAAAGGGGTTTGGCTCACATGCACCCACTCGCACGCACGATCACCGCGCTGGCCGTCGCGACCCTCGCCTGGGTCTCGAGCCTCGCTGCTGCGCCCTCGGCGCCCGCGGCTCTCGCACCGTCGCCACCGATCACCGTCCAGCTCCGCGTCGAGGGCTCCGCGCAGACCCTCTACGAAGGCCCCGTGAGCACCCAGGGCGAGTCGATCGAAACGAAGTCGAGCGGCGGCCCGCACCCGTGCAACTACTCCGAAAACGGCAACTTCAAAGGCGAAACCAACGGCGGCGGCGCGAGCGCGACGCCGACGACCGCGCTGCACGACGCCGCGCTCGCCGACGGCCGGCAATTCGACGGCGAATGGGACGCGAGCCTCGGCGACTTCCTGATCACCACCGTCGGTGGCGACACGAACGGCGAAGTCGGTGGTGTGTATGACTATTGGAACCTGTTCGTCAGCGACCTGTACGCGCCCGTCGGCGGCTGCCAGTACGCCCTCGCCCCCGGCAACGAAGTGCTGTGGGCCTTCGGTGCCAACCTGTCACACGTCCTCGACCTGTCCGGCCCTGGGAGCGCGTCGCTCGGAAGCGCATTCACCGTCCACGTCACCGACGCCCGCACCGGTGCGCCGCTCGCGGGCGCCGCGATCGGAGAAGACGTCGGTGGGGTCACGACGCCGCTGTCCGGCATCAGCACCAACTCGGAAGGCAACGCCAGCGTGACGCCGGGCAGGACCGGCATCCTCGCCCTGAAGGCGACGCTCCCCGAAGCGGTCCGCTCGAACGCGATCTCGATCTGCGTCCACAACGGCGAGGATGGAACCTGCGGCGCGCCGGCGCCGCCGATCCTCTCGTGCCCCACGGCGAGCGGTGTCGGCGGCTGTGGCCTGCTGCAGCTCCCGCCTCCACCGCGAGTTGACACCGCGAGAGCGGGAGGGGTGCTGCCCGGGCACCTCTACCGCCCCCGCCGGGCCCCGCGCATCCTCGCCGGCGTCGTCACGGTCCCCGCCGGCGCCACCCTGCGCGACGTCCGTATCAGCCTCACCCGCCGAGTGGGCAAGCGCTGCTTCGCCTTCAGCGGCACGCGCGAGGCGCTGGTGCGCGCCCGCTGCGGACACGCGAGCTTCTTCTCGGTTGGCGGCTCGGAGTCGTTCAGCTACCTGCTGCCGAGGCGTCTGCCGCGCGGCCTCTACAGCTACGAGATCGAGGCCGTGGACGACGGTGGGCAGCTCAGCAGGCTCGTACCGGGAGTCAGCGATGTGGTCTTCCGGGTCGCCTAGGCGGTTCGCCGCCCTCCCGCTGGTTGCCCTCTGTACCCTCGGCGTCCCGGCCGGAGCCGGCGCGGGAGCGGACGTTCGTGCGATCAGCCGCCCCGCCGCCTACGACCCGTCGGTCGAGGCGATGGTCGTGGGTCGCGGCGGCGGCGTCCTCGCCGGCGCCCGCTGGGTGTCCGCTTCCGCGGGCGCCGTGCGTGTCGCAGGACGGGACTGCGCCGTCGCTGCCGGCACCCCACTCGCGGTACTCGCCGGGCTGCGGCGCGCCGGCGGCCCCGGTTTCGCGATCCGCGACTACGGCCACTGCGGCAGCTCCCCGGCGAGCTCGGCCGAGCTGTTCGTGTACTCGATCGGAGGCGAGGCAAACCGCGCTCAGAGTGGCTGGGAGTACAAGGTCGAAGGGATCGCCGGGAGCACCGGCGCGGCCGACCCGAGTGGCCCCGAGGGCAACGGCCGCCCGGTCTCCCAGGGCCAGCGAGTGCTCTGGTTCTGGTGCGAGGCGAGCGCCGGCGGCTGCGAGCGCACGCTCGCCGTCGCCCCCGCCCGCGCCGCCGCCGTCCGCGGCGGGCGGCTCACGGTGACCGTCACCTCCTACGACAACGAAGGACGTCCCGCCCCGGTGGCCGGCGCGATCGTCGCGCTCGGCTCGCGCGCGTCGCGAACCGACCGGCACGGCCACACCACGCTGGTGCTTCCCGCCGCGGCGGGCGGCTACTGGCTGACCGCCACCCGCCCCGGCCTCGTGCCTGCGTTCCCGGGGTGGGTCGAGGTGAGGTGAGCAGGCCCCATGCTCGGCTCGTCCCGCCGCTGCTCGCGCTGGCCCTCGTGCTCGCGGGCTGCGGCCTGGGTCCGGGCAGCGCTCCCACGGCCGTCAAGCTGCTCGTCACGAGCGGTTTCGGCGCGCGGGTGCTGTTTCGCTCCGGCACGCCGACGGTCGTCGGGCAGGAGACCGTGATGAGCCTGCTGATGCGCAATGCAACCGTCACGACGCGCTACGCGGGCGGCTTCGTCGAGAGCGTCGACGGCCTCTCCGGCGGGCACGAAGGGAGCCAGCCGGTGGACTGGTTCTACTACGTCAACGGCGTCGAGGCTCCCCGCGGCGCGGCCGCCACGAACGTCCACCCGGGCGACCACGTCTGGTGGGACCGGCACGACTGGAGCCAGACCGAGGACGTGCCCGCCGTCGTCGGCTCCTTCCCCGAGCCGTTCCTCAACGGGATCGAAGGTCGCCGCCTGCCGGTCCGCGTGGAATGCGAAGCGGTCGCCAGCTACCCGTGCCTGACCGTGCTCGAGCGCCTGCGCGGGGCGGGCGTCCCCGCCGCGGTCGCCGCCCCATCCTCGAGCGCCGGCGTCGGCGCGCTGCGCGTCCTCGTCGGCCTCTGGGCCCACGTCTCCGGCGATCCGGTCGCGGCGACGATCGCCCAGGGACCGCGCGCGAGCGGCGTCTACGCCCGCTTCGGGCCGGGCGGCGCGACGCTCGGCCTGCTCGACGCCGACGGGCAGCAGCTGCGCACCCTGAGCACGGCCGCTGGCCTGATCGCGGCAACCCGCCACGGCGAAGAACAGGCGCCCGTGTGGGTCGTCACCGGCCTGGACGAAGGCGGCCTCGACCTCGCCGCGAGGGCGTTCCAGCAACACGTCCTGGAAGGCCACTTCGCCGTCGCCGTGACCGACACGGCCACGCTCCCGCTGCCCCTGCAGGGGAGTCCGGCGCGGTGAGCCACAGGGGCCTCTTCTACCGTCGCCTGGCCAGCCCGCTGCACGCCGTCCGCCCGGGCGTGGGAGCGCTGTGGGTCCTGTGCCTGCTCGCCGGCGCGCTGATGATCTCGCATCCGCTCGTGCTCGCGGCGCTGCTCGTGGCCGTGCTCGGCGCGGCTGGGGGTGCCGGCGTCGGCGCTCGCCTCGCCCGGGCCCTACGCAACTCGGCGTTCGTGTGGGTGCCGATCGTGCTCGTCAACGTGCTCGTCTCCCGCGAAGGCCTGACCGTGTTCGCCCGTGTCGGCGACCTCGGCCCGTTCGGACAGGGCGATCTCACCGTCGAGGCCGCCGTCTACGGAGGAGTGATCGCGCTGAAGGTCGTCGTGCTCGTGCTGCTCAGCACGCTCGCAAGCCTCGCCGTCGATCCCGACGGCGTGCTGCGGATCCTCCGCCGGATCTCGTTCCGCTCCGCGGTCACGGCGTCGCTGGCGACCCGCCTGCTACCCGTCCTCAGCGCCGACGCCCAGCGCCTGGCGGAGGCCCAGCGGACGCGCCCCGAGGGCGCTCCCGCGGGCGCACGGGGCCGCGTCGGGCTGCTGCGGGCCGTCGTCTCGGGCTCGCTCGACCGGGCCCTCGACGTGGCCGCCACGCTCGAGCTGCGCGGCTTCGCCCTCGCCCCCCGCGCGCCACGCCTCGCGCGGGCATGGTCGCGCCACGACATCGCGTTCCTCGCCTCCGGGACGGCGGTGGTGGCGCTCGCCGTGCTCGCCGGCCCGGCCGGGGTGGCCTCGTTCCGGGCCTACCCGCTCCTGCACGCCGACTTCGGAGTGGGTGTGATCGTCCTCTGCGCGGCCCTCGCCGCCGCCGTCCTGCTGCCCTTCTGCGACCGTCGGGGGATCGAGCCGTGAGCGAGCCGCTGCTCTCGCTGGCGGGCGTCACCTACACCTACCCGGGGGCCGGCGCGGCGGCCCTCGCGGACGTCGACATCGCGATCCACCCGGGTGAGCTGTGCGTCCTGGCCGGGCTCTCCGGTCACGGCAAGTCGACCCTGCTGCGCGCCGCCTGCGGGCTCGTCCCCCATTTCCACGGCGGCAGCTTCGCCGGGCGCGTCACGGTCGCCGGGCTCGATACACGCGACCACGGCCCCGCGGACGTGGGCGCCGTCGCCGGTGTCCTGTTCCAGGATCCCGAGACCCAGCTCGTGATGAGCTCCGTCCGGGCCGAGCTCTCGCTCGCGCTCGAGAGTCGCGGTCACGGTGCCACGGCGGTCGCCCGGGGCGTCGAGGAGGTCGCTCTGGCCCTCGGCATCGACGCCCTCCTCGACCGCTCGAGCCACGAGCTGTCCGGCGGCGAGAAGCAGCGCGTCGCCCTCGGCGCCGCCATCGCCGGCAGGCCGCCGCTGCTGCTGCTCGACGAGCCCACCTCGCAGCTCGACCCCGTCGCCGCCGACGAGCTGATCGGCCTGCTGAGGCGGCTGAACCAGGAGTGGGAGACGACGATCGTGCTCGCCGAGCACCGCCTCGAGCGCGCCCTCGCCGCTGCCGACCGGGTGATCGCGCTCGTGGGCGGGCGGGTCGCCTGCGACGGCGACCCCGCCGCGTTCCTGGACTGGGCCGCGCGCCGCGAGCCGGCCCTGCAGACGCCGGGGGCACGGATGTTCGCGCTCGCCGGGCTGCGGCCGCTGCCGGTGAGCGTCCGCCAGGCACGAGCGACGCTGCGCCGCGAGGGCCTGCTGCCGGCGCCGCCGCCCCCGGCGAGCGCCGCCGCCGTGGGCCGCCGGCGTCGCCGTCACGAACCAACCCCCGCGCTGCGGATGCGCGGCGTCTGGCACGAGCTGCGCGACGGGCCGGCGATCCTGCGCGGGGTCGAGCTGACGATCGCGCCCGGCGAAACGGTCGCGCTGATGGGCCGAAACGGGGCCGGCAAGTCGACCCTGCTGCGCCACGCCGCCGGCCTGCTCGAGCCGACGCGCGGCCGCGTCGAGCGCGCCGGCCGGGTGGCGCTGCTGTTGCAGAACCCGGGCGACTACTTCATCGGCGAGCGGGCCGTCGAGGAGGCGCCGAGCGCCGCGCTCGCGGCCGTCGGCCTCGACGGGCTGGCCGAGCGCAATCCCCGCGACCTCTCCGGCGGCGAGCGCCAGCGGCTCGCGCTGGCGATCGTCACGGGCGGCGGGGAACCACCGGCCGTGCTCGCCCTCGACGAGCCGACCCGTGGCATGGACCGCTCCGCCCGGGCACAGCTCGCCGCGGCGGTCGGCGCCCGTGCCGCTGCGGGCCAGGCCGTGATCGTCGCCACCCACGACCCCGAGTTCGCCGCCGCCTGCGCGCGACGCGCCGTGCTGCTCGCCGATGGCCGCGTGATCGCCGACGGCGAGGCCGCGGAGCTGCTCGCCGGCGGCTGGTACTTCGCCACCGAGACCGCCCGGATCCTCGGCGGCGCCGGCGCGGCCCTGCTGCCAGAGGATGGAGCCGACCTGATCTGCTCCAACGGCGCGCACGTCGAGCCCGGTTCCGCCGCGCGGGCGGATCCCCCGGGCCCGGTCACGCTCCCGCCCCCGGCCCCGGCGCTTGGAGAGCACGAGGTCGCTCCGGGAGCGGCGCGATGAGCTGGCCGCTCGCCTCGTTCCTGATCGTCGCTGCGATCCTGGCGTGCGGCTGGCTGGCCTACGAGCGCAGACGCCCCTCGGCCCGGCTGGCCGCGGTGGTAGCCGTGATGGCCGCCCTCGCCGCCCTCGGCCGCGACGCCTTCGCGGCGCTGCCGGATGTCAAGCCGATCACGGCGATGACCCTCGTCGTCGGCTACACCCTCGGGCCGCTGCCCGGCTTCGCCGTCGGCGCGCTCGGGATGCTCGCGTCGAACTTCGTCCTCGGCCAGGGGCCCTACACGCCCTGGCAGATGGCCGCGTGGGGGATGGTCGGCCTGTTCGGCGCGCTGCTCGGGGCGCTCAGCCGTCGCCGGCTGGGACGCGTGCCGCTCGCTTGCGCATGCGCGCTCGCGGCGCTCGCGGCAAAGGAGCTGATGAACCTCTACACCTGGACGCTGGGCGCGAGCCACACCCCGGCCGCGTTCCTCGCCGTCGCCGGCCAGGCGCTCGCCTTCGACATCACCGACGCGGTCGCGAGCTTCCTGTTCGCGCTCGCGTTCGCGCCCGAGCTCGCCCGCGTGCTGCACCGCACCCGCATGCGCATGCTGGTCACGTGGGAGACCCCGTCCGAGCCCGAGGTCGCAGGGGGCGGAACGTGAGCGGCCGCAGGGTCGCCGCCGCCGTGGTGCTCGCGGCGATCGCCCTCGCGCTGGGCGCGGTGCTCGCCGTCGGGGCGAGCGGGCCGCAGCACGCGAGCGCGCCACACCTCCGCGCCAGCGCCGGCGCCCGCGCCGCCGGCCTCGTCGGCGGGGCCGAGCTCGCCTACCTCACCGCCGCCCAGAACCCGGACGGGGGCTTCGGCGCCGCGCCCGGCCAGGCGAGCAGCGAGCTGTACACGGCGTGGGCGGCGATCGGGATCGCGGCCGCCGGTCGCGACCCGCTGGACCTGCGCCGCAACGGGCACACCGTGCTCGACGCCCTGCGCGGGGAAGCCTCGACGCTGTCCGGCGCAGGCGACCTCGAGCGGACGATCCTCGCCCTCCACGCCTGCGGCGTGTCGGTCCGATCGCTCGGTTCGACCGGTGATCCGCTCGCCGAGCTGTTGCGCACGCGGTCCCCCGACGGCTCCTTCGGCGGCCTCGCGAACCTGACGGCGTTCGGCGTGCTCGCCCTGCGCGCCGGCGGTTACGGCGCGGGCTCGACGCCCGTCCGCCTCGCAACCCGCTGGCTCGCCCGCCAGCAGGATGCCGACGGTGGCTTCGGCTTCGCCGTACGCGGCGGCGCAAGCGACGTCGACGACACGGCCGCCGCGCTGCAGGCGCTGCTCGCCGGCCACCTGCGCGGCAGCGTGCCGGCGCGGGCCCGCACGTTCATCCTGCACGCCGAGAACGCCGACGGCGGTTTCCCCGAGCAGCCCGGCGGCGCCTCCAACGCCCAGTCGACCGCGTGGGCGATCCAGGGCCTCGCCGCCGCCGGCGTCGAGGTGTCCACTCCCCGCACGGGCGCGAGCCGTACGCCCGTGGCCTACCTGCAGAGCCTCGTCGCACCGAACGGCAGCGTCCGCTACTCCCGCGTCGGCGCCCAGACCCCCGTGTGGGTGACCGCCCAGGCCTTGACCGGCCTGGCCAGGCGCCCGTTCCCGATCGACCCTCCGCGCGCCCATCCCCCGCAGGGCTGACGCGCGCGGCATGAGTTCAGCCCGGCTTTAGCGGGGGCTCTACGCTTTGGGTTGATGTTCGAACCCGCCTACACGACCGCGACCCGGCTGCGCAACGCCCGCGTGGGAGCGTCGGGACGCTCCGCGTGGGCGCCGCTCGGGCTCGCGGCCGGGTGCGCCGCGGCCGCCGCGCTGCTGTACCTGATCGTCACGCGTGTGCCCGCCGTGCGCGTCCGCGACGCGAGCCTCCTCTACCACGCGACGCTGCTTCGCGACCCGGCCATCGAAGCTGCCGGCAACTTCCTGCTGGCGCTGCTGGAACCGCTTCTGTTCGTCCTCTGGGGCGGGGCGGCCCTTGCGATCGCGCTCGCCCGTGGCCGTCCGCGACTGGGTATCGCAGCCGTCGCCACGATGGCCCTCGCACCCCTCACCTCCGAGACCCTGAAGCCGCTGTTGGCCCACCGCCACGCATCGGTTGGAGGCGTCCACATCGGGGCCGCCTCGTGGCCGAGCGGGCACTCCACGGCGGCGCTGTCGCTGGCCCTCGCCGCGGTCATCGTCGCCCCCGCCGGCCGGCGGGCGCTCGTCGCGATCGTCGGAGCGGCTTTCGCGGCCATCGTCGGCGTGGTGCTGTTGATCCTCTCCTGGCACATGCCCAGCGACGTGCTCGGGGGCTACCTCGTCGCGGCGCTGTGGGGAGCGCTCGCGCTCGCCGCCCTCCGTGGGGCGGAGCGCCTCAGGCCCAGCCCCGGTCGCGCCTGAGCATCAGGCGCCGGCCCCGCCGGCGGCGTGTGCCCCCGGCTCCCACAGCGGCTCCGCGCCGCTCGCCCCCTGCTCCTCGCGGTTGACCGCGCGGCTGAGGATGAAGAGCAGGTCCGAGAGCCGGTTCAGGTAGCGCACGACCTCGCCGTTGACGTCTGCGCCGACCGCGATCGTGCGGCGCTCGGCGCGGCGGCAGACGGTCCGGCAGACGTGCAGCTGCGCCGCCGCCGGCGTGCCGCCCGGGATCACGAACGAGCGCAGGGGCTCGAGCGTGGCGTTCACCTCGTCGCAGGCCTGCTCGAGCCACCCCGTGTATTCCTCGCCGATCCGTAGCCGCTCGCGGTCGACTCCCCCGCCCGCGCCCCCGCTGGAGCCCGCGTCCGCATCGGCGAGCGGCACCGACAGGTCGGCGCCGACGTCGAGCAGGTCGTTCTGGACCCGGCGCAGCATCGCGGCGTATGCAGCCGGCAGGTCTGGCGCGAGCAGGGCCACGCCGAGGCAGGCGTTGAGCTCGTCGACCGTGCCGTATGCCTCCACGCGGGGATGCAGCTTGGAGACCCTGCTCATGTCGCCGAGGTGGGTCTCGCCGCCGTCCCCCAGCCTCGTGTAGATGCGGGTCAGGTTGACGGTCATCGCGCTCCGAGTTTTGCATACCGGGCGCCGCCCATCCGTGAGATCGGGTACTTTCTCGCACCTCACATGAGGATCGGCGTACCGAAGGAGACCGCGGCGGGCGAGCATCGGGTGGCGCTCGTGCCCGAGGTCGTCGGCAAGCTGAAGGCGAAAGGGCTCGACGTGGTGGTCCAGAGCGGGGCGGGGGAGGGCGCGCTGCTCGCCGACGCCGCGTTCGCGGACGCCGGCGCGGAGCTGACGGCCGACGCGGCGGAGGTGTGGCGCTCGGACATCGTCGTCACGATCGCCCCGCCCGATCCGGAGCAGATCCGCGCGCTCGGCTCGGGTTCGATCCTGATCGGCTTCCTGGCTCCGCTGACGAGCCCCACGACCACCCGCGCCCTCGCGGAGGCGAAGGCGACGGCCTTCGCGATGGAGGCGATCCCGCGCATCTCACGGGCGCAGTCGATGGACGCGCTGTCCTCGCAGAGCAACGTCGCCGGCTACCGCTCGGCGCTGCTCGGCGCGGTCGAGATCGGCCGCTTCTTCCCGATGCTGATGACCGCCGCCGGCACGATCCCGCCGGCGAAGGTGCTCGTGCTCGGCGTGGGGGTGGCGGGCCTGCAGGCGCTCGCCACGGCCAGGCGCCTGGGCGCCCGCACGACCGGCTACGACGTCCGTCCCGAGGTCGCCGAGCAGGTCGAATCGCTCGGCGCCCAGTGGCTCGACCTCGGCCTCGAGGCGAGCGGCGAGGGCGGCTACGCCCGCGAGCTGACCGACGAGGAGCGCGCCCGCCAGCAGCAGGCGTTGACCGACGCGATCAAGGGCTTCGACGTCGTCATCACGACCGCGCTCGTGCCGGGACGCCCGGCGCCGCGGCTCGTCACCGCGGAGGCCGTGGAGGGCATGAAGGCCGGCTCGGTGATCGTCGACCTCGCCGGCGAGTCGGGTGGCAACTGCGAGCTGACCGAGCCCGGCGAGACGGTGATCCGCCACGACGTCAAGATCGTCTCGCCGCTGAACCTGCCGGCCGGCATGGCCGAGCACTCCTCGCAGCTGTTCGCGCGCAACGTGCTCGCCCTGCTCGAGCTGTTCGTCGCCGAGGACGGCACCATGAACTGGACTTCGAGGACGAGATCATCAGCGGCGCCTGCGTGGTGCGGGAGGGCGAGATCGTCAACGCGGGGGCGCGTGCGGCGGTCGAGGGGGCGCCGGCGTGATCCTCGCGAGCACCCTCACCACGAACCTCGCGATCCTCGTGCTCGCCGGCTTCATCGGCTTCGTCGTGATCTCGAAGGTGCCGAACACGCTGCACACGCCGCTGATGTCGGGCACGAACGCGATCCACGGGATCGTCCTGCTCGGCGGCCTGCTCGTGATCGGGCTGTCCGGGCAACGACACCTTCAACAAGGTCATCCTCGTGATCGCGATCGCTTTCGGCACGATCAACATCGTCGGCGGCTTCCTCGTCACCGACCGCATGCTCGAGATGTTCAAGACCAAGCCGAAGGGCGAGGAGAAGAAGGGGGAGGAGCTCGTGAGCGGGCTCCCGATCGCGACCTCCTTCCTGCAGGACGAAAGCTTCCTCGACGTCCTCTACATCATCGCCTTCTCCCTCTTCATCCAGGGCCTGAGGGGCTTGTCTGGCCCGACCACCGCCGTGCGCGGCAACCGCATCGCCGCGGTCGGCATGGCGATCGCGGTGATCGCGACGCTGCTCAACCCCAACGAGGGCAACTGGGGCCTGATCGCGCTCGGCGTCGCGCTCGGCACGGCGGTCGGCGTGCCGGCGGCGCGGCAGGTGAAGATGACCGCGATGCCGCAGATGGTGGCGCTGTTCAACGGCGTCGGCGGCGGCGCGGTGTTCCTGATCGCCTGGGCGGAGTTCCGCCGCAGCGGTGGCTACGAACACACGGCGACGTACATCGCGATCTTCTCGCTGTTCGCCGCGATCGTCGGCTCGGTCTCCTTCTGGGGTTCGAACATCGCCTTCGGCAAGCTCCAGGAAATCATCCCGGGCCGCCCGATCTCGCTCGGCTCCGCCCAGCAGATCGTCAACCTCGTGCTGCTCGTCCTGGCCGTCGCGGCGGGGGTCGGACATCGCCGCCGGCAACCATTCCGAACTGGATGTTCATCGGCATGCTCGTCTGCGCGGCGCTGCTCGGCAACGCCGTCGTGCTGCCGATCGGCGGCGCGGACATGCCCGTCGTGATCTCGATGCTGAACGCGTTCACGGGCCTCTCCGCCGCGGCCACGGGGATCGCCCTCAACAACCCCGCGCTGATCGTTGCGGGCATGATCGTCGGCGCCTCCGGCTCGATCCTGACGAACCTGATGGCCGTGGCGATGAACCGCTCGATCCCCGCGATCGTCGCCGGCGGCTTCGGCGGCGGCGGCGCGATCGAGGGCGCCAGCGGCGCCGGCGAGCACGCGGGCATCGGTCAAATCGATCGGCGCCGTCGACGCGGCGATCCAGCTCGCCTACGCCAACCGCGTCGTGATCGTGCCGGGCTACGGCATGGCGGTCGCGCAGGCGCAGCACGCCGTGCGCGAGCTGACCAAGGAGCTCGAAAAACGCGGGATCGATGTCAGCTTCGCGATCCACCCGGTCGCGGGGCGCATGCCGGGTCACATGAACGTGCTGCTCGCCGAGGCCGACGTGCCCTACGACCAGCTCAAGGAGATGGACGAGGCCAACCCCGAGTTCCAGCGCACGGACGTCTCGCTCGTGATCGGCGCCAACGACGTCACCAACCCGGCCGCCAAGAACACGCCCTCCTCGCCGATCTACGGCATGCCGATCCTCGAAGTCGAACGACAGCCGCTCGGTGATCGTGATCAAGCGCTCGATGAACCCGGGCTTCGCGGGGATCGAAAACGAGCTCTACTACGAGCCCGAGACGTCGATGCTGTTCGGCGACGCGAAGTCGGCGGTCAGCGAAATCACAGCCGAGCTGGCCCACATCTGAGCTTGCACCGCTGATCCGGCCCCTGCTCGGATCGGCGCCGCCCGACTCTGCGAAACTGCCCCCGGTGATCGAGCGCAGCCAGGCACTCGCCGCGCTGAGGGAGGACGAGTTCGACGTCGTGGTCGTGGGCGGGGGCATCACGGGCGCCGGCGTCGCTCTCGACGCCGCCGCCCGTGGCTACAGCGTCGGCGCTGCTCGAGCGCGGCGACTACGCCTCGGGCACCTCCAGCCGCTCGAGCAAGCTCGTCCACGGCGGCCTGCGCTACCTGCAGAACTTCGACCTCGGGCTCGTGCGCGAGGCGCTGCTCGAGCGCCGCCTGATGGTCGCCCTGGCGCCCCACCTCGTGCGTCCGCTGCCGCTGGTCGTGCCGGCGTTCGAGGGCGCCCGCCCGGACCGCCTCGTGGGGGTCGGGCTGAACCTCTACGACGTCATGTCCGTCGAGCGCGGGGGACGGCGCGGGCGGCGGGGGCGGCGCGGGCGGGCCGAGCGTGCGGCCGCGACCGCGGACCCGAACGGCGCTGGCGCCGCCGCCGAGGAGGCCGCCGACTCCTGGAGCCCGGAGCGCCACCGGGTGATCGGCGGCGAGGAGGTCCTCGAGCTGCTGCCCGCGCTCGCCCCGCGAGAGCCCACGAGCGGCTACCTCTTCTATGACTGCCAGACCGACGACGCACGGCTCGTGCTGACCGTCCTCGGCGAGGCCGAGCGGTTCGGCGCCGTCTGCACCAACCGCGTCAGCGTCACCGGTCTGCTCGAGCGCGAGGGTCGCGCCTACGGCGTGCACGCACTCGACGTCGAGAGCGGGGAGCGCTTCGACGTGCGCGCCGCCAACGTCGTCAACGCGACCGGCGTGTGGGCCGACGAGCTGCGCCCCCAGGAGCTGCACGACGAGGCGGAGCTGCCCCGCATCCGCCCGAGCCGCGGCACCCACGTGACGGTCCGCCACGAGGACCTGCCGCTCGTCGGCGGCGCGATCGTCCCCGCCGGCTCGGGCCGCTCGATCTTCGCCCTGCCGTGGCTCGGGCAGACGCTCCTCGGCACGACCGACAACGACTACGAGGGCCCGCTCGACCACGTCGAGCCTTCCGAGGCGGACATCGACTACCTGCTCGACGCCGTCAACTCGTTCTTCGGCTCGGAGCTCGAGCGCGCGCACCTGACCGGGGCCTTCGCGGGCGTGCGTCCGCTGATCTCGACGGGCGACCCGAAGAAGTCGGTCGACATCTCGCGCAAGGCCGAGCTGTACGAGACCTCCTCGGGCATGATCACGATCACCGGCGGCAAGCTGACTACATGGCGGCGGATGGCCAAGATGACGGTCGATCGGATCGTGCTAGCGCGAAGCACGGGACGCGCCCTGCCGCACGCACGAGATCCCGCTCGGGCAGGCGATCGCGGTCGAGGAGCTGCCGCGGGTGGAGGGCGTGCCGGAGGGCTCCTATCAGGCCCTCGCCTCGCGCTACGGGCACGCCGCCCACGACGTCCTCGCGCTCGCAGCCGAGCGCGGCGAGCTCGCCCAGCCGATCGTCGCCGGCCTGCCCGACCTGCTCGCGGAGGTCGCCCTGGCCGCCCGCCGCGAGCAGGCCCGCAGCATCGGCGACGTGCTGCTGCGCCGGACCCGCCTCGGCCTGCTCGCCGCCCGGGAGCTCCGCGGCGGCGAGGACGGGCGAGCCGCGCCCGCCGTCGAGCGTGTCGGGGAGTCCTCGCGCGCGAGCTCGCCTGGGACCCCGAGCGCCTGCAGCTCGAGCTGACGCCGCTTCGCCGCTGAGGCCCGTGCGGAGGGGATCGTCCCGCCGGGTGAGCGATCGGGACCGGCTCGCCGGCGCCACCCCGTCCCCGCCGTCGGCGTGATCGCACCCGCCCGCGCCTCGAAGCGGGAGGCCGCACGCTCGAGCTCGGCCCGCGTCCGCTGCTGATGGGGATCGTCAACGCCTCCCCGGACTCGTTCAGTGACGGGGGCCTGCACGCCGGCCTGGCGGCGCAGATACGTCTGGCCGAGGAGCTGCTCGCCGGCGGCGCCGACATCATCGACGTCGGCGGCGAGTCGGCCTCAACCGGACGCGCGCCGCTCGACGCCGGAGGAGGAGACCGAGCCGCGTCGTGCCGCTCGTGCGGGCGGATCGTCGAGCGAGCTCGGCGCGGTCGTGTCGGTCGACACCTACAAGCCGGCCGTGGCTCGTGCCGCGATCGCCGCCGGGGCGAGCATCGTCAACGACGTCAGCGGCCTGCGCGACCCCGACCTCGCCGCCGTCTGCGCTGACACCGGCGCCGCGCTGGTGCTGATGCACACGGCCTCGCCGCGCCCCGCGTCAGCGCGTCAGGAGCCGGACCTCTACGGGGACGTCGTCGGCGAAGTGCTGGGCTTCCTGCGCGAGCGGATCGAGCAGGCGGTGGCGCTCGGTGTGCGGCGCGAGCAGCTGATCGTCGACCCCGGCCCCGACTTCGCCAAGACGCCCGCGCAGACGATCCGCCTGCTCGGGGAGCTGGGCCGGCTGCACGAGCTGGGCCGGCCGCTGCTGATGGCGATCTCGCGCAAGGACTTCATCGGCGCGCTCACCGGGCCGCTCGCCCCGCGAGCGCCTCGGCGGGACGCTGGCCGCCCTCGCCCACGGGCTCGAGCACGGCGCCCACGTCTTCCGCGTCCACGACGTTGCCGCCGGCGGCCGACTTCCTCACCGTCCGCGCCGCCCTGCGCGAGCGGCGCGGACGTCGGCGAGGACCTCGCGTTGCGCGAGGAGATCCGCTACGACCGCAGCTCTTCGGCCTAGCCGGCCCGGGGGTGGGCGCCGGCCCAGACGCTACGCTGGGGCAGTCACGGGTGCCCGCCGCTGTCCAACGCGGCGGGACGCCAACCGCCCAACCGCTAACGAAAGAAGGAACCGACATGGCAGTGCTCGAGCGCTCCGAGCTGGAGGCCAGCCCGCTGGCCGACCTCCACGCAATCGCCGACCAGATCGGCCTCGAGGGATTCAGGCGCCTGCGCAAGGCCGACCTGATCGACAGCGATCCTCGGCGAGGCTCCCGCCGCCGATGCCGAGCCCGGCGAGGCCGACGCCGACGCCGGCGCTCCTGCGGCCGAACAGGCCGCGCCCCGCGCCCGGCGGCGCCGCAGCCGACGTGGCAGCGTCGAGGACACAGAGGACGCACAGGACGACGGGGGCCGCGACGAGGAGGAGGCAGCCGGCCGAGCGTCCCGCTCGGCGCTCCCGCCGCGGCGGCCGCTCCGGCGCCGCCGAGCGCGCCGCCCGGCCGGCCGCCGAGGCCGAGGATGCCGACGCCCCCGAGAGCGGGCGCAGCGCCACCGGCGTCGTCGAGGTGCTCGGCAACGGCTCCGCCTTCCTGCGCGTCGCGCCGCCGGAGCCCTCCGACGAGGACGTGTACATCTCCGCCGCCCAGGTCCGTCGCTGCGAGCTCGTCAGCGGTGACGAGGTGACGGGGCCGGTGCGCACGCCCCGGCGCTCCGAGCGCTACCCCTCGCTCGTCCGGATCGACACGATCAACGGCGCGCCCGCGGACACCGTCTCGGACGGCTCGCGCTACGAGGATCTGCCGGTCGCGTGGCCGAGCGAGCGGCTCACCTTCGGCGATGCCGACCGGACGCTCGAGGCGATCGAGTGGCTGACCCCGCTCGGGCGCGGCTCGCGGGCCGTGATCGTCGGCTCGCGCCAGGCGGGTAAGACCGAGACCCTGCGCCGGCATCGCCGCGATCGTGCACGGGCGCGAGGGGATCGAGCTGACGCTCGTCCTCGCCGGTGTCGCGCCCCGAGGAGATCGCCGAGTGGCGGAGGGCGACCGTCGCGCCGGCCGCCGCGCTCAGCTTCGCCGCCTCCGCCGAGGCGCAGGCCCAGGCGGTCGAGCGGGCGATCGACGCCGCCAAGCGGATCGCCGCTCGCGGCAGCGACGCGGTCGTGCTGATCGACAGCCTCGACGGGCTCAGCGTCCCGGCCGCCCGCCGCGCGCTGGCGGCCGCCCGCAACCTCCGCGAGGGCGGCTCGCTGACGCGTGATCGCGACGGCCGGCGAGCCCCTGGGCGGCGAGACGACGGTGATCGCCCTCGATGCCACGCTCGCCTCGGCCGGACGTGAGCCGATCCTCGACCTGCTCGGGAGCGGAACGCTACGGGCGGAGCTGCTCGTCGGCGAGGACGGTGCCCGCGGCGATCGCCAAGGCCCGCGCCGCCGCCGTGCAGGAGGCGAGCCAGGGCTAGTGTCTCAGCGCCGGTAGGCGACCCGGCCCCAGGAGGGCTCGGGCGCCAGCTCGATCGGTTCTCCCGCGCCGCTGTGCGGATTCCCGCCCGCCAGCGGCTGCACGTAGGCGAAGCCGCCGCGTCGCTCGTCGAAGACGACGCTCAGCTCGCCCTCCTTGACGCGCTGGTCGAGCCATGCGCCCGCGGAAGACGAGGCGCCGCAGCCAGTGCACGAGCGAGCGCTCGGCCGGCCCGACGAGCTCCGGCCAGCAGTCGTTGACGTGTTCGCCCAGCGCGGAGGCGGGGTCGATGATCTCGCCGTTGACGGCGAGGTTGACGAGGTCTTCGAGCTCCTCCTCGCCGAGGCGGCCGCCGACGAAGCCGAGCTTCAGCGCCGCCTGCTCGCAGCGCTCGGAGAAGTCCGCCTCGTTGAACGTGAAGCGCAGCTCGCCGTATTCGAGGACGAAGTCCTCGCCCGAGTCGTAGTTTTCGCGTCGCGCCGTTTCCATCGCTAGGGGTCGGCCTCCTCGCCGGTCCGTCGGGATCATACGGCCGCTTCCTTCATCGGCGGCTGTCCTGAATGGGATTTTGCACGCCGGTCGGCGTGTACGCTGCGGAGCCGATGGCACGCCTCTCCGAGCGCGGGCTGCGCAAGTCGGTCGGGACGTCCGGGACTGTTCGCGACCGCCTACGGCAACGTCGGCTCCTCGATCTACTACGCGCTCGGGCTGGTCGCCGCGCACGCCCTCGGACTGACCCCGCTGGTGTTCCTCTTCGCCGGCGGGCTGTTCGCGCTGACCGCGAAAACGTACGCCGAGGGCGCCTCGATGTTCCCCGAAGCGGGCGGCTCCTCCTCGTTCGCCCGCCACGCCTTCAACGACGTCGTGTCGTTCTTCGCCGGCTGGGCGCTGAGCCTCGACTACATCCTCACGATCGCGATCTCGGCGTTCTTCGTGCCCCACTACCTGAGCGCGTTCCCTGGCCTGCACGCCCTCAAGCACAACCCGGACGACATCTTCGGCGGGCTGATCGTGGTCGCACTGCTGGCGGCGCTGAACATCCGTGGCCTGGGCGAGTCGGCGAAGCTCAACCTCGTCCTCGCGATCCTCGACCTCAGCACGCAGATCCTGCTCGTCGCGCTGGGGGCGTTCCTCGTCCTGAACCCCTCGCTGCTCGTCAACCAGGTCCACCTCGGGATCGCGCCGACCTGGAAGGAACTGATCTTCGCGCTGTCGCTGGCGATGCTCGCCTATACGGGCATCGAGACCGTCGCGAACATGGCCGAGGAGTCCAGGGACCCCGGCCGGCAGGTCCCGAAGGCGGTGAACCTCGTCGTGATGGCGGTGCTGGCCGTGTACGCCGGCATCTCCGTCGTCGCGCTCTCGGCGCTGCCGGTGATCCACCACGGCGTCGGCTACAACGCCGAGCTCAAACAGAGCTTCACCCAGCCCGGGTACGCCACCGCGCTCGGGCACTTCTTCGAAAACGACCCGGTGCTCGGGGTGATCTCGCGGCTCGGGCTGCACGGCACCGTGCTCAAACTGGCCGAATACTACGTCGGGCGTCCTCGCGGCGACGATCCTGTTCATCGCGACCAACGCCGGCATGATCGGGATCTCGCGGCTGTCGTGGTCGCTGGCGGAGCACCGCCAGCTGCCGAGGCTGTTCGCCTCGCTGCACCCGCGCTACCGCACGCCGTGGTTCACGCTGATCTTCTTCTCGGGTCTCGCGTGCACGCTGATCATCTACGGGAACACCGAAGTGCTCGGCAACCTGTACTCGTTCGGGGCGATGCTGTCGTTCACGACGGCCCACGCGGCGATCATCGCGCTGCGCGTGAAGGACCCCGATCGCGAGCGTCCCTACGTCGCCCCGTGGGGCGTCCGCATCCGCGGCGCCGTGATCCCGCTGACGGCGGTGATCGGGGGGATCGGCACGTTCGGCGCCTGGATCGCCGTGACCGTCCTGCACAGCGAGGCCCGCGTCGTCGGCATCCCCTGGATGATCGTCGGGATGGCGGGGCTACTTCTACTACCGCCACCGCCAGGGCCTCGACCCGCGCAAGTCCTACCGGCTGCCGCGGCCGGAGCGCCCCGACGACTTCCAGGAGCTCGAGTACCGCACGGCGCTCGTGCCGATCTTCGGCGACGACGTCAGCGCCTCGGCCCTGCGCTCGCGCCGCCAAGCTGATCGGCGAGGAAGGCATCGTCTATGCGGTCTACGTGCTCGTCGTCCCGAGCCAGCTGTCGCTGGAGTCGGGGCTCGAGGAGGAGGAGGCCCACGGGCGCTCGGTCCTCGAGAGCGCCCGCATCCAGGCCCGCAGGCTCGGTATCAAGACCCACACCGGGCTGATCCGCACGCGCAACCCGGGCGCGGCGCTGGTCGAAGAGGCCGAGCGCGTCCGCGCGGATGTCATCTACTGGTCGACGATCCATGCCCCCGCCGGCGAGCAGCGGATCGGCCCGACGGCGGCGTACCTGCTCAGCAAGCGACCGTGTCGCGTGATCATCGAGACCGAGAACCGGGCCGCCGCGCGGCGCGAGCCGGCCGCGGCCGGCGCGTCGGCCTGAGCGTCGGGCTCAGCCGGCGAGCGCCGAGCTCAGCGCCTGCGGCAGCTGGGGGTACCCGAACTCGTAGCCCAGCACGAGCGCCTTGGCCGGCACGACGCGCGCGCCGGTCGTGACGATCTCCGCCATCTCCCCGTAGAGGGCACGCAGCACGAGTCCCGGGACGGGCAGCACGGCGGGCCGGTGCAGGGCACGTCCGAGCTGGCGCGAGAACTCGGCGTTCGTGGCCGGCTCGGGGGCGGTCGCGTTGACCGGCCCGGCCCAGCTCCGCGCCGTCGAGCGCCGCGAGCATCAGCCCGAGGTGATCGGCCGCGTGGATCCACGAGTATGTACTGGCGGCCACCGGCGACGGGGCCGCCGACGCCGAGGCGGAAGGGGGGCAGCATCTTCGCGAGCGCTCCGCCCGAGCGGTCGAGGACGACGCCGGTGCGCATGCACACCACCCGCAGTCCCAGCGACACGGCGGCCTGCGCCTCCGCCTCCCAGCCGACGCAGACCTGGGCGAGGAAGTCGATCCCCGCGGGCGCATCCTCGTCGATCGGCTCTTCGCCGCGGGGGCCGTAGTAGCCGATCGCCGAGCCGCTGAGCAGCACGGCGGGGCGCTCGCCGAGCGCGGCGATGCCGGCGACGAGGTTGCGCGTGCCGAGCACCCGGCTGTCGCGGATCGCCCGCTTGGCCGACTCGCTCCAGCGCTGCGCCAGGGGCTCACC
Source organism: uncultured Solirubrobacteraceae bacterium (assembly GCA_963743505.1). Taxonomy (GTDB): domain Bacteria; phylum Actinomycetota; class Thermoleophilia; order Solirubrobacterales; family Solirubrobacteraceae; genus Palsa-744. The sequence goes on along the minus strand of CAVUPZ010000001.1, from coordinate 792,219 downwards.
GGCAAGGTGCACGACCGCGCCGCGCTCCCGCGAGCGCCTCGGCGGGCGCCGGTTCGGCGAGGGCGTCCCAGCCGATCGCCCGCACGTCGCCGAGCCGCGAGAGCGCCCGCTCGGGGTCGCGGCTCAGCACCGTCACCGACTCGCCCCGCTGTCGCAGGGCGGCCACGAGCCTCGGGCCGAGCAGTCCGGTGGCGCCGGTGAGCGTGACGTGCCCGCTCACCCCCTCGCGCCCCTCCTCACGTGCGGGCCTCGCCGTGCGGGACCGGCGCTGCGGACCCGGCCAGCGTGTCGCCGGGCGCGTACCCGACCTCCTGGCCGGCGAGGGCGGTCCCGGCGGCACGCGCCTGCTCGGCCACAGCGGCCGCCACCGCGGGGGCGACCTCGCGGTTGAAGACCGACGGGATGATGTAGTCCTCGCGCAGCTCGGCGTCCTCGACGATCGCGGCGATGGCGCTCGCCGCGGCCATCTTCATCTCCTCGCTGATGCTCGGGGCGCGGACGTCGAGGGCGCCGCGGAAGATACCCGGGAAGGCGAGCACGTTGTTGATCTGGTTGGGGTAGTCGGAGCGTCCGGTGGCCATGATCCGCACGTACGGCGCTGCCTCCTCCGGGCTGACCTCCGGCGTCGGGTTGGCCATCGCGAAGACCATCGCGTCGGGGTTCATGCGGGCGAGGGCGCTCGCCGGCAGCGCCCGGGCGCCGGAGACCCCGATCAGCAGGTCGGCCCCGTCGATCACCTCGGCGGGGGAGCCGCCGCGGCGTTCGGGGTTGGTGACCTCCGCGAACCAGCGCTTGACCGGGTTCAACGACCCGTCCAGGTAGTCCTCGCGCTCGACGTGCAGCGCCCCCCTGGAGTCGGCGCCGACGATCTCGGTGACGCCCGCCTCGAGCAGGATCTTCGTGACCGCGATGCCGGCCGCACCGAGACCGAGGATGAGCACCCGCAGATCCGCCATCCGGCGGCCCGTGAGCTTCACGGCGTTGAGCAGGGCGGCCATCACGACGACGGCCGTGCCGTGCTGATCGTCGTGGAAGACGGGGATGTCGAGCTGTCGCCCCAGCTCGTCCTCGATCTCGAAGCATCGCGGTGCGGAGATGTCCTCGAGGTTGATCCCCCCGAACGCTGGGGCGATCAGCTTGACGATGCGCACGATCTCGGCCGGATCTGTCGTGTCGACGCAGACGGGGAACGCGTCGACGCCCGCGAACTCCTTGAACAGGCAGCACTTGCCCTCCATCACGGGCATCGCGGCGGCGGGGCCGATGTCACCGAGCCCGAGTACGGCGGTGCCATCGGAGACGACCGCCACGGTGTTGCGCTTGATCGTGTACTGGTAGGCCTTGTCGGGGTCCTCGGCGATCGCGAGGCAGACCCTCGCCACGCCTGGCGTGTAGACCATCGAGAGGTCGTCCCGGGTCTTGATGGGGTGCTTGTTGTGCTGCTCGATCTTGCCGCCCACGTGCAGCAGGAAGGTGCGGTCGGTGGTGTCGATCACGCGCGCTCCGGGGAGCGCCTCGATCGCGGCGATGATCTGCTCCCAGTGCTCGGCGCCGGAGGCGTCGACGACGATGTCCCGCAGCACGTTCTCGCCTTCGGCCTGGACCGGGTCGACGGCGCCGACGACGCCGCCGGCGGCGCCGATCGCGGCCGTGACCTCGCCGAGGACGCCGGGCGAGTCGTCCAGCCGGACCCGGATCGTCAGGCGATATTGGGCCGAGGGGGCGGGGCCCGTCGGGATCTGGTCTTCGATCGATGGCGGCACGCGGGAGGGGATCTTAGGGTAGGTGTGTGCGTGCAGTCCTCGTAGAGTGCTCTTGCGATGGCTGCGAACACGACCCAGGACGCCCGTGTGAGCCGGCCGACCGGCGCCGGCGCCGGCGCCGCCGAGCGGCTGTTCCTGATCGACGGTCCGAGCCTCGTCTACCGCGCCTTCTTCGCGCTGCCCGAGTCGATCGCCACCTCCACCGGCGTGCCCACGAACGCGATCTTCGGGTTCGCCTCGATGCTCGTGAAGATCGTCACCGACTACGGCGTTCGTCCGACCGTCGTGGCCTGGGACGCGGGCACGTCGGGACGCACAGAGCTGTTCTCGGACTACAAGGCCCAGCGACGCTCACGCCCGGACCTGCTCAAGCAGCAGTGGCCGGCGATGGAACCGCTGGTGGAGGCGTTCGGCTACAGCAACGTGCGGGTCGAGGGCTTCGAGGCCGATGACGTGATCGCCTCGCTCGCCGCGCAGGCGATCGCCGCCGACCCCCCCGTGGCGACGATGATCGTGACCGGCGACCGCGACGTCTTCCAGCTGATCGACCCGGACGGCCTCGTGAAGGTGATGGCGACCTCCCGGGGGATCACCGACACGAAGATCTACGACCGTCAGGCGGTGATCGATCGCTATGGCATCCCGCCCGAGCTGATTCCCGACTTCTACGGCCTCAAGGGGGACACCTCGGACAACATCCCTGGCATCCCGGGGATCGGCGACAAGACGGCAAGTGACCTGCTGCAGAGCTTCGGCAGCCTCGAGGACGTCCTCGCGCACGTCGAGGACATCGGTGGTGCAAAGCGCAAACAGAACCTCGTCGAGCACGCCGGGGACGCCCGCGTCTCCAAGCAGCTGGCGACGGTCAGGCGCGACATCCCGGTCGAGCTCGACATCTCCGCCGAGGCGACGCGCGAGCCCGACCGCTCGCGTCTGCGGGAGGTGTTCCGGGAGTACGAGCTGCGTGACCCGCTGCGCCGGCTCGAGGAGGCGCTCGGCGACCCGGTCGTGGCGGCCCCCGCCCCCGCCGCCGACGTGCTCCTCACGGCGCGGGCCCGGGAGGGCGCCGTCGAGGACGTCGCCCGTCTCGGCGGGGAGGGCGCGTTGAGCCTGTTGGCGGCCCAGACCGAGCCGCCCGAGGGTGCGCTGTTCGCGGACGGGCCCCCGTGGCGGTTCGCCGCGGCCGCCGCCGGCGAGGTCCTCAGCGGCGAGATCGCCCGACCGGAGGAAGTCGTCGCCGCGGCCGGCGAACGGCCCGTGATCGCGCACGACGCGAAGTCGCTCGGGCTGGTCGCGCCCGGGCTGATCCATGACACGCTGCTCGGGGCCTATCTGCTCGAGCCGGCCCGCCGGGGCTATCCGCTCGCCGAGCTGTGCGAGGAGCGGGGGCTCTCCTCCGATCTCCCCGACCAGCTGGCGGCGCAGGCTGTGATGCTGGGCGCCCTCGCCGACTGGCAGCGGGAGCAGATCGAGGAGCGGGGCCTCGCCGCCGTGATGGACGAGATCGAGCTGCCCCTGGTGAAGGTGCTGCGGGACATGGAGCTGCTCGGCGTGCGCCTGAACGTCGAGCGGCTGGAGGCGATCACGGAGCGGGTGCGGGAGGAGACCGCGGGCCTCGAACGCGAGATCTTCGCGCTCGCGGGCGAGGAGTTCCTGATCGGCTCGCCGCAGCAGCTGGGAGAGATCCTGTTCGGCAAGCTCGGGCTGTCGCGCAAGCGTCGCGGCAAGACCGGGTTCTCGACCGATGCCAGGGTGCTGCAGGCGATCCGGACCGAGCACGAGATCATCCCCCTGATCGAGCGCTGGAGGGAGCTCTCGACGCTGATCAAGACGTACCTGGACGTGCTTGGAGAGCTCGTCGACGAGCGCTCCCGCATCCACACCACGTTCCTGCAGGCGGTCGCCCAGACCGGGCGGCTGTCGAGCACGAACCCGAACATGCAGAACGTCCCCATCCGTACGCCGCTCGGTCGCGAGATCCGCGGCTGCTTCGAGGCCGAGGAGGGGAGGGTCCTGATCTCCGCCGACTACTCCCAGATCGAGCTGCGGGTGCTCGCCCACGCGGCCTCCGAGCCTGCATTGATGGAGATCTTCGCCCGCGGCGAAGACGTCCACACGGCGACCGCCTCGCGGGTCTTCGGCGTCGGGCCGGACGAGATCGACCCGGGCATGCGTTCGAAGGCGAAGATGATCAACTACGGCATCGTCTACGGACTTTCCGACTACGGGCTGGCGGACCGCCTGAACATCCCCCGCGAGGAGGCCAAGGAGTTCATCGACGCCTACCTCGAGCGCTTCCCGCGCGTGGCCGCGTTCATGGCCGCGACGATCGAGCAGGCGCGCGAGCAGGGTCACGTGACGACGCTGTGGGGTCGCCGCCGCCAGATCCCCGAGCTGCGCGCCCGCAACTACCAGACCCGCATGCTGGGCGAGCGCCTCGCCGTGAACACGGTCATCCAGGGAACCGCGGCAGACATCATCAAGCTGGCGATGGTGCGCAGCCACCGGGCGCTCGAGGCGTCCTCGTTGCAGACACGACTGCTGCTGACCATCCACGACGAGCTGCTGTTCGAAGGTCCGCCCGAGGAGGAGGCCGCGGCGCTCGCGCTGATCGAGCTGGAGATGTGCGGGGTATGGGAGCACCAGCCGCCGCTGGCGGTCGACGTCGGCGTCGGGCGAACGTGGCTGGAGGCGAAGTGATGGTCGCGCGTCCGTGAGCCGCGGGCTCGCGGTGCTCCTCGGCGTCGGCGCGGGCGCCCTGGTCGGGCTGCAGGCGCCGATCAACTCGCGCCTGGGCCGCTCGGTGGGGACCGTCCAGGCGGCGACGTTCTCGTTCCTGGTGGGGACGATCGCGCTGGTGCTGATCGCGAGCTTCTGGGGCGGGGGCCTCGGCGGGCTCGGGCAGCTCGGCCGCGCGCCCTGGTGGGCGCTCGTGGGCGGCCTGCTCGGAGCCGTCTACGTGACCGTCGCGCTGGTGGCCGTGCGTACGCTGGGCGCGAGCGGCCTGACTGCCGTCGTGATCACCGGCCAACTGGCGATCTCCGTCGCGATCGACCGCTTCGGGCTCGTCGGGGTGGCCAAGCAGCAGATCGGCGTGGGACGGATCGTGGGCCTCGCGCTGCTGGTCGCAGGGGTCGTGCTCGTCGTTCGCAAGTGAGCGCCAGGCGCCTCAGCCGAGGGCGGTGGCGAAACCCTCGCGCCAGCTCGCGTGCCGCGGCGCCCAGACGAGCTCCCGCTTGATGAGGGCGTTGCTCGCCCCCTGCGCGGTGGTCATCGTGGCGACCCCGTAGGAGCCCGCGAGCGGCCGGGCGAGGAGAGCAGGCACACGCAGCGGTCGCGGGGCGCCGAGGGCTCTCGCGAAGGCGGGCAGCCACTCGCACACCGGTGCGGGGTCGTCGTCGACGACGTTGTACGTGGCAGCCCGGTCCACGGCGAGTGCGGCGACGGTGGCCTCGGCGGCGTCGTCGACGTGCACGAACGACCACACCCCCTTGCCGCGGCCGATGATCGGCAGCCGCCGGCGGGCGACGTCCGCTGCGATCGTGCCCTCACGCGAGAAGGCGCTCGCGCGGCCGTAGAAGTAGCCGTAGCGCAGGACGACGCCGCCGGCCCCGGCGACGGTGCGCTCGAGGTCGGCGAGCGCGAGGGCCGAGCGCCGAAACGGCTCGGGCGAGTCGCGGTAAAGGGGATCCTGCTCCTCGTGCAGGGTTCCCGGTGGGCCGGGCGCGTAGGCGAAGGCGATGCTCTGGGCGAGGATCCGGCGCACGCCGGCGTCCTGGGCGGCGGCGACGAGGATGCGGGTTCCCTCGCTCCGGAGCCTGTCGTTGAGCTCGAAGTCCTGCTTGATGCGGCGCGGTTCGATGCGGGCGGGCAGCGAGCTGAGCTGGTGGATGACGGCGTCGGGGCGGGCCGCCGAGACGGCCGCGGCGACGGCCGCCTGATCGAGGGCGTCGGCGAGCACGGGCTCGGCTCCCAGGGCGCGCAGGTCCTCGCCGCGCTCGGACGACCGCGTCATCCCCGTGACCTCATGGCCGGCGCCGATCAGCAGCGGCACGAGGCGCCTGCCGATCACGCCGGTGGCGCCGGCGAGGAAGACCCTCACGGTGCGGCCACTTGCGCGTACGCCGGCGCCCCGTCCGCCCTCCCCGCGGATGCCTGGCGCGGATGGTCCCCGGGCGCTGGCACCGCGCAGACCATGCCCTCGCTGAAACCCGCAGCGCCGTAGCCGAGGGCGAGGTTGAAGCGCCCGCGCATGTTCTCCAGCGCGATCACGTTCGTCAGCTCGACCAGCTGGCGCTCGTCGAAGCGCTCCCGCAAGCTCGCGAAAAGCTCGTCGGGAACGTTCACGGGGGTGCTGCTGATGCCGACGGCGTAGTCGAGGACGAGCTTCTCGAGCGGGTCGAAGCGGTCGCTGTCGCGATAGTCGGGCAGCGCGAGCAGCTGCTCGTCCGCGATCCCGTTGCGGCGGGCGATCTGGGAGCCGATGTCGATGCAGTACTCGCAGTTGCTCATCGTCGCCGCCTTCAACTCCGCCAGCGCCTTCAGGCGCTCGGGGACCCCGTGCAATCGGGCCGTCGCGTCCTCGAAGGCGCCGTAGCCGAGCAGCAGCCGGGGCAGGCGTGCGTATGCCGCCAGCGGCCCGATGCCCCCGTCCGGCGAGCGCCCGGTGAGCTGGCGGAGCTTGCGCCGGGCGAGCGCGAGCAGCACGCGGCCGAGTGGGCCGGCCTCGGAGTTGGTGGCGCCTTCGATGCGGGTCATGGTCGTGCTCCTGAGGGTCGCGGTCGGTGACTCTGGGGTTGCGCGGGGGCGAGCGCCCGGGCCGCCTGCAGCAGCCACGCGAGCGCGAGCGTCGTCGCCGCCAGCGAGAGGAAGTCCACGTAGCCGGCCGAGCGGGGGTGGGCGGCGCCGATGTCGAGGAGGTGGTTGAGGGTGTGCAGCGCGTACTGGGCGGTGGTGATCGCGAGCACGGGCACACGCCAGGACTCGCGCCGCACGGCGACGGCGAGCCCGACGCCGAGGGCGGCGTAGAAGGTGGCGACGTCGCGGACGTAGTGGTCGTTCTGCGTCCCGAACGGCCCGATCGAGGAGTAGAAGGCGTGCGGCGCGGCGGCCATGAAGGCAGCCAGGCCGAGCTGCACGGCGGCGAGGACGGCGAGGCTGGCGGCGAGGATGTCGGCCACGACGGGGCCGTGGCGACGGAGGCCCTCGAGCTGGGTGAACGTGCTCATCGGGGCCACGATAGGCTTTTCGTGGTGCACGGTAAAGGACCAATTTGAGCACCAAGAAGGGGACCACCGGCGGACCCGAGCTGCTCGTGCAGCTGACCCGTGGCGCCGCCGGCCCGCTCCGCGCGCAGCTCGAGGACGGCTTGCGCGAGGCGGTCCGTGGCGGACGTCTGGCGGCCGGATCGAGGTTGCCGGCGAGCCGCGTCCTGGCCGAGGACCTCGGCGTCTCCCGGCGGCTGGTCGTGGACGCCTACGCGCAGCTGCTCGCGGAGGGCTACCTGCTCAGCAGGCGCGGTGCGGGGACGTACGTCGCCGAGGCCGCCAGCACGCCGGCCGTGCCGCAGGCGCCGCCGGAGCCGGAGCGGCCTTCGTTCGACTTCTTCCCCGGCAACCCCGAGCTGGCCCGCTTTCCGAGGGCGGCGTGGCTGCGGGCGACCCGGGAGGTCCTGCGCGTGGCCCCCGACCAGGCCTTCGGCTACCCGGATCCGCGCGGTGCGCTCCCCTTGAGGGTGGCACTGGCGGCTCACCTGCGGCGGGTGCGGGGCGTCGCCGTCGAGGCCTCGAACATCGTCGTCTGCGCGGGCGCCGCGCAGGGGTTCGCGCTGCTCGCGTCGGCCCTCCCGCACCCGCGGCTCGCGATCGAGGATCCGTGGCTGCCGCCGCACCGCGAGATCCTCCGGGCCGGGGGGGCCGAGCTGCTGGCGATGGCGGTCGACGGCGAAGGTGCCCGCGTGGGCGAGCTCGACCGTCTGGTCGCAGACGGGGCCGGGATCGACGGCGTGCTCGTGACCCCCGCGCACCAGTCGCCGACCGGGGCCGTGCTCTCGCCCTCGCGACGAGCGGCCCTGCTCGCCTGGGCGGCCGCCGCGGACGCGGTCGTGATCGAGGACGACTACGACGCCGAGTACCGCTACGACCGCGCTCCGCTGGCGGCGATGCAGGGTCTCGCGCCAGATCGGGTCGTGTACGTGGGCACGGCCTCGAAGACGCTCGCGCCGGCGCTGCGGCTCGGCTGGATGGTGCTGCCGCCGCGGCTCGTGGAGGTGGTGCTGGCGCGCAAGCAGCTGGCCGACCACGGCGCTCCCACGCTCGAGCAGCTCGTGCTGGCGCAGCTGCTCGACAGCGGCGCCTATGACCGCCACCTGCGCGTGGCCCGCCGCCGCTACCGGGCCCGGCGGGAGGCCCTCGTGCAGGCCGTCGGGCGCCATCTGCCGGGGGCGCGGGTGACGGGCGCGGCAGCCGGCCTGCACGCGCTCGTTCGTCTCGCGCGGCCGGTCGACGGGCTGTCCCTGATCGAGGCGGCGCTGCGACGCTCCGTCGGGGCCTACCCGCTCGGCTACGCCTACATCGAGCCCCGCGCCCGCGACGACGGGGTCGTGCTCGGCTACGCCAACCTGACCGAGCCCGCGATCGAGGAGGGGGTCAGGCGACTCGCGGCGGCCGTGGCGGAGGTCGAGGGGCGACGGGGCCCCGGACGGCCCGCCGCCGGCCTCAGAGGCTGAGCGCGGGAGTCGCGGCGCGCGCGACCCGTGTCGCGCCGCCGGCGACGAACGACGGCGGCGCGATCGCCAGGTAGCGGTCGAAGACCCACCCGGCCAGGCGCCGGTTCTCGAACGCGTGGACGATCGCGGTCATCGCGCGCGAGGGGGTGATCTGGCCGACGGCCCGTTGCGTGGCCAGCAGCCACGCGAACTTGCGGGCGTGGGCGTCCGAGAACGCGCCATAGCGAGCGAGGGCCTGCTCGCGGGTGTGCCGCCCGTCGAGCACGGCGCGCAGCTCGCGCCCGCACGCGAGACCGAAATAGATGGCGGTGCGGATCCCCTCGGCCGTGAGGGGCAGGCAGTGCCCGGCCGAGTCGCCGGCGAAGAAGACGCCGTCCTCGACGGCGCCCCGCAGCTTGTGGGGGATCCAGTTGCCCTGATAGCCGACGGCCGGCACGTCGAGGTCGCCCGCGAGCCTGACGGTCGGCTCCTTGACGTGGTGCCGGGCCAGAACGAGCCCACGCCGACCCGCAGCTCCCCGCCGGCGGGGAAGCTCCAGCCGTAGCCGGCGCGGACGTAGGAGGGGTCGATCCACAGCTCCATCGCCTCGCCCCGGCCGGCTGGGTGGACCTCGAGTCCCCGCGACAGCGGGGCGTCGGGCGGCTGGATCGTGGCCCGGCGCGAGAGCACCCGCCGCCAGCCGAGCGCGTCGACGATCAGGGGAGCACGCAGCTCGCCGCGGTCGGTCTGCACGAGCTGGCCGCTGCGACCGGTGACGGTTGCGGTCTCGAACTGGAGCCTCCCGTCGGCGGCCTGCTCCCACATCAGCGCGCACAGCTCGCGGTAGTCGAAGGTCGAGAAGGACCACGGCAGCGACCAGCGGGTGGTGCGGAAGGGGGTGTGGACGACCAGCTCGTCGAAGCTCTGCCGAAGCGACGCCGTCAGCTCGAGCGCCGTCAGCCACGGAGTCGGCATCGCGCAGGCCGACGTCTGGCGCTCACCGAGCTCGTAGCGGTCGATCACGAGCACCTCCGCACCCGAGCTGGCGAGCTCGCGGGCGACCGCGAGGCCCGCGAAGCTGGCGCCGCAGACGAGGACGTCGCAGTCTCGCTCGAGGCGTGTGCGCTCGTCCCCGCGCTTGGTGGCTCGCACAGGCATTTCCCCGGCAATCATACGGCTGCGCTACGCTTCGCCGGGTGCAAACGATGATCGAGAATCCCGAGGCCCGGGTGGTCGACGGGTCCAACGGGCTGCTGTTGGAGGTGGACGGGCAGATCGTCCCCAACTACGACGCGACCTTCCGCGACATCGAGGAGGGCGAGGTCGTCACCGGCAACGTCGTCCGTATCGACAAGGACGAGGTCCTGGTCGACATCGGCTACAAGTCGGAGGGGGTCATCCCGGCCAACGAGCTCTCGATTCGCAAGGCCGTCGACCCGCACGACGAGGTCCACCTGGGCGAGGAGGTCGACGCGATCGTCCTCACGAAGGAGGATCAGGACGGCCGGCTGATCATGTCCAAGAAGCGTGCCCGCTTCGAGAAGGCGTGGCGGCGGATCGAAGCGGCCGCCGAGTCGGGCGAGCCCGTCGAGGGGACCGTCATCGAGGTCGTCAAGGGCGGCCTGATCATCGACCTCGGGGTGCGCGGCTTCCTGCCCGCCTCGCTCGTCGACATCAGGCGGGTGCCGAACCTCGACGAGTACATGGGCACGAAGATCGAGACGAAGGTGATCGAGCTCAACCGCTCGCGCAACAACGTCGTCCTCTCGCGCCGCGCCGTCCTCGAGGAGGAGCGCAAGGAGGTCCGCCAGCAGATCCTCGACCGGCTCCAGCCGGGCCTGATCGTGGAAGGCCAGATCTCCAACATCGTCGACTTCGGCGCGTTCGTGGACCTCGACGGGATCGACGGCCTGATCCACATCTCCGAGCTCTCCTGGTCGCATGTCAACCACCCGAGCGAGATCCTCTCGATCGGCGACACGGTCAAGGTCAAGGTGCTCGACATCGATCGTGACCGCCAGCGCATCTCCCTCGGCCTCAAGCAGACCCAGGAAGACCCGTGGCAGCGGATCGTGGACACCTACAACGTCGGCGACGAGCTCGCGGGCAAGGTGACGAAGGTCGTCACCTTCGGGGCCTTCGTCGAGATCCTCGACGGGGTCGAGGGGCTCGTTCACATCTCCGAGCTCGCGCCGCACCACGTCGAGAGCCCACGCGAGATCGTCCACCCGGGCGACGAGATCCGCGTGAAGATCCTCGAGATCGACTCCGAGCGCCGGCGGCTGTCGCTGTCGGCCAAGCGGGTCGAGGACCAGATCCTCCCGTGTCGCCCGGCCCGGCTCCCCGGACGCCGAGGAGGAGTCGACGCCGGCCGAGGAGAGCAGTGCGCAGGCCGAGGAGAGCGCTGCGCAGGCCGAGCCCTCCGCGGCCGAGCAGGACACGGCGGAGCCCGAGGCAGCGGTCGAGCAGGCCGCAGCGGAGGCCGCGCCGGACGCTCCGGTGGCCGCGGCCACGCAGGACGAACAGCCGGCCGCCGAGACGGTCGCACCCGCCGCGGAGGCGACGGTGGGGCAGGACGGGACGGGCGAGGCGGAGCCGCTCGCCGCCGACCCCGCGCAGGACTAGCCCCCCGCGCTCGCGCCGAGGCAGGGACGATGGTGCCGTTCGTCGGGTTGACCGGGGGGCTCGGCGCCGGCAAGTCGACGGCGCTGGCGGCGCTGGAGCGCCTCGGTGCGGTCGTGATCTCGAGCGATGCGGTCGTACACGAGCTCTACGGCGAGGACGAGCTCCGCGACGCCGTCCTCGCCCGCTTCGGCCCCGAGGTGGCCCCGGGAGGTGTCGTCGATCGCCAGCAGCTCGCGCGACGGGCGTTCGCGACCCCGGAGGACCGGGCATGGCTCGAGGGCCTGCTGTGGCCGCTCGTCGGTGCCCGCGTGGCTGCCTGGCTGGAGCGCTCGCGCGCCCGCGTGCCGCCTCCCCGGGCCGCCGTGGTGGAGGTGCCGCTGCTGTTCGAGGCCGGCGTCGAGGGCATCTACGATGCGACGATCGCGGTTATCGCCGAGGAGCGGCTGCGCAGCGAGCGGGCAGCGGGGCGCGGACACGCCCTCGTGGACGAGCGCGCTGCGCGCCAGCTGACGCAGGCGGAGAAGGCGCGGCGGGCGACGTTCGTGGTGCGCAACGACGGCAGCGTCGAGGACTTGGAGCGTGAGTTGTCCACGGTGCTTGAGAAGCTTGGAAGATGAACGGTCGAGCGTTCGTCACGCTCGCGGCCGTCGCCGTGACGTTGATGCTTGCGGGCGTGCTGGCGCTGGCTGCGGAGAACGCTGCGCGCAACCCGCCGCTGCCGTTGACGAACGCTGCGATCATCCGCGAACAGGCATCGGCGAAGCACCTCGACCCGGCGCTGATCGCGGCGGTGATCTACGCGGAGAGCAAATTCGAACCGCGGCCGTCCGTCGCCGGCGCCCAGGGGCTGATGCAGATCCTGCCCACGACCGCCTACTACCTCGCTCGGCTATCCGGGGGCAGCCGCTTCACGGCCGGCGATCTCGCGACGCCGCGGGTGAACGTGGCCTACGGGAGCTATTACCTGCGCTACCTGCTCGACCACTACGCCGGCAACGAGCTGCTCGCCCTGGCCGCCTACAACGGCGGCCTGACCAACGTCGACGAATGGCGCGCACACGCCGAAGCCGAAGGCCGCGAGCTGACGGTCGAAGCGATCCCGTTCCCGGAGACGCGCGAATACGTCCAGCGGGTGATGACGGCCCAGGAGCGGTACCGGAGCACCTACCCGCAGGCGCTGGGAATCACGTAGGCGGCGTGCCACCGTGTCGGCGGAGTGCCCGCGGGCCCGGTCCAGCCCGCCGCGCCCCGGAGGCCGCTGGTCGAGTGGCTACGCTAGCCGGAGCCGCCGTTCATGCCAGATTTCAAGCTCGACTCCGTCTTCACGCCGACCGCCGACCAGCCGCGGGCGATCGAGAGCTTGGCCGAGGGCATCCTCGGCGGGGAGCGCTTCCAGACCCTTCTCGGCGCCACGGGGACCGGCAAGACGATGACGATGGCGGGCGTGATCGAGGCCGTCCAGCGGCCCACGCTCGTGATCGCCCACAACAAGACGCTTGCGGCCCAGCTGTGCAACGAGTTCCGTACGTTCTTCCCCGAGAACGCGGTCGAGTACTTCGTCTCCTACTACGACTACTACCAGCCCGAGGCCTACGTGCCGAGCCGCGACCTCTACATCGAGAAGGACTCGGCGATCAACGAGGAGGTGGACCGGCTGCGCCACGCGGCCACCGCGGCGGTGTTCGCACGCCGGGACGTGATCGTGGTGGCGTCGGTCTCCTGCATCTACGGCCTCGGCTCGCCGGAGACGTATGAGATGAACATGCAGATCCTCAAGCGGGGCGAGGAGATCGACCGCGACAGGCTGCTGCGCAAACTCGTCTCGATCCAGTACACCCGCAACGACAGCGTGCTCTCGCGCGGGACCTTCCGGGTGCGGGGGGACACGATCGAGGTGTTCCCCGCATACGCCGAGACGGCGTTCCGGGCGAGCCTGTTCGGCGACGAGGTCGAGCGGCTGCAGCAGTTCGACCCGCTCACGGGGGAGTTGCTGGCGGACGATCTCGAGCACGTGGCGATCTGGCCCGCCACCCACTACAACGTGCGCGAGGGCACGATCGAGGCGGCCGTCGAGGAGATCGGCCGCGAGCTGAACGCCCGCTGCGCCGAGCTCGAGGCAGAAGGCAAGCAGCTCGAGGCGCACCGCCTGCGCCAGCGCACGCAGTACGACATGGAGATGCTGCGCGAGGTCGGGTTCTGCTCGGGGATCGAGAACTACTCGCGGATCCTCGACGGCCGCAACCCGGGGGACAGGCCCTACTGCCTGATCGACTACTTCCCGGAGGACTTCGTCTGCTTCATCGACGAGTCCCACCAGACGGTGCCCCAGATCGGTGGCATGTTCGAGGGAGACCGCTCGCGCAAGCAGACGCTCGTCGACTACGGGTTCCGCCTGCCGAGCGCGCTCGACAACCGCCCGCAGACGTTCGCCGAGTTCCTCTCGATCACGCCGCAGCTGATGTTCGTCTCGGCGACCCCCGGCGAGTACGAGCGCACCCGCTCGACGCGGGTGGTCGAGCAGATCGTCCGCCCGACCGGGATCGTCGACCCGCTCGTCGAGGTGCGCGAGACGCGCAACCAGATCGACGACCTCATGAACGAGGTCCGCACGCGGGTCGAGCGCGACGAGCGCGTGCTGGTCACGACGCTTACGAAGAAGATGTCCGAGGACCTCGCGGGCTACCTGCTCGAGATGGGGTTCAAGACTCGCTACCTGCACTCGGAGATCGACACGCTCGAACGGATCCAGATCATCCGTGACCTGCGCCTCGGCGAGTACGACGTGCTCGTGGGGGTGAACCTCCTGCGCGAGGGCCTGGACCTGCCCGAGGTCTCGTTGGTGGCGATCCTGGATGCCGACAAGGAGGGCTTCCTGCGGGGTGAGACCTCGCTGATCCAGACGATCGGGCGGGCCGCGCGCAACGTCGACGGGACGGTGTTGATGTACGCGGACAAGGAGACCCGGGCGATGCGGGCGGCGATCTCCGAGACCGACCGGCGCCGGGAGATCCAGGTGGCCTACAACGAGCGGCACGGGATCACGGCGGCGACGATCGTGAAGGGCATCTCCGACATCGCCGAGTTCCTGCAGTCCGAGTCGAAGGTCCCGAGGGGGCGCAAACGGCGCACCCGCGCCCGGGGCACCTCAGAGGAGATGCCCCAGCACGAGCTCGAGCGGATGGTCGTCGAGCTCGAGGAGGAGATGATCGCCGCGGCCGACGAGCTGCGCTTCGAGTACGCCGCCCAGCTCCGCGACGAGCTGCGCGAGCTGCGTCGCGACCTGCAGGAGATCCGGGCCGGGGAGGCCCCCGCGCTGCCCGGCGACGCAGGCGCCACCCCGACCGGCGACATCGCCTAGGATGCCGGCCGTGGAGCTGGATCGGCAGTCAATCGAGCGCCGCGACTTCCCGATCGGACGGCGCGGCTATGACCCCGCGGCGGTGGACGCCCACCTGCGGGCGCTCGCGATCGAGGTCGAGGAGCTTCAGCGCGCCGCGGCGACGGGCGCGGCCGACATGTCGCTGGCGTCGAGCGCCGGGACCCAGGTCCAGAGCATCCTCGAGGCCGCCGAGGCGGCCGCCGCGGAGATCGAGCGCCAGGCTGCGGACGCGGCGCGGCAGGTGCGCGAGGCGGCCGACCGCGACGCGGAGCGGATCCGCGACGACGCAGTCGAGAAGGCCCGCGCGCACGTCGCCGCTGTCGCGCAGGTCGCGGCCACGCTGCTGGAGCGGGTCGGCGGCATGGACGCCGAGGTTCGCGGCCTCGTCGACAGCCTGCGCGCCGGCGCGGGCAGGCTGGCGGGGGACCTCGCGGCGGTCGAGGCGAACATGGGGGCCCTCTACGACGCGGCAGCCGGTGGCGGGCTGGGCGCGATCGTTGACGAGCCCTCGCAGCCGGATTTCGATACCGAGCTCGCGGGCGCGATGGCGCCCGGGCCGTCTGTGGAGCCGTACGAGCCGCCAGCCGCGGCGCCCGTGGAGCCGGCTGGCGCCGCGGTCGAGCCCGCGGCCGCCGACCTCGACGGGGCCAGGCTGATCGCGCTCAACATGGCGCTGAACGGCGAATCCCGCGCGGACACCGAGCGCTACCTGGCGGAGAACTTCCAGTTGCCCGACCGCGTCAAGCTGATCGACGAGGTCTACGCGGCGATCGAAGGCTAGGCGGGCGCTCCGCGCCTGCGCCCCGGCCGCTGCGGCTTCGCCGGAGCGGCCCAGGTCGCAGGCGCTCCGCTTGGCCCGGGGCTGCGTCACGTCGCCCGCGGTGATCGCATGGGGCGATCCGCTTGGCCCAGGGGCTTCGTCACGTCGCCCGCGGTGATCACGTGGGGTGCTCCGCTTGGCCCGGGGCTTCGTCACGTCGCCCGTGGTGATCACTGGGGTGCTCCGCTTGCCTCAGGCCCCCCGCTCCGGCTCCAGCAGCCGCCCGCGCAACGCCTCCAGATCCGCCGTGGTGAGACCCGCGTCCAGCATTCGGGCCTCGATGTCGAGCTCGGCGAGGGTGGCGGCGATCAGCTCCGCCGCGCTCGTGCCGAGGGCGTGCAGGTGGGCGGCCGCCTCCGGACCCTCGTCCTCCTCGCCGCGGGCCGAGCGCATCGCCGCGACCCCGTCGCGGCTGAGCTCGTAGTCGGCGACGATCTCCTCGACGGCGACGTCGACGAGGGCGAGCAGGAGCATCGTGATCTGGCCGGTGCGGTCCCGGCCGCCCTGGCAGTGGAAGGCGACCCCGCCCGGTCCGGCGCGGGCGATGGCCGCGAGAGCCGCGGCGCTGCGCTCTGGCATCCGCTCCAGGTGGGGACGGTAGTACAGCGGCGTGCCGAACTGGGGTCCGTCGCGCCAGACGCTCCAGAACTCGCGGTCGTCGGAGCCGTCGAGCGGCACGTGGACCGTCCGCAGCGACGGGGGCCGGGTGGCGATGGATCCGCGCTCCTGCGGCTCGCGCAGGTCGACGACCGTCCGCACCCCGTGCTCCACGAGCGCTGCCCAGCCACCCGCGGTGAGGCCGTCGAGGGCGTCCGCCCGGACGATCCGGCCCGACACGGTCCGCCCGCCGGCGCGGTGCGCAGCCCGCCGAGGTCGCGTGCGTTGAAGCACCCCTCCCAGTCGAGCCGGCGTCCCGGCGCCGGGCTCATGCGCGCGCGGCCGGGGGGCATGGGTGGTGGATCGCGCATGGCTCGATTGTGTTCCCTTCGCACTCGAATCACGTGCCCGAGCCTGCATCGCCGGAGCCGCGCGGCGCTGGCATCGGACGGCAACCCGAACGTCTGTTCGTAGTCATACAATGATCGGTACATGGCCGCAACCCCTCAGAGCAACCGGATCGTGGTCTCCGGTGCCCGCGAGCACAACCTGAAGGACATCTCGCTGGAGCTGCCCCGCGACGCCCTCGTCGTGATCACCGGGCTGTCCGGATCGGGCAAGTCCAGCCTCGCGTTCGACACGATCTACGCCGAGGGCCAACGGCGCTACGTTGAGTCGCTGTCGGCCTACGCGCGCCAGTTCCTCGGCCAGATGGACAAGCCCGACGTGGACTCGATCGAGGGCCTCTCGCCGGCGATCTCGATCGACCAGAAGACCACCTCGCGCAACCCCCGCTCGACGGTCGGCACCGTGACCGAGATCTACGACTACCTGCGGCTGCTGTGGGCGCGGGTGGGCAAGCCGCACTGCCCGATCTGCGGGCGCCCGATCGTGGGGCAGTCGGCGGAGCAGATCATCGACCAGGTGATGGAGCTCGCCGAGGGCACACGCTTCATGGTGCTGGCGCCGGTGGTGCGGGGTCGCAAGGGCGAGTACGGAAAGCTCCTGGAGGAGCTGCGCGGCGACGGCTTCACGCGCGTGAAGATCGATGATCGGGTGCGCATGCTGGAGGAGTCGATCGTCCTTGACAAGCGGTACAAGCACGACATCGCGGTGGTCGTCGACCGGCTGGTGATGCGCCACGACCTGCGCAAGCGGCTCGCGGACTCCGTCGAGACCGCGGTCGGGCTGGCGGACGGGCTCCTCGAGATCGAGATCGTGGGTTCCGGCCGTTCGGCGTCGGGCCGCGGCCGGGCGCCGGCAGCGAGGGCGGGGAGGAGGGCGAGCGCCACGCCACCGGGGCCAAGGGCGCGCGGGCCGCCGCCGCCCAGATCCTCCCGGGGGTCGAGCCCGAGGCCGGGGCCCTGTTCACGTTCTCCGAGCGCTTCGCCTGCCCCGAGCACGGACCCTCGCTGGTCGAGCTCGAGCCGCGGATCTTCTCGTTCAACTCCCCCCACGGGGCGTGCGACCGCTGCACCGGGCTCGGATCGCAGATGGAGATCGACCCCGACCTGGTCGTCCCCGATCCCGGGCTCTCGATCGCAGAAGGCGCGCTGGCGCCGTGGACGGGAAGCACCTCCAACTACTACGAACAGCTCACGGAGGCGATCGCCGACGCCTACGGGGTCGACCTGACCGTGCCCTGGGAGGAGCTGGCGCAGGAGCAGCGCGACGTGTTCCTGTACGGGACGGACGGCGAATCCGTGCGGGTGAGCTACCGCAACCGCTACGGTCGCCAGCGCTCCTACGCGACCCGCTTCGAGGGGATCATCCGCAACCTCGAACGCCGCTATCGGGAGACCGACTCCGAGTGGACGCGGGAGAAGATCGAGGAGTACATGTCGCTGCGCGCGTGCCCGGTCTGCGGGGGCGCTCGCCTGCGGGCCGAGTCGCGGGCGGTGCTCGTGGGCGGGACGCGGATCGAGGACTTCTGTGCGCTGTCGGCGCGACGGGCGCTCGAGTGGCTCGAGACGGTCGAGCTGTCGGAGACCGACAGGCACGTCGCCCGTCTGATCCTGCGCGAGATCTCCGAGCGGCTGCGCTTCCTCGAGAACGTCGGCATCGGCTACCTCTCGATGGACCGGGCCGCCGCCACGCTGTCGGGCGGCGAGGCCCAGCGGATCCGGCTGGCGACGCAGATCGGCTCCTCGCTCGTGGGCGTCCTCTACATCCTCGACGAGCCTTCGATCGGGCTGCACCAGCGCGACAACGAGAAGCTGATCGGGACGCTCGAACGGCTGCGCGACCTCGGCAACACGGTGATCGTGGTTGAGCACGACGAGCAGACCATGCGGGCGGCCGACCACCTCGTCGACCTCGGCCCCGGCGCCGGCGAGCACGGCGGCTGGATCGTCGCCGAGGGGACCGCCGCGGAGGTCGAACGTGTCCCCGAGTCGCTCACGGGGCAGTTCCTCGCGGGCAGCCGCACGATCCCGGTGCCGGAGCGGCGGCGTACGCCGAGCGGCTACCTCGAGATCCTCGGCGCCTCCCAGCACAACCTCCGCGACATCGACGTCCACATCCCGCTCGGGGTGCTGACGTGCGTGACGGGCGTCTCGGGGTCGGGCAAGTCGACGCTCGTAAACGACGTCCTGTTCAAGGCGGTCGCCAACCGGCTGCACCGCGCCCGGCGCCGGCCGGGCGCACATCGGGCGATCCACGGACTCGACCAGCTCGACAAGATCATCGCTGTCGACCAGTCCCCGATCGGGCGCACTCCGCGGTCCAACCCGGCGACGTACACGGGCCTGTTCGACGCGATCAGGGACCTCTTCTCGAAGACCCAGGAGGCTCGGGCGCGCGGCTACAAGCCCGGCCGGTTCAGCTTCAACGTCAAGGGCGGCCGCTGCGAGGTCTGCCGCGGGGACGGTCAGATCAAGATCGAGATGCACTTCCTGCCCGACGTCTACGTCCCGTGCGAACAATGCCACGGCAAGCGCTACAACCGCGAGACGCTGGAGGTGCGCTTCAAGGGCAGGAGCATCGCCGACGTCCTCGACATGCCGGTCGAGGAGGCGCTGTCGTTCTTCGAGCACATCCCGAAGATCCGCCGTCGGCTGGAGACGCTGAACGCCGTCGGACTCGGGTACATCCGCCTCGGACAGCCCGCCACGACCCTCTCCGGCGGCGAGGCGCAGCGGGTGAAGCTCGCCACCGAGCTCTCGAAGGTCGCCACGGGACGGACGATGTACATCCTCGACGAGCCCACCACCGGGTTGCACTTCGCCGACGTCCAGCGACTGCTCGAGGTGCTCGAGCGCCTGGTCGACGCCGGCAACAGCGTCGTCGTGATCGAGCACAACCTCGACGTCATCAAGTCGGCGGACCGGCTGATCGACATGGGACCCGAGGGCGGCGAGGAGGGCGGCATGCCGATTGCAGTGGGCACGCCCGAGGAGGTCGCCGCGGAGCCCGCCTCCCACACCGGCCGCTTCCTCTCGGAGCTGCTGCCGGTACGGGCGCGCAAGGGCAAGGGCCGGCGCAGTCGCTCGAAGCTCGCCGCCGCCGCGTAGGGCCGCAGCGGCGGCCGTGCACCTGCGAAGCTCTGCCGCGATGGGCGGGCTGGCCGGCGAGGCGAAGCTGTGGGCGCAGAAGTGGCGCTGGTATGAGCGCAACTCGCTGCCGTGGAACCGGGCCCGGATCCACTGGGAGCTGATGCGACGGGGCGCCTTCGCCCGCTGGCCCGTGGAGGGAAACGTGCTCGAGGCGCTCGTGCAGGGGCGCCTGCAGGTCGGGGCGGGCGTGCTGTTCGAGCCGGGGGTGTGGATCACGGCGCCCGGCGAAGCACGTGTGCGGATCGGCGAAGGCACCTTCCTGAACCGGGGCGTGATGGTGGCCGCGCAGGAGCTCGTCGAGATCGGCGAGCACTGCATGCTCGCCAACGGCTGCTTCGTCTCCGACGCCAACCACCGCTACGACGACCCCGGTCTGCCGATCACGTGGCAGGGATTCGACAGCCGCGGCCCGACGCGGATCGGCGCGAACTGCTGGCTGGGGGCGAACGTCGTCGTCACCAGCGGCGTGACGATCGGCGAACGTTGCGTGATCGGCGCCAACAGCGTCGTCACGGGCGAGATCCCGCCCTTCTCGATTGCCGCCGGCGCGCCGGCGCGGGTGCTCCGGAGGATCGCGTACGGCGACCCGCACGCCGCGTCGTCCTGACGGCGCCAGCGACCGGCCTCGGGTAGCGTGCGCGCCATGGATCTCTATGAGGCGATGCGCTGCGCTCCGACGAGCCGGCGCTTCAGCGCCGAGCCGGTGCCGCGGGAGGCGCTCGTGCGGGCGCTCGAGAGCGCTCGCTTCGCCCCCAGCGGCGGAAACCGTCAGGGCTGGCGGGTCGTCGTGGTGGAGGACGAGGAGCGTCGGCGGGCGCTGCGCGACCTCTACCTGCCGCCCTGGCGTGCCTACCTCGAGCACACGGGCGGCGCCCGCATGCTCGCCGAACCGGAGGCGTTCGACCCGGCACGGGTGCGCGGCGTCCGGCGCGCGAACGAATACGCGGAGGGTCTGGCCGAGGTGCCCGTCCACCTCGTCGTCGGCGTCCGCCTGGAGGATCTGGCGGTCACCGACGCCGGCCTGCCGCGCCAGAGCATCGTCGGCGGGGCGTCGATCTATCCGTTCGTGCAGAACCTGCTGCTCGCCCTGCGGGCCGAGGGCCTCGGCGCGGCGATGACGACGCTGCTCGTGCCCGCCGAGGAGGAGGTCCGGAGGCTGCTCGAGATCCCCGAGGGGGTGGCGCTCGCCGCCCACGTCGGCGTCGGCCACCGGGCCGACCCCTGGCCCGGGCGGCTCGCGCGCCGCCCGGTCCAGGAGTTCGCGTTCGCCGAGCGCTACGGCGAGTCGCTGAGCTGAGCGAGGACCTAGAAGGGCCCTTCGCCTTCGGGGCCGTCGAGCGTCAGTTTGCCTTCATGGACGCACTGGCCCGAGCGCTTGCCGAGCACCTTGTTGGGCTCGGCGATCCGCGGGAAGTGCCACACGAATTCCGGCAGTCCCGGTTCCGGTTCTTTTTCGCCCATCACCTCCGCGCTGTCCCACACCATGCTGTTGCCGACGCACTTCAGGTTGCCCCAGATCCTGTTCGCGAGGATCTCGATCGCGTCCGCGTCGGCGAGCGTGTTGCCGACGAGCGACACATTGCCGTTGATGCGGTCGCGCGCGAGTCCCATCCAGCAGGAGAACACGCTCTTGATCGACACGCCGCCGCTGATCGAGTCGTCCTCGTAGTCGCTGTAGACAGGTTCTTCGGAGCCCGCCTGCGGGATGCAGCTCGCGCCGCCGCCGCCGCTGGTCTGGGTCACGCCGCCGTTGATCGTGGACGCGTGGATGTTGACGGCGAGGGCGTCCGTGGCCTTGATGCTCCCGTAGACCCGGTCGTGGGTGACGTAGAACGCTGGTTCCTCGGGCACCTGGAAGTCGAGGCACGGTTCGTGGATGGGCTCGCAGCCGAGCTGCAGGCTCGCGCCCGCACCGACGTTCACGTTCCCGAACACCGTCAACTTCGAGTGCGCCGGGCCCCCCGGTTTGCGGTCATCGAGTGCGTAGAGCGCGAGCAGCGTCGAGCCTGGCGCCAGTGTGAGGTTGCCGCGGATCGTTGCCGGGCCGGCGTTGACCCGGCACGTCCCTTCGATCACCACGTTCGTGTTGAACGTACCCGCGAGCAGGCCGGGGTGGGCTGAGCTGCCCCTGCACAGGGCTCGCTGTGCTGCCACGGCCGTGCCTGTCCCGGCCGCGAGAGGTATGGCGGCCGCGCACACGAGCGCGGCTGCTAGGAGATTCCGTCCCGATCGCATCCGATCCTGTCCTTCCCTGGCCGGCCGCGAGCGGCAGGCCACTCGAGCTTTTGTTCCCGCAAGGGAGGCGCGCACCTCCTTTGCGCATCGATCACGCTACCGGCTCGGGAGTCTCCGCGGGCGCCAGGCCGACCCGGCGCAACACTTTCGATACGTCTCGCCCGGTCGGGCCGCTCTCAGCCCAGCAGCGCCTGCAGCTCCGCCAGCTCGCCAGGGTCGATCTTGTATGTGTGCTCGGGGCCCGGGTAGCGGCGGCTGCGCACGTCCTCGGCGTACGCTGCGACGCCGTCGTTCATGTCCTGCTGCAGGTTTGCGTAGCGCTTCACGAAGCGTGGTCCGAGACCGTCGCGGATCCCGAGCAGGTCGTGGAAGACGAGCACCTGACCGTCCGTCGCCGGCCCCGCGCCGATCCCGATCACTGGCACCTCGAGCGAGGGCATCAGCTCCACCGTGACCGCCGCCGGGATCGCCTCGAAGACGATCGCGAAGCAACCCACGTCCTGCAGCGCGAGTGCCTCCGCGCCGATCCGGGCGGCCGCACCGGCGGTCCGTCCCTGGGCCTTCCAGCCGCCGAGCACCGTCGAGGTCTGGGGGGTGAGCCCGACGTGTCCCATCACGGGGATCCCCGCGCCCACGATCGCGGCGGCTCGCTTCACCGACGTGGCGCCGCCGCCCTCGAGCTTGACGGCCTCGCAGCCGGCCTCCTTGACCATCCGCATCGCCGTCGTCACGGCCTGCTCGTCGGAGATCTCGTACGAGCCGAACGGGAGGTCCCCGATCATCAGCGGCGTGCTCAGGCCGCGGCGGACGGCCCGGGCGAGCACGAGCATGTCCGTCAGCTCGACCGGCGTGGTGGCGTTGTAGCCGAGCATCGTCGTCGCCGCGGAGTCGCCGACGAGGACGACATCGACCCCGGCGGCCTGGGCGGCGCGGGCGCTCGGGTAGTCGTACGCGGTGACCATCACGATCGGGTCGCCGAGCCGCTTCTTCTCGGCCAGCCGGGGCAGGGTCATCGGCAGTGCGCCCGGGTCGGACGGGGTCTGCACGGGCGGGTGGCTGGACATCGTGTGTGTTCCTCTCTGACGCGTGGAGGTTGACGCTCGGCCGGCTGATGCTCAGCTCAGCAGGGTCGCCACCTCGTCGTCGATCGTGATGATGCGGTTGGTGTCGGCCTCGACGTGGACGACGCGGGGCCGGTAGCGCTCCAGGTCGGCCTCGTCGTAGTGGCCGTAGGAGATGACGATGATCGTGTCGCCCCGATGCACGAGGCGGGCCGCGGCGCCGTTGACGCAGATGCCTCCCGCACCCCGCTCGCCGGCGATCGTGTAGGTCTCGAAGCGGGCGCCGTTGTCGACGTCGACGACGTGGACCTGTTCGTGCTCGCGGATGTCTGCGGCCTCGAGCAGGTCGGGGTCGATCGTGATCGAGCCGACGTAGTGCAGGTCGCTGTCGCTCACCGTCGCCCGGTGGATCTTCGACTTCAGCATCACGCGTTGCATGTGGAAAGCGCCTCTTCTCGTCGGCGTTGCGACCCGGGTGGCGCGGACGCCGGCCCGCCCAGGGCGATGTTGTCGATCAAGCGCACCTCGCCGACGCGGACCGCCACCGCCAGCAGCGCCTCGCGGTCGATCTCCTCGAGTGGCTCGAGCGTGTCGGGGTCGACGTACCGCGACGTACTCGGGCTCGAGCCCGCCGGCACGGATGCTCGCCTCGGCGGCGCTCGCCACGGCGGCGCCGGAGCGCGCCCCGGCGGCCACCCGCGTGCGCGCCGCCGCCAGCGCCGCCGGCAGGGCTAGGGCCCGCCGGCGCTGCTCGGCGGTGAGCCGGGCGTTGCGGCTCGACAGGGCCAGCCCGTCGGGCTCCCGCACCGTCGGCAGGGCCTCGATCCGGACGGGCAGGTTGAGGTCGGCGACGAGCCGGCGGATCACGAGCACCTGCTGGGCGTCCTTCTGGCCGAAGTAGGCGACGTCGGGAGCGACCATGCACAGCAGCTTCGTCACCACGGTCGTGACGCCGCGGAAGTGCCCGCTGCCACGGGCCTCCCCCTCGAGGCGCTCGGTCAGGCCGCGCACCTCGACGGTCGTCGCGAACCCGTGCGGGTAGACCTCCTCGGGGGCGGGGGCGAACAGGATGTCCGCGCCGGCTGCCGCCGCGAGCTGTCGGTCCTCGCTCTCGCGCCGGGGATAGCGGTCGAGGTCGGCGCGCTCGTCGAACTGGGTCGGGTTGACGAACAGCTCACGACCACGACCGCGCACTGCTCGCGGGCGCGCCGGATCAGCGACAGGTGGCCCTCGTGCAGGGCGCCCATCGTCGGGACGAGCCCGACCGATGCGCCTCGACCGCGGGCCCCCGCGAGCACCCGGCGAAGCTCAGCGACGGTCCGCACGGTCTCGATGCCGTGCGCAGCGTGAGGGTTGGTCGGGGTCATCGCCTCGGTCCAGTTCCCGGGTCGGGATACCGGCGCGAACTTGTGGATTCCTGGTTTCGGTTCCTCGGTGCCGGTCCCTCCCGCGGACTGCGGTGACGGCCGGCAAGCGGATCATACCCCGATTTCGAGACCGGCAAAAGACCTTGGCCGCGGCGCTCGCGGGACCCTCGCTACCAGGCGTCCACGTGCGGGCGGCTTCTTGCCCTCCCGCCGCCACCACTCGCCGCTGCCCTCGTCGAACAGCGTCGCGATCCAGCGCCGCGAGTCGGCCGGGTCGATCACGTCGTCGATCTCCCCGTAGGCGGCCATGTTGAGGCCGCGGCCGCGCTCGTAGGCGGCGGCGACCGAGCGCCTCGAACATCCGCTCGCGCTCGTGCTCGTCCTCGATCGCCGTCGAGCTCGCGGCGCATGCCCAGGCGCACGGCGCCCTCGAGCCCCATCGCCCCGAACTCGGAGGTCGGCCAGGCGACCGTGAACAGCGGCGCCTTGAAGCCGCCCGCCGCCATCGCCTGGGCGCCGAGCCCGTAGCCCTTGCGCAGCACGATCGTGCCCGTCGGCACCGACAGGTTCGCCCCGGCGAGGAACAGGCGCGCGAAGTGGCGCACGGTGGCCGTGCGCTCGGCGGCGGGCCCGACCATGAACCCGGGCGTGTCGCACAGGAACAGCACGGGCAGGGCGAACGCGTCGCACAGCTGCAGGAAGCGCGCCGCCTTGTCGGCGCCGTCGGCGTCGATCGCGCCGCCGAGGTGGGCAGGGTCGTTGGCGACCACACCCAGCGGGCGACCGTCGAGCGGGCCAGCGCCGTCAGCATCCCCGCGCCGAAGCCGCCGCGCAGCTCCAGCACCGAGCCCTCGTCGAACAGCGTGTCGATCACCGGCCGCACGTCGTAGACGCGCTTGCGCTGCTCGGGGATCAGCTCGCGCAGGCGCTCCTGGTCGGGGACGGGCCGGGCGTCGCCGGGGCCGGCGGAAGTAGGACAGGTAGCGCTTGGCCGCTGCCACCGCCTCGCGCGTCGTCGGCGACGCGCAGGTCGACGACGCCGTTGGCGTGCTGGACCTCGATCGGGCCCGACCTCGCCGGGGTCGTACACGCCCAGGCCCGCCGCCCTCGATCATCGCCGGGCCGCCCATGCCGATGCTCGAGTCCTCGGTCGCGATCACCACGTCGCAGCAGCCGAGCAGCGCGGCGTTGCCGGCGAAGCAGTAGCCCGAGGCGATGCCGACCAGCGGCACCAGCCCGCTGAGCCGGGCGAACAGCTCGAACGCGCGGCAGTCCAGGCCGGCCACGATCGGCATGTCGACGTCGCCGGGACGACCGCCGCCGCCCTCGGCGAACAGCACGACCGGCAGCCGCCGCCGCTCGGCGAGCTCGAACAGGCGGTCCTTCTTGAGGTGGTTGCGCATCCCCTGGGTGCCGGCGAGGACCGTGTAGTCGTAGGACATCGCCACGCAGGCCCGGCCGTCGACCTCGCCGACGCCGCCGACGAGGCCGTCCGCGGGGGTGCGCGCGATCAGCTCCTCGCGCGAGCGGCGGCGCTCCTGGGCGGCGAACAGCAGCGGGCCGTACTCGACGAACGTGCCCTCGTCGAGCAGGTCGGCGAGGTTCTCCCGCGCCGTCCGCCGTCCGCGCTCGTGGCGCCGTGCGACCGCCTCGGGCCGGGCCGCGTCGAGACCGATCGCGTGGCGCTCGCGCACGGCTGCGAGGTCCTCGCGCTCGCGCCCGGGGGTGTGCGCGGCGGCGCTCTCGGTGCTCTCGGCGGCGCCATCGCCGGGTTCGAGCGTCAGCAGCAGCTGGCCCTCGACGACCGCGTCGCCGAGGCCGACCGCGACCCGCCCGACGACGCCGCCGGCCTCCGCGAGGATCTCGTGCTCCATCTTCATCGCCTCGAGCACCACCAGCGGCGTGCCCGCCGCGACGGCCTCCTCGGCCCCGTGGGCGATCGACACGACCACGCCGGCGAACTCGGCCCGCACGGCGAGCTCGGTTGATGACGCCATCGCGTGATCATCCCATGGGCCGCCTCCCGGGCAGCGACTAGCATCTCCCCGATGCCGGGTACGCCGGGGAAGCAGGGGCCCGCCCCGCGCCGCGAGGCGCTCAAGGAGCTGCTGGCGCAGGCGCGCGGCTGCACGCGCTGCAGCGGCGCTCGCCGCGACGCGCAAGACGGTCGTCTTCGGCGCCGGCAACGCGGACGCCGATCTGATGTTCGTGGGCGAGGCGCCCGGCGCCAGCGAGGACGAGCAGGGCTTGCCGTTCGTGGGACGGGCGGGCAAGCTGCTCGACCAGCTGCTCGAGGAGATCGGGCTCGCGCGGACGGAGGTGTTCATCGCAACGTGCTCAAGTGCCGACCCCCGGGCAACCGCGACCCGCTGCCGGTCGAGATCGAGAACTGCCAGGAGTACCTGCTGCGCCAGGTCGAGCTGATCCAGCCGACGGTGATCTGCACGCTCGGCAACTTCTCGACGAAGCTGCTGCGCGGCGACCCGACGGGGATCACGCGCCTGCACGGTCAGCCGGAGGTGCTCACGCTGGGGCCGCGCGCGGTGCGGCTGTACCCGATCTACCACCCGGCGGCGGCGCTGTACACGCCGCGGATGCTGGAGACGCTGCGCGAGGACTTCGCCCGCCTGCCAGCGCTGCTTGCGCGCAGGCCCCCCGGCCCAGCCGCGACTGGACGCTGCTCCCGGAGGCCGTGCCGGAGCCCGCGCTCGAGCCCGCCGCCGAGCCGGCGACGTGCCCCCGAGGCCGACCAGCTGGGCCTGTTCTAGCCGCCGGTGGACACATTCTTGGCGGCGAAAATCCCTGCAAAAGAGGAGATTTCCGGCGAAATGTCGAAAAAACTTGCCCAGGTCCTAAAGTCCGCGCCGTGCTGCTGCCGATGAGGACCCTGTCTCCATCCCTCCAGGAGTAACCGACCGGCCCGCGCCCCCTATCTCCCGCGGGCCGGTCATCTTTAACGGGGCGCTCGTCCCGGGGGGCCGGCGCGACGTCGTCCCGCGGCGGCTGGCTAGAGTCTCCGAGTGGCCGTGCGAAGCGTCGAGACCTCTGCCCCCGAGGAGACCGAATCGCTTGGCGGCGAGCTCGCCGGAGAGCTTCGCGAGGGCGACGTCGTGCTGGTGCGCGGCGAGCTGGGCGCGGGCAAGACGACGCTCGTGCGCGGCGCCGCGCGCGCGCTCGGGGTGAGCGACCCCGTGACCAGCCCCACGTTCAGCATCGGCCACCGCTATCGGGGGCGCGAGGTGTCGGTCTCCCACCTCGACCTCTACCGGCTGGCCGGCCTCGAGCGCGAGGAGCCGGAGCTGCTGGCGGACTACCTCGGCCCGGGCCGGATCGCGTTCGTGGAGTGGCCGGCGGACGCGGAGGGCGAGCTGGCGCACGCGTGCATGCGGGTGACCCTCACCCATCGGGGCGGCGAGCGCCGGCGCGTCGAGATCGAGCCGCTGGCACGGGTCGCGGGGTCGTGATCGTGCTCGGCTTCGACACCGCCACGCTCGGCCACGGCGGTCGCTCTGCGCGGGCGCGGGCGAGGGCTCCGAACGGCGCGACGATCCACCCGCAGGCGAGCACCCCGGCCACGCCACGCGGCTGCTGGCGATGGCGCAGGAGCTGCTCGCCGCCACCGGGGTGGCGTGGGAGCGCGCTCGAGCGCATCGCCGTCGGCATCGGACCTGGCACGTTCACCGGCCTGCGCGTGGGGATCGCCACCGCACGGGGCCTCGCGCAGTCGCTGTCGATCCCGCTGGCCGGCGTCTCGAGCCTGGCCGCGCTGGCGCAGGAGGCGCTCGCCGGAGCGGACGCCGGCGTTCCGGGCGCCTGGATCCCGGAGCGCGGCGCGCCGTGCTGGCGGTGATCGACGCCCGCCGGGGAGAGGTGTTCGCGGCTGCGTACACGTCCACGACGGCAGCCGAGCCGCGTACGCTCGCGCCCGCGCGGCGCTCGCCCCCGACCGGATCGCAGAGCTGCTGGCGGAGGCGGACGCCGCTCGGGAGGCGAGCGGCGGCTGGCTGGCGGTCGGCGACGGCGCGGTCCGCTACCGCGATCACCTGCGTGACGCGGGCGTCGAGATCCCGGCGGACGCCAGCGCTGCACCGGGTCCATGCGCGGGCGGTCTGCGCGCGGGGGGCCGGGGGGCCACGGTGGCCGGCGTGCAGGACGTCGTCCCGGACTACCGGCGCCGGCCGGATGCCGAGCTAGCCTTGGGGAGCGCGGGCGCGCAGCAGCGCGCCCGGCGGTGAGTCAGTCCGTGGCCGAGCGAACAGGCAGCGAGCAGCGCGCAGACGGGGCGACCGCGTTTGAGATCCGGCGCCTGAGCTACCCCGACCTGCCCCAGGTGATCGCGATCGAGCGGCGCGTCTTCCCGACGCCGTGGTCGCTGGCGATGTTCGTGCTGGAGCTGTCCAAGCAGACGGGCATCTGCCTCGCCGCCGTCAGCGACGGGCGGCTCGTCGGCTACCTGATCTGCTCGCGCTACGAGACCGTCTGGCACGTCATGAACGTCGCCGTCGACATCGACCCCAGCGGCGGGGGCTGGCCTCGGCGCTGCTCGCCGAGCTGTATGACGCGGGTCGGCGACGAGCGACGCCCGCTTCACGCTCGAGGTGCGCCGCTCGAACAGCGCCGCGATCAGGCTCTACGAGCGCGAGGGCTTCCGCGCCGCGGGGATGCGCCGTCGCTACTACCAGGACAACGGCGAGGACGCGCTCGTGATGTGGCGCACGCCGGCCACGCTGCGGGGCACGCTCGACGACGTGCCCAATCCCGGCGCGGTATGACGATCCTCGCGCTGGAGACGAGCTGCGACGACACCTGCGCCGCGGTGATCGCGGGCCGACGGCGTCGAGCTCTCGAACGTGATCTCCTCGCAGCAGGCACACGAGCGCTTCGGCGGGGTCGTGCCGGAGATCGCCTCCCGCCACCACCTCGAGCTCGTCAACGTGGTCGTCGACGAGGCGCTCGGCAGGGCGGGCGTGTCGCTCGACGACGTCGAGCTCGTCGCGGCGACGCAGGGGCCGGGGCTGGTGGGCGCGCTGCTCGTCGGCCTCTCGACGGCGCAAGGCGCTCGCCGCGGCGCCGGCGAGCTGCCGTTCGCCGCGGTCGACCACCTCCAGGGCCACGTCGCGGCCAACTTCCTGCTGCGGAGGCCCGTTCGATCCCGCCGTTCGTGTGCCTGATCGCGAGCGGCGGGCACACGCTGCTCGCGCTCGTGCGCGAGCACGACGGCTTCGAGGTGCTCGGGCGGACGCTCGACGACGCCGCCGGCGAGGCGTTCGACAAGGGCGCGCGGATGCTCGGCCTGGGCTATCCCGGCGGGGCCGCGCTCGAGCGGCTTGCCGCGGGCGGCGACCCGCAGGCGTTCGCCTTTCCCGGCTCGCGCCGCCGAGCGCGGGCGCGGAGGTCGGGGGCCCGGCCGGCAGGCGTTCGCCGCAGGGCTCGACTTCTCCTTCGCGGGCCTGAAGACGGCGCTGCTGTACAGGCTCCGCGAGCTGTCCGAGGAGGAGGCGCGGGAAGCAGGCGCCGACCTGGCCGCCTCCTACCAGGCGGCGATCGTCGAGAGCCTGCTCGAGCGCGACGAGCGCGGCGCTCGAGCAGACGGGCTCGACCGCCTGGCGGTGGGCGGCGGCGTGGCCGCCAACGGCGAGCTGCGCGGCCGCCTGCGCGCGCTCGGTGCGGAGGTCCACGTGCCGCCGCGCGAGCTGTGCACGGACAACGCCGCGATGATCGCGAGCGCCGCGCGCTTCGCCGAGCCAGCTGCCATATCCGGACTACCTCGGCCTCGACGCCTACGCGACCGGGGAACGGCCGCGCGTGAGCAGCGTGACCGTGTACTCACGGCCCGACTGCCATCTGTGCGTGGAGGCGGTGACGCGCCTGCGAGGGGCTGCAGCGAGGAGCTCGGGTTCGACCTGCACGAGCTCGACATCGACGGCCGACGAGCCGCTGCAGCGTGCCTACTTCGAGCGCATCCCGGTGGTCGTGCTCGACGGCGAGGAGCTGTGCGAATACTTCGTCGATGAGCCGCTCCTGCGCGAGCGTCTAGAGTCACGCCGATGAGCTTCGGAGAATCCGACCCGGGGCGCCGATGCAGGCCCATGCGGGGGCCCCCGCCGGCGCGGAGCGGCTGTCGCTGGGCGTCGCGGCGCGGCTGTCGCGCTACCTGCAGGTGCTCACGCAGGCCAAGAAGATGGGCAAGGAGACGATCTCCTCGCAGGAGCTCTCCGACTACACGCACGTCAACTCGACCCAGATCCGCCGCGACCTCTCCGGCTTCGGCAAGTTCGGCAAGCGCGGCGTCGGCTACAACGTCGAGGCGCTCGTCTCGCAGATCCGCAAGATCCTGCGCACGGCCGGCCAGCACAACATCGCCCTGCTCGGCGCGGGCCACCTCGGCAAGGCGATCGCCTCCTCGGACATCTTCGCCGACCACGGCTTCCGCGTGGTGGCGATCTTCGACGTCGACCGCGGACAAGGTCGGCACCCGCGTCGGCACCCAGGCCGTCCGCCACATCGGCGAGCTGCGCCAGGTCGTGGAGGACGAGGACATCGTCGTGGGCGTGCTCGCGGTGCCCACGACGGCCGCCCAGGGACTCGCCGACGAGCTCGTCGAGGCCGGCGTGAAGATCATCTTCAACTACTCCGAGTCGCTGCTGGACGTGCCGCCGGAGGTGACCGTCCACACCTCCAGCCCCGCCGTCGACCTGCTCTACGCGCTGTACTTCTACCTGACCTGAGGGCCCCGGCCCCGGCCGTGACGTTGTCACACTGGTGTACCGGGGTCCGGCCGCGCACAGCACAACCGTCCCCCTGCCAGCAAGCGATGAACAGCCTCGACCTAGACCGAGCTGAGGAGATATTCGCCGCCGCGCGTGACCTCACCGTCGGGCTCGAGGAGGAGTTCTCGATCCTCGACCCGGACACGCTCGAACTGACTGCCCCGCTTCGAGGAGCTGCGCGACGCCGCGGCCGAGCGACCCGATCCTGTCGGAGGCGTCACCGGCGAGCTGATCTCCTCGGAGATCGAGATCATCTCCGGGGTCGGCGCCGACCTGCACGACGCGCTCGCCCGCCAGCGCGAGCGCCGCCGGCGCCTGTTCGCGCTCGCGGCGGGTCGCGGCGCGGCGCTCGGCGCGACCGGGACGCACCCGTGGGCCGACTACCGCGAGCAGCCGATCATCGACACCGAGCACTACCGCCGCGTCGACGGAGGGCCTGAAGTACGTGGCCTGGCGCAACAACACCTTCAGCCTGCACGTGCACGTCGGCGTGCGCGACATCGACCGCGCGGTCCGCGTCGTGCGACCGGCTGCGCCCGGTGCTGCCGCTGCTGCTGGCGATCTCCGCCAACTCGCCGTACCTCGACGGGCGCGACACGCGGCCTGCACTCGGCGCGGACGCAGAGCTTCACGAAGAGCTTCCCGCGCTGCGGCGTGCCCGACGCGTTCGGCGGCTGGCGATGCCTACCGCGACTACATCGAGCTTCCTGATCGAGACCCGCTCGATCGTCGAGTTCACGCAGGTGTGGTGGTCGGTGCGGCCGCACTTCAGCTTCGGCACGGTCGAGGTGCGGATCTGCGACGCCCAGGCCACCGCGCAGGAGTCCGACGCGCTCGCGGCGCTGATGGTGGCGTGCGTCGCCCAGGCGGCGCGCGACGTCGACGAGGGCGTCCCCTTCGCCGACCCGGCGCCGCGGCTGATCGAGGAGAACATGTGGCGGGCGATCCGCTACGGCCTCGACGGCACGGCTGATCGACCTGGAGCGCGCGCGAGGAGTACCCGGCCGCGGGCCGCGATCGAGCGGCTGGCCGCGTGGACGGCGCCGGTGCGCGCCGAGCTCGGCATCGAGCCGAGTTTCCCGGAGCGCAACGGCGCCCAGCGCCAGCGCCGCTGATCGAGGCCGGCGCCAGCCGCGAGGAGGTCTTCGCGGCGTCCGTCGCGGAGACGCAGACAGACCTACTCAGAGGAGGTGACGGTGTGAGCGCGCACTCCCAGCCCGGGCAGGTCCCGCCGGCCCCGAGGGCCCCGGGGGTCCGGGAGCCCGGCGGGCCCGGCGGACCGCAGGCGCCCAGCGAGGAGGAGCTGCGCGCGGCCTACGAGGCGGAGCTGAGCCGCATCGCGGCGGCGGACATGATCGCCCAGACGACCGTGTCGCTGCTGAACCTCGGCGGCCCGGCTGAGCTCGCGCCGTCCTCGCCGCAGGAGCGCCGGCCGAGGGCGCCGCGGCGCCGAGCGAGACGGACCTCGAGCAGGTGCGCGACGCGATCGACGGCGCGCGCGCGCTGCTGGGCATCCTCGAGCGGCGGCATCCCGCAGGAGCTGCGGCCGCTGCGCGACGCGCCTGCACAGCTGCAGATGGCCTACGCGGCGGCCGCAGGCGAGCGGCGCGACGGGCGCCGGCGCCGGCGCGGGGGCCCCGGCGCCCGGCACGGCCGGGCGTCCCGAGGGCGAGTCCGCGGGCAGCTCCGGCGCCCCGGCCGGGTCGGATGGCGAGCAGGGCGGACCCGGGCCGGCCGAGGCCAGCGGCCGGCTGTGGGTGCCCGGCCGCTGAGCCTCCGGCGGCCGCTTCCGGGTGCCGGCACGATAGACTGCGCCCGCGTTTGCGCCGGATGAGGCTCGCGCCTGAGCGACCCGGACGTCAAACGTGCGCGCGATACGTCCTCGCGCGGCACGCCAATCAGACCGCGGAGGATTTCTGTTGAGCAGCTTTCTGACGAACCATGGGGTCGTCGTCGCCCTCGTTTGCGCCGCCTGTGCGGTGGTCTACGGCCTGCTGACCGCACGCGATCCCTGCTCGCGCTCTCGCCGGGCAACGAGCGCATGCAGAGCATCTCGCTGGCCGTCCAGGAGGGCGCGCGCGCCTACCTGAACCGCCAGTACACGACGATCGCCGTCGTCGGCGTCGTGCTGTTCGTCGCGCTGATCTTCATCCAGAACATCGCCGTGGCGTGCGGGTTCGCGATCGGCGGGCTGCTGTCCGGGTCGGCCGGCTACATCGGCATGAACGTGTCGGTGCGCTCGAACGCGCGCGTCGCGGAGGCCGCGCGGGGCGGCGTGTCACCCGGCGCTGAGGGTCGCCTTCCGCGGTGGCGCGATCACCGGGCATGCTCGTCGTCGGGCTCGCGCTGATCGGCGTCGCCGGCTACTACGGCGCGCTGACCGCGATCTTCAACGACAGCCCCAAGACGGCCGTCGACGCGCTCATCGGCCTCGGCTTCGGAGGCTCGCTGATCTCGGTCTTCGCCCGACTCGGCGGCGGCATCTTCACGAAGGCCGCCGACGTCGGCGCGGACCTCGTCGGCAAGGTCGAGGCGGGCATCCCCGAGGACGACCCGCGCAACCCGGCGACGATCGCCGACAACGTGGGCGACAACGTGGGCGACTGCGCCGGCATGGCGGCGGACCTGTTCGAGACCTACGCCGTGACGGCGTCGCGGTGATGCTGCTCGGCGTGCTCACCTTCCACGAGTCCACACGCGTGGCGCTGTACCCGCTGGTGATCGGCGGCGTGGCGATCATCGCCTCGATCATCGGCACGTTCGCGGTGCGCACGACGACCGGGCAACGTCGAGCGCGCGCTGCTACAGGGGCTGGTCGTCTCCGGCGTGCTCGCCGCGGCGGCGTTCGCCCCGTCACCTACTGGCTGATGCGCAACCTCACCTTCGGTGGTCGGCAGCTCGGTCAACACGCCGAGCTGGTGGAAGTTCTACCTCTGCTCGCTGATCGGCATCGCCGTCACGGCGCTGCTGTTCGGACTGACCGAATACTACACCTCGACCCGCTTCTCGCCGGTCAAGAAGACGGCGAAAGCGTCGATCACCGGCCACGCGACGAACATCATCCAGGGCTTCGCCTCCGGCCTGCAGGCGACGGCGCTGCCGGCGCTCGTGATCGTGCTCGGCATCCTCGGCTCCTGGAAGCTCGCCGGCGGCGGCGTCACCGGCATCTACGGCATCGGCGTCGCGGCGATGGGGCTGCTGTCGCTGACGGGGCTGATCGTCGCGCTCGACGCGTTCGGCCCGATCACCGACAACGCGGGCGGGATCGCCGAGATGGCCGACCTGCCCGAGGAGGTGCGCAAGGTCACCGACCGGCTCGACGCGGTCGGCAACACGACGAAGGCCGTCACGAAGGGCTACGCGATCGGCTCGGCGGTGCTCGCGGCGGTCGTGCTGTTCGCCGGCTTCCAGAAAGAACTCGAAAACAAGCTCACGCCATGCGATCTCGTTCGGCATCAACGAACCGCCCGTGCTGATCGGGCTGCTGCTCGGCGGGCTGATGGTGTGCCTGTTCGCCTCGCTCTCGATCGAGGCCGTCGGGCGCGCCGGCGGCGCGGTCGTCGAGGAGGTGCGCCGCCAGTTCCGCGAGCACCCCGGGATCATGGAGGGCACCGAAGAGCCCGACTACGCGACGCTGCGTGGACATCGTCACGAGGACCGCCCAGCGCGAGATGATCCTGCCGTCGCTGCTGCCGATCGTGCTGACGCTGATCGTCGGGCTGATCGACCAGCAGGCGCTCGGCGGCCTGCTGATCGGCGTGATCGTCGTCGGCTTCTTCTTCGCCGTGCTGATGACCGCCGGCGGCGGCGCGTGGGACAACGCGAAGAAGCTGATCGAGGACGGCGCGTTCGGCGGCAAGGGCTCCGAGGCCCACGCCGCCTCGGTCACCGGCGACACGGTCGGCGATCCGTTCAAGGACACGGCCGGCCCGGCGATCAACCCGATGATCAAGGTCGCCAACATCGTCGCGATCCTGATCATCCCGCTGATCACCTGAGGAGCAGCGCAGCGGGCGGCGAGGGCCGCATCGGCTGCCCGACGCCCGCCTCGCGTCGCTCGCCGAGCACCTAAGCTCAGGATCGAGATGACAGGCCGACAGGCGCACCGCATGAGCACGTTCGTGCTGTCGTTGCTGATGGTCGCGATCGGCGTCGGCGCTGATCGTGCAGGCGGTCGGCGCGGGCGCGCGTCGTCTCGCCGCGGCTGCTGCTCGGCGTGCTGTTCATCGCCGCCGGCGTGGGGCGCACCTACGTGGACGCTCCGGCGGGGGCGGGGGGTATGAGCGAGGGACCGCCGGACGACGGCGCTCGTCGGCGGCACCGCTCGTCATGGCGCGGGCGACAGCGGCAGCCGCCGAACTCGCGGTCGCGCTCGCGGGTGATCGTCGAGGCGGAGCATCGGCTCGCCGATCCTGTTCACGATCGTCTACTCCTCGCTGGCGCAGCGCGATCTACTTCTCGCTCGGGGTGATCGCCGGGCACGCGCTCGGGCTGACGCCGGTCGTGTTCCTGCTCGCGGCGCTGCTGTTCGCGCTGACGGCGATGACCTACGTCGAGGGCGCCTCGCTGCACCAGGATCGCGGCGGCTCGACGGTGTTCGCCCGCTACGCCTTCAACGAGCTCGTCAGCTTCGTCGCCGGCTGGGCGATCCTGCTCGACTACGTGATCCTGATCGCCGTCACGGCCTACTCGGCGACCCAGTACCTGCGCGTGTTCTGGAGCCCGCTGGGCAACTCGGACGAGGCGCTCGCGCTGTCGCTCGGCGTTCATCGCCTGGTCGTGCTCGGCAACATCCGCGGCTTCGGCTGGCGCCGCGCGCGGCGCGATCGGGATGCTGGTGGTCGGCGACCTGGCGCTGCAGGCTGTTCATCGTCGTGCTCGGGCTGGTCGCTGTTCTTCGACCCGCACACGCTGCTCGAGCCGATCCACCTCGGCAGCGCGCCGACGTGGTCGAAGCTCGTGTTCGCGCTCACGGTCGCCGCGATCGCGTTCACGAGCCTCGAGTCCGCGCCGGGCCTGGCCGGCGAGGTGCGGATCAGCCGGGCGGGCTTGAAGCGCCGATGGTCGGGAGCGGCACCGCCACGGTCGTGTTCGTGTATGTGGGCATCGCGCTCGTGGCCGTGACGGCGCTGCCGGTGCACGACGGCCACACCGAGCTGGCCACGCGCTACCTGAACGCCCCGGTGATCGGGATCGTCGAGCAGCGTGCACCCCCACTGGCTGGCCAGACGCTGGCTACCTCGTCGGGGGCGCTCGCGGCGGTGACGCTCGTCGCGGCCGCCAACTCGGCGATGCTCGGCCTCTCGCGGCTGGCGTACTCGCTGTCGACCAACCGCCAGATCCCGAGCGGTCTCGGGCGGCTGCACCCGCGAGCGCTCGACCCCGTACGTGCTGATCATGCTCGCGGGCGCTGATCGCCGCCGGTCTGGCCGCGCCCGGAGAACCTCGACTTCCTGGTCGGGATCTACGCCTTCGGGGCGATGCTCGCGTTCACGATCGCCCACCTGTCGATCTGCCGGCTGCGCTACACCGAGCCCGACCGCGACCGCCCCTACAGGGTGCCGCTGTCGTCGCGCATGCGCGGGGGCGAGCTGCCGCTGCCGGCGGTCTTCGGGGCGCTCGCCTCGGCCGCCGGCTTGGTGGCCGTGATGGTCGTGCACGAACCCGCGCGCTACGTCGGGCTCGGCTGGATGGCGGTCGGGCTCGCTGCTGTACGTCGTCTACCGCCGCGCCGACGAGACCTCGCTGCTGCGGCGGGTGACGGTGTCCCCGAGGTCCTGCGCGCCGAACCGCCGCCGGAGCGCGACTACGGCTCGATCCTCGTGCCCCTGTTCGGCACCGACCTCGACGACGACATCGTGCAGACCGCCGCGCTGCTCGTCGCGGGCGAGCCGACCGACGAGGCCGCGATCGACACCGCCACGATCGAGGCGGTGTGGATGTTCGTGATCCCGATGTCCCTGCCGCTGGACGCGCGGCTGCCCGAGGCGCAGATCAAGCACGCCCGCCAGGCGCTCGCGCGGGCCAAGGCGGTGGGGGAGGAGTACACGGGGGTCCAGGTCGCCACCGCCACCGTGCGCACCCGCCGCGCGGGCTACGCGATCGTCGACGAGGCGCGCCGCCGGGGGGTCGAGGCGATCGTGCTCGGCGCCGAGGAGCCCTCGCTCGATCCGCGGCGGCGCGCGTCCTCGGAGGCCGGGGCGGGCCGCTGCGAGGACTTCGTCGGCGACGTCACCAAGTACGTCGTGAGCAAGGCCGACTGTCGGGTGATCGTCACCGCGCCGGCGGCCCGCGACGCGCCCGTCGAGCAGGCGCGGCGGGCGCGTCAGGACGGCGCCTCCATCGTCTAACCTGCCCGGTGTGAGCGAAATCGCCGGCCCATGTTCGTCCTGATCGTCGGCGCCGGGCGCGTCGGGCTCGGCCGTGGCCAAGTCGGCGCTCGCGGCCGGCCACGAAGTGTCGGTGCTCGACGAGGACCCGCTCTCGCACGAGCGCCTGGACGCCGGCCAGAGCGGACCTGGGAGGACGCCAGGGGCCAGTTCACGGTCGGCACGGCGCTGGAGACCGACGCCCTGATCCAGGCCGGGATCGAGCGCGCCGACGTGTTCATCGCCTCGACCGCCGGCGACAACACGAACCTGATCATCGCCCAGATCGCCCAGAAGCGCTTCGGCGTGGAGAAGGTGATCGTGCGGGTGATGGACCCCGCGCGGGCCAGACTGGTACGGCGAGCAGGGCCTGCACACGATCTCCCCGACCAAGCACGCGATCGAGATGTTCGAGAGCGCGCTCGCAGCCAGAGCCGGCCTAGCCCGATGTACGCGATCATCGTCGGCGCCGGCAAGGTCGGGCGCAACCTCGCGCGGGAGCTGATCGCCAAGGGCCACGAGGTCACGCTGATCGAGTCCTCGCGCCCCGCTACCTGGCGATCGAGGAGGAGTTCGAGCACGCCGTCCAGTACGGCGACGCGACCGAGCTGTGGGTGCTCGAGCGGGCCGGGATCCAGCGGGCCGACCTCGTGATCGCGGTCACCGGCGACGACGAGGACAACATGCTCGTCTGCCAGGTGGCCAAGGAGAAGTACCTGTGCGACCGGATCATCGCCCGGGTCAACAACCCCCGCAACCACGACCACTTCCGGCTGCTGGGGATCCAGCCCGCCGTCTCGGCCACCGACCTGATCCTGCGCCTGATCGAGCACGAGGTGCCCCGCTACGGCCTCGTCCACCTGCTCGCGCTGGAAGAGGAGCGCCTGGAGATCATCGAGCTCGAGGTCAGTCCGCCGACGCGCCCGTGGTGGGCGAGCGGGTCGCCGACATCGCCCTGCCCGAGGGCAGCCTGATCATCTCGGTGCTGCGCGGGGGATCGGGCTTCGTGCCGAAGGCGGACACCGTGATCGAAGAGGGCGACGAGGTCCTGCTGGTGCTCGACCCGGGCCTCGAGGAGGCGATCACCGCGTTCTTCGCGCCGAACGGGCATCCGGCGGCTTTCTGAGCCCGGCCGGAAGCGGTCCGGCCACTTTGAGCAGCTGCTCGGTCGACTATCCTTGGCCCCTCGGTCCGGGATGGTGTAATTGGCAACACGCGACACTCTGGATGTCGAATTTGGGGTTCGAGTCCCTGTCCCGGAGTAGTGCTGCGCCCCGTGTTCATGGGGCGTTTCGCGTTCTGGGGGCGGCGTTGGGCCAGGATCCAATCGTGTCGGGAGAGCGTGCTGGTCCGACCGCGGGCGGCACAGGCCGGGGAGCTGCATACGCTGCGCCGGTGACAAAGGACGCGCGGCTCGCGCTCGTATTGGCGATCAACCTCGCCATGGTCGTCGCGCTCCTGGTCGTCGGGCTCCTGACGCACTCGCTGGGCGTCCTGGCTTCCGGAGCCGACTATCTCGGGGATGCCCTCGGGGCAGGACTCGCGCTCATCGCGC
Source organism: uncultured Solirubrobacteraceae bacterium (assembly GCA_963743505.1). Taxonomy (GTDB): domain Bacteria; phylum Actinomycetota; class Thermoleophilia; order Solirubrobacterales; family Solirubrobacteraceae; genus Palsa-744. The sequence continues at coordinate 753,419 of CAVUPZ010000001.1, read as the reverse complement.
AGCGAGTCAGCCGACGCGCACCCGGACGGAGCAGGGCGATCTCGCTCGCGGCGCTCGCAAACGCAGGGCTACTGCTCGTCGTCACCCTCGCCGTGGCAGTCGGGGCGACACACCGGCTCGTCAGCGGGACACCATCCATCGACGCGCCCCCCGTCATCGTCGTAAGCGTGATCGCGGCCGCCGCTATGGTCGCCTGTGCGCTGATCCTCGGAGACGTCGAGGACGACCTGAGCATGCAGTCAGTGATGCTCGACACGCTCGCCGACGCGGCCGCCGCGGCAGGCGTTGCGATCAGCGGTGCGATCATCCTGCTGAGCGACAGCACATACTGGCTGGACTCGACAGTCGCCCTCGGGATCGCTCTCATCGTGGGCTACAACGCGGTCAAGCTCATGCGACGCGCGCTCACGGACATCCGCGCCAAGAGCACTTGATGCCCGGCGTAGCCTCGCAGCCGCCCAGGGCCCGTGATGAAGGCGGCCAGGGCCGATGCGTCCCCCGCTGAGGCCCTGGCCGCCGCGCACCGGGGGTTCTGGTGCGTGTAGTCGCTACGCACGGGTCCGCAGTCCGGATCACTGCGACCGCCGCAGATGTCCGCTCGCTCGCGGACAGCGGGCACTCCGGGCGCCTTTGGTGGGATCGGACGGTTGGCGGTGGGCGAACGCGGGCAGCCCTAAGCCATGCCATGCGATCCTGGTCATCCGGACCTGGCTGTTGTGCTCGAGCTGGACCCGTATGCGCCCCGTGCCGCCCGACACCATGTCGCCCAGGTCGATCGACCGTCGCCCGACCTGCGCGACGCGGCCGTGCTGTTGAGCAGCGAGCTCGTGACCCGGGCGGTGGAGCTGTGCCCCGGGGCGGACGTCGAGCTGCGGGTGTGGATGCCGGTCGACGTCGTCCGCGTCGAGGTGCGCGCCGTCGCCGCCGCGCTGGCCGAGGCACGGTGGGAGGGTGGCTCCTACGGCCCGCTCGTGCTCGACCAGGTCGCCGACCGCTGGGATCTCGAGGTCACCGACGAGGGGGCCTGCATCTGGTTCGAGATCGACCGCGTCTCGGCCGCCGTCGGCACCGGCTCAGATCGCTGAAGCGACGGGCGCCCGCATCACCCCGGGGGCTCAGATCGCGGTCTGTGCCGCCCAGTCGCGGTACAGCTCGTAGTAGCGCCCCTCGGCGGCGATCAGCTCGTCGTGGGTGCCCTGCTCGACGATGCGGCCGTGTTCGAGCACGACGATGCGCCCGGCCTGGCGGATCGTGGAGAGGCGGTGGGCGATCACGATCGAGGTGCGGCCGCGCGAGCAGGCGTGCGCAGGCCGTCCTCGATCCGGCCCTCGGTGTGCAGGTCGACGTTGGAGGTCGCCTCGTCGAGGATCAGGATGCGCGGGTCGGCGATCAGCGCGCGGGCGAACGCGATCAGCTGGCGCTGGCCGGCTGACAGCTGGGCGCCGCGCTCGCCGACCTCGGTGTCGTAGCCGTCGGTCGAGCTCGGAGATGAACTCGTCCGCGCCGACCGCCGCCGCGGCGGCGCGGACCTGCTCGTCGTCGGCGTCGGGGCGGCCGAAGGCGATGTTCTCGCCGATCGTGCCGGAGAACAGGAACGCCTCCTGCGGCACGATCCCCATCTGCGAGCGCAGCGAGTCGCTCGAGACCTCGCGCAGGTCGTGCCCGTCGACGAGCACCCGCCCGTCGGTGGGGTCGTAGAAGCGCGCGACGAGCTTGGCCATCGTCGACTTGCCCGCCCCGGTGGCGCCCACGAGCGCGACGTCTGCCCGGGCGGGACTCGTGCAGGTCGATGTGCTCGAGCGCCGCACCTCGGGCGCGTCGGCGGTCCTCTCGGCCATCCGGTGCGTGGCAGCCGCCGCCTGGCGCGCCGGGGTAGGCGAACGAGACGTCCTCGAAGCGGACCTCGCCGCGGATGCGGGCGAGCGCCGACCGCGCCGGGACGATCCGTCGAGGTCGGGTTCGACGTCGAGCAGCTGGAAGATCTTCTCCAGCGCCGCCATCCCCGACTGGTAGGTGGTGTAGAGCTGGGAGAGCTGCTGGATCGGTTCGAACAGGAACGACAGCGTCGCCACGAACGCGACGACGGTGCCCGCGGTGATGTGGCCTTCGATCGCCTGCTAGCCGCCGTAGAGGACGATCAGCGCGAGCGCCACGCCGGAGAGCATTTCCACCGCCGGGAAGTAGGCGGCGTTGAGCCGCACGGTGACCATGTTCGCGTCGCAGGTTCTCCTCGTTGAGCTCGGCGAACCGCGCCTCGTGGAGGGGCTCCTGGCCGAAGCTGCGCACGACGCGGATGCCCGACAGGGTCTCCTGCAGGTAGGCGGTGATCGCGCCGATCGTCTCCCGCGTGCGCCGGAACGCGCCGGCCGAGATCGAGCCGGAACCAGATGCTGAGCCGCCGGCCACGAACGGGACGACGCAGAACGTCAGCAGCGCCAGCTTCACGTCGAGGTACAGCAGCACCGCGACGGCCCCGATCAGCGTCAGGCCGGCCTGGAACAGCGTCACCACCGAGTCCGTGACGAGGCTTTCCAGCGCCTCGACGTCGTTGGTCATGCGCGAGATCAGCACCCCCGCCGGGCGGCTCTCGTAGAAGCCGATCGGCTGGCGCTGCAGGTGGGTGAAGATGCGGATGCGCAGGTCCGCGAGCGCGCGCTGGCCGACCCAGCCGACGAGGTAGGTCTGCGCGTAGGTCATCAGCCCACACGAGCAGCGCCGAGCCACGAGGAACGCGACCACCGACGAGCACGAGCGTGCGCGTGTCGTGGCCGTTCGATGCCCTGGTCGATCGCGACCTTCGCCAGCAGCGGCGGGCGCCAGCGACGGCGGCCGTGCCGAGCACGAGCGCGGTCAGCATCGCCGCGCACGCGCAGGCGGTAGGGCCGCAGCAGCTCGAGCAGGCCGCGCAGGTTGCGCCCGCGGCTGCCCCTGCTGGCGCGCTCGCCGTCCCACTGCGCCCCGCCCCGCATCATGCCAGGGCCAGGCCCCGCGCGCCCGTAGCGCGTGAGCCGCCGCCGCGTCCGCCGCCGCTCGATAGCCGCCGGGCGTCACACTCGCGTCCCCTCGCGCGCCAGCTCCCGGGTCAGGAAGACCTGCTCGGGGAGGCCCTTTTCGACGATCTCGCGGTACAGCTCGGAGGCCTCGAGCAGCTCCGTCGTGATCGCCGTCGGGCGACGATCCGGCCGTGGTCGAGCACGACGATCTCATCCGCCAGCGCGATCGTCGAGAGGCGGTGGGCGATGATGAACGTGGTCCGCCCGGCCATCGCCTCGTCGAGCGCGAGCTTGATCTGCCGCTCGGTCGAGGCGTCGACCGACGAGGTGGCGTCGTCGAGGATCAGCACGCGCGGGTCGGCGAGCAGCGCCCGGGCGATCGCCAGGCGCTGGCGCTGGCCGCCGGAGAGCGTCAGGCCGCGCTCGCCGACGCGCGTGTCGTAGCCCTCGGGCAGGCGCGCGATGAACTCGTGCGCCTGCGCGCGCCGGGCGGCCTGTTCGATCTCCTCGCGCGGTCGCTCCGGGCGCGCGTAGGCGATGTTCTCGGCGACGCTCGCCGAGAACAGGAAGGGGTCGTCGCTGACGACCGCGACGGCCTGGCGCAGCGAGCGCAGGTCGACCTCGCGCACGTCGGCGCCGTCGAGCAGCACCGCGCCCGGCGCTGACGTCGTACAGGCGCGAGATCAGCGAGACGAGGCTGGTCTTGCCCGAGCCGGTGGCGCCGACGAGCGCGACCGTGCGCCCGGCGGGCACGTCGAGGTCGACGTCGCTGCAGCACGGTGCGCGGCTCGGGGCGGCCTGGCCGGCTCGATGGCGATTCTCGCTACCGCCTCGACGGCGCCTTCGGCGGAGGGATCGGGCTGGAGCTCGCGAGCGTGCGAGTAGGCGGCTCCGCAGTCGTCGACGTCGTCGTAGCGGAGGGTCACGTCGCGCAGCTGCACGTGCCCGTTGCCGGGCGGCAGCGGCGGGGCGTCGGGCGGGACGGTCAGCCGCGGCGTCGCGGTCGAGCACCTGGAAGATGCGCGCGCCCGGAGGCGGTCGCGCGCTGGGCGAGGTTGAGCGTCACGCCGAGCGAGCGCATCGGCGTGATCAGCATGTTCAGGTACAGGTAGAACGCGGTGAACTGGCCGAGCGTCAGGTGGGCGTGGATCACTGCCTCGCCGCCGATCAGCAGCACGGCCGCGAGGCCGAGCTGGGGCAGGAAGCCGATCATCGGGTTGTAGCTTCGCTTCCAGGCGGGTCGCGACCATCGCCTGGCTGAACACGCGCCCGACGCTGTGCTGAAAGCGCGGTCAGCTGGCGGGGCTCGCGGGCGAACGCCTTGACGACGCGCACCCCGGAGATGTTCTCCTCGGCGTCCGCGGTCAGCTCGGCGATGCGCTGCTGGGTCTCCTGGATCGCCGGGCGCGCGCGGCGGCCGTAGCGGTAGGAGATCAGCACCACGAACGGCACGGGCGCGAGCGCGATCAGCCCGAGGCCCGGGTTGGTCGCGATCATCACCACGCCCGCGAGCACGATCGTGAGGATCGACTGCAGGATGAACACGAGGCCGTAGCCGAGGAAGAAGCGCACGGCCTGCAGGTCGACCGTCGCGCGCGACATCAGCTGGCCGGTCTGCTGGTGGTCGAAGAAGCCGAGCTCGAGGCTGCTGCAGGTGGCCGTAGAGCAGCTTGCGCAGGTCGTACTCGACGCCGAGCGAGACGCGCCCGGCGACCATCCGCCGCCATGTACGTGAGAGCCCCAGCGCAGCAGCACGGCCCCGAGGAGCGCGAGCGCGAGCACGACCAGCGTGTGGCGCTCGTGGTCGCGCAGCGCCAGCTCGTTGCGTTCGGCGTGAGGGCGCCCTTGCGGATCGCCTCGACCGCGCGTCCCGTCAGCGCGGCAGCGCGACCGTCATCACCATCGCGAGGCTCGGCCAGGCCCCAGGAGTGATGCAGGCCCCGCTTGTAGGGGCGCAGGAATCCGAGTAGTCGAAAGAAGGTGGTCATAGTTGTATGTCAACGATTATTCGCAGGGGGACGGCACGCCGCGGCCCCGGCGGCCCGGTGGACCTAAGCTGCGGACATGTCAGCAGCGCCCGAGCAGCAGCCGCGTCGCGGCCGACCCGAGATCGGGCTGTGCGCGAGCTGCCTGCATCAGCCGCGAGGTCCGCAACACGCGCGGATCGATGCTTCTCGCTGTGCCTGCGCTCGCGCGACGACCCAGCCTATCCGCGTTACCCGCGCCTGCCGGTGCTGTCATGCCGGGGTTATCGAGCGCCGCTCAGACGCGCTGGCGGCCTCGCCGGTGACGCGCTCCGGCTGCCTCGGCGGCCGCGCTCCGCGGCGAGGTGACGAAGTCGCGGCCGCGCACGAGCACGAAAGCGAGCACGGCCCCGATCGCGCGCGATGATCGCCGCGATCACGAGGATGCGTCGTGAACGCGTCGGTGAAGCCGACGCGGTAGGCGTGCTCGAGCGCCGTCCGGCGGCCCGGGGCAGGTGCGCCGGCGATCGGCGGCACTTCGCCCGAGACGAGCGGCGCCCGAGAGCTGGCCCGTGGGCGCTGCCAGGACGTGGCGGCCCGCCGGCGTCGATGCGAGGGCCGCGGTGGTCTTGTGGGTCACGCTCGTGCTGGAACACCGCGCCCAGGCCGGCGATCCCGGTGGCGATCCCGACCTGGCGGAAGGTGTGTTGATGCCCGAGGCCATCCCGCTGCGCGCGTACGTGCACGACGCCGATGGCGGTCGAGGCCAGCGGCGGGTTGACCATGCCGACGCCCGCGCCGGCCAGCACGAAGCCCGGGATCAGCACCGTCCAGCCCGAGCTGGCGTCGACGGCGGTCATCGTCAGCAGCCCGGCGCCGACGAGCAGCAGCCCGGAGCCGAGCAGCAGCCGCACGGGCACGCGCACGCTCAGCCGGCCGGCGATCGGCGCGACGACGAACGACAGCAGCGTGACGGGCAGGAAGCGCAGGCCGGCCTGCAGCGGGCTGTAGCCGAGCACGTCCTGGATGTAGAGGGTCAGGTAGAGGAACATCGCGAAGATCGACGCGGACAGCGTGAACGCGACGATGCTCGCGCCGGCGAAGGCGGGCCGGCGGAACAGCGAGAGGTCGAGCATCGGGCGGCGCTGGCGCCGCTCGACGATCACGAACAGGACGATCAGGACGGCCGAGCCGACCAGGCAGGAGACGATCTCGCGTCGAGCCCCAGCCCTTTTCGTTGCCCTGGACGAGCGCGAACACGAGCAGGAACAGCGAGCCGGAGAAGGTCACCAGGCCGCGCCAGTCGACCCCGGTCGCCGTCCGGGTCGCGCGACTCCCCGACCTGGGTGAGCGTCAGGAACACCGCGAGCGACGCCGATCGGGACGTTGACGAAGAAGATCCATTCCCAGCCGATGCCCGAGGTGATCAGGCCGCCGAGCACCGGGCCCGACCGCGACGGCCGCCCCGATGACCGCGCCGAACACGCCGAACGCGGTGCCCCGCTCCTTGCCCGTGGAACGCCTGCGCGATCAGCGCCAGCGAGGTGGCGAACATCATCGCCCCGCCGGTGCCCTGGACGGCGCGCGCGAGGTTCAGCATCAGCGGGCTCGTGGACAGGCCGCAGACGGCCGAGGAGAGCGTGAAGACGACCAGGCCGATGACGAACACGCGCCTGCGGCCGACCAGGTCCGCGATCGAGCCCGCGGTCAGCAGGAACGCGGCGAGCGTGAGCGAGTAGGCGTTGACGACCCACTGCAGGTCCGGAAGCTCGGAGTGCAGCGAGCGCTGGATGTCGGGCAGCGCGACGTTGACGACCGTGATGTCCAGCAGCAGCATGAAGATCGCCACCGAGACGGCGATCAACGTCCACCACTTGCGCTCCACGACGGCCTCCTTTCTCGCTTGCGCTCGCCCCGCGCACTATATGAACGTCGTCGCGGCTTCGCCGGAAACCCGACGCCGTGGGCGGCGCCGCGCGGCCGGTTCAGGCGTCGCGGAGGTGGCGTGCGAGGAACGGGACGATCCGCTGCCACAGCTCGGCCGCGGGCGCCGGGCGGTACGTGGGACGGTAGTCGGCGAAGAACGCGTGCCCGGCGCCGTCGTAGACGTCGAGCTTGACCTCCTGCCCGCTCGACCGCTGCCCGCTCGCGCAGCTGCTCGCCGAGCGCGGGGGAGGGGTTGTGGTCCTCGGCGCCGACCGCGGCCAGCAGCGGGCAATGCAGGCGCTCGGCGAGCTCGAGCGGCGGGATCGGGCGCTCGGGCGTGCTGCGCAGGTCGGGCGTGGCGCGGTCGATGAACCCGCCCCAGCAGTCGACGGCCGCGTCGAGGCGGTCGCTGGAGCAGGCGAACAGGAGCGTGTAGCGCCCGCCCATGCAGAAGCCGATGCAGCCGACCTTGCCGCTCACGTCATCGCGCGCGCGCAGGAAGCTCGGCGGCGCCCTCGAGGTCGCCGAGCACGGTCGCGTCGGACATCGCGAACAGGCGGGCCATCAGCGCCTGCATGTCGTCCATCGGCGGCGGGCCCGCCTTCGCGGGTGTAGAGGTCGACGCCGAGCGCCACGTAGCCGAGGTTGGCGAAGCGGTTGGTGACGTCGCGGATGTGGTCGTTCAGGCCGCCGGCCTCGTGGATCACGACGATCGCCGGGCAGCGTCCCGGGGTCGGCGGGCCGGACGAGGTAGCCGTTGATCGCGATCGCCCCCGGCGCCGGCGAATGTGAGCTCTTCGGCCGCGCAGTGCGGAGGGGTTCGGTGACGGCGCCCGGCACGCCCTCGGGACTCGGCTTGACCTCGGTGATCGTCATCTCATCGGCCTCCTTCCGCTCACAGGATCGCCTGAGGGTATGCCCGCGTGGCGGCCGCGAGCATCACGGCGAAGAACGCGCACACGACCACGAAGGCCGCGCCGGGTCCCCGTTCACCGGCCGGGCTCTGCCGATCCCGACAGCTGGCCGGCGGCGTCCGGCGGGGGAAAGCTGCCATCGGCGCGGGCATCGAGCTCGCGGATCTTGCGCCGGACGCGCTTGCGCGTCTCGGTCAGCTCGCTCCTGCAGCCGCCGAGCTCGGCCGCACGGTGGCGCACCAGCTCGAGCTGGCGGTCGATGTGGCCGAGCGCCTCGCTCAGCAGCTCGCGGCGGCGCGCGGGGTCGACGTCCTCGCGGCGCAGCTGCGCGCGCACCTCCGCGCGCGCCTCCTCGGCGGTGAGCAGCGTCTTCAGCTCCTCCAGCGTCACCCCGAGCAGGTCTTTCAGGCGCATCACCTCGCGCAGCCGCTCGACCTCCTCGTCGGTGTAGAGGCGGTGCTGGCCGGACGGCCGCGCGGGCGACTCCGGCAGCAGGCCGATCTCCTCGTAGTAGCGGATCGTCCGCGGCGTCGTGCCGACGAGGCGGGCGACGTCGCCGATCCGGGTCCGCCGAGGCGGACGCCGGGCGGGGTACCTCGACGGGTTGGCTCGGGCGCGCTCATCTCCGGGGGCTCACCTTCCGCCGGCCGAGACCGGCTGCGGACCGTGCAGGGCCGCACTGTCGTTTGGCGCTGGGGCGGGGCTCGCAGCGACGGTGCTCTCGACGTGGGCGGGGCGCAGCAGGCACACGCCCGCGCCGATCAGCGAGGTCGCAGCGAGCACCCACAGCGCGACGTGCATGTTGGCGATGAACGGCGCGAGCTTCGGCCGCCGAGAGGCCCTTGGCTGAGGCCGGAGAAGACCGCGAACAGCGTCGCTTTCGGAACCGCGGAGGTGACGATCGCGAGCACGAACGCGATCGACAGGACGGCGCCGGTGTTCTGCAGCAGCGTGCGCGCGCCCGCGGCGATGCCGCGCCGGTGGGCGGGGACGGCGCCCATCATCGCGGCCGTGTTGGGGCTGTTGAACATGCCCGAGCCGACGCCGACGAGCGACAGCCACAGCGCGCTCTGCCAGTACGGCGAGTGGACGCCGAGCGTCGTCATCGCGGCGAGGCCGGCGGCGCTCACGAGCATGCCGAGCGCGGCCAGCGCGCGCGAGCCGTGCCGGTCGGCGTAGATGCCGGCGAGCGGCGAGGCGATCAGCATGCCGAGCGCGAGCGGGATCAGCTTGATGCCGGCTTTGATCGGCGTGTTGCCCTGGGCGCCCTGGTAGTAGAAGACGAACAGGAACATCAGCGCGAAGCGCGCGAGGCCGTTGATGAACGCGGCGGCGCTGGCGGCGGCGAACAGGCGGTTCTGGAAGATCGTCAGGTCGAGCATCGGCGCGCGCGAGCGGCGCTCGATCAGCACCCACAGCGGCAGCAGCACGGCCGCCGCGGCGAGGCCGCCGATCACGATCGGGTCGTTCCAGCCGCTGAGGCCCCCGCGCGAGACGCCGAGCACGAGGCCGGTGAGGCCGACCACGAACGTGCTCGTGCCGAGCACGTCGATAGCCGCGCACGCGTGTCGGGTTTGGCGAGCTCGCGCAGGATCAGCGCGCCCCAGGCGGCGCCGGCGAGCGCGAGCGGGACGTTGAACCAGAACACCCAGTGCCAGGAGATCGCCACGAGCGCGCCGCCGAGCACCGGGCCCGAGCACGAGCCCGATCGCGGCGACCATCGTGTTGGCGCCCATCGCCAGCCCGAGCTGCTCCTTGGGAAACGCGTCGGTGACGAGCGCGGCGGCGTTGGCGAACAGGAACGCCGAGCCGATCCCCTGCAGGATGCGCCACAGGATCAGCACGGTCGCCGTCCGGGGAGAAGCCGGCCCCGAGCGAGGCGAGCGCGAACACGAGGAAGCCGCCGACGTAGGCGCGCTTGCGCCCGAACAGGTCGCTCAGGCGGCCGGCCATCAGCACGAGCACGGTCGCGGCGATCAGGTAGGCGAGGATCACCCACACGAGCGCGAGCAGGCTCGTGTGCAGCGAGCGCTCGAGGTCGGGCAGCGCGATGATCAGCGTGCCGGAGTTGGTGGCCGCGAGCAGCATGCCGAGGCTCGTGCACGACAGCGCCCACCACTTGTAGTTCTCGTGGCCGCCGGCGACGCCGAAGCGCGATCGGCGGGGCCGGCGTCCGACTCGGTCTGCAGGGATGTCCCGTTCGAGCCCACGTATTGCTCCTCGCCGCACAAAATTGACGTGAACGTAAAGATCAGAATAGCAGGGATGCGAGGGGCGATCGCCGGGGCGCCGGGGGTGCTAAAACAGTGCGCATGGCAACGAGTGACCGACGACGTCAAAGTCCGAGCAGGAGTGGCGCGAGCAGCTGACGCCCGCCCAGTACGAGGTGCTGCGCAGGGCCGGCACCGAGCCGCCGTTCACGCGGCGAGTACGTCTACAACAAGGCCTCCGGCGACTACCGCTGCGCGGCCTGCGGGAGCGACGCTGTTCGGCGCCGACACGAAGTTCGACTCCGGCACGGGCTGGCCGAGCTTCACCGAGCCGGCCGTCGCCGAGGCGGTCGAGCTGCGCCCCGACAACAGCCTGTTCATGCGCCGCACCGAGGTCCTCTGCCGCACCTGCGGCGGGCACCTCGGGCACGTCTTCGACGACGGCCCCGGCCCGACCGGCCAGCGCTACTGCATCAACTCGGCTGGCGCTCGACGTTCGCGCCCGAGGGGGAGCAGGAGAACGGCCCGAGCGACGCCTGAGGCCCGGGCGCCCGCGCGGGCGCCCGGGGTAGCCTTCTCTGCGTGATCATGCACGACCAGTCCCGGCGGCTGTCCCAGCCGCTGCGCTGGGGCCGGCGCGAGAGGCTGACGGTGGCGGATCTGCTCGGCGTGCGTCGTGCTCGCCCTCGTCGGGCTCGGCGCGTATGCGCTGACGAGCGGGCGCGCCGCGCGCGCAAGGACTGCATCGAAGTGACGTTCGCCAGCACGCTCGGCGGCGCGACCGTGCACGCGTGCGGCGCGCCGGCCCGCGGGATCTGCGCCTCGCCTGGAGCCTTCCGCGGCGTTGAACGGGAACTGCGCGGCGTGCCGGCGCGCCGGCTTCCCGTTCGACGGCTGAGACGTCCCGGATCGTCGCCGGAGGGGTTCCGGGGACGCGCACGGCCCTCCGGCGTTGCCCTCTGCGCGACGTCTAGACAAATGTCGAAACGGCGGCCGCAAGTGTTGGCCAGGATGGCCCTACCCGCGTTCCCGGTGCCTGGGATTTCATACGGCACTGTAATCGGCGCGACACGTCCGCATGCCGCGGGCGTGTCCGCCATATCCACGACTGGTAGGGAACGGAGGCACATGACCTGGCTGGCATACCCAAGTTGGCTGAACGCCGGCGATAACGCGTGGCAGATGACCGCGGCGACGTTCGTCGGGCTGATGAGCCTGCCCGGCCTCGCGGTGCTGTACGGCGGGGTCATGCAGAAGCGCTGGTCGGTGAACAGCATGATGCTCACGTTCGTGGCGTTCTGCCTGACGCTGATCGTCTGGTGCCTGTGGGCGTTCAAGATGGGCTTCGGCCATCCGATCGCGCACAGCGGCTCGGGCGTCTTCGGCACCAAAGGCTTCCTGGGGACCTTCCTCGGTGAACCGGGCAGCGTGCTCAGACACGTCGGCGAGGAGGGCCAGGCGGAAATCCCGTCGATCACGACGGGTCCGCCGTTCCACTTCCCTGAGGCCTCGCTCGTCTACTTCCAGTTCGTGTTCGCCGCGATCACGCCGATCCTGGCGCTGGGCTCGGTGCTCGGGCGGGTCAACTTCAAGGCGTGGATCCCGTTCGTGGCGCTGTGGATCACGTTCGTGTACGCGGTCAACGCGTTCCTGATCTGGGGCGGCGGCTACTTCGCGGCGCACGGCGCGCTGGACTACTCCGGTGGTTACGTCATCCACCTCTCGGCCGGGATCTCCGGATTCGTGGTTCGCGGCGGTGATCGGGCCACGACTGCAGCGAGATCGCGAGATCGACGCGCCCAACAACCTGCTGATGGTGGCGGCGGGCGCGGGGCTGCTGTGGCTCGGCTGGAACGGCTTCAACGGCGGGGACTCCTACTACGCCGGCGCGAACGCCTCGGCGGCGGTGATCAACACGAACCTGTGCACGGCCGTGGCGATGATGGTGTGGATCGCGTGGGACTACATCTTCCGCGACAAGCCGTCGATGATCGGGGCGGTCAACGGCATGATCACCGGCCTGGTCGGGATCACGCCGGCGGCCGGGTTCGTCAACGGCTAGGGCGCGATCATCATCGGCGTCGTCGCCGCGACGATCGTGTGGATGGCGATCCGCTTCCTCAGCCGCGTGCGCACCGTTCCGACATGTGGACGACACCCTGGGGGTGATCTATACGCACGGGATCGCCGGACTGTGCGGAGGCCTGTTGGTAGGGCTGCTGGCGAACCCGAACGTCGTCGAGTACATCGGCGTGAAAGGGGCGCCCAACCTGCCGGGTACATCGGGTCTGCTGATCAGCGGCAGCTGGACGCTGCTGCGCTGGCAGGCCGAGGCGGCCCTGTGGGTGATCGCTGTACACCGGCGTGGCGACGTTCATCATGCTGAAGCTGGTCGGGATCTTCCTGCCGCTGCGACTCTCCGACGAGGAGCTGGAGATCGGCGATCACGCGATCCACGGCAACGAGGTCTACCCCTCGGACGTGCCGACGCTCGGCGGGCCCCACGCTCCGGCGTGGCAGCCCGGCGGCGGTGGCACGGTGCCGGCGGGGGCAGGCGCATAGGCAGGGAAGCCGCTCGTGAGGGCGGGGGCGCGTCAGCTCTGGGGCGCGCTCCCTCCCCCCGGTGGGGTCAGCGGTTGGGCAACGAGAAATGCCCCGCTTCGGCGGGGCATTTCTCGCGGTGCGAGGCAATCGCGGGAAGCGTTACTGTGAGCGGCATGACCCAGTACGCGATCGGCGCCGAGGTGACGTGTAGCGAGGGGGTCTGCGGAGACCTGCGGTGCGTGGTCATCGATCCGGTCGCTCGCGTTCTCACGCACCTGGTCGTCGAGCCGAAGCACCGGCAGGGAATGGGTCGCTTGGTTCCCATCGACCTGGTTGACGCGACGGCGGAGGGGATTCGTCTGCAGTGCGGCAGGGCGGAGTTCGACGCGCTGGAAAATGCCGAGGAGACGCATTTCCTGCCCGAACCGGACGAAGGAATGGGCTACGGAGCTGGGCAGGCACTTGCATGGCCCTACTACGGGCTCGGCGGAGCCATGGGTGGCATCGGGATGGGCGGGATGGGGATGGGTGGCATGGCTATGGCAACCACTCCCGCAGTCGTGATTGACGACCGTGTACCAGCGGGCGAGGTCGAGGTGCGCCGCGGCGAACACGTACACGCCACCGATGGCACCATCGGGCGGGCCCAAGGGCTCGTCATCGACCCCAAAGATCACCATGTGACACATGTGCTTCTCCAGGAGGGACACCTGTGGGGCAAGAAGCGGATCGCCATTCCAATCGGCGCGGTCAAAGACGTCGCTGCCGAGGGCGTCCGACTCAATCTCACGCGGGACGAGGTACGACACCTGCCGTCGGTCGACCTCGCCCACCACGGCTGACCGGGAATTCGCGGCACACGATCGCCGGTGAGCAGCTCGGCACGGGCCGCCGGGCGGTCGGCGTTACGGCTGCTGAGCCGTCAGACCGACCGGGCAGGACACCCCAGTACCGCCGAGCCCACAATACCCACCCGGGTTCTTGGCGAGGTACTGCTGGTGGTAGTCCTCGGCGTAGTAGAAGGGGTGACCCTCGGCCGGTTCGATCTCGGTCGTGATCTCGCCGTGCCCGGCCGCCGTGAGCACCCGCTGGTAGGCAGCCTTCGACGCTTCGGCTGCGGCGAGCTGCTCGGGGCCGTAGCAGAGGATCAGGGACCGGTACTGGCTGCCCACGTCGTTGCCCTGGCGCATCCCCTGCGTCGGGTCGTGACCCTCCCAGAAGAGCTTGAGCATGTCCTCGTAGGAGGTCGCGGCCGTGTCGTAGGCGACGAGCACGACCTCGGCGTGTCCGGTGCGTCCGCTGCAGGTCTCCTGGTACGTGGGGTTGGGGGTGTAGCCCCCCGCGTAGCCCACCGCCGTCGTATAGACGCCCGGCGTCTGCCAGAAGATGCGCTCCGCCCCCCAGAAGCAGCCCATGCCGAACACCGCGGTCTGGACGCCTGTCGGGAACGGGCCCTTCAGGGGCGTGCCGAGCACGTCGTGACGGGCGGGCACGGGCAACTCCTGCTCACGTCCCGGCAGTGCGTCCTGCGCGTCCACCATCTCCGCCTTGCGTCCGAAGAAGAGCATGCCTCCAGGCTAGCGCCGATCGACCCGTCAGCGCGTGTACACGGCAAAGAAATCGCGGTCGTCAGGTTCCAGGTAGCGGCTCGACGGTCGTTCCATCCCGGGCAGGAGGTTCTTCGCTTCGCGTCCGTCGGGCGCGCCGTAGGTGATGAAGCTGGTCCAGAACGAGTTGATGTCGAGCTCCATCGCCCGTACCGCCCCCGCACGGATCTGGGCATCGGCGATGCTCTGGACGGACTGGTCTTCGCCGGCCACGTAGATCAGGTTGCCGTGCTTGTCGACACCGATCGAGGAGCGCCACACGAGCACGGCGTTGCCGACGGTGGCTCCCCATTCGGAGGTGTTCCCGATGTTCGGACTCCGCTGGCCTTCGTTGACGATCAGGGGCAGGTTCTGCCGTGCGAAGGACACTCCCGCGGGGGCGCGCGAGCCGTAGGTCCAGTCGATCACGTCGACATGGCCGTTTTCGTAGCCGACGATCGTGGCCTGGCCGTCGTGCATCGCCGCGTATGTGTGCCCGCCGACGACGAAGCCGCCGTTCGAATCGGACAGCTTGAAGCCGCTGTTGAACGTAGCCAACAGCCGGGGGCGGCTCGACAGGGGCACCTCCTCGGGCCCACGCGGGAGCGTCACCGAGGGCTCCAGGCGGCCCGGGTTCAGGGTCACGGTCGTCCGTTTCGTGTCGATCCAGGCGACCCCGGCGAGCACGCGCGGGTATTCAGGCTGGTCACGCAGGGTCGTGACGAGTACCGGCGGGTTGCTTTCGAGGCCCGGTCTGGTCGCGTGCCAGACACCCTCGCCCGGCAGCACGGGATGGAGGATCGCGTGGACCCGGCCGGGCCGGTATTCCGCGGTTGCCGTCGCCGCGCCGGCGGCGGCCCCGAAGCCGACGTGGGGGAGGGCCTTCAGCGTCGGGCCACCCTTGCTGGGCGCCGTCAGGCTGTAGTAGATCGACTCGACCTCCGCCACGATCCCCGCGGCGCCGTGGTCGCGTAGCCACTCGACCGAGCGGATCCCGAAGGGCGCATTCGACTGCTCCGTCAGGGCGCCCAGATAGGAGAGGAAAGCAGGGACGAGCGCCACGATCGCGGCGACCAGGGCGATCCGGCGCACGCGAGCAGGCACGCCGGGCTCGCGCGCGGCAGGGCGAGAGCGCGTCGAAACGCGGTGGGCGGTGGCTGCGCCAAGCTCCATGCTGAGACTCTACGACCCAAACGGACCGATTCCTCGCGGCCAAGGGGTCCGCTGAATGCATTCTAATTGAGAGATGTCTCACCCCGGTCAGGCACGGACCTGGACGGAAAACGCCCGCCGGTGTGGAATCCTTCGATCGCCCCCACGGTGTTCGCGGGGGCGTGAGCTCCGCAACCGGAGGTATCCCTATCAAGCCACTCGAGGCCATAGTCCAGGATCACCAGACGCGCGCGGCGCGGTCGGCGGATGGCGACCCCCGGCCGCTGGCCCTCGTCGAGGGCTCCGCGGCCCGGCGGGCGCCGGCGGCGTCTGCGTGGCAGCGGCTGCGGACGCTCGTTCGGGCCTGTCGTCCCCGCCAGTGGAGCAAGAACCTGCTCGTGCTGGCGGCGCCGTGCGCGGCCGGGGTGATCGACCGCCCCGGCGTCGCCGTCGAGGTGCTCGGCGCGTTCGTGGTCCTGTGCCTGATCTCCAGCGCCACGTACCTGGTAAACGACGTCCGCGACCGCGAGCAGGACCGCATGCATCCCCGCAAGCGCCTGCGTCCGATCGCCGCCGGCGAACTCGCGCCGGCCTCGGCGCTCCGCGTCGCGGCGGTCCTGTCGCTCGCCGGGATCGCACTCGGGGTCGTGATCCAGCCCGGCCTCGGTGTGCTGGCGGTCGGCTACCTGGCGCTGACGGCGAGCTACTCCCTGTGGTTGCGGCGGATCGTCGTGTTGGACATCCTCGCGATCGCCGCAGGCTTCGTCCTGCGGGCGCTGGCGGGCGGGGTGGCGACCGACATCTATCTCTCGCGCTGGTTCGTCCTCGTCACCGCGTTCGGCGCGATCTATCTCGTCGCGGCGAAGCGGCTCGCTGAGCTGCGCGATCACAGCGGCGAAGGGCCCGTTCGGGCGACGCTGATGCAGTACTCGGTCGGCAGCCTGCGCCTGACCGTGGCGACCTCCGCGGCCTTCGCGAGCATCGCCTACATCTCCTGGGCCTTCACGCGGCCTTCCCACGCGGTCCTGTACGCCCTTTCGATCGTCCCGTTCGTGGGCTGGCTCGGCCGCTACGCCGCCCTGATCGGTACCGGGGCCGGCCAGGCGCCCGAGGAGCTGATCCTGCACGACCGCACGCTGCTCGCGTTGAGCGTCGCGTGGGGGCTGCTCTTCATCGGCGGCGTCTATGTCGGTCGCTGAGCTGCCGAGGCGAGCTTCCCTCGCCGGCGTCGAGAGCTCGCTCTGCGGGTGGGGACGGACCTCCCACAGCCCGGCACGCGTCTATCGCCCCCTCGACCCGGAGCAGGTCGCGGAGGTCCTCGCCCGCGAGGGAGGCCCCGGCGCGAGCGTGATCGCCCGCGGCGCCGGTCGTAGCTACGGCGACGCAGCACAGAACGACGGCGGCGCGGTCATCGACACGACGAGCCTGGATCGCGTGCTCGAGATCGACCCCGTGCGGCGCACCGTCACGGCCCAGGCGGGGGCGACGATCGCACAGCTGCTCGCGCGGCTGGCCGCCCACGGGCTCACCCTGCCGGTCCTGCCCGGCACCCGTCACGTCACCCTCGCCGGCGCGATCGCGAGCGACATCCACGGCAAGAACCATCACCGCGACGGGGCCCTCGCCCGGCACGTCCAGTCGCTGTCGCTGTGTACGCCTGCGGGGGGGACCCTGCGGGTGAGCCCGGATGAGGATCCCGAGCTGCTCTACGCGACGCTCGGCGGCATGGGGCTCACCGGGGTGATCCTCGAGGCGACCGTGCGGGCCGACGTGCTTCCCTCGCACTGGGTGTGCGCGGACGTCGACCGAACCGACGGCCTCGCTGGAACGCTCGATCTGCTCGCCGGTGAGGAGAGCCACCGTTTCTCGGTCGCGTGGTTGGACATGCTCGCCGGCGGTCCCCGCTACGGCCGCGCGGTGGTCAGCCGGGCCGATCCGCTGCCCGCCGAGGTGGCGGCTCCGCATGGCGAGCCCTACCCCGGGTCTTTGCTGCGCCGCCCCCGAGCCGAGCTGCCGGACGCGCTCGTGTCTGGCCTGTTGCGGCCGGCCACTGCGCGTGCGTTCAACGAGGTGTACTGGCGTGCGAGCCCCCGCTGCGAGCGAGGGCGGCCGCTGGCGCTCGCGCCGTACTTCTTCCCGCTCGACGGCGTCGGGAGCTGGAACCGGCTCTATGGCAAGGCTGGGCTGATCCAGTACCAGTTCGTCATCCCCGCCGGCCGGGAGCGGGAGCTCGAACGTTGCTTCGAGCTGATGCGTGAACGGCGTCTTCCGGTCTATCTGGCGGTGTTCAAGCGCTTTGGCCCGGCGTTCGGCGGCCCGCTGTCCTTTCCCCTCGAGGGCTGGACGCTGGCGATCGACGTGCCGGCGGCCGCGGCGGGGGTGGGGGCGACGTTGGACCGACTCGACGAGCTCGTGGCGGGCTGCGGCGGGCGGGTCTACCTGACGAAGGACTCCCGGCTCGGACGCGACGCCCTGCAGGCGATGTACCCACAACTGGAGCGCTTCCACGAGCAGCGCCTGCGGGCGGATCCCGAGGGAGTGCTGCGCTCGGACCTCGCCGCCAGGCTCGGGCTGTGCGGAGCGGGCTCGTGAGCCGGCGGCCAGCCCGCTCGCTCGGCAGGCGGGTGCTGGTGCTGGGGGGCACCTCGGAGATCGGCCTCGCGATCACGCTCGAGCTGCAGGCGCACGCGCCCCGCGAGGTCGCCTTGGTGGCGCGCGACGCGGCGGGTCTCGGCGAGGCGGCGGCAGCGCTCCTGCAGGCCGGCTGTCCAACCGTGCTGACGTTCGAGCTCGACGCCCAGGACACCGACAGCCACGGCGAGGTGCTCGAGCGGGCGATCACCGAGCTCGGCGGCGTGGACGTCGCGATCCTCGCCGTGGGCCTGCTCGGGGAGCGCGGCGGGATGCCCTCCGACATTCCGGCGGCGCTGGCGCTGATGAGGGTGAACGCCGTTGGGGCGGGTTCACTGCTGATGCAGACGGCGCGCCTGATGCGTGAGCGAGGGGGCGGGGCGATCGTTGTGCTGTCCTCGGTGGCCGCCGAGCGCCCGCGGCGGGCGAACGCCGTCTACGGAGCGTCGAAGGCGGCCCTGGACGCGCTCGCGCGCGGGCTCGGCGACGACCTCGAGGACGACGGCGTGCGCATCCTCGTCGTGCGGCCGGGCTTCGTGCGGACCCGCATGACGGCCGGGCTCGAGCCGGCGCCGCTCGCGAGCACGCCGGAAGCCGTTGCCACGGCGGTGTACGCTGCCATCGACGGGCGCGCACAGACGATCTGGGTGCCGCGAACGTTACGCTGGCTGATGCTTGTGATGAGGCTACTTCCCCGCCCACTGTTCCGGCGGTTGAAGCAATGAGCGCCTACCGCTCCCCCCGAATACCCCGACCGCCCGCCGCGCCCGCCACACCGCCGGAGATGGAGCGGCTGCGCTCGCGCCGGCGTGAGGCGCGCCGTCGTCGCAGGCTGGCACGGCTGGACCTCGGGATCGGGGTGTTCGTGGCGATCGTCCTGTTCGTGATCAGCCCCGGGCTCGCGATCACGGCCCTGGTCGCCCTGCTGACGCTGCTGGCGTGCCTCGTGTCGGTCGTGCTCGAGCGACGCCGGGCGCGGGCCCCCCGGTCGGGTCCTCGCCAGGTCCCGAGGGGCGCATCGTCGCCGCGGAGCAGGCGCGAGGCGGAGACGGGCGCGCGCCCGCGTCCGCGCTCGCCCCGCTAGGCGTGGGCGGCCGGCCGCGGCTCGAGGACGAACACTGCGATGTCGCGCGAGGTGCGTCGGTCGTAGTCGTCGAAGCCGGCGTACTGCTCGTTCATCCGCCGCCACAGCTCGGCCCGCTCCTCGCCCTCGGCGACGCGTGCCCGGACGAGCCGGCGACGGGGCCCGATCTGGATCTCGGCGTCGGGGTTCGAACGCAGGTTGTACGACCATGCCGGCGCGTGCTCGTTGCCGGCGTTGGAGCCGATCACGACCACGTGCTCGCCGTCCTCGAGATAGAGGACCGGGGCGGTACGAGGCTGTCCGCTGCGCCGCCCGATGCTCGTCAACAACAGGATCGGGGCGCGCCCATACGTGTTCGCCAGACGGCCACGGGTGAGACGGTAGATCGGGACGTTCATGCGGCCGACCGCCCGCATCACTCCCGCGGGCAGCGCCATCGAGAAGCGCGACAGGAAGTGGTCGCTTGGCACGGGGCGAGTATGTCACCGGCTGCGTCGATGCGTCTGGCGCCATCTTCCCGCAGGCCGGCCCGGGTGTAGAGTGCGGCCCATGTGGGGGCAGAGGGCCAGCGAGCAGGCCCTCGCCGTCTGTGCGGAGGACCAGGGGGTCACCGCATGAGCGCGCCCGGCGTGGTCCGCTACGAGGTCGACGGGCCGATCGCCCGGATCACGCTCGACCGGCCCGATCGCGGCAACGCGATCACCGGCCAGCTGATCTCAGAGCTGGTCGCCTGCGTGGAGCGTGCGGACCTCGATCCCGCGGTCCACGTGATGATGCTGTCGGGCAGCGGCGGCGGCTTCTGCTCGGGCTATGACCTGCTCGAGAGCGCGGAGCGGATGGGAGCCGGAGCGCAGCGGCCAGCCGCGCCGCCGTCCGGCTCACCGCTCGACCCGGCCGTGATCGGCGCCAACCACGACCCCGCTGGCACGTGGGACCCGATGGTCGACTACGCCATGATGGGCCGCAACGTGAAGGGGTTCATGAGCCTCTTCCACTGCGGCAAGCCGGTCGTCTGCCGCGTACATGGCTTCTGTGTGGCAGGTGGGACGGACATGGCCCTCTGCTCGGATCTGCTCGTGATCGCCTCCGACGCGAAGATCGGCTATCCGCCTGCGCGGGTGTGGGGCTCGCCGACGACGGCGATGTGGGCGCACCGGCTCGGGGCCCAACGGGCCAAGCGGCTGCTGTTCACAGGGGACAGCCTCTCGGGGCGGGAGGCCCTCGAGTGGGGTCTCGCGATCGAGGCGCCGGAGCCGCATCAGCTCGAGGAACGCACCGAGATCCTGCTCCGACGGATCGCCCGGATGCCCGTCAACCAGCTGATGATGATGAAGCTGCTCGCGAACCAGACCCTCTACGCGCAGGGCCTCCACGCGACCCAGCTGATCGGGACGGTGTTCGACGGGATCGCCCGTCACACGGCTGAGGGGTTCGCCTTCCAGCGCAGGGCGGCCGAGGCCGGCTTCCAGGAGGCGGTACGCGATCGCGACGAGCCCTTCGGGGACAGGGGACGCTCCGCGTTCAAAGGCTGAGCGAGGCGGGCGGGCCGGCGGGCCATCGCGTCGCGGGCGGCGGGCGCGGCTGGGGGATCCTGGACGCGGGCAGCCCGCCACGGGTAGAATGGCGCCGGCATGCGGATGTAGCTCAGCTGGCTAGAGCGTCGCCTTGCCATGGCGAAGGTCGAGGGTTCGAATCCCTTCATCCGCTTTCATCGAAACCCCCGGATTTACGGGGGTTTCGTGCGTTCGAGGGTGATGCGGCGCCCGCGGCACGTGCCGTGGGTAGCAGCCGTGGGTAGCAAACGTGGTCTGGCTGTCACGGATACGGCAAGCGTTGAGGGCCTCGAGCGCGCTCGGATAATGGCGCAGCGCTCGACTCTCGCCGGCACTCAGGGGATCGCCGCTGGCAACCCACGTAGGCCGCATGCCGCCATGCGGGGCGTGCGAACCGACTTCCTCAGCGGATCGAGAGCGCTATCGCAAGCCGATCCTCTCGAAGCACGCGATCGAGTTGCAGCCCTCGCAGGTCGGACAGGCGGCATGAGGCCGCGTAGCGTAGCGTTCCCGCCGACGCCCAGATGTCCGAGAATCCCTGAGCCGTGGAAGCGTGGACCGCGCTCGTCGTCACGACAGCTGCCTCCCGTACACGAACCTGACCCGATCGCAGACGCTGTCGGCGCGGTCGTGAACGTGCTCCGCACCGAGGCGGACGCGAAGATGGCGACGAAAGCGCGCATCCACAAGATGTACGGCGACGCCACCTGCTGCTCGCGGACCAGCTTGTCACCGCAGGAGTAGATCTCGGGCTTCGCGAGATCCCATCCTCAGCGCGCGCCGCCGTCGAAGAGACGGACGACTACGTAGTCCCCTCTCAGATGATCGCTCCGACGTGCTGATCGCAGAGTGGAAGGACGTCCACGCGAAGCTGATGGCTGCCGGGAAGGACGTCCGCGTGTGGGCGGCAACGGGAGAGCTCCCCCACACGCTTCGCACAGCGACGGCCGACAAGACATCGCGAGACTGCCGGACGGCGGCGAGAACCCCCTGAACGACGGGCCGGACACGACATAGGCCGAGTTGATCGCGGCCGGGCCCCTCGACAAGGCGGACGTCACTGGTCGAGCTTCAGTATCGCCCATGCTCTGAAGCCCGGTGCGTGGCTTTGGCCGTTCCCGAGGGCCTCGTGTTCCCGCGGTCCGCCCGCCCCGCGATCACCCGGGGCCCCGGTATCGCCCATCGCGTATTCCTGAGCGTGCCCGCCGTCGAGATGCGCCTGCGGACGCGGTTCACCGGCTTCGCGCTCTCCCTGCTGCCGCAGAACCACAGGCGAGCGAGGCGCGCCTTGGCGGCGCTGCAGTCGCGAACGGTCACCCCAGCGAGCTCGCCGGAGGACCCCCGACGACACAGAACGCGGTCGGCATCGTGCTGCGTCCAGAAAGGTTTGCGTCACTTTGACCTTTGTGACTAGAATTGCCCGAATCCAGCGACGGAGCCCCCGGACTTGGCGCCCTCGCACGAGAAGAAGGAGGAGGGAAAGATGGGTCACACATCGAGGTCCTCAGGGGCGGGCCGCCTGCGCCTGCTCGTCCTGGTCGCGCTGAGCGCCGCTGCGCTCGGAGTACTCGGCGCGAGCGCATCGTCGGCGGCTGCCGCCGAAACGACCTGGCTGTGCCGGCCGGGTCTCGCGAGCAACCCGTGCCTGGACAGCGAGGAAACGACGGTCGAGCTCGACAGCGGCGGCAAGCTTCGTCGAACACCCCAAGCCGGCGAAGAAGCCGGCGATCGACTGCTTCTACGTCTACCCGACGGTCAGCAGTCAGTTCACGATCAACGCGAACGGAAGAAATCGGCCCCGAAGAGATCGCGATCGCCGAAAGCCAGGCCTCGCGCTTCTCGCAGGTCTGCAGCGTCTACGCGCCGATATATCCGCAGCTGACGATCCCAGCGATCAACGGACTGGTCGGCGAAGTCAAGCCGGAAAACTCGGCCGAGGCGTACGCAGGAGTGGCGAAGGGCTTCCTCGAATACCTCGCCCGCTACAACGACGGGCGCGGCTTCGAGCTGATCGGCCACTCGCAGGGCTCGGCGATGCTCGAGCAGCTGATTAAGGAACAGATCGAACCGAACCCGACGCTGCGCAAGCAGCTCGTTGGCGCGATCGATGCTCGGCGGCCAGGTGATCGTGCCCGAAGGCAAGAAGGTCGGCGGCACCTTCAAGACGATCCCCGGCTGCTCGTATGCCGCGCAGACCGGGTGCGTGATCGCGTACTCGTCGTTCCTCGAAGAACCGCCTGAAAACGCGCTCTTCGGCCGCCCGACGTCGATCCTCGGCGGCGGCCTGCCCGAAGTCGAACACCCGGAGGTGCTGTGTGTGAACCCGACGCTGCTCGTGCAGGGTCCGTACGCGGGCCCGTCGCTGTCGTACTACCCGACGTTCAACGCCTACGGCGGCAAATACCCGAGCCCGTTCCTCGGGCCGGTCACGCAGGCGCCGAAGGCGGCGACGCCGTGGGTGGCCACGCCGGCGCAGTACACGGCCAGGTGCGAAGCCCGCAACGGGGCCAGCTGGCTGCAGCTGACTCCCACCGACCCGAAAGACACGAGGACCGAAACGGTGCTCGTGAACACGCTCGGGCCGACCTGGGGCCAGCACCTGGTCGACGTCAACGCGCAGCTCGGGAACCTGGTCGCGGATGCCGGGCTGCAGGGAGCGGCTTACGAGCTGACGCACAAGTAGTCCTCGGCGCAGCCGTCGAAACGCAGCGGCTCTCCGCTCCGGCCTGCGGGCCGGGGCGGGGGCCCGCTCGCTCCACCGCGGCCAGGGGCGGCCGCGGAGCTGGCCGGCTACCCGGCGTCCGGCGGCGTTGTTCGCGCGGCAGCGACGAGCGCCTTTGCCCAGCTCAGCGAGGCGCCTGCTACGCGGATTGCTGCTTTCCGGTCGAGCGTGGCCTCCATCTCGTCGTATCGCATCGCGACCGCCCAAGGAGAAGGGACTGGGCCTCGTCGAGCTCGTCGGGGATCCGATTGTCGTCCTCCTTGGCAAGTCGCGCGAGTAGGACAGGTCGTGCGTCCTCGGGAGCTCGAGCCCACGTACCGCCAACACCGCCTTGATGGACTTCTCGACTGCTTGCTGGCCGTGGAACCCGACGACGTCGTCTTGCTGGCCGGCATCTGCCGCCAGGGACCGGGCTGCTGTTAGGTCCGACGCCGCCTTGCTGAGAAAGAGGTCGGCGACCTCCAGCTGCTCAGGTGTCGGCAAGGACGCGGCCCTCGCCCAGCGCGCGCTCGACCAGAGTGCCGCGGACCGTCGCGCGTCGGCGGGCTCGCTCCCGATCGACTACCACCACATCTATCGCGACGAGCAGATCGCCCATCTCGGCGCGGAGACGCACGGCCTCTTCGGCGGCATCCGCGAACTCCGGCTCGATCACGAGCACGTCGTAATCCGAGCCGTCGTCGGCCTCTTCACGAGCATGCGAGCCGAACAGCACCACACGCGAGTCCTTCGGGGCCGCCCGCGCCAAGCGCGCTCCGATCTGCTCGATGACTTCAGTTGGCGTCACGCGCCAGAAGGTAGCCGATGGCCGCGACAGCGACCGGCTTCGCGGCGGCGGCTACGAGCGCGAGGGGGCGTTTGCGTACGCCAACGGTCGCAGCCTCGCCGGGGATCCCGCTCTGGCAAGCCAAGTTTCGCACCCGTTCGACCAGTATCGCCCAGTGGTAGCGCCCGGCGCGAAGAAGCGCGAATTTCGCCTCTCTGCAGGGCTTTCTTCGGACAAGCCGCTGCGAAGCACTCCGAACGAAGTCCCCAATTTGCGGGACGGTCGAGGTGCCTACGTACGCAGAACGGTCGCAGCTCTGCGTACGCTGCGTACGTTCCGTGGTCGCGGCGCCAGCGACGGATTCCATCGCACACGCGTCGTAGGCTCGCTCGCAAACCGAAAAGGTGGCCCCCGCGCAGCGCCAACTGCCGGGGGGGGCCTGGCACGGAAAGGATGGGGTGCTCTCAACCCCTCGGCGCAACACTCCGCGATGTTGAGCTTGAGATGAGGGGGTTGGGGTGGCGAGGAAGCGCAGGGAGTACTCGGTTGCTGAGCGCCGGGAGCTGTGGGAGCGCTGGAGGCGTGGCGAGTCCTATGTGGACTTTGCGCGGGCGCTGGATCGTGTGCCGGCGACGATCTACTGCACGATCCGTCGCCAGGGCGGGGTCGCTCCGCGTGAGCGGCGGCGCAGTCGTCTGGCGCTGAGCTTCGGCGAGCGGGAGGAGATCTCGCGCGGGATCGCGGCGGGGAGATCGGCCAGGAGGATCGCAGCTGGTCTGGGCAGGGCTGCGTCAACCGTGACGCGGGAGATCGACCGTCACGGCGGCCGGAGCAGCTACCGGGCTGTGAGCGAGCGTGGCAGCAGGCAAGGCGACCACAGGTCTGCAAGCTGGCGCGTGATCACACGCTGTGCCAGTTGGTTGCCGCGAAGCTGGCGTCGGACTGGTCCCCCGAGCAGATCGCCGGCTGGCTGAAGGCCGAGTTCCCTGCCGATCAGACTATGAGGGTGTCTCACGAGACGATCTATCTGACGTTGTTCATCCAGGCGCGAGGAGCTCTGAAGCGAGAGCTCGTGGCGCACCTGCGACGCCAGCGCTATCCGCGCCGGCCACAGGGCGCGAAGCGAAACCGCGGTCAGGGCCAGATCATGGGCGCTGTCTCCATCAGGGAGCGGCCGGCTGAGGCCGAGGACCGCGCGATCCCCGGTCACTGGGAGGGAGATCTGATCTCCGGCGCGGCGAACAGCTACCTGGCCACGCTCGTCGAGCGTCACTCGCGTTTCGTGATGCTCGTTCCCGTGGCGGCAAGGACACACAATCGGTCACCCGCGCTCCGAGCGAGCAGATCTGCCGCTTGCCCGAGCAGCTGCGCGCCTCGCTGACCTGGGACCGCGGGACCGAGATGGCCGACCACGCGAAGTTCACAGTCGCCACCGATGTGAGGGTGTACTTCTGCGACCCGCAGAGCCCCTGGCAGCGCGGCTCCAACGAGAACACCAACGGCCTTCTACGGCAGTACCTGCCGAAAGGCACCGGCCTATCCACCCTTACCCACACACCCAGCTCGAGGAGATCGCCACCAAGCTGAACTCCAGGCCCCGAGAGACGCTCGCCTTCAAGACGCCGGCAGATATCCTCGAGGCCGCGTTGCAATGACGGGTTGAGGCCGCAAGGACCTTCCCATGCGCGAGCAGCGTACTCCCGCCCCGAGCGAGGAGGACGAGACCACCGACCGCACGGTGATGCTGATCGTCCTCGATCGAGAGCAGCCTTGGCCGCGCTCCGTTGAGGATCTCGGTCGCGAGCTCGGTCGAGACCCCACCGACAGCGTCGCACGGCTGAAAAGCGCCGGCCTGCTCTACACGCTGGACAGGTTGTTTGGCCGACGAGGGCCGCGGTGCGAGCCGAGCAGCTTTGTCTCTGACTCGACTCACGCTAGATGACTGTCTTTCGGCGTACCCGTCGCGCTCTAACCCGAAGGTCGCGGGTTCGAATCCCGCCCCCGCTATGGAGAAAAGGCCCTGGAAATCAGCGCCTTTTTTCGTGGGGCGGGTCCGTCGGCGGCTAGGTGAGGTTCCAATAGGGTTCCGTTTGCGCGTGTGTCAGCGCCGTAGCGGCGGCCGGGCGGTCGCCTGATCTAAGCCCGGCGCCCAGTCATTGACGTCACTCCCCACGTCGTAGGTCTCAGCCGCGGCGTGCTGGTGGTCGGGATTCCCATACTCCCCGTCTCGGGTGGACGCTAGCGAGAGGATCATGCGGACCCGGTGGCCCAGGTGCCCTCCTTCGCGCAAGCTGAGGACGTCTACTGAACTGGTCCATTCCACCCGAGCGCTATCCGGCGCAGCGGAGGAGGTCGAAGTGTCCACGCTCCTTGCGTCAGGTTTCCACGGTCCCGAAGCGCATGTCGTCCGACGCAAGCACTTCGCTTGCCAGGGCCAGCCGATCCGCCCGGCGCGCGGGCCACTTGACCTGGCCGTCGCACTGGTGGCGATGGCGCTGGTGCTTATGGCGACTGGAGCGACCACCGCGCTGGCGTCCAGCGGCTACGTCTACACGCACGAAGAGATCGCCCTGACGGATTACACGAGCACCGGGCAGATCACGCTGGCCACGACGGAGTTCGCGCCGAGCGTCAATGTGGCAGCCGCGCCGAATCCAAAGGTCTACTGGGGCGACGGCAGCGAGGAAGAAGCGCACAGCTCGCTGGCGGGCTTCAACTGCGACCAATGCGAACTGCGCGGAGCTCACACCTACACGGCGCCGGGCACCTACAACGTCACGGTGGTCTACAACACGGGGGCGTCGGTGTGGTACACGACGACCTTCACGATCGTCGTGAGCGAAGCCGAATACACGTTCGCCTCGATCGGCGACTCCGTTGCATCGGGTGAGGGCAACCCGAACGGCTCGACCGGCGGAGCGCTGCCGCAGGCCATCTGGAGCGACGGCCTCGGGCCGACAATCCTGCAGACCTACCCTGCTGGGACCAACCCAAGTCCGTGCCACCAGTCAGAACACGCGCCGCCGACGCAGCTCGCGCAGCAGTTCCGAGAAGAAACCAACCGGGCGGTGTCCTACACGCAGCTGGCGTGTGCGGGCGCCGACGTCCAGGAAGTGATCGCCAAACAGGTACCCCAGCTCGGCTCCAGGCATATCACCGCGCTAACCATGACGCTCGGGGCCAACAACATCGACGGTGGCTTCGCCAACCTGATCGAGAAGTGCCTCGCGGAATTCGGCTTTTGTCAGGAAAACGCGAGCTTCACCAAAAGCGTCAAGGAAAACGTTGAAGAACTCCCCGGGCTCTTCGAAAAACTCGCCAAGGCGCTCGGCGAACACGAAATCAGCAACGTGTTCATCAGCGAATACTACGATCCGACGCACAACGCTGGCGGCACCTTCGGCACCTACCAGTCAAACTACGAATGCACCCTGGAGGTGCTGAACCCAGCCACATGGCAGTGGGCCTACGAAGACGTGCTCACGCCGCTCAACGAAGCGATTACCGAAGCCGCGCACCGCTATGGATGGCATCTGGTGAGCGGCATCGCGAGCGCGTTCAAGCAGCACGGCTTCTGTGCCTGGACAAGCAACGAAGGCCAGCCCGACGAGGCATGGGTGCGAGCCTTCACCCCCGGCACATCGCTGAACATCGCGAACCTCCTCACCAGCGTTGAATCGCTCGGCATCGAGCAGCAGGTCGGTGGCGAGGCACATCCCAACGAAGAAGGCGAGCGTGTGATCACCGAATACATCGCCGAAAGCGTCTACAGGGAACTCGGCGCGCCACAGACAGAGCTTGACGGGACTCTGCCCTACGGCAAGGGGTTTTACGACTTCGGGAGCGAGACCACAGAACAGGTAGGCCTCAGCTTCCGGGCGCAGACCGCGCTGCCGACGGTGTCGCGCATCAAGGCTACCTACTACTCGATCAACGACGCGGCCTGCTCGCCACAGGACTTGTCGGCCTGCACCAAGTACAACGCGCAGTCGCCGATCGGGCTGCACGAACCGGGCATCTACAACGTCAAGTTCTTCTCCGAGAACAACCGTGGCCTGTTCGAGACGCCGAAAACAGAAGTCGTCCACATCGTCGCTGCGACGCGAAACAGCCTGCCCGTGTCCGCCGAGGCCGTCAATCACGTGAGCGCCGCGGACGACGGCACCTATCAGTTCGGAAGCTGGACCGCCGACGACGTCGTCGTGACGGTCGGGGGTTCGGGCTCGGCGGCGTACGGGATCGACAGCGGTGAATTCTGCAACGAACCCAAACCGGGCGAATGCAAGGAAGTCAGCCTGCCCGCGACATTCAAGTTCAGCGCCGAGGGAAAGCACACGATAGCCCTGCGCCAGGGCGGCAGCCCGACCGACGTGCTACCGATCGACATCGAGCGTACCCCTCCGACGATCACGTTCCGCGGCGATAGCCCAGCGGCCAACGGCGCCGGCTGGAACGACAAGCCGGTCACGCTCACATGGTCGTGCGCGGCATCTGCATCACCCACGATCGCCTCATCGGTTACCACAGCGGTCAGCCGCGAAGGCTCAGGGCAGCCCGAGACCGGCATTTGCAGCGACCAAGCGGGCAACAGCGCGAGCGATACCCAGATCGTCAACGTCGATGAGCAGCCCCCCGGCAACGTCATCGTCAGGACCAGTCGCCCGCCCGACGAGATCGCAACCGACGGCGTGCCGGTCTTCACTGGTCCGTTCACGGTGACCGCCGGGGCCGTGGACAGCCTTTCCGGTCTACACGAATGTACGTCGGTGAGCTACAGTGGACCGGCCGTGACCGGCGATGACCTGACGGGCGATTGCGTGGACAACGCCGGCAACAAGGTCGGCTGGTCCTACTCCTTCGACTACGTCGTGCTACCGCCCCAGACCATAGCCTTCACATCGAACGCGCCGTCACCTGGGACGGTCGGCGAAAGCTACTCCGTCTCGGCAACGGGTGGCGGCTCCGGCAACCCGGTCACACTTGCCGTCGCCACCAGCTCCGCCAACGTGTGCACGCTCACAGGACGCACAGTCCACTTCGCCCACCCTGGTACCTGCACGATCAACGCCGATCAGGCCGGCAACAGCAGCTATGCGCCCGCCACTCAGGGACAGCAGATCGTCAACGTCGAACCGGCCGCGCTCACCGTCATCGCGCCAAGCCCCACATACACCAACGGCGAAACGCTGCCCACCCAATACACACCGACCTACAACGGCTTTGTGGACGGCGAAACACCCGCAAACCTGACTGCGCAGCCCACCTGTCAGACGACTAAGACCGTGACCGGACCGGGCAGCTACACGATCGTCTGTCGCAATGGCAGCTCGCCCAACTACAGGTTCGACTATCGAGCGGGGCTGCTCCACGTCAGGCCCGCCCCCTCAGAAGAGGACCTATACCTACTGTCGGCGGGCGCTCGCGTCAGCACCCACACGCCAGTCACCCAGCGCATCCAGTTCGATGGGCGCTGCGAACTGGAAGCCGAAGGCAAGGTCGCGAGCACCGGCAAGCCCACCGACACGGTCACGTTGAAGACGCCCCTGCGCGACGAGTGCGGCCTGTTCTACTCGATCTCCGGCTCGATCGGCGCCGAGAGCCTCTCCACCGCGGGCAAGGCAGTGTTCAAAGCTCGCCCGCGGATCGTTTTCAGCGAATTCGGATCGTGCGTTTACGAATACACGAAGTTCGAAGGGAGCTTCAAACCGCAGACCATCACCTACGTAACCGCAACCGGCGTTGGAAGGCTGAATCGCGCAGCCAGCAGCGGACTGTGCGAAAAGACCCGCACCGTCGAAATCGGGGTCGAGATCTACGACCGCAGCAGCGACTACTACTTCACCACGGAAATTCCCAGCGAACCGATCGCCGAATTCTGATTCCGTGGAGCACGCGCCGTTGTCGCCGGCAGCCGACGACGGAGAACCGGTCGAGGCACTCGCGTCTGGGGTGCCCGACGACACGCTCGCCTGACACCTTGGCCGTCGGCGCAGGGACCGGCGCGCGGATACCCGGATCCCGTCCATGATGAGGACTGTGTCGAAAGCGCGGTGAACTGCCGTCGTTGTGCGGATCAAGGTTTCCACGGGTGTTCTCGTTCGGAGAGCGCGAACACGGAGTTACTGGCCTCGCCGCGCTATCCGAGCACCGTGTGGTTCTCGGCCATCCCGTGAACCGCGGTCGCCCCGAAGAGGACCACCCCCGGCTGGACCTCGGGAAATCACGAGCTCAGATCTCGTGCGCCCGCGAGAGCGAGCCTAGGGAGCACCCGGTGGCCGAAGGGCACACTCGCCGGCAGGCTGCAGAGAACAACCCAAGCTGAGCGGTGCCCGTCTGCGAACCCAGTCCGCCAGCCGAGCACCCGATCCAAGGAGGCACAAATGAACAAGCTCATCGTCAGACTTACCCCGATCCTGGCAGCCGCCGCACTCATCGCGGTGCCGGCAACGGCGCAAGCGGAATCGAGTCTTCACTGGTACAGCCATCGTGAGCTAATCCCGGCAGGAGAGACCGTCCCAGTCGCCTCACACGGAGATCTGACGTTCCACATGCCCGAGCTCGAAGCAGGCGTGAGCTGCCGCGTGAAGACCAACGGTACGATTACAAATCCTCCGGAAGGCGGCCCCGGGACGGGCGAAATCAGTGAATTCGAAGCGTCGCGCTGCTCTTTCTATCCGAAGTCGCTCCCTTTCTGCCCGACGCATTCCCACGTGACCATCGAAGCGCGTGGCCTTCCGTGGGGCACCCATCTCCTTCATGGGCTCGTCCCCAAGAACGACATAGACGGAGTCGCCCTGCTGCTGCAATGCACCGGCACCTTTGAGCCGGTCGCCTTGGCAGGATCGCTGGCCCCTGCGGTCGGCACAGATGATCTGGAATTCGGCGAATCCGCTGGCTACCTCGCAGGGGAACCCGCGGTTGTGGTGACCGGTATCGAGAGACTGACCGGCCGAACCGGGCTTGGCAGCATTACCGCTCGCTAGAGCGCCCTAGAGCCAGGAGCAGGTAGGGGAGGTCAGCTCGATCTCGCCACCTGCTTCTGGCCTTCGCTCGGGCGGCAGTGGCGGCTCTTGAGCGAGGGAAAAATGTAGGTTGGCCCCCACCCGCACGCTGGAGTTCCGGTGCAATGATCGCCTCGATGGCAATATCTATCCTGATCGTAGATGACGAAAGCGAGTTCCGCATGATCGCCGGGCAGCTGCTGCGGTTGCGTGGCTTCGAGGTCGCCGGCCAGGCCTCTGATGGTGCGGGGGCGCTCCGTCTCACTCAGTCCTTGCACCGGGACGCGGTGCTCTTGGACGTGAACATTCCGGACATGAGCGGCCTGGAGGTGGCCCGTCGGCTCGCCGCGATGCGCGTCCACCCTCTGGTGCTGCTGACCTCCGCCGACGAGGACGTGAGCGAGGCGGGGCTCGCCGACTGCGGTGCGATCGGGTTTGTGGCCAAGGAGCGGCTGCCCGTCAGCGACCTCGACGAGCTGTTCGGTGTTGCCTCCGAGGCGGAGCGCTGAGGCGATTGTGACCGGAGAACCGCTGAGGGTAGTGATCGGCGAGGATCAGGCGCTGCTGCGTGAAGGTCTGGCGCGGCTGCTGGGGGGCGAAGGTTTCGAGGTGGTCGCCCCGCCCACGCCGCTCAGGACTTCCTGCGCAAGACGAAGGCCCATCATCCAGACGTCGTGATCGTCGACGTGCAGATGCCGCCAGAGCTCACTGACGACGGTATCCGCGCCGCGGTGGAGGTGCGGGAACTGGGGGAGGGCATCGGGGTTCTGGTGCTTTCGCAGTTCCTCGAGGAGCGTTACGCGCTTGAGCTGGTCGGGGACAGCGCAGAGGGAGTCGGCTACCTGCTGAAGGATCGCGTCAGCGATCTTCCGGCGTTCATCGACGCGCTGCGCCGTGTCGCGGCAGGTGGCTCGGCGCTCGATCCGGAGGTCGTGGCACGCATGGTTGGCAGGCGCCGGTCACAGAGCCCCATCGACGAGCTGACCCCCCGCGAGCGGGAGGTGCTCGAGCTGATGGCACAGGGCAGATCCAACCAGGGGATCGCCGAGGAGCTCGTAGTCACGGTCGCCGCCGTCGAGAAGCACGTCACCAGCATCTTCTCCAAGCTCAACCTCAGGGGCGAGCCGACCGACCATCGTCGCGTGCATGCTGCAGGAGTCCTGAACGCGCGCGAGCTGCTCAAGCGTCTATCGCGACCTTCCCGGAAGGGGGGTCGGGCCGTTGGGCGAGCGGGATCCTGCAGCTCAGGGTGGTGCCCTTGCCGGGAGGGCTCGCTATCTGCAGCGCCCCGTTGAGCGCCGCGACGCGATCGCTGAGACCGGTGAGGCCGGTGCCCGTGGCGGCGTCGGCGCCGCCATCGCCGTCGTCAGTCACGGTCACCAACAGCTGTCCGTCGGCGACGAGGGTGCGGACGATCGCCTCGGAGGCGTTCGCGTGCTTGACGACGTTCGTGAGCGCCTCGCAGATCACGAAGTAGGCGCCCGCCTCGACGCGGCTGTCGAGCCTTGGCTCGTGAAGCTCGTCCAGTCGGACTGGCAGCGGCATCCTGGCGGTGAGCGAGGTCGCGGCGGCCGCGAGGCCGCGATTGGTGAGGATCGCCGGATGGATACCGGCCACGAGCTCTCGGAGTGCGGCCGTGCCGGCTCTGGCCTCGTCGCGGGCGAGCTCGATCGACTCCCTCGCGCGTGCAGGATCGCCGCTGAGCTGCTGTGCCGCGAGCTCCAGGTTGAACGCGACGCCAACGAGCTGCTGCTGAGCGCCGTCGTGCAGGTCGCGGGCGATCCGGCGGCGCTCCTGGTCAGCCGCCTCGATCACGCGGCGCCGGGCCTGGCGCAACTCCCACTCGATGCGGACACGGTCGGTCAGATCGCGGTAGTAGGTCGTGTAGCCGATCGCCCCCGGGGTGGTCATTCGAGCGACAGCGAATTCGATCTTGAACTCCCGCCCGTCGGAGCTCATCGCCCACGCTTCGTTCGCTCGGGCCAGCACTTCCTGGTCTTCTCGCTGTCGGTCAAGCCACCAGGAGCGGTAGCGCTCCTGCAGGCGAGGGGGAACGATCAGCGGCACCAGGTCCTGCCCCAGAACCTCCTCAAGTGAGTAGCCGAAGGTGTGCAGAGCGGCCCGGTTCATATAGGTCACGCGTGTCTGCCCGTCGATGCTGACGATCGCGTCAAACGCGGCCTCAAGAATCGCCCGGTAACGCAGCTCGCTTGCTCGCAGCTCGGCGTTCCTTGCCTCCATCACCTGGCTCTCGCGCCGCGCCTGCTCGACCTGCACACGCTCGCCGATGTCGGTGAATGCCACCACCGCCCCGAGCCCGGAGGGCGTCTCGATCGGCGTCGACACGTAGCTGACCGCGAACATCGTCCCGTCCTTGCGAAAGAACCAGTCTTCGTCGGAGCGCACGGTCTCACCGGTGGTCCGCGGCCTCAACATGGGGCACTCGCTGGCTGGGAACGGCCTCCCGTCGGGATGGCTGTAGTGGATCGTTTCATGGCTGTGGCGCCCGAGCAGTTCCTCCAGGCTGTCGTATCCCAGCGTCGATATCGCGACGGGGTTGGCAAACACGATCAGGCCGCCGTGGTCGACTACCCAGACCGGCTGGGCGACGCACTCAAGGATGGACGCGAGGAACCCTTGGGCGTCCAGCGCCCAACCCGCCAAGTCGCTCGACTCTCGCGCCTGCAACGAAACCCCCTGGGAGCTTGCCCGCCGATGTTAGCCAGCATCTGACTCGCCCGGAACGCTCTGCCGCACCTGACCCCGGGGGTTGCCCTAGGAACCGGCTCCGGTCGGCGCTAAGTGTCGACTCCGCCCGCCCACATCGCCAGCTTCGGCGCGAGCCGGGACGCTTGTGCCATTCCCTTTTCGAGCCAAGGAGTCAAGCTGAAGATCCGCTTTCCACTCGTCAGTCCCTCGTTCGCCGTCAGCGCCTGTGCGCTGTTCATCGTCCTGGGCGGGACCGGCTATGCCGCGAGCTTCGTGGCAAACGCCAATAACGCGCAGCACCTAGGTGGGCAATCGCCAGCGTACTACCTGGCCTCCAAGCACTTCATCTCCTCGCATGGCGAGCGTTTCCTCGCAGCCGGGCACACGATGACGCTGGGCCAGAACGGGCACTTCACGTTCACGGCGACCTGCATGAAGGACGCCTCGGGCCAGAACGTCGTCTCGTTCGACGTGACCGCCAACACGACCGCCGACCTCGACGGCACCGGCCCGACGGCCGGGGGCAACCAAGTGACGATCCACGAAGACAGCGACGCCCTCGACAGCAGCAAGGAAAACGAACTGAAGGGTGGCGACTTCGCCCAGGTCGGCAGCGCGAGCAGCTCGACGGAGATCGCCTCAGACGGCGAAGAGGCAGACGTCTTCTACAACGACGGCGTCAACTGGCCCGCGGGCCACGGCAGTCAGGCACACGACTGCTTCGCCGGCTACACGGGGTTCAGCGCCGGCTGACGGGAGTCCTCCGACCGCGCTGGACGTCGTGGCGGGGGCGGGCGGCGCCCGGGATCACCCGGGCGCCGCCCCGCTGCTGTTAGCTGCTCACTTCGATCGGCACTCCGACGAGGCTGCCCCACTCGGTCCAGGAGCCGTCGTAGTTGCGGACCTGGTCGAAGCCAAGGAGCTCGTGGAGGACGAACCAGCTGTGGGCCGAGCGCTCACCGATCCGGCAGCAGGTGATGACCTCGTCGTCGTCGCCGATGCCGTTGCCTCGATACAACTGCTCGAGATCCTCGCGCGACTTGAAGGTTCCATCCTCGCGCACCGCCTGAGCCCAGGGGACTGACGCCGCACCCGGGATGTGCCCGGCGCGCTGCGCCCCCTCCTGCTCATAGCCCGCCGGCGAGATGATCTCGCCGGCGAACTCGGCCGGCGAGCGCACGTCGACGAGCTTCGTATGAGAGCCAAGCGCCGCCAGCACCTCGGCATGGCGGGCCCGGATCCGCTCGTCGCCGGTGCTCGCCGCGAACGGCCGGCGCGGGAACGCGGGAATCTCGGTCGTCGTGGGCCGCCCGTCCGCGATCCACTTCTCCCTCGGGCCGTTGAGCAGCTTCACGTCCGAATGCCCGTAGTACTTCAGATACCAGTAGGTGTAAGCCGCGAACCAGTTACTGCGATCGCCATACAACACGACCGTGTGCTCGTCGCCGATCCCACGGGCGCCAAGCAGCTCGGCGAAGGCCGCGGACCCGAGAAAGTCCCGTCGCAGTGGGTCCTGCAAGTCCTTCTGCCAGTCAAACCCGATCGCCCCAGGTATGTGCGCTTCGGCATCGAGCGTGGGGTTCTCATCGACCTCGACGATCCTGACCCGGGCATCGCCGAGATGCTCCTGAAGCCACTCGCCATTGACCAGCACGTCCCTCGCGTATTCCGACACCACGCCTCCATCGGCCTGCACCCCCGATCGCCGGGGGGCCAGCATGCTCTGCACGATAGTCGAGCCGAAGGTCTCGGGCTGGCCCGACCCCGTCCATAGGGCCCGCCCGGTGGATCGGCTGCCCGGGAGCGTCGAGAGTCCTCCGTGGCGTCACACCCGGGCGCACTCAAAGACGATCGAGAAGGACGCGCTGCGATCACCGGACCTGATAGCGGCGATCTCGGGTCGACACTACCTCGGGACTATGGGCCTCTGCATGGTCGCACGACACCCACACGGGGAACCTGTGACGGCAACACGCCGACAGCCCTCGGCCCGACATTCAACCGACGGAGGAACCATGAAGAAGATCGTGATCAGCCTAATCTCACTGCTCGCTGGCGCCACAGTCGCGCTCACGCCCGCCGCGGCTCAGGCGAGCAGTCCCATGTGGTACCACGGAAGAGAACCGGTCATCTCCGAATTTCTCCACGTCACGGGCAGCGGCACGATCCAGCTCCATCGAGGAGCCACCTACTCGATGCGCTGCAAAGCAAGCATTCACAACGGCACGCTCCAGCAACAGGGATACAGCCAGCTCGACCCGCTTGCGATCACCGCTTGCACGATGCCCAAGCCGACCTATCCGTGCCCGAGGCAGTCCAAGGTCGAAGTCCTCACAAGGTCACCCAACGGCAGCTGGGACGGATACCTCGACGCCAGTGCCCCGATCAGAGACGAAATCGAACGCATAGAAATCGAAATTCATTGCGCAGGCACCGAATTCGGAGAGGACTTCACCGGGACGCTCACGCCAGCCGTCACCAACAGCGGCGCCCTGAAGTTCGACGCAGGCTCCGGCGAACTCGAGAGCGAGGCCTCGCCGGGAAGCCACCTTTCTTTCACAGGAAGCTTCAAGCTGACTGCCGCGACTGGAAGCCACTCGGTCAAAGCCAAATAACCCACGATCCGCCGGGCCTAATGAGCTATTCCTCCGCCCCGCCGGCCCGCGTGCAGCCGGCCGACAGCGGCTGAGGGGAGCGAGGCTTCCCCCTCCCTGAGCAATAGGTCGGCCGTCATCGACGTCGGTCTAATCAGCGCTCGCGCCGTCGACCGGCGGCGCGAGCAGACGTTGGTTCGCGCCGGCTCCGCCGGTTGCTCACGCTTGTGTCGCCGGCGTCTTGCCGGCTTCCGGCCCGGCTCTGCTGCGAACGTCTCGGTGGCATCCTCCGCAGCGCGCTTGTCAGTTGCAAAAAACCGGCCAGCTGCCGTGGCCTACTCTCGCCGACCAAGGCCGAGCTGCCGGCGGACCGTCGCCCTAGGCCACCGGCGTCGACACAGGGCGGCGCGGCTGTCTTCAGGCTGAGCGATCAGCCAACCTTAATTGCGAACCGGCCTCCTGTCACGGTCTCGGCGCGCGAGTCGTTGACACACCGGATGCACGGGGGTGCGATTGGTGCCTGATGGCTGTGCCGTTCTCGGGCGGCTCGCGGTCTGTAGTTGGCGTGATGAGCGCGTCGAGCATCGGTGCCGGGCGGGGTGGCGGCTACGCCCGGTGTCTGGAGGGCAAGGCGGTCGCGCCGGAGCGCGGCGACTACTGCCTGACGCCTGACGGTCAGCTGACCGAGGCGTCCGGACGGTGGCTGTCGGATGCTGAGACGCTCGCGCAGCTTGACGTCGATCCGGGTGCGCCGGTCGAGGGGGCCGACTTCATCGCGTTGATGGAGGGCGGGCATCCCGGCACCGGCCGCTGGTTGCGTCCGGCGGGCGCCGACGGCTCCGCTTATAGAACCTCAGATTCCCGGGGTGCTCGCTCGGCGTTCCCGTCGCGCGCACCGGGAACAACCCATCCGCGGCTCAGGCCGGGTCGGCCCGCTCGCTCGCCCCGACCGCATCCCCCTCGTCGTCGTACCCCAGATTCCGCACCGAAGGGACCGCCAGCACTGCCAGGCTCCCGAGCGCCCCCAACCCCGCGCTCGCATACAGCGTCGCCGGGATCCCGATCGCGATCGCGATCGGCCCGGCCGCTGCCAGTCCGATCGGGTTGGCCACGTAAGAGCCGAGCGCGTCCCATGAGACCACGCGCGATAGCTCCTCGCCCGGGATCTTGCGCTGCACGACCGTGAACCACACGAGGTTGAAGAAGCTGATCGACATCCCCCAGAGCACCGCGGCGACGAGCAGCGTGGGCAGCGGCGCGGTGGCGCCGAGCAGCACGAGGATCGGGGTCGTGCCAATCACGGAGGTCACGAACATCGCCCGCAACGGAAAGCGGGGATGCCACCGCAGGCCCGATGTCCCGCCGAGGACGGCCCCGACTCCCGAAGCCGTGCTGATCGCGGCCCACGCAGCGGGGCCGCCGAGGGAGGCGCGCGCGACCTCTGGTCCGAGTACCACGTAGGCGCTGCCCGTGATCGCGTTGGCGACCATGAACTCCAGCACGCTCACCCACAGCCACTTGCGCGAGCGAAACGCCCGCCAGCCGTCGCGAAGCTCGCGAAGCGTTCCCGTCCGCGCCGCAGGGACGACGCGCTCCACGCGCATCAGCGAGAGGAATCCCGCGCTGGCGACGAATGTCGCCGCGTCGATCGCCAGGCCCCAGCCGGCGCCGAGCGTCGCGACGAGCACGCCACCGAGCGCGGGCCCGCCGATCTGGGCGACGTTGCCGCTGATCGCCATCAGCGAGTTCGCCTGCTGCAGTTCCTCCGCCTCGACGGTCTCCGGTAGCAGCGCCTGCGAGGCGGGGACAAAGAACGCCTCGGCGGCCCCGTAGACCGCCTGCAGGACGACAAGTTGCCAGACGTGGGCGGTGCCGGTCACGAGCAGCGCCGCGGTCGCTCCCTGCGCCGCGGCGCGGACGAGATCCGAGGTCACCATCACCGCGCGGCGTGAGAGCCTGTCCGCCCAGACGCCGCCGAGCAGCACGAACACCACCAGCGGGACCGCCTGTGCCGCGAGGACCAGGCCCAGGTCCTTCACCGAATGGGTCAGACCCAGCACGGCGAACGGCAGCGCGACCGCGACCACGCGGTCGCCGACGGCCGAGATCCCCTGGCCGAAGAAGAAGCGACGGAACGACCGCCGGCGCCAAGCTCCCGCGCGCATCACGCGAGCGTAACCGGCGTCTCTTGTGGCGCGCACCGACCGAAGATGCGGCCTCGCCTATTCGCCGATCCGCGTGAGCAGGCCGCCGTCGACCCCGGTTCCTACACCGGAACGAAGCCGCCTTCATCACCGGGCGGCGCTGCAAAACGCACCCCCTCTGGACTGGGTCGACCATTCGCCCGGGTCGGACTTGAGAGCGAGCCCGTCGACCCTCGGTTATGAGCGGGGACACCGCACACGGCCGCGCCTCGCCGTGACTTCCAGCCGTGGCCGGTCATCTGCAGCTCGTCCGGTCCGCAAGAAACACTTACTCGCCTGTGATGCCCAAGGAGTCCACGAGCCTCGACGTGGTGGAGCGCGCGCGCGTCGTGCAGCTACGGGGCGCGAGACGGTCGGTCGGCTCGGGCGAGGGTCGATGACGGATGCCTGAGGGTCTTTCGCCGGGGGAGGTCAGCAAAGAGATTGGCGAGCACGGCAAGCACCGGGCCGACGGCGGAGCTCAGGACCGTCACGCCCGCGTCTTGTCGATCACCGAGGCGGTGCTGCTGTCGCTTGTGGCCCTGCTCGCTGCGTATTCGGGCTATGCGGCGGCCAAGTGGAGCACTACGTCGTCGGTCTCGCTTGCCAAGGCGTCGGCGGCACGGACGAAGGCCAACCGCGCCGACCTCGAGGGTCTTCAGATTCGCACGCTCGATTCGGTTTCCTTCAATGCCTGGTTCGGCGCGTTCGTGGCGGGCAACGGCAAAGCGGAGCTGCTTGCCGAACAGCAGTTCCGCGCCGGATACCGGCCGGCATTCCACGCGTGGCTGGCTACCGATCCGGCGCACAACCCCGATGCGCCGCCGGGGCCGCTCTACATGCCGCAGTACGTGATCCCCCAGGAAGCCGCGTCGAGGAGATATGACGCGCAGGCCGATGCCGCGTTTTCGAATGGCGACAGCGCCGCAGCGACCGGAGACAAGTATGTCCGCGACACTGTGTTCCTGGCGAGCGTTCTGTTCCTCGTGGGCATCAGCAGTCACTTTCCGGCTCGCGGGGGGCGCTACGGCCTGATCTTCGTCGGTGCCGTGATCCTCGCCTTCTCGGTGATCCAGCTCGCGGAGCTTCCCGGACTGCCCTCATAGTGGTGGGTCGAGTGCGAAAACCCCCCGAGACACCGAGGCACCTCGAATGAAACGCCTCGCACACCTGGCCGGGACTGGTCTCGCGCTGCTGACGCTCGCGGGGTGCGGTGGCGCGTCGTCGACACCGCCGCGTGGCGAGAATCCGGCGATTGCCGCGCAGGTCCCCGCCGCGATCAAAGCCAAGGGTACGTTGACGGTTGCTACCGACCCGACCTACGCCCCGAACGAGTTCATCGAAGGCGATGATCACACCCTGGTGGGCATGGATCCCGAACTGATGCGTGCGATGGGAGCGTTGATGGGGTTGACGGTCAAGTTCGTCGATGTGAGCTTCGACACGATCGTGCGCGGCGTCGCGGCGGGCAACTACGACGTTGGAGCCTCCTCGATCACGGACACCAAGAAGCGCGAGAGGACTGTCACCTTTGTCGACTACTACTTTGCCGGAACGTCCTTTTATCAGAAGTCCTACGTGTATACCAATGTGAGCGCGCTCGGGGATCTCTGCGGGCACCTGGTCGCGGTGAATAAAGGGACGACAGAGCAGGAGGAAGCGACAGCGCAGAGCGCGATATGCACCAAGTCTGGCAGGCAACCGGTGGCTGTACTCGTGTACGCCAACCAGAACGACGCGACCCAGGCTGCGCTTGAAGGACGCGCTCAGCTTGCGATGGCCGACTCGCCGGTCGCCGCCTACCAGGCCGGGCAACAGTCAGAAACGCCATTCGAAGTCGTCGCCACGTATGGCATCGCTCCGTACGGGCTTGCGGTTGCGAAGAGCAGTGGCATGACAACGCCCCTTCTTTCGGCTCTCAGGATGCTCATCGCGGACGGCACCTACCACCAGATCGTCGAACACTGGGGTATTCAGGCCGGGGCGCTCACCACCCCAAAGGTCAACGGCGCAACGAAATGAGCGCGAACGGCTATCTCCTGGGTGGTCTTTACCCCGGCGAAGCCCCGTCGACGGTCAGCATCGCAGGGTAGCGCAGGCCAGCTGACCGGTCGCCTCGCTCGGAAGGCTCTACGCGATCGAGCCCAGGAACTGCTCGAGCCGGTCCGCGAACCCTGGAGCGGACGCGACGAAGTGTCCCGCGCCCGGGGCGACCACGCGCTCGCCGTCGAGCTCGGCTGCGAGCGCGTCGCAGATCCGCTCGAGCGCTGGTGAGTGAGCGCCCGAGGCGACGAGCGACGGGACGCCCGCCTCACGCACGATGTCCAACTGCGGTCGTGCCTCGCCCGGCAGCCGCCCGCCGTGCGCGCGACGTACGCCTCGCGCGACGCTCTCGGGCAGCTCCCCCTCCTCAACGTTCCCCGCTCCGGCAAGCTGCAGGAACTCGCGCAGCGTCGAGGGGTCGGCGTCGAGTCCCTTGCGCAGGAACTCATCGCCGATGCGCCGGAGGCGCGCGACGTCGGGGTCGTCGGGGACGAGGTTGTAGAGCGGGGGCTCGATCAGCGTCAGTGACCGTACGTCATGAGGCCGACGTGCCGCCGCGAGCAAAGTGCCGAGAACGCCATAGGAGTGGGCGACGACATGCGGGCGGGAATCCAGCAGCGGAGCGAGATCGGCCGCGTCGACGTCGAAGTCGTGACGGCCCGGCGGGCTCGGCGGATAGCCCCGCCGGTGGGCGTAGAGGAGCGTCCACCGGGCGCTCAAACCTGCCAGACCGACCCACGTCGTCCCCGGGCTCGCCCCGCCGTGGACGAGCAGTACCTCCGGGCCGCGGCCCTCACGAACCACGCTGATCGTCGCCGCGTCAGTATGGACCTGGTGGGAGTCGAACCCACTCCGTGGGGCTGAAGGCCCGCTTGGCGCCAACCCGGCCAGGTCCTACGCCGTCACCTTCACACGACCGCGCCCGATCACCTCGACCTCGCCGCCGGGCTCGCAGGTCGAGATCGCAACCGCCTCGTGGTTGAGCGTGCGGCGCAACAGCACGAAGGCCCCGGCGCCGATCACGGCGGGGACCCACAGCGCGATCGCGCGGTAGCCAAGGACGGCAGCCGTGGCCGCCCCGACCGGCACGTGGTAGAGGACGAGCGCGCCCACGAGGCCGAGGTCGACGCCGCCGATGCCGCCCGGCACCGGGATCAGCCCGCCCAGCTCACCGATCAGGTACCCGATCCAGATGGTCGCCAGCGTAGGCGAGGCACCGAACGCGTGGAACGTCGCCCACAGAACCATGACGTCGAAGGCGAGGTAGCCGATCAGGCCGAACACGAGCCACGCGGTCGGATGGCGCAGGAACGACAGCGACTCTTCGACCCCTCCCCCGACCGCCGCCAGCACCTTCGGCAGCTTGGCGTCCGGTCCGCGCCGCTGCGCCATCCGCTCCGCCGCCGTTCCCGCCCAGCGCCCGCAGCCGATCGTGATCACGACCGCCGCGGCGGCGATCACGGCCGGCACGAGGCTGAGGACGACCCCGGCGCGACCTTCGAAGATGCCGAGCCACAGACCGAGGCCGAGGATGATCACCCCGAGCACGTTGGGCACGCTCGTGAGGAAGAAGAAGGCGACGCTGCGACGGGCGATCCTCTTGGTGTCCATGCCGGTGCGTCGCAGAGCCCACGCGCCCAGGGCGAGCCCGCCGGCGCCGCCCGTGGGGATGACCGCGTTGGCTCCCAGCTCGGCGAGGCCGATCTCCGTGCTCAGCCGCCAGCTCATGGTCGTACAGAACACGCTCCTGAACACGGCCACGTAGCACAGGCCGGAGAGGATCTTGAGGCCCACACCCAGCAGCAGCCACTCCCAGCTCGCATGGGCGAACCGGCTTCGGAGGCTGGCGAGCCCAGGGACGAGGGTGATGACCGCGACGACGACGGCCCCGATGAGCACGAGCACCAGGATCCGCCGGCGCAGGTGCCCCGCGTCGAGTGGGGCCGCTTCCGGGGGCTCGCTGCGGCGCAGCTGCGGCGGGGCTGTGGCGTCGGCCGTGGCGTCGGACACGCAGCCGACGCTATCAGTGAAAAGCCCGCGCCTCGCAGCCGCGACGCGGTCAGGCGAGGAGAAGCGGTGAGGCGAGGACGTAGCGCCCGGCGCTCCCCCTGCTGAGGAGACCCATCAGCTCGAGCCTGCTGAGGTCGAACAGGACGTCCTCCGGCCGGGACGCCTCCCGGCACAGGCGCTCCGGGCTGTCGCACCCCGAGCCCACCAGCTCCAGCAGGCGCCTGAGCCGGGGCTCGACCTCGGGGCTCCGCCCCGCGCTGCGTCGCTCTGGCACAGCGCCTGGCAAGCCCGCGAGCAGCTCGAGGACGTCCTCGACCGAGCGCACGAGCGTGGCGCCCTCCCGCACCAGGGCGTGCGGGCCCGCTGCGAGCGGCGAGGTGATCTGCCCGGGCACCGCCGCGAGCATGCCGCCGGTCGCGGCGCAGAGGCGTGCCGGCGCCAGGTCGCGCTCCTCGCCGGCCTCGACGACGATGCTCACCGCCGCCATCGCCGCGGAGATCCGCTCGGCCGCCCGGCGCCCGACGACGCGCCCCGGGCAGGAGCCGGGGAGCTCGGCCAGCAGGCACCCCTGCTTCGCGAGCCGAGCACGCAGCGCTCGCAGCGGGCCCGAGCAAGGCGCGGCGGGCCCGGCAGGGAGCGCGGCGATCGTGGCGCCAGCGAGCTCGCCGGCGCCATCCAGCGCAGCGACAGCGATATCGGTGGCGAGAGCCGCCGCGACGGTGACGCCGCTGGCGGCGAGACCTCGACCGAGCTGTCGGGCCACCGCGATGCCGTAGTCGCTTGCCCGGGAGCCCCCATGGATCGCCGCCACCGGCCCGGCTGTGAGCTCGAAAAGCCGTGTCCGTCCACCATCGTCCAGCAGCAGCGCACGCGGTCCCCAGGGGGCGAGCAGCCGGCGTGGAAAGCGCTCGTCGTGGCGACAGATCGTCTCCGGCGCCCCCGGGTCGAACGCGCCTGCGCCACCGACCCCGAGGGTCCGTGCGAGCTCCTCGCGTCGCCTCCCTCCGAGCGCCGCGACCAGTTCCTCGTCGGAGAGCGCGAGCACGTCGAGCAGGCGCGAGAGCTCGCGGCCGCGACGATCGAGAGGGCCGATCAGCTCGCCGAGCAGCCAGGTCCGCCGCAGGCACTCCGGGCAGGCGGCGCCAACGTCCCCTGCCGGGCCCGGAGACGTCA
Organism: uncultured Solirubrobacteraceae bacterium; assembly: GCA_963743505.1. Lineage (GTDB taxonomy): Bacteria > Actinomycetota > Thermoleophilia > Solirubrobacterales > Solirubrobacteraceae > Palsa-744. Next base: position 709,661 of record CAVUPZ010000001.1, on the reverse strand, counting down.
AGGGCGTCCCCCGGGCAGCACCGCCTCCGGCCGCAGGGCGATCGCGGCGCCGAGGTCGCGCGCCCCGACCCGGTCGTGTCCGGCGAGATCCGCGATCGTGCGGGCGACCCGGACCGCCCGGTCCTGCCCCCGCGGGCTCAGCATGCCGCGCTCCCCGGCCCGGCGCAGGAGCTCCTCGCCCTCCGGCCCGAGTGGGGCATGGCGGCGCATCACGCTGGCGTCCATCAGCCCGTTCACGGTGATGGTCTCGCCGCGCAGGCGCACGCGCTGGCGTTCGCGCGCCTCGGCAACCCGCTCGCGGGCGCGCGCGGAGCTCGTGAGCGGAGGGCCACCGGCACCGCCTGCCTCCGCGTACATACACGCGACCAGGTCGAGCCGGTCGAGGAGCGGTCCGCTGAGGCGCCGGGCGTAGCGGGCCAGCTCGCCGTTCGAGCACACGCAGCGCTCACGCTCGCCCGCGTAGCCGCACGGGCACGGGTTGGTCGCGCCGAGCAGGATCACCCGGGCGGGGTAGACCGCGCGGTGGTTGCCACGGGCGATCGCGACTCGACCCTCCTCGAGCGGCTGGCGCAGCGCCTCCAGCGCCGAGCGCCGGAACTCTGACAGCTCATCGAGGAAGAGCACGCCGTTGTGAGCGAGCACGACCTCGCCCAGACGGCCCTCGTGCGCGCCGCCGATCAGCCCGGCCGCCGTCACCGTGTGGTGGGGAGCGCGGAAGGGCCGGCGCGTCAGGATGCCCTGCGGTGGCTCCCCTGCGACGGAGGCGACCCTCGTCACCTCGAGCGCCTCCTCGCCCGCGAGCGGCGGCAGCAGCGAGGGCATCCGCCGAGCGAGCATCGTCTTGCCTGTACCGGGCGGCCCGCTGAGCAGGAGGTTGTGTCCGCCCGCGGCGGCGATCACGAGCGCCCGGACCGCCTGGTGCTGTCCACGCACGTCCTCCAGGTCGGGCTCCGCCGGGGCCTCGACGGCGGTGCGACCCGCACCGGCCGGGCGGGGCCTGGGGTCGGGCGGGCCCCCGCACAGCACCCGCACGGCGGTCCGGAGGCTGTCGGCCACCGCCACCCGGAGGCCCTCGATCAGGGACGCCTCGGCGGCCCTCGCGCCAGCCAAAACGAGCGTGGTCAGGCCGGCGCGGTGGGCTGCGTGAGCGACCGCCAGGGTGCCATGGGACGGCCTCACCCGGCCGTCGAGGGCGAGCTCGCCGAGCAGGGCGTGGCTCGCGAGGCGCGCCCCGGGAAGTTGACCCGTCGCCGCCAGCACCGCACATGCGAGGGCGAGGTCAAGGCCCGGGCCGGCCTTGGGCAGGTCGGCCGGCGCGAGGTTCGCCGTCACCCTGCGTGGTGGAAACTGCAGGCCGGAGTTGAGGATCGCGGCCCGCACCCGCTCGCGCGCCTCGCGTACGGCCGTGTCGCCCAGCCCGATGATCGAGAAGGCCGGCAGGCCGTTGCGGACGTCCACCTCCACGGTCACGTGACGGGCGTGGAGGCCGTCGACCGTGAAGGTGTGGGTGCGCGCCAGCATCGACTCGGCAGGCCCGGCCCGGGAGGGGGGGCGGCCGATCAGGCTAGGCGGCGCTTGGGATGGGACGCTCGGCCGGCCGCGACTGGGCGGCCGGCCGAGCGAAGCGCGAGGCTAGTAACCGGCGGGGTGCCGCACGACGTAGCCCCCCGTGGAGGTCATGCCGCCCGACCAGCGGTTGCCGGATTCGGCCAAGGCGACGGTGTCGAAGCGTTTGCCGTCGACGACCATGAATGCGTGTTCGGCGTTGGCATAGATCGTGATGTCGCGTCCCGGGCCCGGTTCGCCGTAGGACTCGAAGCCGGTCGAGTCGAGCGGCGAGCTCAGCAGACCGCCCCCGTGGAGAGCGTAGGAGACCGAGCCCGAGCAGTCATAGCCTTCCGACTGGAAGGACCCATGACCGCCGCCCCACACGTACGGACGAGTGGCGATTTCGTTCCCGGCAGCGATCACGCGCGCGACCACGCCGGAGGCTTCACCGGTGCTGCTCGTGGACCCTCCGGAGCCTTCCTGGCCGGCGCTCTGGACGCGGGCGGAGGCGGGCGGGGTCAGGGTGGCCTCGGTTGTGATGCCGAGCACGGCCCACGTGGCCGGGCCGACGACGCCGTCCTGGGGTATGCCGTGGCGTGCCTGCAGGCGCAGCACGGCCGCCTCGGTGGCGGGTCCGAATTCGCCGTCGGGGGCGATCTTGAGCGCTTTCTGCAGCCTCGCGACCGGGCTCAGGCCGGCATCGGAGCTCGCGCCGGCGCTGCTCGCGGTCGCAGGGGCCGAGCCTTCCTGGCCGGCGCTCTGGGCGCGGGCGGAGGCGGGCGGGGTCAGGGTGGCCTCGGTTGTGATGCCGAGCACGGCCCACGTGGCCGGGCCGACGACGCCGTCCTGGGGTATGCCGTGGCGTGCCTGCAGGCGCAGCACGGCCGCCTCGGTGGCGGGTCCGAATTCGCCGTCGGGGGCGATCTTGAGCGCTTTCTGCAGCCTCGCGACCGGGCTCCCGGTATCGCCGGCGGCTTCGGCGCTCGGGGCGGGCGTGACGTTCGCAGCATCGACCGCGTGGGCGTGGTCGGGTTCGGCGGGAGCCGGCAGGGCGGATGGGGGAGGGGTGAGGGTTTCCGCCCCGCTGACGCCGACCACCGACCACGTCGCGGGGCCGACGATGCCATCGACGGTGAGCCCGTGGCGGGCCTGCAGGCGGCGCACGGCGGCCTCGGTCTGCGGCCCGAAGATGCCATCGGCGCTGAGGTGCAGGGCGTGCTGGAGCCGCGCCACGGCGCTAGGCTGGGTCTGTTCCGAGCCGCTCGCCGCTTCGCCCGCTCCTTCGCTCGGATCCGCTTCGCTCGACGCGCCTTCGCCGGGGGTTGAGGCGCTGATGTCGGCGGCGAAGCTCCTCGAGCCGTTGCTCTGGCCCCGCAGGGCGGCCGTCGTCAGGGGTCCGGCGATCCCGTCCACGCCGAGCCCCCGGCTGGCCTGGAAGCGGCGCACGGCGGCTTCCGTTTCGGGGCCGAACACGCCGTCCACTTTGATCCCGCCGAGGGCGGCCTGCAGCAGCTGCACCTGGCGGCCTTCCGCGCCGGAGGAGAGCACGATCGAGTGTTCGGTGGTGGTGGTCGGTTCGGGTCCCGACGCGGTCGCGTTCACGGACGCCTGCCCGCTGGCGACGCTCGCCGTGGGCCCGACCGTGAGGGCGGCCAGGGTGCCGATCGAGATACGTTTGGCGCGCGAGCCGGCGGGTACGAACTGGAGGGCGGCCGCGCGGCGCCGGGCCCGTGAGCGGCCGAGCGAAAGCTGCCAGGGCTCGGAACTGGCGAGGTCCCGCCCACTGCCACTCACGCGGCGAAGCAGCGCCGGCGCGGCGGCGGCGCCGTTGCGCACCCGACCACGGTTGCGCCTGGCCCGTCGTTCCAGGGAGCGCTCGAGGGAGGCGCTCCAAAGGTCAACAGCTGCAAGATCACGCGTGGATCCCGACATGCGGCGTCCTTTCTCCATTTCGTTTCCATGCGCCTACGGGGTTAGCTGTCGGGCTCGCGTAAACGATTACGCTACGCCACACCTGTGGCGATTCGCCCCCGCGGATCCAGGTCCGCATTGGGTCCCCCGATCCTGCGCCCCGTGGGGCGAAGGACTCGGCACGACGGGCGGCAACCTAACAGATCTCGCTGCAAGATGCCTCACAGGTGAAGGTCTGCACGGCTCTTTGCCGACGCGGGTCGGCGCGTCCCCGCCACGGCGCTGCTAACTTCGCTGAAGCGGTGCACAAGCAGAAGCTCAACGTCGGCGTGCTGGTCTCTCTGCTGGCGCTCGTCGTGGTGGCGGGCGCCGTCGCGGCGCTCACCCTCGGCGGCTCCACGTCGAGCTCGGGCGCCAACCAGGCCCACGCGGCCAGCTTCGACGCCGCTGGCCTGCTCACCCCGATCCGGCCGGCGCCGCCCCTGTCGCTGCACAACTACCTCGGCGAACCGGTCAACATCGACGCCTACAGGGGCAAGGCGGTGCTCGTGACGTTCCTCTACACCCACTGCCCCGACATCTGCCCCCTGATCACCTCCCAGCTGCGAGTGGCGCTGAACCTGCTCGGCCCCAAGGCTTCGCAGGCGCAGGTGATCGCCGTGTCGGTAGACCCCAGGGGCGACACCAAACAGGCCGTCGCGGCATTCCTGGCGCATCACGAGATGACGGGTCGGATGAAGTATCTCGTCGGCTCCCCACGGGAACTCGCAGCGGTATGGCAGGCGTGGGGGGTCGGCTCCGAACGCGACGCCCAGAAGCCCGAATTCATCAACCACTCGGGGCTCGTCTACGGTGTCAGCGGAACCGGCAAGCGGATCACGATCTACGCCCCGAGCTTCCAGCCCGCCGAAGTCGCCCACGACGTCCCAATCCTCGCCTCACGCTAGGAACGCGTGATGGCGCGCCGACTCCGGCTGGTCGCGGTGGGGGTCCTGGTCGCCGGGGTGGCCTTCGTCTTCGTCGTGCTCGGGCTCTCCTCGAACGGATCGACGGCGAGCGCACGGCGCGCGCCCGCCCTCCCTCGCGAAACGCTGTCGGGGCCGCGGGTGACGCTTTCGAGCCTGCTCGGGCGGCCCGGCGCGAAGGCCGCTGTGGTCGTGTTCTGGGCGAGCTGGTGTGGCCCCTGTGCCCAGGAGGCCCCCGCGCTCGAGCGCTTCGCCCGCAGCCCGGCCGGTCGCGGCCGGCTCGTCGGGGTCGACTGGAGCGACGGGGCGGCCGGTGCGCGCTCCTTCATCAGCCATTACGGCTGGTCGTTCCCCAACCTGCGCGACGGGGAAGGGACGATCGGTAACGCGTACGGCCTCACGGTGCTGCCGACCACGTTCGTGCTCGTGCGCGGCGGGCTGATCCGCACCGTGCTCAGGGGCCCTCAGGACGAGGCGTCGCTGGGTCGGGCGTTATCAGAAGCCGAACGCTCCGCTTGACAGGACGAAATACGCGCCCAATTGGTGCGACGGCGGAGCCGGCGGGACGGGCACCTTCCGCCTGGACTCCGGCTGCTGGACCGGCTACCAGCCGCTGATCAGGGTCAAAGCCGGCTAGCAGCCGGCTCGCTGAGCTGACGCGTTTGGGGGCGGGCCGGACGGCTCGCCCCCAAACGCCTCCTACGGCCGCCCTCCGCGCGCCGTCGACGCAGCGAGGAGCACGCAGCTGCGCTTGCGGTTGGCGCTTGACAGGCAGGAGCTCTATGCCTAGGTTGTCTTGGTATGGCGACGCACGAGGTTCAAGGGCATCTCGACGGCATGCTGCTCGCGATCCTGGGCGACGGGCCGCTGCACGGTTACGCCGTCAGCATCGAGCTGCGACGCCGCAGTGGCGGTGAGTTCGACCTCGCCGAGGGCACGATCTACCCGGCCCTGCATCGACTGGAGGCCTCGGGCCTGTTGACGAGCCGCTGGGACGTGGTTGGCGGCAGGCGCCGGCGGGTGTATGCGCTCTCGGGCTCCGGCCGCCGCGCCGTGGTCGACCGGCGCGCCACCTGGGCCGCCTTCAGCCGCGCGGTCGACGCCGTCTTCGGCGGCGAGGCGCTCGAGGCAGGTTGATGGTTTCCCGCGACCCGATCGAGTCCTACCTGGCCGATCTCGCCCGCCAGCTCAGGGTCGGCTGGCGGCGACGGCGGCGGATCGTGGCCGAGCTGCGAGGCCACCTGCACGAGGCGGCAGCGGCCGAGGGCGGGGCGGATGGGCGCTCCGGTCCCGCCGCCGAACGGGCGCTCGCCCGCTTCGGTGCCGCCGCGGAGACGGCGGGCCAGTTCAACCAGATCTCTCGCGTGCGACGGCACGCGCTCGTGCGGCGTGCGCTCGTGCCATGGGCGGCCGTGCTCGCGCTGACGCTCGCAGCGACAGCGACCGTGTGGGCGTTCCAACCCTCTCAGAACACGAGGGCCGCGCTCGCGAAGCCCCTGCAGGCTTGTCCGCACCGAGGCGGTGTCCCCGTCGCGCGGCCGCTCGCCGAGGCCCGGCGCCGAGACCGCCCGGGCTGCGATCCGGGCACGGAGGCGAGCCGGTGAGCACGCCACGACCGTCCGAGCGTCAGAGCGGAGCGACCGAGCGCCAGGGCGCAGCGGCTGATCAACAGGGCCGGCGGGCCCGTCACGGGGTTGCCAGGCTGATCCCCGCTGGGGTGCCGCCGCGGATGGCGGGGCTCGTCGAGCTGGTCGTGATCGTGGCGCTCGCGCTCGCGCTGGCCGAGGGCGTGCAGGCTGCGATCGTGAAGCCGTTCAAGATCCCCTCGGGCTCGATGGAACCGACGCTGAAGATCGGCCAGCGCGTGCTCGTGAGCCGGCTCAGCTACCGGTTCAGCTCTCCCGCCCGCGGCGACGTCGTCGTCTTCCACCCTCCCACCGACCTGACGTGTGCCGTGTCGGTGACGCCGGAGGAGCCGTGCCCGCGCGCCCACGCCCAGGCCGCCGGCTCCTATTTCGTCAAGCGCGTGATCGGCCTGCCGGGCGAGCGCATCTCGATCCGCGAAGGCCACCCGGTCATCAACGGCCACGAGCTCACGAACGAGCCATACATCACCCCCTGCGGGGAAGGCGACGGTTGCAACATGCCCCAGACGATCACCGTCCCGGCCGGGGACTACTTCATGATGGGCGACAACCGCGGCGACTCCGACGACAGCCGCTTCTGGGGGCCGGTGCCCGCGAGCTGGATCGTCGGCCCGGTGTTCCTGACCTACTGGCCGCCCGACCGTATCGGTGGGCCCTAGCGGCCCCGGCCCCGACGCCGGCCGGCGGGGATACCCTTCGGCTGGTGGCCAGCGAAGACACCGACGGTGGCTTTGACTCATTCGCGGCGGGTCTGCGCTTCGACGGGGAGGAGCTGCGCACGAGCGTGGAGGTGCTCGCGTCCAAGCTCGAGGGCGCCCTGCCCGCTCATACGCGCGTGGAGCGGGCTCGAGAGGGCCTTCTACGACGCGGAGGCCAGCACGTGCAGGCGGTGCTCGTCGAGCTGGCCGGGAACCGCTATGTCCTGCGCGCCGGCTCCGATCGGGTGGAGTGCTACCGCGAGCGCGAGGTGGGAGGGATCTCGATCAAGCGCGTCCCGCTCGAGCCGAGCGCGTGGGTGGGTGCGCTGACCGATGACCTGCGGGCCGAGTCCGAGCGCAGCGCCGAGGCCCGCGAGGCCCTCGCGAGGCTGCTGGCATGAGCGACTCCCCACGCCGGGCGAGGGCGGCGCAGGCAGGCCGGCGGGGTCCGCGCCCGTGAGCGATCCCGTCGGCGGTCCCGCAGGGCACGAGCCGCCCGCGGCCGGCGGCGGCGAGGCCGAGGTGTCGCTCGCGCGGATCGAAGCGGGGGACATCCCGCTGTCGGCGGAGCGGCGCCTGGGCGAGCTGCGCGAGGCAGGCGGCGCCTACACCTCGGATCTGTCCATCGCCGATCTCGCCCTCTGCGGGCAGGCCGGCCTGCGTCCCGTCTCGCAGGTGATGGGCAGCTCGATCTACCAGGTCGGCTACCAGGGTGGCGGCTACGGGCTCGGCGCCGGCGGCGCGGTGCGGATCGGCGGGGGCTTCATCATGGAGCTGGAAACGCTCTCGGCGGCGTGGAACAACGCCCGGCGGCTCGCCCTCGGGCGCCTCGAGCGCGAGGCGCGCCTGGTCGGAGCCGACGCCGTGATCGGCGTCGAGCTGCGCACCGGTGGGCGTGACGCAGGCGACTCGCTGAGCTCGGGCGTGATCGAATTCTCGCTCGTCGGCACGGCGGTCGAGCGAGCCGGAGCCGTCGATCGATCCACGCTGGTGCTCACGGAGCTGAGCGTGAGCGACTACGTCAAGCTCGTCAGCGCCGGCATCGAGCCCGCTGGGATCGTCGGCTGGAGCTCCGCCTTCTTCGCCACCTACGCCTTCTCGGGCCCGTTCGGCATGCAGTCGGGCATGATGGCGTCGGGCCAGAACTTCGAGCTGCGCGAGTTCACGCAGGGCTTCTACGCCGCCCGCGAGCAGGTGATGGGGCGGATGGGGGAGCAGGCCGCGCGACTCGGCGCGTCCGGGATCGTGGGGGTGCGGCTCGACCACAGCGTCGGGCGGATGGGCGCCGGAGGTGCGCAGACGGGGCTGCTCGCGACGTTTCACGCGATCGGCACGGCGGTGCACGACCGTCCGGACGTCGAGCCACCGGCGCCCAAACCGACAATCGACGTTTCCACCTAGAGGAGGCTGTATGAGCGACGGCGAGAGCACCTACGACCCGACGTCCCTGGAGGGCGTGCCGGAGGCCGGCCGCGCGCGTCTGCAGCAGAACCGCGCCGGGCTGTTCACCTCTGATCTGAGCGTGAACGAGTTCCTGTTGATCAAGCAGGCGGGGTTCGACCCGGTCGGGCTCGTGGTCGGCAGCTCGATCTACCACATCGGCATCCAGCTGGCGGGTTGGAAGCGCAGCCAGGAGCTGACGGTGCTCTCGGAGGCGATGTACGGGGCCCGCCAGCTGGCGATGACGCGGATGGAGGAGGAGGCCGACCAGCTCGGCGCGGACGGGGTGGTGGGGGTGCGGCTGGATATCGGCCGCTACGAATGGGGCCAGGACATGGCGGAGTTCATCGCCATCGGCACGGCCGTCAAGCACCGCGAAGGCGTGCTTCACCGGGCGCCGAACGGACGGCCCTTCACGAGCGACCTCTCGGGCCAGGACTTCTGGACGCTGCTGCGCACGGGCTACCGGCCGGTGGGGATGGTGATGGGCAGCTGCGTCTACCACGTCGCCCACCGCGGCATGTTCCAATCGATGGCCCAGACCGGCCGCAACGTCGAGCTCGCGAACTACACCCAGGCGATGTACGACGCCCGCGAGCTTGCGATGGAGCGGATGCAGAGCGAGGCCCAGGAGATCAAGGCGGAGGGCATCGTCGGCGTCAACCTGCAGGAGAAGAGCCACGGCTGGGGCAGCCACACGATCGAGTTCTTCGCGATCGGCACCGCGATCGTCCCGAGCGAGCTGCACGACGGTTCAATCGAAGCCCCGACGACGGTCCTCGACCTGAGCTGAGCAGCTCGGCCGGCGCGGACGCCAGCGAAAGGGACCGGGGCGGCCTTCTGAGCGCTGCGGTCGTGGCGTGGGCCGGATCCCGCCTCGCGACGGCGCTTCCGCGCCGTCATGCCCGGCGCCCCCGCGCCGTCGAAGCTGCCGGCTGCGAGCGGTGCCCCCACCGCCGTCGCAGCTGGTTCGGATCCGGCCCACGCCGGCCGCCCCCCGGGCACCCCCTACCAGGTGCCCGAGCTCCCTCCGTCACACCCCGTTTTCGACTTCAAGCTCACGCACGTTCGCGCAGCCGCGCCCGTTGAGTCCCTCGTCAAGATGAACTCGTCTTCCGCTCGCGTCATGACCGTGATCGAGTATTCGTCCGGCCCGTGCGTGGTGCTCTTCACGTACGCGTCCCCGCTGCCCAGTTCCGTCTGGATAGTCGGCTCCACGCGGTGGAGTTCGGTCGGTGTGACGTTTTCGTAGTTGCCGTCGTTCTCGGTGGCGATCGTCTCGGCGGCGGTCGCGGCGGTGTGGACGAGCTCCTTCGCCTGTGCGCCCTGTGCCTTCGAGGTCTGGCTGAGGAAGCTCGGGATCGCGACCGCCGCGAGGATGCCGATGATGATGATCACGACGAGCAGCTCGATCAGCGTGAAGCCCGAGCTGTCGTCGAGGCGCTCGCGGAGGCGCTCGCCCGGCCTCGACCTCTGAGCGACGATACGTTCCGGTTGCAGCGATTCTGAGCTCAAGAGCCAGCCCTCCGTGGCGTTCACCTGGCGGTCGAGCTGTCTCCGGGAGGAGACCTCAGACTTTGCGCCCCCGCCTCGCGACGGGTTTGCCCTTGTCAGTCAGTTGTCGTTGGGAGCCGTGAGTGTAGGGAGCCCCAGAGCGAAGTCCAGCGATCGTTCGCGGTCGGCCAGATTTTGGACGTATGTTCTAATGGGAGTCCCGCCGGGCGCGGCGCGCGCGTGTGCGCCAACGGTGTCCGCCGCGCGTGCAGGAGCGGCGCTCGCTCAGGGGACACGAATCGAGAAGCTCGCGACGAGCTCGCCGATCCGTTCATATTTGAACGCGTAGACGACTTCGCTGCGGTGCTTGAAGACTTCGTCGGGCTCCTTCAGGCTGACCGTGCCGTGGATCTCGCCGGGCGGCAGGGCGTTGGTGGTGACGCTCACCGTCTGCCCGGCGGCGATGTCGGATTCGGTCATGCGGCCGCCGTGGTTTTCGTAGCGGGCTCCGGGTTCATACCAGGTGAACACATAGCTGCTTTCTGCGTTCGTCAGCGCGACCCGCGACCTGAACGTCAGGCGCAGCGCGTAGGGGCTCGCGCGGTGCACACCGGGCGGATGGAATTCGTGAGGCCGGTGGGGCGCACGGACGAGTTGGACCCGCAGCGGCGCCGCGACCTGGGCGTGGGTGTAGGACAGGGCCACCGGGGCGACATATCCGACTGGCACCTTCATGCTCGGCGTGCACGCGTACGCTTCCCCGATCCAGCTTCGCGACGTGATGTGGCAGGTTGCGCCATCGCGATAGTGGATCTCCGTGATCGGCCCGTCCACGGGGACGACGCCGCCGGCACCCACACCGGTCAGCAACTGACCCACCTTGGATGGGGTCACGAGCAGGTAGGCCCCCTCGGGGCCGCTGGTCGGAAGGGTGTGGCGTTGCCCTTCGAGGACGTAGGTGATGCTCGCGGCGTCGGGGCCGAGCAGGCCGAAGTAGAGGTTGCGCTCGTCCTTCAGGGGGCACGCCGGTTCGCCGGCGGCATGGCCGCCCGGGGGGCTGTCGGGCGCGTAGCAGCGGCTCAGCCAGGCGCTGGCAGGCTGCTCCCCCCAGGTCTGGTTGATGTACAGCCGGTCGTAGCGGTCGAGCGCGGCGCACCAGTCGCCGTAGCCCGCACCGCCGCTCGCGACGCTGAGGACGTGGTAGCGGCCGTCGTTGCCGAACGCCCCGTCCTGGCCGAGGGCGACGAGCTTGCCGTCGAGCAGGCGTCCGACCTCGATGCAGCCCAGCCCTCTGCTCGTGGCGAACTCGCGAATGCCCCACGGTGCGCCGCCACCGGGGTCGGGCGTGGAGATCGGCAGCATCCGCACGGTCCCAGGCGCGAGGGCGCCATTGCCCGTCCGGGGCGCCGCGAACAGCCGGACGGGCGACGGCGGCGCGGGGGCGCCGAACTGCAGGACACCGCTCGCGAACGCCACGCCGGCCAGGCCGAGCAGGATCGCGAACGCGATCAGCGGCGTCCGCTGCCAACCACGGCGCCCGCGGCCGCCGGGTGCGGATGCGACGCCGTGCAGGGACGCCGGCGCCTGGCGCTCGGCGGCGGCGAGCAGCGCGCTGCGCAGCTGTGGAAGCGTGTTCATCGCGGCCCCACGAGGGCGCGGAGTGCCCGCAGTCCCCGGCTCACCCGCTGGCGGATGACGAGCTCCGAGCAGCCGAGCTCGCGGGCCATCTCCTCGTAGTCGAGACCGTCGATCACGCGGGCCCTGACCGCGGCTCGTTGCTCCGGAGGGAGGGCGTCGAGCAGCATCAGCGAGTCCACGACACCGGCTTCTCCCAGGCGGTCGATACGTTCGATGTTCTCGTCGGTCAACACGATCGGCTCCATCCCGAGGCGACGGCGAGCGTCGGCGTCCACGCGTCCGCGCCGGCAGCTCTGGGCGAGTTCATGGCGGGCGATCCCGAACAGCCAGCCGCGGGCGCTCCCGAGCTCCGGTCGGAACGAGCGCAGCGAGGCGAGGGCGACCGCGAACACCTCGGCGGTGAGATCGGCGGCCACGTCTGCGCGCCCCGTGGCACGCAGGAAGAAGGCGAGCATGGGGTCCTCGTAGCGGTCGTACAGCGCCCCGAACGCCTGCGCATCTGTGACCCCCAGCACCAGCAGTTCCTCATCAGAGCACCTCGAAAGCTCGTTCGGACGCACCACCTGATATTGGAGCGAGACCGAAAGTTGTGACGAATCCGTCACAGGTGCCGCGGAGGAGCGGCTCTGGCTCGCGGTCCCGTAGGCGGGCCCGGCCTCAGCCGATGCTCTGGATGATCGCGACGAGCTCCTCGGGCGGATAGCCCTCGCGCCGCGCGAAGCGCACGAGCTCGTGGACACGTGTGATCACTGCTCCCCGCTGGGGGGTGCCGCTGACGCGAACGCCGGCGCCGCGGCGGAACTCGAGCAGGCCTTCCTCGCGCAGGGCCCGCAGGGCGCGCAGGACCGTGTTCGTGTTCACGCCCATGACCGCCGCGAGGTCGCGGGCGGGCGGTAGCCGCTCCCCTGGGTTCGCCTCCCCGTCAGCGATCGCACGACGGATCTGAGCGGCCACCTGGTCGTGCAGCGGGGTCGGGTCGGAGCGATCTATGCCCTTGAGCATTATGCTATTCATGCTAGCACCAACTGACTACGTCGAAGGGAGCTACGCCTTGCCCACGACCCGCGCGCAGCGCGACCCCGGCGTCTCCGCGCCGGTCGAGATCAACGACGGGGTGATCGAAGAGGCACGCCGCCGCCAGCGACGCAGGCGCACGGCCGGTACGGCGCTCGGCCTCGCCGCGATCGTTCTCGGGCTCGCGGTGCTCCTGATCGGTGCCGGCGGCGGCGGTGCGCCCGACGCGGGCGAACCGGCGTGGCAGGGTCCGTTGAAGGTCACGCTCGTCCGGGGGCGCCCGTTCGCCGACGGCAAGCCCGCGCTGATCGGGGTCACCCAGTCATGGCAGGCCGGCAACGTCGGGGTGTGCGTGCGGGTGATCAGCGGCGAGAGCTGCAACGGGCGTTACCCGAGTCGTGCGGACCCGGTCTACGGCGGCAGTGGCGGGTTCAGCCCGGAGCGGGAAGTCGGCCCTGGCGGGGAGATCGACGCGCTCTTCACCGGTCCGGGGGTTGCCGCGGTGCGAGTCGCACATGTGGGCAGCTTCCGGGCCGAGACTCTCCCGGGACTGCCGCCCGGGGCGAAGGAGGTCGTCTTCTTTCGCCCGCCGGGCTCGCGCGGCACCGTGCTCGCGCCGGGCCTCGGCCCCCGTGTCCTGCAGAGCGGTTTTCCCGGCGTCCACTACGGGCCGGCGGACACCGAGACGCTGCTCGACGCGGCGGGCGACCCGATCCCGGTGCACGTGCCGCCCGTGTTCACGCTCCCGAACAGCTACTGGACCGGGCCGCACCCGCCTCCCACGAGCGGACGCTGCGCGCTCGGCTCATCGCTCGCCGGGACACGAACGGAATGGGGCGAGGTCGCGACGAGGATCGCCGGCGATCCCGACATGACGACGCGGGGCTGGCTGTCATGCCTCGACGAGTGGCTCAACGCCGGGGGCGGCAGCTACGAGGCCGCGATCCTGCTCGACGGCCGCTCACCTGGGGTGGCGCCAGCGATGCTGTGGGGCGCGATCCCGGTGGCCGGCCATCCGGGGATGGTGCAGATCCCCTCGGTGCAACGGGTCATCCACTACTTCTTCCCGCGGCCGAGTCATGCCGTGCTGGCTCGCGAGCTCGCGCGCGACACGAGGACCGTCGGACGGGCGCGCGCGAAGCAGCTGGTGGGGCAGGTCGAACGACTGGCCGGCCGGGAGCAGACGGCATGGGACGTGTTCACCCCCTCGACGGTCGCACGCCGCGTCGGGCCGGCCTGGGTGCTGGTCCGCTACGGCGCGAGCTTCGCCCAGCGGGTCCGGTTCCTGGAAGCGCTACGGGTGACAAGGCTGGCGCTGCCTCACGGACAGGCGCACGGGAGGGTACCGGGGGTCTAACGCGCTGATGACGCCGCGTTCAGCGCTCCGCGTCGTGGTCGCGCCCGCGCCCGCGTATGTCGGGCAGATCCTCCTCGCGCAGGCCTGCCGCCTGGACGCGTCGTTTGACCTCGGCGATGAACCCGTCGTGGCCGGTGAGCTCGACGCGGCCGGCGCGGGCGTCCTTGTGTAGGTCGGACATGATCTGCTTGATCGGGTTGCGTTTCTTGCCCATCGCCGTCAACCGCGGCGCATCAGCCGTCCGACGGCCGCCATCATCTCCGCCGTCCGCGCGTCGCGCTGATCGGGCTCGGCTCCGAGGACGCACGTGTGCGTGTGGCCGTCCAGAAGTCCGAGTGCGACCTTGTCCAGCGCGGCCTGGATCGCCGCGATCTGCGTGAGGACGTCAATGCAGTAGCGGTCCTCCTCGACCATCCGCTCGATACCCCGAACCTGGCCCTCGATGCGGCGCAGCCGCGTCTGCAGCTGATCCTTCGTCGCGGTGTACCCGCGCACCGGCGTGTCTGCCTTCGTCGGGCTCACCACGGAGCCGCGCACCGGCGTGTCGGTCTTCGTCGGGCTCACCACGAACATCCTAGCGGATACCCCGGGAGGGTATATTGTGAGCGTGGACGTGCTGACGGTCATCGGCGAAGGGTTCAAGAACGCATTGCTGATGGCGTGGACCGTCTGGTGGGCCCTCGTGTTCGGGTTTGCGATCTCGGCGATCGTGCAGGCGTGGGTTCCGCGCGATCGCATCCAGAACGCGATGGGCGGCTCCGGCCTTCGGCCGGTGGCGATCGCGACCGGGCTGGGCGCGGCGTCGTCGTCCTGCAGCTACGCAGCGATCGCGATCGCCAAGAGCCTGTTCCAGAAGGGTGCGAGTGCGGCGTCAGCGCTCGCCTTCCAGTTCGCCTCCACGAACCTCGTGGTCGAGCTGGGGATCGTGATCTGGGTCCTGATCGGCTGGCAGTTCACGCTCGCCGAGTTCATCGGCGGCCTCGTGCTGATCGCGATCATGACCGCGCTGCTGCGGCGGTTCGTCTCACGGCGTTTGGAGGAGCAGGCGCGCGCGCACGCCCAGGAGGCGGATGACGGGCACCAGCACCACAGCGCGGGGGAACACATGACGATCCGCCAACGCCTCACGAGCGCCAGCGCATGGTCGGATGTCGCGCACAACTTCCGCAACGACTGGTCGATGGTCTGGAAGGAGATCACGCTCGGGTTCGTGCTCGCCGGCTTCATCGGCCAGCTCCCCAACAGCTTCTTCAACGCGCTCTTCCTGAACGGCGCCCCCGCCGGTGTGAAGCTGATCGAGAACGCGATCGTCGGGCCGATCGTCGCGATCCTGAGCTTCGTCTGCTCGGTCGGCAACGTCCCCCTCGCCGCAGTGCTGTGGTCGGGCGGAATCAGCTTCGCAGGCGTGATCGCCTTCATCTTCGCCGACCTGATCGTGATCCCGATCGTCCTGATCTACCGGAAGTACTACGGCAGGGCCTTCACGGTGCGGATCGTCGCACTCATGTTCGTCACGATCGTCAGCGCTGCGCTGATCGTTGATGGCCTGTTCAGCGCCGCCGGGCTGATTCCCGCGGTCAGGCCGACGCGGGCGGACATCTTCAGCTCGATCACGGTCGACTACAAGCTCTTCACGAACATCCTCGGCGTCGCGATCTTCGCGACGTTCTTCATGCTGACGAAACGGCGCGGCGCGAGCGACCCGGTGTGCGGCATGAAGGTCGACAGGGCGAAAGCGGTCCAGATGGGCTTCGGCGAGGAGACCTTCTACTTCTGCTCAGAGCACTGCCTGCACGCATTCGAGATCAGCCCAGCAGGCCGTGGGTCTGCACCGCGCGGGCGATGATGTTCACTGGATGAGTTGGCGATGGCCGGTGGGTGGCGCCAGTCTTCGCGCGCCGCGGCTGCGGCCGACTCCTCCAGTCGCGGTTATCGCTCGAGCACGACCTCCGAGGCCTCGGCGGGTGTCAGGTCCGGGTAGAGGCTTCTGATCGCAAGGATCGCGGCGGCACCGCCGAGCAGCTGGGCGACGATGAAGCTCGGCACGGATGCGGGGGCGATGCCTGCGAAGGTGTTGGAGAAGATGCGTCCGATGCTGATCGCGGGGTTCGCAAAGCTGGCGGAGCTCGTGAAGAAGTAGGCGGCGCCGATGTAGGCGCCGACCGCCGCGGGGGCCATCGCGGTTCGTTTCGTGCGTGCGAGCGAGAAGATCACGAGCACCAGGCCGAGCGTGGCGATGACCTCGGAGAAGAGGTGTGCGGGCGATGCGCGGTGGTGGGTGGAGATGCTGATCGCGGCCAGGGAGAACATTCCGTTCGCGACGATCGCCCCCAGCACGCAGCCGGCGATCTGGGCTGGGATGTAGGCGAGGGCGTCGCGCCAGCTGATCCCGTCGAAGCTTGCGTCTACGAGCGAGACGACGGGGTTGAAGTGTCCCCCCGAGACCGGGCCGAACATCAGGATGATCGCGAACAGCCCCGCCGCTGTCGCGGCGGCGTTCTCGAACAGCTCCAGGCCCACGTTGCCGGGGGAGAGGGTCTGGGCGGCGATCCCGGAGCCGATCACCACCGCGGCGAGGAAGGCGGAGCCCATCAGCTCGGCGAGCAGCCGACGCTGCAGGGGAGGTCTCGCGTGATCGCTCATTCAGCGCTCACGAGCTTGTCGGCGTACTCGGCGGGGAGCCCCGCCTCGCGCACTTCCCGGGCGACGCGCTCGGCGTCGTAGGAGACACGCTCGATCGTCACTGCGACCGCGGCGTCCTCGGGCCGGAGCACCGCGAAGGCAGCGCGGGGGTCTGCGTCCTTCGGCTTGCCCACCGAGCCGCAGTTGACGAAGAGGACCCCGCCGTACTCGTGGACCCACGGTTTGTGGGTGTGCCCGAAGACGAGTGCGCGGGCCTGCTCGGACGCGGCCAGCCGCTCGTAGAGGCGGGCCGGCTTGTCCTCGAAGAGGTACTCGTTGACTTTCCGCGGCGAGCCGTGGACGAGATGCACCGGGACGCCGGCGAGCTCGAAGTGCAGGTCGAACGGCAGCTCGCGCATGAAGGCCTTGGCGGCCTGGTCGGTGTGCGCGAGCGTCCAGGCGACGGATCGCTGTCCGAGGTCGCGGTCGTGCTGGGTGATGTAGGCGCAGCCGCAGTCCTCTTCCTCGCGGCCGATCGCGTAGTCGTAGTTGCCGTAGATCGTCGGGATCGCGCGTTCCCGGACGAGCGTGCAGACCTCGTTGGGGTGCGGGCCGTAGCCGACGAGGTCGCCGCCGCAGAAGATGCGCTCGATCTCGAGCTCCTCGATGCGAGCGAGCGTCGCCTCGAGCGCGGGCAGGTTGCCGTGGATGTCGGTGATGATCGCGACTGCCTCCATCGCGTCCGAGCGTATCCATTGACAGATGTCGTTTCAATCGATATACGTAGATCGATGTTGATCGATCTGGAGCTCTCGCCGAAGCAGAAGCGTCCCGCAGGGGAGCCGTGTTGCGAGCCGGTGGTCTACCCGGACGTCGAGCGTGAGCACGCGGCCCGCATGGCGGACGTCGCCAAGGCGCTGGGCGACCCGATTCGCCTGCAGCTCGTCGACGTGCTGCGCAGGCATGCCGGGAAGGTGTGCGTGTGCGAGCTCGTCCCGCTGTTCGACATCTCCCAGTCGACACTCTCCCATCACCTCAAGAAGCTGAGGGAGGCCGGCATCGTCGACTCGGAGCGGCGCGGCCTATGGGCCTACTACTACGTGATCCCCGATGCGATGGAGGAGCTCTCGGCGTGGCTGAGGTAGCGGCAGATTGCTGTTCCCCCGCGGCGCAGGAGACCTGCTGCGAGCCGGAGGCAAAGGCGGAGTGCTGCGCGGAGGCGGGGGCCTGCGGATGCGATGCCGGCACAGCGGCCAAGGGGGTGCGTGAGGCGGTACGCGAGCTGCGTCCCGGAGGCCGTCGCGGTCAGCGACGTGATCGCTGACGCGCGCATGGACGAGCAGGCCAAGGCTGACATGGCCAGCTGGACCGGGTGCATCGCGGGCGCGCTGACCCGGGAGGAGTTCCAGCGCGCGCTGGCGGACGCCGGCCTGGTCGACATCGAGATCCGCGAGAGCCATCGCGTCCACGCAAACGCCGCCTCGGCCATCATCCGGGCCCGCAAGCCGGGCACGGCATGAACGAGATGGCGACGGTCCACCTCCACGATCCGCAGACGCTCTACCGCCACTGGGAGGAGAGCCAGTGGAGCCCCTGGGACATCGACCTCGCACCCGACCGTGAGCAATGGCGCAGGATCGAGGACCGCTCGCTGGTGTCCTTCGTCCTCGGCTCCCTGATGGTTGCCGAGGAGCGGATCACGACCAAGTTCTCCGGACTGGTGGGCGCCTATGGCAGCGAGGAGGAGGCCACGTTCCTGGCCACCCAGCAGGTCGACGAGGCGCGGCACATGCAGTTCTACGCACGCTTCCAGGACGAGGTGGTGGGCGAGCCGGCATCGATCGCCGCACACGTCCAGCTCGCCCGGGAGCAGGTCTCACCGGCGTTCCGAACGATCTTCGACGAGAAGCTCGTCGCCGCCCACAACCGGCTGCTCGCCGACGCAGCTGACGTTGAGGCAAAGGTCGCCTTCGTGACGATCTACCACCAGATCCTCGAGGGCACGCTCGGCCTGACGACGTTCGAGTTCGCGACGCGCTTCATGGAACAACGAGGGCGTGCTCCCAGGCTTCGTCGCGGGCTACACGAAGATCCACGGCGATGAGCAGCGCCACATCGGCTACGGCACGTGGTACCTGCGCGAAGCGATCGCAGCGGATCCCGCGATGGCCGATGTCGTGCGAGCCACGATGCTCGACCTCATGCCTGCCGTCGCCGACTCGCTCGAGCCGCCCGAGGGCGCCGACACGTCCGTGCTCGGGGCGTCTGCCGATGAGCTGCGCGCCTTCGCGCTCAGCGGACTGAGTCGCAGGCTGAAGCTCATCGGCATATCCCTCGACGCCGGGTAGCCCGTGCGGAGTTCGGGAGGCGCCTACGCTCAATGGCCGTGGCCATCTGTCAGCACCCGGGTGACGTGGCGCTCCGCTTCGTGCACGACTTCGAACCCGGGCTTCACCGCGTGCCGGCTGGCGACGGTTTCACCTATCTCGACGAGGATGGGGCCCTCGTCGAGGACCCGATCGTGCTGCAGCGCATCCGCGGGCTTGCGATCCCTCCCGCCTGGAGCTCGGTTTGGATCGCTCCGAGCGGCGACGCTCACCTGCAGGCGACCGGGGTCGATAGCCGTGGCCGCAAGCAGTACCGCTACCACCCGGCGTGGCGGCACGAGCGCGACCAGGTCAAGTTCCGTGACATGGAGGCGTTCGGCCGAGCTCAGCGGCCGCTACGCAGGCGGATCGAGTTAGGGCTCGACGACGGGGCGCGACCGCTGGGTCATCGCCGCGTGTTGTCGTTGTCCCTGCGTTTGCTCGACATCGGTCTGCTGCGGGTCGGCTCCGACCGCTACGCACACGACAACAAGCACTACGGCCTCACGACGTTGCTGCGCGAGCAGGTGACCGTCCGCGCCGACCGCGCGGTGTTCGACTACGTCGGCAAGGCCGGAAAGCGTCACCGCCTGGCGATCGCCGATGCGCCCGCGCTCGAGGTGCTCGCGGCTCTGAAGCGCCGCCGCCAGGACCCACGCGAGCTCTTGGTCTTCCGCGCCGCTCACGGCTGGACGCGGGTTCACCGTGAGGATGTCAACAACTTCCTGCGGGCTGAATCGGGCGGCCCGTTCTCCGCGAAGGAGTACCGGACCTGGAACGCCACGGTCATCGCGGCGGCAACGCTCGCCGCGCTGCGACCTCGGAAATCGCAAGCAGCGGCGGTGGCGTCTCGCGCCGTCGCAGCCGCGCTGGGCAACACGCCGACCGTCGCGCGCCAGTCCTATATCGACCCCCGGGTGTTGGAGCGGTTCAACCAGGGAGACATGATCGCGATCGACCGGCTGCCGCCGGATCCGTGGCAGGCCCGGGCGCGAATCGAACGCCGCGTGCTGGCGGTGCTGTCCGCGTGAGATACCCGCAGCGCGCGGCGCTACTCATGCGCTTGGACAAGCCGTGGGTTCCAGAGAACCTCCCACAGGTGCCCATCGGGATCGCGAAAGTAGCCGGAGTAGATCCCCCAGGGGCGATCATGCGCCTGGTCGGTGAGCGTGGCTCCAGCAGCTTGTGCCTGGGCGAGCACAGCGTCGACCTCTCCCTTGCTCGACGCCGCGTGCCCGATGCTGAACTCTCCGCTGCTCGGCGGCCCGGGCGGGACCCGCGCGTCCTTCGCCAGCTCGGTGCGCGGGTAGAGGCACAAGATGGTCCCGCCCTGCAGCTCGAACATCACGACGGCCCCGTCAGGCTCGGTCTCGTCGCCGACGAACTCGGTGCCGATCACCCCGCGCGACTCCAGCCCGAGGCCGTCGCGATAAAAGGCGAGCCCGCGTTCCAGATCCGCGACAGCGAGCGTGATCACATCGATCCTGGGTTCCATCCTCTACCGGAGATCTTAACCGTGCACAGGAATGCTCGCGGCAGAACTGCCGGGTAGCAGGGGCCTGTCCCGGGAGCAGATGGCGCGGCCGGCGGGCCTGCCGTCTGCGCGCGAGCAGACCGCTGGGAACCGGGTTGCGAGCCTTGACATGCAGGGGTGGCTCGCGGACGATCCCACGATGCGAGAGAGGGACCTTCGTCCTGGCCTCGACTCGGACCGGCGCCCCCCGCTGATTGTGCATCGCGGCGGTGATCGCGCCCCGGCCGCGGCTAGCGTGAGCCCGCTCGCCAGGCGGAGCGCGGGAGCGCCGAACGGACCGGACCTGGTTGGCGGGCCGGCCCCCCGCCGCGGCCTACAGGCCGAGCTGCTGGCGCTCGAGGAGTCGATTGCGGGCCCCCATCGGGCACCCCGGGTCGAGCGGGCGCTCGCCACTGTCCTGTTCACGGACATCGTCGCCTCCACGGCGCGGGCGGCCGCGGTCGGAGACAGCGCCTGGAGGCGCCTGCTCGACCGCCACGACGACATCGCTCGGAGCGCCGTCTGCGACTGTGGCGGGCGGCTCGTGAAGGTGACGGGTGACGGCGTGCTAGCCGCCTTCGACGCGCCGGCCTGCGGCCTCCGCTGCGCCAGGGCGCTGCGGGTGGCGCTCTCCCATTCGGGCATCGCGATCCGGGCCGGCCTTCACACGGGCGAAGTGGAGCTCCGCGGTGACGACGTGGCGGGGATCGCGGTTCACATCGCCGCGCGGATCGCCGCGCTTGCCGCCGCAGGAGAGCTGCTCGTCTCGCGGACGGTGAAGGAGCTCGTCGCCGGCTCGGAGTACACGTTCACCAGTCGCGGCGCGCACCACCTGAGGGGGGTACCCGACGACTGGGAGCTGCTCGCAGTCAGCTGAGCCGCAGCGCGCATGGTCGATCATGGCGGCTGGTCGTCGCAGTGGATGCTGTCGGCTGTTCCGCCCTGGCCGGCGACGCTCGCGCGCGCGCATGCCCGCCTATCTCGGCAAAAGCGCCGCCTTCGACCGTGGGTGCTCACCCCGAGGCGGGTTGGCTGCCGCGTAGCGCACGGGGTCCCCGAGCCCGGTGCTCGTGCGCCGGCTGGCTCTCCATCTCGGGGGCGCGCACGTGCTGGGCCGTGCGGTACCAGGTGGCGTAGCGGCTCACGAGCGGCGACGCCGAGAGGCCGTGGACGAGGACCGAGAGGCCCACCGTCAGATAGCAGGCCGTGAGGATCGTGCCGTTGTGAGCCTGATGCGTGTCCTCGACGATCACCGCGAACACGATCGACGCGAGCCCGCGCGGACCGAACCAGCCGATGAACGCCACGGTCGGGGCCCGCGCCTTGGTGCCCAACAGGCAGAGGGCGACGGGCAGCATGCGAACGATCGTCAGGCTCAGTACGGCATAGAGCGCGATCTGCCAGCTCACGTGCTCGAGCGCGGGGCCGAGCAGGACGGCTCCGAAGACGAGGAACGTGACGGCGGTCGAGCAGCCGCCCCGGTCTCCTCGGCGAAGCGCATCGATCGCGGCCGAGTTCTTCGCGGGCGATCAGGCCGAACAGCGCGCCCGCCGTGAAAGCGGCGATGAAGCCCGACCCGCCGAGAGCCTCCGCGATCCCGTAGGCGAGCACCGCCGCGGCCACGGGGATGATCTGTCGCCACTCATCGGCGATCAGTCCTCTGGCGCCGGCGGTGTTCACGATCACGGCGGCCATCGCCCCCGCGATGATGCCGCCGGTGAGCCCGTAGCCGATCTCTTCGCCGATCACCAGCGCCGGATGGGTCGCGCCACCGGCTTCGGAGGAGGTCGCCAGAACGATCAACAGGATCGGGACGCAGATCCCGTCGTTCAGCCCGCTCTCGACGTTCAGCGACTGGCGTACACGTTGTGGAAGGCGTCGGGTCCGTCACGACCGCGCTGCCGAGCCCCGCGTCGGTCGGGGCGAGGATCACGCCGAGGATCAATGCCTCACTCAGTGAGAACGATCCGAACAGGGCGAGCGCCGTCAGTGAGCCGAGCACGATCGTCAGCGGCAAACCGATGCCAAGCAATCGCGCGGGCATGGAGGCTTCCCGCCGCAGGGCCCGCAGATCGATGCGCGAGGAATCCGAGAACAGCACCACCGCGAGAGTGGCTTCGGCCAGCTCCCGGACCGTCGAGCTCGTCGGTCCCACGGTGAGGTCGTCGAACACCAGGGGGCCCGCGAGAACACCGAGAACGACCACCACCATCGCCGGCGTGATCGGCGTGTCGGACAGCCGCCGCGACACCGCCGCGACCAGCAGCAACGCGAGTCCGACCGTCGCCAGCCCCCAGTCCACGACGCCAACATACACGGCAGTGCCGGCGTCCTCGAAGGGAGGTTGCCCATCGCGCTCCCTGCCCGCCGCTGCGCGTGCCGTCTCCGGGATACGCTTTTCCGCAGCCGCTGGACAGGTCACGATCGTCAACCGAGAAGACCCGCTGATTCTCTCGGCTTGACATATACCGATATCGGTATATGATCGCGTCATGGCACGAGCAGCGACGACGTCGGACGTCTTCAACGCGATCGCCGAGCAGCAGCGCCGGGAGATCCTGGTGCTGCTGCGGGCGGGCGAGGGGCCGGTGACCGAGCTGGCCCAGGCGCTGGGGATGACCCAGCCGGGGACGTCCAAGCACCTGCGGGTGCTCCGGGAGGTCGGACTGGTGCGGGACCGCAAGGCAGGCAGGCAACGCCTGTACGGCCTTGACGCCCGCGGGCTGCGAGGGGTTTACGAGTGGGCCGGCGGGTTCGAGCGGTTCTGGAACGAGAGCTTCGACCGGCTGGAGGAGTACGTGCAGGATCTCAAGCAGGCAAGGCAGGAGGAGTAGCTCATGAGCGCGACGGGACGAGGAGCGCCGGCGCAGTCCGCGACGGCCGACCGCGAGATCGTGATCTCCCGGGTCATCAGTGCCCGCCGGGAGCTGGTGTTCGAGGCGTTCACCGAGGTGCGGCACCTGTCGCGGTGGTGGGGACCGGAGGGGTTCACCACCACGACGCGGGCGTTCGAGTTCCGCGTCGGCGGGGAGTGGGACTTCGTGATGCATGGTCCGGACGGGACGGACTACCAGGAGTGGATCTCCTGGACCGAGATCGTCCCGCCTGAGCGGATCGCGCTGCTGCACGGTGAGACCCGCGGCGACCCGAACGCCTTCGACTCGCTCTTGACGTTCGTGGCCGACGGCGCCGCGACCCGGATCGAGATGCGGACGGTGTTCCCCACCAAGGAGCTGCGCGACGAGGCGGTCGAGAAGTACCACGCGATCGAGGGCGGCCAGCAGACCCTGGGCAACCTTGCTGCTTACGTCACCGAGATCGTTCGGAAGGGAGTTGAGGACTGATGGCCGGGAAGGTGTTCTTCAGCGTGACGATGTCGCTGGACGGGTTCATCGCGCCCGGGTCCCTCGGGGACTTGATGGGGCAGCAGTGGATGGAACTGCAGCAGTGGGTGTTCCCGCAGCGGTTCTTCCGGGAGAGCCTGAAACTCGGCGAGGGCGGGGAGGAAGGGCGCGACAACGACATCGTGCGGGAGACGTTCGAGCGCACCGGCGCGAGCGTGATGGGCAAGCGCATGTTCGACGCCGGCGAAGAGATGTGGCCGGAGGAGGCGCCGTTCCACACGGCGGTCTTCGTCGTGACGCACGAGAAGCGTGACCCCTGGGAGCGGCCCGGCGGGACCACATTTCACTTCGTCATCGACGGTATCGACCCCGCCCTCGAGCAGGCCCGCGAGGCCGCCGGCGACCGGGACGTCCGCATCGCGGGCGGCGGCGCAACGATCCTGGAGTACATGAACGCCGGCCTGATCGATGAGTTCACGATCGCGCTCTCACCCGTGCTGTTCGGCGCCGGAATCCGACTGTTCGAGGGCGTCGACGCGGGCCGCGTGGCCCTGGAGCCCCTCCGCGCGGAGCCGACGCAGCGCGTGACCCACCTGACCTACGCGGTCCGGGACCGGTAACCGGTCGTGCTCAACAGCACCCGAATTCGACCCGGTCGGTACCACGGCGGGTACCCGTCTCTAGCCGCCAGACGCCGCGGCGGCGGCCAGCTTGGTGAGCACCGCCGCTCTGCCGCTCGAGCGTCTGCTCGTGGCCGGCGAGGGCATAGCGGTCGGCCAGTTCTCGGGGGTCGAGGTAGCCGACATGCGTCCCCTCGGGGTCCTGCCAGATCAGCATTCGCAGCGGCAGCTCGATGCCGACGCGGGGGTCGGCTTGCATCAGGGGGGTGCCGACGCCCGGGTTGCCGAAGATCAGCAGGACGTTGGCTTCCAGCTCGACATCGGCTTTGCGGGCGCCGGCCGCATGGTCGATGCGCGCGAACAGCTGGAGGCCGTGCGCGTCAAGTGCCTCGTGCATCCGAGCCTCGACCTGGTCGGCATCGCCGCTGGCGGCCAACTCCACCATGTGCGTATCTTAGACTTCCGGGAGAGTCGCGACACGTGCAGGGGTAGCGCCCTCGGACCCGGGCTTCGAGGCGAATTCGATCGCCGGATCCACCGGTATCTTGGAAGCGGTGGCTTGGGGGCTCGCCGCTGTTGGACTCGCGCTGCTGCTGGTCGCGGGAGTGTCTCGGCGGCTGTCCGACACGCCGATCACACCGGCGATGGTGGTGGTCGGCCTCGGTGTTCTCGCGGGCCCCCTGGTGATCGACGGCCTCACGGTGGGCCCGACAAGCTCGACGGTACGCACGCTGGCGGAAGCGACGCTCGCGGTGGTGCTGTTCTCGGACGCCTCGCGCATCGACCTGCGGGCCGTCCGTCGTGAAGCCGGCATGCCCGCCCGATTGCTTGGCGTTGGCCTGCCGCTGACGATCGGTCTCGGCTCGGTGGCCGCGCTCGCCCTGTTCGGCTCGTTCTCGCTGAGCGAGGCGCTGATCCTTGGCGTGATCCTCGCGCCGACCGATGCCGGACTCGGCAGCGCGGTCGTCACGGATCCAAGCCTTCCGCAGCGCGTGCGGCAGTCGCTCAACGTCGAGAGCGGGCTGAACGACGGGATCTGCGTCCCGATTCTGTTGATCGTTCTCGCGACGGCAACCGGCGCGGGGGGGCCCACCCACCCCGCGCAGGTCGTCGGCGAAGAGATCGGGTACGGGCTCCTCGGAGGCATCGTCGCCGGGGCATTTGCCGCGGGGATAGTGATGGCCGCGGGCAAGAAAGGCCTGATCGATGACGCGTGGCGCCAGATCATCCCTGTGGCAGCCGCCCTGCTCGCGTTCGGGATCGCGGAGGCTCTCGGCGGATCGGGATTCATCGCTGCCTTCACGGCGGGCGGGCTGTTCGGTCTGCTCGTCCACGGCGATATCGCTCCGATGATGTGGTTCACCGAGGAGGCGGGGTCGCTGCTCGACACGACAACGTTCCTGCTCTTCGGCGCCGTGCTGCTCGGTCCGGCCCTGGAGCATGTGAGCTGGCAGATCGTGCTCTACGCCGTGCTGAGCCTGACGGTCGTGCGCATGCTGCCAGTGGCCATCTGCCTGTTGGGCACACACGCGCGGGCACCGACTGTCGCGTTCATCGGCTGGTTCGGTCCGCGCGGGCTCGCATCGATCGTCTTCGCGGTGATCGTCGAGGACACACATCAAGCCCACGGGGACACATTGCTCACAGCCACCTACCTGACCGTCGGTCTGTCGGTCCTGCTCCACGGACTCTCGGCGGCCCCGCTCGTCAGCCGCTACGCCGCCTGGTATCACGCCGCGGCAGGACGTGCGTACCTCCCGCGATGGAGAGCGAGCCGGCGCACGAGCACCGGGCCCGCGGGCCGAGCGCGCTGCAGGGCAGCCAACGCCGCCGCACAGGCCTGAGCACCGAGCCGGCCCAGAACAGTCAGGCCGGCTGCAAGTCGCTCAACGGCCGGACCGGTGGGCACGGGACTGGTGGCGTGGAAGCGCCTCGAAGAGGATCATGTACAGCGCGACGGCGAAGTAGAACGCCACGCCCACGCGTGGTGCGACGAGCCCGATGAGGATCGCGATCACGTACCCGCCGAGCACGGGAAGCAGTTCGCGTGGTTCGTCCTGTCGCCGTTCGCCCGCTTCCGGGGGCGAGTAGAGGTGCTCGCGTCGGGCATACGCGTCCAGGGCGAAGCCGAGAAGGCGGATCGCAAGCAGCGTCAGCCCGTACATGGTGACGAAGACGCGCTCGCTTGTGTTGGAGTGCAAGGCGTCCGCGAGTAGTTTCGTCGGAAACGGCAGGAACGCCACCACGAGCAAAACCAGCAGGTTGATCCGCAGCAACAGCGGATCCGCCCGCGTGAGCCCCTCGGTGAGCTGCGTGTGCCCCAGCCACGCGGCGCCGATCGTGAGGAAGCTGACGACGTACGCGAAGTAGAACGGCCAGGCTTTGAGCACCTGTTCGAGCGCCGTGCCCGGCGGATGAATCGCGATGTCGAGCACGAGCAGCGTGGCGGCGATCGAGAACACGCCGTCGCTGAATGCTTCCATTCGCGTGGTGCTGAGCGATCGGCGCTCGCGCGGGAGGTCTTCTCCGGGGGACATGCGGCAATCCTTACAGCGCAGGGCGTCCTAGATCGCGACCGGGTCGCGGCGCCCCGCTTTCGCCGGTTGCGAATCACCGTGGGATGCTCCCTCGACTACCGCAGGCTCCCTCGACTCCGACCTAGGAGCATTTGAGCGATTCGAACGCCTGCTTGTAGCTCGCGCGCAAGCCCGGCGACCGCGGCCTTCGCCGCAGGCTCGGATTCCTTGAGCACGGCTTCGACGTTCCCGAGGATTTTGCCGTAGACGCCGCTGTCTTCGCGAGTGTCGCGAGCTCGGCCTCGAGCGCCTTCTGCGCGGTTTCCACTTGGCTCTTGCTCGAAGCGGGCAGATTCGAAACGGATTCGTTGATCTTGGCTGCTTCCTTTTTCATCACTTCGGCGGCGGCCTTGATTTCTTCCGGTGCCTGCTTGGAGACCGACAGGCTGGACAGTTTGGAGAGCTGGGCCTGGATTTCCTTGGTGGAGGAGCAGACCTGCGCCGTCGCTTTTTCTTCAGACGATTCGCCACACGCGGCGAGCCCTATCGGGAGAAGCAGAATCGCCGCTACGACTGCCGGCCTGCTGAAGGTCTTGAACATCGGCTCTCCTCTGTTGTTTGAACGAAGTTGATTGTCGGCTCGGCGGCGCTCACCTACGTGGCTCTACCGCGCCCGGACGACCACTCGACGCCTCGTGCCACGACCGCAGCTGCTTCGACTGTCACGTCGCGGGGTGCGCCCTCAGTGCGCTGTCGGCTTCGTGACCGAGTCGCCGCAGCTCCCAGCCGCCCAGGAAGAAGAGGGCGCCGCGCACGATCAGCACGATGCCGATTATCACCGCGAGCGTGGCCAGGCCGATACCGGGCCAGGACAGGATGACGATGCCGGCGACCACGTCGAGAATCGCGATCGCGATGTTCGACACACGCCCCTCGGGCTCACTGAAAGCGGAAACGAAGCGCGCCACGCCGGCCACGATGAACCACACTCCGAGGACGAGCACGAAGACGACGAGCGTGCCGAACGGTTTCTTGATGAGGACCAGGCCGGCGATTGCGCTGAGGACCCCGATCATCGCCAGCATGCCGCGCCCTTCCCCTCGGGCGAAGATCGACGTGCCAATCGCCAACACCCCGTCGACAAGCAGAAAGATCCCGGCAATCACCGTGAACGTGCTCAGCGTTTCGTGTGGCGAGACAACGAAGAAGACGCCGACGCAGAACACCGCCGCACCGAACAGCATCACCAACCACCAAAGCCGCGCGAGCGCACCCTGCTGTTCGTCAAACCTAGACACGATCCGACCTCCTCGTCCTGCAGTTCGTCGATGGCAGTGGTATTCCGATTCCGTCTGTTCGGCGTCGAACTCGGCTTCGGACGGCGACAACGCCCCCCCCGGTGAACCATCGGATCCGGGAGGTCCACAGCGGCGCTGTTCAGTCGATGGCCTTGTCTGTCGGCTGCGGCCGAGGCTCGGCCGCAGCCCTGTCCGGTCAGCTAGGCCGTGGCGTACTCCTTCTCCGCCTTGTCGAGTTCGCTCTTGAACTCCTTGCTGTCGACGTCGATTTCCTTCTCGATCGTCTTTTCCGCGCGCGTGAGCACCTTGTCGAGCTGTTCTTCAAGGCGCGATTCGCCGATC
This sequence comes from uncultured Solirubrobacteraceae bacterium, assembly GCA_963743505.1. Classification (GTDB taxonomy): domain Bacteria; phylum Actinomycetota; class Thermoleophilia; order Solirubrobacterales; family Solirubrobacteraceae; genus Palsa-744. The sequence continues at coordinate 681,329 of CAVUPZ010000001.1, read as the reverse complement.
ACGAGCAGCGTTGCCTCGTCCCGCTTCGATCAGGTCACCCAGTTCCTTGGCGTCGGCACTTGAGATGCCCTTTTTGAAGTGTCCGCCGAGGCCGCCGATGACGCCGCCGAGCAACGCCGCGGGGATCACCGCCGGCGCGGCCACGACCCCGACCGCCGCTCCGACGGCGATGCCGCCCCATGCGCCGTGCTGGGTCGGCTTCTCGTGCTTCTCGACGTGGACCTTGCCGTCGGCGTCCTTGGTGACCAACGCGACGTCATAGGTGCCCACGAGCTTCGCCGCATGCAGTTCGAGAAGGGCGTCGTAGTCCGCCTCGGCGCCGGCGGGATCCGCGTACGTCGCGGCGTAGATAAAAACCGGATTGTCGCTCATCTCGTCTCCTGTTCTTGGTGGTTGTCGACATTTGAGCGCGACCGCAGGCGCTCGGCATCGGCCAAATAGGTTGAAATTTGATGAGCTGGCCGAGCGGTACCCTGCGCATACGTTGACGGTGCGCCCGTCAGCCGGCCCGGCTCGTGTGCTTGGCCGTCGAATCGGCTCAGCGGTCAGGTGGAGGGGCCTGCTGACGTCGGAGGAGTGCAGCGTGTCATCTAGGTCCGCTGGCGGGTTGGGGTTCGCGAGAGGTTTGGTGGCCCGCCATGCTTCGACCGCGGCGAGTGCGCTGGGGCGCATCCGCCGGCGGCGATGCGCCGATGCCGGTCGGCCATCGCGTCGCATCCTCCCGGTCATGCATGGACGTTTCAGCGTCGGATGCGCCCGACTTCATCAGCCAGATCGGGCGAAGTCGCGAGAACGTGGCACGGCTAGGGAGTCGATCAAACCGAGCTTTGCCGCGCGCTCGATCGCCTCGCCGCGCTTCGTGACCTCCAACTTGCGATAGATAGACACAGCCTGTGTCTTGATCGTGGCTCGCGAGACGTATCGCCGCTCAGCGATCTCAGCGATGGTGAGGTGGGTTGCCAACAGCGGTAGCACTTGCAGCTCAGCCTCGGTGAGCAGTGGGGTCCAGTCACCGGTCAGGGCGTGCATCGCGTTGACCCGATCACGGAGTTCGCCGGCCTGCCCGACGAGCACGCCGAGTTCGGGGACCCGTCTTAACAGCTGGTCGATCTCCCTTTGCAAGATCATTGCACCCGCGGCGTCGCCCAAAGCGATGCGGGCGCGCACCAGCTCGAGGCGAACCTGCACGCCGTTGAACGGCATGAAGTACGTCAGCAGCGGTCTTAGGCGGTCGGCCCCAGCGAGATGCGTCTGCGCCTGTTGCAGTTCCCCCCGGTGTAGCGCGACCCTGCCCAGCGCGGCGAAGGTTGTCGCACTCGGCAGATACCCCTCGAACCGTCCTTCGAGCACGCATCGCTCCGCGTCCTGGGCGAGTTTTTCGGCCGTGTCGAGGTCGCCATCCGCCGCCGCCAGTAGCGAGCGCTGAGCGAGAGCGACCGACGCGTTGCTGGGCATGTCGAGTTCCATCGCCGCCTGCGAGTTGTCGCTAAAGACCCGATCCGCCTGGGCGCTATCACCTGCGAGAAGCAATGCGATGCCGAGCATGTTCGACGCCACCGGTCGCTGCAAGCTCCAGGCGGGGGTACAGCTCGAGCGTTCGCTCGGCGTCGATCCTCATACGGTCGACGCCGTGGCGGCACATCGCCGCTTCGAGGCATCTCACCCACGGCTCGATCGTCGCGCCTCCGTCCGGCGCCGGCTGGTCGGTGTTGCCCTGTTTGGCCTCCATTGCCCAACGTTCCGCCTCGCACAGGATGGCCTGACAGGCCCTCGCACCAGGCCCCCAGGACCGCGACCGCCGGATATTGTCGTGGGGCTCCACGTTCGGATAGACGCTCGATCCATTTTCGTACCGTCTCGAGCCGCCCGGCCTGGTGCGCCGGGATCGCGCAAACCGCCACCAGCGTCGCGGCGCGCTTGACGTCGTCGCCCGCGAGAGCGTACGCGATCGCCGCCTCCCGCGCACCGTTATCCTCGCTCCAGTCAGCTGCGCGGCGGTTGAGCGTCGGGATCACATCTGGCTCGCGGAGGTCGAGTTCGCGGGCGAGCAGATCACGGAAGAGGTGGTGGTAGCGGTACCACTCACCGTGCCGGTCGAGCGCCACGAGCAAGCGGTTTGACTGCTGCAGCGACTCAAGGATCGCTGCGCTCCCCGTCTGCTCGAGCACAGCGTCGCACAGCGGCCCGCACATTCGGTCCAGCACAGCGGTCCGCGTCAAGAACTCGACCTGATCGGGCGGTAAGCCTGACAGGACCTCAAGCTGAATATAGTCCGCGATCTGACGCGGCGTTCCGCCGATCTCGGATTCGGGATACCGATCGCGAGTGCCGGTCTGACGCAAGGAGAGCGCTGTTAGATAGATGCCGGCGGCCCATCCCTCGGTATGGGCCGCCAGCTCTGCGACCTCCTGTTCGGTAAGAGCGACCCCAGCGGCGCGAAGCAGGGACCCCGCCTCGACCACGTCCAGAGCAAGGTCATCGACCCGCAGCTCAGCAACACGACGCTCAGCGCGGACACGAGCGAGAAAACGCTGGGGCTCGTGGCGGCCCGCGAACATAAGCCGAGAGCCCGCCGGGATGTAGTCGCAGATCGCGGTGAGAACGTCGCAGGCATCGCGCTCGCAAAGCACATGCACGTCGTCGAGCACCACCACCACCGGATGCTCGATCGAGATGAAGGCCGCTCGAAGCCGCGGGAGCGTCGTCGACCATAGCGCGTGAGGCGGGTTGCTAACGGCGTCGAAGGTCGTCGGATCAACGCTGCTGACCCAACTAAGAGCCTGTACGAGATGGGTCGCTAGGACGACGGGATCATTGTCGGCGTCCTCGAGCGAGATCCACCCGAAGCGCCGACCATCTAACTCCGACGCTTGGGCGAGAAGGGTCGTCTTTCCGTATCCCGCCGGCGCGAAGACCGCCACGACGGGCTCCGCTTGGTGGGCCAATCGCCGCAGTAGCGCAGTCCGCGGGATCAAGTCCGGATGGAGCCGTGGTCCCCCTGAAGTGATCCGTGCTGGCACCTGGACGTCCGGCTGCGGCGCAGCCGCCCTGTCACTTCGCTCCGAAACGGAGATCGCCTGTGCCCCCCTTTGACTGCCTCAGCATTACATCCGCTCTCAAGCAGAGTGACGGGGCCGATCGCCCCTGGGTAGCGAACTTCTTTGCGCGATCCCGCGGGAAACTACTTACCGTGGCCTGCCGGCGGCAGGTGGCGGCACGCTCTGGCGACCAGCCCAGATCGCTGAACTCTGTCTTCGTGCGATTTCAACCTTAATGGCCGATGCTCGCCCGGCGTCCCCGCGCTGCAATGGCGCAGTGGCCACGACGGAAGACACGCTCGCGAGAATCGCGCTCAGGGACGAGGGCTTCATCCAATCCTTGAGCCGGTCTGGCGGCGAGAGAGCTGAGCTAGACACTGAGCTCGACCAACGCACGAGTGAGCTCGTCAAGCTAGCTGTGCTGATCGGTATCGAGGGAGGTATCCCGTCCTATGTCGCGACTGTCCAGGCGGCCCAGGCCGCGGGCGCATCGGACGCAGAAATCGTCGACACTCTCGTAGCGGTCCTCCCGTCGGCCGGCATCGTTCGGACCAGCTCAGCCGCGCCGAAGCTTGCGCTCGCGCTCGGATATGAGCCGAACCACGCGCTCCGCGAAGACGAGGCCGAAGCGCCGCGGGAGCAGCGCCCATGACAGTCGTCCCGATGGTCTCGGCAGCCGTAGCCGCGATGTGTTGCGTCTCTATCGGGCTGGCCGTACCTCGCCCATCCACCTATCCAAGACCTCAAACAACGCCTAGGGGGTAGGCGATGTCTCCTTCAACAGTCGCGTCTTCAAGTGGGCCTCGCCCGATCCGTGGCTCAGCCACCGCAGAAGGGAACGGTACGGTCAAGGCGGTACTGCACCTGACCGTCGCAGAGCGTGTGGCCCGCGGCAAGGCGGCCCGTGCCGAAGTGCCGCGCTCCAGCCACGCCGACTATGAGCCCCCGCGCCGGCGCCCCGACCCGATCAAGCTGCTCGAACGCCAGGCAACGACCCGCGTGCCGGAGCTCGTCCCGATCCGCTACGGGCGCATGCTGGTCTCACCGTTCACGTTCTACCGGGGAGCTGCGTTCATCATGGCCGGCGACCTCGCCGCGACGCCTCGCTCGGGGCTCCAGGTCCAGTGCTGCGGCGATGCGCACCTGTCGAACTTCGGCGTGTTCGCCTCGCCCGAGCGTCGGCTGGTGTTCGACGTCAACGACTTCGACGAGACACTCCCAGGACCCTGGGAGTGGGATGTCAAGCGCCTCGCGGTGAGCATGCTCATCGCAGCGCAGTACAACGGCTTCCGGGTCAAGGACCAAGACCAGATCGTGCTCGACACCGTCGCGGAGTACCGCACGGCGATGGCACGTTTCGCCGCGATGAACAACCTCGAGGTCTGGTACGCGCACCTGGACGTCGAGACGACGATCGCCGAACTCGGGTCGCAGTTCAAGCCCAAGCAGGTCAAGCAGGCCGACAAGACTGTCGCCAAGGCGCGCACGAAGGACAGCATGTCGGCGTTCTCCAAGCTCACCCGCGTGGTCGACGGGCAGGCGCGGATCGTGGCCGAACCGCCTTTGATCGTCCCGATCGACGAACTCGCGCAGGGCATGGAACGCGACGAGATGTTCGACGCGCTGCGCGGGACCCTGAGCTCCTACCGCGACACGCTCCAGCACGACCGGCGCGTCCTGCTCGAGGAGTTCCAGCTGGTCGACTTCGCGCGCAAGGTGGTCGGCGTCGGCAGCGTAGGCACGCGCGCCTGGATCGCCTTGCTGGTCGGACGCGACGGCCGGGATCCGCTGTTCCTGCAGCTGAAGGAGGCGGAGGCCTCGGTGCTCGAGGAGTTCCTCGAGGCCAGCGAGTTCGAGAACCACGGCGAGCGAGTCGTGACCGGACAGCGCCTCATGCAGGCCTCGAGCGACATCTTCCTCGGCTGGCTGCACGTCGAGTCCGGACTCGACGGCAAGGCCCGCGACTTCTACGGGCGTCAGCTGAAGGACTGGAAGGGCTCGGCCGAAGTCGAACAGATGGTCCCGAGCGGCATGGCCACCTACGGTCGCCTGTGCGGCTGGACGCTCGCGCGCGCGCATGCCCGCAGCGGCGATCGGATCGCGATCGCCGCCTACCTCGGCAAGAGCGCCGCCTTCGACCGCGCGATCGTCGATTTCTCCCACGCCTACGCCGAACAGAACGAGCGCGACTACAAAGCCCTGACCAAGGCCGTCGAATCCGGCCGCATCACCGCCGAGACGGGGCTCTGACGCCGTGGGGTGATCCAAACACGTTCCGCGAAACCATCCAAGCTGAAAGGCCCCGGGCGCCCGGAATTGCGGACCCGTCGGGCCAGGCCAACCCGGCCGATACCGCCCGGGAATGACAGGCAAAACTCACGATTGAGGAGATCCAAGTGTCGCAAGAGGCAACAGCACAGCCCGACGAGTTCGAGGCGCTCTATGTCCAGAGTGCCCAGGGGGTGAGGAGCAGCGACGGATCGATGACCCTGCAGGGGCTGGCACCCTCCACGCTGATGTTCTCCGACCGTCCTGAGCGGATCGTCGGCCATCTCACCTCCGCACAGTTCGTGGAAGGCTGGGGAGACGGGGACAACAGCTTCCTCGAGGATCCTCCCAACGCCGTGCTCTCGTTCCTCGCCTCCCAAGACGAGACGCCCGAGGACGTGGTGGTAACGCTCACGAACCCGAGCTTGGACGGCGAGACGCTCACCTACGACGTCGACGTGCTCGAAGGCGCAATGCCGACTGAGACGGGCCCTTGCTCACTGTTCATCGACCCGATCGGTCGGCCGCTGAGCCCAGTGTCGGTGTGCGGCGTCCGGCGGCGCTCACGCCGGCGTGCGGCCCGCTGATGCGTTCGGAGCTGCAGCCGTCGAGAGCCCACCGGGTGGCCCGTCCTGATGGTCGCGCCAGCAACACCTTGATGCAGACGCACGATTCGAGTACTCGCGGCGGTCTGCCGAACTGCAGTGTTCCCGTTCCCCCTCGATCGACAAGGAAGACACCATGATCCTGGCCTCCAGCTACCCATTCCTCGAAGTCCTGTGGACGCTGTTCATCTTCATGGGGCTCGTGATCTGGCTCTACCTTCTCTTCGTTGTGTTCGCCGACATCTTCCGTCGCCGGGATGAGTCCGGATGGACCAAGGTCCTGTGGATCATCTTCATCATCGTGCTGCCGTTCTTCGGCGTCTTCGTCTACCTCATCGCCGAGAACGCCGGGATGGCAGAACGCTCCCTGAGCAGGCAATAGCGGCTCAGTCACCGCTCGACGTTCCCAGGCACGCGTCATGACGTCGTTCATCCTCAGCACGCCGGGCGTCATGTCTGTGGCGAATCTCCGGGCGACAGGGTGCCGGCCCCGCCGGCCGGCACCCCGACATTACATCGCACACGGGCGATGAACACGGCGGCGAGCAAGGCAGCCGCGGCAGCGGCCGGCGGAGTTCTGCTGACGCTGTGCGCGGGGCAGTTCCTGATGATGCTCGACAGCTCGGTGATGAACGTGTCGATCGCGACGGTCGCGAAGGACGTCGGCACGAGCGTCACCGGGATCCAGACCGCGATCACGCTCTACACGCTGGTGATGGCCGCATTCATGATCACCGGCGGGAAGATCGGGCAGATCATCGGCCGCAAGCGCGCCTTCGCGATCGGGTGCGTGATCTACGGCTGCGGCTCGTTCATCACGGCGATCTCCACGAGCCTCGGAGTGCTGCTGATCGGATGGTCCTGCCTGGAGGGCATCGGGGCGGTGCTGATCCTGCCGTCGATCGTCGCGCTGGTGGCGGTGAACTACGCCGCCGACGAACGGCCGCGCGCCTACGGGCTGATCGCCGCCGCGACCGCGATCGCGATCGGGGTCGGCCCGATCATCGGCGGCCTGTTCACCACCTACCTCTCATGGCGCTGGGTATTCGCGGGCGAGGTCGCCATCGTGCTGGCGATCCTCGTCCTCGCCCGCCGGATACCCGAGGGGCCGCGTGAGAAGGGAGGGCACCTGGACCTAGTCGGTACAGCGCTGTCGGCGCTCGGCCTCGGGCTGATCGTCTTTGGTGTCCTGCGCTCGGGCGTATGGGGCTTCGTCAAACCCAAACCGGGGGCCCCCGAATGGCTTGGGCTGTCACCGACCATCTGGCTGATGCTTGCGGGCTGCTTGGTCATCTATCTGTTCATCGAGTGGGAGGATCGGGTGCTATCCCGTGGCGGGGAGCCGCTGCTGGACCCCAAGATCCTGCGGGTCCACGTGCTGCGCGGGGGCCTGAACTCCTTCTTCTTCCAGTTCTTCGTCCAGAGCGGGGTGGCCTTCGCCGTGCCGCTGTTCCTGTCCGTCGCGCTCGGGCTCTCCGCGATCGAAACGGGCGTGAGGTTCCTGCCGCTGTCGATCGCCCTGATCGTCACGGCAGCCGGGATTCCCAAGCTGTTTGCCAAAGCATCGCCGCGCCGGGTGGTCCGGCTCGGTTTCATCGCGATGTTCGCTGGCCTCGTGATCTTGGTCGCCGCGCTCCAAGAAGGCGCGGGACCGGAGATAACCACCGGGCCGATGCTCCTCGTCGGCCTCGGGATCGGAGCGCTGTCCTCCCAGCTCGGGGCCGTCACCGTGTCATCCGTTCCCGATGAGCAGAGCAGCGCGGTGGGCGGGCTGCAGAACACGATCAGCAACCTCGGCATCTCCATGGGCACCGCGCTGACGGGCGCGATCGTGATCGCCGCGCTGAGCACCTCGTTCCTGACAGGGGTGCAGCAGAACTCCGCGGTTCCCGCGCGGGTCAAATCGCAGGCTACGACCCAGCTCGCCGGAGGCGTCCCCTTCATCTCCGACAAGCAATTGAAGGACGCGCTCAACAAGGCCCATGTGCCACCGAGGGCCACAGACGCGATCGTCGAAGAAAACGCGAAAGCGCGCCTCGACGGGCTGCGCGAGGCGCTCTCGATACTTGCCATCTTCGCGTTGATCGGGCTGGCCTTCAGCCGAAGGATCCCTACCGAGCCGCCCGGGTCTTCGAAAGAACCGGCTGTCGCGGCAGAAACGGCTCCCATAGCCCAAACGGCCGCGCCAGCGTGACCCTGCCCCGCTCTTCCGGAGAAGGTCGGGGTCGGGATGCCTGAGGGCCTTTCGGCGACCGAGGTCGGCAAGGAGATCGCCGAGCACAGCGAGCACCACACGATCGGGGATCACTTCCGGCGTGACCGGTACGTGTCGATCGCCGAGGCGGTGCTGCTCTCGCTCGTGGCGATCATGGCCGCATGGTCGGGATACGCGGCGGCCAAGTGGGGCACCGACTCCTCACTTTCGCTGGCGAAGGCCTCCTCCACACGCACGAAAGCCAACCAAGCCGCCATCGAAGCGACCCAGATCCGCACGCTGGACTCGGTGGACTTCAATGCCGCAATCACTGCCCACGCCTCGCACAATCCCCTGCTCTTCCGCCTCGCGCTCAAGCGGCTGCGGCCGAGCGCCCTCGCCGCCGTCGAAGCATGGCGAGCCACCAAGCCCCTCACGAACCCCACCGCGCCAGCGGATCCGTCCGACATGCCGCAGTACCGGATACCACAACAGGCCCAAGCCAAGGCCCTGAACGCGAAGGCCGATGCCTACTTCAATCGCGGCCAGTCAGCCGCTGGAACGGCAGACAAGTACGTGCGCCTCACAGTCTTCCTGGCGGCCGTCCTATTTCTCGTAGGGATCGGTAGCCGCCTTCCGCTTCCCGCCGCTCGCTACGGGCTGGTCGGGGTCGCCACCGCGATGTTCGTCGTATCGGTCGTTGAGCTCCTCAGGCCGCCGGTTTGCAGGACCTTCCTGTCAGAGGCGACGACCGGAATCGAACCGGTGTAGACGGCTTTGCAGGCCGCTGCGTAGCCACTCCGCCACGTCGCCAGGCTGGCGTAGAGAGCCTACCGAGCCGGCGCTGCGATCCCGCCTTGGCTGCCGCGCGTGTGGAGAACGGCGCTCACGCGGGCGGTGTCGTGATAAGAGAGGCCCGTGCTAGAAGAGGCGATCGGCCACGCGGACGCGCTGGCCGGGGAGGTGCTCGAGCGTGCCGTGTGTGCGCATCACCGCCGGCGCCTCGCGCGGATCGGCAGACTCGCCGAGCTCGACCCCCCGAGGGACGGAACGCTGTGGTGCGCGGAGGGCACGGCACCGCGCGAGGGCAACGACCTGGACGTATTGATCGACGGGGCCGACGCGCTGCCGGCGATCACGGACGCGATTGAACAGGCCAGATCCCACGTCCACATCGCCGGCTGGCACCTCGAGCCGGGTTTCGCGCCGACGCGAGGGGCTCGGCTGACGCCGCTCCGGGAGCTCTTGGCCGAGAGGGCGAGCAAGGTCGACGTGCGGGTGCTGCTGTGGGCGGGCGCTCCGGTGCCGCTGTTCACGCCCTCCCGCGGCCGCGTGCGCCGCGAACGCGAGGAACTGGTGCGGGGGACGAGGATCAACTGCGCGCTCGACGCTCACGAGCGTCCCATGCACTGCCACCACGAGAAGCTTGTGATCGTCGACGACGAGGTCGTCTTCGCGGGTGGAATCGACCTCACGGCGCTCGGGGGTGACCGCTACGACTCCAGCGAGCACTCCCTCCGTTCCGGGATCGGCTGGCATGACGTCGCCACCAGGATGCGCGGCCCGGCGCTGGGGGACCTCTCAGCGCACTTCCGCGCGCGATGGCACGCGGTGACCGGCGAGTCGCCCGACGGAACCGAACCTGCTCCCGCAGGAGGGCACACGGTGCAGGTGCTGCGCACGATTCCCGAGAGGATCTACGACTTCGCGCCGCGCGGCGAGTTCCGCATCCTCGAGGCTTACACTCGGGCGCTGCGCGCCGCCCGCCGGCTCGTCTACCTGGAGAGTCAGTTCCTGTGGTCGCCATGGGTGGTGGAGATCCTCGCCCAGAAGCTGCGCCAGCCGCCGAGTGAGGACTTCCGCCTCGTCGTGGTGCTTCCGGCCCGGCCGAACAACGGCCGTGACATGACCCGTGGGCAGCTCGGCGTGCTCGCGGAGGCCGACTCACACGGCGAGCCGCGGCGGTTCCTCGCGGCGACCGTCTCCTCGAGGAGCGGCGCGCTCGCCGGCCCGCTGTACGTGCACGCGAAGGTGGGAGTCGTCGACGATGCTTGGCTGACCGTCGGCTCGGCCAACCTCAACGACCACTCCTTCTTCAACGACACCGAGATCAACGTGCACACCTGTGACGAGGAGCTCGCGCGCACGACCCGCCTGCGGCTCTGGGCCGAGCACCTCGAGCGGCCGATTGCGGACGTCGCCGGCGATCCCGCGCAGGTGGTCGACGAGCTCTGGCGCCCGATCGCGCGCGAGCAGCTGCAGCGGCGCAGGCGTGGGGATGCTGCGACGCACCGGCTGCTCGAGCTGCCGGGCGTCTCCCGGCGATCGATGGCGCTGCTTGGGCCGCTCGACGGGTTGTTCGTCGACGGTTAGAGCGGCTTTCGCGGCTCCACGCCGCCGTTATCCCCCCTTTCCGAGGCGATTAGGACCACTTTCGGAAGGCCTTAGCGGGGGTACAGGGGATGCTCGCATCATCGGTGCATGAGCCAAACCCGCGGAGGTACAAAGTGAAACGTCTCTTCCTAGCCGTAATCGGCGCTGCCCTGCTCGGTGGGATCGTCACCGCCATCGCCTTTGGGACGAGCCCCGGGCGCACCGACAGCACCAGCGCCTCCGCGAGTCACCCCAGCCTGACAAGCGGCGCGTCCACCGGCACGAGGCGGAACGCCGCAGCCACCGAACTCTCAGCCAGCCAGGTCTATCAGCGCGACTCCTCGGGCGTCGTGCAGATCAAGTCGGTGACCGCGCAGGGGACCGACACCGGTACGGGGATCGTGCTCAACGCCCAGGGTCTCATTCTCACGAACGACCATGTGGTCGCGGGAGCGAACAGCATCACCGTCAACCCCGGCGGGTCGGAAAGCATCACCCGCTCGGCCACACTCGTTGGGGAAGCCGCCAACAGTGACCTGGCGCTGATCAGGGTCGACCCTACCGGCCTTGGTCTGAAGCCACTCCATCTCGTCAGCTCGAAGTCGCTGAAGGTGGGGGACACCGTGTTCGCGATCGGCAACCCCTACGGTCTCGATGAGACCCTCACCCAGGGGATCGTGTCCGCGCTCGGACGCGAAATCTCGGCTCCCGACGGGCACGGGATCCCCGGTGCGATCCAGACCGACGCCGCCCTGAATCCCGGAAACTCGGGCGGACCCCTGATCGACGGGCAGGGCGATGTCGTAGGCGTCAACTCCCAGATAGCCAGCGACGCGGCGAGCGCCCCCGGTTCCCAGCCCGGGAGCACCGGGGTCGGGTTTGCGATCTCCTCCGACACCGTCGTCCAGGTGATCCACGAAATCGAATCGGGCGCGACCTCGCAGTCCGGCGGTGGGGAAACAAGCCGCAGGAGCGCCGAATCGGAAGCCGGTCCCACTCGCCAGAGGCCCAGCGAATCCCCCGGGCTCGAAGGCGAAAGCGAACCCCGTGAAGCCGGCGGCGAACGCTCCCGGCCACAGAACGCCCCCGAAGCGCCGTTCTCTGTCGGCCCCGCATCCGGTGCGGGTGGCGAAGCGACCGAAGAAGGCTAGGCCCGACGGGTCGGCGGGGATGGGCTGCGGCTGGTCCGCCCCCGTTGAGTCGAAGCGTCGCACGTGAGCTCCCGAGGCCACGCTCGGGGGCTCTGCCGTTGGTAATCTTGCCGTCCCAGGGCGATTAGCTCAGCTGGGAGAGCGCCGCCTCGACAAGGCGGAGGTCACTGGTTCGAGCCCAGTATCGCCCATGCGGGACGATGTCAGGCCCGATGGTGCATCCATACGTTTGGTTCCCAGTAGGTCCCCAGATCCGCGTCACGGTCGATCGTGACCGTCGACAGCCCGCCCGGAAACCAATACACGCCGCTCTCAGGGAACGCCATCTGCGTCCACTGTGCCCATTCGGGGACCGTGCCGGAAATCCGGACCGACTCTGGCTCGCAGCGAAGGAATCGTGCGCCGGCTCTGTGGTGGGTCCGAAGCCACGGATCGAACGGCAGTCCATCACTTCGTCTCCACGCCGCGTCCTGCTCGATTGGCACCAGCGGATAGCGTTCCTTCCAGTTCGGCCGCACCGGAGCAATGAGGTCCGTAAGGCCGTGGCGGCGGGCGAGTTCCCGCATCGCTATGAGCGCGCCCGAGCTAACTCGCGCCCGTGAACACTTCGCGGCACGGAGATGGCCATCGCGCAGAGCGCGTTGGACGGTTGATCTTCAAAGCCTCGCGCAATCACACCGTCAAGCCCGGCTGGGAGGTCATCCAAAGTCCCGTCCCATCCGAGCGGTAGCGATTCGCAGCGCGCGAGGATTGCGCCGTGGCGATCGAGCAGGCAGAACTGAAACTCTGGTCGCTCTACGGCAAGCCGGCTCCAGTACTTGTTGAGCGTGTCCCCGTGGTAGTTGTACTCGGGGAACGCATCGGGCGGTTGCTTCCAGGCCATGTCGTCGAGCTCGGGGCGCTCGGCATACGTGACGAGGGTGGCCGATTCGAGGTCGACTTCGCCAGTGGGACCGGTCTGCGAGTTCATCGCGGGCGAAGTATTGCGGGAGCCGCTTCGAGCGCCTCGGTCGGGATCCTCTGCGATCGTGCTCTTCCTCGCGGGAGCGCCTGCTGCGAGTGCTCGAAGCTCTCGGACTCAGGGTGAGGGGGGTGCGATGTCGCTCCGCGCCGGGGCCCGGGCAGCGGACTCCAGCCGTGCCGATTTCGAATCGACATCGCTCGGCCGGGCGCTGGTCCCCCATTCGGAGGGCGATGCGAGCGCCAGAGGCGCAAGGAACGACCATACCGCCTCAATGCCGGAGATCGTGCGCGGGCCCGGCGCGCGGACGAGAGCCCCCGGGGCACCCGGCAAGCCATGCCCGACCCCGTAGAGGGTCAACTGCTCCACGCGCACGCCGTCTGCGCACCCGTTCCACCTGTAGAGCGCGGCATGCGCCGCTAGCTCGACTTTCGTCGGCGCCGCCGTACAGCCATCCCGCGCGGCCCACGCGGCCGCGTATCCGAGCGCGGTGCCGCCACCGTGGGCGCCCTCGGCGTCGTAGGGCACGACGGTGTCGGCCGTGCCATGGACCTCCAGCAGCGACTCGGGGCTCGCAGGCTCGCACTGCGCCAGCGCGCCGTAGTAGCCGGCCATCGGCACGACGCCTGCGATCAGGGGGCTGGCTTCACAGGCCAGGCGCGCAGCCATCCCGGCGCCGTTCGAGAGACCGGTGACATAGAGACGGCGGGCGTCGATGCATGTGAGAGCCTCGAGGTGTGCGAGCAGTCTCGTGGTAAAGGTCAGGTCCGTGCGAGGCCCGCTGATCGCCCAACTCGGCCCGGCCGAGCTCGGATAGAGCACCGCGAAGCCTTGGCGGTCCGCGAGCGCGTCGAAACCCGTTTCGCGCTCAAACTGGCCCCCACTGCTTCCCCAGCCGTGGAACGCGACGAGCAGGGCAAGCGCGTGGCCGCTCGTCGCAGCCGGCAGGTGCAGCACCGCTTGGCGCGCTTTGCCACCGCTCTGGAGTGCCACCGCCACATCGTGGGCCGTGCCTCTGTATGTGCAGGTGCTGGTGTCGGATGGCGGTCCCAGTGCGCCGCCCGTCGCCATGACACCGGCCTCCGCGACCGGCGCCCAGAAGACTGCTAACGCGATGATGCTCGCGCACAGTCGCAGCGTCCGCCAGTCGACCCGCGCCGTTCGCCCGAGCCGGCCCGTCGGAAGCTTCCCCGCGTCAGGCGGATCGTTGGCCTGTGCGCACACCGACCGAGCCTAGCGACACCGACGCCTGACGCCCGTGACCGGCCAGACGGCACGATACTCAGACCTCGGGAAAACCAGCAGCCTAAACGCGCGCGCTTGCATGACAAGCGTCCGCGGCATGGGTGACGCGGGCTCGGGGGCCGGCGCCGCGCGGATCATGGACGCGGGCGTGATGGTCGTGTCGTGCGACGCCGCAGGCGTGCCGATATCCTCAGTCGGCCACCACGGTGAGAAAATCGCGACTGTACGGCATCAGGAACTTGCCTTCGATTCCACGTTGGCCGAGTGCCATCGGCGCGGGCGCAAGGCCACGGGGATGATGCGCATAGAGGTACCCGGCGACCCAAGCAGGGTTGATGTCCAGCTCGATCGCCCGCACTGCACCGGCACGGATGAGGGCGCTGGCAAGTTCGCTGGGTGACAGAGACTCGCCTGCGGCCCACACAAGCTGTCCGTTCGCGGTGATCCCGAGTCCTGATCGCGCCACGTTCGTCGCCAGACCGATGGTACCGCCCCAGCAGTTGATGACACAGCTGGAAACGTTCGACGCGGCGATGCCGTGATCGACCAGCAGCCGTTGATTCTGCAACACGGAGAAGACGGTCTTGCCGACTCCCGGAACACCCGTGTGCCAGGCACGGATGTCGGTTGTCCCGTCGGTGTAGGTGACGATAGACGCCAAGCCCGCCTTGAGTGGGACGGCAACGTGGCCACCGGACATGAAGCCTACGTTGGTGTAGGTCAGCTTGAACCCGCCGTTGAAAGCTGCCACAAGCTTATTGGCCTCCAGGGACGTGACGCGTTGCCGTAGGTCCAGCCTGAAGTGCCTCCGTCGAGCGAGCCGGCGTGCAGGTTCAGATGTACTAGGTGCTGGTCAAAGCGTGCGGTGGTGACCCCTCCGCGCTGTGCCAGGAGGGCAGCCGGCTGCCCGTGTACCTGAGCGACCACCGCCCAGCTGCTGCCGGCACGCCCTGGCGTGACCTGCAGCGCTGGAGGGACCGCAACGCGTGAGCGCGGTGATGGAGCGCTGGACATGTGTCCGCGACAGCGTCGCGCGCGCACCCCCTGGAGCGGAAAGGCCGCCGCTCGTCTGCGCGTAGGCGGCGGCGATCAGCACGACAGCCGCGAGAGCAGCAAGCGGACCGGGTCGCCGTCGCACGGAGGCCATATCGGTGCGCCTCATCCGCAGGCGTGCTCGAGGCGCCGATCGGCAGCGTTGCCTGCGCGGCCGACGGGACCGCTCGTTGCGTAGCGCCACGGCCGACCGCGCAGCGTCATCGACCCGTCCTTCTCGATCGCAGCCGATCGATGCCGATCGAAAGGGCGCAGAGGACCAGTAACGGTATTGCGACCACGGCGACCACGCCTAGGCCCGTGAGCCAAAGCGCCGCGAGGGCTGCCAGCAGCCCGAGCCCGAGGTCGCTCGCGAGGGGATAGCGCCACCGGCGCGCCTGAGCGCGCCGGAGGCGCGGACGGGATGAATCGCCGATCGCCTCGGGGACGCTCACGGTCTCGGCAGTGGGATCGGGGTGTCCGTAGGGAAGCACGTGAGCAGGAGTGTCGGGGCGTCTGCTAAAGCCGCGCTAACTGAACAATGAAAGTCTTCATGTACTCGCCTGACATTATGTCCCGCTTACCCACATCCTTCACATTGGACGCATGAGGGACGCTATTCGCCCGGGCGCTCCAAGGCAGCACGCCGCATGTGTCTCGATGTGAATCTGAACCGAGGTAGATTTCCACCGGGCCCGGCGCATCGTGTTGGTCGCAGCCGCCCTGGCGCTTGTACCTGTCGGCGTCTCCTACGTCAACACGATGGCCGAACCGTCGAACTCGAGCATGGGGGTCCGCTCGGTGGAGTGGCTCCGTGATCATGGCGCAGCGCAGCTTGTGTCGCAGGTCGAGTCGGTCTACTACTCGTTGACCGCGCCCAGCAAGGGTGGTGCCACATTGCGAGCGCTCCCTCGGGTGGGCTACGAAGCACGCGTTCGGGCCCAGGCACAGCGGCTGCAGGCGCGAACGGTGGCCGCTGCAAGCCGCCCCCACCGGATCGCCCCCATGATCCATCCTGCGCTGCAAGGCGAGGGGATCTGGCGGGCCACCCGCCCTGGACTGGGCGCAGGTGCGCCCGTGTTAGTCACGACGCTGCGCAACCAGCCGGAATACCCGCGCGTCGTGGCCGGGCTGGCATGGATCAACACGAAGCGGACGAAGCTCACCCTCAACCCGGGTCGGCAACAGCCCTCGGTGTCGCTCCCTCGCGGTTCGATGGATGTTCCCCAGGCCCAGCGGGGCAAACTGCTTGCGACCTTCAACAGCGGCTTCAAGCTCAGCGACTCGCGCGGTGGGTTCGTCGTGGGTGGCCATACCTACGCCACGATGCACGACGGCATGGCCACGCTGGTGGGCTATCGCGACGGCCATGTCGACGTCATCGACTGGAAGTATGGTCCCAGCGCGCCCAACTCGGTTCTGTTCGCCCGCCAGAACCTGCCCCTGATCGTGAATGCAGAACATCCTGTCGCTGACCTCAACAACGGAGAATGGGGCGCAACCGTCGGCAACGCGGTGCTTGTGTGGCGCTCGGGCATCGGCGTCGACCGTTACGGAAACCTGATCTACGCGGCAGGCGAAGATCAGAGCGTCCAGAGCATCGCCGACACCCTTGCCCGAGCGGGCGCCGTACGGGCGATGGAGCTTGACATCAACTCCTACTGGGTCAGCTTCATCATCTACGGTGCCCCAGGCGCCGGATCGCCCGCAAACCTGCTCGCCGGGATGACCCGCCCAAACACGAGGTATCTCACGCCCGATGACCGCGACTTCTTTGCGCTCTATGAACGCTAAGGCAGTACCGGCAGACCCCCCAGCAGCGCCGGTTGATCTCGGGATCGAGGAGCATCGGGTCCGGGACCACCCGCAGCCATTCTCCAATAAGCGGCGCTCGGCAGCCGCTTCAGCGATGCTCCTCCTGCGGGCCTGCCGGCCTCGCCAATCGAGCAAGAACCTGCTCGTCGTGGCCGCGCCGGCCGCCGCCGGTGTACTCGCCCACCTGCACGTCGCGCTGGCGACCGTGGGCGCGTTCGCCGCATTGTGCGCGCTGTCGAGCAGCACATACCTGCTCAACGACGTGCGTGATTCGCGAGCAGGATCGCCGCCACCCGACCAAGCGCTGGAGGCCGATCGCTGCGGGCGAACTGTCTCCCCGCGCCGCCCTTGGCGCCGCCTCGATCATGGCGATGCTGGGCTTGGCGCTCGCCACGACGATTGCTCCCGCCCTGGGTCTGATCGGCGGCGCGTATCTGGTCTTGACCATAAGCTACTCGATGCTGTGGCGCCGCCTCGTCGTGGCGGACATCTTGGCGATCGCGGCCGGGTTCGTGCTGCGGGCGCTCGCCGGAGGTGCTGCGACCGACGTCTACCTTTCGCGCTGGTTCGTGATCGTCACTGCCTGTGGGGCGATCTTCCTGGTGACCGCCAAGCGCTATGCCGAGTTGCGCGAGCATGTCGGTACAGAGATCTCACGCGCCACGTTGCGCCGGTACTCAGCGAGGGCTCTGCGTCTCACTCTTGCCGCAACGGCAACGGTGACGGGTATCGCCTATAGCTCGTGGGCCTTCACGCGCCCGTCACACCTGATCTGGTACGGACTCTCGATCGTTCCCATCCCGCTGTGGTTTGCCCGCTACACGAACCTGATCGGCAAGGGTGCCGGCCAGGCGCCCGAGGAGCTGATTCTGCACGATAGAACGCTGCTGGCGCTCACGCTTGCATGGACGCTTCTCTTTCTCGGCGGCGTTTACCTCGGCCGGTGAGTGCGCTGACCCATGTCGGCGGATCCGTACAGCTGTCCACGCCCGCTTTCCCAACGACACGCGGGACCCGGCGCATGAGCGTCCGCAAAGGGCCCCCAGCCCGTGTCGCTCGCCGCAGCAGGCCGCAAGAAAGTGCACGGCGTCAGCCGCGACGCCCCAACAGCAAGGTGCTGCTCAAGCACTGCTAGGCCGCCGCCCTCGAGCGAGGCCACGCAGCATGATCAGCGCCGGCCACAGCGTTGCGTGCCCGCTATGCACGCCAAATGAACCATCGAGCGGCGACAGACGCCACGAGCAGGCCGGCAAACCGTCCACCGGCCCCGAGCCACGCGAACACGGCGACGACTGCAGCGAGCTGAACGGTGACAGACGCGAGCTGCTCGGGACTCATGAGGAAAAGGCGGCGAGGCGCTGCCAGTGTGGCCCGCCTCGCCGCCGACACCTTCGCCGTGATGATCTGGCGCCGCCGTAGATCCGGAGTCGGGCGCCGTGCGCTGTGCCCTTAGGCCGTGACGTTGACGCGCTGCGAGGCTGCCGCCGCGTGCGCGGCGGCGTCACCGTCGTTGAGGGCGGCCGTACCCGTCCTTCCGTCGCCGTCGCCGTTGGCGCGCTGCACGATTGCCGGGGACACCTCCGATGCCGTCACTGCTCGACCTGTCGCCGCCGGTGCGCCAGCGGATGCAGGTGCCGTCCTTTCGGCGGCGGGCGCCGTCGGGACTGCGTGGGTGACAGGGCTGATCTGCATGTTCCACTTCCTTGAGGTTGTTGGCATTCTCGCTATCGACCGCGCCCGTCGGTCATTTGAGCCCAGGAGCGCGAGGATTTGCACAGGCATCGATTACGAGCGGGGTGTCACGCAAGCCAAGCCGGGGCAGGCCGGCCGCAGCCACCATCGCCTCCACGCGTGACGCGTCACGCACTCCAGCGGTTGTGAGGCATATCGCTGCACCTTCTAGCGCGCGGGCGACCGCTGACGAGCGTCGCCGGTGTCCTAAGCAGCTTCTCACGCCTGGGACAGCGGGCGTTTAGGAGCCGTTGCTTTGCTTCAGGCGGCGAAAACGCTGGACGCACCAGAGAGGCTTGAGGTGGGAAGTGGCGGCACTGAAGCAGGGAGGCGAAGCAGTCGTAGGCGACGGAGCCCCGTTTGCGGGCGCGCGTGAGCGGCTGCGGGGGCAGCAGGCCTGTAGGGCAGCGAGCGCCGCAGCGCTGACGCTGATAGTCGCCGGGAACGGTGCCGCGATCGTATGGATGTGGTTGCATGACGGGGGCATCTCGGGTGTGCATGGACGCCCTGAAGCGTTCACCAGCCTCGGCAGGATCACCGGGCTGCTCGGGGTGTACCTCGCATTGCTTCAGGTACTGCTGTTGTCGCGACTCGCTCCGTTGGAGCGGCTCGTCGGTTTTGACAAGCTGACGGTCTGGCACAGGCTCAACGGCAAGGTGTGCGTGTCGCTGATAGTCGCGCATGCCCTCCTGATCACCGCCGGTTACTCGCTCGCCGACAAACTCACGTTCGGGCACGAGTTCTCACGCTTGCTGCATGTCTACCCGGGGATGGTCACAGCGACGATCGGCACGGCCATCATGTTGCTAGTCGTGCTGACCTCGATCATGATCGTTCGCCGACGGATGCGGTACGAGAGCTGGTACTTCGTCCACCTGACCGTCTACGCCGGCATCGCGCTTGGCTACCTGCACCAGCTGCCGACGGGCAACGAGTTCATCGTCCACCCGGTCCAGGCGGGCTACTGGATAGCGCTCTACATCGTGACCCTCGCGGTCTTGATCGCTTACCGCGTCCTTGCGCCGATGCTGAGCGCGTTCAGATACAGAATGCGCGTGAGGAGCGTCACGGTCGAGGCACCGGGCGTGACGAGCATCGAAGTTACAGGGCGCGACCTTCACGCGCTACGGGCGGAAGCCGGCCAGTTCATGCTGTGGCGGTTCATGACGAAGGGGTGCTGGTGGCAGTCGCACCCCTTCTCGCTGTCCGCGGTCCCCACGGGCGAGTCGCTGCGGCTCACGGTCAAGGCCGTCGGTGACTTCTCACGGGCGGTCAACAAACTCGAGCCCGGGACGCGAGTGCTCGCTGAGGGACCATTCGGGGTGTTCACGTCGGCCGTGAAGCGACGGCCTGAGGTGCTTCTAATCGCTGGAGGAATCGGCATCACCCCGCTGCGGGCGCTTTTCGAGGAGCTCGCAGAGTCGGCCCACGTAACGCTCCTGTACAGGGTCATCTCCGAGAGCGAAGTGATCTTCGAAGAGGAGCTGCGTGAGATCGAGCGACGCAATGGCGCGACGCTTCACCTGTTGATCGGCGATCACTCCACGCGCAAGGGGGCGGCGCTGCTGGCCCCCGAGAACCTGGCCAAGCTCGTGCCGGGGATTGCGGAGAGCGACGTGTACATCTGTGGGCCCGTTGCGATGATGGACACTACGCGGCGGGCTCTCAATCAGCTCGGAGTGCCCGAGGAGCAGATCCACGACGAGCGCTTCGCGCTCGCCGCCTGAGGGGCAGCGTGGCTCAATTAGCATCCAGATCGCATGCTCCGCGGATTGAGCGGATCGAGCACGTCATGGGAATGCCGGTGATCGTGCAGGTGTGCGACTCCAGCTTCGACGAGGCAGCTCTCGATCGCGTCTTTGAATGGCTGCGCTTTGTCGACGAGACCTTCAGCACATATCGGCACGACAGCGACATCAGCAGGCTCAACCGCGGCGAGCTCACCCTCGCGGAGGCGCACTTGAGCGTGCAGTCGGTGCTCAGCCGCTGCGAGTCGCTGCGTGTGAGCACGCGCGGCTACTTTGACGTGAGCGCACCGATGGCGAGTCTAGGTGGCGGCGTCGACCCGTCGGGGTTCGTTAAGGGCTATGCCATAGAGGGTGCGGGACGACTGCTGAATAGTGCGGGAGCGGAGTGCTGGTGTGTGAACGCGGGTGGCGACATCTGCCTAAGTGGCGCGCCCGAGGGCTGCGAGAGCTGGCGCGTTGGTATAC
The DNA here is from genome assembly GCA_963743505.1 of uncultured Solirubrobacteraceae bacterium. Taxonomy (GTDB): domain Bacteria; phylum Actinomycetota; class Thermoleophilia; order Solirubrobacterales; family Solirubrobacteraceae; genus Palsa-744. Next base: position 660,703 of record CAVUPZ010000001.1, on the reverse strand, counting down.
AGCACCCCTGTGAGCGCCTGGCGGTCGCAGCGGTCCTTGGCCTTCGGGCGGGCGCGGTCGCGACGTCCGGTACATACGAGCGGGGTGAGCACATTCGCGATCCCCACACCGGTCTTGCCCCGGAGGGGGTGCTGTCGGTCACGGTCGTCGGGCCTGACCTCGCCGTCGCGGACGCCTATGCGACCGCTGCATTTGCGATGGGGCGAGCCGGTGCGAAGTGGGCGGCGACGCTGCCGGGGCACGGCGCCATCGTCATCTTTGACGACGAGACCATCTCCTTCTCCGCGGGCGTCGAGAGGCATCTGCAGCAGTCAGCGGCGCGTGCACGCTGACCTCACCGGAGCGTGAGGATGATCACCAAAGGCACACCATGATCAGCGCGGCGAAACTGAGGCTGATCCGCCGGATCGCGGGTACTGCTGCGCTTGCCGCGGTCATCGCCGTGCTCGTCGTGATCTATCTCCGCAGCGAGGGCAAGGGCACCGGCGGCCTCGCACCCTTGCCGAGGGCGAGCGCCGGCAGCAGAATAGGCGGCGAACGGGGATCGACCAGTGACGGGACCGGCGGTAGCGGCGGATCGGGCACCTCAGGGTCGGGCCCCTGTCTACCTCCGCGCGTCTGCGGTGCCCAAGCCGGTGGCAGCGGGTCGAGCCCATCGAGTGGCTCATCCACCAAGGTGACCTACACGGGCTCGGTGGTCGAAAATCCGTACGGGCCCGTGCAGGTCGCGGTGACCGAGGAAGGCGGCAAGATCGTCGACGTCAAGTCGCTGCAGATGCCAACCGAACATGCGCGGTCGCAGGAAATCAGCGAACAGGTCGCTCCGATGCTTCGCACCGAGGCGCTCCAGGCGCAGAGCGCCGCGATCAACATCGTCTCGGGTGCCACGTTCACCAGTGAAAGCTACGCCTCCTCCCTCCAGGCGGCCCTGCAAAAGGGAGGCTAGGGCGCGGTAACAAGTGTCGAATCAACGGCCGATCCGGTAGAGCTCGCGCGCCACCCGCGCGACTCTCGGCGTCGGGCCGTCGAGGTTCCCGGCGAGCGTTGCCTTGACCGAGGGCCGGCGAACCCGCTCGCCCAACAGCGCTTCGAGGGCTGCGTGGATCTCCTCCGCGCACATCAGAGCGCCTGCCACGCAGAGCTCGCGCGCGACGGCGCCGTCTATTTCGTCCCCGCCGAGGATGTGGGGTCGCGATGGCTAGCACCTTGCCGACCGGAGTAGACACCTTGCCGTTTGTGGCGGCAATGACGGCCGGCTGAGCGGGACCGCAAGACCTCGAAAGCACAGCCTCCAGGGGTGCTGGAGGGTTGGAGTGGTCTTCCACGAAGGTCCATTGGTCATACCTTGACAGGGTCGTAGCGCCGTTTCGCGAGGCCGCGTCGGCGACACCTCGCGCTCGCTCTTTCTGCTCCGGCGCGGAAGGGCCGCATCGACTCAACGGCCGTCGCCGCTCTCGGGCGTCGGCCTCAAACCGGATGCCGGCACCTGGAGCCCCTACTCGGCCACTCCCGCCGTCCGCAATGCCTCACCCGACGGTGGGCGCGATCCTCCGTCGATGTTCTCTCAGCGAAACTGAGGCTTGTGCGCTCGATCTGCGCGGCCCGTGAGATGAGAGGCGCAGGGTCGTCGAAGCGCCCGGGGGAAACGGGGCTTCGACGACCTCTGCTTGCTGACTACAGAGGGACTGGCGTTCGGTTTCCGAGTGGCTCATGCTGCTCCGGACGGGGGGTTCTTTCCCGGAGCGCGCTTCAAACTGCTAGACGGTTACGGTGCAGCCCGCCGCCTTGAGCGTCTTGTTGTAGGCGGACTTCTGCTTGCTGGTGGAGTGCGGGTACTTCTTGACCCACTTGGTCTTCGCCGAAGTGCACTGGGACTTCGTCAGGTGCTTCGATGACGCCATAGCGGGCGCGACGACGCCACCAAGGCTGATTGCTGCGACGGCTACTGCTGTGGCGATTCGCTTCATGTTGATCACGTTGCCTCTCGTGTCGGGTGGTCTGCCTGTGTAGCACTGAGCTTCCGGCGGTGAAGAAGACTGCAGCGCTGCCGGAATCGCGCTGCCGAAAGAGTTCTGACAGCGCCATCTAAACCTCTGCTAACCAGGAGCGAGTCCTATGTTGATTCTCACCCTGAGGCGCGCGTCCGGGATGACCGCTCACGCGTCGTGGCGGCCAGTCTGACGCCGAGCTGGTGAGTGCGCGGATCTCCGAGCCGGTGCGGCGACTCGTCTTGCCGCACGAAGTCGATGAGCGCAGACGGCCTCGGGTGTGAAGAGACTCTCACTGGACGTTTAGTTGCCCATCAGCCGGTCGCAGGACTGTTTCTGGCGGGGGTCCAATCAGCGCAAGATGAGCAAGGGAGATCCCATGAGCACGACCACCACGATGAAAGACCCAGGTACCGGATACCGCTCTGCGTCCTGGCCGGAGCGCCTATTGACACGGCAGCAGATGCAGACTGTGGAGCACCTGCCGGCCGGGCACGAGTTCATCGGCATCCTCGGCCGCACGCCGATTGTACGCCGACCCGACGGGCAGCTCTCACGGATGAGAACGAGCGGACGGCTCGTCAAGACGGGAGGTGTGCAGGCAGTCCAGTCCTACCTACTCGTCCAGGGTTAGGCTCCGGTTGGCCACCAGCATCAAACGGCTGCTGCACGGCTCCACCAGATCAGGGTGGTGAACTGCTCAGGCATGACGCAGGGAGCGTGGTTCCGAAAGGCGGCCACCGGGGCGACGTGTACGGAATGACTACGATGGGCATCCGGCTCCACCAGCATGCGCTTTACCGCGGCGGAGACAGTGCTGGTGCCATTCCTGGAGTGGACGCGCTTCGACGGACAGCAAATGGCTTTGGTGGCTTGGACGCGAAAGGGATGTCCGTCATGCCACGAACGAGAGGGCCGTATCCGCCGGAGTTTCGCCGCGAGGCCGTCGAGCTGGTGCTCGCGGGTCGGAGCGTCAGGGACGTAGCCGAGAGCCTGGGCTGCAGCGATCAGTCGCTGCATAACTGGGTCAAGCAGCACCAGCTCGATCGTCGAGAACGCGACGACGGGCTGACGAGCGCGGAGCGTGAAGAGCTCCGCGAGCTTCGCAAACGGGTCAAGCGCGTCGAACAGGAGCGCGACATCCTCAAGCGAGCCGCGGTTCTCTTCGCAGCGGAGACCGAGACCCGGTGAGCACCTACCGGATCCTCTCGGCGGAGAGGGCCAGTTTCCCAGTCTCTGTGATGTGTGAAGTGCTCGGCGTCAGCCGATCTGGCTATCACGGCTGGGAGAGCCGCGCGGCCGTCGGACAGGGCGCTGAGCGACGTCTGGCTGACCTCGAGGATCACCGAGATCCACGAGCGCGCCCGCGGCGTCTACGGCTCGAGGCGGGTCCAGGCCGAGCTTCGCCTGGGCCAGGACGTTCGGGTCTCGCGCCGGCGTGTGCGGCGGCTGATGCGTCAGGCCGGGATCTCAGGGCTGGTCAAGGTCAAGCGTGGCCGGACGACGATCAGGGTTCCCGGCGTCCGGGTCGCCGATGACCTCGTCGAACGGAACTTCCGACCTGACGCGCCGAACGTTCTGTGGGTCGCGGCCATCACGTACCTGTGGACCTGGGAGGGGTGGCTCTACCTCGCCGCCGTTCAGGACGCATACAGCCGAAGGATCGTCGGGTGGGCGATGACCGAGCACATGCGCACAGAGCTTGTCGCCGACGCTCTGCAGATGGCAGTGCACCAGCGCCGGTCAGAGCCGGGGCTCGTCCACCACAGCGACCAGGGATCCCAATACGTCGCTCTCGGCTTCGGCCAGCAGGCCCGCGACGCAGGAATCGCGGTCTCGACGGGATCCAGGGGCGATGCCTATGACAACGCCGTCGCCGAGAGCTTCTTCGCGACGATCAAGAAGGAGCTCGTGCATCGTCAGTCATGGCCGAGCAGACGCGATCTGTCCTCGGCCGTGTTCGACTACATCGAGGCGTTCTACAACCGCCAACGACGACACTCAACGCTCGGATACCTCTCCCCGGAGGAGTTCGAGACAGGGAGAATCACGACCACGAACAACGACTAGCGACTAAAGCCCGCGACTGTCCGCTAAAGCGGGTCCACTCCAATCCAGCGAGGGTACCAATTTGACGTCATGGCTGGGTTTGTCGGGGTGCGTGGGTGTATGCCCGCCACGGCGGGCAACGGCCGTGGACTGCCACGGCGTTTCAATCTTGCCGTGTCGCTGGGGCGGCACGGCAGGCCCCTGCGGTTCCCTGCAGAGAGTGCCGGCTCCCGACGCGACGGGCTCCTTTCGCCCTGGGTGCGCGTGGCGGGCGGGCACCGGTTGCGGAGGTTTGAGCGGGTTTGGCGAGGATTGTCGAGGTCTGGTACGTTTGCGTGCGACCGTCATGTGGTGGCCTGGCCTGATCGGCGGGCATCTCGGAACGAGAGCACCCTTGACAACCGGAGGGGGGGAGGTCGCAAGGATGGCAGGGCACGCCGTACCGGTGGACGCTGCGAGCCGCGCGAGACTCGGTGCCCCCAGGCTGGGCGGATTCAGCGTCGGGCACGGGCGTGCAGCAGACGGTCGATCCGACCCTGTGCGGCCCTCGAGGCGCCACAGGGTCCATCGCGGGCGGCAGTGAGGTTCGCCCGCACTCTAGGCAAGGGGGGCAACACGATGAGGATGTTTACGGCCCTACGGGCCCTACTACCGGAGGGGGGAGTACCTATGAGGCTTCAGGCCTGTTTGGTGCAGTTGGGTGTTCGAGCGCGCGCGCTGCGTGTGTTGCTCGTGGTTGGGGTGGCGTTCGCGGCCTTGCCAGTCGGTTCGGCGCTGGCCGACACCACGGTCGGGGAAACGGGGGATCCGTCGACGTCTAACTACTATTTTAACTCTGGCTTTGAGGACGCCCAGATTTAACGCGTCCATGCCCGCGGCTGGGACTGTCACCAGCTTCCATACGCAGTCGAGCTCGTGCTCGTACGTGGGGGCTGGCGCCTACAACTTCCAGGTGCTGCGCCCTCTGGGCAGTAATGAATACCTGGTTCTGGGCGAAACGGGCAACCAGACCGATCCGTGCAACAGCGTGCTTAACTCCTATCCGGTCAGCATCCCCGTCAAGACCGGAGACGTACTCGGCGTGTACGTCGTCAGCGCCTGGGAGGGGGTGCTCACCGCCGGCAGCGGCACCATCCAGTTCAACCCTATATCCGAGCCGGTGGTGGGAGAAACCGTCACCCTACCTGAATCTGAAGCCTTCACGGCTGATGAGTCCGCGAGCCTGGCTTTGCCCCATTGGTATGCCGGAGGTAACGAGCTCGCAGAAGGTCAGCCTCAAAGGTTCACGAGCCTGAGCGGAGGCCAGAGTAGGACCTTCACGTTGAACACCCCGACGGGCCCGATTTCGTGCCAGCTGAAAGATGAAGAGACAATCGAAAACCCGGCCGGGGGTGGTGCCGGGACGGACGAAATCACAAAGTTCAAGCTCCGGCTCTGTCACTCGGAACCTGACAGGCTTTGTAAAACTGGCAAAATAGTGGGCAAAGTCTCAGAAATCATCGCCCACAAACTACCTTGGGTCACGAAGCTGGTCGGGACCTCGCCGACGAGAGACGAAATCCAAGGCGTCGAATTGGAAATCAAGTGCGAAGGTGGTGGCGCGATCGACACGTATACGGGAACACTGTCGCCGACGGTCGGCGAAGGTGTGTTCGAATTCGGCGCGGGATCTGGCGAACTCGAAGACGGAAGCGGAAACAAAGCCACCGTTACCGGTACAGACAAACTCAGGAACCCCGTACAGAACAAAGACACCATCACGGCTAAATAGCCGCGACTGTCAGCGGTTAGCAACAACGATCAGCAAGCAAACCGAGTGGTGCGTGGGACCGTTCGCGGTCCCACGCACGTCACCGCGGTGGTGGCCCGCGCCTCAAAGCGTGGGCCACCACCCCGCGCTAGACCGTGGCCGATTCACCTGAGGCCTCGTCCTCCTCGTCGGTTGGCTCAAGTGCGAGGACACGGCTACCGGGCCGGCTGCGGTGTTCCACTCTCGATGGGGTCGCGCTCCTGGCTGCGAGTTTCACGCGGAGGCCACCCAAGCACTTGCCCATGCCCGGTGGGGCCGGCTTCTCGTCCCAGGTCTTCGCCGTCTCGGCCGCGAGGGGCCATGGGCCGTGCAGCTCCAGAGCACGGGTATGGCGGCGTGGCTACCCAGCGAAGTCGACATCGACGGAGGAACTCATCTACACGTCAAGCAGCCGCGTGGGCGTGATGCGGTGTGCCGTGGCGCGGCCGTTGCCTCGGAGCCGGTGCTGCCGGAGCCGGTCCCGTGACCGCCTCGACGCCCCGGGCCGGGTGGCGGGTCGGCCCTGCACCGGGTAGTAGTCTTGCGTGGCTTCAGGGAATAGCGATCGGCACGGCTCGATGCTGAGCGTAAGGTATGTCGCTTGACACGCCGCCGAGGAGCAGCACGGGGTCGGTCGAGTCGAGACAGACCTCTTCACAACGGATTGGATGGGAGGAGCGATGTCGATAAGGAGCACGATCGCGGGGGCTCTGGCAGTCCTCGCCACGTATGCAGCCGCGGCCGCGGTCGTAGCGACCGCCGCGGCCTCGCCGGATTTCCCGGCGACTTGGCCGCCAGCAACGCACCCGGCGCCGAGCGGGCAGGCGAGCGCCCCCACGGCCAACCTCTCCGGGCCCTGGAAGCCGCTGACGCACAAGCCCTCGTTCGAAAGCGGGACGATGCTCCTGCAGAGCGACGGCACCGTGCTTGTCCACGTCGAGACCAACGAAGGCGGCGGAACGGCGGAATGGTGGCGGCTTACCCCGGACGCGAAAGGTGAATACGTCGACGGCACGTGGAGCAAGGTCGCCTCGATGCCGGGCGGCTACGACCCGCTCTACTTCGCCTCCGCGATCCTGCCCGACGGCCGGATGATCGTCGAGGGTGGCGAGTACCTTGGCGCGACGCCGACGTGGACGAACGAGGGCGCGATCTTCAACCCTGCGTCGGGCACCTGGCGCCGCGTCGCACCGCCTGAACACTGGACGAACATCGGCGACGCCGAGAGCGACGTGCTCGCGAACGGCACGTTCATGTTGGCGCAGGCCTGCAGCGAATGCCTTTCCTCGGAACCGAAAGCCAGCACCAGGATCGCGCTCTTCAACCAGAGCAACCTGAGCTGGCTGACGTTCTCACCTCCCGGCAAGAACGACCCCAACGACGAGGAGGGGTGGACGCTCCTGCCCAGCGGCGACCTGCTGACCGTCGACGCATGGCTCACGCCGACCACGGAGCTGTTCGAACCGGTGACGACCAGTTGGTCGTTTGCGGGCAACACCGTTGCCTCACCGGTGGACAGCGGCGTGGCGGAGGTCGGGCCCCAGGTTGGGATGCCGAGCGGGAGCGTGTTCGTCGTCGGAGCCGGCTCGGCGGACGAAGCCGAATCGTTCCCGACGTGCCGGGCGCACAAGCCCGCGGCTGACGCGCTCTACGACTACGCCACCGCCAAGTGGGTAAAAGCGCCGCCCATCCCGACGATTGAAGGCACCCAGTACAGCAGCGCTGACGGACCGGGCACCATCCTGCCGGACGGCAACGTGCTGTTCGACGCAAGTCCGTGCTTCGGCGACCCGCCGCTCGTGTTCTACGAATACGAACCATCCACGAACAAACTGACGTCCGTCGGAGATGTGGCCGGTGCAGCGGTAGACGCGACGTACTTCACGCGACTGCTGGCGCTGCCCAACGGTCAGGTCCTGTTCGGCGACGGCGGGCGACCGGAGGTCTACACCGCGGGCGGCACACCGAATCCCGCCTGGGCGCCGGTCGTCCGGTCGCTCAGCGCGACCACCCTGAGGCCAGGCCAGACGGCCAGCCTGTCGGGTCTGCAGCTCTCGGGCGTGGACCAGGGCGCCGCGTATGGCGACGACGTCCAGGACCACACCAACTTCCCGTTGGTGCGGATCACCGACACGCAGACGGGCGTGGTCACTTATGCTCGAACGAGCAATTGGACCACGGCGTCGGTCGCCCCGGGGGCGTCCTCGTCGACCGAATTCACGGTGGCGAAGACGACCCCGCCGGGTCCGAGCACGCTGACCGTGGTCGCGAACGGGATCGCCTCTGCGCCGGTGCCGGTGACGATCAAGTAGGTGGCAAGGCGCGCTCTGCCCGGGCCGGGCTCCTCGACGCACGGCCCGGGCGAGGCGCCCGACTTCTCAGCCTCCGGCTCGGCCGGCGGGCCCTAAGCAGGGTTTGGCCGCGGCCACGATCCAGATCGATGCGCCCGCCGATGTGATCACCGCTGCCTGCGCCCACATGGCTGCATGGGTGTGCTCCACTACGACGGCGACTACGACGTGCTGGGCCTATCGAGATCGTCAGGGTGAGTAGAAGACGACGTATCGGCGCTCGTCGCACGCGATGAGGATCACGGCGTGCCCGTCGTCGCTGGTGGTAGCGCGAGCCGGGCCTTCTGCCGGCACGGCTTCGCAGCCGGGGAGGGACGGCGCGATGGCACGTGCGTTGCTGAAGGCGCGCCCCGGGAGCGCGGTCGCCGCGACGACTTCGGTCGGCAGCCCGTGCTGCCGGCGTGTGAAGACGACCACCGCACGGCCGCGCCGGTCGACGAAAACCTCCGGTTGCTGGTCGGCTTCGGGGGAGGTGCCCCCGAGGTAGACGGGCGCTCCGAACGGAGCGTTGAGACTTCCGCGGCGCACGTAGACGCCTCCGTCGTAATGCTGCTCGACGAGTATCACGGTGTCTCGTCCGCCGGCAGCGATGGAGGCGCGCTCGACCTGTCCCCCCACCTGTAGACGCTCTCGTAACCCGAAGCGCCCCCGAGGCGGCTTGCGGAATATCAGGTAGCTCTCGCGTGCGTGGGGTTCCTGCAAGACGTCCATCCCGATGACCACGTCCCCGTCTCCGTCCTTTACGACGTCCGCTTCACTATCGGGGACGCCGAACCCGTGTTGCAACCGCGTGAGGAATCCGCCCGGCGGTCCCGTAGCGGTGTGGAGCACCGTCGTTTCGACGACCTTTCGAGCGTGTGAGTCATAGCCGTTGTAGGTGCTGATCCAGAACGCGAACGGGCCGCCGAGGTCGAACAGGCCCACTGTGCCGAGGTTTCCTCCCGCTGTCGCCAGAACCGCGCCGCGCAGTCGGCCGCCGAACGGGCCGTGAGCCTCTTCGATGAAGGAGCGTTCTGGGCCGACGCCACCTCCTTCCGGCACGCCGACAGGCCAGACCGCGGTCACGGTGCCGCGGTCGACTAAGACGCTGGGCGTGCCCAGTGCTTCGGTAGCCGCTTCTTCCAGCCTTGTGCGCCTGGGAGCGAGCACGGCGAGTCGTGGCGGCCCGTGCCCGAGCCGCCACGTCGTCACGGCGACCCTCGAGCAGCACCCAAAGCTGTGCGGTTCGCATCCAGAGGGGCTCGTCCAGTCCGAGAACGTCGCGCCAACGGCGACGCGACCCGCGTCATCGAGCGACATGGAACCCACACCACCTCCGAACCAGCCAGGGACCCGCACGGACTCCGGGGGACCCACGGTGCCTGTGCGCCCCAGAGCCTGCAGCACCAGGCCGCCAGGTTGGGGGCGCGGTTCGCCCGAACACCACTGGGATACCTCCTCGGGATAGGCGGCGACCGCTTCGCCCGCGTCGTTCACTGCCAGCGACGATGCGTCCCATCCACTTCCTGCCTGGGAGGAGCCCACGAAGACTGGCGCGGAGAAACCCGCCGATGCCGGCGCCGCCACGACCACCGTGAGCGTCGATCCGACAGCCAGCGCGAGAAGGGCTCCACGTTTGGCCCGCATCACTCGGAACATCGGCGCGCCGGCGGGCGCGCATGATAGGTGCCGTGATGCCGCGGTGCAGCACGGTGCTACACTCATGTGGTGCCTACCTCTCATCCCCGTCACACGATCACCGAGACGCCGCTCGTCCGTGAGGCGCTGACCGATTTGCGCGCTCGCCTGGCCGGTCAGCGCATCGACTTCGCGGAGCTCGTGGTGCTCGGGGCTGGGGTGAAGGTGCGTCAGCTGCCTGACGATGCGGGCGCGGCGCGGGCCGCTGCGGGTCGCCTGGCCGCGATGGTTCGAGATCGCACCATTCCCGTCGATGTCGAGGCTGCTGAGGACGTCAAGCGCCGCGGGCTCATCGCCAACTGAGGCGCGGCGTGCTGTTGATCGATAACTCCGCGTGGGCGCGGCTTGGCTCCCCGCGCCTGGATGCCGCTCGGGCGGAGGCGATCGCGGCCTGGATGGCCGACCTCCAGCTGGCCACGTGTCTGCCTTTTCTGCTCGAGGCCGGCTACTCGGCGCGATCAGGGCGCGAACGCTCAGCGATGATGGTCGACCTGGTACAGCTACCGCGCGTGGAGATCGACCGCGAGATCGAAGCGGCGGCGCTCGAAGCACAGCGTGAGCTCGCCGATCTGGGGCATCACCGCTTGCCGCCCGCCGCATTGGTGATCGCTGCCTGCGCCCATGTCGCCGGGATGGGCGTGCTCCACTATGACAGCGACTATGACCTGCTCGTCAAACACACCAGCCTGCAGTTCGACAGCGAATGGCTCACGCGCCCAGGCGTCCTGTGACGGCCGCCTGGATCGGGAGGCCTTGCCGCAGGCCCACTTCCAGGGGCTCCAGAACGCCGGCACGCTCGCAAATCGTCCCGAGCGTGAAGCCGGGCCCCTTGAGTGGACGATCGCTTCGCCAGGGGAAGCGAGACGGTAATGGCTCGGTGCCCCTGGCGCCGTGGGGCGGGGACCGTGCCTCGACGCCGCCTACGTAGCGAGCGCGCTCGTGGCGGACGTAGCGGAGCGCGCGAGCCGCTTGGCAGAGTCGGGGTCGTGCGAGGGAAGGTAGACCGTCGGACATTGCGCGCAGTGAGACTGGATGGTTTCGAGCGTCGCGACGTGCACCTTTGGGTCCGGTCCGATCGCGTCCGCGCGGCGCGGCGCGCGTGCAGTTGCTCAAGGGTGTCAGTCGCGTCGCCGGCGAGCATCACGTGGCGACCCGCGTCGTCGACGCAGATCACTGAGATGTGGCCAGGAGTGTGCCCAGGTGTGGGAACCGCCACGATGCGCCCGTCGTCGCTGAGTGCACGGCTGTTCGGGAAAGCACCGAACTGGCCGCCATCGAGCGCGAAGGTCTCCGGCGCGAAGCGCGCGGGCAGTGGCTGGCGCATAACGCGCCGCATAACGCGCGAGAACGCGGCGTTGACGTAGAGCAGCTCCGCCTCGTTGATCATCACGCGCCCGCGCACGTGGTTGACCCCGTCAATGTGATCGCCATGGGCGTGCGTGAGCACGACCTCTGATACGTCGGCCAGCTCCAGGCCCGCTCCAGCCAGGGCACCCGGTAGCTCCTGCTCGGGCGTGACTTGGAACTTGGCGAACGGCACGTTCCGTGCAGCGGCCATCTCGCCGGTGTCCACGAGCCGCAGAATTCCCTCGTGCTCGATCGCCCAACAATGTATTGGCAGCGGCTCCGAGAACTCGTCGGGTAGGAACAGGTTGAGCTGTCGCCGCGCGCCCGGGCTGGGCATCAGGAAGCTCCGCTTGACGCGTACGGTGCCAGTAGTGAGGGTGTGAATCTTCATGCGTCGGGCTCCGATCTAGGCGGCGACGGTCGCCGCTCAAAGCGGCGCGGGCGCGCTTCCGGTGCCTGCGAGCATCGCGGCACTGGCCCTCTCGTTATCGCGGTGCACCGTTGCAAGGTCGCGGAAGCCCGCAACGGCGGTTCCGAGCAGGATGATCCCCGCGGCCAAGCCCGTCGTCGCGACCAGCGCACGCCCAGACAGGACAGCGACCAGAATCACCGGGCCCACGGTCAGCGCCCAACCCACCGGCCGGTAACGCGGAATCTGCACAAGGTGGTCGAGGTAAAGCAGCAGGGGGCCAATCGTGATCGCGATCGACGGCAGCACCCAGTCGGGGTGCCCAGCGGCGCTGACGATGATCGGGCAGACGAACGCAGCGACAAGCTCGATCACCGTCGCGAGCGTGACCGAGCGCTCGATGCGCCTGCCCTCCACGCTGCGCGGCCGCGGCGCGGTGCCCGCCGTGACCCTCACCGCGTAGGCAAAGCTCGCCACCGCGGCGACGCCGGACAGCGCGATCATGAGCGTGCCGACGGACCCCCCGATCGCGTGTGCGCCGCGTATCAGCCAGAACGCGGCGAACGCCGTCTGGATCAGCCCGCCTACGCGCCGCACCCGACGCGACCAGGCCGCGGTCGGAGTCAGCTCGGCAAAACCCATGGTCGTGAGGCTCGAATCCGGCTGGGCGCTACTTCCCGCGCCGCTGCTCGCTGCACGGTCGCGACCACTCTGGGCCGCCATTCCTGCCCCCGATCATTGACCCCTCGAACAACTACCGATCAACGACCGAGAGCTCGAGGCTGTCTTCATCGAGCGTAACAGAGAGCCACAGTAAGGGTCCCGGCGCTGACGAGCCACCGCGACGAAGGCCCTGCGGCCGCACGCACACAACCCCTTGGTTGCGTGTGGTTCGGACGCTATGACCTCAACGACTTTTGCTTCCTCGGCGTGAGGAAACGCAAGCTGGCCGAGGAGCGACGCAAGGCGGTGGTACCTGGACGTTGACCTGCGAGCCGTGGTAGACGTGATCCTGGTCCTTGCAGGCGGCAGGGAGGAAGTACTGGACGCTGTCGCTGCGCACGCCGTTGTAGCTCCCGTAGATCGTCGCGCGACCTACCATGCCGACGGTGCAGGTCGGGTCGCTGCTACTGGTGACCCGGAACTTGATCTTCATGATGTTGCCCGGATAACCCCACATCATCGCTTCGTGCGAGTGGTAGACGAGGTGGTGCAGGACCGACATCAGGATCGTGCCGTGCCCGTCCTGCTGGCACATGACCCCCGAGACGGTGTTGGCTTCGAAGTTGATATTCCCGTGCCCCTTCGCGAACCACGATTCGCCGTTGTAAGAGCCCGTGTGAAAGCCCCATGGCGGAATCCCGTAGACGGTCCCGATCTGCGCGCAGGAGGTCTGCGCGCTGGCCGAGCCGGCGAACCCGAGCATCGCGAGCACGAGCGTTACGGCCGCTAACGAAAGCCCCACGCGCATCCTTGTTCGCGTCCCCCCCATGAGGCACGCACAATACGCGTTCCCGAGACCGGACGACGCCTCCTCGTCGGTGCCGGTCAATCGAACGTCCAGCGCCGCCGAGACCCCGCCCCGGGCGAAGAGCAGCTGTCTCGGCGGAGGTGGGTGCGACGCCTCTCGTGCACTCGCGAGCCTGCATCGGGCGTCGCGCGTGAATTGGCAGCTGCGAGATTGCGTCGATGATGTGGGTCTCGGCCGTCACCGCTGGGTCGTCGAGCGCGGCTGCGCCCACCTCCACTAGGGCATCAGCAGGAACTCGACGCCGGTCCATGCCGGGCGAAAGCCGAGCCGCGAGTAGAGCCGCTTGGGGCGGCCATCCTCGTCTGCGCTGATCCACAGCTCGCGGGAGCCCGCGCCGTGTTCGATCGCCGCACGCGTCAGTGCCGTGCCGAGTCCTCGGCTGCGATGCTCGGGCGCGATGTAGAGCTGCGTGATCTCCGCACCGTCGCCTGCTCGGACCAGCTCGGCGAAGCCGACCGGCTCGCCGTCGCGGAGCGGCGCAAGGACGGAGCATTCGCCTGCCCGGTCGATCTCACGCTTGGCGGCTAGGTAATCCTCGGGGTCATAGCCAGGGAAGTCCTCCAGATGCCAGAGGGCACGCAGGGCGTGGACATCATCGTAGTCAACCTCGACGATGCCCCACTCGTGAGCACGCGTGGGTGGGAGCGCGAGTGTGTGAAGCATCAGCGTCAGCCGGGACGTGCGCCAACCCAGCGCCTCCATCTCCGGGCGCAGCCGCTCTGCTGCCGCCACCCGGTCGAAGGTAATCATGCGGCAGGTTTCTTGAAGGGCGCGATCGGAAAACGAGATCAACTCGTCGGCGCTAAGCGCAGGCTCGTCCTGGACCCGCACCGCGTTATGGAAGTAAAAGCTTGGGTAACGGGTCGCCCTGACGATCGTTCCGTGCTCCCAGACCGTGACCACATCGCACGGCGCCTCCTGGAGCGCGTGGTGCCAGGCTCTGGCCGCCGCATCCGTACCTTCGCCGAGCTCCACGGGCGTAACGATAGCCGCAGCCGATCGACACGAGCTGGCGTAGCGTCGTGGACGAATCGGCCGAGAATCGCACCATCCGTGTGATCGTCAGTCATTTTGAAGACCTTCTTCGCCGAGCGTCACGGTCGCCGTACCGAGGCCGGGAATGTGCTGAAAGTGGCGCTCATTGGCGGTTGCGACTCGCCAGCCGGACGCGATCGCCGTGGCGACAACGATGCGATCGTGGGCTCCGACATCGTGGCCGGCCGCAGCGAGCTGCGCCCAGATGCGTGCGTGGACGCGCGCTGCGACTAGGTCGAACGGGAGCGCGGGGAAGGCGTTCAGTGTCGTCTCGACGAAAGCTTCGCGCCTGGCGCGATGCTCCTCGGAGGCCCTGTGCACGCCGTGGAGCAGCTCCGAGGCAGTGATCGTGGCAATGCCCACGTCTTCTTCGGCGCCGAGCACGTCTTCGAGGCGGTCGCCCACAGAGCACATTGCGAGCCTGGGGGCAGCTCGCGGGTTGCCCGCTCGAGCTCGACGAAGACGGTCGTGTCTAGGAGCGTGCCCACGGATCTGGGGGTGAGGGGCCGACGTCATCGAGGACGGCCTGCATGTCTGCTGCGAACTCCTCGTCGAGGGGCGATCTGGGCGAGCAGGTCCAGCGCGTCTCGCAGCCGGCGTCCCCGCACAGCGGTGCTGCGGCGATCCTCGTCGGGGTGGAGGATCAAGAACGCGGGACGCACGCGGTTCATGACCATGACCTTCTCGCGATGCGCCACTGCTTCGCGTGCCCGTCGCGGGATCCGCAGTTCCTCGGCTTTGATCTCAGGCGATCCGGCTTTGCGTACGCGCAAGGCCGCAAGCCATGCCGAGATCTGGCTCTGGCAAGCGGGGTTTCGCACATGTACGAACCAGTATCGCCCATCAAGGCTCACCGTCTTACCGTTGCCGGCACAGCCGATGCGGCCTCGACGAAGCGAGTGCGACGGTCCTCGGATCGATCCCGAGTCCGACCAGGCCGGCTTCAAGCGGACCGCGGCTTGCCCCGTCTTCCCAGTCGCCCACTCGTTGCCCAGCCGACCGCGCGGCCTACCCCAACCACAAGTGTGCTGGCTCTTGGGCATGACCGGTGGGGCGACGGCCCGTCAGGGCACTTCTGGCGGGCCGCCCGACTCCTTGACCAGCAGAGCCGCCGAAAGCCAGACGGCCATGGAATCGGCTGTTATGGCGTCGATGGTACGGTGCGGCTCCAGTGGCGTTCCGACGGCGGCGTACGAGGATGAGGTATTCGCGCACGCCGCCCCTCGAATACCGGCGGCCGGGCGATCCTGATGACAGACCACGAAGACGCACCCCCGGAGGCCGCGGGAATCGAGGTGGACGTCGTCGGCCGTCGCGACCTCGGAGCCGCACGCGACCGCGCCACCATCGAACTCGGCCTGGTGATGACCCCGGTACTCGACCAGACGGAGGCGCAGAAACTGGCCGGCGCACTGGCCGATGTCCTGGCCCGGCGCTACCCCGACATTCGCTGGAAGATGGACCCAGTTCGCGAGTCTCTCATCGCTCCGCCGGCGGCTCTGCCGGAGGTGGTCGATGCCGCGCGTTCTCGTCTGCTCGACGAGAGCTGGGACCTGGTCGTCTACGTGACCGAGATTCCGCTCAAGATCTCACGCCGACCTCTCGTCACCCATTCGAGCCGGACCCACGGCGCGGCTCTGGTCTCGCTTCCCGCCCTAGGGCTGGCTCAGAGCCGGCTCGCCGAATCCGTGGCCGACGCCCTCGGTCTGCTTGCAGGCGATACCTCACGGGGTGACGACCGGAACGGCGCCGCGCACCGACGGCGGATCCATCGGCGCCTGGTTCAGCTGGCGAGCGAGATCGAGGGAGCCGAGGGGCTGGAGGGGGTCGCGCTGTTGCATCGGGTCGTAACCGGGAACCTCCGCCTGCTCGTCGGCATGGTGCGCGCCAACCATCCGTGGCGACTGGCGACGCGCCTGTCCCGTGCGGTGATCGGCGCGCTCGGGGTGGCGCTGTTCGCCATCGTCACCAGTGATGTCTGGCGGATCGCATCGAGCGTCGCCGCATGGCGCCTGGCTGCGATCTGTTTGCTTACCGTTGGCGGCGCCATCGCCACCCTGATCGCCGTCCACGGTCTCTGGGAGCGAGCACCCGATCCCCGAGTCAAGGAGCAGGCGATGCTCTTCAACATCGTCACGCTGATCACTGTCGCGTTCGGACTGAGTGCGCTCTATCTTGCCGTCTGCGCCCTCGGCCTGGCGGCCGCGCTACTCGTCATCGAGCCGTCGGTCCTCACCGCCCAGATCGGGCATTCATCAGACTTCGCCGACTACCTGCGGCTAGCCCTTCTGGCGGGCGCGCTGGCCACCGTCGGAAGCTCGGTCGGTGGGGCGCTGGAAACGGACTCCGCCGTGCGTGAGGCCACTTATGGGTACCGGCCGCCGAAGCGTGAATCCCGCCGCTAGCCATCCAATTGAGCTTCAGGTTCGTTCCGCATGTGCCTTGAAACCGATGTGGGCGTGCGTGCCATCGCAGAACGGCTTGTTGGAGGACTGTCCGCAGCGGCACAGCGTCACGCGATTTCGGGGCTCATACTCGAAGCCGTCCGCAGACACAATGGTCACGCCCCCGCGGACCCAAATCGGGCCGCTCGAGTCCTTTTGCGGGTCCTCGATGAGCACCACAGACGGCTCGAAGGGAACCTCCAGAGCCTCGCCCTCAGCGTTCACTTACCCGGCGGCCCGACCTCAAGGTCGGGCCGCCGTCTTCGCGGGCGATCCAGCTGCTTACCGGAGGACGGGACGCTGTGGCGCGCCCTCCTCCGAGAGAGTTTCTAACGCGGGCGTGCACATCGCCAGCCTCCATTGGGTCGCGCTCGTCGCCGAGCACCTGGGAGATGGCGTCGATGATCCGTCCTTGTCGCGATCAGGCGGCACGTGGGCCGCGTCGTTCTCGCCCCAGCATTGTCCATCGGTCACACCTTTAGACGGGTAGTGCGGTCGGATGAGCTTCGGTCCTCGCGCCAGCGCGATCACGGCGGGAAGCGACATCCGCGCGGCATTCTTCCGGGATATCAGGGGGTCGCGATCGCGGTGAGGAACTCCGCGAAGGCGCGGTCCGTGCGTGTGGTGTCGCCGGTCGCGTCGAGGTCCATGAGCAGGCCACGGATGACCGCGAGCACGATCGTGGCCATCTCAGGTCTGCCGACGCTGCGCATGCCGTCTTCGAGCGGCGCGAGCCAGTCTGTCGTTGCGGTCCGCCGGAAGCCGGGCCAGAGTGGCTCTCCAGCGGTGTCGTGCAGCCGACTGAAGATGCGTAGGTAGGGCTCGCCCTCGGGCCCGGAGATCGCCGACCACGCTCGGGCCAGCGTCACGGGGTAGGGCTCGTCGGGGCGCAGGCGTATGAGGTCCGTGAACACCTCGACCTGGCGCCGGCGGGCCTGTCCCAGGACCTCGCGCAGCAGTCCGTCGCGGGTCTCGAAGTGGTAGATGAGCATCCGGTTCGAGGTGCCCGCGGCGGCCGCCAGCGGCCCGAGCTTGTCAGGAAGCCCCTGTTCGAGCGCGTAGTCCGTGCAGGCGTCGAGGAGCCGCTGCCGTATCTGCGGTTGGCGTGCCCTGCCCATCGGGTCATCTTTTCACGTAACGGCCGATACGTCTACGATTGCTCAGACTGGTCGAGCCGCGACGAGGAGGTCAGGATGAGGGTCGTTTTCGTGCACGGGGCATGCGTCAAGGACGGGTCGTGGTGGTGGCATCGAACCGCTGAGCTGCTGGCCGAGCGGGGCGTCGCCAGCGAGGCGCCCGGCCTGCCAAGCTGCGGCGAGACGGGTGAGCCGGCGGACGCGCGGGGACCCGGGCTGGCCGAGGACGTCGCGTCGGTGCGACAGGCGCTGAAGGCGAGCGATGAGCCGACCGTCGTGGTCGCCCACAGCTACGGCGGCATCGTCACGGCGGAGGCGGCGGCGGGCATCGACTCCGTGCTAAGTCTTCTGCTCGTGTCCAGCTACCTGCCCGAGGTCGGGCAGAGCCTCTCATCCTTCGGAGGTGAGGAGCCCGCACCTTTTCTGGAGATCGACCCCGCGGGCGGCACGTTCACCGTCCGGCCGGACGCTCTGGCGGGGACCTTCCTGCAGGACTGTGATCCCGATATCCAGCAACAGGCCATCGACAGGACGGCCCGACAGAGCCTCGCGGTACTCGAGCAGCCCGTGCGGTCAGAGGCCTGGCGACACGTGCCCGCGACGTACCTCGTCTGCGCGCAGGACCACGGCACACCGGCCGACCGGCAACGCGAGTTCGCCGCTCGAGCAGCCCGCGTTGTGGAGCTCGACGCCGGCCACCACCCGTTCCTCTCAAGGCCCGCCGCCGTCCGAGACCTGATCGTCGAGATGTGACGGCGACCACGCCCGATCAGCGACGGTCTATGCGTGTTGCGTGTCGAGCCGGGGGGCTCGCGTGGTGTTCCACGCCCTCTACGCAACAAGGCCGCACGCGCACCGGCCGGCGCGCCGATGCCAAGCCATGCGAAAGTCAAGGGCTCCGATGGCGACGAGAGGAGTGCGCGATGGCTGACGGGGTGTATCGAGTCACCGAAGTGATCGGCGTTCACAGCGAGTCCTGGGAGGCTGCCGCCCGCAGCGCGGTCGAGACCGCCGCCAAAACGGTTCGCGACCTGCGTATCGCCGAGGTCCTCAGGCAGGACGTATCGATCGAGGATGGCGCGATCAAGAACTACAGGGTGCGGCTGGCGATCTCATTCAAGTACGAGACCGACGAGTAGGGGAGGCGACCGTCCCGGAATCAGCGCGGGAGGATAGCTGGAGCTTGGCCGGTCCCCCCGCGGGGCTCCTCTCGCGCTGCCGGGCTCCGTGGCGGAGTCGACGATCCATTGCGCTTGGGCGGTTCCTCGCCATGGGGAAGGGCCGCCAGCGTCCGGTCAACAATGTCGACAAACGTTCGCACCGCGTCGATCGCGGCACGTGGGCTGGCCTCGTCCGACTTGACCCCATCCTCATCGAACTCTCGGGTTGGACGCACCGCTCAGCGCGACTTGCTCGCCGCAGTGGTGCGTCGCCGCCGAGGCATATCGCCCTGTGCAACCGTCTTGCGCTGTGTCTTGGTCACAGCCCCCGGTGCAGCACGGTGCTACACTTGCGCGGTGCCTACGTCTCATCCTCGCCACACGATCACCGAGACGCCGCCTGTTCGCGAGGCACTCGACAGTTTGCGCGCTCGCTCGGCCGGTCAGCGCATCGACTTCGCGGAGCTCGTGGTCCTGGGGGCCGGCGTGAAGGTGCGTCAGCTACCCGACGATGCCGCCGCGGCGCGGGAGGCCGCCGGCCGCCTGGCCGCGCTGGTTCGCGGTCGCGCCATTCCCGTCGATGTGGAGGCTGCTGAAGAGGTCAAGCACCGCGGGCTCATCGCCGACTGAGGCACTCTGTGCTGTTGATCGATAACTCCGCTTGGGCGCGGCTTGCGTCCGAGCGGTTGGATGCCACTCGTGCGGAGACGGTCGCGGCATGGATGGGGGATCTCGAACTTGCCACCTGTCTGCCGTTCCTGCTCGAGGCCGGCTACTCGGCGCGCTCGGGGCGCGAGCGCTCGGCGATGATGGCCGATCTGGCGAAGCTACCGCGTGTGGAGATCGACGAAGTCATCGAAGCAGCGGCGCTCGATGCGCAGCGCGACCTGGCCGATCTGGGGCATCACCGCCTGCCGCCCGCCGATGTGGTGGTCGCGGCCTGCGCCCATGTCGCTGGAATGGGCGTGCTCCACTATGACGGCGACTATGACCTGCTCGCCAAGCACACAAGCCTGCGGTTCGAGAGCGAGTGGCTCACGCTGCCAGGCGTCCTCTGACGCTGGCCGGTCATCAGGGCATGCTGATCACCAGATCGCTCGCTGAGGCTGCGTTGCGATCAGGCCGCCATCACAACGATCCTGATTTGTGGCCTGTGTCGTGCTTCGCAGATTCGGCGCGGGCCGCTGGCGGCAGTGCTCGTGGGGGGCGACGCCGCCATGTGTGATGCGCTGAGACTGTTGGTCCCGGCGCGGGGCGAGGCATGGTGCTCGCCGTGGGTCTGGAAGCGGTTCCCGTCGTTGTCGATACGCGTGGGATCCATTCAAGCCAGCCGGGGAGGTACCAGTTCCAGTCGCCGAGCAGCTTCATGGTCGATGGCAGCAGGATCGCGCGAATGACCGTGGCGTCGAGGAGCACCGCGACCGCGAGTCCGACGCCGAGCATCTTGAAGACGATCTCGTTCACTGCGGCGAAGATGACAAACACGGCGACCATCACGATCGCGGCGCTGGTGACGACGCCAGCGCTTGTCTTGATGCCATGGGCGACAGCATCCTCGGTGCTCATCCCGCGATCGTGAGCCTCGCGGACGCGGCTGAGGATGAACACGTGATAGTCCATCGAGAGGCCAAACAAGACGACGAACAGGAACAGGGGCAGCCAGTTGATCACCCCGCCGATCGACGTGAAGCCGAGCAGCGACTGTAGGTGGCCTTGCTGGAAGATCAACACGAGGACCCCGTAGGCTGCGCCGACCGAGAGCAGGTTCAAGACGATCGTGGTGAATGGGATCACGATCGAGCGGAAGGTGACGAGCAACAAAATGAACGCGAGCCCGAGCACGAAGGTGAACACGTAGACGGCATGGGACTTCATCGTGTCGTTGAAGTCCACGGTCTGACCGGCCTCGCCTGTGGTGTGAACGGTGACTCCGGGCACGCGGCCGATTGTGGCGGGGATGACACGGCTGCGCAATAGTGCGAGCGCGCCCAGCGACGCGGCATCGGTGCCGGTGCCGATGAGCGGGATCGAGACACGTGCGGCCTGGTGCGAGGCGCTGATGTCGACGAGGACCGGCTCGTGCATTTGACCTGTGGCAAGCGCTCGGTGTTCCAGTGCGGTGATTCCCGCGATGATCGCCGGTGTGGTGACGTTGCTGGCGCTGATCACGACGGTCTCAGGCTCGGCTCCGCCCGGGAACGATTGCTGGATCCGCTCATAGGCCTGCATCACGGGTAGGCTCGCTGGGAGTCCCTGCATGCCGGCGCTGACCGTGTGAAGGCTGAACGCAGGGATCGCGAGCGCGACGAGCAGCGCTACGCTGGCGCCGCCCCAGAGAGCTGGCCGCCGCAGCACTGCACCGACGATCGGTGCCCAGAACCGAGACTCGCCGGGCCGGGCACGAAGCCGTTGCAGTCCCGGGACTCGGCCGCGGTCGACACGGTCGCCGAGCTGTGAGAGCACAGCCGGCAGGACCGTCAGTGAACCGACGAGCGCGATCGCGACCACCAGCACGGTGCCCATCCCGAACGAGGTGAAGATCTGATTGCCCATCAGGAACATCCCCATCATCGCGATCATCACCGTGAAGCCTGAGATCAAGATCGCCCGACCGGAGGTAGCCGCGGCCGCCTGCAGCGCCTCCGCGGCTGTTCGGCCGTGGGCACGCTCTTCTCGCGCTCTACGCACGTAGAAGAGCGCGTAATCGATGCCTACCGCCAGGCCAATACACAGGATCACAGAAGTGATCGACTGCTCGACGGCCAACACGTGGCTCAAGAGCTCGGTCAGGCCGAGCGCCGCGAGAACCGCGGTGAAGCCGAGCAGCAGTGGGACGCCGGCCGCGATGAGAGCGCCGAACGCGACGACCAGGATGAACAACGTGACCGGCACCGAGCTCGCCTCGGCTTTGTGGAAATCGTCGCCGACAAGCGCGTTGACGGCCTTCAGTGTGCTCGCCGTGCCCAGCTCACCGATGAACAGGGCCGGGTATGCCCGTTGGACCGCCGCGGTCGTCGCCAAGGCGGGCCCGACGCGATTCTGTGCTGTATCGGGGTTCCCGGTGATCTGGAAGGTCACGAGCGCCGCGCGCCCGTTCCGCGAGATTTGACCTGCGTCGCCAACGGCGAGCGGCGAGCGGATGGCCGCCACCGAGGGAGCGAGCGACAACCGCCTCACCAGGTCGGTCACCGCCGAGCGGTAGTTGGTGCCCGCGAGCGGACCGCTTGGGTTCTCGATCACGACCTCCTCGCCCGAGCGCTCGCTCGGAAACTGCCGCGCCTCAGCCTCATCCGCGAGTCGCGACTGGCCATTCTCCGTCTCCACCTGCGTCAACGTCACGATCCCCGTGGCGCTGCCGAGTGCAAATGCGGCGACGACGAACGCCAGCCACCCCAAGATGACCGTCCTGCGGTGCGTAGTGCTCGAACGTGCCGCGCGAGACGCGAAGTTCTCGCGGTCTGTCATGATCGCGAAGCTAGCCGCAGGGTGGCGCCGTGGTATCGGTGGCGATCCGCGACCGATACTCGGGTTTCCCACCTCTGCGCGACGCTCTCGTCCTGACGGCCGTGTGCGTTCTGATTGCCTGCTGGGCCGTCGGCAGCGCTTCGGCCTCCTCCCGCTGGATCCCGCCGTTGCGCGGAGCGAGCCGGAGATGGCCGAGCGACAGGTCTCGGGGCGCACGCGTGCCCCTCGGGCTCGGGTCGCGGCCGGGCGGTGCCGGTGACGATCCGCTGAGCTGGCTGCTTCACGACGATCACTTCGCTGCTGCCGTGGGCGGCCGATCGCCTCGGTCGGTGCCCGAGCCGGGCATCGATTCTGTCTGAATCCCGCGAGTATCTTGCCTCTCGTTTGGATACGTTGAGGCGATGACCGCAAAGGAGACAGTGCAGGCGCTCTACGCGGCCTATGCCACGGGCGATCCAGATCGCATCGCGGCATTGCTGCATCCCGACGTCACCTGGGTGGCTCCGGCAGGCAATGCCACACAGGTCGCGCTCGGGCTGGGAAGTGCCGATGACGCAGGCCCGCCGCGGGGCCTCAACGACCTCGACCGTGATGCGATTGTGGCGTTCATGGCCTATGACTACCCGCGGTTCTTCGCAGACGTGACGTTCGAGCCCCGCTCGATGGTTGGTGAGGGGGACGTGGTGCTGGCCGAGCACAGGATGTCGGCGACGCTTCCCAACGGTCGCCCTTACGTCAACGACTACTGCTTCG
This sequence comes from uncultured Solirubrobacteraceae bacterium, assembly GCA_963743505.1. Lineage (GTDB taxonomy): Bacteria > Actinomycetota > Thermoleophilia > Solirubrobacterales > Solirubrobacteraceae > Palsa-744. Next base: position 637,569 of record CAVUPZ010000001.1, on the reverse strand, counting down.
CCTACGAGGTCGCCGACGGTCGCGTTACGGCGATTCGCGAGTACATGGACACGCGCGGCGGCTGGCTGCAGGTCTTCGGCGGCGATCCCCCGGAGGTCCTGCTCGACGGCACGCTGCCAGGCTCGTGACGAGCGACGCCGCGCGTCGCGTCGCGTCGGCCTAAGACGACGGCCCTCGCACTCTACCCGGGCGCCACGAGCGCGAACGTCAGCGTGACCAGCTCGGCGCGCTCGAAGGCGCGGCGCATCGCGGTCTCGTCGACGTAGCGTGTGGGCAGCCGCCGCGCCTCGCAGCGGACCTCGATGCGCTCTGCCTGGAACGGCCACGGATCGAGCGTCGACCTGCCGTTCGCGCCGTCGCGCAGCTCGACGTCGATGAGACCGTCGTCCGTCGGGACATCTCGCGCGAGGAACCCTCGCCAGGCGTTGCAGAGGGCAAGCGAGATGCCGTCCCATGTCCACATCTGCCCCCGTGTCCGCTCGGCCTCGGCCGCCGAGATGCCGAGCCGCGCGCGTAGCTCCTCCTGGCGCGCGCGCTCCTCCTCGACGTGGGCTTGCAGGGGCCCGGCGTGATCGGGGCGGCTCGCCAGGCGCAGCTCCGAAAGCGAGCGGCCGTGCAGCGAGACGACGAGAGCAGCGTGCAGGCTCTGGCTCATCAGGCGGTCGGGCGCGCCGCGCCAGATCGCGAGATGCTCGTCGATCGTCAGCTCGAGGAAGCTCCGCGGCATGCCGGTGTCGGGGTTGAAGCGCGGTTCGAGATCGAACAGCGCCCAGCCGATGTCATGCTGCTCCGCCCCCAGCGCGATCTCCTCGCGCGGCTCGACCGACCCGAACTGTGCGTTGCCCCACTCCCGCGCGAGCTGACCCGAGAGCCATGCGTGGGAGAGCTGACCAATGGCGAGCGCGCCGCTGTCGTCGAGACGAATCAGCACGTTTCGAGCCTATCCGGAGGCCTCCTCGAGCAGCACCCTGGCTGTCCTCTCGGTGGCCGCAGACGTGGCGAGGTGCGCACGCATCGCAGTGAGGAAGGCTTCGCGGCCGATGCGCAGGAGGGTCGTCTCGCTCGTCGCTGTGACGGTAGCGGTGCGTCGGACGGGGTGGAGCAGGGCGATCTCACCGAAGCCGTCTCCGATTCCGAGCTGCCTGATCTGGGCCTTACATTTAGTGACACGCACTGACCCATGCGTGATCGCGTAGTAGCTATCCCCCTCCTCGCCCTCGCTGATGATCGCGGTGCCCGGGTGGACGCCTACGTAGTGCGCTTCGCGGGCGAGCGTCTCGAGCGGGGCAGCGGGGAGGGCCGAGAAGATCGCGATGTTGCGCAGCACCCCCATCTCAACGACCGGGATCGAGGCCTCTGAGTCGATCCGGCGGATCCGCCGCGCGGTGGCGAGTACCACGATCAGGGCGAAGCAGGCCATCCCCAGGAAGGCGGCCTTGGCGCCGCCGAGACCGATAAGGAGCGGAATCAGCAACGCGCTGAAGGCCATGCCGAGGTCGCGCATCGACTCGATCAGGGCAAAGGCGCAGACGATCACATCCAGGGGCGTGGAACGCTGTAGCAGCGTCTGGGCGGTGACGCTTTGCATCGTGCGCGCAGCGCCGACGAGCACCAGCAACAGCACCGCGATGAGCACCGTGGAGGCCAGTGCCAGTGCGCCGAGAGCCACCCCGCCTATGAGAGTGGCGGCAGCCAGAGGAAGTGCGAGCCGGTGCCCCGCGAACAGCACCGCGATCGTGGCGCCTAGCAGGCCGCCCGCGCCGAAGGCAGCGCTCAGGTAGCCCGCGGCACCTGGTCCGATTGCGAGGATCCGCACCGCGAGCACGACGACGAGTAAGTCGATCGCCCCCTCGATCGCAGCGGCTCCGGCGGGAAAGGCGATCAGCGCCCGGGTGGTCGGCCGGGAGAGGATAACCCGGCCGGCGGCGAGCAGATCGGAGAGACCGCCCTCTTCGTCTCCGGGCTCCTGAGCGTCGGCTCGCAGCGGACGCACGTGAGCCAGCAGGGGGGTGGAGACAGCCAGCCCGGCAAGCGCAGTACAAGCGAGACCCGGTCCGTCGGCACTGATCAGCACACCCGCCAGCACCGGACCGACCAACGCTCCCACGCCCTCGCTCCAACTCGTGGCGATGTTGGCTGAGGTGAGCTCATCCGGGTGGCGTACAACGAGTGGCATCAGGACGTGGTGCAGAGGTCTGCCCACCCCGAGTGAGAGTGAGAATGCCATCGCGGCGAGGTACACGACGGACACGGGCGCACCCGTGAGGATCGCCACGCCGCAGCACCCGAGCGTTGCCGCCGCGGCGGCATAGGACCCGGCGAGCAGTCTGGCGACGCCGATGTGCGCAAGCTTGGCACTGATCAGCGGGGCGAGGAGCATCGATGGGATCAGCTGCAGGATCGCCACCAGACCCGCCGCAGAGGCGCCACCGCGAATGTACGCATAGACGATGACGGCGAGCCACTCGCCGAACTCGGCGATGACCATCACCAGGTAGGCGAGCAGCAGCCGGGCCAGGACGGGGTTGCGCGCAACCACTCCAATCACCCGGCGGAATCTGTTCTCCGCGACCGACACGGTCTCCATGGCAGTGGAGATTACGCGCCCCGCAAACCGAGGCAGAAGCGCGCTCGGGAGCACGAGCAGTGGAGCGAGGCTGTTGCGCGCAGACGCCAATCCGTGCGTCTCACGCGGCGCGGTTCGGAAACCTACGGTTGTACGGCACGACGGCCACAGCTGAGAATGTGCCCATGGGAGCGGGAAAGTCGGAGCTGTCTGCGGGGGTGGAGAAGCACATGGTGTCGGCGTCGTGCATGCGTTGCGGCGCGGTGATCGGCAGGCACGAGCCGCTCGTGATCGTCGGTGACGGTGTGGACCGAACCACGTTGGCGCTCCGGCCGCGCCCGCCAACCCGCGGCGAGGCGATCTACCATCCCCGCTGCTACCAGCCCAACGGCGAGGTGCCGCGGTCCTCCGGCGATGAGCGCGTGTTCAGCGAGGTCATGTGCGGCGTCGACGGAAGTGAGGGAAGCTACGCCGCGGTGGAACAGGCTGCGAGTCTGGTGGGACCGGGGGGAGAGCTGACCGTTCTGGTCGTGACGTCGCTGCGCAAGGAACGCGGCCACCGGTCCGACGCGACGGAGATGGTCGAACACGCGACGATGCTCGCGGACCGGGGCGGGGTCTCGTGCAGGGTCGAGGTCGACCCGGCCAGGCCGGTGCATGAGGTAGTGAACGACTGGGCAACCGGCCACGAGCTGGTGGCCATCGGCGCGCCACCGGCCTCGGTCCTCGCCGGTCTGTGGTTCGGCGGCGTCACCGAGACGGCGATCCGTTCGCTCTCCAGCCCGTTGCTGGTCGCGCGTCCTGCTGGAGCCGCGCATTTCGGGGAGCGAATGCTCGTCGCCAGCGACGGCCTGCGCGGCTCGGATGAGCTGGTGGCATTCGCGAGCCGGCTGGCAAAGGATGCAGGGTCGGCGCTGACGCTGGTCCACGCGCTGGGGCGGCGGTCGGCCTCGCGCAGGGCCCGGATCGACGCACAGGTGGACAGCCTCAAGGCAGAGGGGATCGAGGGCGATCGTGCGGTGATCGAGTCGGGCAGCGCGGACGACACGATCATTGCGACGTCGGAGCGGCTCGAAGCGCCGCTTGTCGTGATGGCCAGCCGCAGGCGCTCCGGGTTGAGCGCGCTTGGCAGCGTCAGCCGCCGCGTCGTTCATCATGGCCGCTGCTCGGTGTTGCTCGTGCCGCCGGGGGCGCTGCAGGAGCTAGGCGCCACGGTCGACACATATGAGGCGCGATGATGACTACGCACCTGTCGGCGTTGGATGCGACGTTCCTCGAGCTCGAGGAGGCCGATGAGAGCGCCCACATGCACATCGGCGGGATCATGGTCTTCGACCCTCCACCCGGCTTGGGACCGCCGACCAGCGAGGAGCTCCACGAGCACCTGTCAAGGCGGCTGCTTGCGCTGCCGCGCTACAGCCAGCGCCTCTCGCCGCCGCATACGGGGGGATTGTCGTGGCCCCAATGGAGGGACGACCCCGACTTCGATCTGGGCAGGCACGTGACGCGCGCAGCGATCGCCGCGCCGGGCGGCCAGGCTGAGCTGTCGCAGTGGTCGTCTGGGTTCTTCTCGCAGCGCCTGGACCGTAACCGGCCGCTGTGGGAGATGGCGATCGTCGAAGGACTCGCCGACGGTCGCTGGGCGCTCGCGCACAAGACGCACCACTGCCTCGTCGACGGCGTCGGCTCGGTTGACGTCGCCACCGTGCTCCTTGATGCAGACCCGGGCGCGTGGCCTGGAGGCCCATCCGGGGCTGGCAGCGATCGCGGGACGCAGGCCCCGCTCCGTGCCCACGCCGGCGGGACCCGGACGTACGACGATCCGCTGACCGCGCTCGCGCACAGGGTTGAGGATCTGGTCGGGCTCGACACCGTCGTGCAGGCGGCACGCTATGGAGCGCACGGGCTGGTCCATCCGGGTGAGGCTCTTGGCGAGGCGCGCTCGGCGATCGAGCTGATCGTGCGTGAGGAGCTGCGCGGCGCCCCGCACACGAGCCTGAACGAGGCGATCGGCACCCGACGGCGCTTCGAGGTCGTGCGCGTCCCGCTGGCGGACCTGAAGTCGATCAGGACCGCGCTCGGAGGGAAGGTCAACGACGTTGTACTCACCATCACCGCCGCCGGCCTCAGGGCACTGCTCGAGTCCCGTGGCGAGCCGCTGCCCGAGCAGGGCCTGCGCGCGATGGTGCCGATGAATGTTCGCCAGCCGAACGAGCACCTCGCGCTCGGCAACCGTATCTCCTCGCTGTTCGTCGAGCTGCCCGTGGCGAATTGCGACCTGATCGCGCGCCACCGCGAAACGGTGGCGCGCTCCGAGTCGCTGAAGATCGCCGGGCAGGCGCAGGGCACCGCCGCTGTGCTCAAGCTCGCGGGGTTGGCGCCGCCCGTGCTGCACGCCACGCTCGCGCGCAGCCTGTACGCCACGCGCCTGTTCAACCTCACGATCACCAACGTCCCTGGCATCCAGCACACGCTGTACGCGTTCGGTGCGCCAATGCGCGAGGTTCACCCGCTGGTGCCGCTTGCCGCCGAGCACGCGATTGGCGTCGCAGCACTGAGCTACGACGGCAACGTGTACTTCGGCGTGGTCGCCGACCCCGACCGCGTGCCGGACCTCGACGTGTTCACAAATGCCATGAACAGTTCCATCGAGGAGTTGCTCGCTGCGTCCCGCACCCACGGCAGCCCAGCAGCAGAGCACGACTCGGGTACGTCACGCGCCCGCCGGCGACGCGCGGTGCGCAAAGCGGGTCGCGCGAGCTGAGGCCGCGCCAGCGGGCTACGCTGGGGACGGCGGCTGCGTACGACGCCATCTCGGCTCGAGGTGATGTGCTCGATCTGTGGCTGAGGTTGCCCCGAGAGGATTGGAACATCGGCCCGCCGGTTAGCCCGGCCGAGCCGGCATCTGGCGCGAGGAGACAATGAATGGGGATCGAGGAGATAGATGTCACGGCGCTTGATCCCGGGCGGTTTCGCTCGGTGATCACACCGGAGGCGTTCGCCGCGTTCGAGCACACGCTCGCGCGGGGACGGGAGCTGCTGGAGTCGCGGACCTTCTGGAACGTCAACTCGACCTCCCGGGGCGGGGGCGTCGCCGAGATGCTGCGGTCGCTGATCGGCTACACGCGCGGCGGCGGCGGCGACGCGCGCTGGGTGGTGATCGGTGGCGACCCGGAGTTCTTTCGCATCACGAAGCGCCTGCACAACTGGCTGCACGGTCACGACGGCGACGTCGGCGAAATGGGCGATGCCGAGCGGGACACGTACGAGCATCGCTGCGCCGAGAACGCGGATCTGCTTGCACCGCGCATCCGCCCCGAAGACGTGGTGATGCTGCACGACCCGCAGACGGCGGGCATGATCCCGCGCCTGCTGGCAACCGGTGCGCCCGTGATCTGGCGCTCGCACATCGGCATCGACCCCCCCAACGACCTCGCCCGCAGCGCATGGCACTTCCTGCTGCCCTACGTCGAGCAGGCTGACGCGTACGTTTTCTCCCTGTCCTCCTATATCTGGGACGGCCTCGATCGAGGCAAGCTCACGGTGATCGCGCCGTCGATCGACGCCTTCTCGCCGAAGAACCACGCGATGGCGTTCACCGGAGTGACCGCGGTGCTGCGCGCGGCCGGACTGGCCGCAGACCCCTACCACCGGCCCGGAAGGGCCCTGTTCGAGCGCCTGGACGGCACGATCGGACGCGTCACCTCGAACGCGCGCATGGTCCAGGAACAGCAGCTCGGGTTGGACGTGCCGTTGCTGGTGCAGGTCTCCCGCTGGGACCGCCTGAAGGACCCGGTCGGCGTGCTGGCGGCGTTCGCCGAGCACGTTCACAGCGAAGACGAACCACACCTGCTGATCGCCGGCCCCGACGTGGCAGCCGTCGCGGACGACCCCGAGGCGGCGGAAGTGTTCGCGGAAGTCGAGAAGATTTGGTCCGAGATGCCGCGGCGAATCCGCCAACGCGTGCACCTCGCGCTGCTTCCGATGGTCGACGAGGACGAGAACGCCGTGATCGTCAACGCGCTCCAGCGCCGCGCGGACGTGATCGCCCAGAAAAGCCTCGCCGAGGGCTTCGGCCTGACCGTTGCGGAGGCGATGTGGAAGGGGCGCCCGGTCGTGGCCTCGGGCATCGGCGGGATCGTGGCGCAGATCGAGGATGGGCGCACGGGCTTCCTGGTCGACCCCCGCGATCCGCGCGCGTTCGGCGAGCGCGTGACGGAGCTGCTCGACGACCCCCTCACGGCCGAGCACGTCGGCGAAGCGGCGCAGACGCGCGTGCGCAACATGTTCCTGGGGCCGCGTCACCTGGGCCAGTACGTCGACCTGCTCGAAGGCGTGCTCGGGTTGCGCACGGGCGAGCCAGGAGAGTACTCGCGCGCGTAGGCGCCGGCGCGGTGCCTCGCGGTGCCAGGCACTGGCTCGCGGCGCCATCCTCGTGTCCAGAGCCGGCCGCCGAGCCTGTCATCACGGCGTTGCGATCTCGCAGGCGGTGCCGGGCGCTTTGGCAAGGCGCTTGTCGAGCGTGACCAGTGTCAGTTTGGTTGTCTCCGCGAGCGCGATGTACACGGCGTCATAGATCGAGAGGTTCTGGCGGAGCTCCCACGCTCGCCCAGCCAGGAGGTCGTACGGCCATAGTTCGATGTCGAGGTCCAGCAGATCGGCGTGGGCCTGGACGGCTTGGTCGGGGCTGATCTGGCCGGTGATCTCGTGCCGGCGTATCACGTTGGCCGTCTCGTAGGTGACGAGAGCAGGAGCTGCGAGCTGGCCTGAGCTGATTGTGTCCGTTACCCACTGGCCGCCGGGTCCGGCGTCAAGTAGTAACGCAGCCACTGCGGACGCGTCGCATATGAAGCCTGCGCTCACCGCCGGTCGGCGTCGCGTGCGGCCAGGATCGACGCTGCGCTCACCTTGGCCCCGGTCACGTGGACGCGTTCGCGAGCGCGTGCGATGACGTCGGCCACAGGCGGGCGCTGTGCAGACTCGATGAGCATGCTGCGGAGGTACTCCTGGAGGGACTGGTGAGCCCGGGCCGCACGCGCGGCGAGCTCGTCTCGTACGTCGTCGGGAACGTCCCGGACTGTTATCGCAACCGCCATGCAGTCAATATAGCAGCAGTGCCGCGATTATGCAGGCATTGTGGTGTAGGCGAGCCAGATCTCGCTTTCTGTTCGTGGTTCCAACTTTGCCGGCGAATCTACGCGTCTGTAGCCTTGCGCGATGGTCCGCGGATGCTCGGCGGCATTGAGCTTCAGGTGCGGAGCCGGACAGGTCGCCGCGCGTATGCAATCTCGACGAGGTCGCGGAGAAGACGCGGAGTAGGGAGGAGGGTGATGGCGACGATAGGACGACTCGTGGAACTGCTGCACGCCGAGGCTCAAACGGCCAAGGACGAGGGCGAGCAGTCCGCCGGCGAACGGTTGCGCGAAATGGCGGACGACATCGGCGACATGAGCAGCGAGCAGCGTGAGTGGGTCGAGCAGGCCGACGACGACCAGCTTCGGGGATTCGTCGAAGTTGCGCGCCGAGAGGGGTGCGATGGGTGATGGGCAGTCCTCGCGGATCCAGCGGCCGACAGCTACGAGGTCTGGAGCGGAACCTCGTCGTCGGACCAGATCGGAGGCAGTCCCAGCTTGCCGGCGGCGGCGACCGCCGCGCGGCCCATCGCGTTGGCGTAGGTGGGGAACGAGAACGGAACGAGGGCTAGTTGCTCGACCTTCATCCCGGAGGCCATCGCGATCGCCGCGAGCTGGGCGAGCTCGACTGCGCGCTCTCCGACGATGTGGCAACCGAGGATCGTGTGCAGCTGTCCGTCGACGATCAGCTTGCAAAAGCCGGCGGAGCGGCCGTCGATTATCGGTCGGGGCAACGAGTCGAATCGTTGGGTCGCCACGATCACGTCGCGTGTGGCTCGGGCTGAGGCCTCCGTGAGCCCGACGGACGCGTACTCGGGATCGGTGAAGCTGCCGATTGGGCTGACCTCCGTGGAAAGCGTGAGTGCGCTTCCGAGCACGGCGTTGCTCGCGGCGAGGTAAGCCTCGCGCGCCGCCTCATGGACAACCATCCGATTTCCAGTGATGTCGCCGGCTGCGAAGATGTGCGGCGCAGTCGTCCGGCACTGGGAGTCCACGGCCACATAGCCGCGCTGGTCGGTTTGCACGCCGGCGACTGCGAGGTTCAGGCCGACGGTGTTCGCCATCCAGCCGACTGCGACGACGGCGACGGTAGCGTCGATGAGGTCCTGCGCACCCTCCTTCTCATAGATCAAGCGGACGCCCGTGGGGCAGCGCTCGAAGCGCTCGAGGCTTCCGAAATCAACAACGACCCGGATTCCGGCCGTCTCGAGGCCGGAGCTGATCGCTGCAGAAACGTCCTCGTCCTCGCTCATCAAGATCCGTGGGGCGGCATCGAGCAGGGTCACCCGTGATCCGAATGCGTTGAAGATCGAGGCGACTTGGACGCCGGTCGCGCCGGCGCCAACAACGAGCATCGAGGGCGGCGTCGAGGAGAGCTGCCATGCGTCGCTGTGGGTGCTGGTCAGGTCGAAGCCGGGCAGATCGAGGCGGCGTGATTCGCCGCCGGTGCAGATGATGACCTTCTCCGCGCGCAGTTGCGGTGCGCGTTCGCTTTCGACCACGTGCGGGCCGATGAATCGGGCCGGCCCGGCGTCTTCGTAGATGGCCACGTTCGACTCCTGGAGCTCGCGGCGTAGCACCGAGTGAGCGCCTACCTCGGCGGTCACCTCGCCGACACGATCAAGCAGCCGGACGTAGTCAAGGGTGGGTTCCCCTGCCCTGACGCCATAACGCGGCAGCTGTCTGGCCTCCCGCATCAGTCGAGCCGCATGAGCCAGTGTCCGGACCGGGACCGGCCCGTCATGTGCCGCCATCCCGCCCAGCGCGTCGCGTGTGACGAGTGCCGTTCTGGCTCCAAGTCGCGCCGCACGGACCGCCGCGACCACGCCGGCCGGCCCCCCGCCGATGACTACGACATCGAGGCTGTCGTCGGTCGAGGAGGCCATCCGTCGAATTATGGGGGAGGGCGGCCCCGTGGTGTTGGCGGCGGCGGACGCGTGTCTCCCCGTCAACCGTATGGAAGACTGGCGTCATGCTCGCGATGACGGCAGTGCCCGGAGAGCGGGGAACCGCCGGTGTCGAGGAGGTTCCCGATCCGCCCGAGTCCGACGGTGCGCTCTTGGTGCGCGGACTTCTGGTCGGCGTGTGCGGCACCGACCGTGAGATAGCCGAGGGCGAGTACGGCGAGGCGCCGCCCGATGACCGGAAGTTGATCATCGGCCACGAGGGTCTCGGTGAGGTGCTCGAGGCCCCGTCGGGATCGGGGTTCGCGCGGGGTGATCTCGTTGTCGGGATCGTCCGTCGCCCAGATCCGGTTCCCTGCCCGGCGTGCGCAGCCGGGCAATGGGACATGTGCCGCAACGACAAGTTCGCTGAGCGTGGAATCGTACGACGGCACGGATACGGGTCAGAGCGCTGGCGCTTGGAGCCGGATTTCGCGGTTGCGCTTCCTGCCGGCCTAGGTGAGCTCGGCGTCCTGCTCGAGCCGGCGTCGGTGTTGGCCAAGGCGTGGGACCAGGTCGATCGGATCTCGCGGCGAGCGTTCTTCATGCACGGGCGGGCGTTGATCACAGGCGCGGGCCCGATCGGGCTGCTGGCATGCCTCATGGGTGTGCAGCGCGGCTACGAGGTGCACGTGGTCGACTTGGCGACCGGCGGCCCGAAGCGCGATCTCGTCGAGAGCCTCGGCGCCCACTATCACCCCGGCGAGACCGATCTCGACGTGGAGGTCGAAGTCGTGATCGAGTGCACTGGTCTCGGCACAGTCGGCCGCTCGGCCGCCCAGCGCCTGGTCAGCGGGGGGATCATGTGTCTGACCGGGATCATGAACCTCGACCCACGGCTCGATGTCGATGCGACTGCCCTGAACCGCGCGATGGTGCTGCGCAACCAGCTGATGTTCGGGACTGTCAACGCCGGTCGGCGCCACTGGGTGCAGGCAGTCGAAGCGCTCGCCGCCGCCGATCCGGAATGGTTGCGGAGCATGATCACCCGCCGAATCCCGCTCGCCAGCTGGACAGACGCGCTCGACCGACGGCCTGAGGACATCAAGGTCGTCGTCGACCTCGCGAAATGAACGACGCTCGGATCGCCGTGGTGACGGAGAGCGCCGGCCTGCTCAGCGAGGGTCCGCGATGGCACGATGAGCGTCAAGAGCTCCTGTGGGTCGACATCCTCGGATGCCACGTGCACAAGGGAGCACTGGCGGCCGACGGCAGCCTCGAACTGATCGCGACGAAGACGATCGACCGCCATGTCGGTGCCGTCGCGCCGGCTGTCGACGGCGGATACGTGCTCGCCGCGGGTCCCGGGTTTCTGTTCCTCGACGAGAGCGGCTCGGTACATGAGCTCGCACAGCCGGAGGCGGGCCGGACCGATGTCCGGATGAACGACGGCGCGTGCGATCCGCAGGGGCGCTTCTGGGCGGGGACCATGGCCTACGACGAGTCGCCTGGAGCCGGCGCGCTCTATCGCCTCGAGCTCGACGGCACTTGCACAACCGTGCTCACCGGCCTTACGATCGCCAACGGCATCGGCTGGAGCCCCGACGGACTGACCATGTATCTGAACGACAGCGGCACAGGTCGCGTCGAGGCTTTCGACTTCGAGACGTCCAGAGGCACAATAAGCCGACGCCGTACGCTCGTCGAAGGCCACGAGCGGGGGGTCGTCCCCGACGGCCTCACGGTCGACGCAGAGGGGGGAATCTGGGTGGCATGGTGGGGGGGCGGCGCGATCCATCGATACGCGCCCGACGGATCCCTCCTCGCCAGTGTGCGGCTCCCGGTCGAGCGACCGACATCGTGTGCGTTTGGCGGTCCTGACCTCGCGACCCTATTCGTGACCAGCGCCAGCGCGGGGCTGGATGACGACGCCCGCGCTCGGCAACCCGATTCGGGGCGACTTTTCTCGATCGTCGGGCTGGGTCTCCATGGTCTGCCGTGCCAGGTCTACCGTGGCCGGATCCGTTAGGCGGGGAGATGCACGATCACACCGGTGGGCAGGTCCTGGTTGCTCGCGTGCGCTAGCGGGCGTGTCTCAGATTCAATCCGCGAGGTCACGCATCGCGAGCACGTGGTCGGCCCGGAGCCTCAACAGCAACTCCCCCTCCACGGCGTTGCGCCGGCCAACCTGCTCGGCGCGCTCGTCGCCCATGTACCGTGCGGCAATCCGTGTTGCCCACGACAGCATCTCGTCGAGGTCGGTGCTGATGGCGACCGGTCCGCTGACCGTCACGAACGCGAAGGGCGGGGTCTCGTCATCGACGCAGAGACTCGCCCAGCCGGTTCTGGCCAGCGAGCGTCCCTTGACCGAGTCGGCGCCGGTGTTGAAGACGAGGTCGTCGCCGTCGAGCACGAACCAGATCGGCACGACGTGCGGGCGACCATCCAGACGCGTAGTCGCAAGCTTGCCGGTGCGCGTACCGGCGGCGATGAACTCCCTCCACTCCGTATCCGTCATGCGAGGCAGATCGCGACTCCTCTCAAGCTGACCGCCCGAATGATAAGCACCTCGAGGAGCCTCCCGCTTGGGCCCGAGATGCGCCGGTCCGAGATACTCCTGCTGTGCCCGCGGAGTCCAAGACCCCTGACGCGCTGGCGTTCGTCGCCGGCGCCGTCGAAGCATCGAACCGCCGTGACTTCGACTCGATGTTTCGGATCTTCGCCCCCGGTGCTGTCTATGACCTGTCGCCGTTGGGACTCGGAGCCTATGAGGGACTCGCGGCAATTCGTGCTCTTTTTGAAGAATGGTGGCGAGGGTACGACGAGCTTGAAACCGAGGTGCACGAGGCCCTTGATCTCCACCACGGCGTTCGTCTTCGTAAGGATTGTTCAGAGCGGACGTCCAGTCGGCAGCACGGCGGTCGTGCGAGCCCAACAGGGATGGGCCATGACCGTTGTTGGCGGCATGGTCGTGCGGGTGACGGCCTATCTGGACCCCGACGACGCTCGTGCCGCCGCCAAACGCCTTGCACAGGAGCGGGCCGATGGCTGACGGGGGCGCGACCCCGACTCGGCAGAGCGCATGCGAGCATGTCGTGGCACGGTTTCTCGCCGAGGAACGGGGATAGACGATGTCGCAGGAGAACGTGGAACTGGTACCGCGTCCGGGTGCCAGACAGCGCGAACCCGTGCCGTGCTATTTGGGGCGCGCAGCTCTCGTGCAGAGCGCGCGCTCCAGGCGCCCGGCGCCAGGAGTTCGCCCTCGACAGCCGCGACGACGCAGCGCCCGCTCGATGGCCGCACCGGTTTGGAGCCCCGCGCTCGACGGCTGCAAAGGACGCAGCCGGTGTGACCTTCTCGATAACACCACCGGGAGGTCTTGACAGTCGGCCACGTACAGGAGTAGCGTCGATGCGCGGCGACGTTCAATCGTTGCGGATTGCCAGCGTGGCGCCGGCCGTGGGCGTTGCCAACTAGATGCGGGAGGCACGCAGCGCTGTGGGGGCCTTGAAGATCTCGTGTGTCACCGCTCGACCTTCGGACGGACTAGAAGAGCACGTGCTGCCGCGTGGGTCCCAAGAGCGCAGGGGGCGGCTCCCTCTCGACCGCCGATCTGCGGAAGGACGGTAAGCACGATGAATCGGTTCACGACGCTCGGATCCTGTCTCTTGGCTCTGCTTTGCATTGCCACAGTCGCGCCGGCATCGTCGTCGGCCTTGTTGGGTCAACCGGAATTCGGGCGCTGTGTAAGCGTGCCCCCGGGCACAGGCGAATATGAACTCGCCTCTTGCACCGGAGGACAAAAAGCAGCCGGCGGGAACTTCGATTGGATATTGGGTGCGGTCAAAAAGAACTTCGCGAGTGTTGGCGGATTGACCGTGCTCGAAACGGTCGGTGGCGTCAAGATTGAATGCAAGAAAGCGATCGTCGCGGGGGAATACGGAACTGATGAGGAGTATTTGCGTATTCACCTGATTGGCTGCAGGGACCCTGCCGCGAGCGTTGAATGTCGAAACGCGGCGCTGGAAGAAATCACGATGGAACCGAACCTCACCGCCGAGACCGGCTTCATCCACAACCATTTGAACAAAGAAGGCAAACTCGTCGTCGCGGCGGGGATGGCGCTTGTACTCGAATCCGTTGCGGAAGAATTGGGTCATAAAATCAAATTCGAATGCGGGACGCCTCACCAGTTCACGTTGTCCGGCGTCGCGCTCGCGCAGCTCAGTCCGATCGACAAAATGTCGGCGACGATGACTGCGAAGCTGAAACAGAAAGCCGGCAAGCAGACGCCGTCGAAGTTCGAAGGCGGTCTCAAGGAAGTGCCGATCCTCCAGCAGACCTTCCCACTCACCCCTCCCGAAGAAGCCGGCCTGTCGGTCACCTGGAAACAGACCAGCGAAGAACCAGTGGAGCTCAAAGCGACCGAATGACACAGGTCGCGCGTTCAGGGCGGCTCGCGGCCGCCTGAGTTCTGTGCACGTCTAGCCGCGTGTGATCCGGAACACCGGATGATCCGGCGCTATCCGGCGGAGCTCCTCGTCCGAGGAGTCAGGCCCGACACCGTCGAAGAATACCCCGACCTCGAACTTCCACTTCTTCAAATAGGCCCGCAGCACCGGTGGCTTCTCGTCGTCGGAGCGCTCGACTGCCGTGAACGGCTCTGTCCGTCGCCCGACACGGAGCCGGCCTGTGCCACTGGCACGCAGGTTCTTGACCCACTGGGTGTGGCCGCGTGGCGCGACCAGATAGTCGCCTCCGTCGTAGTGGAGGAGGTTCACGGGCGTCTGTCGCCACTCGCCGGACTTGCGGCCCTGCACCTCGAGCACTCGCGAGCCGTACACGCTCACGCCGAGGCGTGTCAGCGCGCCCACAAGCCGGTTGAAGACGTTGGTGGTGAACCACCCAGGACGCTTGTAATGCTCGGCGCGTCCCGTGTCGCCCTCCACATCCAGTTTATACCACCCACGGCGCCTTCATGAAGCCCCGGATCGTGCTGTATAAGCCCCAGCCGAGACCAGGATCTATGGAGATGGGAGTCGCGAAATGCCGATGCCGTTCTCGCAGTATCCGACGGGAGTGTGGCAATGACCGACCATGAGGTCGTGATCGCCGGCGGCGGGCCGGCGGGAATGGTGCTGGCCGCCGAGCTGGCGCTGTCGAAGGTCGACGTGACGGTCGTGGAGCGGCGTCCAGATCATGTGCTCGTCGGCTCACGCGCGGGCGGCTTTCATTCGCGCACGATCGAGGTGCTCGATCAGCGTGGGGTCGCCGAGCGGTTCCTCGCGGAGGGTCACGTGGCTCAGGCCTCGACGATCGGCACGACCGTGTTGGACATGAGCGACTTCCCCACACGTCATCCGTACTCGCTCGGAATCTGGCAGAACCAGATTGAGCGGATCATGGCCGACTGGGTCGCCGAGCTGCCGGTGCGGGTCTACTACGGAAGCGAGGTGACGGGCTTCGCGCAGGATGGCACAGGAGTTGACGTCGAGCTGGCCGACGGGCGGTCGCTGCGGGCGCTCTATCTCGTCGGGTGCGACGGCGGACGCAGCGTGGTCCGCAGGGCAGCCGGCATCGAGTTCCCGGGGTGGGATCCGACCAAGAGCAACCTGATCGCCGAGGTCGAGGTGACCGAGGAACCGGAGTTGGGCACCCGCTACGACGCCGTCGGCGTTCACGGAATCGGCAGGTTGGAGTACGAGATCCGCGACGGCGAGGTGGTCTACAAGGATGGGGGGCCGGTGCGGATCGTGGTGACCGAGCAACAGCTCGGATCCAGCAGCGAGCCCACCTTGCGCGATCTCAGCGAGGCGCTGATCGCCGTCTACGGCACCGACTTCGGGATCCACGATCCCACGTGGATCTCGAGGTTCACCGACATGACACGTCAGGCCGCGGCCTACCGCGCGCAACGCGTCCTACTCGCCGGCGACTCGGCGCACGTGCACTCCCCCGCGGGTGGACAGGGTCTCAGCCTCGGTGTGCAGGACGCGGTGAACCTGGGATGGAAGCTGGCTCAGGTGATAAACGGGACCTCCCCGGAGACCCTCCTGGACACCTATCACGACGAGCGCCACCCGGTCGCTGCCCGCGCACTCCGGTATACGATGGCTCAGACCGCGCTCCAACGCCAGGATGAGCGCATGAAGGCCCTGGTCGAGGTGGTGTCGGAGCTGGCGATGATGGACGAGCCTCGCAGACGGCTCGCCGGCATCGTCTCGGGGCTGGACATCCACTACGACCTCGGCGACGGCCACCCCCTGCTCGGACGCCGCATGCCCGATCTCGACCTCGTGAGCGCCGACGGCCCGCTGCGCGTCTTCGAACTGCTGCACGACGCCAAACCGGTGCTCCTCAACCTCGGTGAGCCCGGCAGCTTTGACATCACTCCGTGGGCCGGCCGGGTCACGCTGATGGACGCTGGATACGACGGCCCGTGGGAGCTTCCCGTGCTCGGCACGGTCACCGCTCCCACCGCCGTCCTGATCCGGCCCGACGGGTACGTCGCCTGGGTCGGGGATCAAACCCAGCTCGGGCTCAACGATGCGCTGAGCACCTGGTTCGGAGGGCGCAATGGCGCGTAGCGTGCTCCGCGCCGGGGCGGCCTGGACGCCGAGTGCATCGTGTCCCCTCACGCGGACCTCGCAGGGATGGGCACTACGTATCCGGCGGTCCTGAGGCAGCGAGCCAGGGATCCTCGCCACCGCCGGGGGCGAGGCCTTGCGCGCCCAGAAACTCGCGGATGTGGCGATTGACGAGCTCGGGGTGTTGCTCGGCGATCCAATGCGTCCCGTCCGGTATCCGGCGGAATGTCAGGTTGCGGACGAAGTGCTCGAGACCGGCGTGCGAGGCGGGCCTGACGTATGGATCTTCCTCCGGGTAGATCACCATCGTCGGGACGTCGACATAGAGTGGCGCCACGTCCGGGGAGTAGTTCCCCCGGCCGGGGGTGCCGTCGCGATCCGGCGGCGCGATCCCCTCGACCTGATACCAGTGCAACGCTGACGCGATCGCCCGTGGAACACGCCATGAGCGCCGGTAGGCATCGCGATCCTGCTCCGAGAAGAAGGGGTGGTCGAGCGCCTGCTCGAGCGCTTGGAAGTCGTTGGCGGCGATCGCCTCGATTGCATCCGGGCGGCGAAGCCCGAGGAGGTACTGGCTTGCCTTGATCTGCTCAGCGTCCTCCCGTTGCGCGCGATCCAGGACACCGGGATGGGCGCCGCCGAGGCTGATCAGCGCCCGCACCATCTCCGGATAGTGGAGCGCGAATCCCCATCCCACGAGGCTGCCCCAGTCGTGGCCGACGAGCACGAAGCGGTCATACCCGAGGTGCGCGACGAGGGCGCGGAGATCCTCCACCGCGGGCCAGATGCCATAGCTGTGAATGCCCTCGGGCTTGGACGTGAGGTTGTAGCCTCGCTGGTCGGGAGCAACGGCGAGGTGGTCGGTGCTGAACTCCCGCAACTGGCTACGGAAGGCATAGTGGAACTGGGGGAACCCGTGCAGGAACACGACAAGTGGCCCGGCGCCCGCATGCGCGTAGTGCAGCTCGATCCCGTTCACGGCTGCGGTCTTGTACTGAACGTCCGGCCGATACCGAGACGCGGTCCTGCCTTGCTCATCGGTCGTGGTCATGGGCGGATCATCCCCCCGGGCCGTTGGCACGGCGTTGGCGCCGGGTAGGCGCACGACGAGCTCTGGGCGCGCGCCGGCTGGAGCACGAGCGACCGCTTGCGCTTGCCGGTGCTCAGACACGGGATGCTCCCGTCCCCTTGCCGTTGGGCTCAGTTGGTTGGGTCGGCTTGCTGCGCCCACACACGGTCCACCAGCTGGGTGATGGCTCGCGCGTCGTCGGCGCCGAGCAGGGCCTTTGCGTCCGCCTGCGCTCGGGGGAGCGCGAAGGCAAGGTGCTCTTCTCGTTCGGCTAGAGCGCCTGCGACGTGGTCGCGCTGAACAGCGCCCGTGCGCGCCCGGCGACGATGTCGGGCAGCTCCTCGGCGATGAAGTGCCCCGAGTCCGGGCGTAGCTCAACCGTCATGTCCTGTGCATGGGTCTGCCACGCGCCGAGTGCCCTGTGGTCGATCGCCAGGTCGCGCATCCCGTGCAGCAGCAACGTCGGCACGGTGAGCCGGCGATCGGCGTTCTGGCCTGCGAGGAACGGGAGCAGCTCGTGTGTGAGGAAGGTCCGGTAGAGGCGTGATGAGGCCGCAGCGCGCGCGGGCTCGCGAAGGACCGCGGAGAAGATCTCGAGGTCGGCGTTCGTCCACGGGTGACCCACCGCCCCTGCGGCGATCAGCCGACGAACGAACGGCGTACGCCGGATCACCCACTCGCCGACCCATGGGAGAGCGAGCACGACCTGGTACCACAGCCGCGCAAGGACCACGAGGCCGCGTAGCGAGGGCCCTTCGGGCCATGGCGTGTATATGTTGAGCGCGAGGTAGTGACGAAAGCGCTCGGGGTGATCGAGACACAGGATGAAGCCGATCCATGCACCCCAGTCGTGGGCGAGCAGGTCGGCGCTCTCGATCTCGAGTGTGTCCATGAGCGCGATCACGTCCTTGGCGAGATCCCGCTTGGCGTAGCCACCCGCGGTTGCCTCGCTCCAGCCGAAGCCCCGCATGTCGGGACAGATCAGTCGGTATTCCCCGGCGAGCGCGGGCAGCACCTTGCGCCACGCATACCAGTGCTGCGGCCAGCCGTGGAGCAGCAGCACAGGGGAGCCGGAGCCCGCCTCGGCGACGTGGATCGCGACGCCCGCGACGTCGACGCTTCGATGCGTGACGCCCTCAACGTCAGGCATTGGGACAGCTGTGATGTTCACCGGGGTCGCCCTTCCGGGTCTCGCCGCCGGCGGGCGCTCCCGGCCCCGGCCGATGCGACGGGCACCGGTCGCACCCGGTCGAGGAAGTCGGCCTCCTGTTGTCCCAGAGGCGTTGCGGGGCCGTCCCCGTGCAGGTACTCGGCGGCGATCGCGCCCCAGTCCGCCCCCGCCCGCAGTTGTTGCAGGACGACGGCGACGATGCCGTGCATCCGCCGGATCAGGATCGCTTCGGGTGGCAGCGTGAGCTGGTTGACCTGCCTCCTCACATCGACCTGTTGCTCGCCGTCCGGGCGCCGCTGCTCCCGGCCTGGGCCCGCATCGGCTGAGAAGCGTCGCTCCCCGGGCACGGCGTACCACTTCAGCGCCATTCGCATCAGGCCCAGCGCGAAGTCGGCGTCGAGCGCATCGGCTCGATCGGCGGGCAGATAGCCGCCGGCGAGCAGGGCCGCCTTGACGGCCGCGGCGTCGGCTTCGCGGACGGCGAGGGCAATCGCCTGCTCATCGGCCACCCGGGCGGCATCGACACGGCGCATCAGGCCGAAGTCGAGGAAGCAGACGCGGCCGTCGGGGCACAGCAGGTAGTTGCCCGGGTGAGGGTCGCCGAGGGCGATCCGGTCGCGGTAGAGCAAGCCGAAATGGAGCCGGAAGACGATCTCGCCGTAGCGGTCGCGCTGCCCCTCCTCAGCGCGGCGTACGGACTCGAAGCCCTCTCCCTCGACGTAGTCGGACACCAGCACGCGCCGAGTCGAGAGATCGGTGTGGACCCGGGGCACGAGGACGAACGGATGCCCCCGCATCAGCCGCTCGACGCGCCGCTGGTTCTGGGCCTCGAGCTCGTAGTCGAGCTCCTCGGCGATCCGCTCTCGCATCTCGGCCGCGAGCGCCTTCGCGTCAAGCCCAGGGGCGAGCCGTCGGACGAGTGGCAGCAGCAGCGTCGCGTTCCGCAGGTCCGTCTCGACGGCCTCCGCGACCCCGGGGTATTGGATCTTCACGGCCACGTCGTCACCGTCGACGGTGGTGGCGCGATGAACCTGGCCGATCGAGGCCGCGGCAAAGGCGCGCTCGTCGAAGTCGCGGAAGACCTCCCGCAGCGGGCCGCCGAGCTCCCGTCGTAGGAGCTTCTCGAGGTCGGCGAACCGAACGGGGGGGACGTCGTCGCGGAGCGCGGCCAGGCGCCGCTGCAGCTCGTCCTGCTCCTCCTCCGGAAGGCCGTCGAACTCGACCATCGAGATCATCTGGCCGACCTTCATCGCCGCGCCGCGCATCTGCCCGAGCTGATCGACCAGCTGTCCGACCAGCACCGCGGTTCGTTCGCTCTGGGCAGTGGCGGCCCGCTCGGGCGTGCGGACGCGATTTGCCGTTCGCATCCCCGCCCACCGCAGGCCCTGGCCCGTCACCAGCCTGCCAACCCGCGCCGTCCGCCCGAGCCGGTTGGTCGGCAGCTTGCCCGCCTCAGGCGGATCGTCGGCCCTCGCGGACATGCTCCGAGCGTAGCGCCAGACGCACGGGGCGGCCGTGGCGTCGCTCACCCGGCCGCGTCGTCTCCGCGGCGGATCTCCTCCCTGGCCCGCGAAACTTCGTCGTGCACATGCCAGATCCACTGTTCGCGAAGTGACGCCATCGCCGGCGGCTGGTTCTCTCCCCAGCCTCTGTGTGCGACGACGGCCGCGAACAATGCGTCCACGACGATCGCGGGCTGTTCGCGAACGGCGAGGTTGATCACCCCCAGCAGCTCCCAGGGGTCGGCCACTTCATACAGCCGCTCGAGCCCGCCGTGACCGGAGTCCAGCGCTTTCATGGGGTCGGCGCCGAGCGTCGCCGCCCGCGCGTCGTCGAGCGCCAGGAGCGCCCCTTGACGCTCGGGGGGCAACGCTGCGATGGCGGCATCCCGCTCGGCCTCGGACAAGGCCGCGAACTCGGCCAGGAACCGGGGCAGCCAGTCGTCCTCTTCGGTGCTCAAGGCCGCCAGACACCCCAGGTGCGGCCGAAATGGGGAACGCCGGTCCCTCGTGCCACGTTCCCAGAGTAGCCGACGCCGATTCGGGACCCGCCGTCCGCCGGAGTCGACCGATCTCCGCGACCTCGGGCACCGTAATCTCTGCGGATGAGGCGACCACAGGCCCGCGGGCGCCGCGGCTGCACACGTCCCATGTCGCGCAAACGCACTACGATATGGGCGGTTAGGGACGACTCAGGCGGGGGGATGATCGGTGCAGGGTGAGTGGGGAGGCTCAGTGCGTGCCGGCCGGCGCGAATCGCTGAGACGCGGCCGCCGCGAGTGTCCGCGCGCGCCCCGGCCGGAGGCGGGGAACCGATGATCGGCGGCGCATCGTTCCTGCGCAACGTACCGGTTCTCGCCGGCCTGTCGGACGAGCTCCTCGAGCAGCTCGCGGCGCAGATCACCGAGCGCCACTTCAACGCCGGCGAGTGGGTGCTGCGCGAAGGCGACGTCGCGGACAGCCTCTTCATCGTGCGCAGCGGCCGTATCGAGGTGATCGATGAGGGCCCGCCCGAATCGCTGATTCGTGTCCTGCGCCGGGGGGAGGTGCTCGGAGAGCTTGCGCTCCTGCGCGAGGGCACGCGCTCGGCCTCCGCGCGGGCACGGCGCGACGCACAGCTGCTCGAGCTTGGTCGCGCGCCCTTCGAGGAGCTGATCCGGCAGGCCCCGAGCTTCGCCCTTGGCCTCACCAGAGCGATGGGAGCGCAGCTCGCGGCAAGTCGCATGCCCGTGTTCGCCGCCGCGCCACCCCGAACAGTTGCCGTCGTCGGCATGGACGACGGCGCGCCGGTGGCGGAGGTCGCCGAGGCCCTCGCGGACGCGCTGGCCGGGCATGAATCGATCGCGAGGCTGCGAGCAGGCGACCTCGCGACGATCGATCGGGCCGAGCGCGGCTTCGACCGCGTGCTGATGTGTTGCTCCAGCGTCCCGCACGACGAGTGGACGGATCTGTGCGTACGTGAGGCACACCTCGTTCTCGCTGTCACGAGCGGCGCGATCGGCCCCGCATGGGCTGGGCGCACCCACTCCCTGCAGGGCTGTGAGCTCCTCGTCCTCGGGCCCGCGGTGAGCGCGACGACGTTGCAAGAGCTCCAGCCCCGCCAGGTGCAGGTGGTGAGCCTGCGCGCGCAGCGCAAGGCCGCCATGGAGGCGATGGCGCGGCGGATCGCGGGGCGGTCCCTCGGCATCGTCCTCTCGGGGGGCGGCGCGCGAGCACTCGCCCACCTGGGCGTGCTCGAGGAGCTGCGGGCCCAGGGTCTGCAATTCGACCGAATCGCTGGCGTCAGTCTGGGATCGCTGGTCGCCGCCGGGACCGCAGCCGGCTTCTCCGCCGATGCCCTACGGGAGTCCTTCGAGCGCAGCTTCGTCAAGACCAACCCGAGCCGGGACTTCGTCCCGCCCGCGTATTCGCTGATTCGCGGCAGCAAGACCCGCAAGCTGATCCGCGAAGCCTTTGGAGAGCGGCGCATCGAGGAGCTTCCGCTGCGCTTCTTCAGCGTGAGCTGTGATCTTGTGGCGCGCGAGCCGGTGCTCCACCGAGTGGGCCCCGTCGTCGACGCCGTCTATCCCAGCCTTGCGATCCCCGGTATATTCCCCCCCGTCGCGACCAGGGAGGGGAGACTGCTCGTCGATGGGGGTGTCCTTGACAATCTGCCGGTAGCGGCCATGGCCCGCACCGGAGAGGGTCCGGTGATCGCCGTCGACGTAACCGGCCGCATGGGTCACTTCACCAACGGACATCGGCGCCACCTCCCACGCCTGGGGCGCACCGCTCGGCGTGCGCTGACCGGCGGAGCCGTCGAGATTCCCCTGCTCGGCGAGACGATTGTGCGCTCGGTGACCGTTGGAAGCACCGACACCGTAACGGCCGCGCGCCTGCATGCCGACGTCGTCATCACGCCGCCGGTCGAGGGGATCGCGTTGATGGACTGGAAGGCGCTGCCGCGCGTGATCGAAATCGGCCGCCGCGCGGCACGCGAGGCGCTGAGCGCACATCCGGACCTGCTCGACCAATTCGCCCTGTAGGGCTCCGCGCGCGCGTGTCGACCGTCGAGCTTCCCACCGAACCCTCTGTCGAGACCGAGGACAGCCACGAGGTCGCGCGCCGTCGCGGTCCCTCGCCACGGACGGTGCTGGCGATCGCGTCGCTGGGCGCGAGCGTCGCGTTTGTGGACGCGACGATCGTCAACATCGCCTTCCCGAACATCGCGCGCTCGTTCCCGGGCACGCCGATCAGCACGCTCTCCTGGGTGCTCAACGCATACAACATCGTGTTCGCGGCGTTCCTGCTGCCGGCCGGGCGTCTGGCGGATCTGCTCGGTCGCCGCCGCGTGTTCATCTTCGGGCTCGAGCTCTTCACAGCGGCCTCGCTGCTGTGTGCGCTTGCGCCCTCGGTCGACGCCCTGATCGCGCTGCGAGTGCTGCAAGCCCTCGGCGCGGCGTTGCTCGTGCCGTCCGCGCTCGCGCTCGTGCTGCACTCGTTCGCGCCCGCTGAGCGCTCGCACGGCGTCGCTCTGCTGTCGGCCGTGGCGGCCGCGTCCGCCGGGCTCGGCCCCTCCCTCGGAGGAATCCTCGTCTCCATATCGGACTGGCGACTGGTCTTCCTCGTCAACCTCCCGATCGGACTTGCGGCCGTCGTGCTGGCTCGGCGTCGCCTCGTCGAGAGTCGCGCTCCGGGTCGCCGCCGGATGCCCGACCTGACCGGCGCGGTGCTCTTCGCGCTGGCCATCTCGGCGCTCGTGCTGGCGGTCGTGAAGGGCGGGGAATGGGGTTGGGGGAGCCCTCGGACCCTGCTGTCCTTTGCCGCCGCGGTTGCGTTCGGCGCGGCGTTCGTCTGGCGCTGCAGCTGGCACCGCTCTCCGATCATCGATCTGTCGCTGCTGCGGATGCGCACGTTCAGCGTCGCCAACGGCATGACGATCGTCGCCGCGGCAGGCTTCTATGGCTATACGCTGACCAATGTCCTGTTCCTGACCGGCGTGTGGCACTACTCGGTGCTCAAGGCGGGTCTCGCCCTCACCCCGGGACCGTTCGTAGCCGCGGCGGTCGCCGGGCCCACGAGCCGGATCACCAAGCGCGTGGGACACCGCCCCGTGCTCGTCGCGGGCGGCCTGATCTGGGGCGGAGCGGTGATGTGGTTGGTCGAGCGTGTGGGCCCGACCCCGGCCTTCCTGAGTGAGTGGCTCCCGGGGATCGTCCTGCTGGGCATCGGTGCGGGTACGCTCTTCCCCAACCTCAGCGGCGCCGCCGTCGCGTCGGCGCCGGGCGAGAGCTTCGCGACGGCAACCGGCATCAACGCCGTCGCGCGCCAGGTCGGAGCGGCTCTGGGTGTCGCCCTGGTCGTCGCGATCATCGGCATGCCGTCGGCGCTGGATGCGCTCGAAGTGTTCGACAACGCTTGGACCTTCGGCGCGGCCTGCCTGTTCGCAGCGGGCCTGGGCTGTGTGTTCGTGGGTCGCCTCCAGGTCGTGCCGACGGCGACCCTCGGATCGGCCACCCGCTTCGTCCTGGGCAGCTCGGATCGGGACGCATCGGTCCCGCAGCGGCCGCGAGCGCGGCGGGCGCTCGCGGTTGCGTCCGCGACGGCGCTCGAGGCGCGTGCCGAGTCGGCCGCCGACTTCCTCGCGCGTGTTCCGCTCTTCTCCGGGCTCGAGCCGGCGCTCCGCGAAACGCTTGCCGCCGGCACCAGGCCGCTCCGTGTCGACGCCGGCGAGTGGCTGTTCCACGAGGGCGACCCTGGCGATGCGATGTACATCGTCCGAGCCGGCCGGCTCGACGTCGTCGACGAGAGCACCGGTACGGTCCTGCGCCAACTCGGCCGTGGAGATGCGCTCGGCGAGCTGGCGCTGCTGAGCTCGGCCCCCCGATCCGCCTCCGTTCGCGGGGCGCGGACAAGTGACCTGCTCACGGTCGAAAAGCGCGACTTCGAGGAGCTGCTCACCGGCTCGCCGGCGCTTTCCCTCGCTCTCAACCGCGTGCTTGCCGAGCAGTTGCGCGACAACCGCTCGGCTGCTCCCTCGGCTCGCCCCCGGCCCACGACGGTCACGCTCGTGGGCCTCGATGAGGCGGTGCCGCTCCCCGAGCTGGGCCGGCAACTGACCGAGGCGCTGGCGCGTCACCTATCGGTCGCGCTGCTCGACGGTGCGGATGTGGCTCCGCTCACCGCAGGCACCGAACCGGCGACCATCTATGGGCCGCTGTTGGACAGGGCCGAGGCAGGCCACGACATCGTCGTCCTCCTCGCCGGCATGCTCGGGTCGCCCGACTCGTGGACCGGGTACTGCCTGCAGCAGGCCGACAGGATTCTGGCCTGCACCGCGGGCGGCCCCGTTCCGGACGGGCTCGATGGCCACCGCGAGCTCCAGGGCTGTGACCTCGTCGCCTGGGACGTTGGCGCCGGGTCCGGCGCGATCGAGGGCTGGGCCGCCGCGCTGGAGCCGATCGAGTCACATCTCGTGTGCAGGACGAGCCTGGTGGCCGATGTCGAACGGGTGGCCCGGCGGCTGAGCGGCCGCTCGGTTGGCGTCGTGCTGTCAGGCGGCGGCGCGCGTGCCTTCGCCCACATCGGCGTGCTCGAGGAACTCGAGGCCGCCGGGTTGACGATCGACCGGGTGACCGGGGTGAGCATGGGCGCGTTCGTGGGCGCGCTGTTCGCGATGGGCCTCGATCCGGAGGAGATCGACAGGCGCTGCTTCGAGGAGTGGGTTCAGCGACGCCCGCTGAAGGACTACACGCTTCCCCGACGCTCGCTGATCCGGGGCGAGCGCGCAGAGGCGATGCTGCGCCGGACCTTCGGCGAGTCCAGGATCGAGGAGTTGCCGAGGAGCTTCATGTGCGCCTCGGCCGATCTGCGCAGCGGCCGCCTGGTCGTCTCGAGGTGGGGGCCCCTTTGGGAAACGGTCGGGTTCAGCATCTGCATTCCGGTGCTCGCTCCGCCGCAGGTGAGGGGCCGGGAGATGTTCATCGACGGCTCACTGGTCGACAACCTCCCGGTCGATGTGATGGCTGATCTCGGCGAGGGCCCGATCATCGCGGTCGATGTCAAGGCGACGTTCGAGTCCTCGTCCTCCGGCCGGGGGGTCAAGGGGCGACAGCGGTCCGCGGGCACGCCCCCGAGCCTTGGCGAGACGCTCACCAGGGTGCTGCTGCTGGGCAGCTCGAACACCTCCGACTCGGCGAGCCGGCACGCCGATGTCATCATCAAGCCACGTGCAGCGGGGGTCGGGCTGCTCGAGTTCCATCAACTCGACGCGGCGCGTGAGGCCGGCCGCGCGGCCGCTCGCGAGGCCCTCGAGGCGGGTCTGGGCCCGATGTTCACCTGACAACCACCGGGGAGAAGCTGACTGCGGCGAGGTAGGACACTGTGGAGATGGGCATCTCCTGCGACCACCCAGACAAGGAGATCACGATGGAGTTCCTCGTCGAGTTCGAAGTCGACGTTCCCGATCGAGTGCCGGAGCCCGAGGTCGAAGAGCGCGAACATGCCGAGTCGGCAGCCACAGCGAAGCTCGCGGATGAAGGCCATCTCACGCGGCTCTGGAAGCCGCCCGCCGCGCCGGGCGAGCGCAAGGCCGTCGGCCTTTATCGCGCAGGGACCCGAGACCAACTCGATCGCCTGCTCGGCGCGCTGCCGCTCGCGGACTGGATGCGGGTCACGGTCACGCCGCTCGCGCCCCACCCCAACGATCCGGAAGCGGCCACGGCTGCCGACGGGAACGGGCTTCCCGGCCCGCGCCTGCGGAAGATCTATCGGTTGGAGGTCACGCTCGGCGAGCCACTGGATCTCGGGGACGTCGCCCAGGGACACCGGCGCATCGTGCCCCAGACCGGTGGCAGGTTCACCGGTCCTGAGCTCAACGGCGAGCTTCTTCCCGGCGCGAGTGCCGATTGGCAGCTCGGCTTGGCGGATGGCACCGCGCTCGGTGACAGCCGCTACACGCTGCGGACGGACCGCGGCGATCTGCTCTACGTCCAATCTCGCGGCGTGCGCCATGGCAGCGCCGAGGTGCTCGCGCGTCTGGCACGCGGCGAGGAGGTCGACGCCCGCGAGTACACCTTCCGCACGTCGACCCAGATCGAGACCGCTGCTTCGGACCTCGATTGGCTGAACAGAGGCGTTTTCGTCAGCGTCGGGGCCCGTCAACCCGCGGGCGTGACCTACGACACCTATCTCGTCGCATGAGCCAGAGGGTGGCGCTCGTCACCGGCGCCTCCCAGGGCATCGGCGCGGGCCTGGCAACGGCGTTCCGCGATGCGGGGTACGCCGTCGTGGGGACCTCACGCACGATCGGCCCCCGCGATGAGCCGGGCCTCCTGACGCTGCAGGGCGACATCACCGAGGTCGAGACCGCCGAGCGGATCGTCGAGCAGGCGCTGGATCGGTTCGGACGGGTCGACTGCCTGGTCAACAACGCCGGCGTATTCATCGGCAAGGCGTTCACGGACTACACGCTCGCGGACTATGCCGCGATCACCTCCGTGAACCTGGCGGGGTTCTTCCACATCACCCAGCGTGTCGTGGCTCAGATGCTCACGCAGGGGAGCGGTCACATCGTCAACATCACCACCAGCCTCGTCGAGCAGGCCGACAGCGCGAGGCCCGCGGCGCTGGCCGCCCTGACCAAGGGCGGTCTGGCTGCAGTGACGCGCTCGTTGGCCGTCGAGTACGGATCCCGCGGCGTGCGCGTCAACGCGGTCTCCCTCGGTGTGATCGAGACGCCCGCGCAGGACCCCGCGTCCTACGAGGGTTTGGCGGCGCTGCACCCGATTGGTCGGATCGGCGAGGTGGGCGACGTCGTCGACGGGATCCTCTATCTCGAGCGGGCGCCGTTCGTCACCGGCGAGATCCTCCATATCGACGGCGGCCAGAGCGCAGGACGCTGAGCCGTGACCCGTGATCACCTTGACTTCCGCTCGGACGAGAAGGAGAGTATGGGCGATCGGAGGGAAAGTTGGCCGTGCCGACCGCCGCTTTGTGGCGCCAACAAACGGATGGGGGCGAGATGAGCAGTGTCGAGGTCAGCAGCGGGAGCGCGCCGGCTTCCGGGCCGCTGAGAGGGGGCGAGCCCGATGTCCACGGCATATGAGTCGGTCGAAGATCTCGCCGCCGCGCTGAGACGCGCGGCAGACGCACACGGCAAGCACGAGGAGCGGATCGGCCATGCGGACCCCGACTGGCCCGATTGGTATGCCCTTTACATGGTGCGCGAGCGCGCCGGCGAGGAGCTGCCGACATGAGCAGCGACTATGACGTGATCGTGCTCGGCGGCGGGTCACCGGGCGAGCACTGCGCGGGGCGCTGGCGGAGGGCGGCCTGCGCGTCGCCGTCGTCGAGCGCGAGCTCGTGGGAGGCGAGTGCTCCTACTGGGCCTGCATCCCGTCGAAGACGCTGCTGCGCCCGGGCGAGGCGGTCCACGGGGCGCGCGAGGCCGCGGCGAGCGCCGAGGTCGACGTCGAGGCCGCGCTCGCCTGGCGTGACTTCATGGTCTCCGACTACTCCGACGCCGGACAGGAGCGCTGGCTGGCCGATCACGGCATCGACCTGCTGCGCGGCAGCGGCCGGCTCGCCGGCACCGGCGTCGTCGAGGTCGACGGCGTGCGGCACACCGCCGAGCACGTCGTCCTCGCCAACGGCGCCGATCCGGTCGTGCCGCCCGATCACGGGCCTGCGCGAGCTCGACGGCGTCTGGACCAACCGCGAGGCGACGTCGATGAAGGCCGTTCCGCGACGTCTGCTGATCCTCGGCGGCGGGCCGGTGGGCGTGGAGATGGCCCAGGCCGTTCGTCGGCTCGGGGGCGAGGCGGTCGCTCGTCGACATGGCCGAGCACGTGCTCGCGCGGGAGCCGGCGCCGCTGGGTGAGGCGCTCGGCGAGGTTCTGGCTCGCGAGGGCATCGAGCTCGTGCTGTCCGCGAACGCCGACGGCCGCGAGGCGCGAGGGGGAGGACTACGTCCTCGAGATCGACGACGGGCGCGAGCTGCGGGGCGAGCGGCTGCTCGTCGCCACCGGCCGGCGACCCCGCGTGCGCGGGATCGGCCTCGAGACGGTCGGCGTCGAGCCGGACGCCCACGGCGTGCCGGTCGACGCGCACCTGCGCGCGGGGGAGGGCCTGTGGGCGATCGGCGACGTCAACGGCCTGTGGCCGCTGACCCACGTCGGCAAGTACCAGGGCGAGGTGGTCGCCGCGAACATCCTCGGCGAGCCGCGCAAGGCCGACTACGAGGCCGTCCCGCGCGTCGTCTACACGGATCCGCAGGCCGCGGCGGTGGGTGCCTCGGCTGGCCGGTTCAGCGCGATGGTCCCGCTCTCGGAGGTGGCGAAGACCGCTACGTACACGCGCGCGTACGCCGAGGAGAACGGCTTCCTCACGCTCCTCAGCGACGGCGAGCGACTGACGGGCGCCTACGCGCTCGGCCCCGAGGCGGGCGAGTGGCTGCAGCAGGCCACGCTCGCGATCCGCGCCCAGGTCACAGCTCGACGTCCTGATCGACACGATCCAGCCGTTCCCGACGTTCTCGGAGATCTACGTCGCCGCCCTGAAGGCTGCTCCGCGGCGAGATCGCGGCGGCATCCAAGGCGCCCGGAACGGGACCGCCGATGCCGAGCTGACGCTTGTGGCCGGCCGCACGGCCGTGTGAAACGCGGGACCGCGCCCGGGCGACACGACCGCATCCACCGGCCGTGCGACCTCAGAACCCGTTCTTGAGCCCTTCCCAGTAGCCCCTGACGATGACCGATTCGCAGATGTGAGCAGGCTGCCCTCCGTCGACTGCACAGATCTGGGCCGTGATGATCTCGGCTCCGCCATCGATCGCCTGACCCGCCATCGAGGCCGGATCGGCCATCGCGGCCGTCACCTGCTGCCATGACATGCCGGCGAGCAGCGAGGGGTCGTCTGTCGAGCCGACGGTCGCCCACGCGTTGCCGACGTCGAGGAACGGGAACGCGTGGAACACGTGGCCTTCGAATTCGAAGATGTCGTAGGCGTTGATGAGTTCCTGCTCGGCGGCCGTCGGCGGCTGGAGTTCGGACCAGAATTCGCAGCTGCCGCACGGCGGCTGGTTCGTGAACGCCTCGTCGGGGACGAACGACACGTAGGCGCTCTTGTATTTCACCTTCGAGAACGTGAGGGTGCGCGTGGCCGGGGGTTCGTCGGTCGTCGAGGAGACCATCGGATGCACCGGTGCGAACTTGCCAAACCGCGACAGCGCGGCCAGCATCGACCACCGCTCGATCGCGCAGTACGGGCATCCCTCGGCGCCGTAGTAGAAGAGCTCCGGCTTGCCTTCCTCGCTCAGGGGCGACCCCGTGATCGTCTGTGGGGTCGTGTACAGTTCCGTCGTTTTTTCGCGCAGCGCGTTGGCGTAGTTGCTGGCGGCTGCGTCGAAGGTCGCCTGGGGCAGGCTGGTCACCGCGTCGGTGAGCTGCTTGCCCACTTCCCGGTAGGCGGCCTTCCATTTCGCGGCCGGCGTGCCCGGCCCGGCGTGGAAGCCAGCCGCCTGTTCGGCGGCGCTGGCCGCGAGGTCCGCTTCGGCTTCGAGGATTTCGCCCCTCGTTGCGAGCAGCGATCCTTCGTTGACCGTGCGATCGCTGAGGATGCGGTCGAGCTGCTCGACGGCGGCCGTCGCCTTGGCGAACACCACCTGGCCCTCCGGAGGCGGAACCGCGTCGCTCGGGTCGACCCACAGGCTCGGGCCCGTAATCTCGGCGAGGTCCGCGCGGGCAGCCTCGAGCGTCGCTTTGGCGTGCGTGTCGCCGCCTTCGACGAGCGCGGAGATGTTGGCCTGGGCCTGATGCAGTTGCGCCAGAGGCGGCGGGGCCGCGAAGGCACTCGCCCCGTATCCGAGCGCGAACAGGGACCACAGTGCCAACGCGCCAAGGAACCCGGTGCTCCTCGCGAACAAGGCCCTATGCGACATCGCTCCACCCCCTTCAAGCTTCCGACTGACCACGAAGGTCCTCAAAGCTCCTCAAAGCAGCGCAACTCTCGCATGCCGCGAGGACCACGTCAAGACCTCCGAGCCCGCTCGCGACGAACGGAGGCCGCACGGTGCAGCGATCGAGGCCGCTCTAGATGATGCCGGTGCCGAAGCCGTCGGCGCGAATCGAGCTCGACGCGTCGGTCTTGAGCGCGGCGCGGAATTCTTCGACGCCACGGTGCGGGCCCGTGACCTTGACCGCGATCTGGGTGGTCAGCAGGTGCGGGTGCTCGACGAGCTCATACTCGAGGCCCATCCGCTGCGCCCATTCGCCCATCGCCCGCTCGAGCGACGCGCGAAGGGTGGCACCGGCGTTGCACACCATCGTCTGTGTTTCGACGCGCTCGGCGTCGACTTCCTCGGCGCGAACGGCCTGCATCTCGGCTTCGGTCTCCGGCGGGTCGACCCGGCGCCAGCGGTCGAGCTCCGGGTCCCAGTGGCTGAGCGTGAACGAAGCCTTCAGGCCGTGGCGCGCGCAAGCCGACTCGATCGCCTGGCGCGCTGTGGCGAGGGCCTGCCGTTCGGTTGCGTAGGCGAACAGGCGCTGGCCATCGTGGGTGATCGCCACGCCCTCGCCGACGGCCGCCTGCGCGTCTGCCGCGGCCCCGGAGAACTCGTTGTGGACGCTACCGAGCAGTCGCTCGAGCACGCCGTGGTGCTCGCTGGTCTGCTCCAGAATCCCTTCAAGTCGCCAATCCTGATCGTCGGGCACCGCTCGCGCTCCTCATCTCGTCCCCGACCGTGGCGATCCGGGGGTTGTGAGGTTACCGGCCCGCCAGCGCGGCCAGGGCGCCGGCATCCGCCGGCGCCGCGACGCCGGTGCCCAGCGGCTTCGAGAAGCGCATCGTGCCGTCGTCGATCGGGCTGCGCTTGAGGTTGATGATGTCCATGGCGTAGTTGTGGCGGACCCGCCAGGGATCGACCCGGCCCTGACGGGGGAAACGGTCGACCGCTCGCTGGGCGTAGCCGGAGGTGAGCTCGGACATGAACGCCGGCTCGCCCGGCACGCCAGGGCCTGCAGGCGTGCACTTGGCATAGCCGCGCTCGTCCATGTAGGCGAGCAGCTGGCACACGTATTCGCATGTGAGATCGCAACGCAACGTCCAGGACGCGTTCGTGTAGCCGAACGTCATGGCCAGGTTCGGCACCCCGCACAGCATCATCCCCCTGTAGGAGATCGTGCGGCCGAGCTCGACCGCCGCTCCGTCGACGGTCAGCTCCACGCCGCCGAGCGCCAGCAGGTCCAGACCGGTCGCCGTGATCACGAGGTCCGCGTCGAGCTCCGCCCCCGACCTCAGCTTGATGCCCGTCGCGGTGAACGTGTCGATCTGGTCGGTCACGACCGACGCGCGGCCGGAGCCGATCGCCTCGAAGAGGTCGCCGTCGGGCACCAGGCAGAGGCGCTGATCCCAGGGGTTGTACCGCGGTTTGAAGTGGGTGTCGATGTCGTAGCCCGCCGGGAGCCGGCGCTCGGCCTGCGCACGGAGGATCTTCTTGACCAGCCCGGGCCAGCGCCGGCTGGCCTGGAACAGGCCGAGCTGGACCAGCACGTTCTTGCCGCGGACGATCGAGTAGGCGAGCTTTGCGGGCAGTATCCGGCGCAGGGCGTTGGCGATCGGATCCTCCCCCGGCAGCGAGATCACGTAGGTCGGGGAGCGCTGCAGCATCGTCACGTGCGCCGCCCGACCGGCCATCGCGGGGACGAGCGTGACGGCGGTGGCGCCGCTGCCGATCACCACCACGCGCTTGCCCTCGTAGTCGATGTCGTCGCTCCACAGCTGCGGGTGGACGATTCGTCCCTGGAAGCGCTCGGTCCCGGGCAGCTCCGGCGTGTAACCGTGGTCGTAGCGGTAGTAGCCGGTGCAGGTGATCACGAATGCCGCGGTGATCGTCAGCGCCTCCCCGGTGTCGGTGCGCTCGACGTGCACGGTCCACGCGCAGTCCTCGCTGGACCACTCGGCGCTGAGCACCCGGTGGTTGAACCGGACGTGCCCTTCGATGCCGCCCTCGCGGGCGGTCTCGCGCACGTACTCGAGGATCGAGGGACCGTCGGCGATCGCCTTCGCCTCGGTCCACGGCTTGAACACGTAGCCGAGCGTGTACATGTCCGAGTCCGAGCGGATACCCGGATAGCGGAACAGGTCCCACGTGCCGCCGATCGCGTCCCTGGCCTCGAGGATCGCGTACGACCGTCCGGGATGGTTGCGCTGCAGGTGGTGGGCGGCGCCGATCCCCGAGAGGCCGGCGCCGATGATCAGGACGTCGAGGTGCTCGCCGCGTGGCGCGTGGCCGTTGCGCTCAGGCGTGGGAGGTCCGTCGAGCATTGGCACAGCGTACGACCTTTGCGGGTTGCGCGCGCAGAGCCGCGTGCAGCAGCCGCGAGGTCCCGGGACTAGGGCACCGCTGCTGTTTCGGTCCCGCTCAGCGCGACGTCGAAGCTCGTGGAGTCGGTCTTGGCGCACGAGACCGATCGCGTGCTTTGGGCGCGGTCGAGCTTCCCGGTGGCCGTGCCAGCTATTTCGGGCCCCCATTCCCGCTGTGCGAACGTGCCGGAGAATTCCCTGAATTCGTACACGCATGTCCCGGGGAGGTGAATGCGCAGCGGCGCGAGCTTGACGATCATCTTCCTCGTACTCGTGATTTCGAGTGACCTGACGCCCCCGCCGCACGGTTCGAGCTGACCGGTTTCGCCGGTCCGCACGAGCTTGTCGACGTTCGAGCGGTTCACCGTCACCTTCATTTCCTGTTCTTCCCAGTAGCACCCGCCCAGCGAGTACCCCGCCACGAGCAGGACGGACGCGCCCGCGTTCAGGGGTTTCCCTTCCGCCTTCAGCTCGAGCGCCGTCCTCGCCGGCGCAGCGCTCGCCCAGATGGCCGACGCCGCTTGCGCGACGGCCAGGCTCGCGAGCAGTCCCAGCAATGTCGTCTTGGTCATGCTGAGCTTCCCGTGATCCTGGCGGGCTGCCTGGTGGGGGGCCGGCGGGCTGAGCAAACGATGCGGAGCAGCCTAGCCGCTTTCGAGCCCCGCGACGCCCGGTAGACATCTGTGTTCAATTACACGCACGCGGCCGCGGCCGGGGACCGGTTGGCGACGCTCAACGCTCACCCTGTAGTTCGACGCGATAGACCTCTATCAGCGACTGCAGCAGCTTCCAGCCGATCACGCCGTTCTCCTCCACGATCGGGCGGAAGTCCCAGAAGGTCACCCCGGCGCAGACGAGCTCGGTGGACGCGACCACCGTCGCGGTGCGCGTCCCCGCGTCGATCAGTGCCATCTCGCCGAAGTAGTCACCGGCCGTCAGGACCCGCCGCACCTGCCCGCCGACCGTCACGGTCGCCTCGCCCGAGTCGATCACGAAGAACGCAGCGGCCCCGGACCCCTGCTGGATGACCGTCTCGCCCGCGGGGAAGCGACGCTCCTTGAACACGCTCGCGATCCGCCCGAGCTCCGCGTCGTCCAGGTCGGCGAACAGCGGCACCCGGTGAAGGACCTCGACTGGCGCCCGGGCCGTCACGCCCCAGCCCTCGTCACCGCTCTGCATTGGAGCAGGTAGAGCGTGCCATCTGCGATCGCCCACTCGATGTCCCGGGCGGGCCCGTAGACCGTCTCGCAGCGGTCGGCGAGCCGGCCGAGCTCCGCGAGCTGGTCGTCATCGAGGCATAGGCTTTCGACGAGCTCGGGGGCGACCTGCTCCTCGACGGTCCCGCCCTCGGGCAGCGACCGGAAGGCCACGTCCTTGCGGCCGGGGACGCGCTCGAGCACCTCGCCGGTGTCGCCGACACGGTAGTGGTCCGGGATCACCCGGCCTGCGACGACGGCCTCGCCAAGGCCCCAGCTCGCCTCGATCACCCGCTCGTCGGCACCGGTGATCGGGTTCTGGGTGAACATCACGCCGGCGGTTTCCGGATCGACGAGCCGCTGGACCACCACGCCCACGCTCGGTCGCGTGAACAGCCCGACGCGCTGCCGGTAGGTGATAGCGGAGTCGGAGTTCGCCGACCACCAGATCTCGTTCAGCGCGGACGTCAGCTCGTTCACTCCGGGGACGTTCAGGAGCGTCAGGTGCTGACCGGCGAAGCTGGCGTCGGCGCCGTCCTCGTCGACGGCCGAGGAACGGACAGCCAGCGGCCCTCCCAACGGCCGGACCGACTGAACGACCCGCTCGATCGCCTGCTCGTCGCGACCGGCGACGGCGTCCACCACCGGGCCCGCGAGCGCGATTCCCGGGCGGGACGGGCAGGCCGTCCCGCAGCGCCTGTCCCAACCCCACCGCCTTCGATCCGAACAGCGAGGTGTCGTGTGCGTCGACGAGCGGAACGACCTCGCTCACCCGAGGACCGTCACCTCTCCGGAGTCGCCGTCGACCCGCACGCGCGCGCCGTCGGCGATCCGCTCCGTCGCCTCGCGGGTCCCGACGACGCCGGGTATGCCGTACTCACGGGCGACGATCGCCGAATGCGACAGCAGGCCGCCGCTGTCGGTCACGAGCGCGCCCAGCAGCGGCAGCAGGATGTTGAAGGCCTCGCTCGTCGACTCGGTCACGAGCACGTCGCCCTTGACGATCCGGTTGAACTCGGCGGGGCCCGACACGCGACGGGCGGGGCCTTCGTAGACGCCCCTGCTCGCCGCGAGGCCGCGCAGGACATCGTCCTCGTGCTCCGCCTCGGACGAGCCGAGCATTTCCCCCATCGCGATGCCCATCGCCTGCATGATCCTCGCCGCCGCGGGTGGCAGCCCCGACGGGTCCGGCGGCGGGACCGGCGGATCGCCGATCACGGGCGGCGCTTCCTTGGCCGAGTGCGTCTCCCGGTATGCGGCTCGTGCGGCGAGCTCCGCCGACGCGGGAGCGTCCGTGCCCGAGAGCAGCGAGCGCATCTCCTCGACGGTCGCGTCGATGAGGTGCTCGGCCTGCGCGATCTGCCCGCGTGCGGCGAGCCGTCGCCCGGCCGCGAGCGCCGCCCGTCGCATCAGACCGGAGGCCCAGATGTCGCTGAAGACGCCGCGCTCGTCCCGTACCCGGTAGGTCAGCCTGGCCTCGCCGAGCAGCTCGTCGAACTCGCCTCGATGCGCTTCGGGCACCTTGCTCCGCACCGCGGCGATCTGGCCGTCCAGGCCAGACCCGCCGTCCTCTCGTCCCGCTGCAGCGATGCGGATCGCCCGCAGCAGCACGTCGGGCAGCTCGAGCGCACACGGCCCCGAGATGTCGAAGCCGTCGAGGAGCCGCCAGCCGACCAGGTCGAGGTAGGCTCCGATCGCCGGGCCGGTGTCGCCGCCGAGCCCCCGCAGCTGCTCGAGGACGAGTGCGGGGTCCGCGTCGGACTCGAGCAACGTCCGCGCGGCGGGGTCCGCCGCGATCGCCGCCACCAGGCGCTCGAGCTCCTCCGACGCGCCGGCGGATGTCGGAGCCGTACCGCGGAGCAGGCCGAGCAGCTCGGAGGATCCGACGCCCGTCCAGGCTCCGACGTGGGCGAGGAAGTCCCCTGTCGGGATCATCGCCGCCGCCGTGTAACGCATGTGTTGGGCGATCATCGCCGAGTGGTGCTCGTGGCAACGCGTCAGGTGGGCGGCGAGCTCGCCGTCGTCGAGCTCGTCCGGATCGATCGACTGGATCGCTCGATGCGCCGCGATCGAGGCCGGCTTGACGACCTCGTCCCATTCGCGAAGCTGCTCCCGCCACAGCTTCCCGTCGAAGACCTCCGCCGCTCGCTGGATCCGCGCCGGGGCCTCCTCGGCGGCGACGGGGCGCATCATCGTGTACGAGAAGCCGTTCGGGTATGCGGTGTCGAGCGTGTCGATCAGCATCCCGTAGAAACGCGTGAAGTCCCCGAACCCCTGCCTGAAAGGCTCGGGGTGCGTCTCCGCCCAGTAGCGCGTCACCGGTCGGGGGAAGTGGACCGCGTCGAGTTTCCACGATCCGGGGCCCGGGGGCTCGAACCGGACGTCTGCCTCAATCTCTGCCTGCGTCATTGCGCGCCTCCCCGTTTGGGCCTTGGTCTCCGTGTGGCTGGCCCACGCGGAAGCGTCATTCCTAGCGCATCCGCCCGGGAGTGTCTACGCTCGTCCGGCCCGCCGTGCTCGAGCGACCGCGTCGCCGTTGTGGCTGCAGTGGCGGATCGGCTCAGACGTCCGCTGGCGGCTGAACGGCGGGGTCGAGTGCGGGCTCCACTGCCGTCTCGGGAGAGAACGGATGCTCGCCGGCCTCGGCGCCCTGCGCGGAGGCCAGCTTGCGGGCGTCCTTGCGAGCCTGCTTCTCGACCCGTCGCTCACGCTGCTTGCTTTCGCGGTTGAGCTTCGCCATCGTGGTCTTCTTCTTGCCGCTCGAGGCCATGGCCGTCGCTCTCCTCGCCGGGCGGGACGGCTAGGCCAGCCGGACGTTGCCGGCCTTAGGGCCCTTGTCGCCAGCCTCGGAGTCGTAGGAGACCTTTGCGCCCTCGGCGAGCGAGCGGTAGCCCTCGCCGACGATCGCGCTGTGGTGGACGAACAGGTCCTTCGACTGGTCGTCCGGCGTGATGAAGCCGAACCCCTTGTCGTCGCTGAACCACTTCACGGTTCCAGTAGCCATCATCTTCCTCCTGCGTCGATAGTGCTGCGAACGCGGAGATTGCTTAGCAAAGGCTACGAGCGCTGGCACTGCGATGTCGAGCGAGGTGCCCGACCTGATCCGTCAACGGTAGCAGCAGCGCCGATCAGGCGGACATGCGCGCGTCGGCGCGCTGATAGGCGGGCCGGCTCACGAGCCGATCGGTGTAGTCGCGGATGCTGTCGGGCAGGATCTCCTCGAAGCCTGCGCGGGCCGGCCA
Organism: uncultured Solirubrobacteraceae bacterium; assembly: GCA_963743505.1. Taxonomy (GTDB): domain Bacteria; phylum Actinomycetota; class Thermoleophilia; order Solirubrobacterales; family Solirubrobacteraceae; genus Palsa-744. The sequence goes on along the minus strand of CAVUPZ010000001.1, from coordinate 600,384 downwards.
GAGGAGCGTGGAGCCCACGAGCACGTCGGCGATCGTGAAGCGCTCGCCGACGAGGAACTCGCTGCCGTCGAGCGCTCCCGCGACCGCGCGCGCGGCCGCGTCCACCCGCTTGCGGGCCGTTGCCGCCCGCTCGGGGTCCTTCTCGGCGTAGATCGCCGCCTCCAGCATGGGCGGCTCGATCTCCGCCGGCGAGAACACCGTCCACTGGTAGACGAGGGCGCGATCGTGGGTGCCGACGTCTGGCACCAGCCCCGCCTCGGGGTGCAGATCCGCGAGGTACAGGCAGATCGCTGCGGACTCGAATACCAGCCCGTCCTCGCTCTCGAGCACCGGGACGCGCCCGAGCGGATGACGAGCGAGATGCTCCTCGCCGCGGCTCTCCTCGCGGGACATCGTGGTCAACTCGTACGGCTCGCCGAGCTCCTCCAGCGTCCACGCCACGCGGATCGGTCGCCCGGCGTGCTCGCGGTGGATCAGTCGCATCGTCCCGTGACCATAACGACCGCGCCCGGCACCCGTGTTGCGACCCGTCCCGCCGGGCTCGGCAGGTCACCCGATCTCGGCTCGGCAGCCGCGGCCGAGGCCCCGACCGGCCGCTATGGCGGGCGGAGAAGACGTATGGCAAGGCAGCGTCAGGGCGCCATGAATGTGACACGCTGTCCGTAGGGTCGTCACAAGGGCGACGCTCACAGGGGCCACGCAAGGCCCCGCTACTAGGCCCTGGTGTCCGGGGGCAAGGGGGAAGCATCAATGAACCACAGATCACTGCTGGTCGCACTCACGCTGCTTGCGTTCGCCTCGGTCGGCGTGTTCTCCTCGACGGCCTTTGCTGGCGAAAAGGCCGTCAAGACGAGCACGCCGTTCACGGCCGAATACGGCGGCGGGGAATACTTCGGAGGGGAAAACACGCTGCACTGCAAAGGCCATCACCTGACCAACTCGCTGAAATTCCCGGGGAGTGGTGGAAAAGGCGGCGAGGACATCGAGAAGTGCGTCCTGACGCCGGGTGAGACGTTCCCCACCCGTTGGCAGGTGGTGGGACAGCCGATCAACATCGACGACAACTTCTGGGGCTCGGACTTCGACGGCCAGGAAGTGCCGTTCAACGAAGACCTCCCGGCTTACGGGGTCGTCTCCAGCCTGGTGATCAACGACCACGCCTTCAGGGTCAAGGTCAAGTACCCGAACACCTAGGACGCTCAGAGAGGACCGGCCGATCGCGCGGGTCCTCGCGCAGATGTGTCCCCGGCCCGATGCGGCCGGGGACACATCAGTAGTAGTCGTCGACGGTCATCGACCAGCGTGCGGAGTCGTGGCCTCCGGAGATCGACAGCCGGTAGAGCCCCGGCCCCGTGTCGAACACGTGCGTCTGGCCATCCCCTTCCCCGAGTTCGAAGCTGCCGGCGCTCTGGCCGGAGGTGAGGTTCTCGGCCTCGGCGCTCGGGCCGAGGCAGACGACGAGCAGGAGACATGTGTTTTCGTAGCTCATCGAGTAGCTCACCCGCCACTGGCTGCCGAGGATGCGGAATGGAACCGAGCGGCCGTCTTCGACGCCGGAGAACGTCGTGAGCGCCCGCCAGCGGGGTGCTTCGGCGACGCTGAGCGCGACCGTCGACCCGCGTGCCACGGTCGCGTTCGGACCGGGCGACTGCAGCGTCACGGCGTTCGGTGTGCTTCCCGGCACGGCCACGGGCGTGATCGCGTAGCGCAGTCCGGCGCCGGCGAGCAGGCTCTCCGCCGCCAGCGCCTGCTGTCCGACGACGCCCGGCACCGTCACCGGCGGCGGCCCCGAGCTGAGCACGACATCGACCGCGGATCCTTCGGCGATCCGGGTCCCCGCGCCGGGGCTCTGGGCGATCGCGACCCCGTCGGTCGCTGCGGAATGGCGGACGCTGAACACGGGCTTGACGTGGAGGCGCCGCGCCCGCGCCTCGACGCCGCCGCGGGGCAGGCCCCGCAGCACGGGAACGGTCGTCTGGGGCGTCCGGTGAGTCAACAGGAAGGCGACCGCGGCGCCGCCTGCGAGCAGCAGTGTCGCGACCACCGCCAGGGGGCGTCTGCGCGGCCTTCGCCCGCCGCCGGTGCCGTCCGGCGCGAGCGGCTCCCGCGCCGGCCCGCGCCGGGGCTGCACACGTGTACGGGCGCCGGCGCGCGCGAGCGTGAGCGCCTCGGCGGGGTCGGGTGCCGCCCGCCCGGCAACCGTCGCCGCGGTCTCCTGGGCGGCGGCCGGCGGCAGCGCCGGCGCCTGTCTGCCGGCCCGCCTGGCCGGTCGGGCCGAGCGGCCCGACCGGCCAGGCTCGGCGGCATCGGCCAGGGCGGCAGCCATCTCGGCGCCGTCGCCGTAGCGCTCGGCCGGCGCCTTGGCGAGCGCCGTCTCAGCGATCTGGCGCAGCGCCGGGGGCACGTGGGATGGGAGCGTGGGAGGGGAGTCCTGCAGGTGACGCAGGCCCAGCTCCACCGCCGAGCCGTCCATGAACGGCGGCTCGCCCGCGAGCATCTCGTACAGGACGATGCCAGCGCTGTAAACGTCCGTCGCCGCTGTCGTCGGGCGTCCGCGGGCCTGCTCAGGGGACATGTAGCGCGGGGTCCCCCCGATCGTCACCAGCGAGCCCTGTGAGGTCCCCCCAGCCAGCCGCGCGACGCCGAAGTCCCCCACCTTCACAGCTCCGTCGAGGCCCAGCAGGATGTTGGCCGGCTTGACGTCGCAGTGGACAACCCCCTCGGCATGGGCGCTGGCGAGCGCGCGGCAGAGCTGCTCGGCGATCGAGCGGGCCCGCTCGGGGTCCAGCGCCCCGCGGCGCAGGCGCTCTGCGAGGCTCTCGCCTTCGACCAGCTCGGCGACGTAGTAGGGACCCTCCTCGGCGTGGCCGATGTCGAAGATCTGCACGACCCCGGGGTGGCTCACCCGCGCGAGCAGCCTCGCCTCGCGCTCGAAGCGCTCCACCCACGCGCTGTCCTCGGCCCACCATGGCTTGATCACCTTCACGGCGACCGGCCGCGCGAGGCGCTGGTCCAAGCCGCGGTATACACGCCCGAAGGCGCCCTCGCCGATCACCGCGTGAAGCTCGTAGCGCCCGTCGAGGGCCCGGCCCGCCAGATCCGGGGTGCGGAGCATTGCCCAGGAGTATCACGCGAGGCCGTTTCCAGAGGCGCCATAAGGGCCCCGTCCCGGTGCCGGCCGGCGGCGTCGCCGGGGCGTGATAGACACTCTCAGGCGAAGTGGACTCTCCGCTGATCACGTTCCTCTCCGACTACGGCCACGCGGACGAGTTCGTGGGCGTCTGCCACGGCGTGATCGCCCAGCGCTGCCCGCAGGCGCGGGTGATCGACATCTCTCACACGATCCCCCGCCACGACGTCCGCGAAGGGGCGCTCGTGCTCAGGGACGCCCTCGCCCACATGCCCGTGGGCGTCCACCTCGCGGTCGTCGATCCGGCGGTGGGCTCATCGGGCCGCTCGGGCCGGCGCGAGGTCGCGGTGCGCACGATCCGCGAGGAGCGCCTGCTCGTGGGGCCCGACAACGGCCTGCTGTGGCTGGCCGCGGCGCGACTGGACGGCGTCGCGGAGGCGGTCGACATCGGCCGCTCGCCTGAGCGCCGGGAGCCGGTCTCGGTCACCTTTCACGGCCGCGACATCTTCTCGCCGGTGGCCGCCGCGCTCGCCGCGGGCGAGCCGCTCGCGTCGGTGGGCGAGCCGTTGGCGGTGGAGGAGCTGCGGCGGCTGGCCCTGCCGACGGCGAACGTCCTCGACGGGCTGCTCGCGACCCACGTGCTCCGTGCCGACCACTTCGGCAACCTGATGCTCGACGCTGCCCCGGAGGAGATCCAGGAGGCCCGCATCGAGCTCGGCGAGACGGTCTCGGTGGAGGTCGGCGGCCGCGTCCACAGCGGCCGCTACGCCTCGACCTTCGCCGACGTGGCACCCGGCGATCTGCTCCTCTACGAGGACGCCCTGCAGATGGCGGCGCTGGCAGTCAACCGCGGCTCGGCCGCCGGCCTGCTGAAAGTCAAGCGTGACGAGGAGCTCTGGATCCGGCCGGGCTGAGCCCCGAGCCCTCACCCTCGGGGCCGAGGCGCCAGGCGTCCTCGGGTCCCGGGGTGGGAAGCGGCGAGCCGGCAGGGCGCCGACGCCCGGCTAGCCGCCCGTCGGCGCCAGCTCGCGGACCTGGGTCAGGCGCACCGCGTTGCCGGAGGGATCGCGGAAGCCCGAGTCGATCCCGTAGGGCCGCTCTTCCGGCGCTTCCGTGAACTCGACTCCGCGCGCCTTCAGTTCCTCGTAGGTCGCCCGGCAGTCCTCCGTCGTGAGAAAGACCGTGCCGGCGAATCCCTTCGCCATCAGCTCGCGCACCTGCGCGGCGGTGTCCGCGTCCATCAGCGGAGGTCCGGGGATGGCCATCAACACGATCGATATGTCTGGCTGTCCGACCGGGCCGACGGTGAGCCAGCGGAAGTTCCCCATCTCCGCGAGGGTCGCATCGACGCGAACCTCCATGCCGAGCTTCTCGGTGTAGAAGGCGAGCGCCTCGTCTTGGTCGTGCACCCACATCTGCGCGTTGGCGATCTTGAACATCGGGTCCTCCTCGTCGCGTGGAATGGTCGCCGGCGATGCTATGCGCGCTCAGGTGCCCTGTCTTCTCGAATCGTGCGGTGTCGCGGGCGGGCGTAGGCGCGTACCACGCACCCCGGAACGAGCGCCCGGCTGGCGGCCGGCGGGAACCGCCGCCGGTAGGCGGTCGGGGACATGCCGTAGGTGCGGGTGAAGCTCGTCGTGAACGAGCCCACGCTCTGGAGGCCCACCGCGAGGCAGATCTCGATCACCGGGCGGTCGGTCCCTCGCAGCAGCGCCGCCGCCCGCTCGAGCCGGCGCGTCAGCAGATATGCGTGAGGCGACTCGCCGAAGGCGCGGCGGAACTCGCGGCTGAAATGGGCGCGCGAGAGCCCGGCCGCGCGGGCCAGGTCAGCGACGTCGAGTGCGTCCTGGTAGCGGGCGTCGACGAGGTCCTTGGCGCGGAGCAGGTGGCGGGCCGGCGGGGGGAAGGCCATCGCTGCAGTATCCCGCCCGCCGTCCCGCCGTCCGCCGTCCCGCCGTCCTGCCGTCCCCTGCTCAAGCGGGGCCCGCGAAGGCCGCGTCGACGACCGCTTGGGCAGTCGGCCCGTAGGGCGGCGCGAACGCCTCGAGCATGTCCCCCTCGCCGCGGACGAAGACCCCGCGCATGTTCGAGAACTCGCGGAACCCCTCGATCCCGTGATGACGGCCCGAGCCGCTCTGGCCCGTGCCGCCGAACGGCAGCGAGGCGAGGGCGCCGTGGACGGCGGCCGAGTTCACGCACGCGCCGCCGGACATCGTCCGCCGCAGCACGTCGGACGCGAGCCCCTCGTCCTTGGCGAACACGTACAGGGCGAGCGGCCGCTCGCCCGCGTTGACGAGGTCGATCGCCTCGTCGAGCTCGTCGTATGCCTTCACGGGGAGGATCGGACCGAAGATCTCCTCCTGCATCAGGGCAATGTCCTCGGGCGGGTCGAGCACGAGCGTCAGTGGCAGCTGCCGGGCGCCCGGGTCGGCGTCGCCCGCCGCTTCCAGGGGTCGCACGTCGCACCCCCGCGCCCGGGCCTCCGCGAGCATGCCGTGGATCCGTTCGGCATGGCGGGTCGTGATGATCCCGGTGCAGCTGTCCGACGTGCAGTAGCCGGGCATCGACTCGCTCGCGTACGTGGCGGCGAGCTCGGCGAACTGCTCGAGGCGCGCCCGCGGCACGAGGCAGTAGTCGACGGAGATGCACATCTGCCCGTTCTTGATCGCCTTCGTCGCCAGCACCTGCTTGAGCGTCTCGGCGTCGACGGCATCGTCGGCGAGGATCGCCGGGCACTTGCCGCCGAGCTCGAGTGTCACCGGCACGAGCTGCTCCGCAGCGGCCTTCGCGATCTCCCGCCCGATCGCCGGGCTGCCGGTATACAGAAGGTGATCCCACCGGACCCGGGTGAACGCGCGTGCGAGCTCGAGACCGCCCACGACCACGTCGACCCGGTCGCGGTCGAACGTCGCGTGGACCATCTCGCGCAACAGCTCAGCGCATGCGGGCGTGTACTCGGAGGGCTTGATCACGACGCGGTTACCGGCGGCGAGCATCTCGATCAGCGGTCCGACCGAGAGATCGAAGGGGAAGTTCCACGGGACGATGTTGCCGACGACGCCCTTGGGCTGTGGCTGGACGTAGGCGCGCCCGCTCCCGTACAGGGCCGGCTCGACCGGGCGTGCCTCCGGCGCCATCCAGCCCTCGAGCTGTTCGGCGGCGTAGACGGCCCGGCCTGCGGGGCCGAGCACTTCGATCAGATCGGCAGCGAGCGGAGGGTGCACGCCGAAGTCGCTGCTCAGGGCGCGCTGGATCTGGTCGCGGTTGCCCATCATCATCACGGCGAGAGCGCCGAGAAGCTCGTGGCGCTCCGCGAGCGAGGGGAACGGGTCGGCGAGGAAGGCGGCTCGCTGCAGCGCGACCGTCTCCTCGAGCTCGGCGATCGCAGCTCGGTCGTCGAGCCCGGTCGGGGTGTGCTCCTGGATCATGGCCATCCTCGTCTCCTCCTCCTCGTTTGCGACTCATCCTACGCCCACGGTGGAGCGGGGTGGAACCTGTCCACGTGTCCAACGGCGTGCGGAGGATCCTTGGCCAGGGGGCCCTTGTGCGAGGCCGTCGCCGGCCTACAAGCTGATGAGATGGCGACGATCGAGATCATCGGAGGACCCACCCCGATCCCCGTCATCAGCCTGCCGGGCACGATCTACCGCTGGAAGGTGCAGAACGGGCCCGCGGAGCAGCACGTCTATGTCCAGATCGCGGACTCGTTGCGGCCCGAGAGCTGCGAGGAGCCGCTGCGGTCGGGGATCGAATCGAAGGGCGAGTCCGTGCTGCGCAAGCTGCTGGAGCGCGGCAACGTCCCCACCCGGATCAAGATCACCTCGGGCGGGATCACCGAGGTTGGCATCGACCGCCGCTCGCGCGTCTGCGCGCTGTAGCGCCGCCGTCCCCCGCGGCCTGCGGACCGACCCCGCCGTACGCGCGATCCGGGGCCGGTCCGCCCGGCCGTCGTGCCCGCAGCAGCGCGGGCCGAGCAACAGCCGCCTGCCGCCTGCTCGCAGCACGGCCGACGACGAGTGCCGTGCCGGCACAGGGGCGCCGCGGCTGGGAAGATGTACCGCACGCGAACCACACCGGACGGAGGGCAGCCGTGCAGCGCAGCAGGGTGGGAGACGACGGGGCCGAGCGCCTGGCGAAGATCGACGCACTGAGCGAGCTCGCGATCGGGCAGCGACGCCAGCTCGCGAGGCTCGTCGACCAGGTCAGCGCCGCGGCGGGCGAGACGCTCGTCGCCCAGGGTGAGCCGGGGTACGAGTTCCTGATGCTCGAGGAGGGGACCGCAGACGTGATCCAGGACGGCCAGGTGATCAACACCGTCGGTCCCGGCGACTTCTTCGGCGAGCTCGCAGTGCTCGACTCCGGAGTGCCGCGGAGCGCCTCGGTAGTCGCGACCTCCGATCTGCGCGTGATCGTGTTGACCGCCCACTTCATGCGCGAGATGCGCGAGCGGATGCCCTCGGTCGGCGCGAACATCGACCGCGTGGCCGTCGAACGTCGCGAGCGCGACGCGAACGACCGACGCTGAGGAACCGATCACGGCGCCGACGGGCCCTGGCCTATGATCGCCCTGACAGGCGAGTGCCGGGAGCTCCCGTTCGCGGGGGCTCCCGCCGTTTGAGTGACCTCCGAGGCGATCGCGGGCTCCGGCTGCGCGGGGGCCGTCGGGCGGCGACCGCAACGGACACACGAAGCTTTCCCCGGCGCAAAGAAACCTTCAAGTGTCCCTTGATGACTACGGGGCAACTTGTCCTTGCTTGGTCTCATCGAGGACGGATACAGAAAGGGAGAGGAACCATGGCCAGGATCATCGTCACGGCCGACCCTGCCGAGCGCGAGGGGACGCTTGCGTCAGCCCGCGCCCCCGTGCTGCTCGACGAGCGCGTCTACGCCGTCCACATGCGCGACGGCCACGCCGCCAACCAGCTGCTGGAGCGGTTGGCGTGGGCGGTGGGCGACGCCGAGGCCCGCGAGCGCGCAGCGCGCTGAGCGATGTTGCCAATCCTCATAGCCCTGCTTCTCTGGCTCGCGACCGTCACGCTCGTCGTGGCCGCCTGCCGCGCCGCTGCCGGCGCTGACCGGAACGCATCAGCCGGTCGGCGCGACGGCGCCGCCTCCTTCCGCTAGCCGCGATCATGGGCGCCCTCGGCGCTGGCGCACCGGGCACAATCCGCCGCGTGGACCCGCAGAGCTACGCCGGCGTCGGCTCGCGCCGCACCCCACCCGCCGTGCTCGCGCAGATGCGTGCGATCGCGGCCGGTTACGCACGGGCCGGCTGGAGGCTGCGCACGGGCGGCTCCCCCGGCGCCGACACCGAGTTCGCGCAGGCCGCGCTCGAGGCGGGCGGAGCGGTCGAGCTCTACCTGCCGTGGCCGGGGTTCGGCTCGGCGCACGACGGCCACGCGGCCGCGGCCGTCGTGCGGGCGCGCCCGTCGCGGGGGGCCCGGGCGCTGGCGGCACGCGTCCATCCGGGCTGGCCGCGCCTGGCCGAGCGCGAGCGCGCCCTGCTCGCTCGCGACAGCCACCAGGTGCTCGGCGCCGCCCTCGACCGACCGGCTCGCTTCGTGCTGTGCTGGACCGCCGACGGGAGCCTCGACGGGGCGGGCCTGTTCGACGACGGGACGGGCCAGACGATGCGGGTCGCGCACCGCGCCGGGGTGCCGGTGTTCAACCTCGGCCATCGGCGGTGAGCGGGGTCGTGCCCGCGAGGCGGTACTTGCGGGTGCGCGGGGACCGCTCCAGCAGGCCGAGCTCGAGCAGCGTCTGGGCGTAGCGGTGGGCGGTGCTCGCGCTCATGCCGAGCTCGGCAGCCAGCTCGACGATCCCGCGCTCGGCGCGCTCGCCGCCGGCCATGCAGCGCAGGAGGGCGAGCCCCCGCAGGAGCGAGCGCGACAGCCGCGGGTCGGCGCCTGACGCGCGCTCCTCGTCGTCGCCGGGTGCGCCGACCGTGCCGGCAACGCGCGCGTCCTCCACGAGCAGGCGGATCGTGGGCGAACGAGCGCGCGCAGCCGTCCTCACGACCTGCTCGACCTGCTCGGCGCTGAGTACGATCGAGATCGGATCGGGGATCTGACCGGCCGACACCGGGCGATCATCCCATGTGCAGACAGCTGTCGGCATGGTCTGTTTCTCAATCGGGTGGGGCCGGGAGCGGGGGCGCGACGGTGCCATCATGGCCGCGTGGGCAACATCGACGTGACGCTCTTCACCGATCCGGGGTGCCCGTGGGCCTACTCCGCGATTCCGGCGGTTTCGGTGCTGCAATGGCGCTACGGCCCCCAGCTGCGCTGGCGGATCGTCACGATCGGCCTCTCCGAGGACGTCTCCCGGTATCTCGAGAACGGCTACACGCCGACCCGCATGAGCGTCGCCAATGCCTACTTCAAGCGGTACGGGATGCCGATCCTGGCCGAGCCGCGTCAGCGGCCCGCCGCCACGGGGCGTGCCTGCCGCGCGATCGTCGCGGCCCGCCTGCTCGACCCCGAGCGCGAGGCCGAGGTGCTGCGGGCGCTCCAGCTCGCGTGGTTCAACACGACGCTCCTGCTCGACGACGACGAGGACATCGCGGTCGCGCTCGAACCGGTCCGCGGGCTCGACGTCGTGGCGATCGTCGCCGCGATCGACGACGAGGGCACGCTGGCCGCGTACGAGCAGGACAAGCTCGAGACGCGCAGCGCGGAGGGGGGACCGACCGACTTCCAGGGCAAGGCCCGCCAGACGGACGGGCCGGTGCGCTACTCCGCCCCGTCGATCGTCTTCGCGAGCCCCGACACGCGCCTGGAGGCCGGGGGCTTCCAGCCGGTGGAGGCCTACGACGTCCTGATCGCCAACCTCGACCCGACGCTCGACCGCGAGCAGCCGCCCGAGGGCCCCCTGCCCGCGCTGCAGCGCTTCCCCGCCGGCCTCGTCACGCAGGAGGTCGCGGCGATCATGGCGCAGAACAACATGGCGGCCGACCGCGCCGCGGCCGAGCGGGCGCTGATCGAGCTGGCCGGGGAAGGCGCCGCGCGCCGGATCTCCGTCGGCGACGACGCGCTCTGGCAGGCCTGCTGACGGCCGTCGGAGCGGGCAGGATAGCCTCAAGCGCTGCGATGCCGGTGACCGTCACCCTGCCCGATGGAGAGCGCCTCGAGTTGGCCGACGGGGCAACCGGGGCCGATGCCGCCGCGGCGATCGGACCGGGGCTGGCGCGGGCGGCGCTCGCGATCGAGGTCGGACACCCCGAGGCGGGCGAGCCTCCACGCGTGCAGGACCTCTCCCGTCCGTTGTCCGACGGGGCCCACGTCTCGATCATCACCGACCGCAGCGGCCCGGCGGCGTTGCAGCTGATCCGCCACGACGCAGCCCACGTGCTGGCCACGGCCGTCCTGGAGCTCTACGACGGCGTCAAGATCTCGATCGGCCCATCGATCGACGAGGGCTTCTACTACGACTTCGAGTTCCCGCCCGGGGCCAACGTGACCGAGTCTGACTTCCCGCGCATCGAAGAGCGCATGCGCGCCCACGTGAAGGCAGCCGAGGCGTTCGTGCGGGAGGACGTGTCGGTCGCCGACGCACGCGAGCGCTTCGTCGGCGAGGGTCAGGACTACAAGGTCGAGCTGATCGACGACCTCGTCGAGGCGGCCGATCCGGCGGAGCCGCTGCGGAGCGTCTCCCTGTACACGAATGGCCCGTTCACAGATCTGTGCCGAGGGCCCCACGCACCGACGACGCGAACGGTCGGGGCCTTCAAGCTGCAGTCGCTGGCGGGGGCGTACTGGCGGGGGGACTCCTCGCGGACGATGCTCACGCGCATCTACGGCACTGCGTTCTTCACGAAGGGCCAGCTCGCCGAGCACCTCGAGCGCCTCGAGCAGGCGCGCGCCCGCGACCACCGCAAGCTGGGCCGCGAGCTCGACCTGTTCATGTTCTCCGAGCTGTCGCCGGGCAGCCCGTTCTGGAAGCCGGCCGGAATGACGATCTGGAACGAGCTGACGGAGCTGTGGCGACGCGAAAACCGCGACCGCGGCTACCGCGAGGTGAAAACGCCGATCCTCTACGACGTCGAGCTGTGGCGCCAGTCGGGGCACTGGGACAAGTTCCGCGACCACATGTACTTCACCGACGTCGAGGGCCGCCCGATGGGGTTGAAGCCGATGAACTGCCCCGCCCACATCCAGATCTACAAGGACACCCGCCGGTCCTACCGCGACCTGCCCGTCCGCTACAGCGAGGCCGGCCTCGTCCACCGGCACGAGCCGAGCGGCACCCTCCACGGGCTCCTGCGGGTCCGCCACATCACCCAGGACGACGCCCACATCTTCTGCACGGAGGAGCAGGTGCAGGAGGAGGTCGTCCAATGCCTGAGGTTCGGGTTCGACCTGTACGCGCGCTTCGGGCTGGAGCCGCGCCTCGAGCTCTCGACCCGCCCCGAGCGGCGGATCGGTAGCGACGAGCTGTGGGACCGTGCCGAGGCCGCTCTCGCCGGCGCGCTCGACGGGGAGGGCCTGCCCTATGAGCTGAACCCCGGCGACGGCGCCTTCTACGGGCCGAAGATCGACCTGCACATGACCGACTCGATCGGACGCTCGTGGCAGCTCGGCACGGTCCAGCTCGACTACGGGATGCCGGAGCGCTTCGAGCTCGAGTACACGGGCGCCGACAACGCCGAGCATCGCCCGGTGATGATCCACCGCGCCCTGCTCGGCTCGTTCGAGCGCTTCATCGGCATCCTGATCGAGCACTACGCCGGCGAGCTGCCGCTCTGGCTCGCACCCGTGCAGGCGATCGTGCTGCCCGTGTCCGAGCGCTTCGCCGACTACGCGGCGGCGGTGCGCGAGCAGTTGCAGGGAGGCGACCTGCGCGTGGAGCTCGACGATCGCAACGAGTCGGTCGGGCGCAAGATCAGGGAGGCGGAGCTGCGCAAGATCCCCTACATGCTCGTCGTCGGCGAGCGCGAGCAGGAGGACGGGACGGTCTCGGTGCGCGAGCACCGCGGGGGCGAGGAGGGCGGCGTGCCGGTGGCGGACTTTGCCCAGCGGCTCCGCGGCCAGCTATAATCGGCGCCGTTGAGTCCCCGAAAACACCAACAGCGCCACGCGTAGAGATCGCTTGACGCACGGTCAGCACAGCTAGTGCCGGTTCCTCGCAGGTTCGACCGGCGCCCGCCCGAGCGGGACACGACGAGGATCAACGACCGTATTCGCGTGCCCGAGGTGCGTCTGATCGACGACGAGGGGCAGCAGGTCGGCGTGATGAAAACTGCCGACGCGCTGAAGTTCGCCCAGGAAAGGGATCTCGATCTAGTCGAGGTCGCTCCCGAGGCGCGTCCGCCCGTGTGCCGGGTGCTCGACTACTCCAAGTACAAGTACGAGCAGGCCCAGAAGCAGAAGCAGGCCCGCAAGCACCAGCAGCAGATCACCGTGCGCGAGATCAAGTTCCGCCCCAAGATCGCCGAGCACGACTACGACACCAAGAAGCACCACGTCGAGCGCTTCCTGCGCCACAAGGACAAGGTCAAGGTGACGATCATGTTCCGGGGCCGCGAGGTGACCCACCCAGAGCGTGGGACGGCGATCCTCGACCGCCTCGCCGAGGAGCTGTCGGAGCTCGGCGTCGTCGAGCAGCGCCCGATGCAGGAAGGGCGCAACATGACGATGATGATGGCGCCGTCGAAGGCCGTCCTGGCCGGGCGGGTCGGCGCGGATGACCTCGACGCTGGCGCCGAGGTCGGCGGCGTCGACGCCCCGGACGCCGACGCGACGCCCCAGCCGTCAGCGAGTCCCGCCCCGCAGGACGACGGGGCACCCGACGCGCAGGCTACCCCCGAAGCGCCTCCCGCGTCCGCCGAGCGCTCCGCCGAGCGCGACGGCGCGGCCGTCCAGGCGGCTCCCGCGGACGCCGGGACCCCGGCCGCGGGCACGCCCGTGTCATAATCACCGGCTCAAGCTGATGCCGAAGATGAAGACCCATTCGGGCGCCAAGAAGCGCTTCAAAGTGACCGGCAGCGGCAAGGTCCGCGCCAGGCACCCGTTCACGAGCCACATCCTCGAGAAGAAGTCGCCGAAAAAGAAGCGGGCGCTGGGCCGGCCGAAGATGCTCCACGAGGACGACGTGCCCCGTGTGAAGCGGATGCTCGGGGTGGGCAGCAAGTGACCCGGGTCAAGCGATCGGTCAACGCGCGCAAGAAGCGCCGCGCGACGCTCGAGCTCACGAAGGGCTTCCGCGGAGAGGCGCACTCGAACTACAAGCGGGCCAAGGAGGCGCTGCTGAAGGCGGACGCCTACGCCTACCGCGACCGGCGCAACCGCAAGCGGGACTTCCGTCGGCTGTGGATCACCCGCATCAACGCCGCGGCCCGGGTCAACGGGATGAGCTACTCGCAGTTCATGCACGGGCTCACGCTGGCCGGAGTCGAGCTCGACCGCAAGATCCTCGCGGACATCGCCGTCCGCGACGCCGACACGTTCCGACGTTTCGCCGAGGTCGCCCGCGAGGCGTCGGCTGCCTGACCCGCTCCGCCGGCGGGGACCGGCAATCGACATCGACAGCCTCCCGGGCGTCGCTCCTCTCGAGGAACGGCGCCCTTTTTCTTTTCCATACGAGCACAACGGACGAGCAACGAATGACCCAGATCGCCTCCCACCACAATCCCCGCCTGAAGGCCGTGCGGCGCCTGCACGCCAAGCGCGAGCGCGAGCGGGCGGGACGCTTCGTCGCGGAGGGCGAGGACCTGATCGAGGCCGCCGCGCGGGCCGGGCGTCCCGCCCTCGCCGGCTTCCGTGTCGCGGGCAGCGGCCTCGGCGAGGCGGGCTTTCACGACGTCGCCGCGCCGGCGCTCGCGAGCGTGTCCACGCTCGGGTCCGGCACGCGCGTGCTGGCCGTCTACGAGCAGCGCTGGGGTCCCCCGCTCGGGCCCCTGTGCGTGTACCTGCACGGCGTCTCCGACCCCGGCAACGTCGGCGCGATCCTGCGCTCGGCCGAGGCGTTCGGCGCCACGAGCGTCGCGCTCGGTCCAGGCTGTGCCGATCCGCATGCGCCGAAGGCCGTGCGGGCGAGCATGGGGGCGATCTTCGCGGTCCCGCTCGCGCGGGTCGCCGACGTGGCGTCGCTGCCGGGCGAGCTGATCGCGCTCGTGGCGGCGGGCGGGGAGCCGCTGCGCGGTCCGGGCGGGGACCAGGAGCGGCCTTTGACACTGCTCGTCGGGTCCGAGCGGGAGGGTCTTCCCGCGGCTGTGGTGTCAGCCTGCGAGAAGGCCGCGCGCATCCCGATCGCGTCCGCGTCGCTGAACGCGGCGATGGCCGCGACCGTGGCTCTGTACGAGATGACCCGCCGACCATCTAGGGTCCCGGCGTCATGATCGAACGCGTCGAGCAGCTGCGCGCCGAGGGCGAGGCCGCGATCGCCGCGGCCGGATCGAGCGAGGAGCTCGAGGAGCTCCGCGTGCGCTACCTCGGCCGCAAGGCGGAGCTGCCACGGCTGCTGCGCGGCGTCGCCGAGCTCGAGCCGGCCCAGCGCGCACAGGTGGGCAAGGCGGCCAACCAGGCCCGACAGGCGCTCGAGGCGCTGATCGCGTCCCGCGCACAGGAGCTCGCCGCGGTGGAGCTCGAGCGGGGGATCGAGCGCGACGCCGTCGATGTCACCCTGCCCGGCGCGCCCCCCCAGGCGCTGGGCCGCCTGCACGTCCTCACGAGCACGCGCAGGGAGCTCGAAGACATCTTCCTCGGTCTCGGCTTCACGGTCATGGAAGGGCCCGAGGTCGAGACGGTCCACTACAACTTCGACGCCCTCAACCACAGCCCCACCCACCCCGCGCGAGCCCGCACCGACACCTTCTACGTCTCCGATCAGACGGTCCTGCGCACGCACACCTCGCCGATGCAGGTCCGGGCGATGGAGACCCATCCGCCGCCGCTCTACGTCGTGATCCCCGGGCGTGTCTACCGGCCGGACTCCGACGCCACCCATACGCCCCAGTTCCACCAGATCGAGGGGCTCGCGGTCGACGAGGACATCACCCTGGCCGACCTCAAGGGGACCCTGCTCGAGTTCGCCCGTGCCGTCTTCGGGCCCGAGCGCGACGTGCGCCTGCGGCCGCACTACTTCCCCTTCACGGAGCCGAGCGTCGAGGTCGACGTGTCGTGCTTCAACTGCCACGGCAGCGGCTTCCTCTCCGACGGCGCCCGCTGCCACCTGTGCAAGGGGGAGGGTTGGCTCGAGGTCCTCGGGGCCGGCGAGGTGGACCCGAACCTGTACGCCCATATCCCCACGACCGCGGCCAACGCCCCCGGCTACGACCCTGAGAAGGTGCAGGGCTTCGCCTGGGGCCTCGGCGTCGAGCGGATCGCGATGCTCAGGCACGGGATCCCCGACCTGCGCCTCCTGCTCGAGAACGACCTGCGCTTCCTGGAGCAGTTCTGAGATGAAGGTCCCGCTTCCCTGGCTGCGCGAATACTGCGATCCGGCGTTGGACACGCGGCAGGTCGAGGAGCGCCTGACGATGACCGGCACGAAGGTCGAGTCCGTTCTGCGCCGGGGCGTGGCGGCGGTCGAGCACTTCGTCGTGGGCAGGGTGCTCGCGGCCGAGCAGCACCCGAACGCGGACCGTCTGAAGGTGTGCACGGTCGACCTGGGCGAGGACGGCGCGGCGACCATCGTCTGCGGGGCTCCAAACGTCGCAGCCGGGCAGACCGTCGCCGTCGCCCGCCCGGGCGCCCTGATGCCCGACGGGCGCCGGCTCGAGGCCGCCACGCTGCGGGGCGTCCTCTCAGAAGGGATGATCCTCTCGGCGAGCGAGCTCGAGCTCGACGCCGGGACGGACGGTGAAAGAGGCATCCTCGTGCTCGACGACCTCACCCCGGACGCCGAGTTCGCGGCGGGCACGCCGCTCTCCGAGGTGCTGGCGATCGCGGTCGACGTGCTCGAGCTCGAGATCACCCCGAACCGTCCGGACTGCCTCGGCGTCTATGGCGTCGCCCGCGAGCTCCACGCCGCGACCGGGGCGGACCTCGCCCCGGCGCCGTGGCTCGAGGATCCCGGCACGGAGGGGCCGGTTGCGGGGGTGAGCGTCACGGTCGCCTGTCCCGACCTGTGTCCCCGCTTCACCGCCCGCGTGTTCGAGGACGTCACGATCGGACCGTCGCCGCTGTGGTTGCGGGCGCGGCTCGCCGCGGCCGGACAGCGCCCGATCAACAACGTCGTCGATATCACCAACTACGTCATGCTCGTCACCGGACAGCCGCTGCATGCGTTCGACCTCGACCGCGTGGCGGGTGCCCGTCTGCAGGTGCGCCGCGCCCTCCCCGGCGAGCACGTGGAGACGCTCGACGGCCAGACACGCACGCTCGACGAGGACATGGTCGTGATCGAGGACGCCGACGGGCCGACGTCGATCGCGGGCGTGATGGGCGGCGCGCGCTCGGAGGTGGAGCCGGACACGACGCGCGTGCTGCTCGAGGTGGCGAGTTGGAACGGCCCGAACATCCACCGCACCTCGTGGGCCCTCGGGCTGCGCAGCGAGGCCTCCTCGCGCTTCGAGAAGGGGCTGGCGCCCGAGCAGTGCGCCCACGCCCAGGCCGTCGCGGCGGGGCTGATGGTGGAGCTGTGCGGGGCGACCCTCGCCCCGGGCACGATCGACGTCGGCGAGCCACCCCCGCCGCCCGCCGTGATCAGGCTGCGGGAGGCCCGCGTGGAGGCGATCCTGGGCGTCGAAGTGCCCCGTGAGCGTCAGGCGCAGATCCTCGAGGCGCTCGACTTCGACACGGCTCCGACCGTGGATGGGCTCAAGGTCAGGGTGCCGCCGCTGCGCCGGGTGGACGTGACGCGGGAGGTGGACCTGATCGAGGAGGTCGCCCGTATCGACGGGCTCGAGCGGCTGCCGGCGACCTTGCCCGCCCGGCGGGGTGCGGCCGGACGGCTCAGCCACCCCCAACGGGTGCGCCGCCGGGCCGAGGATGCGATGGTCGGGCGCGGCCTGCACGAGATCATCGGCTGGAGCTTCACCGAGCCCGCCCTGCTGGACCGGCTGCGGCTGCCCCCCGAGGATCGGATGCGCAGGGTGGTGGCGGTCGAGAACCCCCTCTCCGACAGCCAGTCGATCCTGCGCCCGACGCTCCTCGGCTCGCTGCTCGACGCGGCTCGCCACAACGTCTTCCGCAACGGCCCCGACGTGGCGATCTTCGAGTCGGGAACCGTCTACCGCGCCGGCGACGGCGGGCCCGCCGCGCTGGCCGAGGAGCACCACGCCCTCGGTGTCCTCGTGAGCGGGTCGCTGGCGCCGCCCTCGTGGCGGGGCGAGCAGGCCGGGGCCGACTTCTTCTCGGTCAAGGCGCTCCTCGACGGGCTGCTCGAGTGCTTCCACGTGCCCTGGCGGGCCGAGCCGCGGACCTGGCCCTTCCTGCACCCGGGCCGCAGCGCGGCCGTGATCGCGGGCGAGGACGTCCTGCTCGGGTTCCTCGGCGAGGTCCATCCGCTGGTGGCCGGCTCCTGGGACCTCGAGCGGAGCGCCACCTTCGCCGTCGACCTCGGCAGGCTGGCCGAGCTCGCCCCGGAGGTGGTGGCGTTCCAGGCGTTCGCGTCGTTCCCGTCGCTGCGCCAGGACCTGGCGGTCATGCTGCCGGCAGCGGTGTCCGCGGCGGAGGTCCTCGAGCGTGTACGCGGGGCGGCCGGCGAAGGGCTCGAGCATGTCCGCGTGTTCGACGTCTACACGGGCGAGCAGGTCGGGGAGGGACGTCGCTCGCTCGCCCTCGCGCTGTCGTTCAGGGCGCCCGACCGCACGCTCACCGACGAGGACATCGCGCCGGTGCGCAAGCGGGTCGTGCAGGCCCTCGCCGAGCTCGGAGGTGAGCTGCGTGGCAACTGACGCGAGCAGCCAGCCGCTCGAGGACGGGGCCGCCAGGGTGCTCGTGGCGGGCGCCACCGGCTTCGCCGGCGCGCTCGCGGCATATCTGCTCTGGCGGCACCCCGGCTTCGAGCTCGTCGGCGTGACCGGCCGCTCGGAGCTGGGACGGCCGCTGCAGGAGCTGTACCCGCGCTACCGCGTGCCGCTGACCGTCGAGGAGCTCGCACCGGAGCGCTGGGAGGGGCTCGACGCGGCGATCGTGGCGTACCCGCACGCCGCCGCCGCGCCGACGGTCGCCACGCTGCGGGAACTCGGTGCCCGCGTCGTCGACCTCAGCGCCGACTTCCGCCTCTCCTCGCTGGCCACGTACGAGCGCTGGTACGGCAGGCACGCCCGGCCCGAGCTGCTGGCCGACGCCGTCTACGGGCTCACCGAGCTGCACCGGGAGGAGATCGCAGGGGCCGGGATCGTGGCGAACCCCGGCTGTTATCCGACCGCGTCGCTGCTGGCGCTCGCCCCGCTCGCCCGGGCCGGCCTGATCGCCGACGTGGTGATCGACGCGAAGCAGGGGATCTCGGGCGCGGGCCGGGCCTTCGACGAGACGACCCACCTGTCGATGGCCGGGGAGAACATCCTCCCGTACAAGGTGGCATCCCACCGTCACACGCCCGAGATCGAGGAGCAGCTCGTGTTCCTGGATGCCACGCACCCCGACCCGCGGGTGCAGTTCCAGGCCCACCTCGTGCCGCTCGACCAGGGCGAGATGGCGAGCTGCTACGTGACCCCCACGCGGCCCCTCGACGGGGAGGAGCTGGCCGGGATGTTCGCTGAGGCCTACGCCGCGGAGCCTTTCGTGGAGCTGGTCGACGTGCCGCCGGGCGTGCGTGAGGTGCGGGAGACCAACTTCTGCCGGATCTTCGTCGCGAGCGATCCCCACACCGGCAAGGTGCTGCTGTTCTCGGCGATCGACAACCTCTGGAAGGGGACATCCTCACAGGCGATCCAGAACCTCAACCTGATGTTCGGACGCCCCGAGAGGGAGGGGATCGGGTGAGCGCCGCGGCGGCACCGGCGAGGCCGTTCTTCCGCTCCCGCTGGGTGGTCGCGCCCGCCCACGTGCGCGAGCTCGGGCTCGACGCCGGCCTGCCCGCCGGCTTTCGCGCCGCCGGCGTCGCGGCCGGGATCAAGCCGAGTGGCAACCACGACGTCGGTCTGCTCGTGTGCGACGGCGAGCGCGGGAGCAGCGCGGCCCGCTTCACGAGCTCGGGGACCGCGGCGGCGCCCGTGCTCGTGAGCCGCGAGCGCTGCCGCCTCGGCTCGCTACGGGTCGTGCTCGCCAACTCCGGCTGCGCGAACGCGGCGACCGGCAGGCGAGGGCTCGACGATGCCGCCCGCACGCAGGGGGCGGCGGCGCTCGCCGCGGGCGTCGACCCTGCCGAGGTGCTGCTCGCCTCGACCGGGGGAATCAGCCAGCTGCTGCCGGTCGACGCGGTCCTGCGCGGCATCCTCGAGGCCCGGCCGCTGCTGCGGGGCGACGGCGACGGGGACTTCCAGCGGGCGATCCAGACGACCGACGCGTTCGAGAAGCGGGCCAACCTCGGCGTGGAGCTGCCTTCCGGGACGGTGCGCCTGAGCGCCCAGTGCAAGGGGGCGGGGATGATCTCGCCCCGCTTCGCGACGATGCTCTGCTTCGTGGAGACCGATGCCGAGCTGGCGCCGGACACCGCCGACCTGCTGCTGGGCGTCTGCGTGAAGCGCTCGTTCGATCGCGTCTCCGTCGACGGCCAGCTGTCGACCAACGACACGGCCGTGCTGCTCTGCTCAGGTGCGAGCGGCGTACGGATCGCCAGCGAGAGCGAGGACGAGCTGCGGCTCGGCGAGGCGCTCGACGCGCTCCTGCGCCAGCTCGCCGTGATGCTCGTCGCCGACGGCGAGGGAGCGGCCCGCTGCGCGCGCGTGCTCGTCCGCGGCGGCCACGACGAGCACGTCGAGGCCGTCGCGAGGGCGGTGGCCAACTCCCCCCTCGTGAAGGCCGCCCTGCACGGGGGCGACCCCAACTGGGGCCGGATCGTCCAAGCCGCCGGGGCCGCCATGGCCGGGACCGACCCGCTGGCGCTCGACGTCGCGATCGAGGGGATCGCGGTCTGCGCGGGTGGCACGGCGATCCCCCACGACGGGGAGGCGCTCGCGCGGGCTGTCCAGGTCGCGGAGGTCGAGTACGAGATCGGCCTGCCCGGCGAGGGGGCCGAGACGGAGGTCTTCTTCTCCGACCTCTCCCACGAGTACGTATCCATCAACGCCGACTACACGACATGAACGCCCCCCCACCCGCTCGTCCGACGCCGCGGGCCGCATGTCGCCGCCCGTGGGGGGGAGGTGAGCCGTGCGCGACGTAGGGACCCTGCTCGAGGCGCTCCCCTACATCCGGGAGTTCCACGGCAAGACGGTCGTGATCAAGTACGGCGGCGCGGCGATGGAGGACGAGGCGCTGCGAGAGGAGTTCGCGCGCGACGTCGTGCTGCTGAAGTACGTCGGGCTGAGCCCGATCGTGGTCCACGGCGGCGGTCCGGAGATAACCGCCTACATGGAGCGCCTCGGACTGCCGGTCGAGTTCGTGGACGGGCTGCGGGTGTCCGACGCCGAGACCGTCGAGGTGGCCAAGATGGTCCTGGTCGGCAAGGTCAACAAGGAGATCGTCCTGCGGCTGAGCCGCCACGGACAGCCCGCCGTCGGCCTCTGCGGCGACGACGGCACGCTCTTCCGGGTCGCCCGCCGGAGCGCCCCCGGGGGGCAGGACATCGGCTTCGTGGGACGGGTCGAGCGCGTCGACACGGGCGTGATCGAGCACGTGGCGAGCGACTACATACCGGTGATCGCCTCCGTCGGGGCCGACCGCGAGGGGCGCTCCTACAATGTCAACGCCGACGAGGCGGCGGGCGCTGTGGCCGGAGCGCTCGGCGCCTACAAGGTGATCTTCCTCACCGACGTCGCCGGGTGGCTCGCCGACCCCGACCAGCCGGAGAGCCTGATCGGACAGGCGAGCGCGGAGCGGGTGCGCCGGGAGCTGGCGGCGCTGCAGGGCGGGATGCGCCCGAAGCTCGAGGCGTGCGTCGACGCGATCGACGCAGGCGTCAGCGCGGCCCACATCCTCGACGGTCGAATCGCCCACTCGCTGCTGCTCGAGCTGTTCACGGACGCCGGGATCGGCACCAAGATCGAGGCCGCACCATGAGACGCCACGGGACGATCGGGTGAGCCTCGCACAGCTGCAGCGGCTGGAGCAGGCCAGCGTCATCGCCACCTACGCCCGCGCGCCGGTCGAGTTCGTGCGGGGTGAGGGGTTCCGTCTGTGGGACGACGAGGGCAACGAGTACCTCGACTTCCTGAGCGGGATCTCGGTCACGAACCTCGGCCACTGCCACCCGCGCATCGTGGCGGCCGTGTGCGAGCAGGCGGGGACGCTGATGCACGTCAGCAACCTCTTCTACACCGAGCCCGCGATGCGCCTCGCCGCGCGTCTGTCCGCGGCCAGCCTGGGCGGGAAGGTGTTCCTCTGCAACTCCGGCGCCGAGGCGGTCGAGGCGTCGATCAAGCTGGCCCGCAAGGCTCGCCCGGGTGGCGATGTCATCGTCGTCCATGGGGCCTTCCACGGCCGCACCTTCGGGGCCCTGTCGGCCACGCCGCAGGAGGCCAAGCAGGCGCCCTTCGCGCCCCTTGTGCCGGGCTTTCGGGCTGTGCCGCCGGACGCGGGACAGCTGGCGGGCGCGGTCGACGGGAGCACCGCGGCGGTGCTGGTCGAGCCGATCCAGGGGGAGTCGGGCGTACACGTCCTGACGCAGGAGCTGCTACTCGCCGCCAGAACGGCGTGCGACGACCATGGCGCGGCCCTGATCTTCGACGAGATCCAGTGTGGGATGGGGCGCACCGGGAGCCTGTGGGCGTACGAGCAGACTGGCGTGTGCCCCGATGCGATCACCGTCGCGAAGGCGCTCGGCGGCGGCCTGCCGATCGGCGCCCTCGTGACCGGGGAGCGGCTCGCGGACGTGCTCGTAGCCGGCGACCACGGCTCCACGTTCGCCGGTGGACCCGTCGTCGCCTCGGCTGCGCTTGCCGCCCTCGAGCTGACCGACGACGCCGACCTGCTCCAGGGCGTGCGGACGAACGGCGAGCTGCTGGCTGCGGGCCTCGAGCGGCTGCCCCAGGTGCGCGAGGTCCGCGGTCGCGGCCTGATGCTGGCGTGCGAGCTCGACGTGGCCGCTCCAACCGTCGTCAGGCGGGCGCTGCTGCGCGAGCGGCTCGTCCTGAACGCCACCGGCCCCAGCACGGTACGGCTGCTGCCGCCCCTGACGATCGGTCCCGCCGAGGTCCAGGACGCGCTCGGTCGTCTGGCCGCGGCCCTGGAGGGCTGAGCGGTGCGGCGGCAGCTGGGCGAGGGCTTCGAGCTGGACGACGACCGTACGCGGATCGACGCCACGGCCGTCCACGCCTACATCAGCGGCCGCTCCTACTGGGGCCGCGGCCGCACCATGGCCCTCGTCGAGCAGACGATTGCGAGCTCCCAGCGCGTGCTGGGCCTCTACCGAGACGGCGAGCTGGTCGGCTTCGCCCGGGCGATCTCCGATGGCGTCACGCTCGCCTACCTCGCCGACGTCTACGTGCTCGAGCCCTACCGGGGACGGGGGCTGGGGCTCGAGCTGGTGCGCGAGATGGTCGAAGGGGGGCCTCGCTGGCCGGTGCGGTGGATGCTCCACACCGCCGACGCCCAGGGTCTCTACGCCAAGCTTGGCTTCGGCGAGGGCGGGGCGGCGTACCCGTTGATGGAACGCAGCCGTGCGCCCGAGCGCAGCGGCCGCGGCGGCGGCGTCCCGGCCGAGGCCCCGCGGGGTAGCCTTCCCCGACCATGAGCGGCCCCGGACCAGAGTCGATCCGCACCGCCTCCTACGAGGCGGACCCCGACGAGGTCTCCCGCGTGCTGCTGCTGTACTCCGGCGGCCTGGACACGAGCGTGATGCTCAAGTGGATTCAGGACGAGTACGGGGCGGAGGTCGTGTGCCTGACGGTCGATCTCGGCCAACCGGGCGAGGACTACGGGGTGATCAGGGACAAGGCGCTGCGGCTCGGGGCGCTCGACTGCCACATCGTCGACGCGCGCGAGGAGTTCGCCCGCCACTACCTGCTGCCGGCGATCCGCGCGAACGCGGTCTACGGGGGCGGCTACCCGCTGTTCACGGCACTGGGCCGGCCACTGATCGCCAAGCTCGCCGTCGAACAGGCCCGCGCGAGCGGCTGCGACACGATCGCCCATGGCTGCACGGGCAAGGGCAACGACCAGGTTCGGATCGAGGCGACGGTGGCGACGCTGGCGCCGGAGCTGAAGGTGATCGCGCCCGTGCGCTCCTGGCAGATGGGGCGCGAGGAGGAGATCGCCTACGCGCGCGAGCACGGCATCCCGGTCAAGACCCACCCCGGCCAGGGCACGGAGGACCAGGCCCCGTACTCGATCGACGACAACCTCTGGGGCCGCTCGTCGGAGGGACGCTGGATTGAGGATCTCGGCCACGCCCCCGAGGACGACGTGTTCCAGCTCGTCACCCGCCCGGAGGAGGCGCCGGATCGGGCCGAACACGTGGAGCTGACCTTCGAGGCCGGCGTGCCGGTGGCCCTGAACGGCGAGCGTCTGGGCCTCGTGGAGCTGATCGAACGGACCGCCGCGATCGGCGCCCGCCACGGGATCGGCATCATCGACCACATCGAGGACCGCATCGTCGGCTTGAAGGTGCGCGACATCTACGAGGCGCCCGCCGCCGCGATCATCCTGACCGCGCACGAGGATCTCGAGCGTCTGGTGTGCACGATCCACCAGAACCAGTTCAAGCCGCAGCTCGAGCGCCAGTGGGCGTTCCTCGTCTACGCCGGGCTGTGGTGGGAGCCCTTGCGCGAGGATCTCGACGCCTACATGCTGCGGGTCAACGAGAGGGTCACGGGGACCGTCTCGGTGAAGCTGTACAAGGGCCACGCCCGGGTCCTCACGCGCAGCTCGCCGAACGCCGTCTACGACGCCGCGCTCGCGTCGTTCGCACAGTCGGGGGGGCTGTTCTCCCAGACCGCGTCGCCGGGCTTCATCGAGCTGTGGTCGCTGCAGTCGCGCATGGCATGGCGCCTGCACAACACGGGCCCCGGCCGGGTGACGCCGGACAGCGATGCGCGCTGAGCCGTACAGTTTCCTCGGGATCACATGAGGCCGCGAGACGTCCGCCCGCGGCCCTAACTTCTGAGCTGTGACGGTGGAGGAGAACGAGACCCCGGGCGGGCAGGGTGGCGCAGGTTCCGGCCCCGGCCCCGAGGGTCCCGGGCGGCGGATCGAGGGAGACCTGCTCGCCGAGCGTCGTGCCCTACGGGCGGCGGAGGCCGGCGAGGGCGCACTCGTGCGCCGGGCGGAGGCCGCGGAAGCGACGGTGGAGACGCTCGAGCGCCACGTCCTCAGCCTGCAGCGGCGGCTGGAGGAGGCCGACGCCGAGCGCACGCGGCTCGCCGAGCTGCTGGAGGCCGAGCGGACGGTCGCGCTCGAGCGCGAACACGAGCTGCGCAGGGTGAAGCAGCGCGAGTACGCCGAGCAGCAGCTGCGGGTCGAGGCCGAGGAGCGGTTGACCGGGCTGGACCGCGGGCACCGTGGCGACGTCGAGCAGCTCGCAGCGCGGCTGCACGCAAGCGAGCGCGAGGTCGCCGAGCTTGAGGGGCGCGTGGAGGCTCTCCGGCGCCAGGTCGCCGAGGCCGAGCAGCAGGCGGCCGGTGAGCGGGCCGCGTCGCGCCGAGCCGAGGAGGACGTGCTGCTGCGCCTGGCGCAGATCGAAGGACGGGTGGACGAGCTCCAGGGGGACCTGCGCGCCGAACGCGATGCACGCGAGCGCTCCGAGCGGCTGCTCGCGGCGATCGTCGCGGGCCACACCCGCATGCACGAGCTCGTGGGCGAGATCCGAGTGGTCGTCACCCGCCTCGGTGAGCTGATCGCGACAGAGCGGGCCGTCCCCGCGCCGCCACTGGCGCCCCCACCTGCCGCCACGTTCCCGCCTGCCGTCGCGCCCCCGCCTGCGCCCGCGCCCCCACCTGCGCCCGCGCCGGCCGCCCCGGCGGCCGCGACCGACGCAAACGAGCAGCCCGTCGCGCAGGTGGCGCCCGAGCCGGTGCCCGACGTGGGGGAGCCCGGGCTCGCGCCCGGCGTCGAGCGGGGCGAGGAGATGGCGGAGGCGCTGGCGGCCGCGGTGGAGCGCTTGCGGGCACGCGCGGCGGCGAGCCCGCCACCCCCGCCGAGCGTGGTCCGGCCCCCCGTCAAGCGGGTGCCGCACAAGCACAGCATGTCCCTGATCGGTCGCTGGCGCAAGCGTCGCAAACAGCGACGGGGCGCCTGAGCGCCGCCGCCGCGGCACCTAGCATGCAGAGCCAGTGAGCCCCTCCTCCTGCGCACACCTGCACGTGCATTCCGAGTACTCGCTGCTCGACGGCGCGTGCCGGATCGAGGATCTCGCGAAGCGAGCCGCGGAGTTCGGCCAGCCGGCGCTGGGGCTGACGGACCACGGCGTGATGAACGGGGCGGTCGAGCTCTACAAGGCCTGCAGGAAGCACGGCGTCAAGCCGATCATCGGCTGCGAGATCTATCTCGTCGAGGACCATGAGGCGAGGAGCCCCGGACGGGGGGAGCGCAACCACCTGACGCTGCTGGCGAGCAACGACGCCGGCTATCGCAACCTTGTCAAGCTGTCCTCCGCCGGCTTCCTCGAGGGTCTGCAGCGGGGCAAGCCGACGGTCGATCTCGCTCAGGTCGAGCGGCACGCCGAGGGTGTGATCGCGCTCAGCGGCTGCCTCGCGTCCCGGTTCTGCCAGCGCCTGCTCGCCGACCGCCCCGGGGACGCCCGCGCCCACATCGACGAGCTGCTGGGGATCTTCGGGCGGGAGAACCTCTACTTCGAGGTCCAGAAGAACGGCCTCTCGGCGCAGGAGAAGTGCAACGAGGGGATCGTCCGCATCGCCCGCGAGGTCGGGGGCAGCCTCGTCGGCACCGGTGACGTCCACTACCTGCGCCGCGAGGACTACGAGCACCACACGGCGCTGCTTTGCGTGCAGACCAAGAGCACGATCGCAGCGCCCAAGCTGACGTTCGACACGAACGAGTTCTACCTCCGCGACAGCGCCGAGATGGCGGGAGCGTTCGCGCAGTGGCCGGAGGCGATCGCGAGCACACTCGAGATCGCCGAGCGCTGCGAGGTCGAGCTCGAGCTCGGCAAGCAGCTGATCCCGAGCTACCAGACCCCGGACGGCTCGCCCGAGCGGGACTACCTGCGGGCGCAGGTCGAGCGGGGCCTGCGGGCTCGCTACGGCGACCCGCCGCCCGCCGAGGCCGTCGAGCGGATGGAGATGGAGCTCGACGTGATCGACCGGATGGGCTTCAACGCGTACTTCCTGATCGTCTGGGACTTCGTCCGCTACGCCAAGGAGAGCGGGATCGCCGTCGGCCCGGGCCGCGGCTCGGCGGCGGGCTCGCTCGTCGTCCTACTGCCTCTCGATCACCGACGTCGACCCGCTTCGCTACGACCTGCTGTTCGAGCGCTTCCTGAACCCCGAGCGCGTGTCGATGCCGGACATCGACATCGACTTCTCGGTGCGCGGCCGCGAGCGGGTGATGCGCTATGTGACCGAGAAGTACGGGCGCGAGTCGGTCGCCCAGATCGTCACGTTCGGCAAGATGTTCCCGCGCGCGGCGACCCGCGACGCCGCCCGCGTGCTCGGCTTCGACTACGGCACGGGTGACCGGCTGGCGAAGCTGATCCCGGATCCGATCATGGGCCGCGCGCCGTCCTTCGAGGACTGCATGAAGACGGGCCAGCCGCTGCGCAAGGCCTGCGACGAGGAGCCCGACGCGCGCCAGATCATCGACGTCGCCCAGGGCCTCGAGGGGATCGTCCGCAACTCCTCGATCCACGCCGCCGCCGTCGTGATCGCCGACCGGCCGCTCACCGACATCGTGCCCCTGCAGCTGGCCGACGCCGGCACGGACGAGAACGGCGAGCGCGTCTTCCGCATGGTGACGCAGTTCTCGATGAAGCCGATCGAGGAGATCGGCCTGCTTGAAGATGGACTTCCTCGGCCTGCGCAACCTCGACGTGATCGAGGACGCGCTCGACATCATCGAGCGCTCGACGGGCGAGCGCCCCGACATGACGACGCTGCCGCTCGACGACGCCGCCACCTACGAGATGCTCGCCCGGGGCGACTCGACGGGCGTCTTCCAGTTCGAGTCCGAGGGCATGCGCGAGGCGCTGAAGAAGGTCCGCCCGGACGAGTTCAACGACCTCGTCGCGCTCAACGCGCTGTACCGGCCGGGCGCGATGGACCAGATCCCGGTGTACGCCAGGGGCAAGCACAACCCGAGCGCGATCGTCCTACCCGGACGAGCGCCTGCGCCAGATCCTCGAGTCCTCCAAGGGCGTGATCCTGTACCAGGAGCAGGCGATGCAGATCTCCAAGGAGCTCGCCGGCTTCTCGGGCGCCAAGGCAGACGACCTGCGCAAGGCGATCGGCAAGAAGAACCGCGCCGCGATGGCCGCGCTGAAGCCGGAGTTCGTCGAGGGCTGCCGCGCCTCGGGCACGAACGCCGAGGTGATCGAGTTCCTTTGGCAGACGAACGAAAAGTCAGCCGACTACTCGTTCAACAAGTCCCACGCCGCCTGTTACGGGCTGATCGCCTACCGGACGGCCTGGCTGAAGGCCAACTACCCGGCCGAGTACATGGCGGCGCTGATCTCCTCGGTGATGTCGACGAAGGACAAGGTTCCGTTCTTCGTGGCCCGCTGCGAGGAGATGGGAATCGAGATCCTGCCGCCCGACGTGAACCTCTCAGACCACGAGTTCACGGTCGGGGCACCGAGCTCGAAGAGCATGGTCGGCAACATCCGCTTCGGCCTCGACGCCGTCAAGGGCGTCGGCTACCAGGCCGTCGAGGCGATCAAGCGCGCCCGCGCGGAGGGCGGCGAGTTCACCTCGCTGTGGGACTTCTGCGAGCGGGTGGACAGCCGCGCGGTCAACAAGAAGGCGATCGAGGCGCTGATCAAGTGCGGCGCCCTCGGCTCGACCGGCGCCACCCGCAAGGGCATGCTCGCGGTGCTCGAGCAGGCGCAGGCGACAGGTCAGAAGACCCAGCAGGACGCGCTGATCGGGCAGGGCTCGATCTTCGACCTGCAGGAACAGCCGGCGCCGCCGACGCGGGCGGCGACCCCGCGCGGCGCGGCCGCTTCGGCGGCCAGATGCACCCGCCGATCCCGACCGAGGAGTTCGACCAGGCAGAGCTGCTCGCCGCCGAGAAGGAGGCGATCGGCCTGTTCGTCTCGGCCCACCCGCTCAAGCCGCTGCGCGAGGCGCTGCGCGCGCGCGTCGACTGCCCGCTCGCGGCCCTCGCGGACCGCCGCGACAAGGACTGGGTGACGGTCGGCGGCATCATCACGGAGACCAAGCGGATCCGTACGCGCAACGGCGACCACATGATGTTCGCCACCCTCGACGACCTCGGGGGCGCGGTCGAGATGCTCGTGTTCGGCAAGGCGCTGGCCGAGCACGAGGCGGCGCTGGCGCGTCGACCGAGGTGGTGATCGTGAAGGGCCGGGTCGACCACAAGGAAGCCGGCAAGACGTGCCTGGTGGTGCAGGGCGTGGAGGAGTTCGATCCCTCCGCCGAGGAGATCGAGCGAGCCCGCGCGCAGGCCGCAGGCGGCCGCCCGCACGGCCAGAGCGCAGTCCGAGCCCGTGCGCCTGCGCGTGCCGGCCGCGGCCTCTCACGCGGGCGCGATCGACGAGCTCAAGCAGACGATCGAGGACTTTCCCGGCGCGGCCGAGATCTGGATCGAGCTGGAGACGAGCGCCGGGCGACGCGCCGGCTTCGCCTCGGCAGCGCGTACCGCGTGCAGCACACGCCGACGCTGCGCGCCGAGCTCGAGCACGCGCTCGGCGCTGCGCGCCGCTGCCGGCCTGCGCCGCGCCGGCCGACGCGCGCTCAGCGGAGCGCCGGCGCGCCAGCGTGCGCGCCCCGCTCGCGCAGCTCGTCATCGCGAGCTCGACTTCCTCGCGGTCGGGCCCTCGCGCGTTCTCGCCGGGCGTCTCGAGCACGCAGGGCAGGCGCTGCAGGCCGGGCGCCGACAGGAACGCGCGCAGCCCGCGTCGCCCAGCTCGCCCGCGCCGACGTTCGCGTGGCGGTCGCGGTTGGAGCCGAGCGGGGTCTGGGAGTCGTTCAGGTGCAGCGAGCGCACGCGCCCGCGGCCGAGCAGGCGCCGCGAGCGGCGCACGACGGTGTCCATGCCGGCTGGCGTGCGGATGTCATAGCCCGAGGCGAGCAGGTGGCAGGAGTCCAGGCACACGCCGAGGCGCTCGTCGCCGCCGGCGGCCTCGAGCAGCTGCGCCAGCTCCTCCAGGGAGCGGCCGAGGGTTCCGCCGGCGCCGGCGGTGTTCTCCAGATGCAGCTGACAGCCCTCGCTGTCCTGCGAGCGCCGCGGCGATCGTCGCCGCGGCTCGTCGCAGCGCGCATCGACCGCCCCCGTCTTCGCCGAGCCGGGGTGCAGGACGACCCCGCGAGCGCCCGATCTGCTGACCCACGCGCAGCGAGTTGGTCAGCGAGGCAAGCGATTTGGCGCGGATGTCGGCGTCCTCGCTGGCGCAGTTGAGCAGGTACACGGCATGGATCAGGACCGCGTCGATCGGGCTGCCCGCCATCGCCTCCCGAAAGGCGGCGACGTCCTCGTCGCGATAGACGCGTCGCCCGCCACATCCGCGGGCGACTGGTTGAAGATCTGGATCGCCCGGCAGCCGCGCTGCTCGCCACGCTCGACGGCCTTGGCGAGGCCGCCGGCGGGGGAGACGTGGGCGCCGATCAGCACGCGGCCGATTTAGGGTTCGCCGCCGCGGCGGCGAACTGCGAGCCAGGACGTCGGTCGGGCGACGAGGCCGAGACCCGCACGTAGGCGGCCGCTAGGCTGCCGGGTCGTGAGGGTTCGCTTTGCGCCATCCCCGACGGGCGCTCTGCACATCGGCGGGGCGCGCACCGCGCTGTTCAACTGGCTGCTCGCGCGCCACGACGACGGCCAGCTCGTGCTGAGGATCGAGGACACCGACCGTGAGCGCTCGACGCCCGAGAACGTCGAGCAGATCATCGATGCGCTGCGCTGGCTGGAGCTCGACTGGGACGAGGGGCCGATCATGCAGAGCGAACGCTCCGAGCGCCACCGTCAAGCGCTGCAGGCGCTGCTCGACGCCGGCCATGCGTACCGGTCGAGCGCGACGGCTGAGGACGTGAAGGCCTACAAGGCCCAGCACGGCTCCGAGCGTGGCTTCCGCGGTCGACCCGAGGCAGAGGGGGCCGTCCGGCTGCGGGTGCCAGACGAGGGCGCCACGGTGATCGACGACGTCGTCCGCGGCCCCACCACGTTCGAGCACGTGCACATGGACGACCCCGTCATCGCCCGTGCTGACGGGTCGGTCCTCTACAACTTCGCAGTCGCGATCGACGACCTCGACGCCGGTATCACCCACGTCGTGCGGGGCGAGGACCACGTCTCCAACACGCCCAAGCAGGTGCTCGTGCTGGAGGCCGCCCGCGAGGTCGGACTGAGCCAGGCGCCGCTGCCACGCTACGCCCATCTGCCGCTTCTGCACGGCCCCGACGGCAGGAAGCTATCCAAGCGCCACGGCGCGGCCTCGGTGCAGGAGCTGCGGGACGCTGGCTACCTGCCGGAGGCCGTGCGCAACTACCTCGCACTGCTCGGTTGGGGCGCGGGCGACGACGCGACCGTGCTCTCCACAGAGGAGCTGATCGAGCGCTTCACGCTCGAGCGGGTGAGCCGCAACCCGGCCCGCTTCGACGAGGTCAAGCTGAAGTGGCTGAACGGCGTCTACATCCGCTCGCTCCCGCTGCCCGAGCTGACCCGTCGGCTGGAAGCGTTCACCGGCCGCGAGGGCCTCGAGCAGGCCGTCCGCATCAGCCAGGAGAAGATCCACACGCTGGCGGACTTCTGGCCGCTCGCCGGCCCGCTCTTCGACGGACCGGTCGAGGACCCGGCCGCGCGTGCGCGGTGGCTCAACGAGCAGGGTCGCAGCGTGCTCAGCGACGTCCGCGCCGCGCTCGCCGGGCTCGAGCGCTTCGAGCAGGACGCGATCGAGGCGGCACTGGGCGACGTGGTGGCCCGCCGGGGGTGCAAGCCCCGCGAGGTCTACCAGCCTCTGCGGGTGGCTCTGACCGGGACCACGGTCTCGCCCGGCATCTTCGAGAGCGTCGCCTTGCTCGGGCGCGAGGAGAGCCTCGCGCGGATCGACCGGGCGCTGGCGAGGGTGACCTAGCCGCCGCGGCGCGCTCGCGGCGCCGTCCGGGCACGGTGCGCTCGCGATTGCTCTCAAGGCGAGGGCTCAACCGCGGCGCGCGTAATGCCGATAGGGCCCCTGAACGGAATTCCCCGACCGGGAAGGTCGGCGAAACCCAAGGAAGGGAATCGATACGCATGCAGGCCACCGTTGCAGCTAGGAAGCTGAAGACCAACGCGACACGTCGTGTGGTCAACCCTGCCACGAAGCAGGCGGCTGCTCCGACGCCTCCAGCCGAGCGCCACCAGAACGAGGGCCACGGCCGACGCCTGACGCTCGCCTTCGAGGCGCTCGAGGCATTCCCGGCCCTGGCCGAGTCGCGAAACCGCCTGCTCGCGGTGATTGCCAGGGACCACGTCGCCACCGCCGACATCGTCTCTGCCGTCGAGTCCGACGTCGCGCTGATCATCGCCGTCCTGCGGATGGCCAACCGCTCCGAGGACGGCCGCGGCCGCGTCGACACGGCCGTCGCCGCGGTCGAGCTGCTCAACCCCGCGACCGTGCAGGCCCTTGCGAACCGCGTTCGCACCTTCGACTTCTTCGAGCGGGCCTCCGTGTGGGATGCGGCGCCCGAGCGCTTCCGCCTGCACGCCCTCGCCACCCAGCATGCCGCCGACCGCGTGGCGGCCGAGGTGGGCTACGAGAACCGCGATCGGCTCACGGTGACGAGCCTTCTGCACGACATCGGCAAGCTCGTCCTGATCCACGCCTACCCGGGCTATCCCGGGCAGGTCCACCGCGGGGCGCGCACCCCGGAGGAGCGGATCCATCAGGAGCGCCGCGAGCTCGGCGTCGACCACGCGCTGGTCGGCGGCGTCCTCGTCCGTCGCTGGGGCCTGCCGGCCGCGGTCGCCACGCCGATCGAGCGACACCACGCCGCGGATGCCGACGGCGAGGCCGCCTTCATCCGGCTCGCGGACATGCTCGCCCACTACGCGCAGGGCGCCCGGGTGTCCCCGACCGAGATGCTCCACAGCGGCCGTGCTGTCGGCCTCGGTCCCGCCGAGCTGCGCCGTGTGATGTACGAACTGCCGAGCACCACCACCCAGCGCCAGCGTCACGTCGACCCATGTCCGCTGTCCGGGCGTGAGCTCGGCGTCCTGCAGCGCCTCGCCGAAGGCAAGGTTTACAAGCAGATCGCCCACGAGCTGACCCTCTCGACGAGCACGGTCAGGACCCACCTCCACAACATCTACGGCAAGCTCGGCGCGGTCGACCGCGCCCAGGCGGTCCTGATCGCCACCGAGCGCGGCTGGCTCTAGGGCCCCGGCGCGTGGCCGCGCGGCGGGCCGTCGCCGCTGCCGAATACGATCGTCGTAGCGACGAACCGTCGCGCGCGGCGATGATCTCGATCACCAGCAAGTCTCCCTACGCTGTCCTGGCTCTGGCCGAGCTGGGGCGGAGCGCCGGCACGGACCCCGTCCCGATCGGCGAGCTCGCCCGTCGCCGCGACGTGCCCGTGCAGTTCCTCGAGCAGCTGTTCGCGACGCTCCGACGGGCCGGGATCGTGAGCTCGCAGCGGGGCGTCAAGGGCGGCTACCGCTTCGCCCGCGAGCCCGCGTCCGTGAGCGTCCTCGAGATCGTCGAGCTCCTCGACGGCCCGCTCGGCCGCGACGCCGAGGGTGTTTTCGGCGACGCCGCCGCAGCGGCCCGGAAGGTGCTCGAGCAGATCACGATCGCCGACGTGATCGAGCGCGAGACTCGCGAGGCAGGCGTCAGCATGTACCACATCTAGCCGAGCCCGCTCTGTAGAGCGACATCTCGCTTGGCGGCGGCCATTCCAGCGCGTGCGCTGTTTGCTGTAGAGTGGCGCCGTAGGGATGTCGGAGCGGGGGGTCCTCGGACTGGCACCGTCATCCGCGCAGCGCAGAGGCACGCAATCGATCGTGCTCATCCGGATGCCGACCCTCGCGCCACGCAATTGAAAAGGGGGACATTTTGCGCAAGCTCATCACGCTGCTGGCAGCGAGTGCCGGCGTGTTGCTGGCATGTACGGCCACCGCCGGCGCCACGACGGTCCTGAGCCTCGACAAGGTGGAAGAATCTGGGCCCGTTCTGATTGCGCCGAAAGCCGAACTCGGCCTCTACTACACCCAAGCTGAACTGAAAGAAGGCTCGAAGTACGTCTCGTGCAACGAATCCTTCCATTCCACCGGCGAGGAAATGGTGAAGAACCACGCCGCGACGGACACGATCGCGTACAAGGAACCGGTCTCATCCGACCTCTGCGCGACGAGCCTCAAATTGACCAGCGCGGGGAACGGACTCCGGTTCCTGAACATCTCGCCGCCGGAAGGTATCGCGGGGACACTAGGGCTGAAAGCCGCCGAAAGCTTGACGAAACACATATATCCGGCCACTTTCAAGGGGACGAAAGAACATCCGCTTCGGGTGAAATTCCAAGAAACGGTGTTGAACATCTTCCCTGAAGGTGGCGAATGCGTTTGGACGACGACGTCGCTGACGGGCTCGCACCATCCGGTGGGCCTGTCCGGAATCGAGTCGATCACCCTATCGGCCAAAAAATTGACCTTGGTCAGCGCGTCGCCAGCGGGGGCCTGTCCGACCAAACCGTCGCTCGTCGTCACGTTTATTCCGTACGTGCCAAGCGACAGCTTCAACCCGTACGTGTACGGCTTCGTCGAATAGTCGAACGCGGGCACGCGGGCGGCGCCCCGGGGGGGCGCCGCCCGGCCGCGCGGGGTGCGACACCCACGGCCGCCGCCGACACAGGTTGTCAAAATCTCGTGACGATCCTCGGCATCTCTTGACATCTGTCCGTTGAGTGTCAAGATCGAGAAGGTCGCGGCAAAGCTTGCGCGCGGCCAAACCGGGGGGCCGTCCTTGACGAAGGTTGGCGTCGGGCGGTAGCGGCCCGTTGCATCGTTGTGTGTGCGTCCCCGCGAATATCGGACGGCAACGATGGGGGGCGCGCGATGGGTTGCGATGGAAAGGAATCTTCGACCGGCTTCGCCGGGATGCGCTGTTCGGCCTCGCGGCGCGCTCTCGCGCCTGTGATGCGTGGTTCACGGCGCGTCGGGCGGCGCCGGGTCGTCGGCTTCGCGGCGGTCGTCGCGCTCGCTCTGTGCGTGTGCGGCCCCGCTTGGGCCGTGACCCCTGTCGCGCCCGCCGGGGAATCCGGTGTCCTGGCACCGCGGGCACCGATCGCCGCGCGCAGCGCGCCGGGCCGGGTGCCGCGCGCCAAGCGCCGAGCGCCGAGCGCGCTCCCCCTTCATCCCCTACTGCCGCTTCTGGCGGTTCCGACTCCGGGCGGTACGTGGAGTCCCCTGGGGCCGGCCGCGATCGGACCCTCGACGAACTTCGGCGGCGGATTCTATGGCGGTGAAAACGCCGGGCGTATCACGGGGCTGGCGTCGCTCTCCTCGGGGACCCACGCAGGCCGTGTGGTGGCAGCCACCGCAGGGGGCGGGATCTGGACATCCGATGACAACGGCGCCCATTGGACATCGCGTACCGACACGGCGGTCACCCAGGCGATGGGCGCGGTCGCGGTCGATCCCTCCAACAACGAACACCTGGTCGCTGGGACGGGCGAGGCGAACAACTGCCAGGACTGCTACCCGGGTAGCGGGATCCTGGTCTCCAACGATGGCGGGCAGACGTGGTCGCTGCAGAACCCCGGTGGCGTGTTCAACGGCGTGAGCGTCGGTCAGATCGCGATCGACCCGACGAACTCCAACCACGAGTTCGCGGCTACGACCTCGGGCCTGTTCGTGACCTCGGATGGGGGGACGACGTGGGCGAAGCCCTCGGATCCGAGTTACACGCCGCTCGACGGCAACATCAGCGCTGTCGTGATCGACCCAAAGACCCCGGCGAACGTGTACATCGGCGGCGGCCCGAAGGGATTGGGCAAGTCCACCGACGGCGGTGTTCACTGGGCCACCGCGAACAGCGGCATCACGGTCTCGGGCAACAGGACAGCGCTCGCGATCGCCCCGTCCTCGACGAGCACTCTGTACGCGTCGGTCGGCAACAGACCGGTCGTGCTCTACAAGTCGACCGACGGCGCGAAAACGTGGACGGCGACCGCAGCACCCGACTACACCCAGGCGGAATTCGCCTATGGGAAAGGCGAAGGAACCGCCGACCAGGGCTTCTATGACAACGTGGTCGAAGTTGATCCGACGAACGCGGAACACGTGATCGCGGCCGGGATCGCCATCGTCGCGAGCACCGACGGCGGCAAAACGTGGACCAACGTGAACGGCAAACCCTTCAAAGAAGGCGGAGGGACCAACATCATCCACCCGGACTTCCACGCGCTGGCGTTTCGCAGCGACGGCAAGGTCTGGGTCGGCTGTGATGGCGGCGTGTACCTGTACACGCCGAGCTCGGGCGCGGTTGCGAACGGCAACGGCAATCTCGACATCACCCAGTTCTACGCGGGCTTCAGCGTGATCAACACGAAACTTCTGGCAGGGGCCCAGGACAACTCCTCGGCCGTCACCAACAGCCTCGTGCTCGGGCCATGGACGGGTCTGTGGTCCGGTGACGGGGGCGCCAGCGCGATCACGCCCAACGAACCGGAAACCCAGTTCATCCAGGCGGACAAAGGGCTGGCGGTGACGAACAACGCGTTCGGCAGCGGGAAAGGAATCACCCCGCCCGTGGGCAAAGGCAACGAAGGCAACTTCACGATCCCCGTGGCGGTTGCGCCGAACACCGTCACTCCGAACGAACCGACGGTGTTCTACGGCGCGAGCGACCTGTGGCGGACGCCGAACCCGTCCGCGGGTTCGCCGACCTGGACCAAGGTGACATCGAGCGGTGCGGGCGTGAGCGCCATCGCGGTCTCGCCGTCGAACTCGCAGGTCGTCTACGTCGGGTTCGACAACGGCGTCATCGATGTCTCGACGGACGGCGGCAAAACGTTCACGGCGCTCACAAAGCAGCCGACGTCCGAAAACTGGGTCACGGGCATCTCGGTGAACCCGCTGAACGAAAAGGAAATCGTCGCGAGCTTCAGCTTCGGCGCCACTCGTTCTAGTCCCGGCAATCCCGACGTGGCGGAGTTCTCCTACACCTCGACGCCGGGTACGGGGACCTGGAGCGTGATCACGGGTGATCTGCCGGAATTCGCGGTCAGCCGCGTGGTCTACGACGAAGGCGCGCTGGTCGCGGGGACCGACAACGGCGTCTACGCCACGGGCGAAGCAAGCGGCGCCTCGACGCACTGGCGTCGCGTGGGCGTGGGCATGCCCAACGTGCAGGTGCAGGATCTCGATCTCGCCCCGAGCGGGTTGTACGTCATCACCCACGGCCGCGGCGCGTGGAAGCTCGTGTCGCTCGGTGCGAGCAAACTCACCTACACCGGCCCATCGAGCGGCGACTACCACGATCCGGTCACGGCGACGGCGACGCTGACCGACAAAAGCGGCAACCCCTTGTCGGGTCGCGCGGTCACGTTCACGCTGGGTCCGAACGCGGGCGAATCGTGCTCGGCGACGACCAACGGGAGCGGCGAAGCGTCGTGTTCGCTCACGCCCGGCCAGATGCCCGGCTCCGGCTACACGATCGTCGCCGAATTCGCGGGCGACGGGCAGTACAACTCGAGCAGCGACTCGAAACCGTTCACGATCAACAAGGAGCAGTCGACGCTCACCTACACGGGCGCGACCACCTCCGACTACCACGACGTGTTCACCGCCTCGGCGATCCTGCGCGAGGATTCCTCCGGCCCGCTGCTGGCGGGCAGGTCGGTGACGTTCACGCTCGGCGTGGGTGACACGTGCAGCGCGATCACGAATGGTGCCGGAGAAGCGTCGTGCCCGATCAAGCCCACGCAGGTGGGGCCGCTCAACATCGTGGCCTCGTTCGCGGGTGATGCGTTCTACCTGCCGAGCGGCGCGACGAAGCCGTTCGCGGTCACGCCGGAGGAGACGACGATGACCTACACGGGGCCGACGTTGATCCTCGCGGGCTCGGGAGGGGCGACGCTGACGGCGACGATGGTCGAGGACGGCGCCAACGACAACGATGGTGACGGCGGCTCCTCGGCGCCGTTCCCGGCCCAGGTCGTGACGCTCTCGATCGGCACCCAGTCGTGCCTGGGCACGACAGACGCCGCGGGCAACGTCAGCTGCACGATCCCGTCGGTGACCGTGCCGCTCGGCCCGGAGACCGTCGGCGCGTCGTTCGCCGGCGACGCCTACTACGCCGCGTCGAGCGCGCAGAAGCAGGCGATCGTGTTCGCGTTCCCGCCGTACGGCGCGTTTGCGCTCGGCGACAAGACGGTGGCGGCCGCGACGCCGAGCACGAGCGTCACCTGGTACTGGGACACCTGGCGCCAGCCGAACGTGCTCTCGGGCGGCGGCGCACCCGACGCCTTCCAAGGGTTCATCAACACCATCACGCTCCCGACGACCTCGCCGCCGACCCAGTGCGGCAGCAATTGGACGACGCCCTCCTACTACACCGCGGCCCAGGCGCCGCTGCATTCGATTCCGTCCTACATGGGGACGATCGTCACCAGCAGCGTCAAGCGGGTCGGCGACACGCTCTCGGGCAACACGGTCGGGATCGTGATCGTCAAGACGGACCCGGGCGCGTACAAGAACCCGCCCCTCCGTGGGACCGGGACGATCGTGGCCACGTTCTGCTGAGCGGACATCGGCTCGGCACGCGGTTCGGGAGTCGGCGCCGGAGGCGGCCGACCGTCGAGCGCCGCAGGCGACGAGGGCATCCCTGCCCTCGTCTGTGCCCCTGGAGTGGGCGGGACGGACCTCCATCCTCCACGCCCATCTCCACAACGTCCCCGGTGCGTCCGAGTTGCTGGGGCCGGCGGGGGATACCGCATCGGTGGTAGCCGCTCCAGTTGCTCGGCCGATGCAGGCGGACCGGGGCCTTGGAGTTGGCGGCCCGGCTCGGCCGAGCCGAGCCGCCAATGCCGTCCCCCGGGGCAGTGTCGTCTCCAGTCGCAAGCTTGCCCGGGCCGCTCGAGCCTGTGTGTGAGGGCCGCCACACAGCGCCGTGGACATCCGTCACACAGCGATCCGGCGACCCGTGCGCCCGCCGCGTCCATGTGTGACGCATGTCCGGCTTGTATGTGCCGGCGCTCACAGACACGGCGACCGCTGCCAGGCAGTGTGTGGTCAAGGCCAAGGAGGTGCCTGGCTTACACAGAGGCCTCGCACGCTGGGGAGACCGGGGGGATGACCCGCGTAGCCGCGTGGCAGCGATCGCCGCGAGGGCAGGATGCCTTCGCGGCGTTCGCATGGTCTCGACACGCCGTCCTCCACAGCCGAGCCCTCCGTCAGCCTCCCGGGCGTACCGCGTCTGGCCGGCCGCATGAGGCCCGCGGTCCTGTCTTGACTTTGTGAAGGCCACGTGTAGGCTTCCTGCGGCAGACGGATGTACTAGCCGGAGCGCGAGCTCACAGCCGTCTGCGAAGGGATAAAACGGAGACGACACGCGACTACGGAGGGTTGCATCAGCATGCACACGTCCTACCCGGCGGGAGCTGAAAAGATGCCGGGCCCGTCAGCGACGCTGCGGCGCCGGGCCCATCGTCCACGCGTTGGCGCCACCGCGGGGCTGCTCGCGATCGCCTGTGCGCTGGTGCTCGCCTACGTCCTGGCACCAGGGCACGCTCGCGTCGTGGCCGCGGTCCGCCCCGCCCAGGGCCTCGCGCGGCTGCCGCTCTCCGCGCGCGACGCCGTCTCGGCCGCGCTCGGCGCCGAGCAGGCGCCCTACCGGCTGCACGTGGGCGCGGGTGGCGTCCTCACGGCCTCCAACCCGGCGCAGCGGCTGACGCTGCGCTTCTCCGCCGCCGGCGTCCAGGTTGACGGCCCGGCGATCACGTGGGGCCTCGGCCTCGCCTCCGTGTCCGACGGCGACGGCCCGCAAGCCGTCGCTCCGGCATCGCCGAGCGCGTCGGCCAACCGTGCCACCTACTCCCACGCGGGGGTGAACGAGTGGTATGCGAACGGCCCCCTCGGCCTCGAGCAGGGCTTCACGGTCACGCGTCCGAGCGCGGGCTCGCCCGGCGCGACGCTGACGCTGGCGATGTCGATGAGCGGTGACGCGACGCCGTCGTTGAGCCCCGACGGACGCACGCTGACGCTGCGCAGGCAGGGGGCACGACCGCTTCACTACGGCGCCCTCGCCGCCACCGACGCCCGCGGCCGCTCCCTGCCGGCCCACCTGGCGCTCCAAGCAGGCCGGCTGGCGCTCGTCGTAGACACGCTCGGAGCCTCCTACCCGATCCGGGTCGATCCGCTCGTCGCGGCCGAAGAAACGCTCACCGGCGGCGTCGAAGAGAAGGATGAAAAAAGCGAAGGGGGCGGACAGGGCGAAGGCGCCTTCGCCCACGGAGCGCTCGGCTACAGCGTCGCGCTGTCCGCCGACGGCGCCACCGCGCTCGTCGGCGCCCCCGATGACGCCGGCTTCACCGGCGGCGTGTGGGTGTTCGTGCGCTCGAACGGAGAATGGTCCCAGCAGGGCTCCAAGCTGACGCCGGGGCCCGGTGCCACGAAAGGCGAACCGTGCATCGGCGAAGGGGGCGAAGGCGAGGGCTGCGCGTTCGGACGCAGCGTCGCGCTGTCGGCGGACGGGAACACGGCGCTCGTCGGCGGACCTCGCCAGGCCGGTCCGTGCCACGAGGAAACGCAGACCGAGTGCCCGAACCAGGGCGCGGTGTGGGTGTTCGACCGCTCCGGCTCGGGTCCCGAAGCCAGCTGGAGCCAGGCGCAGCTGCTGGAGGGTGGAGAAGAGACGCCCGAAGGCCACTTCGGCCGCAGCGTCGCGATCTCCGGCGACGGCTCGACCGCGGTCATCGGCGGCACGGCCGACACCGGCGGGCACGGGGCGCTGTGGGTGTTCGGCCGCGCAGGTGGGCAGTGGACGCAGAAGGGCGCGAAGATCCTGCTCGCAGGCGAGCAGGGCGAAGGCCACGTCGGTGCCAGCATCGGCGTCTCGAACGACGGCTCGATCATCCTCGCCGGAGCGCCCGGCGACGCGAGCCAGAGGGGCGCGGCGTGGGTGCTCACGCGCGAGAGCGGCGGCTGGTTCACGCAGAAGCTGACCGGGGACGAAGAGCGCGGCGAAGCCCATTTCGGCAACGCCGTGGCGCTGTCGGCGGACGGCTCGACCGCGATCGTCGGCGGCCGGCGTGACGACGGCGGCCGCGGCGCGATATGGGTGTTCGCGCCGTCCGGGGGCAGCTGGGTTCAGCAGGGGCCGAAGCTCACGGGGGACGCAGAAGAGGGCGATGACGACCAGGCAGCGTTCGGGTCGGGCGTGGCGCTGTCGGCGAATGGGAACACGGCGCTGATCGGTGCCCCCGGCGACGAAAACAAGAGCGGCGCGGCGTGGCTTTTCGCCCGCAGCGGCGGCGAATGGGTGCAGCAGGGACCGAAGCTGCTCGACACGACCGCCGCCGGCGAAACCCGTCGCGGCGAGTTCGGCGCCAGCGTCGCCGTGCGCGCGGACGGCCTGACGGCGATCGTGGGCGCCCCGCTCGAAGACCGTACGGCGGGGGCCGTGTGGCCGTTCTACGACCCGGGCCTGCTGCCGGGCGTGACGAGCATCCAACCTGGGTCAGGGCCGGCCGGCGGCGGCACGAGCGTCACGCTCCGGGGCGAACGCCTCGACGGGGTCGAAGCCGTCATGTTCGGCAACGCCGCTGCCCCGTTCACGGTCAACCCGGACGGCAGCATCACCGCGACGAGCCCGGCAGCCAACCCCGGCACGGTGTGCGTCCAGGTCCACACGCCACAGGGCCCCAGCCCATGCGCGCCGGCCACGGCGTACACCTACCTCCCGGTGCCGAGCGTGAGCGCGATCTCGCCCGCCACCGGGCCGACCTCCGGCGGCACCGCCGTCACGATCAGCGGCGCCGCGTTCGCCGCAGGCGCGAGCATCCACTTCGGCTTCCGTAGCGCCGCGAGCGTCCAGTACGTGGGCGAAAACACGATCGTGGCCGTCAGTCCCCCGGCGCCCGCCGGCAAGGTCGACGTGACCGTGACGACCGCCGCGGGCACCAGCAGGGGTGTGGCCGCCGACCGCTTCACCTACAGCACGGAACCGGCCTCCTCGACCAGCTCCTTGCCGGCGAGCGCGACGGCGGCCGGGAGCCCGGGCGCCTCAGGTGGCGTGCTTGCGCTCGGCCCCACCCCGCGCGGCGGGGCGTGCGTCTCGCTGGCGAGCACGACGGTCTCGGTCCTCGGCCGTGGCCGCGCACAGGTGAGGCTCCGGGGCGGCGCCACTGGTACCTGCCGCGGTCGTCTGCTCCTGACCGTCAGCAGACGCTCGCACAGCCACGGTCGCACGGTCATCCGCACGACCACGATCGCCACCTCCACCTTCGCCGTGACGGCCACACGGGTCCGCACCGTCACGATCGCGATCAACCGCCTGGGCCGCGCGCTGCTGGTCTCCGCGCACGGGCGCCTCGGCGCAAGCCTCGCCTTCCTCGCACCCCGTGTTCGCGCCAGCATCGCTCGTGCCGCGAGCGTGCGGCTGGTCGTGCGCCGGCCGAGCCCGGCGAAGCCGCACAGGGCCTGATCGCCGCGGCCACGGCCTCGTGGTGGGCGCTCGGCCCTCCACTATTGTCCGGGGCCAATGCCGCGAATCCCGATCAACATTGCCGACCTCGTGGGGGAGACGCCGCTCGTCGCGCTGCCGGCCGTGCTCGCGGGCACGCCCGCGGCGGACAACGGGATCGAGCTGTTCGCCAAGCTCGAGGCCTTCAATCCCGGCGGCAGCGTCAAGGACCGCATCGGCGTGGCGATGATCGAGGCCGCGGAGGCGGAGGGCCGGATCGAGCCCGGCCGTACGCACGATCGTCGAGGCGACCAGCGGCAACACGGGCATCGCGCTCGCGTTCGTGTGCGCGGCGAAGGGCTACGACCTCGTCCTTACGCTGCCGCAGGGCATGAGCCGCGAGCGTGAGAGCCTGCTGCGGCTCTACGGCGCGCGGGTGGACATCACCGAGTCGCTCGGCGGCATGAACGAGGCGGTCGATGCGGCTCGCGCGATGGCCCGCTCCGCCGACGTGTTCCTGCCGGACCAGTTCTCCAACCCCGCCAACCCCGAGGCCCACCGGCGTACCACGGGCCCGGAGATCGCCCGCGCCCTCGAGGGCCGGGTGGACGTGCTCGTCGCCGGGGTCGGGACGGGCGGGACGATCACGGGCGTCGGGGAATACCTGCGCGAGCACGTCAACCCGAGCGTGCGCATCGTCGCCGTCGAGCCGGCCGGCTCGCCCGTGCTGTCAGGCGGAAGGCCCGGGCCACACCGGATCCAGGGGATCGGCGCGGGGTTCGTGCCGCCGGTGCTCAACCGCGACCCTGATCGACGAGGTCATCGCCGTCTCCGACGAGGACGCGATCCGGACAGCGTGGCGGTGCGCGCGGCGCGCCGGCCTGCTCGCCGGCATCTCCTGCGGCGCTGCGATGTGGGCCGCGCTGGAGGTCGCGGGCAGGCCTGAGTCGCGCGGCAGCCGGATCGTCGTGATCATGCCCGACTCGGGCGAGCGCTACGTCTCGCAGGCGTTCTTCGCCCCCTAGATGATTGATTCCACGACCATGCACCGCTGGATGGCACGTCTGGCCTTCGCCGGCCGGCGTCCTCGGCCTCGACCTTGCCGCCAGCAAGGCCTTCGGCCTGCGTCCTTGGCCGACTCGACCATCCGCACCCCCAGAACACGGCACATCGCCGTGGAATCAATCATCTAGGCGCCCGCCGCGACCGCGGCTGAACCCGCGCCGCCGGCCGCTACGCTTCTTGCATGCCTCGCTCTGCAGAGGTTCGCTCGGGTGGCGCGCGAGGTCCGGCGGGACGTGCTCGCCGCCCGCGACCGCGACCCGGCCGCGCGCGACGTCGAGCACCGGCGAGATCCTCGCTGACGTGGCCCGGCATCCATGCGCTGCTGGCCCACCGCGTCGCGCACGCGCTCGCCGAATCTGGCACTGCCGCTGCTGCCACGCGTCGATCTCGATGGTGACGCGGGCGATCACGGGAATCGAGATCCACCCGGCGGCGCGGATCGGGAACGGCCTGTTCATCGACCACGGCGCCGGCGTCGTGATCGGCGAGACGGCCGACATCGGCGACGACGTCACCCTCTACCAGGGCGTCACGCTCGGAGGCACGGGCTTCGCGACCGGCAAGCGCCACCCGACCGTCCAGGACAACGTCACGATCGGCTCGGGCGCCAAGCTGCTCGGCCCGATCACGATCGGCCACGGGGCGAAGATCGGCGCCAACAGCGTCGTCATCACCGACGTCCCGCCGAACTCGACCGTCGTCGGCAACCCCGGGCACCCGGTCCGCGTCGACGGCCGCCGCGTGGAGGGCCCCGACGCCGACTGGATCCACCTGCCCGACCCGATCGCCGAGGCGATCCAGGCGCTCGCCAGCCGCATCGAGGCGCTCGAACGATCGGTCGCCGAGCTCTCCGACAGCGAGCCGCGAGCCGCCCGCGGAGGTCCGTCCGCTGCGCACGGTCAGGGGCACCAACCCGGCCGGCGGCTGAGCCGGCGCGGCGCGCCCGCCGAGGCGCGCATCTATGCTGGTCTGGATGGCCGCGAACCCGCACGCCGAATACCTCCAGGAGCTGCTCGAGGGCCTCAACGAGCCCCAGCGCGAGGCCGTCACGCACGGCGAGGGGCCGCTGCTGATCCTCGCCGGCGCGGGCAGCGGCAAGACGCGCGTGCTCGACCCACCGGATCGCGTTCCTGATCTACACCGAGCAGGCGCAGCCGGGCGAGATCCTCGCGATCACGTTCACGAACAAGGCCGCCAGGAGATGCGCGAGCGGGTCGAGCGGCTGCTCGGGCACGCGCACGCGCGGGATGTGGCTGATGACCTTCCACGCCGCCTGCGCGCGCATCCTGCGCGCCGAGGCCGAGCGCCTCGGCTACACGCGCCAGTTCACGATCTACGACCAGGCCGACGCGCGCCGGCTGACCAAGCGCTGCGCCGACGCGGTCGGCGTCGACCCCAAGCGCTTCACGCCCGCCGCGCATCCACAACCAGATCTCGGCCGCCAAGAACCGGCTGCTCGACGCCGCCGACTACCGCCAGCGCGGTCGGCTCGCCGTTCGAGGAGATGGTCGCCGACGTGTACGAGCTCTACGAGCGCGACCTGCATGC
This sequence comes from uncultured Solirubrobacteraceae bacterium, assembly GCA_963743505.1. GTDB lineage: Bacteria > Actinomycetota > Thermoleophilia > Solirubrobacterales > Solirubrobacteraceae > Palsa-744. Next base: position 555,929 of record CAVUPZ010000001.1, on the reverse strand, counting down.
GCATGAACGCGATGGACTTCGACGACCTGCTGTTCCGCGACGGTCAACCTGCTCGAGCTGTTCGAGGAGGTGCGCGAGCGCTACGCGACGCCGTTCCGCCACGTGCTCGTCGACGAGTACCAGGACACCAACCACGCCCAGTACCGGCTGCTGCAGCTGCTCGTCGGCGGCGGGCGCGCGCCGCAGCGCGCGCGGCGAGCCGGGCGATCGACCGACCTACTCGGGGCCGGTCGGCCATCGCAACCTCGCGGTCGTCGGGCGACGACGCGCAGTCGATCTACAGCTTCCGCGGCGCCGACATCCGCAACATCCTCGACTTCCAGGACGACTTCCCCGACGCGCGCGTGGTCAAGCTCGAGCAGAACTACCGCTCGACCGAGACGATCCTGTCGGCGGCCAACGCGGTGATCGCCAACAACCGCGGCGGCATCGCCAAGCGCCTGTGGAGCGAGCTCGGGCAGGGCGACCCGATCCAGCGTGCGCGCGCTCGACGACGAGCACGCCGAGGCGCGCTTCGTCGTCGGCGAGATCGAGCGGCTGCGTCGACGAGGGCGCCTCGCGCGCGGAGATCGCCGTCCTCTACCGCACGAACGCGATGTCGCGGGTGATCGAGGACACGCTCGTGCGCCGCGAGATCGCCTACCAGGTGATCGGCGGGACGAAGTTCTACGAGCGCGCCGAGATCAAGGACGCGATCGCCTACCTGTCGCTGCTGGCCAACCCGTTCGACGTCGTCAGCTTCACGCGCGTCGCCAACTCGCCCCGGCGCGGGATCGGGCAGACCTCGCTCGTCGCGCGTCATCGCGCACGCCGCCACGCTCGGCATCTCGGTGTGGGAGGCGGCCGCGCGCGCCCGAGCAGGTCCCCGGGCTCGGCGCGGCCGCGGTCAAGGCGCTGCGGCGCTTCATGGACACGATGGACGAGCTGCGCGCCTCGCGGGCGTCCGGCGGACGGCGGCGGCGACGCCGAGCAGGCCGCGCAGCCGGTCCCGGTCGGCGATCTGCTCGAGGCCGTGCTCGTCGCAGACGCGGCTACGTCGAGGCGCTCGAGGCCGAGCGCACGATCGAGGCGCAGGGCCGGATCGAGAACCTCGAGCAGCTCGTCGAGGTCGGCGCGCGAGTTCGACGCGGCCGCGGCCGACGGCGAGGACACGCTCGACGTCTTCCTGCAGCAGATCGCGCTCGTCGCCGACGCCGACACGCGCAGCGACGACGAGGGCCTCGTCACGCTGATGACGCTGCACAACGCCAAGGGCCTCGAGTACCCGATCGTGTTCATCGCCGGCTGCGAGGACGGCGTGTTCCCGCACTCGCGCGCGCTCGACGAGGGCGGCCTCGAGGAGGAGCGGCGCCTGTTCTACGTCGGCGTCACCCGCGCGATGCGCGAGCTCTACCTGACCTACGCGCGCCGGCGCGCGGTGTTCGGCGCGCAGAGCTACGGCATGCGCAGCCGCTTCCTCGACGAGATCCCCGCGGAGCTGCTCGACGCGAGCACGAGCCGCCGGCTGCGCGCCGGGTGCGGTCGCGGGCGGCGCTCGGCGACGGTGCGGCGCAGGGCGCGCGGCCGGGCGGCGCGGCGCGCGAGCTGGGCGGCCGCCGGCGCGGCCGGCGCCCGCCGGCGAGGTCCGCTTCCGGCTCGGCGAGGACGTCGTGCACGCCGCCTTCGGCGAGGGCGTCGTCACGGGCGTGGAGCCGGGCGGCGTGATCGTCGTGCGCTTCGCCGGCGACGGCTCCGAGCGCAAGCTGATGGCCGAGTACGCGCCCGTCAGCCGTCGCTGAGCGCTAGTGCTCCGACCTGCGCGAGCGCATAGCATCCGCGCCGATGAGCGCGACGATCATCGACGGCAAGGCGATCGCCGCGCGCGTGCGCGCGCGAGGTCGCGCGACGACGTGGCGCGCGTTCACGGAGCAGACGGGACGCGCGCCGGGCCTCGCGACGGTGCTCGTCGGCGAGGATCCCGGCCTCGGCCGTCTACGTCGGCGGCAAGCAGCGCGCCTGCGAGGAGGTCGGGATGGTGCCGTTCGACCGGCGCCTGCCCGCGGACGCCTCGTTCGAGGAGGTCGCCGAGGAGCTCGCAGACGCTCGAACGCCGACCAGGCGGTGAGCGGCGATCCTGCTGCAGCTGCCCGTGCCCGAGCACCTCGACGGCGCCGACGCTGACCGGCATGATCGAGCCCGAGCAAGGACGTCGACGGGCTGACGCCGGTCAACGCCGGGCTGCTCGCGCTCGGGCGCCCGGGCCTGCGGCCGTGCACGCCGCCGGGCGTGATGGAGCTGCTCGCGCAGCGCCGGCGTCGAGCTGGAGGGCGCCGAGGCGGTCGTCGTCGGGCGCTCGAACCTGTTCGGCAAGCCGATGGCGCAGCTGCTGCTCGCCGAGAACGCGACCGTGACCGTGTGCCACTCGCGCACGCGCGACCTGCGCGGCGGTCTGCGCCCGCGCCGATGTCCTGATCGCCGCGGTCGGCCGCCCGCGCCTGATCGAGGGCCGACTTCGTCAAGCCCGGCGCGGTCGTGATCGACGTCGGCATGAACCGGCTCACGCCCGAGGAGGCGGGCAACAAGAGCGGCCTGGTCGGCGACGTCGACTTCGCCGCCGTCGCCGAGATCGCCGTCGGCGATCACGCCGGTGCCCGGCGGCGTCGGTCCGATGACGATCGCGCTGTCTGCTGCGCAACACGCTGCAGGCGGCGCGCTACCAGGCCGACCTGCTCGCGTGGATGTCGGAGGTCGAGCTGTGAGCCGCCTCGTGGCCGGGCCCCGATGAGCCTTCGCCGGCTGCGGCGGGCGAGCTGCTCGCCCTCGCCGGGGTCGCCCTGCGTGATCGTGTCGCTGTTCGAGCCGTGGTACGAGAGCGCCGGCCGGGCAACCTCGACGCGTGGGACACGTTCGGGCCCGCCGTCGCGCTGCTGCTCGCCGCCGTCTGCGCCGGCGCTCGCGCTGGTCGTGAGCGCGCTCGCCGAGCGCAGCACCGCGCTGCCGGTCGCCGCCGCGGTGTGGAGCGTCGCTGCTCGGGCTGCTCGCGGTGATCGCCGCGGTCGTGCGGGTGCTCGAGCGCCCCGACCACGCGAGCGCGCTGTGCATCGGCGCGTGGCTGGCGCTCGCCGGCGCCGCTCGCGATCCTCGTGGGCTCGTGGCTAGTCGCTGCGCGACGAACGCCCGTCCCGCTACGCCCCGGCCACGCCGGTCCCGAGCCGCGACCCTGAGCCCCGCCGGGCGATCCGACGCCCTCGCGCTCGCCGGCAGCCGGCCCTAGAATGCCCGCCACTGTGATCGACCGCGACGAGGTCCTGCACGTGGCCCGGCTCGCGCGGCTGGAGCTGGCCGAGGAGGAGATCGAGCCGATGGCGCGCGAGCTCTCGGCCGTGCTCGACCACGTCGCCAAGATCGGCGAGCTCGACCTCGACGACGTGCCGCCGACCTCGCACGTGGTCGAGGTCACCGGGGCCGCTGCGCGCCGACGAGCCGCGCCCGTGCCTGCCGCGCGAGGTCGCGCTCGCCCAGGCGCCGGCTGTCAGCGACGACGGCTTCCTCGTCCCGAGCCCGCAGGCATGAGCGCGCACGCGACGATGACGCTGCGATGCTCGTCCGCCGCCGCGGCGCGTCCGGGCGATCGCGGCGGGGAGCTGTCGCGCGGGGAGCTGTTCGACGCTCTACCGGGCCGCGTGCCGTCGCCGATCGCGCAGCCGGGGAGGCGGGGCTCAACTGCTTCACGTGGGTCTCGCCCGGGGGAGGCGCCGCTCGGCAGACGTGCGCGGGCCGCTCGCGGGCGTGCCGCTGGCGGTCAAGGACCTGTTCTGCACCGAGGGCGTGCCCAGCCAGTCGGGCTCGCGGATCCTCGAGGGCTACCTGCCGCCGTACACGGCGACCGTCGTCGGCGCGCCTGCTGCGAGGCCGGCGCGACCGCTGCTGGCGCAAGACCAACCAGGACGAGTTCGCGATGGGCTCCTCGAACGAGAACTCGGCGTTCGGGCCCGTGCTGCAACCCGTGGGACCGCGACGCGCGTGCCCGGCGGCTCCTCCGGCGGCAGCGCCGCCGCGGTCGCCGCGGGCCTCGCGCCGTGGGCGCTCGGCACCGACACCGGCGGCTCGATCCGCCAGCCGGCGGCGCTGTGCGGGATCGTCGGGCTGAAACCGACCTACGGCGCGGTCTCGCGCTACGGCATGATCGCGTTCGCCTCCTCGCTCGACCAGGCCGGCCCGCTGACGCGCGACGTGACGCGACGCGGCGCTGCTGCTGCGCCACATGGTCGGGCGCGACCCGTGCGACGCGACCTCGCTGCAGTTCCCGGAGCGAGATCGAGCTGCCGCAGCGCCGAGCGCCTGGACGGGGTGCGGCTCGGCGTGCCGGCGGAGCTCTGCCGGCGAGGGCATCGAAGCGGGCGTGCTCGGCCTGCTTCCAGGCGGCCGCTCGAGCGGGCCGCGGCGCTCGGCGCGGAGGTGCAGCGACGTCGCGCCTGCCGCACGCCCCGCACGCGCTGTCGGCCTACTACGTGCTCGCCCCGGCGGAGGCCTCCTCGAACCTCGCGCGCTTCGACGGCGTCCGCTACGGCCTGCGGGCCGAGGGCGCGCGACGACCTGCTGGACATGTACACGCGCACCCGCCACGACGGCTTCGGCGCCGAGGTCAAGCGGCGCATCATGCTCGGCACCTACGCGCTGTCCTCCGGCTACTACGACGCCTACTACGGTCGCGCCCAGCGGGTGCGCACGAAGATCGCCGAGGACTTCCGCAGCCGCCTTCGAGCGCGGTCGACTTCATCGTCACGCCGACCGCGCCGACGGTCGCGTTCGGGCTCGGCGAGAAGACCGGCGACCCGCTGGCCGATGTACCTGAACGACTTCTGCACCGTGCCGATGTCGCTCGCCGGCATCCCCGCGATCTCGATCCCCTGCGGGCTGCAGCGACGGGCTGCCCGTCGGCCTGCAGATCGCCGGGCCGGCGTTCAGCGAGAACCGCCTGCTCGACGCCGCCCACGCGCTCGAGCAGGCGCTCGGCTTCGACGGGAGCGCCGCGCGTGCCTGAGCGGACGGACGAGCTCGAGCCGGTGATCGGGCTGGAGATCCACGTCCAGCTGGCGACCGGCCACGAAGATGTTCTGCGGCTGCGAGCTGTCCTTCGGCGAGCCCCCGAACACGCGCACCTGCGCCGGTCTGCCTCGGCCTGCCCGGGCAGCCTGCCGGTCGCCAACGCGCGGGCCGTCCATCTCGGCCTGATGATCGGCCTGGCGCTCGGCTCCGAGCTCGCGCCGCGCTCGATCTTCCACCGCAAGAACTACTTCTATCCCGACCTGCCGAAGGGCTACCAGATCTCCCAGTACGACGAGCCGCTGTGCCGCGGCGGGCGGCTCGGCGGAGGTGCGCATCCACCGCGTGCACCTGGAGGAGGACGCCGCCAAGCTGATCCACGTCGGCGCCAGCGGGCGCATCCACGGCTCGCGACGCGAGCATCGTCGACTTCAACCGCGGCGGCACGCCGCTGGCGGAGATCGTCACCGAGCCCGACCTGCGCTCGCCCGAGCAGGCGAGCGAGTGGCTGAAGCTGCTGCGCACGACGCTGCGCCAGCTCGGCGTCAGCGACGTGAACATGGAGGAGGGCTCGCTGCGCTGCGACGCGAACATCTCGCTGCGCCCGGCCGGCAGCGGCGAGCTCGGGGTCAAGACCGAGCTGAAGAACATGAACTCCTTCCGCTTCATCGAACGCGGCATCAGGGCCGAGATCGCCCGCCAGCGGGAGATCCTCGCGGGCGGCGGGCGAGGTCGTCCAGGAGACGCTCCACTTCGACCCGGACTCGGGCGCGATCACCTCGCTGCGCTCCAAGGAGGAGGCGCACGACTACCGCTACTTCCCCGAGCCCGATCTGGTGCCGGTCGCGATCGACGAGCAGATGCTCGACGGCCGCCCGGGCGGCATGTCCGAGCTGCCCGCCGACCGCGCGCGCAGCGCCTCCAGCGCGAGCTCGGCCTGAGCGCGAGAGCGCCCAGCTGCTCGCGTTCCGGGCCGAGCTGGGCGACTACTTCGAGGCCGCCGCTCGCGGCCGAGCGCCGAGCCGCCGCGCGCCGGCGCAGGCGCTCGCCAACTGGATCACCGGTCGAGCTCGTCGCGACGGCTCGCGCGAGGGTCGAGGACCCGGCCGACACGCGCGTGCCGAGCCGGCGCGCTGGCCGCGCTCGTCGGGCTGCGTGGCGGCCAAGCGGATCAGCGTCGGCGCGGCGCGGCAGGTGCTCGACAGGCTCGTCGCCGAGGGCGGGCGACCCGCGGCAGATCGTCGAGGCCGAGGGCCTCGCGGCGATCGACGGCGGCGACGAGCTCGCGGGGATCGTGGCGGCGGCGCTCGCGGCCAACGCCGACGCCGCCGAGCGCGTGCGCGCAGGGCAACGCCAAGGCGATCGGGCCGATCGTGGGCCACGTCATGCGCGAGACCAAGGGCCGCGCCGACGGCACCGAGGTGGCGCGCCTGATCCACGAGCAGCTCGGCGTCTGAGCCGGCTCCCGCGGCGCCTGTCAATCCGAGACCGCGCCCGACATTTTGGACTGTCGGGCCAAAGGCAGCGGGGCGCCCGCGCGCCAAGATGCTGCTCATGAACCGGATCGCAGCGAACTCAAGCGTCTCATCTCCTCGGCGGTTCATCCTGCTGCCCGAGGACACGGCGGAAGGTACGAGCCAGGGACGGCGGATCCGCCGCTACCAGCTGACCAGCCTCGGGCAGGGCGCGGGTCGCGGCCGCATCCGGCCGGGCGCCGGCATCAAGGCGGCGTCCGGGGCCCGAAGCATCAGCCGGGCATCGCCGACGTAGTACAAGGAAGCACGCACAGCAGTAGTTCCTCTCCTCATGGATATGTGCCGGCTTCCCTCGGCCGGCGCGAGTGGCGCGCGGCCGGGCAGGGTCGCTGATTCCTGTCCGGCCGCACCGCCTCCCGTCGTAGCCCGGCGGATCCGCCTTGCTGCAGACGCACCGTCGCAGCGAGCGCTACGCTCTGAGATGAACGAGCAGGCTCAGCGACGGTCGTTCGGCAGCACGGTGGTGGCGGCGCTCGTGCTGCTGATCGTCGCGTGGCTGCTGCTGCAGTTCGTGATCGGCAGTCCTCTCGTTCCTGTTCAGCACCGCTCCTGCTCGTCGCTCGCGGTCGTCGCGGTCGTCTGGGCGCTGCGGGTCCTGCTGTAGCCGGGCGCGCAGTCGATGGCCTACGTGATCATCGCCGTCTGCTTCGGGCTGGCCGGCGGGATCGTCGGCAAGATCAAGGGCAGCTCGTTCGGCTCTGGTTCCTGATCTCGGGACTCGTGCCGTTCCTCGGCCTGATGGCCGCGATCGCCTACCGCTTCGAGCGCGACGAGCTGCGCCGGCAGCTGCCCGCAGCTGCGGGCGCGTGACGAAGATCTACGACGCGCTCTGCACGCGCTGCGGCACCGAGCTCGAGTTCCCCGACGTGGCGATCGCGCCCGAATCGTGGGAGCGCGTCCCGACCGCTCCCCGCTGAGCGCCGCCCCGAGCAGCGCCGGCGCGAGGCCGCCGGCAGACCCGACTTCGGCGGCCCTAAGCCTGATCTTCGCCTACGCTCGGCAGCATGAGCACGCACGTCAAGACGGCCCGCGGCGCGGCGCGACAGCGCTGCTCGCGCGCTGGATCCACCGCGCCGGCTTCGAGCGACGAGGCGGACTTCGTGCTGCGCGTCGTGCAGCCCGCGCTCGTGGGCATGATCGACGGGACCGTCTCCTCGCTCGCGCCGATCTTCGCGGCGGCGATCGCCTCGAGCTCCCACACGGCGCTGCTCGTCGGCTTCTCGACCGCGCTCGGCGCCGGCGTGAGCATGGGCTGGTCGGAGGCGCTGTCGGACACCGGCGAGCAGACCGGCCGCGGCTCGGCGGTCGTGCGCGGGGCGATCACCGGCGGGATGACCACGCTCGGGCGGCATCTTCCACACGCTGCCGTTCCTGATCTCCGACGTCCACAAGGCGCTGATCGTCGCCGGCTGCGTGGTCGCGGTCGAGCTGTTCGTGATCGCCTGGGTCCGCAAACGCTTCCTGGACGTCTCGATGCGCTCCTCGCTGCTCGTGGTCACCGTCGGCGGCGCTGATCGTGCTGGCGATCGGCGTCGGCATCGGGTCTCCTGACCTGAGAGCCGCGCGATAAACCCGCTGGTACACTGACTTTTTCCGGGCCTGCCGATGCTGTGCGGCGAGCCCATCTCGGCGATCGATCGATCAGGAAAGGAGGTCGGCGAGATGCGCGCAGTTGACGCGCTCATGGAATGTCTGAAGGCGGAGGGCGTGGACGTCGTCTTCGGCCTGCCCGGCGGCGCCAACCTGCCGACCTACGACGCGTTCGTCGACGGCGGGCATCCGCCACATCCTCGTCCGCCACGAGGCCGGCGGCGGCCACGCCGCCGAGGGCTACGCCAAGGCGACCGGCAAGGTCGGGGTCGCGTTCGCCACGAGCGGCCCGGGCGCGACGAACCTGATCACGCCGATCACGCGACGCGATGATGGACTCGGTGCCGGTCGTGTTCATCACCGGGCCAGGTCCGCACCGAGCTGCTCGGCACCGACGGCTTCCAGGAGGCCGACACGATCGGCATCACGATGCCGGTCGTCAAGCACTCGTTCATGATCCAGCACCCGCAGGAGATCCCGCGGGCGATCCACGAGGCGTTCCACATCGCGCGCACGGGCCGCCCGGGCCCGGTGCTCGTCGACATCCCGCATGGACCTCTCGCGCGCGGAGATCGACTACGAGCCGGTGACCGACGTGCGCCTGCCCGGCTACCAGCCGACGACTGGAGGGCAACCAGAAGCAGATCCGCCAGGCCGCCAAGGCGCTCGCGGCCGCGCAGCGCCCGGTGATCTACGCGGGCGGCGGCGTCGTCAACGCGAACGCCTCCGCGGAGCTGATCGAGTTCGCCACGCTGCGACCGCTTCCCGGTGACGTGCACGCTGATGGGCCTCGGGCGCGTTCCCCGGCGCCCCACCCGCAGTGGCTGGGGATGCTCGGGATGCACGGCACGCGCGCGGCCAACTACGCGATGGACGAGGCCGACCTGATCTGCGCGGTCGGCGCGCGCTTCGACGACCGCATCACGGGCAAGCTCTCGGAGTTCGCGCCGCGGGCGAAGTTCATCCACATCGACGTCGACCCGGCGGAGATCTCCAAGAACGTGCCCGCGCACATCCCGATCGTCGGCGACGCCAAGCACGTGCTCGCCAAGCTCGTGCGTCGAGTACCGCGCGCTCGGCGCCGACCCCGCGCGGCTGGATGCGCTGGTGGAGCGCGGATCGAGGGCTGGCGCGCCAAGTACCCGCTCGGCTACGAGGACTCGCGCCGACACCGAGATCAAGCCGCAGTACATGGTCCAGGCGCTGTACGAGGCGACCGGCGGCGAGGCGATCGTCACGAGCGACGTCGGCCAGCACCAGATGTGGGCGGCGCAGTACTACGACTTCCCGGCCCCGCGGCGCTGGATCAACTCCGGCGGGCTCGGCACGATGGGCTTCGGCCTGCCGGCGGCGATGGGCGCCGCGGTGGGCTGCCCCGACCGGCTCGTCTGCTGCATCGCCGGCGACGGCTCGGTGCAGATGAACGCCCAGGAGCTGGCGACGTGCGCGCAGAACAAGATCCCGATCAAGGTGTTCATCATGAACAACGGCTATCTCGGCATGGTCCGCCAGTGGCAGGAGCTGTTCTGGGACGGCCACTACAGCCACGTCGACATGGGCGAGTTCCCGGACTTCGTCAAGCTCGCCGAGGCGTACGGCGCGACGGGCATGCGCTTCGAGGACAAGCACACGCTCGTCGAGGACATGCAGCGCGCGATCGCGACCGAGGGCCCGGTGCTCGTCGACGTGCGGGTGACGCGCGAGGAGAACACCTACCCGATGATCCCCGCCGGCCAGGCCGCGCGGGAGATGGTGGGGTGAGCGCGCTGATGGGAGAACCGGGCACGAAGGAGCCGCTCAGCCTCGAGGAGCTGGAGGCGGCGACGAACATGCGCACGGGCCGCAAGCACGTGCTCTCGATCCTCGTCGAAAACAAGTCCGGCGTGCTGACGCGCATCGCCGGCCTGTTCGCGCGGCGCGGGCTTCAACATCGACACGCTCACGGTCGGGCCGACCGACGACGAGCAGATCTCGCGCGTGACGCTGACGGTCGACGGTGCGCTGCACCCGATCGACCAGGTCACCAAGCAGCTGCACAAGCTCGTCAACGTGCTGAAGATCCGCGACCTCGAGCCGGCCGACACGGTCGCGCGCGAGCTGGCGCTGTTCAAGGTCGCCGCCGACGGCGTCCAGCGCGGCGAGCTGATGCAGATCGCCGAGATCTTCCGCGGCAAGGTCGTCGACGTGACCAAGCGCGCGGTGATCATCGAGGTCACGGGCACGACCGAGAAGATCGAGGCGTTCGAGAGCATGGTGCGCCCGTTCGGGCTGATCGAGATGATGCGCACGGGCGAGATCGCGATCTCGCGCGGGCGCAGCGAGACGTAGTTGGCGCTCGCGACCGGCTCGCGCGTCGCCGTTCGCGCTCTCCGAGGCCGCTCACGAGCTGCTCGCCGCCCGCCTGCGGGACGCTGTCGCCCGCGCGCGCCGCAGCGGCGAGCGCCACGCTCGCCACGATCACCGTCGAGCTGCCGCGCCGAGGTCGACCCCGCCGCGGTCGTCTGCGCCTCGCGCCGCGCCGGCGAGCCGTGGTTCGTGTTCGAGCAGCCCGACCGGGGCGGAGCGGCGCTCGCCGCGCTGGGCGAGGTCGTCGCCCTGCGAGTCCTCCGGGGCCGAGCGCTTCGCCGATGTCGGCCGAGCGCTGGCGCGAGCTCGCGGCGGCGGCCGTCGGCGAGCCGCAGGGGCCGACGATGCGGGCGGCCCGTCGCCGTGGGCGGCTTCGCGTTCGCGCCCGACGGCGGCGGCGCGCCCGCACTGGGCGGGCTTCGAGCCGGCGCTCGCTGAGCGTGCCCGAGCTCGCGCTGGTGCGCGACGAAGCGAGCCGGGCGGGGCCGTCGGCGTGCGGATGACCCTGGCGGCGCATCGCGCGCGCCGGACGACGATCCCGAGGAGCTGCTGGCGCGGCCTGGAGGCGCGGGTGGACGAGCTGCGCAGCGCCGCCCTGCCGCTGCTCGACCCCGCGCCGGCGGGGCGCTTCCAGGTGGCCAGCGCGATGCCGCCCGAGCACTACGAGGAGGCGGTCGCACGCGCGGTGGAGCTGATCGGCGCCGGCGAGCTCGAGAAGATCGTGCTCGCCCGCGAGGTCCAGGTCCACGCGCCCGCCCGCGTATGACCCGGCGGCGGTGTTCGGCGTGCTGCGCGAGGCAGTTCCCGTCGTGCTTCGTGCTCTGCGTCGGGCGCGGCGACGCGACGCTCGTCGCCGCGAGCCCCGAGCTGCTGGTGCGGCGCGAGGGCCAGCGCGTGAGCACGCTCGCGCTCGCCGGCTCGACCCGGCGCAGCGCCGACCCCGCGGTCGACGACCACCTCGGCGAGCAGCTGCTGCGCGACGCGAGCTACCGCGAGGAGCACGCGATCGTCGCGCGGCGGATCGAGCGCACGCTGCGCCGCACGCGGTGTGGGTCGCCGCCGCGCCCGAGCCCGAGCTCGTGCGGATCGCCAACATCCAGCACCTCGCGACCCCGATCCGCGCCCAGCTGGCGCGGCCCGTCGACGCGCTCGAGCTGGCCGGGCTGATGCACCCCACGCCGGCGGTCGGCGGCGAGCCGCTCGCGCGGGCGGCCCCGCTGATCCCGGCGCTCGAGGGGCTCGACCGCGGCTGGTACTCCGGGCCGGTCGGCTGGACCGACGCCGCCGGCGACGGCGAGTTCTGCGTCGCCCTGCGCTGTGCTCTGCTGCGCGGCAGCGTCGCCCGCTGCTACGCCGGCAACGGCATCGTGCGCGACTCCGACCCCGCGCGCGAGCTCGCCGAGACGGAGGTCAAGCTGCAGGCGCTGCTGCCGCTGCTCGTGTAGGCCGGTCAGGAGGACTAGCCGGCGAGCGCCGCCGCCACGGCGCTGCCAGACGCGTCCGTGCAGCTCCACGTTGGCGGCGCGCTCGCCCCGCACCTCGACGATGCTCGAGCCGGGCCGGGCGAGCGCCCGCTCGAGCGCGAGCGCTGAACGCCGCCAGGTCGGCGACGCGCTCGTGGCCCAGGCCGTAGAGCGCGGCGGCCCGCGCGAAGTCCAGGCCGGTGGGGGTGGCGATGTGGCGCGTGTAGATGTCCTCCCGCGCCGTGGCGCTCGCGCCCGTGCCCGCGCTCGCCGTCGGGGCGGGCTCCAGCGCGATCGGCGCCCGCGACACGGGCAGGAAGTCGAAGATCGCCGCCGCCGCCGTTGTCGAGCAGCACGATCGTCAGCTTCGAGCCCGAGGCGCCGGGCGGCGAGCAGGCCGCCGATGTCGTGGGCGAGCGCGACGTCGCCGATCAGCAGCACGACCGGGCCGGCCACGCCGGCCGCGGCCCCGAACGCGCCGAGACCGTCCCGTCGATGCCGTTGGCGCCGCGGTTGCAGAGCACGCGCGGGGGGTCCTGCGCGCACCGGCCAGAACGTCTCGATGTCGCGCACGGGCATCGAGGAGGCGACGAACAGGGTCGCCTCCTCCGGCAGCAGCACGCCCAGCTCGGCGCGCGACCGCCGGCTCGGACAGCTCCCGCCTGCGCGAGCACGCCGAGGATCGCCTCGGCGGCACGCTCGTCCGCGCTGCGCCAGCCGGCGAGCCAGTCCGCCGGGCGCCGCGGGCAGCGTCGCCGGCCAGACGCGCGAGCGCGCTCGCCGGCTCGAGCGCGAGCGAGTCGGTCAGCACGGACGCCGGGTCCTGCCACGCGCCCTCCGGGTCGAGCGCGACCTGGGCGCACGCCGTCGAGGCCCGCGAGCCAGCTCCGCAGGGGCTTGGAGACCGGCAGGTCGCCCACGCGCAGGACCAGGTCGGCGTGCGCGTCGCGGGCGAATCGCTCGTCGCGCAGCAGCGCGTCGTAGTGGGCGACGGCGGCCGCGCCGCGGCGGGCGCCCGACAGCGGGTCGGCCAGCAGCGGCCAGCCGGCCGCGGCGGCGAACGCCGCCGCGGCGCTCGCCGAGCGGCGTGCGGACGCTCGTGGCGCCCCGCCACGAGCACGCCGCGCCGCGCGCCCGCGATCAGCTCGCGCGAGCGCCTCGTGCTCGTCATCGCCACCGGGCTGCTCGCGACGCCGTGCCGAGGCGGCGCGCGGACGTAGGGCCGCTCCGTCAGGGCGCGCGGTGTCGGGTCGCTCCAGCGGCAGCGGCCTCGTCGGGGACGCAGCGGCTCGCGCAGGGGGAAGTTGAGGTGCACCGACGCCGGGCCGGCCCTCGAGCGCGGTCCAGTACGCGCGGCAGGCGAGCGTCCGGATCCAGCGCAGCTGCGCCGGCCCGGCGCCGTGCGTGCGCGACCTCGAAGAACCACTTCGCCGCCGCGCCGAACAGCTTCAGCTGGTCGATCGCCTGTCCGGCGCCGTTCTCGCGCAGCTCCGCCGGCCGGTCGGCCGTGAGCAGCAGCAGCGGCACGCGCGCCTCGTGCGCCTCGATCGCGGCCGGCAGCAGCTCGGCGGCGGCCGTGCCCGAGGTGCAGGTGACGGCCACCGGCAGCCCCGATGCCTTCGCCAGGCCGAGCGCGAAGAAGCCCGCGCAGCGCTCGTCGACGTGGGAGAAGCAGCGCAGGCCGCAGCTCGCGCGCGAGCGCCAGCACGAGCGGCGCGCAGCGCGAGCCCGGCGAGGTGCACGCGCCCGCGCATGCCGCAGCGCGCGAGCTCGTCCGACGAACGCGCGCAGCAGCAGGTAGGTGTCGGTTGCGGAGCTCATACGATCGTGACGCGTGCCCGAGAACGTCGTCCTGCTGCACGGGTTCAGCGGCACCCGCCGCGCCTGGGACGGCGTGACGGGTCGGCTGGACCGTGAACGCTACCTGCCGCTGGCGCTCGACCTGCCCGGCCACGGCGACGAGGCCGGGCGCACGGCGCCCGATCACCTTCGCCGCCTGCGTCGAGCACGTGCTCGCGCGTACGCCCGAGCGCTTCGCTGCTGTGCGGCTACTCGCTGGGCGGGCGCATCGCGCTGCACGTCGCGCTCGCCGCGCCCGAGCGCGTGGCGCGGCTCGTGCTCGTGTCTAGCAACCGCGGGCATCGAGGACGAGCGCGAGCGGGCAGCCGCGGCGCGCGTCCGACCAGCGAGCTGGCCGACGAGCTCGAAGCGTGGCCGTTCGAGGACTTCATCGAGCGCTGGCGCACGCAGCCGCTGTTCGCCGACGATCCCGCCGAGGTCGGCGCGCTCGCGCGCGAGGACCAGCGCCGCAACCGGCCGGACGCGCTCGCCGCGGTGCTGCGCGGCATCGGCACCGGCGAGATGGAGCCGCTGTGGAGCCGGCTCGGCGAGCTCGCGATGCCCGTCGCCGTCGTCGTCGGCGAGCGCGACAGCAAGTTCCGTGCGCTCGGGCGGCGGATGGTCGACGCTGCTGCCCGACGCCGAGCTGTCGATCGTCGCCGGCGGGCACGGGCTGCCGCTGGAGAACCCCGATGCCGTCACCCGCGCGATCGAGCAGCTAGCGCGGCTCGACGCCGAGGCCGGGCCGGTCGGGCACGCGATCTCGCCCGCCCATGACCGGGCAGCGGGTCGTCGACGCCCGCGAACATGCCGAGCGTCGCCAGGCCGCACGGCGGGAGCGGCCCGCGCGAGGCGAGCGCCGCGGCGGCGTGCAGCGCCGCGGCCACGCCCAGCGGGCCGTCGAGGGTCGAGGCCAGGTAGACCTCGGCGCCGTGGCGCGCACGAGCGTCGCGGCCGCGAGCAGCGCCGGAGATGCCGCCGCAGCGGGAGATCTTCAGGCACACCGCGTCGGCCACGCCCGCGCCGAGCGCGCCGTGCTCGGCGGCGGTCTCGTCGATCGCCACCCGCACGCTCACGCGCTCGCGCACCTCGCGCATCGCCTCGCAGCGCCGTGCGTCGGCTCCTCGACGAGCTCGAGCCCCGCGGGCGACGAGCGCCTCGATCGCTCGCGACCGCCTCCTCCACGCTCCACGCGCCGTTCGCGTCCAGGCGCAGCGCCGCGTGCGGGCCCGCGGCCGCGCGCACCGCCGCCACGCGGCCGGCGTCGTCGCCGACCCCGACCTTCAGCTTCATGCAGCCGAAGCCCGCCGCGCGCCGCGGCCGCGGCCTGCTCGGCGACGCCCGCGCGGTCGCGCGCCGATAGCGTCGCGTTGACCGCCACGCGCCGGCGCGGGCATCGTCGCTCAGCAGCTCCGCGACCGGGCTTGCCCGCGCGCCTGCCCGCGCGATCCCACAGCGCCAGGTCGATCGCCGCGAGCGCCGGCGGGCAGATCCGCCGCGCGCCGGCACGCGTCGAGCACCTGCCGCGCCGTTCGTGCTCGGCGCTCGCCCTCGGCGAGCACGGTCGCGTAGCGCTCGAGCGCCCGCTCGACCGCGTCCAGGCTGACGCCGTCGTAGGCCTCCAGCGGCGCCGCCTCGCCGTAGCCGGTCGACGCCGTCCGCGTCGGTCAGCGCCACGAGCGACCAGCTCGCGCTCGGCGAGCCGCGCCGTAGGAGGTCTCGCAGCGGCCGCGTCAGCGCGCAGCGTCGCGCCGCTCGAGCTCGAGCCTCACGAGCCGATGCCGCCGCTCGCGAGGATCCCGGCGGAGAACAGCAGGCAGAACAGCAGCTGCAGCGCGCCCGGTCCTCGCCAGCGCGCCGTTCAGCGACGGGCCGTCGGTGCGCGTGCGCACGATCTGCGACGAGCCGCACCGCGAGCGGGATCGCCGCCCAGCGGCAGCAGCAGCCACGCGCGTCATCGACCCGAACACCCACGGCAGCGGCGCGCGTCACGAACGCGCCGGCGAGCATCGCCGTGTACAGCGTCGCGCGTGCGCTCGCGCCCGAGCCGCACCGCCAGCGTGCGCTTGCCCGCGCGCCGGTCGGTCTCGATGTCGCGCACGTTGTTGACGACGAGGATCGCGCTCGCCAGCAGGCCGACCGGCACCGCGCACACGAACGCCTGCCACGGCAGCTGCTGCACCTGCACGAAGTAGGAGCCCGCCGACGGCGACGATGCCGAAGAACAGGAACACGAACACCTCGCCGAGCCCCTCGTAGCCGTACGGCCGCGGGCCGCCCGTGTAGAGCACGCCGGCGAGGATCGACGCGGCGCCGACCGCGAGCAGCTCCGGGCCCGGCGACGGCGACCAGGTAGGCGCCGCACAGCGACCGCCAGGCCGAACGTCGACGTAGGTCGCGATCAGCACCTGGCTCGGGCGGCACGAGCCCGCCCGCGGTCACCCGCACCGGCCCGAGGCGGTCCTCGGTGTCGGCGCCGCGCCGCGCGTCGGAGTAGTCGTTCGAGAGGTTCGTGCCGACCTGGATGAACACCGCGCCCGAGCAGCGCGGCGACGAACGCGAGCGGATGGAAGTGCCCGGCGCCGAGCGCCAGCGAGGTGCCCACGAGCACCGGCGCGACCGCCGCGGGCAGCGTGCGCACGCGCGCCGCCATCACCCAGATGCGCACCGGCGCTCACACGTCTAGGCCCGCTTGGGGAAGCGGGAGAAGTCCGGCTTGCGCTTCTCCCTGTAGGCGTCGCGGCCCTCCTGCGCCTCCTCGCTGCCGTAGAACAGCAGGTTCGCGTCGTGCGCGAGCTGCTGGATGCCCGCTGAGCCCGTCCTCGGCCGCGTTGAAGCTCGCCTTCAGCAGCCGCAGCGCGAACGGCGAGAGCGCGAGCATCTCCCGGCACCACGCGACCGTCTCCTCCTCCAGGCGCTCGAGCGGCACGACCGTGTTGACGAGCCCCATCTCGAGCGCCTCGCTCGGCGGAGTACTGCCGGCACAGGAACCAGATCTCCTTGGCCTTCTTCGGCCCGACGAGGTTCGCGAGCAGGCCCGCGCCGAAGCCGCCGTCGAAGGAGCCCACCTTCGGGCCCACCTGCCCGAAGCGGGCGTTGTCGGCGGCGATCGTCAGGTCGCACACCAGGTGCAGCACGTGCCCGCCGCCGATCGCGTAGCCGGCGACCATCGCCACGACCGGCTTCGGCAGCCGCCGGATCTGCACGTGCAGGTCGGTCACGTGGAAGCGCCCGACCCCGGCCCGGCCGGCCTGCGTCCTCGTCGAGGTAGCCGGAGTCGCCGCGCACGCGCTGGTCGCCGCCCGAGCAGAACGCGTCGGGCGCCCTCGCCCGTGAGCACGATCACGCCGACCTCCGGTGTCCTCGCGCGCATCCTCGAGCGCCTGCGAGATCTCGACGATCGTCCGCGGGCGGAACGCGTTGCGCACCTCCGGCCGGGCGATCGTGATCTTCGCGATCCCCGGCGTCGGCGCCGGCCGACTTCTCGTAGCGGATGTCGCGTCAGCTCCTCGCAGCCGGCGGGGTCGCGGCGGTCCAGGCTGTGCTCACGGCGATGCTCACGGCGGCGAAGGCTAGCCTGTGCGGCCATGGTGGTCGAGGGCTGGCTGCAGCGCGCCGCCGCGGCACGCGCCCGGCGCGACGGCGCTCGAGACGCCCGCGGGGAGCTGGTCCTACGCCGAGCTCCGCGGCGCCGCGCGCTGGCGGGCGCCGGCGAGCTGGCCGAGCGCGGCGTCGGCCCCGGCGAGCGCGTCGCGATCGCCCTGCCGGCCGGGCTGGCGTTCGCCGCAGGCGCTCCACGCCTGCCTGCTGCTCGGGGCCGTCGCCGTGCCGGTCGACCTGCGCCTCTGCGGCGATCGAGCGCGCGCGCATCGCCGACGGGCTGCGTCCCTGGCGCTGGAGGAGCCGCTCGGCGCGGCCGGCGCACGTGCCGGAGGCCCAGAGCCGCCGTCGCGGGCGCGACGCGTGCACGACCTCGACGCGCGTCGCCGTCGTCATCCACACCTCCGGCACGACCGCCGCGCCGCGGCCGGTCGAGCTCACCTACGGCAACTTCCTGTGGAGCGCGCTCGGCTCGGCCGTCGCGCTCGGCCTCGACCCGGCGAGCGCTGGCTGTGCGCGCTGCCGCTCTCGCACGTCGGCGGCCTCTCGATCCTGCTGCGCTCGGCGATCTACGCGACCGACGGCGGTCGTGCACGAGCGCTTCGAGACCGACCGCGTCCTGCAGGCGCTGCGCGAGCAGCGAGGTCACGCTCGTCAGCCTCGTCGCCACGACGCTCGCGCGGCTGCTCGACGCGGGCCTGCGAGCGCCCGCCGGCGCTGCGCTGCGCGCTCACCGGCGGCGGCCCGGTGCCGGCGGCGCTCGTCGAGCGCGCGCGCGCGGCGGGCGTGCCGGTCAGCCTCACCTACGGCCTCACCGAGGCCTGCTCGCAGGTCGACGACCGACGCCCGCCGCAGCGCTGCGCGCGCGGTGCGCATCGACGCCGGGCCGCCACTGTTCTGCACGCGCGTGCGGATCGCCGCACGGACGGCGAGATCCTCGTGCGCGGGCCCGACCGTCGCCCCGGCGGCGCTCGCTCCCGACGGCTGGCTGCACACCGGCGACCTCGGCGCCGCTCGACGAGCGCGGCCGCCTGCACGTCACCGGGCGCAAGGCCGACACGATCGTCAGCGGCGGCGAGAACGTCGCGCCGGCCGAGGTCGAGGCGGTGCTCGAAGCCCACCCGCGACGTGCTCGAGGCGGCGGTGCTCGGCCGCCCGGACCCGCGCTGGGGCGAGGCCGGTGACCGCGATCGTCGTCGCCGCGCGCCGGCGCGGCGCTCGACGGCCGACGACGCTGCGCGCGCACTGCGCCGCGGCGCTCGCCCCCTACAAGGTGCCCAAGCGGGTCGTGCTCACCGCGCGAGCCGCTGCCG
Source organism: uncultured Solirubrobacteraceae bacterium (assembly GCA_963743505.1). GTDB lineage: Bacteria > Actinomycetota > Thermoleophilia > Solirubrobacterales > Solirubrobacteraceae > Palsa-744. Next base: position 537,218 of record CAVUPZ010000001.1, on the reverse strand, counting down.
CGCACGCCGCGCTGCGGGCGAGAGCTCGCGTGCCGCGCGGGAGCCTCGCGATGAGCTTCGACGCCGAACGCCCACCGCGCGGCGAGCCTGCAGGCTGGGAAGACGCCGCCTCGGGCTGGGTGCGCCGCCAGGAGCTGCTGCGCGAGTTCGGCGCGCCGGTCTCGCAGTGGATGCTCGACGCGATCGCGCCGCAGCCCGGCCAGCGCGTGCTCGAGCTGGCCGCCGGGCTCGGCGAGACGGGCATGCTCGCCGCCGAGCTGGTCGCGCCGCACGGGCGGCGTGATCATCTCCGACCAGGCCGAGGCGATGCTCGACGGGCGCCCGCGCGCGCGCCGTCGAGCTGGGCCTCGCGAACGTCGAGTTCCAGGTGCTGACGCCGAATGGATCGACCTGCCGCTGGCGAGCGTCGACGCGGTCCTGTGCCGCTGGGGCTACATGCTGATGGCCGACCCGGCCGCGGCGCTGCGCGAGACCCGGCGCGTGCTGCGCCCGGGCGGGCGCCTCGCGCTGGCCGTGTGGGACGCGATCGCAGCACAACCCCTGGGCGCTGCTGCCGGCGCTCGGAGCTGATCGAGCGCGGCCTCGCCGCCGGCCGCCCGGCGAGCCGCGGCCGCGGCGAGCGCCCGGGCCGTTCGCGCTCGGCGAGCCCGGAGCGGGTGCGCGAGCTGCTCGAGCAGGCCGGCTTCGCCGAGATCGACGTCGAGGCGCTCGAGCTGCAGCCGCCGTCACGCCGAGCTTCGAGGAGCTGTGGGAGACGCACGCTCGACCTCTCGCGCTGCTTCCACGACGCGGTCCTCTCGCGCCCCGAGCCGAGATCGCGGAGATCGAGGCGTCGCTGGCGCGAGCGCTTCGCCACCTACACCCGCGAGACGGCTCGCTGGAGATCCCGGGGCGCACGCTGCGTCGCGTCCGCCGAGCGCCTGAGCCGCGCCGGCCTCGGCGGTGCGAGTTGGATAGCCTGCGCCGACATGATCTACGACGACGACGCAGACCTCACCCTCCTCGACGGCAAGACCGTCGCCATCATCGGCTACGGCTCCCAGGGCCACGCCCACGCGCTCAACCTGAAGGACTCCGGCGTCGACGTCGTCGTCGGGCTGCGCCCGGACTCCGCCTCGGTCGCCAAGGCGCGCGAGCAGGGCCTCGAGGTGCTGCCGGTCGTCGAGGCCGCCAGCCGCGGCGACCTGGTGATGATCCTGCTGCCCGACGAGCTCCACCGCCAGGTGTGGGAGGCAGGAGATCCGCGACGGCATCGCCGAGGGCAACATGCTGCTGTTCGGCCACGGCTTCTCGATCCACTACGGCGAGGTCGACTCCGCCGCCCGGCGTCGACGTGGCGATGGTCGCGCCGAAGGGCCCCGGCCACCTCGTGCGCCGCCAGTTCACCGAAGGCAGCGGCGTGCCCGGGCTGATCGCCGTCGAGCAGGACGCGACCGGCAACGCGCGCGCGCTCGCGCTCGCCTACGCCAAGGGCATCGGCTGCACGCGCGGCGGCGTGATCGAGACGACGTTCAAGGACGAGACCGAGACGGACCTGTTCGGCGAGCAGGCCGTGCTCTGCGGCGGCGCCTCCGAGCTCGTCCAGGCCGGCTTCGAGACGCTCGTCGAGGCGGGCTATGACCCCGAGATGGCCTACTTCGAGTGCCTGCACGAGCTCAAGCTGATCGCCGACCTGATGTACGAGAAGGGCCTCGCCGGGATGCGCTACTCGATCTCCAACACGGCCGAGTACGGCGACTACACGCGCGGCAAGCGCGTGATCACCGAGGAGACGCGCGCGAACATGCGCCAGATCCTCGCCGAGATCCAGTCCGGCGACTTCGCCCGCGAGTGGATCGCCGAGAACCGCGCCGGGCAGGAGAACTTCAAGCGCATGCGCGCCGAGCAGGCCGACACCCAGGTCGAGCACGTCGGCGCGGAGCTGCGCTCGCACATGGACTGGATCAAGCCCTCGTTCTAGGCGGCAGGCGCCGCGTGCTCGCCTACGTCTTCTGGCACCGGCCCGCGGGAGGGTGCGCGACATCGACGCCTACGAGAGCGCCCAGCTCGCGCTTCCACCGCTCGCTCGCGCGCAGCCCGCCCGAGCGGTATGCGTTCGAGCAGCTGCTTCCGCGTGGCCCAGGTCCCGTGGCTGCAGGTGGCCGACGGCCAGCCAGCCTCGACGGCCGCACCGGCGGAGTACGAGGACTGGTACCTGCTCGATGACTTCGCCGCGCTCGGCGTGCTCAACGAGGCGGCGGTCGGGCGCGGGCACCGCACGCGCCACGACCGACGCCGCCCGCGGCGCCGGCGACGGGCGCGGGGGCGTCTACTGCCTGGTCGAGGGCGCAGCCGCGGACGAGCTGGCGCCGGGCGCGCCGGCGTCGGCGATCTGGGTCGCCGCGGCCGCCCGGGTCTGAGCCGGTCCGCGATCGGCGGAGCTGCTCGGCGACGGCATGGACCCGCACGAGCGCGAGCCTGTGGCGGCGCCAGCTCGTGCTCGGGCCCGGCGCCCGAGTTCTGCCTGCTGGCGCCCGAGGCGCCCGCCGGCGTGGCCGCGGGCACGCCTGCCGCCGGGATGGAGCCGCGAGTCACCCTCGCGCGCGAGGCGCTGTTAGCAGCGGTCTGACGAGGCTCGGCGGTCGAGCGGCGTTCGCTACACTCGCCTGCCTCGTCGCGACTGGCGCTCGGGTGGAGTCCACCACCGGGAAGCGACGAGCAGTCACCGCCGCGCGCCTGGGCACCCTCCGATCATCGACAATCCCTCGAGGTCCGACCGAGCGAGGAGCCCCACATGACGCCGAGCCCGCCAGACAGCAGAGACGCAACTGATCATCCCCGACGAGCTGAAGCCCGCCGACGGGCGCTTCGGCTGCGGCCCCTCGAAGGTGCGCCCGGAGGCGCTCGCGCGCCTCGCGCGGCGCGGGCGCGGCGCGTGATGGGCACCTCCCACCGGCAGAAGCCGGTGAAGGCGCTCGTCGGCGAGATCCGCGCCGGTCTGCGCGAGCTGTTCGCGCCGCCCGAGGGCTACGAGGTGGCGCTCGGCAACGGCGGCGCGACCGCGTTCTGGGACGCCGCCGCGTTCGGGCTCGTGCGAGCGCTGCGCGCTGCATCTCAGCCTACGGCGAGTTCTCGCAGAAGTTCGCGCACGGTCACCAACGGGCGCGCCGTTCCTGCGAGGACCCGCTCGTCGTCGTCCGCCGAGCCCGGGCGATGCCCCCGATCTCGACTGGCATCGGCTCGCTCGCCGACAGACGAGCGCGTCGACGTGATCGCGTGGGCGCACAACGAGACCTCGACCGGCGTGATGGTGCCGGTGCGCCGCGCCGGCCCGGCGCCGAGCGGGCGCTGGTGCTGATCGACGCCACCTCCGGCGCGGGCGGCCTGCCGGTCGACGTCGCGCAGGCCGACGCCTACTACTTCGCGCCGCAGAAGAGCTTCGCCGGCGACGGCGGGCTGTGGGTCGCGCTGCTCAGCCCCGCGGCGCAGGAGCGGATCGCGGAGCTGCACGCATCCGAGCGCTGGATCCCGGAGTTCCTCTCGCTGCACACGGCGCTCGAGAACTCGCTCAAAGACCAGACCTACAACACGCCCGCGGTGGCGACGCTGTTCCTGCTCGCCGACCAGATCCGCTGGATGCTCGACGGCGGCGGGCTCGACTGGTGCGTGGCGCGCACGACGCGCCTCCTCGGAGCACCTGTACGGCTGGGCCGAGCGGACCGCCTACGCGACGCCGTTCGTGCGCCGACCCCGCGAAGCGCTCGCTGGTCGTCGGGACGATCGACTTCGACCGAGGAGGTCGACGCGGCCGCGGTCGCCGCGACGCTGCGCGCGAACGGGATCGTCGACGTCGAGCCCTACCGCAAGCTCGGGCGCAACCAGCTGCGCGATCGGGATGTTCCCGGCGGTCGAGACCGCCGACGTGCAGGCGCTGACCGCGTGCATCGACTGGGTCGTCGAGAGGACTCGGCGATGAGCGCGGCGACCACGGCGGACACCGAGCGCCGACACGGCCGCTGAAGGTGCTCGTCAAGGAGAAGATCGGCGACTCCGGCGTGGCGCTGCTGCGCGAGCACTTCGATGTCGATCTCGGCGTCGACTGGACCGACGAGGAGCTCGCCGAGCGGATCGGCGACTACGACGGCATCCTGATCCGCTCCGCCACGAAGATGACCGCCGAGCTGATCGAGCGGGCCGATCAGCCTGCGCGTGATCGGTCGCGCCGGCGTGGGCGTCGACAACGTCGACGTCGAGGCGGCCACCAAGCGCGGGATCGTCGTCGCCAACGCGCCCGAGTCGAACGTCGTGACCGCGGCCGAGCACACGATGGCGCTGCTGCTGGCGCTCGCGCGCAACATCCCGCAGGCGTACGTCTCGCTGACGGCGCGGCAAGCTGGGAGCGCTCGAAGTTCTCCGGCGTCGAGCTGTACGAGAAGACGCTCGGCATCCTCGGCTTCGGGCGCATCGGCCAGCTCGTCGCCCAGCGCGCGCGGGGCTTCGGCATGCGCGTGCTCGCGTTCGACCCGTTCGTCAGCGCCGAGCGCTACCGCGAGCTCGGGGTCGAGAAGGCCGACGGCGTCGAGGACGTCTACGCGCAGGCCGACTTCATCACGGTCCACCTGCCCGAAGACGCCCGAGACCGAAGGCTTCCTCGACGCCGAGGCGTTCGCGAAGATGCGCGACGGCGTGCGCGTCCTGAACGTCGCCCGCGGCGGGCTGATCGACGACGCGGCGCTCAAGGACGCGCTCGACTCGGGCAAGGTCGGCGGCGCCGCGCTCGACGTGTTCCCGTCCGAGCCGATGACCGAGCTATCCGCTGTTCGGGCTACCCCAACGTGGTCGTCACGCCGCACCTCGGCGCCTCCACCGCGGAGGCGACCGACCGCGCGGGCTACCAGAGCGCCGAGCAGGTCGTCGCCGCGCTCACCGGCGGCGTCGTCTCGACGGCCGTCAACATCCCCGCGATCGGCGCCGAGGACATGGAGGTGCTGGGGCCGTTCCTGCCGCTCGCCACCCAGCTCGGGCGCCTGGCGATGGCGCTCGCCGAGGGCAGCTCGGTCGAGCGCATCGAGGCCGCCTTCCTCGGACGGATCGCCGACTTCGACACGCGCCTGCTCGGCGCTCGCGGTGATCGTGGGCGCGCTCCAGGGCCGCACCGAGGAGCAGGTCAACCTCGTCAACGCCCCCACGATGGCCCAGCAGCGGGGGATCGTCGTCGAGGAGAAGGTCGGTCTCCGAGGCGGAGGACTTCAACGAGCTGATCCGCGTCACGGTCGCTCGCGGGCGGGCGAGCGCGTGGCGGTCGCCGGCACCGGCATCGGCCCCAGCCGCGTGCCCCACCTGGTCGAGGTCCAGGGCCGGCGGCTGACGATCGAGCTCGAGCGCTACGTGACCGTGTTCCGCTACCAGGACCTGCCCGGCATGATCGGCCGCGTCGGCACGATCTTCGGCGCCCACGGCATCAACATCTCCTCGGCCGCCGTCGGCCACAGCCCCGACGGCGGCGGCGACGGGGAGGAGGCCGCGCCTGGCGGCGATGGTCGTCACCACCGACGCGCGCCGTCCCGCGACGAGGTGCGTCGAGGAGATCGTCGCCTCGGACGGCTTCGTCGACGGCTGGTCGGTCGATCCGCGCTGAGCGCGCGCCGCGATCGGCATAGGGTGACCGCTGCGGATGCGAGCGGTCGTGATCACCAAGCACGGGGGGCCGGAGGTGCTCGCAGGTGCAGGAGCGCCCGGACCCCGTGCTCGCGCCCGGGCGAGGTGCGGATCGACGTCGCCGCCGCGGGCATCAACTTCGCCGACGTGATGGCGCGCATGGGCCTCTACCCCGACGCGCCGAAGCCGCCGTGCGTGGTCGGCTACGAGGTCGCCGGCACGATCCTCGAGCTGGGCGAGGGGCGTCGACGCGGCCTGACTCAGCCACGGCCAGCGCGTCATCGCCGGGACGAAGTTCGGCGGCTACGCCTCGCAGGTCGTCGTGCCCGCCGGCGACGTCGTGCGCGCTGCCGGACGAGCTCAGCTTCGAGCAGGGCGCGGCGATCCCCGTCAACTACGGGACCGCGTGGGCGGGGCTGATCGGCTTCGGCAGCGCTGCAGGCCGGGCGAGCGCGTGCTGATCCACTCCGCCGGCGGCGGCGTCGGCATCGCCGCGACGCAGATCGCCAAGCGCAGCGGCGCCGAGGTCTACGGCACGGCCTCGCCCGGCAAGCACGCGCGGATCGCCGAGCTCGGGGTCGACCACGCGCTCGACTACACCCGCAGCGGGCTGGGAGCGCGGCCTGCCGCCGTTCGACGTGATCCTCGACGCGATCGGCGGCAAGAGCTTCCGGCGCAGCTATCGGCTGCTGCGGCCCGGCGGGCGGCTGGTCGCCTTCGGCGCCTCCGCGGTCGTCTCCGGCGAGCGGCGCAACCTCGTCACCGCGCTGCGCACCGTCGCTGCGCATGCCGCGCTTCAACCTGATCAAGCAGATGTCCGAATCGAAGGCCGTGATCGGGCTGAACATGCTCAGCCTGTGGAAGGACCGCGGTACGCTGCGCCCGTGGATCGAGCCGCTGCAGCGAGATGCTCGACGACGGCACGATCAAACCGGTGTCGCGGGCGCGTTCAGCTTCGAGGAAGCCGGCGCCGCGCAGAGCGATGATCACCGAGCGGCGCAACGTCGGCAAGGTCGTGCTCGTACGCCGTGAGCGCCGGCGCGGCCGCCGGCGCCCGATCCGGCTGCTACCCTGCGCCTGCAGATGTCGTTTCAGTTCTCGCTTTCCCTTCTTCTCCTCCTCCCCCCTCGGGGGGAATAGCGCGTGGCGGCCGCGTAGCCGCATACCCAGCAGAGAGGAACGGCAAAGCGAGACAGAGAAGGAGCACGAACGACATGAGCACGCAGACGACAGCTGCAGCGCGGCGGAACGAGCGAGCCGACCGCGTCCTGATCTTCGACACGACGCTGCGCGACGGCGAGCAGTCGCCGGGGATCTCGCTGAACAAGCAGGAAAAGCTGGAGATCGCCCACCAGCTCGCGCGGCTGGGAGTGGACGTGATCGAGGCCGGCTTCCCGATCACCTCGCCCGGCGACTTCGAGTCCGTGCAGGCGATCGCCCGGGAGGTCGAAGGCCCGGTCATCTGCGGCCTGGCGCGGACGCGCAAGCAGGACATCGAGGCGGCCTGGAACGCGGTGAAGGACTCCGAGCGCCCGCGCATCCACACGTTCATCGCCACCAGCGACATCCACATCGAGCGCAAGCTGCAGACCACGCGCGAGGACGTCAAGGGCCAGGTGCGCGCGGCGGTCGCCCAGGCGCGCGAGTACACCGAGGACGTCGAGTTCTCGCCCGAGGACGGCTCGCGCTCGGACGTCGAGTACATGGCCGAGGTGATCCAGATCGCGCTCGAGGAGGGCGCCACCACGATCAACGTGCCCGACACCGTCGGCTACACGATGCCGCGCGAGTACGCGGCGATGTTCGAGGAGCTCTACCGCCTCGTGCCCGGGCCTGCGCGACGTGGTCGTCTCGGTCCACTGCCACGACGACCTCGGCCTGGCCGTCGCCAACTCGCTGGCCGGCCTGGAAGCGGGCTGCCGCCAGGTCGAGTGCGCGATCAACGGCATCGGCGAGCGCGCCGGCAACGCGTCGCTGGAGGAGATCGTGATGCTGCTGCACACGCGCGAGCCGAGCCTCGGCGCTGTGGACGGGGGTCGAGACGACCGAGATCGCGCGCACCAGCCGGCTGGTCTCGCGCCTGACCGGCTACCAGGTGCAGCCGAACAAGGCGATCGTCGGGCGCAACGCGTTCGCGCACGAGGCCGGCATCCACCAGGACGGCGTGCTGAAGGAGCGCACGACCTACGAGATCATGGACGCCACCACCGTCGGGCTGCGCAGCAACTCGATCGTGCTGGGCAAGCACTCCGGTCGCCACGCGCTGCAGCAAAGCGCTCGAGGAGATGGGCTTCGCAGCTCGACGGCCAGGCGCTGAACACCGCGTTCAAGCGCTTCAAGGAGATCGCCGACCGCAAGAAGCAGGTGACCGCGATGGACCTCGAGGCGCTCGTCACCGACGAGCTGCGCGGAGGAGATCTCGGGCTACGCGCTCGACTGGTTCGAGGTCGAGGCCTCCTCGCAGCGCCCGCCGCACGCGCGCGTCGTCGGTGACGCTGCCGGACGGGTCCACCGCCGACCGGGCTCGTTCACCGGCGACGGCCCGATCGACGCGGTCTTCCAGGCGATCAACGCGGCCACCGGCATCGCCGCGCGAGCTCAGCGAGTTCACGATCGGCGCCGTCACCGAGGGCCAGGACGCGCTCGGCGAGGTCGTCGGTCGTGGTCGAGGTCGAGGGCCATCACCGGCGCCGGCCAGGGCGTCTCGACGGACATCATCGACGCGGCCGCGCGGGCGTACGTGCGGGCGCTGTCGGTCGCCGTCGCCCGCTCCCAGCGCCGGCGAGGCGCTCGGCCTGCCGGAGGCCGCCGGGGGCTGACGCCGGGCCCGCTGTCCGAACGGCACCCCGCACCCGCTACGCCGTCGGCGGCGAGACCCACATCGCGTATCACGAAGTGGGCCGCGGGGACGTTGATGTCGTGGTGGTGCCCTCGTTCATCTCCAATATCGAACTGAGCTGGGAGCTGCCGTCGAGGGCCCGCCTACGTCGCCGAGCCGCCGCCCCTGCCCGCTGCCTCGAGCTCGTCAGCGGGGCCGGCCGGCGGGGGGCCGCGAACGCGACCGAGGCCTTCCTCACCGGCGTGAACCCACGGGCCCCGAGCGAGCGGCTCCTCGCCACCGTCCTCTTCACGGACCTCGTCGGCTCGACCGAGCTCGCCGCAGAGCTCGGTGACAGCGGCTGGCGCGAGCTGCTCCTGCTCCACGATCGCGTCGTCGAGGTGGAGGTCGCCCGCCACCGGGGCCGCGTGGTGAAGTCTCTCGGCGACGGCGCCCTGGCCGTCTTCGACGGGCCGAGCCGCGCCCTCGGCTGCGCCCTCGCCGTGCGCGAGGGCATCGGCCAGCTGGGCCTGTCCGTGCGCGCCGGCCTGCACACCGGCGAGTGCGAGCTGCTGCCCGGCGAGGACGTCGGCGGCATCGCGATCCACATCGCGGCCCGCATCGCCGCCCTCGCCGTTCCCGGCGAGGTCCTCGCTAGCAGCACCGTACGCGACCTCACGGTCGGCTCGCCGTTCCGGCTCGAGAGCCGCGGGGAGCACGAGTTGAAGGGCCTCGCCGACCGCTGGCGCCTGTTCACCGCGCACGGCGAGGACGCCGCCGCCCCGATCTGAGCGCCCTCCATGCGGGCAGGCGCTGTCCGTGATAACGTACGTTTGTATGGCAGCCACGAGCACAGCCGCGGCCCCGGTGGCGGTCGATCCCGCCGCCGTCGAGCCAGCCGTCATCGGCGCGCGCGTGAAGGCGCTGCGCGAGGCGGCGGGGCTGTCGCTGCGCGACCTCGCCGCGCGCAGCGGGGTCAGCGCGCCGATGCTCTCCCAGGTCGAGCGGGGCGAGACGAGCCCGACGCTGACGGTCGCCGCGCGCATCGCCGCGGGCCTCGAGCTGCGGCTCTCGCAGCTGCTGCGCCTCGACGAGAGCGGCGCCGTGACGATCGTGCGCGCCGGCCGAGCGCCGGCGCGGCGGCAACACGCCGGCGCGGCCACAGCTTCGAGGTGCTGACCGCCGCCCAGCCCGGCCAGCGCGCCGAGCTCTCGCGGCACACGCTCGCCCCCGGCGGCGCGACCGGTGCCGCCGACGACCCGCCGATGCACGAGCCCGGCAGCCGCGAGACGGCCCTCGTCGAGCGGGGCTCGCCGGTGCTCGTCTGCGACGGCCAGCGCCACGAGCTGCGCGAGGGCGACTGCGTGACCTTCGACGCCGACCTGCCCCACCACTTCGAGAACCCCGCCGCGCGACGGACGCCGCCTTCCTGGCGGTCGTCTCCGCCGGGCTGAGACGCAGCTAGGTGGGGGCGCCACGCGACACCCGAGGGACCCCGGAAGGGGTCCCCTTCCAAGACGACAACAGCCCCGAGCACGAGGACCGATGACCATGACGAAGACCATGTTCGAGAAGATCTGGGAGGCGCACGAGGTCGGCGGGGAGGGCTCGGACCTGCTCTACATCGACCTGCACCTCGTCCACGAGGTGACGAGCCCGCAGGCCTTCGACGGCCTGCGCCTGGCGGGGCGTCGCGTGCGCCGGCCCGACCGCACGCTGGCGACCGCCGACCACAACACCCCCACCGACGGCACCCCGGTCGCGGCGCGCATCAAGGACGAGCTCTCGCGCGTGCAGGTGGAGACGCTCGAGCGCAACTGCGCCGAGTTCGGCGTGCCGGTCTACTCGCTCGGCTCCGATCGCCAGGGGATCGTGCACGTGATCGGCCCCGAGCTCGGGCGTCACCCAGCCCGGCATGACGATCGTCTGCGGGGACTCCCACACCTCGACCCACGGCGCCTTCGGCGCGCTCGCTTTCGGGATCGGCACGAGCGAGGTCGAGCACGTGCTCGCCACCCAGTGCATGGTCCAGCACAAGCCACGCTCGATGCGGATCTCGCTACGAGGGCGAGCTCGGCTTCGGGGTCACCGCCAAGGACCTGATCCTCGGCACGCTCGGCCAGCTCGGCGTCGGCGGCATGACCGGCCACGTCGTCGAGTACGCCGGCCCGGCGATCGAGGCGCTCTCGATGGAAGGGCGGATGACCGTCTGCAACATGACGATCGAGGGCGGCGGGCGCGCCGGCATGATCGCCCCCGACGAGACCACGTTCGCGTGGTTCGCCGAGCGGGAGCGGCCGGGCGCACCGCGTGGCGCCGCGCTCGAGCAGGCGATCGAGGACTGGCGGCGGCTGCCGCAGCGACGACGGCGCGGCGTTCGACAGCGAGGTCGTCCGATCGACGCCACCGCGGTCTCCCCGCAGGTCACCTGGGGGACCAACCCGGGGATGGTCCGACGCGGTCACGGCGAGCCGTGCCCGCGCCCGAGGACTTCGACAGCCCCGCCGACCGCGAGGCCGACCGAACGCGCGCTGCACTACATGGACCTCGAGCCCGGCACCCCGATCGAGGAGATCGCGCTCGACCGCGTGTTCATCGGCTCCTGCACCAACTCCCGCATCGGCGACCTGCGCGCCGCCGCCGAGGTGGTCGCGGGCCGGCAAGCGTCGCTCGAGGCGTCCGCGCGATGGTCGTCCCCGGCTCCCAGCAGGTCAAGGCGCAGGCCGAGGCCGAGGGCCTCGACCGGATCTTCCGCGAGGCCGGCTTCGACTGGCGCGTCGCGGGCTGCTCGATGTGCCTGGGCATGAACCCGGACATCCTCGCAGCCCGGCGAGCGCTGCGCCTCGACCTCGAACCGCAACTTCGAGGGCCGCCAGGGGCGCGGTGGGCGCACCCACCTCGTCTCGCCCCAGATGGCCGCCGCGGCCGCGATCGAGGGGCACTTCGTCGACATCAGGGAGTGGCGTTGAGCCACCCCGCGACGCCACAGGAGGCGCGATGAAACCGATCAGCACGATCTCGGGCAAGGTCAGCCACCTCGACCGCGCCAACGTGGACACCGACCAGATCATGCCCAAGCAGTTCCTCAAGCGGGTCGAGCGGACCGGCTTCGGCGAGTTCCTCTTCTACGACTGGGCCAAGGAGCCGGGCTGGGAGCTGCCCGCCCAACCCGATCCTCGTCGCGGGCGAGAACTTCGGCTGCGGCTCCTCCGCGCGAGCACGCGCCGTGGGGGCTGCAGGACTACGGCTTCCCGGCGATCGTGGCGCCGAGCTTCGCCGACATCTTCTACTCCAACTGCACCAAGATCGGGCTGCTGCCGGTGGTGCTCGGCGGAGGAGGACTGCCACGCCCTGGCGCGGGCGGGCGAGGGCGAGGTCGACCTCGACGCCCAGGAGGTCCGCTTCGCCGGTCGCGAGGTCGCCTTCGAGATCGACCACGAGATCCGCCGGCGGCTGCTCGACGGCCTCGACGACATCGGCGTCACCCTCGCCGAGCGAGCCCGCCATCGCCGCCTTCGAGCGTGACCGCGAGCGCTCGGGCCCCGTGACCACGGCCCTGTAGCGCCCCGGGGCTCGGCGGCGCGGAGCAACTTTCGCCACGACGCCCGGTTGGAGAGGGTGGGGGTACGTCCACGCACGTCAACCACCCACCCCAGGAGGCAAATGATGAACCTGCACAGACGGCTCCTCGGCGGCGCCGTGATCGTCGCTGCCGCCACCACGCTCGCGATCCCCGTCACGGCCGGCGCGAGCGCCGGTGACCGCACCTTCCAAGAGGTCTATCCGATCGCCTCGCACCTGTGCGCCAACGTCGCCGCAGGCACCGAGCGCAGACGCCTCAAGAGCTTCGCCCCGGCGGTCCTCGCCGATTGCCAGGCCCTGCAGGCCGAGTTCACCGCCGCCCAGACGACGGTGCTGGCCGCCCGCGCGGTCCTGACGCCGCAGATCGCCGCCAACCGCGCCGCGATCCTCGCGGTGTGCCCGACGCCCACCGACGCGCAGCCCGTCTGCGTCCAGGTCCGCGACGCCAGGCACGCCGCCCTCGTCGTGCTGCAGCGCGAGCGTGTCCACGCCGCCCGCCGCTACTACCGCACGGTCGAGGCCGCCCGTGACCGCTTCTGGAACCAGATCAGGGCGCTGCCGGGCGAGTCGCGGATCCCCGCCGACGCCCCGATCCCGATCCAGAACTCCTAGCTTCCTCCGGGGGCCGTAGTCGGTTTCGCCCCGCCCCGACCGCTCCGAGCCGGGGCGTGGGCGGGAACCGACACGCGCCGGCGGGGGCCCGGTAGCGTTCCCGCCCGATGGCCGCCCGCATCGTCACGCTTCCCGGCGACGGGATCGGCCCGGAGATCATGGCGCCGACGCTCGAGCTGCTCGGCCGCATCGGCGACTTCGAGTTCGAGGAGCACGTGTTCGGGGGCGCGTCGATCGACGCGCACGGGGTCGCGCTCACCGACGAGGTCCTCGCCGCCTGCCGCGCCAGCGACGCCGTCCTGCTGGCCGCCGTCGGGGGCCCCAGGTGGGACACGACCGACCCGGGCCGCCCGCGCCCCGAGCAGGGGCTGCTGGGCCTGCGCAAGGGGCTCGGCCTGTACGCCAACCTGCGCCCCGTCAAGCCGCTGCCGGCCCTGTATGACGCCTCGCCGCTGCGCCGGGAGCGGATCGAGGGGACCGACCTGCTCGTCGTGCGCGAGCTCACCGGCGGCATCTACTTCGGCGAGAAGACCCGCACGGAGACGTTCGCCTCCGACGTCTGCGCCTACAGCGCGCAGGAGATCGAGCGGATCGCGCGGACCGCGTTCGAGGCAGCCCGCGACGAGGGTCTCGAGCGTCGACAAGGCCAACGTGCTCGAGACCTCGCGGCTGTGGCGGCGAGGTGGTGAGCGACTTGCACGCCCGCGAGTACCCCCACATCGAGCTCGAGCACGTGCTCGTCGACAACGCCGCCATGCAGCTCGTCTCGGACGCCGCGGCACTTCGACACGATCCTGACCGAGAACATGTTCGGGGACATCCTCTCCGACGAGGCGGCGATGCTGACCGGCTCGATCGGGATGCTCCCGAGCGCCTCGCTGGGGGATCGGGACCCGCCCCGCCCGGGCCTGTTCGAGCCCGTCCACGGCTCCGCGCCGGACATCGCCGGCAAGGGCATCGCCAACCCGCTCGCGATGTTCCTCTCCGCAGCGCATGCTCCTGCGCCACGGGCTCGGCTTGGCAAGCGAGGCGGCGGCGGTAGAATCGGCTGTGCGGTTGGCGCTCGACGGCGGTCTGCGCACCCCCGACCTGGGAGGGGACGCGGGGACGGCGGAGGCCGACGCGGCCGTGCTCGAAAACCTCGAATAGGAGCGTAGTGAACGTGGAGCCCACCGACCTCATCTGGATGAACGGAGACTTCGTCGCCTGGGAGGACGCGAAGGTCCACGTCCTGACCCACGGGCTGCACTACGGCACGGGCGTCTTCGACAGCATGCGCTGCTACGACACGGAGCTCGGCCCGGCGGTGTTCCGCAACGCCGAGCACATCGACCGCCTGCTGCGCTCGGCCGAGCTGTACTACATGCCCGTGCCCTACACCGCCGAGGAGCTGCGCGCCGCGACGCTCGAGCTCGTCGCCCGCAACGGCCTGCGCTCCTGCTACATCCGCCCGATCGTCAACCGCGGCTACGGGCAGATGGGCCTGAACCCGCTGGAGGCGCCCGTCGACGTGACGATCGCGTGCTGGGAGTGGGGCGCCTACCTCGGCGAGGAGGGCTCAACAACGGCGTCCGCGCGAAGGTGTCCTCGTGGCGGCGGATCAGCCCCGACTCGCTGATCCCGCACGCCAAGGCCTCGGGGCAGTACCTCAACAGCGTGCTCGCCAAGATCGAGTCGCTGAAGGCCGGCTACGAGGAGGCGATCCTGCTCGACGACCACGGTCACGTGTGCGAGGGCACGGGCGAGAACATCTACATCGTGCGCGAAGGCGAGATCGCGACCCCGGGCCAGCACAACTCGATCCTCGACGGGATCATCCGCCGCTCGATCATCCAGATCGCCCGCGACCAGGGCTACAAGGTCGTCGAGCGCAACGTCGCCCGGGCGGAGATGTACCTCGCCGACGAGGTCTTCCTGACCGGCACGGCGGCCGAGCTCGTGCCCGTGCGGGAGGTCGACGACCACGTGATCGGCAGCGGCCGTCCCGGCGAGATCACCCGCGTGCTGCAGGCGGCCTTCGACGATGCCGTCCACGGCCGCTCGGAGCAGTACCGGGAGTGGCTGGACGTCGTGCGGGCGGCTCCGCTGGAGACGCCCACCGGCGATGACGGGACGCCGAGCGCGCAGACCACGGCCGCCGGCTAGGAGCCCCGTGCCGGACATACAGCTATACGACGCCACCCTGCGCGACGGCATGGGCGGCGGCGGCATGAGCCTCACCGCGGAGGAGAAGCTGCGGGTCGTCCACGCGCTCGACGCACTCGGCGTCCACATGATCGAGGCCGGCTTCCCGGCCTCCAACCCGAAGGAACGCGAGCTGTTCGGGCTGCTCGGCCAGGCCGAGCTCTCGACATCGCGCAGATCGTCGCGTTCGGCATGACCCGCCGGCGCGACGCCGCCGCCGCCGAGGACGAGGGGCTGCGGATGCTGGCCGACTCGTTCGCAGCGTGTCTGCACGATCGTCGGCAAGGCATCGGTCCTGCACGTCGAGAAGGTCGTGCGGGCCTCCCGCGAGGAGAACCTGGCGATGATCGAGCGACTCCGTCGCGTTCCTGCTCGCGGCCGGCAAGCGCGTCCTGCTCGACGCCGAGCACTTCTTCGACGGCTTCGCCCTCGACCCCGGCTACGCGCTCGACTGCCTGCGCGCGGCCGCCGAGCGCCGGCGCCGAGCGGGTCGTGCTGTGCGACACCAACGGCGGCTCGCTGCCCCCCCACATCCGCACGGCGATGGCCGTCGTCGCGCGAAGCCCTGCCGGGCTTCCCGATCGGCATCCACACCCACGACGACTCCGGCTGCGCGGTCGCCAACACGCTCACCGCCGTCGAAGCCGGAGCCACGCAGGTGCAGGGGACGATCAACGGGATCGGCGAGCGGACCGGCAACGCCAACCTCGTCACGATCATCGCCGACCTGCAGCTGAAGATGGGCTGCCCGCGTGCTCGCACCCGAGCGCCTGGCGCGCCTGACCGAGACCGCCCACCTTCGTCGACGAGCTGCTCAACCGCTCCCCCGACCCCGCCCAGCCCTACGTCGGCAAGCACGCGTTCGCCCACAAGGCGGGCCTGCACGCCGCCGGCGTGCGCGCCGACGCGAGCACGTTCGAGCACGTCGAGCCGGCGCTCGTGGGCAACGACCGCGACCTGCTGATCTCCGAGCTCTCCGGCAAGGGCACGATCGTGGAGAAGGCCGCCGCCGCCGGCATCTCGGTCGATGGCGGCTTCCGCCGAGCGGGTCGTCGAGCGGGTCAAGGAGCTCGAGCACGAGGGCTTCCAGTTCGAGGCCGCCGACGGCTCCTTCGAGCTGCTGATGCGCAAGGAGGCCGGGGCGTACGAGCCGCTGTTCCGCCTCGAGTCCTGGCGGGTGATCGTCGAGAAGCGGGCCGACGGCAAGGTCGAGACGGAAGCCGTCGTCAAGATCTGGGTCGACGGCGAGCGCCACGTCCGCACGGCCGAGGGCAACGGCCCGGTGCACGCCCTCGACCAGGCCCTGCGGGCGGCGATCGGCGAGATCTACCCTCACCTGCGGGACATCGAGCTGGTCAACTTCAAGGTCCGCATCCTCGACGAGACGAAGGGCACCGGGGCGGTCACCCGCGTGCTGATCGACGCCTCCGACGGCCAGGGCGTGTGGGGCTCGATCGGCGTCGCCGAGAACCTCATCGCGGCCTCGTGGGACGCGCTCGTGGACTCGCTCGAGTACGGCATGCAGCCCGGCACGAGGAGCTCGGAGTCCCAGCTGGGCTCGAGCGGCCGCGTTTAGTGGCCGGGGCCGCCGACGCACGCCTGGCGACGGGCTCCGGCGAGCCCGCGGCGGCGCTCCTCCCGCTCGCCAAGCCGGTCCTGGGGGAGGCCGAGGAGCGTGCGGTGATCGACGTGCTGCGCTCGGGCCAGCTCTCGCTCGGCTCCCGCCTGGGGGAGTTCGAGCGGGCGTTCGCCGCCGCCGTCCGGGCGCCCCTCGCGAGCGCGTGTCAGCAGCGGCACTGCCGGCCTGCACCTGGCCCTGCGAGCGGTTGGCGTGGGGGAGGGGGACGAGGTGATCACGAGCCCCTTCTCGTTCGTCGCCTCTGCCAACGCGGCGCTCTACGAGCGGGCCCGGCCCGTGTTCGCCGACATCGACCCGGTCACGCTCGACCTCGATCCCGACGCGGCGGCCGCGGCGGTCGGGGCGCGCACGCGGGCGCTGCTGCCCGTGCACATCTTCGGCTACCCGGCCGACATGCCGGCGTTCGAGCGCCTCGCCGCCCGCCACGGCCTCGGCATCGTCGAGGACGCCTGCGAGGCGCTCGGGGCGGCACACGCGGACGGCACCCCGGTCGGCGGGCGCGGTTCGCCGGCCGTGTTCGGCTTCTACGCCAACAAGCAGCTGACGACCGGAGAGGGCGGCATGATCGCCCTCTCCGACGCCGCCCTGAAGGAGCGGATCGACTCCGAGCGCAACCAGGGCCGGGCCCCCGACATGGGCTGGCTCGACCACGACCGGCTCGGCTTCAACTACCGCCTCGGCGAGATCGCATGTGCGATCGGGCTGGCGCAGCTGACCCGGCTGACGGACATGCTCGCCGCGCGCGCCCGCGTCGCCGCTCGCTACCGCGAAGCGCTCTCCGGAGTGAGGGGCTGACGCTTCCGTGCGAGGACCGCGGCGGCGAGCGTCGCGGCTGGTTCGTGTTCGTCGTGCAGCTACCCCGCGGCGTCGACCGCGACGGCGTCGTCGCGGAGCTCGCCGCGCGGGGCATCCAGAGCAAGCCATACCTGCCGGCGATCCACCTGATGAGCTTCTACCGGGAGCGCTTCGGGCATCGCGAGGGGGAGTTCCCCGTGTGCGAGGACGTCGCCGCACGCTCGCTGGCGCTGCCGTTCTTCCCCGCCATGGAGGAGGGCCAGGTCGAGCGGGTGGCGCACGAGCTGCGCCACCTGCTCGAGGCCCCCCGCGCGCCTAGGCGCTCTTGACGAAGTTCGCGACCGTTTCGCTGACGCTCGGCCAGTAGGCGAACGCGTGCTTGGTGCCGGGCACGACGACCATCGTCGCGGTGCAGCCGCTGGCCTTCACCCGTTCATACATTTCCTGCTCCTGCGAAAGCGGGATCAGCTCGTTTTCGCTGTTGAAAAGCAGCCACTTGGGACAGTTGGCGACCGTGTCATCCGCGGGGGACCAGCTCCGTTCGTAGCTTTCCTGTTCCGCCTGCGTCGGGAACATGTAGGGCGTACCGTTTTCTTCGCGGCCGACGGCCTGGTAGACGGATGTGATGAAGTTTTCGTTTTCGACGATCCCTTCCTGGATCAGCGGCACCAGCGTGAGGAAGTCGCTCGGACCGCTCAGGCTGACGACGCCGCGGACCATGCCAGGTGAAGCCGCGTCCATCTGCTCACCCGCGACGTCGACGAGCTGGCCACCGGCTGAGCCGCCGACGAGCACCAGATCGTTGGGGTTGCCGTTGAACCTGGTGGCGTTTTCGGTCGCCCACTCGATCGCGAGCTCGACGTCGTTCGGCTCGAGCGGGAAGGCGGGCTTGCTCGGGTTGTCCTGGTCGTAGCTGATCGTGAAGACCGTGATGCCGGCCCTCTGGAGGTCTTCGGACTCGCGCTCGAAGCGCAGGAGGGAGTCGAACGTGCGCCAGCCGCCACCGTGGACGAGCACCACGATCGGCGCGTTGGGCGTTTTCGACGGGTAGACGTCGAGGTACTGGCGGAGCCGCGGCCCGTAGCTGACGTGCGAGATGACGTTCGCTGCCGCGGCGCCCGCGAACGTCAGCAGCAGGCAGGCGAGTGCCACGAGCGCCAGCGCCAGGTGTGCCGGGCGGGAGGCCCTGCGCCGGTCCTCGGTGTCGCCATCGACCATGCTCATGCTCACCAGCATCCGGCTACCTCCATGTTGTGTCGGGTTTGCGGGTCTGCCGGCTACCCCGGCCCTGCACACGAACGTCCCCCCCTGGGCCGCTCGACGTCGGCAGTATTGCAGATCCGGCCGCGGACAGATGGGAACATCACGTTGCCGGCCGGCGGCTTTCGGGGCCCGTCACCAGATCGCCGTGGGCGCTCCCGCGGGCGCCCATAGACTGACGCCGATGTCGCGCTTCCGCGAGCCCCAGCACGCCGACTTCCAGCGCCTGAACTCCTCGGTCGGGTTCGACCGGCGGCTGTGGCCGCAGGACATCGCCCAGTCGCGCGCCCACGCCAGGATGCTCGCCGCCCGCGGGATCATCAGCCCGGAGGATCGCGACGCGCTGCTCGCCGGGCTCGACCGGGTGGCCGCCGAGCTGGAGCAGGGCCGCTTCGCCTTCCACGCCGACGACGAGGACATCCACATGGCGATCGAGCGGCGGCTGACCGAGCTCGCGGGGCCGGTCGGGGGACGCCTGCACACCGCCCGCTCGCGCAACGACCAGGTCGTGACCGACCTGCTTCTGTACATGCGCGAGCGGACGCGCGAGGCCGCGAGCGGCGGTCCAGGGACTGATGGCGATCCTGCTCGAGCGCGCGGAGGAGCACCCCGACTGGCCGATGCCGGGCTACACCCACCTGCAGCGCGCGCAGCCCGTCTACCTCGGCCACCACCTGCTCGCCTACTTCTGGATGCTCGCCCGCGACCGCTCCCGCTTCGCCTTCGCCGAGCACCCAGGCCGGCTGGCTGCCGCTCGGCGCGGGCGCCCTCGCCGGCGTCAACTTCGACACCGACCGCCACGCGGTGGCCCGCGAGCTCGGCTTCGCCGACGTCTCGCCGAACTCGATCGACGCAGTCTCCAGCCGCGATTTCGTGCTCGACTACCTCGCCGCCGCCGCCACCTGCGCGACGCACCTCTCGCGGCTCGGCGCCGAGCTCGTGCTGTGGTCGAGCGCCGAGTTCGGCTTCTGCGAGCTGCCCGACGCGTGGAGCTCGGGCTCCTCGATCATGCCCCAGAAGAAGAACCCCGACGCCGCCGAGCTGCTGCGGGCGAAGGCCCCGCGGGTGGTCGCCCACCTGGCTGCCCTGCACGGGGTCATGCACGCCCTGCCTCTGACCTACAACAAGGACCTGCAGGAGGACAAGGAGCACCTGTTCGACGCCGTCGACACGCTCGAGCTGGCGCTCGCGGCGGCCAGCGGGATGGTCGCGGGCGTCGCGCTTCAGCCGCGACCGGATGCGCGAGGCAGCCGCCGACGAGCTGATCGCCGCGACCGACGTCGCCGACCTGCTCGTGCGGCCTCGGCGTCCCGTTCCGCGAGGCCCACGGCGTCGTCGCCGGGCTCGTGCGCAGCGCCCTCGACACGGGCGGGCGCCTGTCCGACCTCAGCGACAGCGAGCTCGCGGCCCACAGCCACGTGCTCGCGAGCAACGCCGGGCGCTACCGCGATGTGCTCGCCGCCGAGCTCGTGGCTCGAGTCGAAGGTCTCCGAGGGCGGCACCGTCCGGTCCCCGGCGTGCGCGAGCAGCTCGCGCTGGCGGAAGAAGGTCGCTGGATGAAGGCGCTGGGGCGCTGACTTCTACGCCCGCCCCGTGCTCGAGGTGGCGCGGGAGCTGATCGGCTGCACCGTCGATCACGCAGGCACCGCCGGCGTGATCGTGGAGACCGAGGCCTACCACGAGAGCGAGCCCGCCTGCCACGCCTTCGTCGGCCTGACGCCGCGCACGAGCACCCTGTTCGGCCCGCCCGGCCGCGCGTACGTGTACCGCTCCTACGGCATCCACGCCCTGCTGAACGCGGTCTGCGAGCCGGAGGGCGTCGGCGCCGCCGTCCTGATCCGGGCGCTCGAGCCGTGCGCGGGCCTCGAGGCGATGCGCGCCCGTCGCGGCGCCGCCGCGTGGAGCCGCGGCGCGCGAGCGGGCGCTGTGCTCGGGGCCCGGCAAGCTCACCCAGGCGCTCGGCGTCACGCTGGCCGAGAACGGCAGCGACCTCGCTCGCGGCCCCGTCCGGGTGCTCCGCGGCTCGGGCCGACCGGCTCGAGCGCGCCGTCGTCGCGGGGCCCGCGGATCGGGATCACCCGGGCGGTCGAGCTGCCCTGGCGCTTCTGCGTCGCGGGCAACCCGAACGTCTCGCGCCCCCGGCCCGAGGGCTGGGGGGACGTCGTGGCCGGCGCTCCGCCTGTGGCCGGCGCCGGCGGGACGGCACGGCAGGCGCGGCTGCCGGCCCGGGCCCGCGCGGGCCCTCGGGCGACTTCCCGGGGGCGGGCCTGACCCTCGCCCTGGCCCTAGCCGCCGGGGCGGCCCCGCCCGTCGGCGCAGGGCTGCCGCCGCTCGACTGCGGCCCTGAGGGGGCGGGCGTCGCGGGGCTCGCCGCCGCCGGAGGCGCCGGCGTCGGCGGCGGTGTCGCGGGGGCGGGCGTGCTCGCGGCGCCGTGTTCGGGGCTGGGCGCGGCGGAGCCGGCGCCCGAGCCGCTCTGGCCCTGCCCCTGGCCGGTGCTCGGCGGCGTGGCGGGGGAGGGCGCGGTGTGCGCGCCGGCCGCCGGGGTGCTCGTCGCCGGCCCGGTGGCCGCGGGGGCGCCGGCTTCGGTTCGCGGCGCTTCGGTCCCGCTGCCCGTGGTGCTGGCGCCCGACGCCGCGTGGGCCGCGCGGCTTTCGGCGCGGTTCTTGTCGATCTGCAGCGCCGAGGTCATGAAGTCGTGCCAGATCAGCGCCGGGAAGGTGCCGCCGAGGACGGGCCCGCCGTTGAAGTCGGTGGTCATCGGGACGAGCCTGTTGGGGTAGCCGACCCAGACCGCGACCGTGTACTTGGAGTCCCAGCCGACGAACCAGGCGTCGCCGTAGTTGGAGGTCGTGCCCGTCTTGCCCGCCGCGAACTGCGCCGAGCGCGGCCGCGCGGCCGGTGCCGTACTGGAGCACCGTTTCGAGCATCGAGGTCTCCGTCGTGGCGACGTCGGGCGGGCAGCACCGGCTGGGTCGGTGACGCGGTTGCGTTCGACCGTCGGGAGCCGGTTGGCCGGCGTCGACTTCCTGGATGCCGACCGGGGCCCCCGCTTCGGCCGAGCGTGCCGCTGACGCGCCGGCCGCCGTGGGCGATCGTCTCGTAGGCGTGGGCCATGTCCAGCGGCGTGACGCCGACGGTGAGCCCGCCGATCGTCATCGCCGGGTTGGTCGACAGCGGCGTCGTGATGCCCATCCTGTGGGCCAGGCCGGCGATCCGGTGGGTCCCGACCTTCAGGCCGACTTCGGCGTAGATCGAGTTGTCGGAGTAGGCCGTGGCGCCGGTCAGGGTGTTCGAGCCCGAGTAGGCGCCTTCGTCGTTGTGGACGACGAACTTTTCGTGCCCCGTGCGGACTCGGGACGATGAAGACCTTCTGCTTGGACGCCCACACCGATTCGGGCGAGATGCCGTCCTCGAGCGCGGCGGCGAGGTCGAACGCCTTGAACGAGGAGCCGGGCTGGCGCTCGCCCTCGGTGGCGAGGTTGAACGGGCTCTGGTTGTAGTTGCGCCCGCCGACCATCGCGCGCACCTCGCCGGTCGAGTTTTCGATCGCGACCAGCGAGGCGGTCGGGCCGCCCGGGTAGGCCAGGTAGCGATTCGACCGCCTGTTCGGCCGCGCGCTGCAGTTCGAGGTCGAGCGTGGTCTTGATCCGCAGGCCGCCGTCGAAGGCGCGCGGGAGCGCCGTAGCGTTCGATCACCTGCTGCTGCGACCCAGCTGGTGAAGTAGCCGGCGTCGACCCCTTCGACCGTCTGCTCCTGGGGCGCCTGGATCTCGTGCGGCGCGGGCAGCGCCTGCCGGACGCTTTCTTCGTAGATCGGCCGGGTGATGTAGCCCTGTTCGAGCATCTGGCGCGAGCACGACGTCGCGACGGCGCCTGGCTGCGACGGGGTGCTCGGCGGGGTCGTAGGCGGTCGGCGACTGGATGATCCCGGCCAGCAGCGCCGCCTCCCACGGCTGCGAGCTGCTGCGACGCACAGTTCGTGAGCCGGGGGCGCCCGCAGCCGAGGTGGTTGACGTCGTGGCCGAAGTAGGTCTGCGCCGCGGACTCGATCCCGTAGGCGCCGTTGCCGAAGTAGATCGTGTTCAGGTAGGCCGTGAGGATCTTTTCCTTGGACCACTTGTGGGAGAGCTGGTAGGCGAGCGCGGCCTCGCGGAGCTTCTCGAAGATCGTGCGGTGCGACTGGGCCTGGAGGGCGTTCTTGATGAACTGCTGCTCGATCGTGGAGGCGCCCTGGACGCTGCCTTTGTGCAGGACGTCCTGGACGAACGCGCGGGCGATGCCGCGGATGTCGACGCCGCTGTTCGTGTCAGAAGCGCTTGTCCTCGATCGAGATCACCGCCTCCTTGACGATCGGCGGGATCTGATCGGGGCGTCACGATCACGCGGTTCTGCTGGCTGAGGACGCCGATCGGCTGGCCGAGGTCGTCGAGCAGGACCGAGCTGCGGGCGTCCTTGAACTGGGAGAAGCGGGTCAGCGACGGCAGGTCCGAGGCGATCGAGACGAACATGCCGAACACGAAGGAGACCAGCCCGAGCAGCAGCACCGCGAGCAGGATCGCGAACAGCCGCAGGCGCTTGACGCGCCGCTTCGGGCGCGGGCGGCGTTATGTCGGGGCTGATGGCGACGCTCATCGTCGGCTGCGGAGGGATGGCCTCCGTGCGGCGCGGAGGTGCCGGATCCCGGCGGCTGGTGCTTCGCGGCCGTCTGCGCGGCATCGCGGCGGGCCCTCCGGATCGCGGAGAGTCTAGCATTGCGCCCACATGCCGAACGCCACCGAGGCGGCTGCGGAGCAGGCCGGACGACTGAGCCGCAACGCCGTCGACAGCCTGCCCCGCGGGGCGCTCGCCGAGCAAGCTTCAGACCGCCGCGCGCGGAGGGGCGGCCGCTGCGGGTGAAGCTCGGGATCGACCCGACCGCGCCCGACATCCACCTCGGCCACGCGGTCGTGCTGGGCAAGCTGCGCGAGTTCCAGGACGCGGGGCACAGGGTCGTGCTGATCGTCGGCGACTACACGGCGCGCGTCGGCGACCCGTCGGGCCGCTCGAGCGCTGCGCCCGATGCTCTCCGAGGAGGAGATCGACGCGAACGCGGCGACCTTCCAGGAGCAGGCGCTCGAGATCCTCGACGAGGACCCCCGAGCTGCTCGAGGTGCGGCGCAACAGCGAGTGGCTCGACATGCCGATGGCCGAGCTGCTTGCAGCTCGTGCGCACGACCACGGCCGCGCAGCTGCTCGAGCGCGACGACTTCGCCAAACGCCTGCGCGGCGGGCGAGCCGATCTCGATGCTCGAGCTGCTCTACCCGCTGCTGCAGGGCTATGACTCGGTGGCCGTCCGGGCGGACGTCGAGCTCGGCGGCACCGACCAGAAGTTCAACCTGCTGCTCGGGCGCGACATCCAGCGCGCCTACGGCCAGCCCGAGCAGGCGATCATGACGATGCCGATCCTCGTCGGCACCGACGGCCGGCGCAAGATGTCCAAGTCGCTGGGCAACCAGATCGGGCTGACCGACCCGCCGGAGGAGATGTACGGCAAGACGATGAGCGATCCCCGACGAGGCGATGGGCGAGTACTACCGGCTGCTGCTCGGCCGCGAGCCGCCGCCGCTGGCTGGCGGCAGCTCGGCCCGGGACGCCAAGCGCGAGCTCGCGCGCGAGCTCGTCGCCTGGCTGCACTCCGAGGCCGACGCGCGAGCAGGCCGAGGGAGCACTTCGAGCGCGTGCTCGTGGCACCGCGAGGTCGCCCGAGGAGATCCCGGAGGCCGCGCCTCGGCCGCGCGATGGCGCCAGGTCCACCTGCCCGGCCGTGATGGCGCGCGAGTTCGGGATCTCGCGCTCGGAGGCCCGGCGCCTGATCGACCAGGGCGGCGTCACGCTCGGCGAGGAGCCGCTCGCGGCGGGCGAGCACGACGTGCCCGTCGAGCGGGCCGACGGGCAGGTCCTGAAGGTCGGGCGGCGCCGCTTCCGGCGCCTCGTGCGTCGGCTAGCGCCGGGCCCCCTCGGCGCGCTATACTCCCCGGTCGGCCCCAAAACGCCCCTGGGCGCGGGCCTGATCGGTCTCCTCGACGAAGGAAGCACCTTTTCGGAGAGGCACGGCGGTCTTTGAAAACTCAACAGCATGCGCATCTGCGATCGACTCGCGAGATCGTGGTGTGCGTCCAGGTTCGACCCGCCAGCGGGAGCGCTTCGCGCGTCGCGGTGGCGGTCAAAGAGTCAAGTAGAGAAGTACCCCGTCATGGTTCGGGACCACGGTGTATGGGTCCCGCCCGCCGGTCCGTACCGCGCTTGTCGCAGTGGGGCACGGCAACGTCCATGACAGCTTTTCGTGAAGTTCTTCACGGAGAGTTTGATCCTGGCTCAGGACGAACGCTGGCGGCGTGCTTAACACATGCAAGTGGAGCGACGAACCAGGGCTTGCCCTGGGGCAGAGCCGCGAACGGGTGAGTAACACGTGGGTTACCTGCCTCGATGACCGGGACAACCCGAGGAAACTCGGGCTAATACCGGATGTGCCCGCAAGGGGAAAGGAAGCTTCGGCCTCCGCATCGAGATGGGCCCGCGGCCCATTAGCTTGTTGGTGAGGTAACGGCTCACCAAGGCTTCGATGGGTAGCTGGTCTGAGAGGACGATCAGCCACACTGGGACTGAGACACGGCCCAGACTCCTACGGGAGGCAGCAGTGGGGAATCTTGCGCAATGCGCGAAAGCGTGACGCAGCAACGCCGCGTGGGGGAAGAAGGCTTTCGGGTTGTAAACCCCTTTCAGTTGGGACGAAGCTTCGCCGGTGAATAGCCGGCCGGAGTGACGGTACCTTCACAAGAAGCACCGGCTAACTACGTGCCAGCAGCCGCGGTAATACGTAGGGTGCAAGCGTTGTCCGGAATTATTGGGCGTAAAGAGCGTGTAGGCGGCCCGATTAGTCCGCTGTGAAAGTCCAGGGCTCAACCCTGGAATGCCGGTGGATACTGTCGGGCTAGAGTCCGGAAGGGGCGAGTGGAATTCCTGGTGTAGCGGTGAAATGCGCAGATATCAGGAGGAACACCAATGGCGAAGGCAGCTCGCTGGGACGTGACTGACGCTGAGACGCGAAAGCGTGGGGAGCAAACAGGATTAGATACCCTGGTAGTCCACGCTGTAAACGATGGCAACTAGATGTGGGGGGTGTCGACTCCCCCCGTGTCGAAGCTAACGCATTAAGTTGCCCGCCTGGGGAGTACGGCCGCAAGGCTAAAACTCAAAGGAATTGACGGGGGCCCGCACAAGCAGCGGAGCATGTGGTTTAATTCGACGCGACGCGAAGAACCTTACCTGGGCTTGACATGTGAGTGACCGGTGTGGAAACACACCTTCCCTTCGGGGCACCTTCACAGGTGGTGCATGGCTGTCGTCAGCTCGTGTCGTGAGATGTTGGGTTAAGTCCCGCAACGAGCGCAACCCCCGTCGCATGTTGCCAGCATTTAGTTGGGGACTCATGCGAGACTGCCGGTGACAAACCGGAGGAAGGTGGGGATGACGTCAAGTCCTCATGCCCCTTATGTCCAGGGCTACACACGTGCTACATTGGCGCATACAGAGGGCTGCGATACCGCGAGGTGGAGCGAATCCCTTAAAGTGCGTCTCGGTTCGGATTGCAGGCTGAAATTCGCCTGCATGAAGGCGGAGTTGCTAGTAATCGCGGATCAGCACTGCCGCGGTGAATACGTTCCCGGGCCTTGTACACACCGCCCGTCACACCACGGGAGTGAGCAACACCCGAAGCCGGTGGCCTAACCCGCAAGGGAGGGAGCCGTCGAAGGTGGGGCTCGTGACTGGGGTGAAGTCGTAACAAGGTAGCCGTAGCGGAAGCTGCGGCTGGATCACCTCCTTTCTAGGGAGCACCTAGCGGTGCCCCGATCCGAGGAAGCCGTCATCCGACGCGCTTCCGTGCGGCCGCCGCGCCCTAGATGGGCGTGGCGGTGTCCAAGCGGATCGGGCCTAGCATGTCGACCGAACCTGGCTGGACGGCCGTGGCGTGGCGCGATCCCTTGACTACTTGGGGCCCGCGGCGCGTCAGGCAACGAGCCCAGCATGCTGTTGAGTTTTGAGAGACCGGCGTCCGCCGGTCCCTGCGAGGCGCGTGAACGATCGACGCGACCGCTGTACGCGAGGGACGGCCGGCGTTATCGCCTCTCCACGGTCCTTGAAAACTGCACAGAAGCCACATCAGCCGCCATCGATAAGCGGCGGCTGAAAACGGGTATCACCGGGCCCTCGCCCGACCTCCGGGTCGAGTTGGGCCAGATCACCGTCAAGATAGTAAGGGCACACGGTGGATGCCTTGGCACCAAGAGTCGATGAAGGGCGTGAACGGCTGCGATAAGCCACGGTTAGGCGCTGAATAGCCTTTGACCCGTGGATTCCCGAATGGGGAAACCCAACGCTGGTAATGCGGCGTTATCCCCGGCTGAACACATAGGCCGGGAGAAGACAAGCGGGGGAAGTGAAACATCTCAGTACCCCGAGGAAAGTAAATCAACAGAGACTCCCTGAGTAGTGGCGAGCGAAAAGGGATCAGCCCAAACCCGGCAGATGTAAGCGGACACGCGTTGTCTGTCGGGGGTTGTAGGGCGTTTGTTCCGGGCCGTGTCCGGCCCGGCAGGAGTTACAAAGTCATGTGGTAGTCGAAGCGCGTGGAACCGCGCACCATAGAGGGCAACCGTCCCGTAGACGAAACTGCATGGCCTTCTGTCAGACGTTCCTGAGTAAGTCCGCTCCCGTGAAACGCGGACTGAACCTGGGGGGACCACCCTCCAAGGCTAAGTACTCCTTGGTGACCGATAGCGGACAAGTACCGTGAGGGAAAGGTGAAAAGTACCCCGGAAGGGGAGTGAAATAGTACCTGAAACCGCGTGCCTACAAGCGGTGGGAGCAGCCTTCGTGCTGTGACCGCGTGCTTTTTGCATAACGAGCCGGCGAGTTACTCGTCTGCGGCAAGGTTAAGCGATGAGCGGAGCCGTAGCGAAAGCGAGTCCTAATAGGGCGACATAGTCGTAGGCGGTATACCCGAAACTGAGCGAGCTACCCATGGGCAGGCTGAAGCGGGGGTAAGACCTCGTGGAGGGCCGAACCGACCTAGGTTGAAAACTGGGCGGATGACCTGTGGGTCGGAGTGAAAGGCTAATCAAGCTCAGTGATATCTGGTTCTCTCCGAAATATATTTAGGTATAGCCTCGGATAAATTGCGTGTTGGCCGTAGAGCACTGTTTGGACTAGGGGCCCTACCAGGTTACCGACTTCAGGCAAACTCCGAAGACCAATCACGTTTACTCCGGGAGTCAGTTGCTGGGGGATAAACTTCAGCGTCGAAAGGGAAACAGCCCAGACCGCCAGCTAAGGTCCCTAAGTACTAGCTAAGTGGGAAACGATGTTCGAGTGCATAGACAACCAGGAGGTTGGCTTAGAGGCAGCCACCCTTGAAAGAGTGCGTAACAGCTCACTGGTCAAGTGTTCGAGCGCGGACAATGTAACGGGGCTCAAGCTAGTCACCGAAGCTGCGGGTGCGTGAGACCTTCGGGTCGATCGCGCGGTAGGAGAGCGTTCCCATGCCAGTAAAGCGGCGGCGTAAGCCAGCCGTGGAGGCGTGGGAAGTGAGAATGCCGGCATAAGTAACGAAAGAGGGGTGAGAATCCCCTCCACCGATTGCCCAAGGATTCCTGAGTAAAGTTCGTCTGCTCAGGGTTAGTCGGGACCTAAGGCGAGGCCGAAAGGCGTAGTCGATGGCCAACAGGTTGATATTCCTGTACCACGTCGCTTCCGTTTGACCGATGGGGGGACGAGGAAGGCTAAGGGAACCCAGGCGATGGTTGTCCTGGGGTAAGCATGTAGGGGTGGCCCTTGTCAAATGCGGGGCCGCATAACCTGAGGTGCGATGCCAGCTGGCGCTTAAGCCGGCGAGTCCCTGACGCCATACCTCCAAGAAAATCCTCTAGGGAGGAAGCGCGTGCCCGTACCAAAACCGACACAGGTGGGCAAGTAGAGAATACTAAGGTGATCGAGATAACCCTCGTTAAGGAACTCGGCAAAATCGCCCCGTAACTTCGGGATAAGGGGCGCCCCAGTAGGGTGAAGCTCTTCGCGAGTGGAGCCCGAGGGGGCCGCAGTGAATTGGCTGAAGCGACTGTTTACCAAAAACACAGGTCTCTGCTAAGTCGAAAGACGACGTATAGGGGCTGACGCCTGCCCGGTGCCGGAAGGTTACGTGGAGTTGTTAGGGCTTGACCCGAAGCAGCGAAGCTAAGCCCCGGTAAACGGCGGCCGTAACTATCAGTTGACCGAGGTAGTTGTAAAACTCGGCTATATGCTGGAACATCCGAGTATCCCGCACTACGAGTTCCGTCCCAAGTGGGCGGTACCGTGAAAATGTGCCGGGTGCGGACAATCAGCAGGAAAGACCGTGCATTGAGGCCATCGACGGTCTCGCTCGGTAGCTTCTTGTCCGGGTTCGCGCTGGGAGAGGGAAGCTTCATGCTCGTGTGTCGCAAGCGCGACGACGTGAGCGCGGCGCTTCAGGATCTCAGCCGCCTTCAACGTGACGCAGGCGCGACCGCGCGCCTCTAGGACCTCTTTCGGAGACCTTGGGATGCGGGAGCGCTGCGTACGGGCCGGGAACGGTGGCTGGTATTGGGAGGTCAATCGACTTCCCGATCTCGTCGAACGGATCGTGCCGTTCTTCGACCGGTTTCCGGTCGTTGGACAGAAGGCGGAGGACTATCGGCTTTGGAGAGCGGCAGTAGCTGCTCTTCGCGGCCGGCAGTCTCGAGCGACCAGGACTACGCCCAGGTTCTAGCTCTCCGGGAACGGATGAACCGCGGCGGAAAGAGACGCCACCGGATGGACAGAATCCTCAGAGACTATACGCCGAGCCCGACGGTCTAGAGCGACACGGGGATGAGATAGTCCGCTCTCATGGGCGACCATGAGAGTCCGTCAGAAATGAGCGGACCGCTCGGAAGCGCAAGTGCATCCGAGTAGTAACAGTCAGGAACGGTCCTAAGGTAGCGAAATTCCTTGTCGGGTAAGTTCCGACCTGCACGAATGGCGTAACGACTTCAGCGCTGTCTCAACGAGGGGCTCGGTGAAATTGCAGTCTCGGTGAAGATGCCGAGTACCCGCGGCTAGACGGAAAGACCCCGTGAACCTTTACTACAACTTGGTATTGGAGTTCGGTGCATCTCGCTCAGGATAGGTGGGAGGCTTTGAAGCGCCGGTTGCGGCTGGCGTGGAGCCAACCTTGAGATACCACCCTTGGTGTATTGGATTTCTAACAGCGCTCCGTGAATCCGGGCGCTGGACAGTTCCAGGCGGGTAGTTTGACTGGGGCGGTCGCCTCCCAAAATGTAACGGAGGCGCACAAAGGTTCCCTCAGCACGGTTGGAAATCGTGTGTAGAGCGTAAAGGTAGTAAGGGAGCTTGACTGCGAGACTGACAAGTCGAGCAGGTGCGAAAGCAGGTCTTAGTGATCCGGCGGTAGCAAGTGGAAGTGCCGTCGCTCAACGGATAAAAGGTACTCCGGGGATAACAGGCTTATCGGGCCCAAGAGTCCACATCGACGGCCCGGTTTGGCACCTCGATGTCGGCTCGTCGCATCCTGGGGGTGGAGTTGCTCCCAAGGGTTGGGCTGTTCGCCCATTAAAGCGGTACGCGAGCTGGGTTCAGAACGTCGTGAGACAGTTCGGTCCCTATCTGCCGTGGGCGTTGGAGAGTTGAGAGGATTTGTCCCTAGTACGAGAGGACCGGGATGAACGCACCTCTGGTGTATCTGTTGTCCTGCCAAGGGCATAGCAGGCTAGCTACGTGTGGATCGGATAACCGCTGAAAGCATCTAAGCGGGAAGCCGGCCTCAAGATGAGCTCTCCCATCCCCTAGAGGGAGTAAGACCCCTGGTAGACCACCAGGTTGATAGGCCGGATCTGGAAGGACGGTAACGTCTGAAGGAGACCGGTACTAATGGGTCGAGGGCTTGACGGATTTTTTGTGATACCCGGTGTGGCGCTGTGCAGTTTTGAAGGACCGTGGAGGGCGTGGTCTCTCGACCTTTTTCCGGTGGCTTTGGCGAGGGGGAAACACCTCTTCCCATTCCGAACAGAGCAGTTAAGCCCCTCAGCGCCGATGGTACTTGGCTCGCAAGGGCCTGGGAGAGTAGGACGCCGCCGGTTTTTCTCACGCGCGAGGGCCGTCCGGACGGGCGGCCCTCCGCCGTGCGCGGGCAGCCCGTGCGAGCTCCCCGGTCGATCCCTGCGGGCGCTAGTCGCGTTCGCCGACGCCGCTGCGAGGAGATCGGCCACCGCGCGGAGGGCGGGGCGCCCGCACGTTCGCCACGGGCGAGAGGCAGAGCGTGGGGCCGGGGCGCCGGAGCGCCGGCCCGGCGCGCGCGCGCACGCCCGCGCAGCGGCACCCGGTGCGGGTGGGGGACCTGGGCCGGCTCGTCCGCGTCGACCTCCCAGTCGACCTCGTAGTCGTCCTCGAGCAGCAGGAACGAGCGGGCCAGGCGAGGGCACCGAGCGCGCGCTGCGCAAGCGTCGATGTCCGCCTCGTGGAGAACATGTGTTCGTAAGGTAGGCAGGCCTCCGGACGGACCGCCGCGAAGCCGCATCTGCGCCGGCCCCGGTCCGCGCGATATCCGGCTCTGTAGAGCGCGATCGGCGCTCTTGTGCCTGCAACCGAAGTTGCAGGTACGGCCAGCCGTCGCTCCGGTCGCGCGAAGCGTCGGGCGGAGAAGCAGGTCGATCGCGGCCGGGCTCGAACTCCGCTCACAGCATGGCTTCAGTCGAGGATGGCTGTTACGCTTGCCAGAGCGCCAGGCGTGGCGGTCCGATCCTGGGCCGCCGGCGGCGCGCCCACAAGCTCATGGAGAAGTTCGTCATCGAAGGCGGCGTCCCGCTGTCCGGCACGATGGTCCCGGCCGGGAACAAGAACGGCGCGCTGCCGATCCTCGCCGCCAGCGTCCTCACCGAGGACGAGGTCGCTCGTGCGCAACGTCCCGCGCATCCGCGACGTCGAGGCGATGCTCGAGATCCTCGGCGCGATCGGCGTGCGAGGTCAGCTGGCGCGGCCCCAACGAGGTCGCCCTGTGCGCCGCGCGGCGTGCACGAGGTCGAGATCGAGCCCGAGCTCGCCGAGCTGATCCGGGCCTCGTTCCTGCTCGCCGGGCCGCTGCTCGCGCGCTTCCACCGCGCCGTCATGCCGCCGCCCGGCGGCGACGTGATCGGCCGCCGCCGCCTCGATCCCGCACCTCGACGCCTTCCGCGCGATGGGCGCCCGCGCCGACTGCGGCCGCGAGATCGTGCTCAGCGCCCCCGCGGGGCTGCGCCCGACGCGACGTGTTCATGGACGAGCCGTCGGTGATGGCGACCGAGAACGCGCTGCATGGCCGCCGCGCTGACCCCCGGCACGACCGTCATCGGCAACGCCGCCTGCGAGCCCCACGTCCAGGACCTCGCGCGCATGCTCGTGAAGATGGGCGCCGACATCCAGGGCATCGGCTCGAACCTGATCACCGTCAACGGCGCCGAGCGGCTGCACGGCTGCGAGCACGACGTCGCCCCCGACCACATCGAGATCGGCAGCTTCATGGCGCTCGCCGGCGTCACCGGCGGCGAGCTGCGCATCAAGGACACCGTCCCCGGACGACCTGCGCATGATCCGGCTCGTGTTCGAGCGGGTCGGCCTGCGCTCCGAGCTGGACGGCAACGACGTGGTCGTGCCCGGCGGCCAGAAGCTCGTCGTCCAGGCCGACGTGGGCGAGTACAAGAGCAAGATCCAGGACGGCCCCTGGCCCGCCTTCCCGGCCGACCTCACCTCGATCGCCGTCGCCCTCGCCACGCAGGCCGAGGGCTCGATCCTCGTGCACGAGTGGATGTTCGAGAACCGCCT
This sequence comes from uncultured Solirubrobacteraceae bacterium, assembly GCA_963743505.1. Lineage (GTDB taxonomy): Bacteria > Actinomycetota > Thermoleophilia > Solirubrobacterales > Solirubrobacteraceae > Palsa-744. The sequence goes on along the minus strand of CAVUPZ010000001.1, from coordinate 504,782 downwards.
GATCTTCACCGACAAGCTGATCCTGATGGGCGCCGACATCGTCATGTGCGACCCGCACCGGGCGATCGTCACCGGCCCGCGCCGGCTGCGCGGCGAGCGCGTCGAGTCGCCCGACATCCGGGCCGGGATGGCGATGCTGCTGGCCGCGCTGTGCGCCGAGGGGCGCAGCGAGATCGGCAACATCCGCCAGATCGACCGTGGCTACGAGCGCATCGACGAGCGCCTGCGCGAGCTCGGCGCCCGCATCGAGCGCGTCGCCACGGAGCCCGTTCACGCGTAACCTCGGGGTCGTCATGATCCACCCGATCCCCAGCGGCACGCGCGACGTGCTCCCCGACGAGACGCGCGAGGTGCGCGCGATCACCGACACGCTGCGCGGCGTGTTCGAGCGCCACGGCTACGGCGAGGTCTACACGCCCGCGCTCGAGTACGAGTCCGTGCTCGCCCGCGCGGACATGGCCGAGGCGCGGCCCGCCTACCGCGTCTTCGACGAGTCCGGCGCCGTGCTCGTGCTGCGCTCGGACATGACCGTGCCGATCGCGCGCGTGGTCGCCACCCGCTACGCCGCCAGCGAGCCGCCGCTGCGCTTCTGCTACTTCGCCCACTGCTACCGCGGCGTGCGCCCTCAGCGCGGGCCAGCCGCGCGAGCTGCTGCAGGCCGGCATCGAGCTGATCGGCTCGCCCGCGCCCGAGGGCACCGCCGAGGCGCTCACCGTGCTCTGCCACGCCCTCGACGCCGACCGGGCTGAAGGACTACCGCATCGGTCTCGGCGACGCCTCGCTGTTACCCGCGCTGATGGCCAGCCTCGACGTCGTCCCGAGAGGCCCGCGAGGCCCTGCTCGAGGCGCTCGTGACCGCGCGACTTCGTCGGCCTCGCGGGCGCGCTCGAGCGCTCGGGGCTCGCGCGGCGAGGCGGCCGAGCTGCTGCTCGAGGTGCCCCAGCGCCGCGGCGGGCCGGAGGTGCTCGCCGACCGCCCCGCGCCCGCCGACGAGGCCGTCACCGGGCTGCGCCGGGTGCACGAGCTGCTCGAGCCGGACGTCGGCGGGCCGCGTGATCTTCGACCTCGGCCTCGTGCGCAACATCGGCTACTACACCGGCGCCGTGTTCGAGGTCTACGACCCCGCCCTCGGCGCCCCGATCGGCGGCGGCGGACGCTACGACGAGCTGCTCGGCCGCTTCGGCCGCAGCCTGCCCGCGGTCGGCTTCGCGCTCGGCGTCGACCGCCTGCACATCGCGCTCGCCGGCGAGGAGCGCGGCACCGGCGCCCTGCTCGCGCGCCCGACGGCGCCGCCCTCGCAGCTCCCGCCGGCGGTGCCTCGCGGGAGCCGTCCGGTGAGCCCCATCAACGGCCTCACGATCGCCGTTCCCCGCGGCGCGCTGTTCGAGGGCACCGTCGACCTGCTCGCCGGCGCTCGGCCTCGACACCGAGGAGCTGCGCTCCAACGACCGCAAGCTGCTGTTCGAGGACATCGGCGTGATCACCATGCGCCCCTCCGACGTGCCCACCTACGTCGAGGCCGGCGCCGCCGACCTCGGCGTCACCGGCAAGGACGTCCTGCTCGAGCAGGCCGCCCAGCAGGCCGGGCGAGCGCGGCCGCGAGGTCTACGAGCTGCTCGACCTCGGCTACGGGCGCTGCACGATGGTGCTCGCGAGCAAGGCCGGCCCGGACCCCGCGCTCGAGGCCCTGCGGCGCCTCGGCGTGATGCGCGTCGCCACCAAGTACCCGCGCATCGCCGCCCGCCACCTCGAGGAGACCGGCCGGCAGGCCGAGATCGTCGAGGTCAAGGGCTCGGTCGAGCTCGCGCCGCTGACCGGCATCGTCGAGGCGATCGTCGACCTCACCGCCACCGGGCACCACGCTGCGCGAGAACAACCTGATCGTGCGCGAGGAGATCGTCGAGTGCACCGCCCGGCTGATCGCCAACCCGGTCGCGCACAAGCTCAAGGCCGCCGCGCATCGACGAGCTGCTCGAGCCGGCTGCGCGAGCTGCCCACGGCCGGCAGCGCCTGAGATGCGCCTGCGAGCGGCTGGATGCGCGAGCGAGCGTCGCCGCGCCTCGGCGGCCCGGCCGGCGCCGCCGCGCACGCTGCGCGCGCTCGTCCCCGGCGGCGCGTCGGTGCGCAGAGCACGTCGCGCGAGATCATCGCGCGCGTGCGCGCACGGGCGGCGACGCCGCCGTGCGCGACTACACGCGCCGCTTCGACACCGCCGGCAGCCGAGCCGCCGCCCGCTGCTGCGTCAGCGCCAGAGGAGCTCGACGAGGCGATCAAGCGGCTCCCGCTGCGAGCTCGTCGCCGGGCTGCAGGTGGCGATCGCCAACGTCGCGCTCGTCGCCGAGGCCGGCGTCGGCGCGGACGTCGCCGGTCGAGCTGCCCCAGGGCCAGCGCGTCGCGCTGCGCGAGGTGCCCGTCGGCTCGGCCGCCGTCTACGTCCCCGGCGGCCGCGCGCCGTACCCGAGCACGGTCGTGATGGGCGTCGTCACCGCCCGCGCCGCCGGCGTGCTCGACGTCGCCGTGTGCGCCCCGCCGGGCGCCGACGGCGCAGATCGACCCGGCGATCCTCGGCACCTGCCGGCTGTGCGGCGTCGAGCGCGTGTACCGCATGGGCGGCGCCCAGGCGATCGCGGCGCTCGCCTACGGCACCGAGACGGTCGACCGCGTCGACGTGATCGTCGGCCCCGGCAACCTGTACGTGCAGGAGGCCAAGCACCAGCTCTCGACAGTCGTCGGGATCGACGGCTTCGCCGGTCCCGAGCGACCTGCTGGTCGCTGCTCGGCGCGGACGCCGGCGACGCACGAGCTCGCGCCTGGCGGCGCTCGACATGCTCGCCCAGGCGCGAGCACGGCGAGGGCAGCCTCGTCGCCGCCGTCTCGCCGTCGCGCGCAGGTCTGCGACGCGCTCGCGCGGCGCCTCGAGCGAGCTCGTCGCTCGAGCGCCCGACCGTGGGCGAGGCGGCGTTCGCGCTCGTCGAGGTCGCCGCGCCGCGCGAGGCGATCGCGCTCGGCGAACGCGTTCGCCCCCGAGCACCTGCAGCTGATCGGCGCCGAGGTCGAGGCGCTCGCGCCGCTGGTCCGCGCCGCCGGCTGCCTGTTCGTCGGGCGCCGCAGAGCGCCACCGCCTTCGGCGACTACGTCGCCGGCTCCAACCACGTGCTGCCGACCGCCGGCGCCGCCCGCTTCGCCTCGACGCTCTCGCCGCGCCACTTCCGCCGCCGCGATGGCCGAGGTGCGGATCGGGCGCGGCCGCCGCCAAGCTCGCCGCCGCGGGCGCGCCGATCGCCCGCGCCGAGGGCTTCGAGGTGCACGCCGAGTCGATGGAGGCGCGCGTGCGGGAGAATCCGAGGCACATGAGCCGCACGGCCACAGATCGAGCGCAAGACCGGCGAGACCGACGTGCGCCTCGACGCTCGACGCTCGAAGGCACCGGGGCGGGCACGCGCAGCACCGGCGTGGGCTTCCTCGACCACATGCTCGACCTGCTCGCCCGCCACGGCCACATCGACCTCGACGTGCACGGTCAGCGGCGATCTGCAGACCGGCGCCCACCACACCGCCGAGGACACCGCGATCGTGCTCGGCCAGGCGCTCGACGGCGCGCTCGGCGACCGCGCGCGGGATCGTCCGCTACGGCTCGGCGACGTGCCGATGGACGAGGCGCGGGCGAGCTGCGCGATCGACATCTCCGGGCGGCCGTTCACGCTGTTCGAGGCCGACCTGCCCGCCGGCGCGACCGGCGGCTTCGAGCACGAGCTCGCCGAGGAGTTCTTCCGCGCGCTGGCCAACGCCGCCAAGCTCACGCTGCACCTGCGCGTGGAAGCGGGCAGCAACGCCCACCACATGATCGAGGCCGCCTTCAAGGCGTTCGCGCGCGCGCTGCGCCAGGCGGTCGCGATCGACCCCACCGAGACGGGCGTGCCGAGCACGAAGGGTACGCTCACGGCATGAGCCAGGCGGCCATCGATCGGGTCGAGATCGGGATCGTCGACTACGGCATGGGCAACCGCCGCTCGGTCGAGAAGGCGCTCGAGCACGTCGGCGCGCGGCGCCGCCATCAGCGCCGACCACGACGTCCTGCGCGGCGCGCGGGCGGCCTCGTGCTGCCCGGCGTCGGGGCGTTCCCGCGCGCGATGGCCAACCTGCGCGAGCTCGGCCTCGACGAGCTGCTGCGCGAGCGCGTCGCCGCGGGCACGCCGGTGCTGGGCATCTGCCTGGGCATGCAGCTCGCGTTCGAGCCTCCACCGAGCTCGGCGGAGCCGACGGGCCTCGGCATCGTCGCCGGCGAGGTGCGCGCGCTCGACGCGCCGGGTCTGAAGCTGCCCCACATCGGCTGGAACGAGGTCCGCTTCGGCGAGCAGGGCCCGCCGCTGCTCGCCGGCGCTGCCGGCCAGCTGCGCCTTCTACCACGTGCACTCGCTTCGCGCCGGTCCCCGCCGAGCAGCGAGGACGTCCTCGGCACCGCCGAGTACGGCGCGCCGTTCGTGAGCGCGGTCGCCGCGCGGCTCGCTTCTACGGCGTCCAGTTCCACCCCGAGAAGTCCTCCGCCGCCGGCCTGCGCCTGCTGGCCAACTTCGCCCGCATCTGCGCCGCGAGGCCGGCGGCGAGCGCCGTCGCCCGGTGAAGCTCTACCCGGCGATCGACATCCTCGGCGGCAACGCCGTGCGCCTCGTCAAGGGCGACTTCGACGCGAGCACCGTCTACGACGCCGACCCGCTCGCCGCCGCGCGAGCCTGGGTCGACGGCGGCGCCAGCTCCTGCACGTCGTCGACCTCGACGGCGCCAGGGCGGGCGAGCCGGTCAACCTCGAGCAGCTGCGCCGGATCGCACAGGAGACCGGCGTCCCCGTCCAGTACGGCGGCGGGCTGCGCTCCGCCGGCGCCGTCCAGGCCGCGCTCGCGGCCGGCGCCGCCCGCGCGATCCTCGGCACGGCCGCCTTCACCGACCCCGGAGGTGCTGGCGGAGGTGCTCGCCGGCCACCCCCGGAGCGGGTCCTCGTCGCCGTCGACGTCCGCGCGGGCCATGTCGCCACGCATGGCTGGCTGCGCAGCACCGACGTCCTCGCCAGGGACGCCTTCGCGGCTCTGTACGAGGTCGGCGTGCGCCACTTCGTGTTCACGAACATCGACCACGACGGCATGCTCGACGGGGCCAACAGCGCGGAGGTCGTCGGTGTCGCACGCGCCGCCGGCGACGCCAGCGTGATCGTCTCCGGCGGCATCGGCACGCTCGCGGACCTGCGAGCGCTCGCGGCCCTGAGCCGCGAGCCCGGCCTGGACTGCATCGAGGGCGTGATCGTCGGCAAGGCCCTCTACGAGGCGCGCTTCACTGTCGGCGAGGCGCTCGCAGCGCTCGCCTGAACCGCCGCGCCAAGACCGCGCCAAGACCGCCGCGCCCGGCCGGCGCCCGCCGCCGGTACCGTTCAAGCGGTGCACTACAAGCGCGTGATCCCGTGCCTCGACGTCGACCGCGGCCGCGTCGTCAAGGGGGTCGAATTCCTCGACATCCGCGACGCGGGCGATCCCGTCGAGCTCGCCGCCCACTACGACCGCGAGGGGGCCGACGAGCTCGTCTTCCTCGACATCACCGCCACCCACGAGAAGCGCGAGACGATCGCCCGGCTCGCCCGGGCGACGGCCGACGAGGTCTTCATCCCTTTCACGATCGGCGGCGGGATCCGCTCCGCGAGTGACGCCCAGGCGGTCCTCGACGCCGGCGCGGACAAGGTCTCCGTCAACTCCGCAGCGCTCGCGCGGCCGGAGCTGATCGACGAGCTCGCGGACGTGTTCGGCGCGCAGTGCGTGGTGCTCGCGATCGACGCCAAGGAAGGCCCCGACGGTGCCTGGGAGGCATTCGTCGCGGGCGGGCGCAGCCGCACCGGTCGCGACGTGGTGGCCTGGGCGCGGGAGGGCGTCGAGCGCGGCGCCGGCGAGATCCTGCTCACGAGCATGGACCGCGACGGCACCAACGACGGCTATGACCTGCCCCTCACGGCGGCCGTGAGCGCGGCCGCCGCGGTCCCGGTGATCGCCTCCGGCGGAGCCGGCGAGCTCGAGCACCTCGCCGAGGCGCTCCGGGCCGGCGCCGACGCCGTCCTGTGTGCGTCGATCTTCCACTACGGCCGCTTCACCGTCGCCGAGGCCAAGGCCCACCTGCGTGCGAGGGGGATCGCCGTGCGGGAGCCCGCGGTGGCATGACTGCTGGAGCCCGCCACGGCGTGCGGCCGGGCGCCGCCGGCACGCCGGCAGCCGAGGCGTCCAACCGCGTGCTGGCGGGTCTGCAGGACCTGCCCGGCGGCGGCGAGCTGATCGACGCGGCCGCCGAGAGCCAGGACGACGTCGCCCTGGTGGGAGGGGCCGTTCGCGACCTGCTGCTCGGGCGGGCTCCACGCGAGCTCGACGTCGTGCTCGCCGAGGACCCCACAGCGCTCGCCGCCGCCCTGGCCGCCCGCCTCGGCGACGGCGCCACGAGCAAGCATCACGAGCGCTTCGGCACGGCCTCGGTGCGGTGGGGCGAGGGGCGGATCGACATCGCCCGCCGCCGCGCCGAGAGCTATCGCGCGCCGGGCGCGCTCCCGGACGTGCGCTCCGGCAGCGTCCAGGAGGACCTCGCCCGCCGTGACTTCACCGTCAACGCGATCGCGCTCGCGCTCGCGGGCGCGAACCGCGGCGAGCTGCGCGTCGTGCCAGATGCCCTCGAGGACCTCGCCGCCGGCCGCCTTCGCGTCCTGCACGAGGCCAGCTTCACCGACGACCCCACGCGTCTGCTCCGACTGGGGCGCTACCACGCCCGGCTGGGCTTCGAGCTCGAGTCGCACACGGCCGAGCTCGCCGCCGCCGCGCTGCGCGACGGCGCACTGGCGACCGTCTCCGGTGCCCGCATCGGGGCCGAGCTGCGGCTCGCTCTCGGCGAACCTGAACCGATCGCCGCCCTCGCCGGGCTGGCCGAGCTGGGTGCCCTCGCCGGCGTCGATGAGCGGATCGAGTTCGCCGAGCCGCTCGCGCGGGCGGCTCTTGCGCTGGCGCCCGATGACGCCAGCGCGCCTACGCTGCTGCTCGCGATTCTGCTCGCGGCGATCGCCGATCAGGGCGGCGAGGGGGCCGGCCCGGCGATGAGGGCCCTGCTCGACCGGCTCGAGTTCCCGGCCTCCGAGCGCGAGCAGGCGGTCCGCACCGCGCTCTCCTCGCCGAGCTTGCTTGAGCGGATCGCGGGTCGGGCGAGCCCCTCGGCCGTCAACGCGACTCTGGCAACGGTTCCGCTCGAGGCGGTCGCGCTGGCCCTCGCCCGCGCCGAGGCGGGGATCGGCGGGCCCGCCGACGCCGATGCCGTCGCGGCCGCCCGGCGCTGGCTCGAGCGCCTGCGTCACGTCCGCCTGGCCATCGGCGGCGAGGACCTGCTCGCGGCTGGCGTGCCGCCGGGCCCGCAGATCGGCGAGCGGCTCGCGGCGGCCCTCGCACTGCGGCTGGACGGCGCGCTCGAGGCCGGCCCCGAGGCCGAGCTGCGCGCGGCCCTCGAGGCGCCGCTTTGAGCGCTTCCGGGCAGGACGAGCTCCGCTGGGAGTTGCCCGGCCGCGGTCGCGCGCTGTTCACCGCGCGCCGCCGGGGCAACCTCTCGAGCGTCGGCGGCGAGGGCGCCGAGCACGGGCAACAGGCCCGTGAGGACCTGCTCGCGGAGCTCGGCGTCGAGGCGATCGCCCGGGGCTACCAGGTCCATGGCAGGACCGTCCGCAGGGTGCACCGGCGGCCGACGGGGTCCGCCGCACCCCAGTTCGGCCTCGACGACGCGGACGGGCAGGCGACCGCCCTGGACGCCGTCGCCACGATGATCCTCGCGGCGGACTGCGTTCCGGCCGTGATCGGCGGGCCAGAGGCCGTTGCCGCGGTCCACGCCGGCTGGCGCGGGCTCGCCGCGGGGGTGCTCGAGGAGGGCGTCCTCGCGGTCCGCGAGCTGGGCGGCACGGGAGCGATCACCGCCGTCGTGGGGCCGTGCGCGCGGGGTTGCTGCTACGAGGTGGGCGAGGAGGTGCACGCGGCCCTCGGCGGGCGCCATCGCACGGGCCGCCGCGTCGACCTCGCCGCGATCGCCTGCGAGCGGCTGCTCGCGTCAGGCGTGGCCGAGGTGAAGGACACCGGCATCTGCACGATCTGCGACGAGCGGTTCTTCTCGCACCGGCGCGAAGGGGCCCGCGCCGGCCGCCACGCGGCGCTCGCATGGTTGAGCTGATCGAGAGCCCAGACCCGGCTCGGATCCGGGCGAACCTCGACCGCGTCCGTGGCGAGATCGCCGCGGTCGCGGCGTCCTCGGCACACGCCCGTCCGGCGCCGGAGGTCGAGGTGCTCGCGGCGACGAAGTACATCCCGGTCGAGGCGATGCCGGCGCTCGCGGCCGGCGGGGTCCGGGTCGTGGGGGAGAACCGCGCCCAGGACCTCGAGGCGAAGGTGGCCGCGCACGGCGGCCTGTTCGAGTGGGACTTCATCGGCGCCCTGCAGAGCCGGAAGGTCCGCACGATCGTCCCCCACGTGCGGCTGATCCACTCGGTCGCGACGGAGTCGGCCCTGCGCGAGCTGGACCGACACCGCGACGGTGCCAGGCCGGACCTGCGCATCCTGCTCGAGGTCAACGTCGCGGGCGAGGCCGGCAAGGCCGGGATCGAGCCGGCCCAGATCGGGCCGTTCATGGCGGCCGCGACCGTGCCCGTGGTGGGGCTGATGACGATGCCCCCCCTCGCCGCCGACCCCGAGGCCAGCCGGCCTTGGTTCGCCGCGCTCAGGGGGCTCGCGGCCGAGCACGGGCTCGAGCACCTCTCGATGGGCACCTCCCAGGACTACCTCGTCGCACTCCAGGAGGGCGCTACAATCGTGCGAATCGGCACGAGTCTGTATCGGTAAGGGCGGCGGGGCCGCGTCCCCGGCGGACGCCGAACCACTAGCATCAGCAGGGAATCCGGCTCGCCGGGCGAACACGCAACTATGGCCTTTCGCGACTCCTGGCACAGCGCGCTCGTGTACTTCGGCTTGGCCGAGGAGTATCACGACGACTACGAGGACGAGGCGGCGCCCGAGGCGGAGATCGAGGACCGCTACCGGGAGCGGCCGAACGTCCGCCGCCTGCGGCGCCGGCGGGACGAGTACGAGGACATCTTCCCGGAGGAAGACACGACGGACGTGGCGGCCGCCGGCGGCGGGCGCGGGCGCGGGCGTTCGGCCGCCGTGTTGAAACCGGTGGGCGGGCGTGGCAACGGCAACGGCGACGTCCGTGTCCACCTGGTCGTACCGAAGTCGTTCAACGACGCCCAGCAGATCGCCGACAAGTTCAAGGACTCGATCCCGGTGATCCTGAATCTGCAGAGCTCGGAGACCGACCTCTCCAAGCGACTGATCGACTTCGCCTCCGGACTGACGTACGCGCTCGACGGGGGCATGCAGCGGATCGCCGACAAGGTCTTCATGCTCACGCCGCGCAACGTGGAGATATCGGCCGAGGAGCGCGCCCGGCTGATCGAGAAGGGCTTCTTCAACCAATCGTAGGAGGGCCTGCGGGCTCCCGTGACGACGGGTCCGGCGGATACGCTGAGCCGACCATGCAGATCGGCCTGATCGGTTGCGGCAACATGGCCCGCGCACTGGCCCGTGGCTGGGGGCGCCCGGTGCTGTGCGCGGACCCCGTCGCCGCGCGTGCGCAGGCGCTCGTCGGCGAGCTCGGGGGCGAGGCCCTCGCGGGCAACGAGGAGGTCGCCACGCGGGCCGACCTCGTCGTCCTCTGCCACAAGCCAGCCCAGCTCGAGGACGTCGCCCGTGAGCTTGGCCCGCACGCCCGGGCCGTCGCCTCGATCCTCGCGGCGACCCCGCTGGCGAGGCTGCGCGAGGCCTACCCCGCGCGGCCCGTCTACCGGTTCATGCCCTCGTTGCCCGTCGAAGTCCGCCAGGGCGCCGTCGTCAAGGCCGCCGACGCCGGCGCCGGTTCGAGCGACGAGCTCGACGCCGAGGTGACGGCGCTGTTCGCGGAGCTCGGTACGCTCGTGGAGCTGCCCGAGGGGATGATCGAGGCGGCCACCGGCCTGATGTCGTGCGGACCCGCCTACGTGGCCCTCGTCGCCGAGGCCCAGGTCGACGCCGGCGTCCGGCGCGGGATCCCCGCCGCCGAGGGCGCCCGGCTTGTCGTGCAGACGATGGCCGGGACGGCCGAGCTGCTGCGCTCCCGGGGCTACGACACGCTCGCGATCAGGCGCGAGGTCTCATCCCCAGGAGGGCTCACCGCGCGCGGCGTCGACGCGCTCGAGCGCGGCGGCCTGCGGGCCGCGTTCAGCAGCGCCCTCGACGCGGTTCTCGACGGCGACCGCGGATGATCCTCGCCACCGCCCGCACCCAGATCGCCGACTTCCTGTCGGCGCTGATCTACGTGTACACGCTGCTGATCATCCTCTTCATCGTGATCCAGCTGCTGTTCGCGGCCGGCCTGCGGCCGCCCTACTCGCGCGCGACCGACGCGATCCTGTCGTTCCTGCGGGAGGTGTGCGAACCGTTCCTGCGTATCTTCCGACGCATCGTCCCGTCGCTCGGCGGGCTGGACCTGAGCCCGCTGTTCGCGATCATCACGCTGTCGATCCTCAACAACGTCGTCGTCGAACGAATCATCCACGGCTGAGGTAGCGGTGCCGTCGAGGCCGGACGGGGCTCGCCACGGCTGGCTGCTGGCGACGCTCGTGATGATCGTCGTGCTCGTCGCCGATCAGGTCAGCAAGCGGATCGTCGAACACACGATCGAACGGGGCGAAGAACGCCGCTTCCTGCCGGGCGTGCAGCTCGTGGACACGCGCAATCACGGTGTCGCCTTCGGCTTCTCGGCCGGCAGCCAGACGCTCGTGACGATCCTGATCGTGCTCGCCCTGGTGGCGCTGCTCGTCTACTTCGCCCGCCACGTCCGCCAGCCGCTGATGTGGCTGCCGACAGGGATGCTCGTGGGCGGGGCGCTCGGGAACATCCTCGACCGCGTTCGCCACGGCTCGGTCACCGACTTCATCAAGCTGCCGCTGGGGTGGCCCCCGTTCAACGTCGCGGACGCCTCGATCACGCTCGGCATACTGATCCTGCTCGTGCTCGTCGACAGCTCCCGCCGGCGCGTCCGGTGACGGTCTCGGCCCCCTATTGGATCGCCTACGAGGACGAGTACCTGCTGGTCGTGGACAAGGCCTCGGGGGTGGTGGTCCACCCGGCCCGCGGCCACCGCGAGGACACGCTCTCGCAGCTGCTCGGGCCGCTCGCCGCGGGCGGGGATCCCGAGCGGGCGGGGATCGTCCACCGCCTCGACCGGGACACCTCGGGGCTGCTCGTGGTCGCGCGCTCGGAGGAGGTCCTCAGGAGCCTGCAGAGGGCGCTCGCCGAGCGGCGGATCGAACGCGAGTACCTCGCCCTCGTCGAGGGGCGCCCGCCATCGCGGGCGGGCACGATCGAAGCGCCGATCGGACGAGATCCGCGGATCCGGACGCGCATGGCCGTCGGCGGCGCAGGCGCGCGCGCCGCCCGCACCCACTTCACCCTCGAGCGTCCGTTCGCCCGCTGCTCGCTGCTGCGGGTGCGACTGGAGACCGGACGGACCCACCAGATCCGCGTGCACATGCAGGCGATCGGTCATCCGGTCTGCGGCGACCCGGAATACGGCACGGCCGGGCTGCTCGGGCTCGAGCGCCAGTTCCTGCATGCGGCGCGGCTCGCGTTCGAGCATCCGATCACCGGAGGGCGCGTCGAGGTCGTCTCGCCCCTCCCCGAGGACCTTCGGCGTGCTCTGCGGGACGCCGAGCGGCTATCCTGAGCGCTCAACCTGAACTTCGACCCGCGCGGCAGCGGACGCGGCCCTGCCCGGAGCGCCCAGCTTCGGGTCCGCCCCGTTCGCGCGGATTTCACAAGCGATTACACAAAGGGAGTAGCCCGTGGCCGACGTTGGCATTGCGGAGCTGCTGGAGGCCGGCGTCCACTTCGGCCACCAGACGCGACGCTGGAACCCGAAGATGCGCCGTTTCATCCACGGCGAGCGCGGCGGCATCTACATCATCGACCTGCTCAAGACCTCTTCCCTGCTCACGCAGGCGCAGGAGTTCGCGAGCGAGCTCGCCCACCGTGGCGGCACCGTCCTGTTCGTCGGCACCAAGAAGCAGGCCCGCGACACCGTCCGGGACGTCGCCGAGGCGGCCGGCATGCCGTTCGTCAACCACCGCTGGCTGGGCGGGCTGCTGACGAACTTCCAGACGATCAACCAGCGCATCAGCCGGCTGCACGATCTCGAGCGCTTCGAGGCGGAGGGCCAGCTCGCGCTGCTGCCCACCCGTGAGCGCATGGCCGCCCAAGCGGACCTCGCGAAGCTGCGAGCGAACCTCGGCGGCGTCAAGAACATGCAGCGCGTGCCCGACGCGATGTTCGTGATCGACCTCAAAACGGAGGCGATCGCGGTCAAAGAGGCACAGCGGCTGCGGATCCCGATCATCGGCCTCGTCGACACCAACTGCGACCCGGACGGGATCGACTACGTGATCCCCGGCAACGACGACGCGATCCGCTCGTGTGCCCTGATCACCCAGGCGATCGGGCAGGTCGTCTCGGAGGGCCACTCGACCTTCCGCGCCGAGGAGGAACGGGCCCGCCGCGAAGCCGAGGAGAAAGCGCGTCTCGAGGCCGAGGCGCGGGCACGCCGCGAGGCCGAGGAACAGGCCGCCCGCGAGGCGCAGGAACAGGCCGCTCGCGAGGCCGAGGAGCAGGCGGCTCGCGAGGCCGCCGCCCGCGTCGTGGCGGCCGAGGCGCAGAGCGCCACCCCGGCGCCAGCCGAGCCCGTGCAGGCCACGCCCGCCCCGGCGCCGCCGGCCACCCCGGCGCCAGCCGAGCCCGTGCAGGCCACGCCCGCCCCAGCGCCGCCGGCCACCCCGGCGCCAGCCGAGCCAGAGGCCACGCCCGCCGTGGCCCCGCCGGCCGCGAGCGAGCCGGCCCCCGCCGCGGACGCGACGCCGGCAACGGAGGCAGAGGATGACGCCAGCGCCGGCACGGCGCCCGCCGCCGAGCCCCCGGACGCAGAGGCGCCAGTCGAGACCACGGACGAGACGAAAGCGGAGACGAACGCGTGATGAACACGGCCCAGATCACAGCGAAGGACGTGAAGGCCCTGCGGGAGCGCACCGGCGCGGGGATGATGGACTGCAAGAAAGCCCTCACGGAGGCCGAGGGGGACATCGACAGGGCGATCGAGATCCTGCGCGTGAAGCAGGGCAAGAAGATCCAGGACCTCGGCGAGCGAGCCGCCACGGAGGGGACGGTCCAGTCCTACGTGCACGCCGGCTCCAAGGTGGGCGTGCTGATCGAGGTGGACTGCAACACCGACTTCGTCGCCAAGAACGACGACTTCGTCTCGTTCGCCCGCGAGGTGGCGATGCAGATCGCCGCTTCGCCGACCGTGAAATACGTCAGCCGCGAGGACGTGCCGTCGGACCTTGCCGAGGCTGAGTCCCGGATCTACGAGCAGGAGGCGGCGGACAAGCCCGAGAACGTGCGGGAGAAAATCGTCTCCGGCAAGCTCGACTCGTGGCTGTCGACGATCGTGCTGCTCGAGCAGGAGATGCACAACCCGAAGTTCGAGGGCAAGACCGTGCAGCAGCTGCGAGACGAGCTCACGGCGACGACCGGCGAGAACGTCGTCGTCCGCCGCTTCGCCCGCTTCGCGATCGGCCAGTAGGCCGGGGCAGGCAGACACGGGTATAGGCTCCGCGGCGATGGCCCCTGCCTTCAAACGCATCCTCCTGAAGCTGTCCGGCGAGGCCCTGATGGGCGAGCTCGACTACGGCACCGACCCCCAGCGTGTCGCCTCCGTGGCACGTCAGGTGACCGCCGTCCGGGACCAGGGGGTGGAAGTGGCGATCGTCGTGGGGGCCGGCAACATCTATCGCGGGATGAAGGCGGCGGCGGCCGGGATGGACCGGGCGACGGGTGACTACATGGGCATGCTCGCGACGCTGTTGAACGCCCTGCCGCTGCAGGACGCGCTCGAGAAGATGGGCACCGACACGCGGGTCCAATCGGCCCTCGGCGTCTCCGAGGTCGCCGAGCCCTACATCCGCCGCCGCGCGATGCGCCACCTCGAAAAGGGCCGCGTGGTGATCTTCGCGGCCGGAACGGGGAACCCGTTCTTCACCACCGACACGGCCGCGGCGCTGCGGGCGGCGGAGATCCACGCGGAGATCATCCTGATGGCCAAGAACGGCGTCGAGGGGGTCTACACGGCCGACCCCGCGCTCGACCCGGACGCCAGCTTCATCCCGGAGATCACGCACATGGAGGCGATCGAGCGCCGGCTGCGCGTGATGGACTCGACCGCCCTCGCCCTGTGCATGGAGAACGGCATGCCGATCGACGTCTTCAACATGGATGACGACACGAGTCTCGCCCGGATAATCTCAGGGGAGCGGGTGGGCACGCTCGTATCGACGCCCGCGGGAGATGTCTAGTGGCGACTGAGAACCTGATCGACGAACTTCTTCACGACGCCGAGGAGCGGATGGTGAAGTCGGTCGAGGCGGCCCAGCACGAGTTCTCGACGGTGCGAACCGGCCGGGCCAGCCCCTCGCTGCTGGACCGGGTCGTGGTCGACTACTACGGCGCGATGACGCCGCTCAACCAGCTTTCCACGATCTCCGCCCCGGAAGCCCGTCTGATCACGGTCCAGCCCTACGACAAGTCCTCGATCAAGGCGATCGAGAAGGCGATCAACGAGTCCGACGTCGGCTTGAACCCCTCCAACGACGGCAACCTCGTCCGCCTGGTCGTGCCCGAGCTGACCGAAGAGCGCCGCCGCGAGCTGGTCAAGGTCGTCCGGTCGCTCGCCGAGGAGGGCCGGGTCTCGATCCGGAACGTGCGCCGCGACACGATGCAGCACCTGCGGGAGCTGAAGGCCGAGGGCGAAGCGTCCTCCGACGACGAGCACAGGGCCGAGGTCGAGCTGCAGAAGCTCACCGACGGTCGCGTCGCCGAGCTCGACGCCGTGCTCAAGAACAAGGAAGAGGAGATCCTGGCGGTCTGATGGAAGCCGCCGCGGAACGGGCCTCGGCGGGCGCTGATCGAGCAGCCGATCCCGCGCCGGCCAACCGACCGCTCGCCCGCTACGTCGCGATCATCACCGATGGCAACGGCCGCTGGGCACGGGCCCGGGGGGTCCCGATCAACGAGGGTCACAGCGCCGGCGCCGACACGGTCAAGGAGCGCCTGCGCGACGCTGCCGAGCTGGGGATCGAGGAGCTCACGGTCTACTCGTTCTCGACCGAGAACTGGTCCCGGCCGGCCGAGGAGGTCCGGGGGCTGATGCAGATGTTCTCCGAGCGGATCGCCCGGGAAACGCCGGAGTTGCACCGGGAAGGCGTGCGGATGCGCTTCATCGGCCGCCGCGACGGTGTCGATGAGCGGCTCGCCGAGCAGATGGGCTGGGCGGAAGAGTTCACGGGCGCGAACACCCGCATCACGCTGTTCGTCGCGTTCAACTACGGCGGCCGCGCGGAGATCCTCGACGCGGCGAGGCGCTTCCGGGGAGGGGGGGAGGAGGAGTTCCGGGCGTGCCTGTACGCCCCCGAGATGCACGACCCCGACCTGATCATCCGCACGAGCGGGGAGCGGCGCCTGTCCAACTACCTGCTGTGGCAGTCGGCCTACTCGGAGCTCGTGTTCCGCGACGAGCTGTGGCCGGACTTCGGCCGCGCGGCGCTCGAGGAGTCACTGGCGGAGTTCGCCGAGCGCAGACGCCGCTTCGGCGGACGCTGAGGCGCCGCGATGGCCAGCGGGCCACAGACGCCGGGGGGCGCAACCAGGCAGGCACGCCGCCGAGCAGCCGCGGGGACGTCCGGGCCCGCTCGCCGCCGGCGCGCCCCGGGCCGCCTCAGGCGTCCCGGGGCGGGGCGGGAGCGGCGCTCGGACCTCAGCGCCCGCGTGCTCGTCGCGCTGCCGGCGATCGCGCTCGCCGCCTTCCTCGTCGCCGAGGGCGGCGTGATCTTCGCGCTGGGGCTGCTCGTGCTCGGCGGCATCTGCCTGCACGAGCTGTACGCGATGTACGCGCGCGCCCGCCCCGCGCGCCTGGCCGGGCTGATCGCGCTCGCGGGCCTGCTCGCGGCGGCCCAGTACGGCAGCCAGAACCAGGTGCTGCTGGCGGCCGTATGCGCGATCCCGCTCGCGTTCGGGCTCACGCTCGCGCAGCCGCGGCCGAGCGTCGGTGGCATGGCGATCACGTTGTTCGGCATCTACTGGATCGGTTTCGCGTTCGCCCACGCCGTGCTGCTGCGGGCGCTGCCCCACGGCGGCGGCGTCGTCGTGGCGGTCCTCGTGGGCACGTTCCTCGGCGACACCGGCGCCTACCTCGGCGGGCGCCTGTTCGGCAGACGCCCCCTGGCGCCGGCGATCTCGCCGAACAAGACCGTTGAGGGCCTCTTGATCGGCATGGTGTTCGCCGTGCTCGGGGTGTGGATCGTCAGCCTGTACGAGGAATGGCTGCCCGCCACGCACGCGGTCGTGCTCGGCCTCGGCGTCGCGCTGGCGGCGCCCGTCGGCGACCTGCTCGAGTCGTTCGTCAAGCGCGAGGCCCGGATCAAGGACTCGGGCGGCCTGTTCGGAGCACACGGGGGCGCGCTCGACCGCCTCGACGCGGTCCTGTTCACGGCGGTCGTGGGCTACTACGTGTGGTCCGCCTACGCCCGCTGAGCCGCCCCGCCGAGGCCTGGGCGGGCGCGGATCCTTGCTGTAACCTTCGCGCTCGGGTAAATCGGCTTGAGGGAGCCAGCATGCAGGGCGAGGCTAGGGACAGCGAGGGCCCCGTGGGCCGGCTGCCGCGAGGTGTCGGGCACGCGCGGGGACGCCCCCGTCGCGGGCTGACGAAAATGCGCTCGACACGGCTGGCGCTCGCCCTGACGCTCGCCGCAGCGATCGGTGCCTGGGCGGCGCCGGGCGCCTCGGCGGTCATCGTCCACCTCGAAGCGGGCAGGACGGTCAGCTACGCCCCCCTGCGCCAGGAGTCGCTGCGCGCGTTCGACGAATTCTTCTCGAACGTCGAATACAACGGCGGCGCCGTGATGTCCGCGAACACGAACTATGCGGTGTACTGGGCACCGCCCGGCGCCCCCGAATACCCAGCCGAATACGAGCAGGGGATCGACCGCTACTTCGAAGACCTGGCCCACGACAGCGGCGGGGTCGGAAACGTCGACTCCGTCTCGGCCCAGTACGACGACGCCACCGGCGCACGGGCCAACTACGAATCCCACTTCGGGGGCGCGCTCGTGGACAGCGACCCCTACCCCGCCAACGGCTGCCACCGCGCCCCGATCTGCCTCACGGACGCGCAGCTGCGCTCCGAGCTGACCGCGTTCGTGACCCGGCTCGGTCTGCCGACCGACCTCACCCACGAGTACTTCGTGCTTACGCCGCCAGGGGTCGAAGACTGCCTCCGGCCGAGCGGCGGGGAATGCTCGGCGGGGGCAATCAACTCGACCTACTGCGCATACCACGGCGACATCCCGATGCCTGCAGGCGCGCTCGTGTTCGCGAACGACCCCTACGTGACAGGCAACCGCGGTTGCGACGACGGCAACCACCCGAACGACAGCACCTCCGACGGGGCGATCGAGGGCGGCCTGAGCCACGAGCAGAACGAGTCCATCACCGACCCCGAACCGGACACCGCGTGGGCCGCGATCGAAGCCGGGGGCGAGGTGGCCGACAAGTGCCGCACGTTCGAACCGGGGACCGAATACGGCACGCCGCTCGGCACGGCCGAAGACGGGGCCAGCTACAACCAGGTGATCAACGGCGACCTCTACTGGTCCCAGCAGATCTGGAGCAACCAGAGCCAGCGGTGCCTGCAGCGGCTGAGCTTCAGCGGCGAACGGCCCGTGGCGAGCTTCACGGCCAAAGCGGGGAGCGCCAACGAAGAGCGCTTCGACGCCTCCGCGTCGACCGCGCCCGGTGGCGTGGCCCGCTACGCCTGGCAGTTCGACGACGGCCCCGGACTGACGAGGACGGTGGAGACGACGACGCCGACGATCATCCATCCATACGCGCAAGCCGGCGTCTACGACGTCGCCCTGACCGTGTTCGCGGCGGACGGCACCAGCGACGGGACGGCCCAGGAGACCGTCGTCGGCAAGGCCCTCGTTCCAACAGTCACGCGGCTCACACCGAACAAGGGCGCCGCCGCCGGGGCCACGACGGTCACGATCACCGGCACGAACCTGACGGGGGCGAGCACGGTCGCATTCGGCACCCAGCACGCGAGCTTCTACGAGAAATCCGCCACGACGATCATCGCGCTGAGCCCTGCGGGCGCGCTGGGGACGGTCGACGTGCGGGTGAGCACGCCGGCGGGGACCAGTGCGCTCACCCCCTACGACGAGTTCAAGTACGAGCCCGCGGTCACGGCGCTGAGCCCCAACAGCGGCAGCGTCGCGGGCGGCACCGTGGTCAAGGTCAGCGGGATGGCCTTCGCGACGGGCAAAAAAGCCACGGCGTTCCACTTCGGCGGCGTGAAGGCCGTCACGGTCAACTGCAGCTCGAGCACGAGTTGCACCGTCACCGCGCCGCCGCACGCAGCCGGGACGGTGACGGTGAAGGCGACGGTGGCCAAACTCTCGAGCCCGTCCGAGCCGCCGGGCGATCAGTTCACCTACGAATAACGATCCCGTCCGTCCGACGGGCCTCCTCGACGCTGCTCGTGCCGGGGGCACGCGCGAGCGTCCCTATGATCCGCCCATGACGGCGCCAGGCCCAACCACCGCAGCGGCACGGGCAGCCGTCGTCCCGAAGGGCCGATGAGCGCTCGCAAGCGGCTGTTGATCCTCGGCTCGACCGGCTCGATCGGCACCCAGGCGCTGGACGTCTGCACCCGCAGCGAGGAGCTCGAGCTCGTTGGCCTCTCGGCCGAGCGCTCGTGGGAGGAGCTGCTCGCCCAGGCGAGCGAGCACCGGGTCGCCCATGTGGCCCTCGCCGACGCCCACGCCGCCGCGCGGGCGTCGGAGGCCTGGACCGAGGGGACGGTGTACGGCGGTCCCGAGGGCCTCGTCCGGCTCGTGCTCGAGTCCGAGGCCGACCTGGTGCTGAACGCCCTCGTGGGGTCGGCCGGGCTCGGCCCGACGGTGGCGGCGCTCGGCGAGGGGATCGACCTCGCGCTCGCGAACAAGGAGTCGCTGGTGGTCGGCGGGGAGCTGGTGAGCGCCCTCGCCGAGGCCACCGGAGCCCGGATCGTGCCGGTGGACTCCGAGCACACCGCCCTGCACCAGCTGCTCGCCGGACAGCCGCCGGGGTCGGTGCACGGCATGACGATCACGGCGAGCGGCGGGCCCTTCCGGGGACGCTCCCGCAGCGAGCTGCAGGACGTCACCGTCAAGCAGGCCCTGGCCCACCCGACCTGGGCGATGGGCGGCAAGATCACGATCGACTCGGCGACCCTGATGAACAAGGGGCTCGAGGTGATGGAGGCACACCACCTGTTCGCGCTCGCCTACGAGCGGATCGACGTGGTCGTCCATCCGCAGTCGCTGGTGCACGGGGTCGTGCGCCTCGCCGACGGGGCGATGCTCGCCCACCTGGGCCCGCCCGACATGCGGATCGCGATCTCCTATGCCCTGCACGGGGGGGAGAGCGTGCCGCTCGCGATCGCCCCGCTCGACCTGGCGGCGGTCGGCTCGCTGACGTTCGAGCCCGTCGACCTCGACGCGTTCCCCTGCCTGCGCCTGGCGCTCGCGGCGGCACGCGCCGGCGGCACGGCCCCATGCGTTCTCAACGCCGCCAACGAGGTCGCCGTACACGCCTTCCTGGGAGGTCGGCTGCGTTTCGTCGAGATCGATGAGGTGATCGAGCGGGTGCTCTGCGAGCTTCCCGGGGAGCCGGTGGAGGCCTTCGAGTCCCTCTACGAGGCCGACGGCCGGGCGCGGGAGCTCGCGGAGGAGGCCGTACTCGAGAGCACCTGAGGGGCTGGCATGTGGTCGGGGGAGCCTCCCGGGCGTGCCACACTGGGTCGATGAGCTGGGTCCTCACGATCCTCGGCATCGTCGCCCTGATCGTCCTGCACGAGCTCGGCCACTTCTTAGCGGCCAAGGCCGTCGGCATGCGCGTCGAGCGCTTCTCGCTGTTCTTCCCACCCACGTTGGCGCGTGTTCGATGGGGCGAGACGGAGTACGCCCTGGGCGCGATCCCGGCCGGGGGCTACGTGAAGATCACCGGCATGAACCCGGAGGAGATCGGGGATCTCGAACCGGAGGTCAGGCGGCGGGCCTACTACAACCAGAGCCCCTGGAAGCGGATCTTCGTGATCCTCGCCGGCCCCGGGGTCAACATCCTGATCGCGTTCGTGCTGTTCTGGGCCGTGCTCTACAGCGGCGACCTCCACGGTGCGACCGCGCTCGGCAACCTCGACACCTCCGCCCAGACGCTCGTCGCGACGACGTCAGTCGGGGAAACAGAGCGCGGCAAGCCCGCCAGCGGGCAGCTGCTGCCGGGCGATCGGATCCTCACCGTCGACGGGCGCCACGCGACGGTCTCCTCGACGATGCGGAGCATCGCCTCGCATCGCTGCGCGGGCGCCCTGACCGAAGGCTGTCTGGCGGCCACGCCGGTGCACCTGACCGTGCTGCGAGGAGGGCGAGCGGTCACGCTCTCGCTCTACCCCCGCTATGACCGCGCGGTCGGGAGGATGCTGCTCGGCTTCAGCTTCGGCGCGGCAGCGAAGCAGTTCGGCGTGCTCGCAGCCGCGGGGACGACGATCAGCGCGATGTGGCATGTGACGACCCAGACCCTGACGGGGTTCGGGCGGGCGCTGACCGAATCGAAGGTCCGCCACGAACTGCACAGCATCGTCGGCATCTCTCAGGTGGGCCACGAAACGTTCGCAGCGGGGACGGGCTATGCGCTGGTCTTCCTCGGCTTCCTCTCGCTGGTGCTGGCCGTGATCAACCTGTTCCCGTTCCTGCCCCTCGACGGCGGCCACGTGCTCTGGTCGGTGGCCGAGAAGGTGCGCGGCAAGCGGATCTCGCTCGCGGCGATGTACCGCTTCAGCTCGGTGGGGATCGTGCTGCTCCTGTTCCTCGTGATCAACGGCGTCGGCAACGACATCGGGCGCCTTACCGGCTGAGCGGCCATCTAGAATCACGGAATGGCCTCGAAGGTCCAGATCCATGTCGGCCCGGTCGCGATCGGCGGTGGCGCCCCCGTGGCGGTTCAGACGATGACCAAGACCGAGACCGCCAACCTGGCGGCCACGATGGCCCAGATCCGGACCGTGGCGGATGCCGGCGCCGACATCGTGCGCGTGGCCGTGCCCCGGGAGCAGGACGCCGAGGCGCTGAAGACGATCGTGGCGCAGTCGCCGATCCCGGTGATCGCCGACATCCACTTCAACCACACGCTCGCGCTGAAGGCGATCGAGGCCGGCGCCCACTGCGTGCGCCTGAACCCAGGCAACATCGGCGGCCCGGAGAAGGTCGCGGAGGTCACCGCGCTCGCAGAGCAGCGCGGGACGCCGCTGCGCGTCGGCGTCAACTCGGGCTCGCTGCCCAAGCACCTGCGCCAGCTCGAGTACGACAACCCCGTCGAGGCGCTCGTGAGCGCCGCGATCGAGACCGTCGAGCTGATGGAGCGGCTCGACTTCACCAACTTCAAGGTCTCGATGAAGTCCACCTCGGTGCCCAACACGATCGCCTCCAACCGCCTGCTCGCGGAGCGGATCCCCTACCCGCTGCACCTCGGCGTGACCGAGGCGGGGACGAAGTGGTCGGGCTCGCTGAAGTCCGCCGTCGGGCTCGGCACGCTGCTGGCCGACGGAATCGGCGACACGATCAGGATCTCGCTGTCGACGTTCCACGCCGAGGAAGAGGTCAAGGTCGCCTGGGAGATCCTGAAGGCGCTGAAGCTCCGCGAGCGCGGCCCGGTGTTGATCGCGTGCCCCACGTGCGGGCGGCTGCAGTTCGACATGGACCGCGTCGTGGCCGAAGTCGAGCAGCGCCTGGAAGCGTACGAGGACCCGATCGAGGTTTCGGTGCTCGGCTGCGCCGTCAACGGCATCGGCGAGGCCCGCCACGCGGACTTCGGCATCACCGGCGCCAAGGACATGGGCATGATCTACTCCAAGGGCGAGCCGCTGAAGAAGGTGCCCACCGAGCAGCTCGTCGATGCGCTGTTCAAGGAGATCGACCGCTACTACGCGGCCGGGAAGGTGCTCGAGCGCGACGAGACGCAGGCCGCCGAGGCGCGCGCGTGGCTTGCGGAGAACGAGGACGAGACGGCGATGACCCCGGAGCGGATCGCCGCCCTGGAGGCCGCCGCGGCCAAGAACGACGAGCTCGCCGAGGAGGTGCTCGAGGGGATGCTCGAGCCTGCCACCGCGGTCGAGATGGACGAAGCGCTCTCGCCGGTGGCGGGGCGGCGCTTCAGCCGCAGCTAGCTCGGGACACGGCCGCCGGCGCCGTGCGGGCCCGCTCTGCACGAGCCGGCACGGCGCCCAGCCGCGGGGGTCTCAGCCCGCGGCGCTGAACCGCTCCGCGACGCGGCCCCAGTCGACGACGTTCCACCAGGCGTCGATGTAGTCCGGGCGGCGGTTCTGGTACTTGAGGTAGTAGGCGTGCTCCCACACGTCGACGCCGAGCAGGGGCGCGTGGCCCGAGGAGATCGGGTTGTCCTGGTTGGCGCTGGCGACCACCGCGAGGCCCGAGCCGTCGTGGATCAGCCAGGACCAGCCGGAGCCGAACTGGTTGACGCCGGTTTCCTTCATCTTCGCCTGCAGCTCGGCGAACGAACCGAACGCGGAGGAGATCGCGTCCGCCAGCGAGCCCTGCGGCTCGCCGCCCCCGTCGGGGCTCATGTTCTCCCAGAACATCGTGTGGTTGTAGTGGCCGCCGCCGTTGTTTTTGACGGCGGTCCGCTTCGCCTCGGGGACGCGGCTGAGGTCGCGCAGGACGTCCTCGATCGGCGCGTCGGCGAGGTCGGTCCCCTCGAGGGCGGCGTTGACTTTGTCCACGTAGGCCTGGTGGTGCTTGTCGTGGTGGAATTCCATCGTCGCCTTGTCGATGTGGGGTTCGAGGGCGTCGTATGCGTACGGGAGCGGCGGGACTGAGTAGGCCATGGGCTGGCTCCTTCGGTTATCGGTCGACGTCTGGTCGGGGTAGCGGCTTTCTTCTATCAGAGGGACGGCGGGGGCACCCGACGCCATATGCTCTGGACATGACGGCTCTCGAGACGCGCAGGCCCGGGCGCCCGGCGGCGGCGAGCCGCGAGGACGTGCTGCGCGCGACGGTCGCGCGCTTCCTGGCCTGCGAACGAGTCGACATGCAGGGCCTCGCCCGCGAGCTCGGGCTCGCAAGGGCCACGATGCACCGCTGGTTCGGCACCCGGGAGGAGCTGCTCGGGGAGGCGATCGCGGGCCTCGCCGAGCGGCGACTGGCCGCGATCAGGGAAGGCGTCGACGGCGTCGGTGCGCCGGCCCTGCTCGAGTGCTTCGACCGCTTCAACCGCGAGCTCGCCGCGACACCCGGGTCTGGGGGCGCTGCTCCACGACGAGCAGGCCCGCGGGCTGCGGATCCTCACCTCGAGCGGGGGCATCGTGCAGCCACGCAGCGTGGCGGGGATCCAGGGCCTGATCGAGGCCGAGATGCGCACCGGCGCGTTCACCAGCGAGATCAGGGCGGGGACGCTCGCCTACGCGATCGTCCGCCTGGCCGAGTCGTTCCTCTTCAACGACGCCCGGTTCGGCATCCGCGGCGACACCGAGCGGCTGCGGGAGGTGGAGGCGGCCCTGCTCGGGATCGCGCCCGGCACGCCGTCCGAGTTTGAGACGCCTTCCTCGATCTGACTAGAATCTGGGCGGCAAAACGCGGCGCGGGGCCGCCGAGGCCGCGGCCGCCCGAGTGAGGGGAACAGGGATGACGGAACGAGAGAGGACCACGCCGAGGAACGTCGGACGGGGGGCGCTGCTCACGCTCGCCGCGGTGCTCATGCTGCTGGCGCTGGCAGGGGCCGCGCAGGCGAAGAGCGGCGGGACGGTGTGGCTGTGCAAGCCCGGGCACGAACCGGACCCCTGCACGACCTCGCGGACCGCGACGGTCGTCAGCTACCAGGGCACCACCCGCGAGGAAACGCTTCAGAGGTCGACGCACACGGTCCCCAAAGCAGTCGACTGCTTCTACGTGTACCCGACCGTCAGCGAACAGGAAGGACCTAACGCGAACCTCGAAATCGAACCGGAGGAGACGCAGATCGCGGTCGACCAGGCCTCCCGCTTCAGCCAGGACTGCCGCGTGTTCGCGCCGATGTACCCGCAGCTGACGTTGAACGCGATCAACAACCCGGGCGCGGTCACGGAAGCCGACAGGGTGAAGGCCTACGTCGGCGTCCTGAGCGCCTTCGAGGAATATCTGCAGCGATTCAGCAAAGGCCACGGCTTCGTGCTGATCGGCCACTCCCAGGGCTCGGCGATGCTCGAGCAGCTGATCCACGAACAGATCGACCCCAACCCGGCGCTGCGGGCGCGACTGGTCTCGGCCGTGATCCTGGGCGGCAACGTGCTCGTGCCCGAAGGCCAGCTCGTCGGGGGCACCTTCCAGAACGTGCCGGCATGCACGCAGGCGGCTGAGACGGGATGCGTGATCGCGTACTCGTCGTTCGCCAAAGAACCGCCGGAAGGCGCGTTCTTCGGACGCCCGGACAGCCCGCTGCTGGGCGTCGCGCCGCCTCCCGGGCTGCAGGTGCTGTGCGTGAACCCGACGCTGCTCAACCAGGACGGCTCGGCCGGCGCACTGCTGCCGTACGCCTCGACGACGCCGTTCCCGGGCCAGATCGGGCTGGCGGTGCCGACGCCGGTCGCGCCCACGCCGTGGGTCGAGGAGACCGACGCGGCGACGGCGCAATGCATGAACCAGAACGGCGCCAGCTGGTTGCAGGTGAGCTCCGTCGGGGAACCCTCGGTCCAGCAGGAACGCTTCGAACGCAACGAAGCCGCGCTCGAAACGCTGGGCCCCGACTGGGGGCTTCACCTCTACGACGTGAACGTCGCGCTGGGGAACCTGGTGAACACGGTGGCCCTCCAGGCCCAGACGTACACGTTCGGCGGCTAGGCCGAGTTCCTTCTGTCCTGTCCGGCCGGCGCATGCGCCGGCCGGCGGGGCGCCGCATGCGGCGCCCCGGGGGGCCGTGCATGCACGGCCCCCACCAACAGGGGGACCGGCGGGGGCCCGTGCGCCCACGGCGTTCGGCGACGCGGCCCTATACGCTCGCCCCTGATGACGCGGCTGTCCGGATACCTGCTCCCGACCGAGCGCCAGGCGCCGGCCGACGCCGAGGCGATCTCGCACAGGCTGATGGTGCGGGCCGGGCTGATCAGGCAGATCGGCGCCGGCATCTGGACCTGGCTCCCGGCCGGCTGGCGGGCCCACCAGCGGGCGGTGCGGATCATCCGCGAGGAGATGGACGCGATCGGCGGGCAGGAGATGCTGATGCCGGTCCTGCAGCCGTCGGAGCCCTGGCGGCGCTCGGGACGCTACGACATCGACGAGCTCTTCAAGCTGTCCGACCGCAAGGGCTCGGAGCTCGTCCTCGCGATGACCCACGAGGAGGCCGTCACGACCCACGTCGCCCAGGTCGTTCGCTCCTACCGCGACCTGCCGCTGATCCTCTACCAGTTCCAGGTCAAGGAGCGCGACGAGCCGCGCCCGCGCGCCGGCGTCCTGCGCACCCGCGAGTTCATCATGAAGGACGCCTACACGTTCGACCGCGACCCCGAGGGGCTCGACGAGCGCTACCAGCTTCACGTGGACGCCTACGACCGGATGCTGGATCGCACCGGGCTGCGCTGGTACCGCGTCGAGGCGGACGTCGGCATGATGGGCGGCTCCGGCGCCCACGAGTACATGGCACCCTGCGCCGCCGGCGAGAACGAGGTCGTGCTCGCCCCCGGCTACGCAGCCAACGTGGAGGTCGCGAGCGCCGACCCGCAGCCCGTCGAGCTGCCCCCGGCCGGGGGCGCCCCTGAGGCCGTGGCGACCCCCGGCCTGACGAGCGTGGCCGACGTCGCCCGGACGCTCGAGCTGCCGGAGGCGGCGCTGCTGAAGGCCTACCCCGTGCTCGTCGGCGAGGAGGCGCAGTCACCGGTGCGCTTCGTGCTCGTCCTCGTGCGCGGAGACGACCGGGTCAACGAGATCAAGCTCGCCAACACGCTCGGCGCGCCGAGCCGCCCGGCCCGAGCCGAGGAGATCGAGCAGATGCTCGGGCCGCCGGGGTTCATCGGGCCGGTGGGCGCGCCGGAGGACGTCGAGATCCTGCTCGACGCGGGCGCCCGCGCCGTGAGCGAGGGAGGAGGGTTCGTCACCGGGGCGAACCGCGCCGATCAGCACCTGCGCGGGGTGGTTCCCGGACGGGACTTCTCCTTCCGCGAGGTGGACGTGCGCACGGTCCGGCCCGGCGACACGATCGAGGGTCGGCCGCTGACGATCGAGCCGGCGATCGAGGTTGGCAACATCTTCAAGCTCGGCACCCGCTACTCCGAGCCGCTCGGCGCCCGCTACCTCGACGAGAACGGGGTCGAGCGGCCGATCTGGATGGGCTCCTACGGGATCGGGCCGGCCCGCATCGTCGCCGGCGCCGTCGAGCAGTTCGCCGACGAGCACGGCATCTCCTGGCCGCGCTCGCTGGCGCCGTTCGCCGTCCACCTCGTCTCGCTCGGCAAGCCCGGGAGCCCCGAGCGGGAGGCCGCGGACCGCGTCTATGAGACGCTCGGCGGCGGTGGCGTGGAGGTCCTCTACGACGATCGCGACATCGGAGCGGGGGAGAAGTTCGCAGACGCCGAGCTGCTCGGCTGCCCGCTGCGGCTGACCGTCGGGCGCCGCTCGCTGGAGTCGGGTGAGATCGAGGCGCAGGTCCGGCGCGGCCGCGTCCAGGCCCCGGGGCTCCCGCTGGCGGCAGAGCCGGCCGAGCTGGTGCGAGCGGTGGACGAGCTGTGGCGGAGCCTCCCCTAGACCGGGGGAGCGGCGATCGAAGGGGCTCGACCGAGCGCCTGAGCGTGCGCCGTCTGCTGGGCCTCGACCGCTCCGGGGCGCCGCCGCGAGCAACCCTGAGGGGGGAGCCGCTGCGGCCGTGGACCGTACCGAACGCGATCGGGTTCGTGCGCCTGGCCCTGATCCCGGTCTTCCTCGTGGTCGCCCTCTCGAGCTCTGACGGCGTCGGGGCGCTGCCGGCGGCCCTGTTCGCCGTGATCGGCTGGGGCGACTACGCCGACGGCATCACGGCGAGGGTGACGCGCCAGTACAGCCGCCTGGGTGCGCTGATGGACCCCGTCACGGACCGTCTGCTCGTGCTCTGCGGGGTGATCGTCACGTGGCACTTCCAGCTGCTGCCGCGGTGGGCACTGGCGCTGCTGGCGGCGCGCGAGCTGGCGATGCTCGTGATCGGTCGCTACGCCCTCACCAGGGGCCTCGAGCTGCGGATCAACTGGCCCGGACGGCTCGCGGTCGCCCCCGTCATGGGATCGTTCTTCTTCGCCATGACCGGCCTCGGGACGCTCGCCGAAGTGCTCCTGTTCGTCGGCCTGGCGCTCGCCCTCGCGGCAACCGCCCTGTACGTCCGCAGCGGCCTCACGGCGCTGCGGGGAGCACACGCACAGCCCTAAAGCTCAGCCTGACCTTTTGGTCTATACTGGCGGCCCTGGGCCGGGCGGGCGGCTGTCACGCGCACACACGCCACCGGCGAACCGAGGGAGAGGAGAAAGGCCCCATGGACGATACGTTCCCCGACCTTGGCACGCTGTCGGACGCCGAGCTCAAAGACGTCATCCAGCAGCTGACCGAGGAGGAGACCGAGATCTCCTACCGGCGACGGATCCTCCACGGCAAGATCGACATCCTGCGAGCGGAGCTCGTGAACCGCCTGCGCCGGCATCACGATGGCGGCGACATGACGATCACCGGCGACGACGTCCAGCGGCTGACGGACATCCTCACGCAACGCCAGCCGGAAGGGCCCGCATGAGCGGGCCGGCGCCCGCAGCGCCCGCCACCCGCGCGCAGCTCCCAGCCGCGTCGGCGCACTGACGGGACGGCCAGGATGGCCCTCCACTGCACCGAGTGCGGCTTCGTCAACGGCGAGGGCGCCAACTACTGCCAGCGCTGCGGTGCCCTGCTCGTACGGGCCGAGCCGGCGGGCGAGCCGGTCACGGCGACATACCGGATCGACGAGACGGGAGAGCTGGTCCCGGTCGATGTCGGCGAGGTCACGGCCGCCGGGCCGGCGTTCGTGATCCGCGCCGGAGGCGGCCGCGTCGGCGAGAGCTTCCCGCTCGCCGGCGAGCGGCTCAGCATCGGCCGCCGGCCCGACGCGGCCGTCTTCCTGGACGATGTCACGGTCTCCCGGGACCACGCCCTGCTGATCAGGCGCAACGACAACTGGTACCTCGACGACTGCGGCTCTCTCAACGGGACCTACGTGAACCGCTCGCGGATCGAGTCACACCAGCTCGAGGAGGGGGACGAGGTGCAGATCGGGAAGTACAAGCTCACGTTCCACGCACGCTGATGGCCATCCAGGCGACGCCCAGCGACCACGGCGAGCTCGAGCTCGAGCTCGGGACGCCGCGGCGTCGCGGGCGAGCCCGCGAAGCGGCAGAAGTCGCTGACGATCGGGGCGGTGTGCAAGGCGCTCGCCCAGGAGTTCCCCGACATCTCGATCTCGAAGATCCGCTATCTCGAGGACCAGAAGCTGCTGACCCCGCGCCGGACCCCGGGGGGCTACCGCCTCTACACCCAGGGCGACGTGGCTCGCTTGCGCACGATCCTGCGCATGCAGCGCGACGAGTTCCTGCCGCTGCGGGTGATCCGCCAGGAGCTCGCGGCGGGTCGCTCGCCGGACACGGCGCCCGTCCCCGGCCGGGTCGGCCGCGAGGGCGCCCGGGCGTGGCGGCCGAGCGTGAGCGTGCGCGAGTCGACCGGGCGCGCTCTACTCGATCGACGAGGTCCTCGAGGAGACCAAGGCGGAGGCGAAGCTGGTCCGCGAGCTGGAGGAGTACGGGGTGGTCAAGGGCGAGATCCGAGGCGGGGTGCGCTACTTCGACGAGACCGAGCGCGAGATCATCGCCGCCGTCGCGGAGCTCGCCCGCTACGGCGTCGGTGGGCGAAACCTGCGCGTGTTCCGCTCCTCCGCCGATCGCGAGGCGAACCTGCTGCAGCAGATCCTCGCCCCGGCGCTGCGCTCGCGCAACCCCGAGCGGCGCAAGGAAGCGGTCGACGCGCTCGAGAACCTGGCGGCGGTGGCGACGCACCTCAAGCACCTGCTCCTGATCAGGGATCTGCGCAAGATCGTGCGGTGATCGGGATCGACGCCGCGCCCGTGGACCTGCACTCGCTGATCCGCGAGATCCCCGACTTCCCGCGCCCTGGGATCGGCTTCAAGGACATCACGCCGCTGCTCGCCGACGCCGCGGGGCTCGCCGCGGCGCTCCGGGGACTGGCCGACTACGCCCGGCCGCTGGAGGTCGACTGCGTCGTCGCGGCCGAGGCGCGGGGGTTCCTGCTCGGGCCGGCGCTGGCGCTCGCGCTGGGGGCCGGCTTCGCGCTCGCCCGCAAGCCGGGCAAGCTGCCCTACGAGACGGTCAGCGCCGAGTACCTGCTGGAGTACGGAGCCGGCCAGCTCGAGCTGCACACCGACGCGGTGGCCGCGGGCAAGCGGGTGCTCGTCCACGACGACCTGCTCGCCACCGGCGGCACGGCGGCGACCCTGTGCGAGCTCGTGGAGCAGCTCGGCGGCGACGTCGTCGGCTGCGGCTTCTTGATCGAGCTCACGTTCCTCGACGGGCGGGCGCGCCTCGCGCCCCGGGACGTCCACGCGCTGCTCAGCTACGACGCCTAGCCGACCCGGTGCCCAGAACCCGCCGCAGCCGCACGATCCCGATCCCGCCCGCGGAGCTGTGGAGGGTCGTCAGCGACCCCCACCACCTGCCCCGCTGGTGGCCCCGGGTGACCCGCATGGAGGACGTCCGCGAGGAGGCCTTCACGCAGGTGATGACGACGGCCAAGGGCAAAACGGTGCGGGCCGACTTCAGGGTCCTGCGTCGCGACGACGGCGCCCGCACGCTCGTGTGGGAGCAGCTCGTGGAGGGGACGCCGTTCGCGCGGGTGCTGAGCGCGGCCGAGACGGAGCTCCTGCTCGCCCCGGCCGCGAGCGGGCGCGCGGGCGGCGCCGGCGGCGGGGGGGAGGCGCAGGGCGCGACGACGGTGACGATCGAGCTGCGCCAGACGCTCAGCGGGGGCAACCCGCGAAGCAGGGTGATGGGGGCGATGATCCCGCGGCTCGGCGGGATGATGGTCCGCCGCGCGGCCGCCGCGACCGTCGAGCAGGCCCTGGACGGGCTGGAGCGGATCAGTGGCTGATCCGCGCGGGGTGATGCGCTGGTGGGGGTGGGGCGACCCGGAGCATCCATCCGTGCTGCCCCCCGATGCGCTCTCGTTCCTGTCGGAGCGGATCGGCCCGCTGGCGCCGCCGCGGGCGGCGGTGGCGCTCGGCGCGGTGCGCCTGGCCCCACCGGCGCTGACGGGCGCGGCGAGGGGAGAGCTGAGCGCGCTGCTCGGAGCAGGGGGGCTCCGTGACGACCACGCCGTGCGGGTGGAGCATGCGGCCGGCAAGGGCTACCCCGACCTCGTGCGCCTGCGCGAAGGGCGCCCCGCGCAGGCCCCGGATGCCGTCCTCTACCCCCACAGCCACGACCAGCTGCGCGCCGTACTCGACGCGTGCGGACGGGCCTCGGTCGCGGTCGTCCCGTTCGGCGGCGGCACGAGCGTCGTCGGCGGGGTCGAGCCGCTGCGCGGGGGACACGACGCCGTTGTGGCGCTCGATCTCGGCCGCCTGGGCGGGCGTGCTGGCGCTCGACCTGGAGTCCGCGACCGTGACCGTGGCGGGCAGGCATGCGGGCCACGGCGCTCGAGTCGCCACCTCGGCGCGCGGGGCCTCACCCTCGGCCACTTTCCGCAGTCCTTCGAGTACGTCTCGCTCGGCGGCTGCGTCGCCACCCGCTCCGCCGGGCAGGCCTCGACGGGCTACGGGTCGATCGAGAAGATGGTCCTCGGCCTGCGCCTCGCCGCCCCGGCCGTCGACATCGATCTGCCGGCGATGCCCGCGACGGCGGCGGGGCCCGGGCTGCGCCAGCTGCTGGTGGGCTCGGAGGGGACGCTCGGGGTGATCACCGAGGTCTCCCTGCGGGTGCGCCCGGCACCGCGCGAGCGCCATCTACGAGGGCGTCTTCTTCGAGGAGCTTCGGCGCGGGCGTGGAGGCGCTGCGGATGCTCGCCCGCGAGCACGCGCTGCCGGATGTCGCGCGGCTCTCCGACGAGCAGGAGACGCGGATGTCGCTCGCGCTGGCCGGCGCGGGAGGGATCAAGGGCCGCCTCGGCCGGGCCTACCTGGCGGCGCGGGGCTACCGCAGCGGCTGCCTGGCGATCTTCGGCTTCGAGGGCGGCGCGGAGGAGGTCGCCGTGCGGCGACGCGCGGGCGCTCGCGCTGGCGCGCTCGTGCGGCGGGCTCGCGGTCGGCCGCTCGCCGGGCGAGGCGTGGCTGGCGGGACGCTTCAGCGGCCCCTACCTGCGCGATGAGCTGCTCACCCAGCGGGGTGATGGTGGAGACGCTCGAGACGGCCACGCAGTGGTCGAACCTGCTCGCGCTGCACGATCTCGCTGACGCGGACGATCGCCGACGCGCTCGCCGCGATGCGGGACGCCGGGACTCGTCATGTGCCACGTCTCCCACGTCTACGAGACGGGCGCCTCGCTGTACTTCACGTTCCTCGCCCGCCAACTGCGAGGGCGATGCGATCGGGCAGTGGCACGCAGTCAAGCGGGCGGCGAGCGAGGCGATCGTGGCTGGAGGGCGGCACCATCACCCACCACCACGCCGTCGGCCGCGACCACGCGCCCTGGATGGGCCACGAGATCGGCGCGGGCGGCGTGCGGGCGCTCGCGCGCCGTGAAGGCCGAGCTCGATCCAGCCGGGATCATGAACCCCGGCAAGCTGCTGCTCGTCAGCCCCCGAGGGTGAAGCGCCCGCGCAGCACGACCGGCCCCGGGCTGCTGGGGTGGGAGCTGGTGCTCGCGGGTGAGCAGGATCTGGCTGAATTCGCCGGCGTTGGATGGCAGCAGCGAGCCGCCTTCGAGCCGATGGGTCGAGCCGACCGCGGGGGCCCGGCTCAGGGGCTCGTGGCTGGAGGGCGAGTTGTAGAGCCAGATCGCGTAGAAGAACCCGTTCGTGGCGGGGAGGTTTTCCGCGGCGATGTAGAACGCCCGGCTGCCGCTTTCCTGGAGGATCTCGACGGCCCCGATCGCGCGGCTGCGGCGGCTCGGCGAGCGCATGATGATGCGTGCGGTGACCGCCGGCCCGGTTTTCGTGCCCGTCGTTTTGGCGCTCGCGGCGGCTTTGGTGCTCGTCGTGCCGGTGTGCTTGCTCGAGCCGCCGCCCGTGAGCAGGACGACGGCGACGACGATCGCCGCCACGATCGCCGCGAGCAGGATCGCGCCGCCGGCGCGTGAGCTCGGCTGCCTCGCCCCGCCGGGCGTGCCGGGCGCACCGGGGCGGGCGTGCGGGCGGCTTCCGCCGCCGCGGCGGCTGCGTGGGCGAGCGTCTCGCCGCCCGCCGGCGGGACGCCAGCCGGGCCGGCGGGCGCGATCCCCGGCGCGCCCCCGGGCACCGCCGGCGGCAGCTCCGGCAGCGAGCCCCCGGCGATCGGGGCGAGCTCGGCGGCGATCGCCTGCGCCCACTCGCGGGCGGGAGGCGAGGCGCTCAGGAACGTTCGCGTGCGCTAGGCGCTCGGCCACGCTCGGCTGCTGGCCGAGCAGGTAGTCGCCGATCTCCTCGCGGCGGCTCGGGCGCGCAGCTCGCGCGTGCGGCTGGGGGGCGAGCACGGCGAGGGCCGCGTGGGCGCGGTCGTGGACGGCCTGCTCGGGGATCGCGAGCATCGCGGCCACCTCGGCATAGCTCTTGCGCTGGCGACAGCAGCGAGAGCGCCGCGCGCTGATCGGGTGGGAGCTCGTCCAGTCTGCTCATGATCGGGTCGCCTCCGGCCGCCGTCTGGCCGCGGTCCGGCGGCGGCCGTAGCGAGGCATCGTAGGCTATCGTGGCGGCGCCGATGGCCAGCGCCAGGCAGCGAGCAGATGAACGGCGTGCTGCGCGGCTTCGACCGGCTCTACGGCCTGCGGCTGCTGTCGTGCGTCGGACACGGAGGTGCGCGCCGAGCTGCGGGTGCGCGAGGAGGTCAAGCAGCCTGCGGGCCTGGTCCACGGCGGCGTGTATGCGTCGATGGCCGAGTCGATGGCGTCGCTGGCGACAGCGTTCGCGGTACTACGGGCAGGGCGAGATGGCGATGGGCCTCTCCAACAGCACGAGCTTCCTGCGCCCGATCACCGAGGGGACCGTGCACGCGCTGGCCAACGCGCATCCACCGCGGCCGCACGACGTGGGTGTGGGACGTGCGCTTCAGCGACGACGCCGGCCACGCCGTGCGCGGCTGACACGCATGACGATCGCGGTGCGCCCCGTCCGGCCGGCGATGCGCCGCCGGTGCCCGAGCAGGCGGCCGGCTAGCGAACGGGGTGCAGGGGCTGGGGTTCCTGCGAGGGCAGGGGCGTGCCGCCGTAGCCGCTGTCGGGCAGCGCGTGCCGGCAGCGGCGCCCCGGGCGCGCCGGGTTCGTTGATCGGCACGGCGGCGCGGGCGGCCGCGAGGGCGAGCGAGGCGGTGTCGGCGTAGATGCCGACCACGACGGGACCGGTGGCGAGCACGATCGTCCTGCCCTGCTCGCGCGACCGTGGCCGGCACGCCCCGGATCACGACGTGGCGGGTGCTCGCCCCGCCGCCCGGCAGGAAGCTGTTGTCGGGCGAGGTGACGACGCGCAACGGGGGCAGGCAGGTGCCCTGGCCCCCTTCGAGGCAGTCGCCGTACTGGACGATGAAGGCGCCGCCGGGGTCGTGGGAGGCTTCGGTGAGGTCGAGGCCGTGGAAATTGCCTCCGAGCCAGTAGACCGGGAACGGGTGCGACGATCAGCTCTCGAGCTCGCTGTGGGGGATCGGCTGGTCCTGCAGCGTGTTGCCACAGGCGGCGAAGCGCGCACAGCGCAGCGAGCGCGGCAGCGCACGAGCGCATGACGGAGGCAGCGGCGCGGCGACGCTAGCCGCGGTAGCGGTTGGTGATCGGCATGCGCCGGTCGCGCCCGAAGGCGCGAGCGGTGATCTTGATCCCCGGGGGCGCCTGGCGGCGCTTGTACTCGGCGAGGTCGACGAGACGGATCGTGCGCTCGACGTCGGCCGCGGGCAGTCCCTGGGCGATCAGCTGCTCGCGGCTGAGGTCGAGCTCGATGTAGCCGTAGAGGATGCGGTCGAGCACGTCGTAGGGCGGCAGCGAGTCCTCGTCGCGCTGGTCGGGCCGCAGCTCGGCCGAGGGTGCACGCTCGATGATCGAGTCGGGGATCGGGCGCTGCTGCGCGCGTCTCGCCGGCGGTTGTGAGCGCGCCGGCGGCGGAGTTGCGCCACTCGCACAGGCCGTAGACGAGCGTCTTGGGCACGTCCTTGATGACGGCGAAGCCGCCCGCGAGATCGCCGTAGAGGGTCGTGTAGCCGACCGACATCTCGGACTTGTTGCCGGTCGCGAGCACGAGCCAGCCGAACTTGTTCGAGAGCGCCATCAGCAGGTTGCCGCGGATGCGCGCCTGCAGGTTCTCCTCGGTGAGGTCCGGCTCGCGGCCCGCGAACTCGGGCCCGAGCAGGCGCCCGTAGGCCTCCATCACCTGCGCGATCGGCAGCTCGTGGATGCGCACACCGAGCGCGGCGGCGAGCTCGCGGGCGTCCTCCTGGGTCTCCGCGGAGGAGTAGGGGGAGGGCATGACCGCGGTGCTCACGCGGTCGGCGCCGAGCGCGTCGACGGCCAGGCAGGCCACGAGCGCAGAGTCGATGCCGCCGGAGAGCCCGAGCACGACGTGGCGCGAAGCCGTTCTTCGCGACGTAGTCGCGCAGGCCGAGCGTGAGCGCGCCGTAGACCTCGGCCTCGACGGGCGCGAGCGGCGTCGGCGAGCGGGCCGCCCGCCGGCTGCGGCGGCGAGGCGGGCGGCGGCGCGCCCGGGAGCGCTGCGCAGCTCGATCGCCCGGCGTTCGCTGCGGCGCGCGACGGGGCGCTGGCTCGGGTCGCGCAGACGCGCGGCGGCGGCGGCGTCGAGGTCGACGTCGCACACCAGCAGCTCCTCCTGGAACTGGGCCGCGCGGGCGATCGTGCGGCCCGGTGTGGTCGATCACGCACGAGTGGCCGTCGAAGACGAGTTCGTCCTGGCCGCCGACGAGGGCGCAGAACGCGACGCAGGCGACGTTGTCGCGCGCGCGCTGGGCGAACATGCGCTCGCGCTCGGCCCCCTTGCCGGCGTGGTAGGGGGAGGCGGAGATGTTGACGATCAGCGTCGCGCCCGCGAGCGCCTCCTCGCTGGCGGGCGGGCCGGGCTCCCAGATGTCCTCGCAGACCGTCACCCCGACGCGCTGCTCGCCGATCGTCGATGACGGCGCCGGCCGGCCCGGCCTGGAAGTAGCGCTGCTCGTCGAAGACGCCGTAGTTGGGCAGGTAGACCTTGCGGTAGATCGCGTGGATCGCCCCGTCGGCGAGCACGGCGGCGGCGTTGAAGACGTCCTCGGCGCGCTCGGGGAAGCCGACGACGGCGACGATGCCCTCGCGCCTCGGCCGCCAGCTCGCGCGAGCGCGGCGCGCGGCATCGGCGAGGAAGTGCTCCTTCAGCAGCAGGTCCTCGGGCGGGTAGCCGGTCAGGGCGAGCTCGGGGAACAGGACGAGCTCGGCGTCCGGCCTCGCGGCGCGAGCGGATGCCGGCCCGGATCCGCTCGGCGTTGCCGGCGATGTCGCCGACGGTCGCGTTCAGCTGGCAGAGGGCGAGGCGCACGCTCAGGACTCCTGCGGGACGGAGGGTGTCGCGGCCGTGCTCTGTGGTCAGCCGGCGCCGGCGCGCTCGCCAGTCGGGCTCGAGCCGTTCGGCGAGGGCCTCGTGGCGGTACGCCGCTGGCCGCTCCTGGGGGCGGAGCGAGAGCTGCGGGCGCGGACGCCGGCGGCGCGAGCGAGCGCGGCGACGGCCGACTGCAGATCTTCGGCGATCTCGTCGAGGTCGGGCAGGGCGTCGTAGTCGCCGAGCAGGCCGAAGCCGAGGTGCCCGTCGTAGCTCATGACGGCGATCCCGAGCGCCTGGCGCTGGGCGAGCGGGACGACCGGGTAGAGGACCTCGAGGCGGCGGCCGAGCAGGTACAGCGGGAACTGGGGCCCGGGGACGTTCGTGACGACCAGGTTGAAGAACGGCTGGCGCGCCTGCAGGCGGGCGGCCTGGCTGAGGATCGTGGGCGGGGCGAAGCCGGCGAGGTTCGTGAGCACCTGGGCCCCGACGGCCTGCCCCGAGCTGCTTCAGGTCCTCCATCGAGGCGGCGACCTTGCGCAGGCACTCGGCCGGGTTCTCGACGCCGACGGGCAGCGGAGCCCACATCGCGGCGACCTGGTTGCCGAGCGCCCCGCGCTGGTCCTTCGTGCGCACGGACACGGGCACCATCGCCTTCAGCACGAGGCCGTCGGTGTCGTGGCCGTGGCGGCGCAGGTAGCGCCCGAGGGCGAGCGTCACGGAGGCGAGCACGACGTCGTTGAGCGTGCCCCCGAGGGAGTCCTTGATCGCCTTGAAGCGGCCGAGGTCGGCGTCCACGAACGTGTAGCGGCGGTGCGGGCCGATGTCGACGTTGAACGGGCTCGGCGGGGCCGGGTCGCTGATCCCGGCGAGCGTCGTCGCGCCGACGCTCGTCGAGGCCGCCTTGCACCTGCCCGGCGGCCCTCCGCGGCGCCGCGCAGCAGGGCGCGTGCGCCGCGGGCCATCTCTGCCGGGCACGGTCGAGCGCTCCATCAGCGCCTCGCCGAGCAGCTTCGCGGACCCGGGCAGCGGCTTCGCGCTCCAGGCCGGCGGCGGCGCGGTCGGAGCAGGCTCGCGGGCGGTGTCGAACAGCACGGTGGTGATGTCGACCCCGGAGATGCCGTCGACGAGGGCGTGGTGGGTCTTGGCGATCGAGCGCGAAGCGCCCGCCCGCCATGCTCTGCACGAGCCAGATCTCCCACAGCGGCTTGGAGCGGTCCAGGCGCTGGGAGAACAGCGCGCCCGGCCAGGCGCTTGAGCGCGGCGTCGTCCGCGGGCTTCGGCAGGGCGGTGTGGCGGATGTGGTAGTAGGGGTTGAAGTGCGGGTCGTCGGTCCACACGGGCCGGCCCTGGCCGAGCGGCACGTAGGCCAGTCGCTGGCGGTAGCGGGGCACCAGGTGCAGGCGGCCCTGGACGTGTTCGACGAGCTCCTGGAGCGTCGGGGCCTCGCCCTCGAACACCATCACCGAGGCGACGTGCATGTGCGCGGTCGAGTGGTCCTCGAGGTGCAGGAAGGTCGAGTCGAGCGCCGTCAGGCGGTCGGGGTTGGCCATCGGCCTGTCGATTGTCGCGGCTGGGGAGGCCCACGTCAACGACCTGTGCCGAATCTGCCGCGCGGGCGGGCAGGACGGGCCTCGCCGGCGGGGCAAGCTGGCGTGCAGTCGGCAAACCCGGCGTGGTTGCGGCCGAAACAGAGGAGACCATGGAGCACGAGCTGCACGCACTGCTTGCCGAGCCCCCGCGCGAGGACTTCGCCAGGGGCCTCGAGATCGGACGCCTGTGGGAGCAGCTCAGGTGCTACGAGCCGGTGGAGCAGCACGTCCACGTGAGCAACGCGGCGCTGCTGCTGCAGATCTCGACGGTCACCCACCGGCGCCTGAAAGCCGACGCGCTCGACGCGACGTGGCTGGTGGCACGCTTCGACGCCCCGTCGTGGAGCGCCCCGCATCCGCCGGTGCTCCGGCGCCCAGCCTGAGGCTGCGCGCGGGCAGGGCTCACCGATGTCCGCGGCGGGCGGGCTGTGATCCAGAGACGTCGGGCCGGGACCGTGCGGGCGGCCCCGTATGGTTTCTGCTCAGGAGCCGTGACCGCGGGCGGTGAGCCGCTCTCCGGTCGAGCGCTGGATGTCGACCATCGCGCTCTGCAGCTCCGACTGCCAGTAGAGGAGCGTGCGCTTGGCGTGAGGGCCGGCGTAGCGCTCGATTTCAGCGGCCAGGCGGCCGATGTCGCGCGCGACCTGTTCGACTCTTGCGACTGGGTTCTGTGGGGGCATAGCATGACCGTAGTCGAGGCGAACGGCGCCGAATTGTGAGCGTCGTCACGGATGACCCGGCGTCATGGCTGCCACGCCCTTCGAGCCGGCGAGCAACGCGGCGCCGGCACGCCGTCAGGGGAGCGTGTCGGCGTACACCTTCAGGGCGTGCAGGGTACGGCCGCTCTCGAGCTTGAAGGCCCGGGCGAGGAGCGGCTCGAGCAGCTTCAGCGACCACGGCACGTCGATCGTCAGCGACCGGGTGACGTGCGTGCAGGCCCCTTCCGGGGTGAGCGTGTAGCGCATCGTGACGTCCACGGTCCCCGCGTGGAGTCTCATCGTCATCGGTTGGTGGAACGTGACCCTGGTGGGGCGCTCGAACTCCGTGACGGTGCCGTTGCGAACGCCCAGTGGGCCCGGCGCCCGGTAGGTGGCGCCGAGGGTCACCGGGTTGGCCGAGATTTCGCTGGCGCCCTGGAAGGGCGATGAGCGGCTCAGCCAGCGGTCCTGTGCGCGCAGGTCGGTGATCACGTCGAAGAGCTTCTCGGCCGGACAGTGGATGTCAGCCTCGGATGGGAGTTCGATCACTTGCGGGCGCCTCCTCATCGCAGCGCGGGTCAGGACCGCCGGAGCTTAGAGGAGGCGCGGCGGTGGCATGATGGCGTTTCTCGGACTTTGGAACCGACGGGAGGGCACAGCGATGGCAGATGCAGGAGAGGCACACGAGCAGCCCGATCCGCGGGGCCGGCTGATGCAGGAAGTCGCCGCGCAGATGGATGCGATCGAAACGGACTTCGGCGACGCCTACCAGATCGGGAGCGTCGTCACGATCGTCGAAGTGCTCCGGCCCGACGGCACCGTCGGCATCCGCGTGCGCTGCAACCAGCAGCCGTGGGTCGGCGTCGGGATGCTCCGCTTCGCGGAGAAAATCCTCGAAGGCGGTGGTGAGTGATGGCCGAGAGCGATCCCCCAGAGGAGGGCACTCTGCAGATCGCCGCGTCGGCGTCGAGCGGCGTCGAGGCGGACCTCATCTGCCAGCGCCTCGAGGCCGCCGGGATCCCCGCTCTGACGCAGCGAGCGATCGGGGGACCTGAATGGGGCACCTCCGGCGGCCAGTACGTCTATGTGGAGCCCGAGCATCTCGAGCGTGCGAAGGAGATCCTGGCCCGGCCGGACGATCTGAGCGACGAGGAGCTCGCCAGGCAGAGTCAAGAAGCGGGAGCACTGCCAGGGGAGGACGGCAGCGACGGCACGGAGGCGTGAGGGGCCCTAGTACGGACGCGGTATTCCGACCCCTTGTGTGACCGACGTCACACAGGCTGCGCTCCATAACCTTCTAGAACAGTTGTTCGATCGCCGAGTCGTTTCCGTGGATGGAAACGAACGGGGGACCCACTG
The DNA here is from genome assembly GCA_963743505.1 of uncultured Solirubrobacteraceae bacterium. Taxonomy (GTDB): domain Bacteria; phylum Actinomycetota; class Thermoleophilia; order Solirubrobacterales; family Solirubrobacteraceae; genus Palsa-744. The sequence goes on along the minus strand of CAVUPZ010000001.1, from coordinate 465,188 downwards.
CCGGGACGCCACAGCGTCCCGGATGGGGCGAATCGGCCGGAGTACCTCGGCCGTAACGCCCGGTTGACACGCGTCTGTTCGTGTGCCGCCCGGCCGTGAGCCCGACAGCTAACCCCGCAGGCGGAACTGAAGGAGACTCAATTGCTCGCAGCACCCGCCACGACAGTGCCGTCTGTGCCCCCGAGCCTGGCGCCGATCAACCTCGCCGCCTCGGTCTCGCCCACAGCGCTCCTAGCGCCGGCCCGTACCTCGCTGACGGTCCGTACGGCACAGCTGAACGTCCTCGAAGGTCGCACCGCAACGGTGTCAGGGACTCTCACGGATGCGCACCACAAGGGCCTGGCCCGCCGCGTCGTCGTCCTACAGGCGCTCGGCAATCATGGCTGGCACACGCCTCGCTCGGGCTCGCACCGCAGCGAACGGACGCTTCCGCTTCCTCTACCGGGCGAGGCGCCATCGGCAGCCGGCGGGTCCGGGTCGGCTTTCCCGGCGACCCGTTCGACATCGCCTCCCGGCGCCCGATCGGCAGGCTCAACGTGTACCGCCTCGCCGGGGCCTCCTGGTACGGGGGCGGCGGCTCGCTCGCCTGCGGCGGCACGCTCACCAGCAGCACGCTCGGTGTCGCCAACAAGACGCTCCCGTGCGGCACGCTCGTCACGCTTCGCTACGGCGGCCGCACGGTCGGGTGCCGGTGATCGATCGCGGCCCCTACGTCGAAGGGCGCGAATTCGACCTCACCGAAGCGACCAAGCAGGCGCTCGGCTTCGGCGACACCGGCGACGTGTGGAGCACCCGCTGAGCTGACTCGCAGGGCGGGGGCGGAGGCCTCTCCGGCCGCCCCGGCCGGCGCCGCCGATCCGTGGGCGCCTTCGTGCAGGGCTTGGGTTTCCGGCCCGCCGTTCGTTCAATCTCCCGGATGTCCGCAGCGATCAAGGTCTCGCGCACGCACGTGTGGATGGAGAGCCTCGGCGATTGGAGCTGGCCCGGAACGGCCCCGGCCCGCTCCGAGGTGCTGCCTCCCGCCTGGGTGCCGGCGTTCCCGCCGGCCGAGGCGGCCGCGGCGCGCACAGGCGGGACGTCGAGCTGCAGCCGCGTCCGTGACGGCCTGCGCCGCGCTCGTGCTGGGGTCGCTGCTCAGCGCGCTCGCCTGCGCGGCCGCGCGCCGCTCGCGCTGGGCGGCGTCAGCGGGCTGGAGCGACTGCTCGGCTGGCGCCCTGCAAGCGTTCCCGCGGCCGAGTTCGCCCGGCGCGGTCCGCGCGTCACGTATCCGCCCACGCTGGAGGTCCCCGCCTTCACGCCCGTGAGCAGCGACGCCGCCGGCAGCACGATCCAGAGCGCCAGCTACCACTTCCGGGCCCTGAAGGGCATTGGCTGCTTCCTCGTCTACCTGCCACCAGGGTTCTCCAGCTCGACCGGCCGCTACCCGGTGCTCTACCTGCTGCCCGGCAACAGCCAGCCCGACAGCGCGTTCCTGCAGGTCGGCCTGCAGGAAGAACTCGACCGCCTGATCTCCAGCCACGCGATCCCGCCGCTGATCGCCGTGATGATCCAGGGCGGCCCGGGTGCCAACAACTGGCGCAACCAGGGACCGCGCCGCTACGAGAGCTACGTGCTCGAAGTCCAGCAGCTGATCGATCGCATGCTGCCGACGGTCCCCGCACCGCCACGCGCGCGCGATCGCGGGCGACTCGATGGGCGGCTACGGCGCGATGAACATCGCGCTCGACTATCCCTACCGCTTCGCCGTGGTCGAGAGCTGGCTCGGCTTCTTCAACGGCCTCGAAGGCCAGCTCGACGCGGACCGTCCCGTGATCTCCGCGCCTCGGCCTGCACGCCTTCGTCTACGGCGGCGAATCCGACCACATCGCCAACCCCGCCGAGGACCCCTCGTTCGCGGCCGCCCTGCGTGCGGCCGGCGCGAAGGCCGAGGGCGTCGTCTATCCCGGGCAGTCACAGCCTCGAAACGGTCTCCGAACACCTCGGCAGCATGCTCACGTTCGCAGGCCACCATCTCGCCGCCCCCGTCGCGGACGTACCGGCGGGTCATGGCACGCGCTGAGCTCGGCCATCGCCGGGGCGCCGGGGCGCTCGGAGCGCTCGCGATCGGCTCTGCCGCCGTCGGTGCGCTTGCGATCGGAGCGCTTGCGATCGGTCGTCTCGCCATCCGCCGCGGGACGATCGGCTCGCTGAGCATCGGGGAGCTCAAAGTGGGACGGCTCACGGTCGAGGAGCTCGTCGTCGAGCGCCGCGGCCCGGACGGGGCAGCCGGCGTCGCCCAGCCGCCTGCCTGACACGGCGACGCGAATCCCTGGCCAGCGCACTGGCCGAGCAGCCAGTATCATCGGCGGCGGAAGCCGCCACGGCGAACGGGAGGCCCGGATGGCGACTGTCGGTCGCGATATCGAGAGCGTGGAACTGACCGACGACGAGCTGTGGCGTCGACGGGCCCCCGCACGCAGCTCTTCAAGGAGATGCGGGCCCGGTGCCCGATCCACTGGACCGAGCAGTTCGAGCTGTTCCCGGACGAGGCCGGGCTTCTGGTCGGTGACGACCGCCGAGGACGTCCACGCCGTCAGCCGCGACTGGCGCACCTACTCCTCCGAACGCGGCGGCATCACGGCCGCGGGGGTCTTCCCGCTCGAGCTCGCGCGGGCGATGTTCATCGGCATGGACCCGCCCAAGCACGACCGCCTCAAGGCGCTGTTCCAGGCCGGCTTCACGCCCAAGCGGATCGCCGACCACGAGGACGCGATCAGGGCGATCGTGACGGGCGTGCTCGACCGCCTCGACGGGCGCGAGCGCTGCGACCTCGTCACCGACGTCGCCCAGCCGGTCGTCTCGCGGGTGATCGGCAGCTTCATGGGCATCCCGCCAGGAGGACGACGCGATCTGGGCCCGGCTGATGAACTCGGCGCTCGGAGCCGGCGACGCCGACCTCAACCCCGACGGCATGGAGGGCGTGATGGAGCGAGATGATCCCCGAGATCTTCGAGCGCTGCCGGAAGCTGATCGCCGAGCGTCGGGAGCACCCCACCGACGACCTCACGAGCGTGCTCGTGCACGCCGAGGTCGACGGGCAGAGCTTGGAGGAGCACGAGATCGTGATGGGCTTCTTCCTGCTGATGGCGGCGGGCAACGACAGCACGAAGGCGACCTACTGCAGCGGCATGCGGGCGCTGATGGAAGACCCCGAGCAGCGCCGGCTGCTGCTCGATGACCCTTCGCTGGTGCCCGGATGCGGTGGAGGAGGCGCTGCGGATGTTCCCGGCCTTCGCCCACTTCCGCCGCACGGCCACGTGCGACACCGAGCTGCACGGCCAGGCGATCCGCGAGGGGGAGAAGGTGGTGATGTGGTACGTCTCCTCCAACCGCGACGAGACGCGCTACGAGGACCCCGACCGCTTCGACCTGCGCCGCAAGGCCGAGCACCAGGCCTTCGGCGCGGGGGGCCGGCACTTCTGCCTGGGCACCGCCCTCGCCCGCCTGGAGCTGAAGGTGCTGTTCGAGGAGACCCTCGCGCGCTATCCGAATGTCGCCATCGACGGCACGCCCGTGTTCGTCGAATCGCCGTTCATCAACCAGCTCAAGACGCTGCCAGTGAGGCTCGAGCCGTAAGCGTCGAGACCCCGGGCCTCCCGGGGCCGTCAGGGAAGGGGCCGCAGCTGCGGACCGAGCGGCTGCTGCTACGACGCTGGCTGCGCTCGGACGAGGAGCCGTTCGCGGCGCTCAATGCCGACGTGGAGGTCATGGAGCACTTCCCGGCTCCTCTCTCGCGGGCGCAGAGCGACACCCTGATCGAGCGCATCGAGGCGGGCTTTCACGAGCGTGGCTACGGCCTCTGGGCCGTCGAGCTCCCTGGCGAGGCGGACCTGATCGGCTTCCTCGGCCTGATCGCGGTCGAGCCCACGATGCCGTTCGCCCCGGCCGTGGAGATCGGTTGGCGCCTCGCCAGGCCGTTCTGGCGCCGAGGGCTCGCCGCCGAGGGCGCCCGCGCGGCGATCGACTTCGGCTTCGGTTCGCTCGGGCTCGCCGAGATCGTCGCGTACACCTACCAGGGCAACGCCCGCTCGCGCGCCCTGATGGAGCGTCTGGGCATGGCCAGGGACCCGGCGGAGGACTTCCTGCACCCGGCCCTCGATCCGGGCGAGCCGCTCGCTCCGCATGTCCTCTACCGGCTCAGCGCCCCGGACATCGGCACGTAGCTAGAGGCCGCCCGGTCGTCGGGCGAGCTGCGCCCGTACCACCCCCAGCCCGCGCTCGGGGTCGACGGGGATCTCCGCCAGACCGCTCACCAGCTCGAGCGCCTCGTCGACGCTCGCCCGGTCGCGCTGCTCGCCACACCAGCGCTCGAGCCAGCGCAGCGTCCACGCGTCGAAGGCATGCGGTCGCTGCACTGCGAGCAGGGGCAGGAACCGCAGCGTCAGCTCGAGCCCGAGCGGCTGCGCCCGCTCGCGTGCGATCCCGCGGGCGAGGGCGACCGCGAAGTCGAGCTCGCCGCGGGCGAGGTGGGCTTCCAGCTCGCGCACCGGCCTATACGGTCTCCCCATACGAACACATGTTCGCATGGCCGGAGGGCATATGCTCGGAGCATGTGCGGCCGCTACACCAACACGGCCGGTCCGGAAGAGCTCAACGAGCGCTTTCGCGTGCCGATCGCCTCCACGCAGGGGACGGGCCGGTTCAACATCGCCCCGACCGAAGAGGTGCTCGCGATCGTCGCCCCCAAAGGCGAGCAGCGGGCGCGGTTGTTGCGCTGGGGGCTCGTGCCGCCGTGGTCGCAGGACCTCAAGGGCGCCGCCAAGATGATCAACGCGCGCATGGAGACCGTCACCTCGCGGCCGGCCTACCGGGCGCTGATCCCGAAATCCTCGCGGCGCGCCCTCCAGCTCGCCGACGGCTACTTCGAGTGGCTGAAACCGGAGAAGCGCAGCGAGCCCCGCCAGCCCTTCTACTTCCAGGTCGACGGCGGCGTCCCGTTCGCGTTCGCTGCCCTGTGGACGCCGGCGAAGGTCGCGGGGGAGTGGCTCAACAGCATCGCCCTGCTCACCTGCGACTCCTCCCCGAATCCGGTCGCGGCGGCGATCCACGACCGCATGCCCGTGATCCTCGCCGACGGCGACGCCCAGCTCGCCTGGCTCGACCCTGACGTCGGCGCCGAGGAAGCCCTCGCCGTCTGCGGCCCGCTGCCAGCGGAGCGGCTCTCCGCCCGGCCCGCGAACCCGGCCGTCAACAAGGTCCAGGACGGCGTCGAGGGTCCCGAGCTGCTGCATGCGCCGGCGGCCTGAGCCCGACGGACGTCGCCATGTCGGCTGCGGGTCGGGGCCGTGGCGGGTCGGGCCGTGGCCAGCCGCAACCGGCGGGCGATCAGGCCAACCCGGGTTGCCGATCGCTCAAGAATGGGCTCGTTAGGAGCGCCCGCCGAACCGTGAAGCGCCGGTGGGCAACAGGCCCAACCCGACAGATCGCGACGATGTGGAATGGAAGCAGGGCACGGAGCAGTCCGACCTCGAGCCCCGCTGCCTGGCACATCGCAGCCACAGATCGCGTATCGAAGACGTGGTGATGCATGCCTCTGATCTGCCCATTGTTGCGGCAGCGTTCGGCAAACGTCGCCGCATCTCCCGCGCCGGCATCGCGGGCGAGATCGTGGAGCGCGATGACTTCCTCCAGATGCGTCACGTCGTCCTCTTCGGTGTCCCGCGCCTCATCGTCGCGCAGATGCTCGATACTCGTTACCGGCCTTCGATGATCGAAGGTGCCCTCGCGATGAGGTACAACCAGCAAGACCGTGCCGTCGCGTCGCGTGACGCGTCGCCATTCTGTGAGCGCGCCCAGCGGATTGGCCACGTGCTCGATGACATGAGAGGCGAGCACGAGATCGTACGATTCATCTGCCACATCGCGAAGCCACCGCGCCTCCCCCACACTGCGATCGCCCTCAGGGAGAGTCGCGCCGGACTGGCTCGATGACCAGAGCGTATCCGCCGCGAAGTCGATGATGTCCAGCTGTGCGATGACCGGATAAACGGGCATCGGCCCGGTCGGATCGAAGATCGTGCTCGGGCCGCCCAGCTCCAACGCAGTAGCCCCTCGAAAGCGCCTCGCGGCCGCCCGCAGACGCCAGAGCGTCGCGTGGTCCCGGACCGCCTGTCGGAGGGCCGCTGCGCTGGCCATGGCCCGGACCCTAGCGTGGCGGGTGGCACCTGGGGCTACTCTCCCGTCAGCCACCGCCGCGGGTTCTCGACGAAGATCGTGTTGAAGACGTCATCGTCCATCACGCCCATCTCCCGCAGCGTGGGGACCACCTCGTCGAAGACCAGCGTCATCGACCAGTTGCGGATCGCTCCGCTGTTTTCGAACGTCTCCGCCGCCTCCGGCGGGGAACCAGTCGATCGACGCGCAGAAGTCCTGCGAGATCATCACCCGCTCGGCGTGTCCTCGTCGCAGCAGCTCCGCCGCGGTCGCGTTGCGCTTGTCGATCGGCAGGTACATCTCCAGGCCGTAGCGATCGAGGCCGACGTAGACGCCGCGAGTCGATCAGGCCCTCGATGTAGTCCACGTCGTCGCTGTCGCCGCAGTGGGCGATCTGCACCCGCGCCGGGTCGACGCCCTCCTCCTCGAAGATCTCCACCTGGCGGGGGCCGTGTCCACGGCCGGCATCGAGTGAGCCATGATCGGCGCGCCCGTCTGGATGCTCGCCCGCGCGACCGCCCGGTGGATCTTCTCGACGTGCTCTGTGACCCCGGCCGCGTCGGCCGCGCACTTCAGGAACGCGGCCTTGATCTCCGTGCCCTGGATACCCACTTCGATGTCCTCGACGAAGTGGTCGGCCATCACATCCACGTCGCGGTTCTCGAAGTAGTGGGGGAGATAGTCGTAGCTGTAGATCCCCGTGCACGCGACGATCCGCACCCCCGTCTCCTCCGCCACGCGTTTCATGAAGCGCACGTCGCGCCCACCGAACATCGCCGTCGGGTCGACGATCGTCTGCACGCCCCGGTCCTTCGCCTCGCGCACAGCCACGAGCGCGGCGTCCAGCTCCAGCTGCTCGTCGTAGCGTCCCGGCCACTGCTCCGCCACCGCCTCGTCGCGGAAGCGGACGTGCTCGTGCGCCAGCACGACACCCAGCTCCTGCGCGCCCACGGCTCCCTGCACGGTCTGTACGTCGGCATCGTCTGGCTCCTCTTGCTCGTCAGCGCAGGGGCTCGCCCCACGCCGTCTCGTCGCGCAGGTTGCGCTTCAGCAGCTTGCCGCCCGGGTTGCGCGGCAACGGCTGCCCGCGCACGCTGACGTACTGGGGGACCTTGAAGTCGGCAAGGTGCTCGCGACAGTGGGCGATCACGGCGGCCACGTCGAGCTCCCCGCCCCCGGCGGGCACGATCACAGCGCCGACCTTCTCGCCCATCATGTCGTCCGGCTACGGCCACGACAGCGGCCTCGCCGACCCCGGGGGCACCGGCGAGCACGTTTTCTACCTCGATCGAGTAGATGTTCTCGCCACCCCGGTTGATCATGTCCTTCTTGCGGTCGACGATGTACAGCAGCCCGTCGTCGTCGATCCGGGCGAGGTCACCCGTGTGCAGCCACCCGTCGACGAACGTCTCGGCCGTCTCCCGGGGCTTGCTGCCAGTAGCCAGCCACGACGTTGGGCCCCCGCACGAGCAGCTCGCCGACGCCGCTGTCGGGGTCGGGCTCGTCGAGGGCGAGGTCGACCACGGGCATCGCGAAACCGACCGAGTCGGCGTGCTCCTCAGCCTCCTCGTGGGGGAGGAAGGAGCTCAGCGAGGAGGTCTCCGTGAGGCCGAAGCCGTTGCCCACCCGGGCTGCCGGGAACGCCTCCTTGAGCTGGTGCACGAGGCTCTCCGCGATCGGGGCGCCCCCGTAGGAGAGCCACCGCACCCGGCTCACGTCGAGCTCCGGGAAGCGCGGGTGGCGGACCACGGCGTGGTAGATCGCAGGCACCGACACGAGCTGGTTCACGCCGTGCTCGCCAACCGCCCGGAAGAAGCCCTCGAGGTCGAGCGGGCCGGAGAGGATCTCCACGCGGCCGCCGAGCTCGAGCACCGGGATCAGCTGGCTGTTGCAGCCCGTCACGTGGAACAGCGGCACCGAGACGAGCGTCGACATCCCCGGACCATCGGAGCGCGCCGACTTTCAGGCAGCGGAAGGCGTTCTCGCTGTTGGTGAGGAAGTTGTCGTGGGAGGTCATCGCGCCCTTCGGGAACCCCGTCGTGCCGCTCGTGTAGAAGATCGCCGCGATCTCCTCGCGCTCGGGCCTGGACGGGCTCGACGGCTCGCCCGTCGGGCACCGGCGCACCCGGCGGCGAACGTGTAGACGGCGCCCGAGTCGCCCACCACGTAGGCCACCTCCTCCTCGGTGAAGCGGGTGTTGACCGGGACCGCCACGGCTCCCAGCATCTGCGTCCCGAAGAACGCGAGCACCCAGTCGATGCCGTTGGCCAGCCTGATCGCGACCCGGTCGCCGCGCTGCACGCCGGCCGCGCGCAGCCCGCCCGCCACGCGCGACGGCGCGCTCCCACAGCTCGCCGTAGGTCAGCGACGCTCCGCCCACCTCGAGCAGGGCCGTGGCGCCGGCGTCGCGCTCGACGCTCGCGCGCAGCATCTCGACCAGCGAGGAGGGCCGCCCCACGTAGCGCGCGAGCCCGTCCGGCCCGCGCACGACCCCGCTCTGCTCGAACGGGTTGCGCCCTCTCGGGTGCGGCTCGGTCACGTCATCCTCATCGATCTCGGCCGCAGCCTAACCGACCGGCGGCTCAGGCCGGAAAGTGCTTGCCCGCGAGCTGCTCGATCGTGCCCTTCGTGCGCCTCGTGCTCGGCCCGAGCAGCCGCTCGATCGCGGCGAGGTCGAGCGCCGACTCGAGCAGGCCGCCGCTCGGTAGCCAGTACAGCTCACGCTCAGCGAACGCCAGCCGATCCTCCTCGTCGGAGAGCGCGAGCACCGCATCGCGCGCCCGCCCGTCCGGTGTGGAGCGCAGCAGGTCGACCTGCAGCTTGCCGCCGGAGGCCTCCAGTAGGCTCGGCCCGAACGGCTGGTGGGCGGCGATCGCCCGCACCTCCTCGGCGCTCCTCAGGAACGTCGGCACGGTATACCCGAGCGTCTCCTCGAGGCCCTCTTCGATCCTCGCCGCCAGCTGCTCCGGCCGCGCCCGCCGGGCCGTGAAGGCGACGTTGCCGCTGGCCCGGAAGGTGCGCACGTCCTCGAGCCCGAGCGCCGTGAACGCCTCGCAGAGCTCGGCGCCGGAGATCCGGCGCCTGCCGAGGTTCATGCCGCGCAGGAACGCCGCGTAGGCCGCCATCGGGGAGGACCCTAGCGCGCCTTCGACGCACGCCCACGGAAGCCCTGGCGCCGAGCTGGCGCAGCGGTTAGCGTGCCGGCAGCGTTCCCTCGAGACCCGGCGGTTCCAGATGCCCGAGAAGCCGACCCTGTACGTCTGCCACATCGATGACGGCGGCCCGCCGCCGCACGCCTGCCGGCGCGCCCAGCGCGCCCTGCGCGACGCCGGCCACGACTTCGAGAAGGTCGTCTTCGGCAAAGGGCAGGCCGTTCGGCCTGTTCACGAAGGGGCGCCGCCCGGAGCTGAAGGAGATGAGCGGCCAGGAGCAGCTCCCCGTGCTCTCGCTCCCCGACGGCAGCACCGTCAACGGCAGCGCGGCGATCATCGCCTGGGCGCACGAACACGCGCCGGCGCCGAGCGGACCGGCAGCCTAGCCGCCGCGCAGCTGCGCGGATGCTCGGCCCCGGCGCTGGAGCGGGCCGACGATCAGGCGGCGGCCGAGGCGCCGACCCGGTCGGCGAGGATCCCGCGAGGCGCGCGCGGTGGCGCTTGGCGCCGCCCAGCAGCGCCGCGTCGAGCTGCGCGCGCTTGTACAGCCAGTGCACGTCCGCCTCCCACGTGAAGCCGATGCCGCCGTGGGCCTGGATCGCGCTCGCGGTCACCTCGCGGCCGGCGTCCGAGGCCGCCGCCTTGGCCATCGCCGCCGCCTCCGCGCAGCCGCTCGGGGTCGGCGTCGGCGGTCCACGCCGCGAACGCGGCCGTCGAGCGCGCCTTCTCGGTGTCGAGCAGCATCTGCGCGCAGCGGTGCGAGACCGCCTGGAAGGAGCCCACCGGCACGCCGAACTGCTTGCGCTCCTTGACGTAGGCCACGGTCATCTCGAGCGCCCGCTCGCACACGCCCACGAGCTCCGAGCTGACCGCCACGAGCGCGCGGCCGAGGCCCGCGCAGCCCGTCGCCCGCGAGCGCCTCGCCGGCGTCCGTCGGCGGCGCTCACGCGCGCCGCCGAGCGGGTCGGGTCGATCGACGCGACCGGCGTGACCTCGGCCTCCTCCGGCGTCGAGCACGCGCGCCGCTGCCGTCCTCTTCGACGAGCACGATCACGCTGCGCCTCCGCGCCGCCGATCACGAGCTCGGCGGCGCCGTCGACGGCGCGCGCCGAGCGCGCCGATCGTCTCGCCGCGCGGCGAGCCCCGGCAGCCAGCGCTCGCGCTGCTCGGGCGAGCCCGCCTGCTCGATCACGCACGCCGCCATCGCGCTCGGCAGGAACGGCACCGGCGCCAGCGAGCGCCCGAGCTCCTCGCACAGGATCGACAGCTCGATCGCGCCCGAGCCCCTGGCCGCCGTGCTCCTCGGCGATCGCGATCCCCGGCCAGCCGAGCTCGCACAGCTCGCGCCACAGCGCCTCGTCGGTGCGTGCCCGCCTCGGCGTGCTCGCGCACGCGCTCGGGCTGCGCGCGCTCGGCCAGCAGCTCGCGCGCGGTGCGCTGGATCTCGCGCTGGTCGTCGGTGAGGCCGAAGTCCATGCTACGCCTAGGCCGCGACCTTCAGCCGCGGCAGGCCGAGCACGCGCTCGGCGACGATGTTCTTGAGCACCTCGGTCGTGCCGCCCTCGATCGTGTTGCCGCGGGCGCGCAGCAGCTCATAGCTCCAGCTCGTGCCCGCCGTCAGCGCCTCGGCGCCGATCGATGTCGACGGCCAGCTGCGGTCAGGCGCTGGTTGGTGTCCGACCACAGCCACTTCACCAGCGAGCCCTCCGGGCCCGGCTGGCCGTAGCGCTCGGCGTCGGTCAGGCCCTTCCAGGCCAGCAGCCGGATCGACTCGCAGCGCACGTGCAGCTCGGCGAGCGCGTCGGCGTACAGCGGGTCCTCGAGCAGCCCCGCTCGGCGGCCGCCGCGATCACGTCGTCGAGCAGCTGGCGCAGGCGGATCTGCAGCGCGAAGCCGAGGCCGGCGCGCTCGTTCATCAGCGTCGTCAGCGCGACCTTCCAGCCGTTGCCGACGCCGCCGACGACGTTCGCGTCGGGGATCCGCGCCTCCTCGATGAACAGCTCGTTGAACTCCGCCTCGCCGGTGATCTGGCGCAGCGGACGGACCTGCACGGCGTCCTGCTCCATGTCCATCAGGAAGTACGTGAGGCCCTTGTGCTTGGCGACCTCGGAGTCGGTGCGCGCCACGAGCATGCACCACTTCGAGTACTGCGCGCCGCTCGTCCACACCTTCTGGCCGGTCACGACCCACTCGTCGCCGTCCTTGACCGCGCGCGTCTTCAGCGCCGCGAGGTCCGAGCCGGCGTCGGGCTCGGAGAAGCCCTGGCACCAGATCTCCTCGGCCGAGAGGATCGGCGGCAGGTAGCGCTCCTTCTGCTCGGGCGTGCCCCACACCATCAGCGTCGGGCCACCGAGCAGCAGCCCGAGCGTGTTGGCCGCGCAACGGCACCCGCGCGCGGCCGAGCTCCTCGAAGTAGATCGCCGATTCCGTCGGCGTGGCGCCGCGCCCGCCGTACTCGGTCGGCCACGCCGGCGCCGCCCAGCCGGCGTCGTACAGGCGCCGCTGCCAGTCGCGCCGCCAGGCGTAACTGCGCGTCCTCGCCGCCGTCCGCCGGCTTCGGCGTCGGGCGGGTTCTCCGCCAGCCAGCCGCGCAGCTCGTCGCGGAAGGCGGTCTCCTGTGTGGCTGAACGTCAGGTCCATGGCGCCTGCACGGAAGCCTAGCCAGGAGCGACCCGGGCGCGGCGACCCGCCCTCGCCGGGCGCCGGCCGCGGCGCTAGATTCGATCAGATGGTCCGCCGCGTACCGCCCCGCTGCGCGTCGCCCACCTCGACGCCGACGCCTTCTACGTCTCGGTCGAGCTGCTGCGCCACCCCGAGCTGCGCGGCACGCCGGTGGTCGTCGCCGGCAGCGGGCCGCGCGCGGTCGTCACGACCGCCAGCTACGAGGCGCGCCGCTACGGCGTCGGCTCGGCGATGCCGGCCGCGCGGGCGCGGCGGCTGTGCCCGCAGGCGGTGTTCCTCGCGCCCGACTTCCCCGCCTACCGGGAGGTCTCCGCGGCGCGCTGATGGGCGATCGTGCGCGAGCACGTCGAGCGCGTCGAGGTCGTCGGCCTCGACGAGGCCTACCTGGACCTCGACGGGCCTGTACTCGCCGCGCGCGGCGATGCGCCGGCTGCTCGCCGAGATCAGCGCCGCCACGCGGCTGACCTGCTCGGTCGGGATCGGCCCCAACAAGCTCGTCGCCAAGGTCGCCTCCGACGCCGAGAAGCCCGCCGGGCTTCGTCGTGCTGAGCCGCGAGCAGGCGTGCGCGCGCTTCGCCGCCTCGCCGCCGGGCCTCGTGCCCGGGCATCGGGCCGAAGACCGCGGCGCGGCTGGCCGCGCTCGGGCTGACGACGCTCGCGGCCGTCGCCGCGGCGCCCGAGCAGCTGCTCGTCGAGCGCTTCGGGCCGAACCTCGGGCGCGAGCTGCGGCCGGCGGGCGCGCTTCGAACACGACGGCGACGGTCGGCGCCGGCGCGCAAGGTCGTCTCGGAGTCGCGCGAGCGCACCTTCGACAGCGACGTCAGCGACCCCGCGCGAGCTGCGCGAGGAGCTCGCGCGCATGGCCGAGCGAGCTGTGCGCGAGCCTCGCCGCGCACGGCCGCCGCGGGCGCACGATCGCGATCAAGGTCCGCCTCGACGACTTCACGACCGTCACGCGCGCGCGCACGCGTCGCCGAGCCGACGCGCGACGCCGAGCGTCGTCGGCGCGGTCGCGCTGGCGCTGCTGCGCGAGTACGCGCCCGCCGCGTCCGGTGCGGCTGCTCGGCGTGCGCGTCGCCGGCCTGCACGCGCGGCGCGACCCGCGCGCAGCGGCAGCCGGCCGGCGAGCACGCCGGCTCGACATGCTGGCGTGAGCCGGCTGGCGCTCCGACGTGTAGCCGATCGCCGGCTGCGGGCTCGGCTCGCGCGATGGCTGTAGCTAGGATCGGCGCGATGCCGATCGTCGCGCGCCGGCGAGATCGAGCTCGAGCTACGAACGCAGCGGATCGGGGCCGCCGCTGCTGCTGATCATGGGCATGAGCGGCACCGCGCTGCACTGGGGCGAGCCGTTCCTGCAGACGCTGCGCCGGGACTTCGACCTGATCGCCTACGACCACCGCGGCGTCGGCGCGAGCAGCCGCCTGGAGGGCGCCGTCACGATCGCCCAGATGGCCGAGGACGCCGCCGGCCTGCTCGACGCGCTCGAGCTCGACTCCGCACACGTGCTCGGCATCTCGATGGGCGGCATGATCGCCCAGGAGCTCGCGCTCGCGCATCCCGAGCGGGTCCGCACGCTCACGCTCGGCTGCACCTACTGCGGCGGGCGAGGGCAGCTCGCTCGCGCCCGAGGTGCTCGGCAGCGCCTGACCGAGGCGATGCGTCCGGCGACCGCGAGCGCGCGATGCGGGCCGCGCTGGGAGGCCGAACGTCTCGCCGGCCTTGGCCGCCGACGAGGACGCCTACGCCGCGCTTCGTCGACGATCGCCGAGCGCCGTGCGGTCGCGGTGCCGGTGATCGATGGCGCAGACTGCAGCGCCTGCATCGGCCCACGACACCTGCGACGCGCCTGCCGCGGCTCGAGACGCCGACGCTCGTGATCCACGGCACCGCCGACCAGATGCTCCCGGTCGCCAACGGCCGCATGATCGCCTCGCTGATCCCCGGCGCGCGCCTGGAGATCCTCGACGGCGTCGGCCACCTGTTCTTCTGGGAGCAGCCGCGAGCGCTCGGCGGAGCTGTCCGCGAGCGCACGTCGGCCGTCGCCGCCTGACGCGACGCGGCGATGGCGGAGCGCCTCAGCGCTCGCTGAGCGGTCGGCCGCCGGCGGCGTCGTCGCTCGCGGGCGAGCGAGGCCGGCGACGGGCCGGCGGTCGTGCTGCTGCACGGCCTCACCGCCACGCGCCGCTACGTCGTGATGGGCTCGCGCGCGCTGGAGCGCGCCGGCCACCGCGTGATCGCCTACGACGCCCGCGGCCACGGCCGCTCGACGCCGGCCCCGAGCCGCGCGACTACGGCTACGAGCACCTCGCCGCGCGACCTGCGATCGCCGTGCTCGACGCGCGCGGCGTCGAGCGCGCGGTGCTCGCCGGGCGCCTCGATGGGCGCCCACACCGCCGTGCGCCTCGCGCTCGAGCACCCCGAGCGCGTGGCCGCGCTGGCGCCTGATCACGCCCGCCTTCGACCCGGCGCTCGCACGCGCGACGCCGCAGGCGCTCGCGCGCTGGGACGCGCTCGCGCGCGGGGCTGCGCGAGGGGGGCGTCGAGGGCTTCCTCGCCGCCTACGACCTCGCACGCGGTGCCCGAGGCGCTGGCGCGGGACGGTCGAGACGGTCCTGCGCCAGCGCCTGTCCGCGCACGAGCACCCCGACGCGGTCGCCGACGCGCTCGAAGTCGTGCCGCGCTCGCGCCCGTTCGACGACATCGACGCAGCTCGGCGCGATCGCGGCGCCGACGCTCGTCGTCGGCAGCCGCGACGAGGCCGACCCGGGCCATCCGCTCGCGGTCGGCGAGCGCTACGCGCGCGCGATCCCCGGGGCGCAGCTGCTCGTCGAGGACGCCGGGCCCGCCGCCCCGCTCGCCGATCGCCTGGCAGGGAGGGCAGCTCTCGCGCGCGCTCGCCGCGCTCGCCGCCCGCGTCGCGTAGTCCGTGATAACGTACAGCTGTATGTCCAAGTGCGCAAGTGGGACGGCGACGAGCTACGACCGCATCTCCGGCACCGAGGAGGCGCTCGGGCGCGAGCGTCCTCGACGCGCCTGCAGCTGCACGGCGATGAGACCGTGCTCGACGCCGGCTGCGGCTCGGGCCGGGTCACCGAGATGCTGCTCGAGCGCCTGCCGCGCGGGCGGGTGATCGCCGTCGACGCAGTCGCCGTCGATGGTCGCGGCCGCCCGCGAGCGGCTCGCGGGCGATCGCGCGCGTGGCGGGTGCGTCCGGGCCGACCTGCTCGAGCTCGAGCTCGACGAGCCGGTCGACGCGTCCTCTCGACCGCCACCTTCCACTGGATCGCCGACCACGAGCGGCTGTTCGCGCGCCTGCACGCTGCGCTGCGCCCGGGCGGGCGCCTCGTGGCGCAGTGCGGGGGAGAGGGCAACATCGACGTGCTGCGCGGCACGGCCGGCGAGGTGCTCGCAGCGCGCGCCCTACGCCGAGCACTTCGCGGACTGGCGCGCCGCCGTGGAACTACGCCGGCGCCGAGCAGACGCGCGAGCGCGCTGCTCGCGGCCGGCTTCGCCGCGGCCGAGTGCTGGCTCGCGCCGGCGCCCGTCACAGCCCGAGCACCCGCGCGAGTTCCTCGCCGACGATCGTGCTCGGCCCGCACGTCCAGCAGCTGCCCGAGCAGCTGCGCGAGCCGTTCATGGACGAGCGTGCTCGACGAGCTCGGCGAGCCGGTCGTCGTCGACTACGTGCGCCTGAACATCGACGCCGTCGGCCTAGCGTGCCCGAGGCGCTCAGGCGGAGCGCCGGCCGGCCGCGAGTCCGGCGCGAGCGCGTCCGTCGGCCACGGCGGCCCCGCGCAGCAGCGCCGCGTAGCGGCCGCCGAGCGCCGAGCAGCTCCTCGTGGGTGCCGCGCTCGACGATCCGCCCGGCGTCGAGCACGAGGATCTGGTCGGCGTCGCGGATCGTCGACAGCCGGTGGGCGATCGCGATCGTGGTGCGCCCGCGCGAGAGCTCGTCGAGCGCCTGCTGCACGGCGCGCTCGGTCTCGGTGTCGAGCGCCGAGGTCGCCTCGTCGAGGATCAGCACCGGCGGGTTGCGCAGGATCGTGCGGGCGATCGCGATGCGCTGCTTCTCGCCGCCGGAGAAGCGGTAGCCGCGCTCGCCGACGGGCGTGTCGTAGCCCTCGGGCAGCGAGGCGATCAGCTCGTGGATCTGCGCCGCCCGGGCGGCGTCTTCGATCTCCTCGTCGCTCGCCTCGCGGGCAGGCGAAGCGCAGGTTCTCGCGGATCGAGGCGTGGAACAGGTAGGTCTCCTGGGAGACGAGCCCGACGGTCGCCGCCAGCGAGTCGAGCGTCACGTCGCGGATGTCGACGCCGTCGATGCGCACGCGCGCCGCGCTCGGGCTCGTACAGGCGCGCGACCAGATAGGCGAGCGTCGTCTTGCCCGAGCCGGTCTCGCCGACCAGCGCGGTGCGCGTGCCCGGCGGGATCTCGGCGCTGATCTCGCTGCAGCGTCCAGGGCGCCTCGGGCGCGTAGCGGAACCACACGTCCTCGAGGCTCACGTCGCCGCGCACGTCGCTCGAGCGCGCGCGCGCCCGGGCGCTCGACGATGTCGACGGGCAGGTCGAGGTACTCGAAGATGCGCCCGAACAGCGCCAGCGAGGTCTGCACTTCCAGGCCCACCGACAGCAGCGACTGCATCGGGAACAGCAGGCGCGTCTGCAGCGTCGTGAAGGCGACCACGGTGCCGATCGAGATCGCGTGGCTGCCGTGGGCGATGCTGTAGCCGGCGAACCAGTACACGGCGGCCGGCATGATCGCGAAGCTCATCTGCACCGAGGCCATCCGCCAGCGTCCGGCCATGCGCGCGCGCACCTCGAGGTCGGCCAGTTCGCTCGACTCGCGAGGAGAAGCGGTCGACGAGCTCGTGCGAGCGGCCCATCGTCTTGCCGAGCAGGATCCCCGACACCGACAGCGACTCCTCGACGAGCGTCGACATGTCCGCCAGGCGGCCCTGGCGCACCGACTGGATGCGCCGGCGCTCGTTGCCGACGCGGCGCGTCAGCCACACGAAGAACGGCAGCAGGATCAGCGAGAACACCGTCAGCTGCCAGCTCAGCGCGAACATCGCCACGACCGTCGCCGTGACCGTCGCGACCGTGGAGACCGTCGAGGTGGCGGTGCTCGTGACGACGTCGTCGATGCCGCCGATGTCATAGGCGATCCGCGCCTGCACCTCGCCCGAGCGGGTGCGGGTGAAGAACGCCAGCGACATCCGCTGCAGGTGCGCGTACACCGCCGCCCGCAGGTCGTGCATCACGCGCTGGCCGACCTGGTTCGAGATCCACGTCTGCGCCACGCCGATCACGCCGTTGATCACCGCCAGCGCGATCATGCCCGCGACCAGCCAGGTCAGCAGCGTCAGGTCGTGTCCCGACGATGCCCTTGTCGACCGCTTCGCGCAGCAGGAACGGCGAGGCGACGCCCAGCACCGAGCCGAGGAAGATCAGCGCCAGCAGGGCCCCGAGGCGCACCCGGTAGGGATGAACAACGCCGCCATGCGCCGCAGCGAGACGTGTTTGTCGGGGATGTCCTCGGGACGCAGCCCGGGCGGCGCTCCCTGCCGCGCTCCACCCGTGTGCCCCTGGGAGAACGGCTGGGCGCTCACGTCGATGACTTTAGCGGCGACCACAGGACGCCCCGCCCGTCGCCGGCGCCTGTGAAGTGAAGCCGGCACGACCGACGCGTCCCTCAGCGAGAGTTGGAGCTGGCGGCCCGACCCGGGCCGGCCGGCCGCCAGGCCATCCTTGGCTCACCATCGCTGGCTGAGTGTCGTCTCGTCCTGTGACCAGGATGCACCCTCGCGCAGGCTCTGTCTGTGAGCTGGGGCACACGCCCGTTCGGACATCCGTCGCACGCCGCTGCCCGCCGGCGTCAGGCTGCCCGCACCGCTTGTCGATCCGGGCGAGGCCCGCGGACTGGTCGTTGCCCGTCAGCACGTACAGGAAGGGGACGAACGGAACGACCACCGCCACGCCCCACGCGAGCCTCGCGATGAAGCCGAGGTCGCGGCGGCTGAACAGCAGGTTGAGCCAGATCAGGAACACGGCTACCGGGTGCAGGATGCACAGCAGGAGCTCGACGAGTTTCTTCATGCGCCTTCAGCCTTTCCGCAGGAGGCGACCAGCGTAGCGCGACGGTCGGCGGGCGGGGGCGGCCGGGCCGGCGGCCGGCGGGGGTACCCTTGGGGGGCGATGAAGCAGCCCGATGAGAAGCCCAGCGGCGCGGGCCTGACGCGGACGTGAGCGCCCCGAACCGCCCATTCGGCGGCCTCGCGACGCTCGGCGCGAGCGAGGTCCGGGTGCTCGGCTGCCTGCTCGAGAAGCAGCGCACGACCCCCGACGTCTACCCGCTGTCGCTGAACTCGCTGCGGCTGGCGTGCAACCAGTCGACCAACCGCGACCCGGTCGTCGACTACGACGAGGCGATCGATCCGCGACGCCCTGCATCGGCTCGAGCGCCGGGGCCTCGTGCGCCTGGCCAGCGGCGCCGGCAGCCGCGCCGCGAAGTACCGCCATCTGCTCGCCGAAGCGCTGCCGATGGACGCCGCCGAGCAGGCCGTCATGTGCGTGCTGATGCTGCGCGGCCCGCAGACGCCCGGCGAGCTCAAGCAGCGCGGCGAGCGGATGCACGCCTTCGCGATCTCGACGAGGTGCAGCGCGACGCTCGCAGCGCTGATCGAGCGCGGCCTCGTGGCGCGGCTGGAGCGCCGCCCGGGCCAGAAGGAGGAGCGCTACGCCAGCTGCTCGAAGACGACGAGGGAGTCGAGGAGCCCGCGGATCGCGCCTGCGGCAGGCGCCGGCGCCCGAGCGCGAGCGCACCGGCGCCACGCCAACGGCGCCGGCCCGCTCGAGCAGCGCGTCGAGCGCCTGGAACGCGAGCTGGCCGAGTTGCGCGCCGCCGTCGAGGCGAGCCGGTTGGGCGAGGGCGGGGCGCCATGATCGCACGCCGCCCTCGTCCTCGCGGCCTCGACCGACACCGCCACCGGCGTGGGCATCCCGGTCGCGCTCGCCGCCGGGCTCGTCTCGTTCCTCTCGCCGTGCGTGCTGCCGCTCGTGCCCGGCTACCTCTCGACGGTGATCGGCGTCACGCCGGCCGACCTGAACGAGGGCGTGGGCGCGCGCCGGGTGCTCGTCCCGAGCCTGCTGTTCATCGCGAGCTTCTCGGCGATCTTCATCCTGCTCGGCCTCAGCGCGACGGTGATCGGCTCGGCGCTGCACACCCACAAACACGCCCTCGAGCAGGTCGGCGGGGTCCTGATCATCGCTGATGGGCGTCGTCTTCCTGGCGACGCCGTTCGTCGGCGTCCTCAACCGCGAGTGGCACCCCGACGGCGCTGCTGCGCGCTCGCCGGCCGCGGCGGGCCGCTCGTGGCGGGGGCGGCGTTCGCGATCGCCTGGACGCCCTGCACGAGCATCACGCTCGGCGCGATCCTCACGCAGGCCGCGGTCTCGAGCTCGGCGGCCCACGGCGCGCTGCTGCTCGCCTTCTACTCCGCCGGGCTGGCGATCCCGTTCCTGCTGATCGCGCTCGCCTTCGAGCGGATGACGAGCGCGCTCGGCGTCGTCAAGCGCCACTTCCCGGTGATCATCGGCGTCGGCGGCGTCGTGATGATCGCGCTCGGCCTGCTGATCCTGACCGGCGAGTTCACGACCCTCAACGCCAAGGCCTCAGCAGCTGCAGGGCACCGGCCTGGAGCGTCTCGAGCATCTGACCGATCCAGGCGCAGCGCGCGCGCCGACCGCTCAGGCGCGCGGTGCGAGCGCGCCGCGCGTCGCGCTGCGCGCTCGCAGGTAGCGCTCTTCCCAGGCCTCCTGGTTGCGCTTGGCGTCGAGACGAACGGCGAGTAGCCGATCGCCTTGACGATCAGCGCGGTTGATCACCGACTCCGGGAACGGGCAGCGGGCGCAGGACGTCGACGAACAGCACCACGCGCGTCTCGTCGGTGTCGTTCCAGACCTCGTGGTTGAAGGTGTCGTCGAAGATCAGGCTCTTGCCCTCCTCCCAGTGGCGGATGTCCTCGCCGACGCGGATCCGGCAGGCCTCGGCGTCCTCGCGGCACGATCAGGCCGAGGTGGTAGCGCAGCACGCCCTTGTAGGGGCCGCGGTGGTCGAGGATGTGCTTGCGCGGGGAGAGGATCGAGAACATCGCCGTCGTCATCCCCGGGATCTCGCGCATCAGCGCGGCCGTGCGCGGGCACATCTCGCACGCCGAGCTTGGCCTTGAAGCCGTAGCCGTAGAGGAAGAACGTCTTCCAGCGGTCGTCGTCGGTGATCTCGATCTGGTCCTTGGAGATGTCCTGGAAGTTCGGCGAGCGCGTCGTGGTCCTCGAGCAGCGCGCTCGACCTCCTCGCGGATCACCGTCCAGTTGTCCTCGATGTGCTCGACCCAGGGGAAGCGCTCGAGCGGGAAGAACGTCGCGTCGCCGACCAGCGAGCGCCTGCCGATGAAGCGCTCGATCGGCGCGAGGATCCGTTCGCCGACCGCGATCGTCACGCGACGACCCGCTCCCACGGGACTTGTCCGGCGCCTCCTCACGGCCTGCATGCTGAGCGCCTGGCGGCGTCGGGCTTGCTGGGGTCCCGTCGTAGCGGAGAGCTGCCGAGGGCGATCGGCCGGCACTCGCGGCGCGTGGCATGCAGCGGGAATGCTCGAGGTGGCTACGCGGCCTCGCGCAGGGCCGCCAGCTCGGGCGACTCGGCGAGCTTCTTCAGCGCGCGCTGCTCGAGCTGGGAGGCCCGCTCGGCGGAGAAGCCGAGCCGCTTGCCGATCGCGGTCAGCGTCTGCGGCTCCTCGCGGCCCGGTGCCGAAGCGCAGGGTCAGGACCTTGCGCTCGGTTTCGGGCAGCTGCGAGATCGCCTCGGTGCACGATCCGCTCGCGCTCGTTGTCCCAGGCGGTCTCCTCGGGCGCCTCCGCGTCGGAGGGCAGCAGGTCGCCGAGCGCCGTGTCGCCGTCCTCGCCGATCTGCTGGTCGAGGCTGACGAGCGCGGCGCGCTGGTGGCGCACCTCTTCGACCTGCTCGATCGGCAGGCCGGTCTCCTGCGGCGAGCTCCTCGAGCGTGGGCTCGCGGCCGAGGCGCACCGACAGCTCGCGCTCGACGCGCCCGACCTTGCGCGAGCGCTGGGCGACGTGGACGGGCAGGCGGATCGTGCGGCCGGAGTTCTCCAGGCCGCGCTGGATCGCCTGACGGATCCACAGGGTCGCGTAGGTGGAGAAGCGGAAGCCCTTGCGCCAGTCGAACTTCTCGCTCGGCGCGGATCAGGCCGAGCATGCCCTCCTGGACGAGGTCGCCGAGCGGCAGGCCCTGGTTCTGGTAGCGCCGGGCGTTGGAGGCGACGAGGCGCAGGTTGGAGTTGACGAGCAGTTCCTTGGCGTGCAGGTCGCCGCGCTCGATCCGCTTGGCGAGGTCGATCTCCTGGGCGGGGGTGAGCAGGGGGTAGCGGCGCGAGTGCGCCAGCAGCTGGTCGACCGCCTCGGGGATGAACGTGTCGGGTGCGCCGAGTGTCGATGCGCTCGATCGGGCTGTCCAGCCGCTCGGGGCGCCGGCGCCGCGGCGCCTCGAGCGACGGCGTCGTCCTCGGCGTCGCCTCGCCGGGCGGCGACGGCGATCGAGCGTGTGGTGTTGGGTGTCTGCGGGGGCGTCTGACATGATGGCGTCCTTCTAATCCGATGCTTGGAGTCGGAATTATACGCCGCGATAGTTGCGTTGTCAATTATCCGGCTGCGGCCGTGCTGCCTCAGGTTGCGTCGTTCGACGTGCGTACTGGCGCGATTCACTCCTGGACCGGGGGTTTACGCAGTGATGCCCGGCTTCTGCGCCGTAGAACCCTCGATCAGTCGGAGCGGAACGGAGCCGCCACGCGTTCGCTGCACGGATCATCCTCGTCGGATCGAAGGGCACCGCGGAGGCTCGGCTGATTCGCTGCGAGCGCGGGAGCGGCTAAGCTCGGCGGATGAGCAGTCGACCTCTCGGGGCAGGTCGTGGCCATCACGGGCGCCTCCTCGGGCATCGGCGAGGCGACGGCGCTGGCGTGCGCGCGCGCCGGCGCGGCCGTTGCCCTCGCGGCCCGCCGCACCGAGCGCATCGAGGAGCTCGCCGAGCGGATCGAGGCGGACGGGCGGACGGGCGATCGCGATCCCGACCGACGTCGGCGAGGAGGACCAGGCGCGCGCGTTCGTCGAGCGCACGCACGCGGAGCTGGGCCGCCTGGACGTGCTCGTCAACAACGCCGGCGTGATGCTGCTCGGGCCGATCGAGGACGCCCCGACCGAGGAGTGGCGGCGGATGATCGCACGCCAACGTCTTCGGCGTCCTCTACTGCACGCACGCCGCGCTGCCGCTCATGCGCGAGCAGGGCGGCGGGCACATCGTCAACGTCAGCTCGGTCGCCGGCCGCGTCGCGCGCGCCGGCTCGGGTGTCTACAACCTGACCAAGTTCGGCGTGGGGGCCTTCTCGGAGTCGCTGCGCCAGGAGGGCGTCGCCGATCGGCGTCCGGGTCACGCTGATCGAGCCGGGCGCCGTGGCCACCGAGCTCGCCGGCCACAACCGCCCGGAGGTGCTCGAGCAGATGGCCAAGCGCTTCGAGCGGGTCACGCCGCTGACGCGCCGAGGACATCGCCGACGCGATCCTCTACGCGATCGGCCAGCCGCCGAACGTGAGCGTCAACGAGGTGCTCGTCCGCCCGAGCGGGCAGGTCCGCTGAGCTCAGCCGCCCGACCGAGGCGGGCCCTATTCGCGGCGGCGCCCGGCACCGAGCGGGGAGGGCGGGTCGATCTCGATCAGCTCGCCGCCGACGTGGTCGACCTGCAGGGTCGTGTGGTCGAGGCCGAAGCGCTCGTGCAGCATCGCCTCCATCTCGCGGCGGGCCGCGTGGCAGTCGCTGTCGGCGCCGACGAGCACGTGCGCCGAGAGCGCCGGGAAGCCGCTCGTGACCTCCCAGACGTGCAGGTCGTGCACCTCGACGACGCCCGGCTCGGCGACCAGCGCGCGGCCGATCTGCTGCGGGTCGAGGCCCTCGGGGGCGGCCTCGAGGAAGATCCGGCCCGACGCCTTCACGAGCCAGTAGCCCGAGCGGACCATCAGCGCCGCGATCAGCAGCGAGGCGATCGGGTCGGCGCGCTCGAAGCCCGTCGAGCAGGATCACCACCGCGGCGATCGCCGTGCCGATGAAGCCGTAGAGGTCGGTCAGCAGGTGCTGGAAGCTGCCCTCGACGTTCAGGCTGCGCCGGCTCGGCGCCCGCGAGGATCGCACCGCGGCGAGGTTCACGAGCGCCGCCGCCGAGCGCCACCGCGAGCACGAGCCCGCCGTGGACGTCGGCGGATCGAACAGCCGGCGCACCGCCTCGTAGACGATGAAGGCGCGCGAGGATCAGCAGCGTCACGCCGTTGGCCTGGGCGGAGAGGATCTCCACGCGTCGCAGCCCGAACGTCATCGCCCCCCGCGGCGGGCGCGAGCGCGAGCCGCAGGGCGACGCAGCGAGAAGCCGATCGCGGCGGCGTCGGTGAGCATGTGGCCGGCGTCGGAGAGCAGCGCCAGCGAGTGCGCGACGATCCGCCGCCGAGCTCGCCGCGCCATCAACGCCACGATCAGGACCAGCGCCCACGTCAGGCGCGCGGCCGTCGCCGTCGCCGGGGGCCGCGTGCAGATGCCCGTGATGGTCGTGGGCCATGGCCTTCACGATACGTGCGGCGCGAGCGCTCGCGCGGGCAGGGCGCTCTCGCTGCGCGTCCGGCCCGGGTCTAGGCTCCAGCGATGGATTCCGCCACGGGCGAGTCGACGCCGCCACGCGTGCAACGGCGGACCACGCTGCGTCTCGATCGCGGCGGCCGCCGTGCTCGTGGCGCTGAAGCTCGGTGTCGGGCCTCGCGACGGGAAGCCTCGGCCTGGTCTCGGCCGGGATCGAGTCCAGCGGCGACGTGATCGCCGCCGTGCTGACGTTCTTCGCTGTCCGGCTCGGCGGCCGCCCGGCCGACCGCGAGCACCCCTACGGGCACCGCCGGGCGGAGAACCTCGGCGCGCTCGGCGAGGCGGCGATCCTGCTCGGCGGGGGCGGTCGTCGTGACGGTCGAGGCGATCAGCCGGCTCGCCGACGGCGGGCGGCCGCCGTCCGTCCACTGGTACCAGTTCGCCGTGATCGGCGTCGCGCTGGTGCTCGACACGAGCCGCATGAGCGTCTCGCTGCGGGCAGCGCGGCGCTAGGACAGCCCGGCGCTGCGCTCGAACGCGCTCCACTTCGCCGCCGACATGGCCGGCTCGCTGGCCGTGCTCGCCGGGCCTGCTCGCGGTCCAGGCCGGCTTCACGCAGGGCGACTCGATCGCCGCGCTGCTGGTCGCGGCGATCATCCTGCTCGCGACGCGTCGCGGCTGATGACCGTGAACGCCAACGTGCTGATGGACCGCACGCCGTCGCAGGCGCGGGCCGCCGCCGAGCGGGCGATCGCGGGGCTGGGGGAGGACATCGAGTTGAGCCGCGCTGCGTCTGCGGGAGTCCGCGGGGCGCTACTTCGCTGACGTCGTCGTGAGCGTTCCGCCTGGACAGGCCGTGGTCGAGGGGCACCGGCCGGCCGACCTGATCGAGCAGGCCGTCGAGCGCGCGCTCCCGGGCAGCGACGTGGTCGTCCACGTCGAGCCGCGAGCGCGGCGGCCTCGACCTGCGCGACCGCGTGCTCGCGATCGCGCTCGCCGAGCCGCTCGTGAAGGAGGCCCACGACATCACGATCTTCGAGCAGGACGGCAAGGCATGCGTGTCGCTGCACCTGAAGTTCCCCGCCGACCTGGAGCTGCGAGCTGCGCACGAGATCGCCGAGCGGGTCGAGCGCGGCGATCGCCACGCGCCCCGGCGGTGACGCGACGTGCAGACCCATCTCGAGCCGCTCGAGCGGCCCCTAGCCGCGATCCCCTCCGACGAGGCCGCCGACGCGCTCGCGATCGAGCGGGCGGGGCAGCTGGTGAGGGAACGCACGGGAGCCGACCCACGGCGCGTGCGTCTGCTCCCGACCGAGGGTGGCCGGGTCCTGTTCCTGACGCTCGCCGTCCCGGCCGGAGAGTCGCTGACGGACGCCCACGCCCTCGCCGGGACACTCGAGGACGAGCTCCGAGGCGCGATCCCCGCGCTCGCGGACGTCGTCGTCCACACCGAGCCCTGACGGGAAGGTTCGCCGCCGCGACGGAGTCCTTCGTGCAGGCAGGTAACCCCAAGCAGGAGGTGACCGTGAGGAACTGGACTGCGCTCCCCGCAGCGGCCGCGGCGCTCGTGCTGCTCGCCGGATGCGCCAGCGGCACGACCACGACCAGCACCGGCACGAGTGCGACGAGCGCCGCGGCGGGCGCGGGCGGATACCGCGGCTACGGCCCCTCCGTCGCCGTGTCGAGGACCAAGACGGCGAGCACCGCGGCGACGACCGTGAGCGTCGAGCACACCAAGCTCGGGTCGATCCTCGCCGCCGGGCCCCACATGCTGAGCGTCTACCTGTTCGAAGCGGACACGGGCGGAAAGTCGGCGTGCTCGGGTGCCTGCGCGACGGCCTGGCCACCGGTCACGACCGGGGCCGCTCCGCTCGCTGGAGCCGGCGCGAGCGCCGCGGCGCTGGGGACGATCACGCGTTCCGACGGGACGCGGCAGGTCACCTACGCGGGGCATCCCCTCTATTACTTCGTCGAGGACAAGGCGGCGGGCGACGTGCTCGGTCAGGGCGTCACGGCGTTCGGAGCCCCGTGGTACGTCCTTCAGCCGAGCGGCAGCAAGCTCAGCTCCTGAGGGCGCTCAGGCCTTCGTCCAGGGCGCCAGCGAACGGGAGGCGAAGTGGGCGGCTACGACGACCACGCCGACGGCCGCGACCGCAGCGCCGAGCGCTGCGGGGATCGAGACGTGCAGCGCCAGCAAGCCGCCGCCGAGGGCGCCGAGGAGCATCGCCCCGACCGCGAGCAGCCGTCGGCCGGCCTGGCTGCCGGGACCGCCGAGCACGCGCGCTTCGGAGGCCAGGCCAGTGAGCGTGCGTGTCAGCACTGTCGTCGTCAGCTCGGGGACCGCCAGGCGTTGGGCGGCCGCGTTCTGGACCCCCATCGCAAGGGCGAGGGGCACGATCAGCAGGTAGCGTTCGCCGCCGCTGGGGCTTTCCGACAGCGACAGGGCGATCACGAACGCGATCACGATCAACACGGCCTGCAGCGACGTCGCCGCGCGCAGCATCCGCCCGCGGTGGACGGGCGCCAGGGCGCTGGCGATCCGCCCGCCGGCGACCGCGCCGACCAGGAACGCCCCGATCGCGGCCAGCGAGGTCCCCGCCGACAGGCCCGACGCCCCCGCCAGCGCGAAACCGATGAAGACGACGTTGCCGGTCATGTTGGCGACGAAAACGTGGCCCAGCCCCAGGTAGCTGACCGCGTCGACGATCCCGGTCACGAGCGTCAGGACGAGCATCATCGGCGCGAGCGGGCCGTGGCGGTCGCCGACCGGCGGGCGCAGCGTGCGGGCGATCTCGGCGAGGAAGCCGCCCCGGAGGGGGCCGGAAGCACCCGGGCGCTGTGCGGACGATGCCACCGTCGCCAACCCTAGCGTCCGCTAGGGCAGGCGGATTACGAAGTCGGCGACCGGGGCGCGGGGCGGGACGCGCTGCTCCTGGACGGGGTCGCCGAGATAGAGCAGCCCCAGCGGGGTCTCCTCGGCGCCGAGCCCGAGCAGCCGCCGCGCTCGCGGGTCCTCCAGCAGGGGAACAGTGCGCCAGTAGCCGGCCAGCCCGCGGGCGTGGGCGCCCAGCAGGACCAGGTAGGCGGCCACGGCCGTGGCGTGGAGGTCCTCGCGGTCCTGCGCCGGATCGCCGCCGAGGCTTGCGCTCGCGGCCACGAGCGTCGGCGCCCGCCGGAGCTTCGCGGCCGAGCCGGGGTCGACGTCCTCGGCGAGGGCCATCAGGGCATCGCGGGTGTCGGGGCCGAGGACGCGGAAGCGCCAGGGATTGGTGAGGTTGTGGTTGGGGGCCCAGCGGGCCAGCTCGAACAGCTCCTCGAGCGTCCCCGGAGGGACCTCGCGCGGGCCGAAGGCCTTGTGGGTGCGGCGGGTGCGGATAGCCTTCTCGACGTCCATGGGAGCACCCTAGATCGAGGTGACCGCAGAAGCCGCTACCGCCGTCCCGGGCGCTGAGCCGAGGTGAGCTTCGGAGAGCTCGTGGCGATCGCGTGCGCCGGCGTGGGCGCCGGCGCGATCAACACACTCGTCGGCAGCGGGACGCTGATCACGTTCCCGGTGCTCCTGGCCTTCGGCTATGCGCCCGTGACGGCGAACGTATCCAACACGGTCGGCCTGGTCCCGGGCTCGGTGTCCGGCGCGATCGGCTACCGCCGGGAGCTCTCCGGTCAGCGTGACCGGGCGATCAGGCTCGGGACGATGTCGGTCGCGGGCGGGTTGACGGGCGCGATCCTGCTGCTCGTGCTGCCGGCGTCCGCGTTCAAGGCGATCGTGCCGGTGTTCATCGCGGTGGCACTCGTGCTGACGGTGGCCCAACCCCGGATCGCCGCCTGGCTGACGATGCGGGAGATCAGCCGCGGGCACCACGGCGGCCCGCTGACGGCGCTGGCCGTGTACCTGACCGGCGTCTACGGCGGCTACTTCGGGGCCGCCCAGGGGATCATGCTGCTCGCGATCCTCGGCGTGGCGTTGGACCAGTCCCTGCAGCGGACGAATGCGCTCAAGAACGTCCTCGCCGGCCTGGTAAACGGCGTTGCAGGCGTCTACTTCGTGTTCGCGGCCCACGTCGAGTGGGCGCCTGCGGCGCTGATCGCGGGCGGATCGATCCTCGGGGCCCAGGTCGGGGCGCGCTACGCCCGGCGTCTGCCGCCGCAGGCGCTGCGTGCCGTGATCGTCGTGGTCGGCGTGTTTGCGATCGTGCGCCTGCTGAGCGAATAGGCGAGAGCGGGGACGGAGGCGAAGCGGTCGCGGCAGGCTCAAGCGGGCGGCAGGCCGGCGGGCCGCACCCTCACCCATTCCAGGACGGGGTGGGGAAAGTTGAGGAAGCCGTGGCGATCGAACATCCGGTGGCTGGGACCGTTGTCAGACTTCACGCGCGCCCACACGTAAGGCATCTCGCCTTGCCAGTCGAGTTCGATCTGGCGCAGCGCGGCCAGCATGACGGCGCTGCCGGGCCGCATCGTGACGCCCTCGTAGCGCACCCGCGTGCCGCGGTGGGAGCCGTCCGTGGCGATCGCGTAGATGTAGGCGCCGGGGTGGAGGGGAACGATCTCTTCGCACAGGTGGCGCCGGCCGAGCCCGCACCACCCGACGAGCTGATCGGCGGCGCCGAGGATTGCGACGACGCGGTCGTAGCTGCCCTCGACACCGTAGGCCTGCGCGAGGCGGCGCCCTGCGTAGCGTTCGCGCGAGGAGCGGTTGACTTCGGCGACCGCGCCCCGCCGCGAGTGGCCGGCGCTGAAGCGACGCAGGGGCTCCCACCGGTAGGGATCGACTACGCACGCCCGCACGTCCGGGCAGCTGTCGGCGGGCCGCGCGGGGCTCGCGCTCTCCTCCGCCGAGAAGCGCGGCCGGTAGGGGTTGACGAGAGCCGAACGGGCCATCGGTCAGGTTCATCGACCAGATCGCCAGATCTTTAGCCGACTCCCCCGATTGGGCGTCAGTGCCCTGACCGATGCCTCGGTCGGTGATCGTCCTGGTCGGCCCGGGTGGGGTCTCAGCCGCCGGCGGGATGGCGCACACGCAGCGCTGGCACCCGATCGACGAGCGCCTTCACCCGTTGCGGGATGCGCGCTTCGATCGCGCCGACCTGCCCGACCGGGATCAGCCCCGCAGCCGTCGCCGCCGCGACGCGCTGCTTACGTGCCGTGATCAGAGCTTCGATCAGGCCCGCTTCAGACTTGCCGGGGGTGGCGTCCGCGATCTGGCCGAGCGTCTTGCCCGCAGTGCGCTGCTGGCGCAGCTGGGCGCCGCTCAGCCCGAGGTAGTTGCGGGCGGCACGCCCGAGCCCCGGCCTCGCCGCGCCGCGGCCGACACCGGCGTCGTGGTGGCCTCGGACGAGCGCGGTGACGCGCTGCTGCACGTTGGCCTCAGCGCTGCTGAGCTGGGCCTCGCGCGCGGCGACAAGCGCTTGGATCAGGCCGGCTTCGGTGTGTCCGCTGGACGTTGCGAGTTCGGCGAGCGTCTTGCCGCCGCGGAGTTGCTGGCGCAGTTGCGACGGCGTCATTCCCAGGTAGCTGGCGGCCGCGGCGAGCACCGCGTGTGAGGCACCGGCGTGGTGGCGGCCGGCCGTCCGTCCACGTGGGTGGCCCGAGCCGCTCGAGGATGCCGCCAGCGCCGCCCCGGCACCGGCCGCGCCGAGGGCGAGCAGGAGCACCCCGACGATGAGGAGCCTTCTCCCTTTGATCCGTCTCATCCTGTCACCTCGTCAAGTCTCGGCATGGGCGCCTCCGCCGACATCAGCTTGACACACCGGCCGAGGCATTCGATGCGGTTCGACTCGAGCCACATGGGTCCCGCGCAGGCTCGGGGCGGCCCGCCAGGGGCCTCGCTCAGGGGATCGGGAGATCCCTGTGTTCGTGCGCCGAGCGCTGCTCGGAGGTGGTCAGGTCGGCCTCCCGGACCGGCGTCACGATCGACCAGTGCCGACCGACCGGGCAGCGCTGGATTCGCCACCAGCCGAGCCGGAGCGATTTCACCGACACCGCGGGCAGCCAGATCGTCGTGAACAGGTGTCCCTGCTGGCAGCGGACCACGACGGCGCGCCCGACGCGGTATCCGCGGCTGCGGAGCACGATCGTTTCGAGCGCGATCGCCGCGAGCGCGAGCGCGAGCTTCGAGCGCCAGCTCCAGTGACGACCGGTGCGTTCGCCAGGGGGCATGAGATCAAGGTACTGACTTCTGGGGGCGGGGCATGACTCGGGAGAATGCGGGTATCACCGATGCGTGGACGACCGTGGAAAGGCGACGTTGGCGATCATCGCCGCCGAGATCGTGCTCCTGTTCATGAGCACCGAGCGCATCGATTTCGCCGCCAGCCTCGTGATCGCTGTTGCAATCGGACTCGCGGTCCGGTTCGCGTTGGCGACGCGCCGTCGACGGCCGACTGGAGCTCGGAGGCCCCGGACGAGGGCCCGTGCCCGAAACGATGCCCCACCGAGCATCGCTTCGCGTCGGTACGCGCGAGAGGGCGCCCCGACTCGCACTTGAGAGGCGCACTCAGGGAGCTCGGCGGCTTTCGCGCCCACTCGAAGGGCACTAGGATGCGCTCCGTGCATCGCTCCCGTCAGATCGTCCTCGCGGTCACGCTCGCCTGCCTGGCTTCGGGCGCGCAGGCGAGCACGTGGGCAGCGGCGTCGTCGCGGCCCACGCCCTCGATCTCGACGAAGGTGCGTGGCGAGCTGCTCTCGATCGTGCGGCGCGAAGCCGCCTACGTCGGCGAGAACGGCCAGCCCTACGACATCCAGGCGGTCGGGACGACGCTCGGGCAGGCCGCAAGCGCCGAAGGCCAGCCGTTCGGGCCGTCGACCCACGAGCCGGTCCGCGCCCGGCTCTACCTCGTTGCGGCGCGCGGGCAATTCGCGTGCGGGCTGTGTGGCGGCGCGCCGGGACAGTCGAGCACGGGCACGGTGCTCACACTCCAACTCGATCTCCACACGCTGCGAGTCGACCGGCGAGGCATCGGATTGCGCTATCCGCAGATGAAGCTGGCAGGCAAGCCCGTCAAGCTCGGCTGAGTCGAGCCGCCCCGGGGCCACCCGTGTCCGGGCGCGACCCCCCTTTGTTGCGCTCGATAATCGATGTTATGTCAACCAGCCGGTGAAACGGCCCCGTCTCCAGGCTCCCCGCGACGTCCCACGCCGACCCCGCCGGCTCCTTCCTGCTGAAGTGGCAGGTGATGCCCGACGTCGCGGCCCCGAGCGCCCCGGAGCTCCCGCCGCAGCTCCAGCTCTACGACCAGGTCGAGCCGCTCGGCCACGACGCCGTCCTCGCCGAGGTCGAGCTCACCGGCGTGCGGCTCCCATCTCAGAACGCGCGCGGCGTCTCCCTGGAGTCCTCCGTCCTCGCCTCGGTCGAGCTGTCGGGCTCGCGCCTGGAGCAGTTGCGCCTGACCGACGTCAGGCTCACGGGCTGCGACCTCGCGAACGTGCGTGCACCGCGTGCGAGCGCCCTGCGCGTGCTCGCCGACGGATGTCGCCTGACCGGCGCGGCCCTTGTCGACGCGCTCGTGCGAGATGTCACGATCAAGGACTCTCGCGTGGATCTGGCGTCGTTCAGCGCCAGCCGCCTTCAGCGGGTCACGTTCGACGCCTGTCTCCTCGCCGGCAGCGACTTCGTCGAGGCCCACCTGGACAGCGTGCGCTTCCATGACTGCGACCTGCGCTCTGCCGACTTCACGGGCGCGCGGATGCAGCGCTGCGAGCTGCGCGGCTGCGACCTCACCGGGATCCGGGGCGCGGAGGGCCTCAGGGGGTCGACGATGGAGTGGGCGGACATCGTCGCGATGGCCGGAACCTGGGCGGGCGCGCTGGGGATCGGGGTGATCGAGGAGGACTGACCAGGACGGCCGGTGCCTTTCGCATACGATCAGCCGCAACCGATCGGGAGGAAGGGCGTGGTGATGGCGAACATCCTGTACACAGCGAAGGCGCACGTGACGGGGGGACGCGCCGAGGGCCACGGCCGCACGGCCGACGGGGTCCTCGAGGTCGACCTGCGGCTGCCGGTCGAGATGGGCGGCGCCGGCGACGGCACGAATCCGGAGGAGCTGTTCGCGGTCGGCTACGCGGCCTGCTTCGAGGGCGCGCTCGGGGTCGTCGCCAGGCGTGCCAAGGTCGATCCGGGCGACGTGGGGATCGACTCGGCCGTCTCGCTCTCACCCGATGGCAAGGGCGGCTTCGTGCTCGCGGTCGGTCTCGACGTGACCCTCCCGGGGGTGCAGGACGCGGGCACAGCCGTCGACCTCGTCCGCGCGGCCCACGAGGTGTGCCCCTACTCCAACGCGACCCGCGGGAACATCGAGGTCGCCCTGACGGCGAACGGCGCCCCCGTCGACTGAGCCGCCGGCGTCCGGCCTCAGCGGCCGAACGTCCTGACCAACTCGCGGGCGTGCGTCCTCGTGTGATCGAGCAGGGTGCGGATCTTCTCGAGGTCCGCCCGCAGCTCGGCGTCCCCCACCTCCACGGGCAGCATCGAGTCCTGCAGGTCCGCGAGCTCGCGGTCGGCCTCCTCGACCTCCTGCACGGACCGCTCGATCAGCCCCTTGACGCCTCGCGCCGGAGCGCCTGCGGCCGGGGCGGCGAACCTGCGCGGCGGGAGATCGTGGCGGGTGGCGAACTGGGTGTGGGTGCGCTGGGCGCGACCGTAGGCCGACTGGACGGGCCGGAAGAGGTCCCGCTCGAGCCGGTCTGCGGTGTTCTCGTCGAGCTGCTCGTAGGCCTCGGTCAGCGACGCGACCGCGAGGCCCAGCTGATCCGCGGCCACGGCGAGCGCGTCCAACAGACGCTGCCTGGCATCGACGGTGCTGTAGGGCACGGCGCCAGGTTAGCCGTCGCCGCCCCTGGGGGCTTCGCGCCCTGTCTTCGCACCGCTCCGGCCGGGAACTGCCCGCTCTAGGCGAGCGTGTAGATGACGCTCACCTGGGTGTTCAAGCTGCAGCTCGTCGCTGCGGCCTTCACGGCCGGGGTCGTGCGGTGCTTCTTCTTCTTGCGCGGCCGCGGCTTGGAGCTCGTGCCGCTCGGCGCCCCGGCCACGACGGGGGCCGCCGCCGGGGCAGCGATCCCTCCAACCTGCTGGGCGTAGCCGAAGTCGGGCTGTTCGCCTTCGTATTGGACGTAGCCCGATTCGCCGCCGCCGGTGCATGAGATCCCGCCGCCGCCCTCGGCCACGCTCTGGGCGACACCGAGCGTCGCTCCGACCTTCGCCGCGAGGAATTCGGCCTTCGCCTGGCCGTCCGCGACGGCTGCCGCCATCGCCTGCCGGTAGACCCCCGTGGCGGTCGCCGCGTTTGCGCCCTGTGCGAGGGGCTGCGACGCGACGCCCTCGACGCTCACCGTGCGCAGGCTCGTCGTCGTCGGCGCTTCCGCCGCGGCGACGCCCAGCATGCTCGAGGCGATCAGAGCCGCTGCCGCCCCTGCGATTGCTGCGATCGGGCTTTTCATCGGAGACCTCCCAGCTGCCGGACGTATCCCACTCTCAAGAGGAGGCTAGCGCGCGGCGGCGTCGCCGTCGGCGAGGATCCGCGCACGTTCGAGCACGGCGTCGATCATCGGCTCGGTGAGCTTGCCGGTGAACGTGTTCTGCTGGCTCGGGTGATAGCAGCCGAGCAGCGATCCGGCTCGCCGAGTTCGTGCTCGGCGCCGTGCGCCGAAGCGTGGCCGCGGCGCGCGGCGGCGCCGAACCGGGCCGCTGCGAGCTCGCCGAGCAGGCGCAGCGCGGCAGTCCCACGCGAACGCGCCCAGGCACACGACCACGCGCACGCCGTCGAGCAGGCCGAGCTCGCGCGACGCTCCAGGGCAGGCACGTGTCGCGCTCGAGCGGGCGTCGGCCGGTTGGCCGGCGGCGCGCAGCGCACGGCTGCCGTGATCCACGTGTCGCGCAACCGCAGCCCGTCGTCGCGCCGCGCGCGAGACGGGCTGGTTGGCGAAGCCCGTCCGCCACAGCGCCGCGAACAGGAAGTCGCCCGAGCGGTCGCCCGTGAACATGCGCCCCGTCCGGTTGGCGCCGTGCGCCGCGGGCGCGAGCCCCAGCACGAGGACGCGCGCGGCGGGGTCGCCGAAGCCCGGAAGCGGGCCGTCCCCAGTAGCTCTCCTCGCGCGAACGCGGCGCGCCGCTCGCGGGCCACCTGCTCGCGCCAGGCGACCAGCCGCGGACAGCGCCGGCAGACGACGATCTCCTCCGCCAGCTCCTCGAGCTTCAACTGCGCTTGCGATCCCACACCGCAGTAGTACCATCGCCGGTAGATGCCGCTCTGGATCTGGATCGTGCTGTTGGCCGCGCTCGTCAAGCTCCCGTCGCGGGCCTGATGCTGTGGATGCCGTTCCGCGACGACGAGGCGATGCGCGCGCCGACGTGCCCGACTCATCCGAAGAGGACGGCGGCTCGAAGGCGCTCCCCGGCGGCCCGCCGCGACCCGCACCCGCGCAGCCCGCTACCGCGCCGGCCACGGCGTGGCCCGCACGGCTCGCCCTCCCCCCGCCCCCGCCGCGAGTGCGGACGAACGTGCGCAGCAGCGCCGTCGCGTCGGCCGGACCGCCTGAGGCCGCGAGCTCGCGGCGCGTCAGCGGTTGCGCTTGCGCTGCGCGCGCGCGGCCTTTGCTTTCGCGCGACGCTTGCGCATGCGCACGGCGGCGTCGTGGCCGGCCCGGGCTTCGATCAGGTCGGCTGTCTCCCGCCGGCGCGACCCGCGGGCGTCCCGCACGATCACGATCGCGATCCCGGCGAGCAGCAGCGACCGCGGCCCCGATCGCCGAGGATCAGACGTGCGCGACGTCGAGGAGCTCGTCGAGGATTCGACGCTCGTCGTTTTCGTCGTGGCGGTCGTCGCCGTCTGGGATTCCGCTTCGGCCCCGCCGCTCTGTCAGTTCGCTGAGCGCGTTGTTGCTGTTCAGCCCGACGGCCGTCGCGGCCGGCGCCGCCGCGGCGGCGAGCGCGAGCAGCATCCACAGGCACGCCACGAGTCGCCGGGCCGGCGCCCGGAAGGATCCGCTCCTCGCAGCTGGACACGCAGCGAGCATAGCGCCGCCGCCGCGGGCGATCCAGTGCGTGCGACGTGACAGCGGCGTGCGCCGGCGCGGGTCGTCGGCCCGACCCCTAGAATGGCGGCCGATGGCTCCCAAACAGCGGCAGATCCGGATCGAGCAGCGCGGCGGCGCTCGAGGCGATCCAGGCGCTCGAGCAGCGCTCCGACGAGGAGCTCGAGGCCGAGACCAAATACAAGTCCGCCGCGATGGCGATCCTCGGCGCGCGCGCCTCCGAGCGCTTCGACGCCGAGGCCGCCCGCGGCTACTTCCAGCGCGCGATCGCCGCCGCCCGCCCGCAGGAGCGGATGCAGATCCGGCGCATGGCCGACGCTTCGCTGGCGCTCGCCGAACGGCGCGCCGGCGACCTCAAGGACGCCGTCGAGCGGCTCGGCCAGACGCCCCCGAGCGGGCGCCAGATGTTCGCGCTGCGCGCGATGGGCCTGCTGGTCCCGCCCGCTCGCGCCGGCATCCTCGCGCGCATGCGCGGCATCCTCTTGATCCTGATCCTGGTCATCGCCCTGCTCGCCGTCGGCCTCGGCATCGTCGAGCTGGTCTCGCTGCCGTTCGGGGGCTCGGCCTTGCGCCCGGCATCCTGCTCGGCCTGTTCGTCGTGATCGCGGCGCTCGCGATCGCCGCCGCGATCGGCAGGCGCCGGCGCGACCAGGGCGCGCGCGCAGGCGTCCACGTAGCACGCCCCGAGCCGACGGCCGCGAGCGACACGAGGCCTCCGCCGTGCCAGCACCCGTCTGCCTGATCGTCAACCCGTCCGCCGGAGGCGGCAAGGCGGCCCGGCTGGCGCCGGTCGCCGAGCGCGCGCTGCGCGCGCACGGGCTGAGGTCCGCAGCGGTCGACACGCGCGACCTCGACCACGCCCGCGAGCTCGGCGCGCGAGGCGGCGACTCGCGGCGAGACGATCGTCGTGCTCAGCGGCGACGGCCTGATCGGCGTGCTCGCCGACGCCCTGCGGGAGCCTGCCGGGAGCCGTGCTCGGCGTGATCCCGGGCGGCCGCGGCAACGACCTCGCCCGCGTGCTCGGCATCCCCGAGGATCCCGCCGGCGCCGCCGCGCGTGATCGCCGCCGGACACACGCGCCCGGTCGACCTCGGCTTCGTCGACGCTCGCGACGGGAGCCGCCGGCGGGCGGGCCTTCGTCGGCATCGCCTCGGTCGGGCTTCGACAGCGACGCGAACCGGATCGCCAACGAGGCGCCGCCGTGGCTCGGGCGGGCTCGTCTACGCCTACGGCGCCCTGCGGGCGCTCGCCTCGTGGCGCCCGGCGCGCTTCGAGCATCGAGCTCGACCCGCCGGGCGAGCGCCACACGCTTCACCGCCTACTCGATCGGCGCCGCCAACTCCAAGGCCTACGGCGGCGGCATGCGCGCGGCGCCCGGCGCGATGCTCGACGACGGCCTGCTCGAGGTCGTGGTCCTCGAGAACGTCAGCAAGCTCAGGTTCCTGACGCGGATCCTGCCGAAGGTGTTCAGCGGCACGCACGTGCAGAGGAGCCGTGCGTGCACGTCTTCCGCGCCGCGCGAGGTCGCGGTCACCGCCGACCGCCCGTTCACGATGTACGCCGACGGCGACCCGATCGGCGAGCTGCCCGTGCGCGTGCGCGCGCTGCCGGGGCGCGATCACGATGCTGACTCCGCGCACGACGGCGGCCCGACTCGCCCGTTCGCCGGCCGTCAGCAGCGCCTGATGCGAGCCGCGACCCTGCACGGCGAAGCTCGCGCTCGCCCGGGCCGTCGGGGCGCTCTCGCGCCTGCGGGGCGGCGGCGCCACGAGCGCGCCGGGAAGGCTGCTGATGCGCCTGCAGCCCGACGCGATCGCCGACGCTCGGCGCGCGCCTGCGGCGCGGCAGCGTGCTGATCTCGGCCACGAACGGCAAGACGACGACGGCCGCGATGGCCGCGGCGATCCTCGAGCGCGCGGGGATCACGACTCGTGCACAACCAGGCCGGCGCGAACATGGCCGGCGGGATCGCCGACCACGCTGCTCAGGCCGCCGCGGCCCGGCGGCGCGCATCGCCGGCGAGCTCGGCCTGTTCGAGGTCGACGAGCTGTGGCTCGCGACGCTCGCCGCCGCAGCTGCAGCCCCGGGCGATCCTGCTCGGCAACCTGTTCCGCGACCAGCTCGACCGCTACGGCGAGCTCGAGACGATCGCCGACAGCTGGGCCGCGGGTGCTCGCGCGGGCGACGCGCGCAAGCTGGTCCTGAACGCCGACGACCCGCTGATCGCCGACCTCGGCCGCGAGCGCAGCGGACGCTCTCTACTTCGGCGTCGAGGACGACTCGCTGGCGCTCGCCGGCATGGCCCACGCCGCCGACGCCAAGCACTGCCGCCGCTGCGGCGCGCCGTACGTGTTCGACGCCGTCTACCTCGGCCACCTCGGCCACTACCACTGCCCGAGCTGCGGCCGGCGCCGGCCCGCAGCCCGCGGTGCGCGCGAGCGAGGTGCGCCTCGAAGGGGTCCGCGGCGCGCGCTTCACGCTGCGCACGCCGGCCGGCGAGGCCGAGGTCGCGCTCGCGCTGCCCGGCCTCTACAACGTCTACAACGCGCTCGCCGCCGCGGCGCTCGCGACCGCGCTCGAGGTCGCCGCTCGAGACGATCGTCGCGGGCCTGAGCGCGACGCGGGCCGCGTTCGGGCGCGCCGAGACGGTGACGCTGTCGGCTCGGCGCTCGCGCGGCGCCGGCGCGCGCGAGCTGCGGATCCTGCTCGTCAAGAACCCGGCCGGCGCCAACGAGGTGCTGCGCACGCTCGCGCTCGAGCCGGGCGAGCACGACCTGCTGGGGGTGCTCAACGACAACATCGCCGACGGCCGCGACGTCTCCTGGATCTGGGACGCCGACTTCGAGCTGCTCGCCGGCCGGGTCCGCCGCGTGACCTGCAGCGGCACCCGCGCGCCGACCTCGCGGCGCGGCTGAAGTACGCGGGCATCGAGCCCGAGCGGATCCGCGTGCAGGCCGAGCTGCCGCGGGGCGCTCGCAGCCGCCGTCGCGGACCGCCCCGCGGACGCGGCGGCGCCGCTGTATGCGCTGCCGACCTACACCGCGATGCTCGCGCTGCGCGAGCTGCTCGTCGCGCGCGGGGAGGCGAGCAGCGCATGGTCGTGAGCAGCGACAGCGAGGTGGCCGTGAGGCGCTGGCCGAGTCCCGCCGGTGACCCGCGGCCATCTGGCACGACCTCGAGTGCGGCTCCTACCGCGCCGACCTGCCGCTGTGGCTCGAGCTCGCGGATCGAGCCGACCGCGAGCACGGTGACGGGCGCGCGTCCTCGACGTCGGCGCGGGCACGGGCCGGGTGGCGCTCGACCTCGCGCGCGCCGGGCACACGGTCACGGCCGTCGACGCTCGACACCGGCTGCTCGGCAGGCGCTGCGCGAGCGCGCCCGGGCGAGGAGCTCGAGGTGCAGGCGGTCGCGCGGACGCCCGCGCGCTCGCGCTGGCGCGACGGATTTCGCGCTGTGCGTCGTGCCGATGCAGACGATCCAGCTGCTCGGCGGCGCTCGGCGGGCGGGTCGCGCTTCTGCGAAGGCGCCCGCGCCCACCTGCGCCCGGGCGCGCTGCTCGCGCTGCGCGATCGTCACCGAGCTCGAGCCGTTCGACTGCGCCGCGGGCGAGAATCGCGCCGCCGCCGAGCGCATGTGGGTCGACGGGGCGACTGCTACTCAGCACGCCCGACCGCGGTGCCGCGTCGGCGCGCGCACGATCACGATCGAGCGCGAGCGGCTGATCGTCTCGCCGCGCGACGGCGCGCCGCGAGCGCCGCGGAGCGCCGCGATCGTCCGAGCGTGGCTCGAGCTCGACGCCTCCGGCCTCGAGAGCCGAGGGCGCGGCGCGCGCGGCCTGCAGCCGGCTGCCGCGGCTGGCGATCCCCGACGACGACCGAGCACGCCGGCAGCGATGGTGGTGGTCTTCCGTGTCTGAGCTCGACCCCGAGCAGCAGCGGCGCCGCGCTGCGCGTCTGCGCGCTCTACCCGGACCTGATGAACATCTACGCCGACCGCGGCAACCTGCTCGTGCTCGAGCGGCGCTGCGCGTGGCGCGGGATCGGCTTCGAGCTCGCCGCGCAGCGGCCTCGGCGAGCCGCTCGACGCCGACGCCCACGACCTCTTCTACCTCGGCGGCGGCCAGGACCGCGACCAGCGCCTGTGCGCCGAGGACCTGCTGCGACAGCAAGCGCGAGGCGCTGCACGCGGCGGCGGCACGAGGGGCGGTCGTGCTCGGCGTGTGCGGCGGCTACCAGCTGCTCGGGCGCTCCTACACGCTCGGCAGCCGAGGAGATCGCGGGCGTGGGGCTGCTCGACGTGCACACCGTGCGCGAGGCCGGCCCGCGGCTGATCGGCAACGTCGCGATCGAGGTCTGCCGCCTCGACGACCGCGGCCGCCGAGCGCGCCGACGCGTGCTCGCGGGCTTCGAGAACCACGGCGGGCGCACCGTGCCTCGGCGCCGGCCAGGAGCCGCTCGGACGCGTGCTCGCGGGTCACGGCAACGACGGTCGCAGCGGCCTCGAGGGCGCGCGCAGCGGCAACACGATCGGCACCTACCTGCACGGCCCGCTGCTGCCGAAGAACGTGTGGTTCGCCGACTGGCTGATCGCCCGGGCGCTCGGGCCTCGACGCCGGCGAGCTCGCGCCGCTCGACGACGGCTCGAGCGCGAGGCGCACGCGGACGCCCGCCGCGCCGCAGGGCTGTAGCGGGCCGTCGCCGCAGTCGCGGCATCCGGCGCCGAGCACCGGTCCGAGCACCGTAGGATCGGCTGATGGAGCTCTCCGAGTACCAGCGCCTGTTCGCGCCGCACCGCCGAGTATCCCGCGCGAGGCGTGGCTGGCCTACCCGGCGCTCGGGCCTGGCGGGCGAGGCGGGCGAGGTCGCCGAGCACGCCAAGAAGGCGATCCGCGACGACGGCGGGCAGTCGTCAGCGACGGAGCGCCGGGCGGCGATGGCGAAGGAGCTCGGCGACGTGCTCTGGTACGTCGCGCAGCTCGCCAGCGAGCTCGACCTCGATCTCGACGACGATCGCCGCGGCAGAACCTCGAGAAGCTGCTCTCGCGCCAGCGCCGCGGGGTGCTCTCGGGCAGCGGCGACGATCGCTAGGCGTCGCTAGGACGCCACGCGCGAAGCGCGCGAAGCGCCCGGCCAGACGGGCGGGCACGAGCGCGTCGCACGCGCACGCCCTCGGGCGTGTCCTCGCGGCTGACCTCGCCGGCGAGCTCGTGCAGCTCGGCGAGGCTGCCGCCGTCGGCGTAGGGAACCAGCAGCTCGACCGGGCGCAGCGTGTGCAGGAGCTCGCGCTCGATGCGCTCGCCGAGCTCCTCGAGCCCCTCGCCGGTGGCGCCGCTGACGAGCACCGCGTCGGGGTGGCGCAGGCGCAGCTCCTCGCGCGCGTCGTCGTCGAGCAGGTCGACCTTGTTGAGCACCAGCAGCCGCGGGCGCTCGCCGGCGCCGATCTCCTCGAGCGTCTGCTCGACCGAGCGCCGCATGATCTGCGCGCTGCTCCTCCGGCGCGGAGCCGTCGAGCACGTGCAGCGAGCAGCTCGGCCCGGCGGGTCTCCTCGAGCGTCGCCGCCGAAGGCGTCGACCAGCTGGTGGGGCAGCTTGCTGATGAAGCCGACGGTGTCGGTCAGCAGGTACGGCCGGCCGGCCAGTCGCAGCGTGCGCGTGGTCGGGTCGAGCGTGTGGAAGAGCCGGTCGCGCACACCGACCTCGGCGCCCGTGAGCGCGTTCAGGAGCGTCGACTTGCCGGCGTTGGTGTAGCCGACCAGCGCGATCGTCGGCAGCGCCGCGCGCTCGCGCTCGGCGCGCTGGACCGCGCGCGTCCCCTTCACGTGCTCGAGGCGCCGGCGCAGCGTCGCGATGCGGTCGCGCGCCAGGCGGCGATCGGTCTCGATCTGGGTCTCGCCCGGGCCCCTGCGTGCCGATGCCGCCGCCCAGCCGCTCGAGGTGGCTCCACAGGCCGCGCATGCGCGCGAGGTTGTACTCGAGCTGGGCGAGCTCGACCTGCAGCTTGCCCTCGGCGCTGCCCGCGTGGGAGGCGAAGATGTCGAGGATCACCGTCGTGCGGTCGACGACGGGCAGGCCGAGCGCCTCCTCGAGGTTGCGCTCCTGGCGGGCGCGTCAGCTCGTCGTCGCAGGCGATCAGGTTGGCGTCGCACGCCTGCGCGGCGACGCTTCGCCTCGGCGACCTTGCCGGGGCCGAGGTAGGTGTTCGGGTGCGGCTGCTCGCGGCGCTGGACCAGCTCGCCGACGACCGCCACGCCGGCCGTGCGCAGCAGCTCGGCGAGCTCCGCGAGGTCCTCCCCCTCCGGCAGGGCCGCGATGCAGAACGCGCGCTGGCGTGCGCGCGGCTGCGTTGCCGTTCGTGGCGGCACGGTCTGAGTGTGCGTCTCGGCGCTACGGCCGTGCGGCTCCTATCCATCCACCACCCAGTCTAGGACCTCCGGCGAGCCGCCGAGCCGCTCGCACCGCCTCGAGCAGGCGCTCGTCGGGCGTCGTCAGCGAGATCCGGAACCAGCCCTCCCCGGCCGGCCCGTAGATCGCGCCCGGGCGAGAGCACCACGGCGGCCTGCTCGAGCACGTGCTCGCAGTAGGCGGCCGAGCTCGTCGAAGCCCTCGGGCACCGGCGCCCACACGTAGATCGTGCCGTGCGGCGGGCGCACGTGGACGCCGATCTCGCGCAGCGCGTCGCAGACGAGGTCGCGCCGGCGGCGGTAGAGCTCGTTCATCGAGGCCACCTCGGCGTCGGCCTCGGGCGAGAGCGCGGCGACCCCGGCCAGCTGGACCGCCTCGAACAGGCCCGAGTCGATGTTCGTCTTCAGCCGCCAGTAGGTCTGCGAGCGCCTCGGCGTTGCCGACCACGACCGCGCAGCGCCAGCCGGTCATGTTGTAGCCCTTGGAGAGCGAGAAGACCTCGATGCCCGACCTCCTTGGCGCCGGGGGTGGCGAGGAACGACGGCGCGCGGTAGCCGTCGAAGGCGATCTCCGAGTAGGCGTTGTCGTGCACGACGAGGATGTCGTTGGCGCGCGCGAACTCGACCACCCGCTCGAAGAAGCCCTCCGGGCACGACCGCGCCGGTCGGGTTGTTGGGGTAGTTCAGGTACATCAGCTTCGCCCGCCGCGCGGACCTCCTCGTCGATCGCCTCGAGGTCGGGGACGAAGCCGCGCTCGGGCTCGAGCGCCATCAGCACGGGCTCGGCGCCCGGCGAGCCACGGACCGCCGGTGTAGACGGGGTAGCCGGGGTCGGCCGCGAGCGCGTAGTCGCCGGGGTCGAGGAAGGCGAGGTTGAGGTTGAAGATCGCCTCCTTGGCGCCGATCGCGGGGATGATCTCGCGGCTCGGGGTCGAGCTCGACGTCGAAGCGCCGCTCGTAGAAGTCGCGGACCGCGCCGCGGAAGTCCTCGCGGCCGCGGTTGGAGGGGTAGCGGTGGGTCTCGGGCTCGGTCACCGCCTCCTGCATCGCCTCGACGATCAGCGGCGGCGTCGGCCGGTCGGGGTCGCCGATGCCGAGGCTGATCACGTCGACCCCGGCGGCCCGCTTGTCGGCGATCTTGCGCTCGAGCTGGGCGAAGGCGTACGGCGGGATGCGCTCCAGGCGCTTACTCGGTCTCATGCAGCTCCTTTCTCGAACTCCTCGCTGAGGCTGCCCGTCGAACACGGGCCGCGCCCAGCCTGTCAGGTTGATCTCGCAGGTCCGCGCCCACCTCGACCTCGAGCTCGCCGCCGTCGAGCACGACCGTCACCCGCGAGGACCGGTGCGCGCGTCGTCTCCGCCCGTGGCGGCGGCGCGGACGTGGGCGACCGCCGCGCCGCTGGCGCCGGTGCCCGAGGACAGCGTCTCCCCCACCCCGCGCTCGAAGATCCGCGCGCGGATGCGCTCGGGGCTCCGTCGGCATCGAGCTCCGTGTACCAGGAGACGTTCGTGCGGTTCGGGAAGCGGCGCGGTGCGCTTCGATCGGCGGGCCCGAGCGAGCGCGAGGT
The DNA here is from genome assembly GCA_963743505.1 of uncultured Solirubrobacteraceae bacterium. Lineage (GTDB taxonomy): Bacteria > Actinomycetota > Thermoleophilia > Solirubrobacterales > Solirubrobacteraceae > Palsa-744. The sequence goes on along the minus strand of CAVUPZ010000001.1, from coordinate 422,475 downwards.
CGAGCGCCTCGAGCTGCCTCGAGCGTGTCGACGTGGATCGCGCACTGCGGGTTGCCGATCGAGACGTGCTGGAAGCGCCACGTGCGCCCGGCGGCCTGCGATGCTCGCCGCGCCCGTCCGGCGGGCCGCCGGGGAAGTCCTCGAGCTGAGGCTCGCGCGGCCCATGTCCACGCGGCAGGTGTCCGGGCCGGTGATCGTCGGGCGGATCTCCCCGGCGGCGGTGTCGATCGACGAAGCTGCTCGCGATCGGTCCAGCCGCGCCGGCGCAGGTACAGGATCGCCTCGCGGGCGCCGTTGCCCGACAGCTCGGCCTCCGAGCCGTCGGGGTTGAAGATCCGCAGGTCGGCCACGCGCGTTCGGGTCGGCGGGCGCGGAGAGCAGCAGCACGCCGTCGGCGCACACGCCGAAGTGGCCCGTCGCAGAGCAGGCGCACGCGCGCGGGGGTCAGCTCGAACGGGAGCTCGTCCCGCTCGAGGATCAGGTAGTCGTTGCCGAGCGCCTGCCACTTCTCGAACCTCATCGCGGGCGGGAGTCTAGGATCTCGCGCGGCCGACCGACGGCCGGGCTCGCGTGCCGGTCACGTCGATCACGCGCACGCCCGGCGAGCTTGCGCATCCACGTCAGCTGGCGCCGGGCGTAGTTGCGGGTGCGGCGCTTCATCGCCTCGACGTCGCCGGCCAGCAGCTCCTCGAAGCCGAGCGCCTTGCGCGCGGTCGCAGAGGCGCCCGCGGCGTGGGCGCGCGCGACCTCCTCGACGGCCCCGGCCGCGAGCATCTGCTCGACGCGGGCGTCGATCCGCGCGTACAGCGCCTCGCGCTCCATCGTCAGGCCGACCAGCAGCGTCGGGTGGCGCATCTCCGCGCTCCAGAGCTGCGAGGGGCCCTCGGGCGGCTCGAGCTCGCCGAGGTCGAGCAGCTCCAGCGCCCGCACGATCCGCTGGCGGTCGTTCGGGGTCGATCGCCGCCGCCGCCCAGCGGCGCGCGGCGGCGAGCTCGGCGTGCAGGGCCGCGCGGGCCGCGCCGCTCGAGCTCCGGCGGTCCAGCGCTCGCGCACCCCCTCCGGCGGCGGCGGGCGCAGGTCGAGCTCGGTCAGCGCGGCGCGCAGGTACAGGCCGGTGCCGCCGACGACGATCGGGCGGCCGCCCGCGCCGAGCAGGTCGTCGATCTCGGCGTGGGCGAGCTCGGCGTACTGGCCGACGCTGAAGGTCGCGTCGATCGGCAGGAACGACACCAGGCGGTGCTCGAGCAGCGCCTGCTCGGCCGCGCGAGGCGACCCCGGTCAGCGTCTCGAGCCCGGCGTAGACCTGCAGCGCGTCGGCCGAGACGGCGACCGGGTCCTCCCCCGCGGCCCGCAACAGCTCGGCGAGCGCGACGGCGACCGCGGTCTTGCCGACCCCGGTGGGCCCGAACAGCGCGATCACCTCCATCCCCGCAAGGCTCACAGCTCGGCGCCCGCTGGGCGCCGCCCGACCGGCCGATCCTTGATTGGTCGAATGCGTAGGGTGACGGTGCAGATCGCGGGCTCCACGGCCCTGCTGACGGGTGCGACCGGCGGCATCGGCGGCGCGATCGCGAGGGCGCTCGCCGGCGCCGGCGCGCGGCGCTGCTCCTGACGCGGCAGGCGCGCGGAGGTGCTCGAGCCGCTTGCCGAGGAGCTCGGCGCGACGAGCCCTCGCCGTCGACCTGACACCGAGCGAGCGAGGTCGAGCGGCTGGCGCGCGGAGGCCGGCGAGGTCGACATCCTGGTCGCCAACGCCGCCCTGCCGGCGTGCGGCCTGCTCGAGACCTTCACCGTCGAGGAGATCGACCGCGCGCTGGACGTGAACCTGCGCGCCCCGATCGTGCTCGCCCGGCGCTGCTCGTGCCGGCGATGGTCGAGCGCGGGCGCGGGCATCTCGTGTTCATCTCCTCGCTCGCGGGCAAGGCGACCACGCCCGGCGCCTCGGTCTACAACGCCACGAAGTTCGGCCTGCGCGGCTTCGCCGCAGCGCTGCGCGCCGACCTGCACGGCAGCGGCGTGGGCGTCTCGCGCCATCTTCCCGGGCTTCATCAGCGACGCCGGCATGTTCGCCGACGCCGACGTGCGAGCTGCCGCCGGGCGTCGGCACGCGCACGCCGGAGGACGTCGCGCGGGCGGTCGTCAACGCGATCGAGCGCAACCGCGGCGAGGTCGACGTGGCGCCGCTCTCACTGCGGGCCGGCGCGGCGTTCGCCGGCCTCGCGCCCGAGCTCGCCGGCGGCGCGGCGCGCGGCGGCTGGGCTCCGACGAGATCGCCCGCGCACGTGGCGGCGGGCCAGCGCCGCCAAACGCTGAGCGTCCTCGCCGCCGGCCCGCGATCAGAACAGCCGAGCGCTGCTCGTGCTCCAGCGCGTGGCTGCTCGTGGCCCGTGCGGCCGCGCGATCGGAGCGCCCGCGCCAGAACGCCGCCGGTGCGCGTCCGCCGCGGCGCACCAGCGCCGCGAGCCGCTCGCGTTCGCTCTGCGGCGCGTAGGCGCCGCGCCGGTAGAGCTTCTCGTAGCGGGCAACGAGATCGGGGCGCTTGGTCTCGCATCCAGTCCATGAAGACGTCGCGGACCTCGCCGCGCAGGTGCAGGGCGATGCCGCCGATGCTCGTCGCCCCGGCCTCCTGCGCCGCCTCGCAGCAGCGGCTCGACCTGATCGGGAGCGTCGTTGATGCCCGGCATCAGCGGCGCGATCAGCACGCCCGTCGGGATCCCGGCGCGGTTCAGCTCGGCGACCGCCTCCAGGCGCGCCCGCGGGTTCGGCGTGTGCGGCTCGGTTTCACGCCATGCCTTCTCGTCGAGCGTCGGGATCGACAGGCACGCGCTGAAGCTCGCTCCGCTCGGCGATCTCGAGCATGAGCGTCGAGGTCGCGCAGCAGCAGCGGCGACTTCGTCAGCACCGAGCAGGGGTTGCGCGGCGTCGCGCAGCGCCTCCCAGATCCCCTCCATCAGCCGGTAGCGGCCCTCCACCCACTGGTAGGGGTCGGTGTTGGTCCCCAGCGCGACGTGCTCCCCCTTCCACGAGGGACGCGCGAGCTCGGCCCGCAGCACCTCGGGGGCGTTCACCTTGACGACGATCTCGCGCTCGAAGTCCCGGCCCGCGTCGAAGTCGAGGTAGCGGTGGGTGGGACGGGCGAAGCAGAAGTTGCAGGCGTGACTGCAGCCCCTGTACGGGTTGATCGTCCAGCGGAACGGCATCTGCGAGCTCGCGGGCACGCGGTTGAGGATCGACTTGGCCCGAACCTCGTAGAAGCGCATGTCGAGGGCCTCGGGCGCGTCGAAGCGGCGTACGACGGCGTCGTCGCGGTATCCCGGGAGCGGGCGCTGCTCCTCCGCGGACATGGTGAGGTTGCTCCAGCGCACGAACGTATGTTCGCATACGTTTCGGACAGCCGTTTGCCGGTGTCTCAACGACCGGCTCCGAGGTCGTCGGCCACCCCGGTCAACGAACGTCCAGTCCTTCTGGCCGTCTTAACCGTGGGTGGACGGTGGGTCGAATCCAGACACATGAGCGGGGGCCCATCGAGAACGTCGCCTGAGCCGATGGCGAGCAGGACATCGTGGCTGTGTCGCAGCGACTTCGACCGCGAGCGGCTGATGGGCATGGAGGACCTGGTCAAGCCGGTGCGACGGCGGACCTTCGCGATCCTCGCCGTCGCGATCGTGGCGATGGCGCCGTGGCTCGGCTGGTGGCCGCTGCTGTTCCTGGGCCCTGCGGCGGCCTGCTTCGCGCTCGCCGACGCATACCTGCCCCGCGTGGAGCGCCCGGAGTACCTCATGTTCGCCGCCTGGATCGGCAGCGAGATCACGATCGCCGGCGCGGTCTGGCTCGAGGGCGGCCCGCGCGCGGCGGCCCTCTCGTGGCTCGCGATCCCGGTCATCACGCTCAGCTCGCGCTTCTCGACCCGGGGTGTCGTCGCCGGTGTCCTCGTCGCGAGCGCGCTCGTTCTGGGAGTGGGCTTCGGCGCGGACGCGGGCGCCGTGGTCTCGAGCCCCGACCTCGTGGTCGCTCCGCTCGCGCTGATCATCGGCGTGGCGATGCTGTCGATGCCCCTGATGCGCTCGGACGTCCAGCACCGCAACGACGCCGTCATCGATCAGCTGACGGGGATGCTCAACCGCAAGGCGCTCGACTCGCGCGTCCAGGAGCTGAGCCAGCAGTCGGTGATCACCGGCGAGCCGGTCGGGTTGATCGTCGCCGACGTGGACCACTTCAAGGCCGTCAACGACACCCACGGCCACGCGGTGGGCGACGTGGTGCTGAAGGAGATCGCCTACCTGCTGCGCAAGGAGCTGCGGGCCTTCGACCTCGCCTACCGCCTCGGCGGCGAGGAGTTCCTCGTGCTCGTCCCCGGCTCCGACGTCCGCCAGACGTTCGAGCTGGCGGAGCGCCTGCGCGCGGCTGTCGGCGGCGAGACCGTCGGCGAGAAGGTCGCGGTCACCCTGAGCCTCGGCGTCGGCGCCTCCGAACGGGCCGGACGCTTCGACTACGAGACCGTGTTCACGGCCGCCGACAAGGCCCTCTACCGGGCCAAGCGCAGCGGGCGCAACCGCGTCTGCGTCGCGAGCGGCGAGCCGGTGCTGGCTCTCGCCTAGCGTCCTGCGGCGCGGGCGTCGCCGCGAGCGGGCGTCGCGCTCAGCCGGCTCGGGCGAGCAGGCGCTCCTCGCCGGCGAGTGTCTGGCTGGTGGCGGCGAGGATCTCGCACGTCGGTCGAGCTCGCCCGGGCCGCGCCAGGCCGGGGAAGTTGACGACCTTGTTGTGGCGGGTGCGGCCGCGCAGCCGCTCGGGATCGGTGCGGGAGGGCCCTTCCACGAGCACCTCGAGCGTGCGGCCGAGGAAGCGCTGGGCGCGCTCGCGGGCGCGCCGCTGGACCACCTCGACGAGCCGCTCCATGCGCTCGACCTTGACCGGGTGCGGGACGAGGCCGTCGGTCGATCGCGGCGGCCTCCGTGCCGCGCCGGGGGGAGAACACGAACGTGAAGGCGCTGTCGTAGCCGACCTCCTCGACCACCTCGAGGGTCTGGCGGAAGTCCTCCTCGGTCTCGCCCGGGAAGCCGACGATGATGTCGGTCGTGAGCGCCGCGTCCGGCAGCTGCTCGCGGATCATCGCGACGCGGTCGCATGTAGCGCTCGCGGTCGTAGGTTCGGCGCATCGCCTTCAGCACCCGGCTCGACCCTGACTGCAGGGGCAGGTGGATGTGCTCGCACACGCTGGCAAGCTCGGCGTGGGCGCGGATCACGTCCTCGCGCATGTCCTTCGGGTGCGGGCTCGTGTAGCGGATCCGCTCGATCCCCTCGACGCCGTCGAGCAGCCGCAGCAGCCCGGCGAAGCTCGCCCGCTCGCAGCCCTCCGCCGGCGCGGGCAGGTCGCGCCCGTAGGAGTTGACGTTCTGGCCGAGCAGCGTGATCTCGCGCACCCCGTCCGCGGCCATCGCCTCGACCTCCGCGACGCAGCTCGTCCAGCGGGCGGCTGACCTCGCGCCCGCGTGTGGACGGGACGATGCAGTAGGCGCAGCGGCAGTTGCAGCCGACGCTGATCTGCACCCAGCCCTGGAAGGGGCGCTCGCGATGGGCGGGCAGATGGCCGGTGAACCCCTCGAACTCGAAGTAGCCCTGCGCGCTCAGCGAGTCGCTCGTGAGGAACTCGGCGAGACGTGTGCACCTGTCCGGGCCCGAATGCCACGTCCACGAACGGGAAGCGCTCGAAGACCTCCTCCTTGACCGACTGGGCCCAGCAACCCCCCACGCCGACGACGCGCTGGGGGCGTTCCCGCTTCAGCCGCCTCGCCTCGCCGAGGTGGGCGATGAAGCGGCTGTCCGCCGACTCGCGGATCGAGCACGTGTTGAACAGGATCAGGTCCGCATCCTCCCGGGCCGGCGCCTCGCGGTAGCCGAGCGACTCGAGCATGCCCTTCATCCGCTCGGAGTCGTGCTCGTTCATCTGGCACCCGAAGGTGGTGAGGTGGTATTGCGATTGCACGTGGATGGGCTCCTCGGGCGCTGCTTTCAGGCCTCTGCGAAGAGTAGTGTGGCGCGCCGTCAGGAGACGCTCGCCGGCCATCCACGGTATTCGCACGCACGGCCGTCGCCGGACCGGTTGAATCACCCGGAGTCACGAATACCAACGGCATCGTGACGCCAAAACGTGTCTGCGTACACCAAGGTGCCCCCATCACAGCCAGACCTCGACTGACGAGCGCGGAGCCCAGCCCCCGGCGCTGATGACTTCGTGCCACTCCCAGGGGACTGAGCACCTGTACTGCGACGAGACGCGACGGGGCGTCCAGCAGGCTGACGGTGAACATCACATGACCGACAACGCGCTCGTCGCATTCGGCGACCAGCGACAAGCCATCGCCAGCCGTGACCGCGACCCGAAGGTCATCGACCAAAGCGCCTACGACACGCCCCCAGTCACCGAAGGCCTGCAGGTGCACATCGCGCACGGCGTCCGCGTCGCCGGGCCGCTCGTCTCGCACCTCCACCAGCCGGATGCTAGAGCCGGCCCCGATGCACTCGGCGCAACAGCCGGAGCTGGCGTCGGTTCACGCGCCGCCCGACCCCCGTGAGCTTGTGGCCGCTATGCCGCAGCCACAGTCGGTTCGCTGGCGATCGGCGGCGGCGCGTCCCGGTCGCGCTCGATCGGCGTCACGAGGTCCTTGCCGAGGCCGAGCGCGGCGTAGATCTTCTCTTCGATCTCCTTCGCCACCGCGGGGTTCTCGTCGAGGTAGGCCTTGGCGTTGCCGCGACCCTGGCCGAGGCGGTCGTTGCCGTAGGAGAAGAACGACGCCGGACTTCGCGACGATGTTGTGCTCGAGGCCGAGGTCGATCAGGCAGCCGGAGGTCGAGATGCCCTTGCCGAACTCGATGTCGAACTCGGCCTGGCGGAAGGGCGCGGCGACCTTGTTCTTGACGACCTTCACGCGCACGCGGTTGCCGACCGCCTCGGTGCCGTCCTTGAGCGTCTCGATGCGCCGGATGTCCAGGCGCTGGGAGGCGTAGAACTTCAGCGCCCGCCCGCCCGGCTGGGTCTCCGGCGAGCCGAACATGACGCCGACCTTTTCGCGGATCTGGTTGGTGAGGATGCAGAGCGTCTGCGTCCGGTTGAGGTTGCCCGCGAGCTTGCGCATCGCCTGGGACATCATCCGCGCCTGCGCGCCGACCGTCTGGTCGCCCATCTGCCCCTCGAGCTCGACCCGCGGCGTCAGCGCGGCGACCGAGTCGATCGCGACCACGTCGACCGCGCCGGAGCGCACGAGCATGTCGGCGATCTCGAGCGCCTGCTCGCCGTAGTCGGGCTGGGAGACGAGCAGCTCGTCGATGTCGACGCCGATCTCCTTCGCGTAGAGCGGGTCCATCGCGTGCTCGGCGTCGATGAACGCGCACACCCCGCCCAGCTTCTGCGCCTCGGCGAGCACGTGGTAGATCAGCGTCGTCTTGCCCGAGGACTCCGGGCCGAAGACCTCGACGATGCGCCCCCGCGGCACGCCGCCGATCCCGAGCGCGAGGTCGAGCGAGAGCGCCCCCGTGGGGATCGCGTCGCAGCGCACCTGCGCGCCCTCGTCGCCCATGCGCATGACCGTGCCCTTGCCGAACTCGCGCTCGATCTGCGTGAGCGCGCCCTGAAGGGCGGCGTCGCGCGCCTTGGCGGCCTTCTCCTCGGCCTTCTCCTGATCGGTCACGGACATGCGGCACTCCTCCGGGGTCGAAGATGGAGGCTGAAAGGTAGAGGCGGCCCCGGACGGAACAGCTGTTCGCATCGGGCGTCAGCCCGGGACGAGGACGCACCGGGCGAGCGCCTCGTAGCTGGCCCCGGCCGGGGAGAGCCACGAGCGGTACAGCGTCAGCGACTCGGGGGCGAAGCGCACGGCGGGGTGGCGGGCGGCAGCGGACCGCTGCGGGGGCCCGCTCCCCGGCGTCCGCCCCCACCCCGGATGCGGGCGACGGTGATGTGGGCGCGAAAGCGCCGCCGCTCGGCCTCCCATCGGCTCACGGAGGCGAGCGCCGCAGCCACGCTCCCCTGCAGCCGCCCGAGCTCGCCGTCCTCGTCGTGGACCGCGACCGCGAGGGCGCGCGGGCGCCGCGGCGGCAGCCACAGCGGCGCTCCCAGCGACAGCTCGCACGATGTGGCCCGCGCACGCCGGCAGCGCGGCGGCGAGGGCGTCGATCTCCGCCACCGGGCGGATGCCGAGGAAGCACAGGGTGAGGTGCAGGAGCTCGGTGTCGAGCACCCGCAGCGACCCGGCCCGCCGCGGGAGCCCCCGCCAGCGAGGCCGGCGAGGCCGGCGGCCGCGTCCCGGGCCCACGCTGCCAGCTCGACCGCGGACCTCCCCGGGCGGGTCTACGGCCACGAACAGCCGGGCTGTGGCTCCGCGGGACATCCCCGCGGGCGATGCTAGCGCCAGACGGCGCCGCCGGCGAGGCTGCTCAGGGGCCGCCGTGCAGCGCGCGACGGAGCAGGTGCATCGCGACCGTGGTCGCGCGGTCGCGGATGTCCGCACGCGCTGCCGGGCAGGTTGACGCGAGCGCGTGAGCGGCTCGCCGCGAGGCCGGTCGGCGACGCTCAGCCACACGAGCCCGACGGGCTTCTCCTCGGTGCCGCCGCCGGGACCGGCGACGCCCGTGACGCCGACGCCGACGTCGGCGCCGCAGCCGCTCGCGGGCACCCGTCGGCGAGCGCCTCGGCGACCTCCTGGGAGACGGCGCCGTGGCGCTCGATCAGCTCGGCGGGGCACGCCGGCGAGGGCGATCTTGGCCGTCGTTGGCGTAGGCGACGATGCCGCCGCTGAAGTAGTCCGAGGAGCCGGGCAGCTCGGTCAGCCGCGCCGGCGAGCAGGCCGCCGGTGCACGACTCCGCCGTGGCGACCGTCAGCGAGGCACGCTCCGCAGCAGGGCGGCGACCTGCTCGTCGACGGTGCGTCCCGTCGTCGGAGAAGAGCGTGTCCGCGTGGCGCTCGCGCGACGAGCGCCGCGAACGCGTCGTAGACGCCCTCGGCCCGGGGCTCGTAGCGCGTGACGACCTCGACCTCGCCGCGTTTCAGGCACGTGGTCACCTCGATCTGCCCGAGGGGGATGCCCTCGCGTTCGGCCGCCCGCAGGGTCTCGGCGATCTCCGACTCGGGGATGCCGAACAGCCGCAGCGTGCGCTGGCGGTAGACGGTGGCTCCCTCGATCGCGGCCCGCAGGGCGTCGGTCTCGAGCGCCTGCGACCACATCGGCTGCAGCTCGCGCGGCGGGCCGGGCAGCACGACGACGGTGGGGCCGGCTGCGCCGGGCAGCGGCGCCACCACGAGACCGGGGGCCGTGCCGACCGGCTCGAGCACGGTCGCGCCGGTGGGGATCGTCGCCTGCTTGCGGTTGCCGGCCCGGATCGCCTCCATGTCGAGGTTGGGCAAGCGTTTGGCGAGCGGGCGGAGGATCTCGGCGATCCGTCCCTCGAGCGCCTCGTCGAGCACCATCTCGCGGCCCTGGAAGGATCCGACGACCTCGGCCGTGAGGTCGTCGGCGGTCGGGCCGAGGCCGCCGCTGGTGAGGACGAGGTCCAGACCCTCCCCGGCCATGAACGTGAGCGCCGCGAGCATGTCCTGCGGGCGGTCGCCCACGATCGTCGTGTAGGCGAGGTCGACACCGAGCTCCCGCAGCCGTTCGGCCAGCCACGGGCCGTTGCGGTCGCTGACCCGTCCGGTCAGCACCTCGGTGCCCGTGACGACGATTCCCGCCCGGGCGCTCACGCTGGGGTCAGCTGCACGTCGGCATCTCGGCGCTTGTCAGCGGCTGGCGCCCGCGCGCCTTCGTGATCGAGTAGCCGATCGGCTGGCTGGAGGGCGCGACGGTCCGGGGGTGGCCGTCGATGTACATCGTCACGGAGCTGTTGCCGAGGGTCATCAGGAAGCGCCTGGCATGGTAGGTCGCGCGTGCTCTGCCCCGGCTGCAGTTCGAGGCCCGGCATCGAGCATGTGGCCGTGGTCGCCGACCAGGCACACATAGACCGCCGCCGTCGGCTTCAGCGACAGCGCCACGAACGTGTCCGGGCTCGCGCGGGCGTTGGCGGTGGCGTGGTGGGTCCGGGGGTGCCTGGTGGTCTTCGCTGTGCTCGTCGTCGTGTTCGTCTTGGTCGAGTTGCCGCCGCCGACGGCGAGCAGGACGATCAGCAGCACGATCACCGCGCCGATCACGCTGACGGCGATCATGTACCCGCGAGAGGGGCCTTTGCGGGGGGTGCGCCCGCGCGGGCGCCTCGGTTTGGAGACGATCGGCTCGAACGTCTCGCCGCCGCTCTCCTCCTGGAGCCGGTACTCCTCCACCAGTGCCCTGCCGTCGAGGCCGAGCGCCTGGGCGTAGGTGCGCAGGAAGCTCTTGACGAAGGTCGGGCCCGGCAACAGGCCCCACTCTTCGTTCTCCAGCGCGCGCAGGTACTTGGCCCGGATCTTGGTCTGGGCCTCGATCTCCGACACGTCGATGCGTGCGCGCATGCGCGCCTCGCGCAGCGTTGCTCCGATCTCGGGCATGAGAGCAGAGAGGCTAGTCGTTGACGGCCGTTGCGGACTCCCCGAGGGCCGCCAGCACGCGCGGCAGGTCGGCCTCGGTGATCAGCACCTGGCGGGGCTTCGATCCCTCGTAGCCGGAGATCACGCCGCGGCGCTCGAGCATGTCGATCATCCGCCCCGCGCGCGTGTAGCCGAGGCGCAGGCGCCGCTGGAGCATCGAGGTGGACGCGGTCTGCATCTCGGCCACCAGCGTGATCGCGTCCCTCAGCAGCGGATCCTCGTCGGGGTCGAACTCGTCCTGGCCGCCCTCCTCCGGCGCCGGCTCGACCTCCTCGAGCAGCTCCTCGCGCAGCTCCGGCTCGCCCTGGCGGCGCCACAGGTCGGTCAGCCTGGCGATCTGGGCCTCGTCGATGTAGGCGCCCTGGATGCGCTGCAGGCGCGAGCTGCCGACGGGGCTGAACAGCATGTCGCCCTGCGCCGAGCAGCGACTCGGCGCCGTTCTGGTCGAGGATCACGCGCGAGTCGGTCTGCGAGGAGACCGCGAAGGCGATCCGCGAGGGGACGTTGGCCTTGATCATCCCCGTGATCACGTCCACGCGCGGGCTCTGGGTGGCGAGCACGAGGTGGATGCCGACCGCGCGCGCCTTCTGGGCGAGGCGGATGATCGAGTCCTCGACGTCGGCCGGCGCGACCATCATCAGGTCGGCGAGCTCGTCGATCACGCACAGGATGTAAGGCAGCGGCGGCTTCGCCCCGCTTGGCGCGGGTCGCGTTGAGCTCGACGAGGCCGCGCGTCCGCGCCAGCGACATGATCCCGTAGCGCTGCTCCATCTCGCGGACGAGGTTCTGCGAGGGCGTTGGCGGCCATCCGCGGGCTCGTGATCACCGGCGTGAGCAGGTGCGGGATCGACTCGTAGTGGTTGAGCTCGACCTGCTTGGGGTCCACCAGCACGAGCCGGACCTCGTGCGGGGTGGCGCGCAGCAGGACGCTCGAGAGCATCGCGTTGATCGCACCGGACTTGCCGGCGCCGGTGGTGCCGGCCACCAGGAGGTGGGGCATCTTCGCGAGGTCCGCGCCGATCGCCTTGCCGGCGACGTCCTTGCCGAGCCACACGGTCAGCGGCGACCAGTCCTTCGGGGGCGCCTGGAAGACGTCGCCGAGGCGGACGATCCGGCGCTGCGCGTTCGGGACCTCGACGCCCGACCGCCTGCTTGCCGGGGATCGGCGCGAGGATGCGGATGTCGGTCGCCGCGAGCGCGTAGGCGAGGTCGTCCTTGAGCTGGGCGACCTTCGCCACCTTCGTCCCCGGCGCCAGGCGCAGCTCGTAGCGGGTGATGTGCGGCCCGGCGACCGTGCCGATCACCTTCGCCTCGACGCCGAAGTGCCCGAGCGCCTCGACCAGCGACGCCGGCGATGCGCTCCTGGCCGGCGGTGTCGGGCTGTGCTCTGCTCGCCGGTCGAGCGGGTCAGCAGCTCGTCCGGCGTCGGGCAGCTCCCACGCGAACGTCGGGGTCGTCGGTGACGACGCCGCGCAGGCGGCCCTGCGGGGTCAGCTGGTCCGGCGTCGGCGCGGGCGACGCCCGTGAGCTCCTCCTCGCCGTCGCCTCCCGGCGCGGCCGGTTCCTCGGGCTCCACGGCCGCGAGCTCCTGCTCCTCCTCGTCCTCGTCGGCGATCGGCTCGTCCTCGGGGCGCCGCCTGTTCGGCGCTCCAGTCGTGGGGTGGCGCCTCGACGTGGGTCGCGCGGACGATCAGCCGCTCGGGCTCGGGGTCGGCGAGCGGCTCGAGCGTGTCTCGTCGGCGACCGGCGAGGGCGCCGCCGCGCTCGCCGGGCGGCCGGCCGGGCCGCGCAGCGCGCACCCGGCGTCGTGTCGAGGATGCCGCTCCCGGTCGCCGCGGCACGCAGCGCTCGCGAGCGACGCGCCGGTGAGCAGGATCAGCCCGGCGAGCAGCAGGAACACGACGAGGATCTCCACCCCGACGTTCTGGACGAGCCGGTCGGAGGCCTGGAACAGCGCCTCCCCGACGGCGCCGCCGTGGCTCTGCAGGTGGGCGGAGCTCCACGCCGCCCGCGGCCCTGGCGGGCCCGGAGCTGAGGCCGAGCGTGCCGGCGGCGAGCGCGAGCGTGACCGCCGCGCACAGGCAGCGGCGCCCGCCCGCAGCGGGCGCAGCGCGGGGAGCACTCGGTCGCAGCAGCAGGGCTCCCGCCGGCGAGGGCGAAGGCGATCGGCGCGAGTGTCGCGGGCGCGGCCGACGAGCAGTCCGAGCCCGACGGCGAGGCCGTGGCCGACGCCGCCGCCGTCCCAGCCGACCGTACAGCACGAAGCCCATGAACACGCCGGCGGCCAGCAGGGCGAGGCCGAGCACGTCGCGCTGGCGCTGGTCGAGCACCGGGAGCCGCGGCAGGCCGACTCGCAGCGTGCTCGGAAGGCCGCCGCGGCGACGCGCGCGCCGGCGTGCCCGCGGGCGTGCCGAGGCGCCTCGCCGGGCCGTGGCGGAACGGGCGCGTGCGGGCTTGCGCGATGCGGGCATCCCGCGCAACTTCGACGCCGGCTGCCCGGAACCTCCCCGGTGGCCTTACCATCGCTTTACAAGCCGCGGCTAGTTAAAGACCATGAACGACTTCGCTCGTGCACCCCGCGTGCTCGTCGTCGAGGACGACGAGGACATCGCCCAGGCCCTCCAGCGCTCGCTGCGGATGGAGGGCTATGAGGTGCGCACGGCCGCAGACGGGCGAGGGCGCGCTGGAACAGGGCCGCTCGTTCGCCCCCGACCTCGTGATCCTCGACCTCGGCCTGCCGAAGGTCGACGGGCTCGAGGTGGCACGCGCGCTGCGCGCCAGGACGACGACGTGCCGATCCTGATCCTGACCGCCCGCGACGCGCTCGAGTCGCGCGTCGAGGGACTCGATGCGGGCGCCGACGACTACCTCGTCAAGCCGTTCGAGCGCCAGGAGCTGCTGGCGCGGATGCGCGCGCTGCTGCGCCGCCGCCCTCCGCGCGGCTCGGCGCCGCTGCGCGTGGGCGACCTCTCGCTGAACGCGGACACGCACGAGGTCCACGCGCGGCGAGCGCGGCGATCGAGCTGACCCAGCGCGAGTTCGAGCTGCTCGAGTACCTGATGCGCAACGAGCGGATCGTGATCTCGCGCCAGCGCCTGCTCGACGAGGTCTGGGGCTATGACCCGTTCTCGACCACGAACACGATCGAGGTGTTCGTCTCCAACCTGCGGCGCAAGCTCGAGGCCGGCGGTGAGCCGCGCCTGCTGCACACGATCAGGGGGGCCGGCTACGTCCTCCGCGCCTAGGGCCGCGGCGCCCGCGCGGGCGCTCGCGCGCGCCTCCGAGGCGTTCGACCGGCTGCCGATCCGCACGCGCCTGGCGGGCGTCTCGGCGCTGCTGACGTTCGTGATCCTGTGCGCGTTCGCGGTCGTGATCGGCTCGCTGACCGTCCATCGCGTACGCAGCGACTTCAACCGCGAGGTCTCGGAGACCGCCGAAAGCGCTGCCCGGCGAGATGCGGGTGACGCTGGAGCCGTTCCAGATCAACCGCCGAACTGCGCGTGCTCGCCAACCCCGGCGACCACGCCGTCGATCCGCATCCTCGGGATCGCCGGGGACGTGCTCGCGCCAGTACCCCCGCGTGGCCCCGTCGCTCGGTCCGCCCGGGCCGGAACTGAGGCGCGGGGCTCGGAAGTGGCGACGGTCGACGGCTACCGCGTGGTCACCGCGCTGCTCAGCGTGGTGACCGAACGCGATGGCGTGATCGTCTCCGAACGGGCACGTGATCATCCAGTACGGCGGCCGGTCGGGCCGACCGAGGCGACGGTCGCACCGGGTCGAGCTGCTGCTGCTGCTCGGCGTGCTCGCCGGGACCGTGCTCGCGCTGCTCGCGGGGATGCTGATCGCGCGGCGGGCGATGAGGCCGATCGCCGCGCTCACCTCGAGCGCCGCGGAGATCGCGCGCACACGCGACCCCTCCGTCACGATCCCCCAGCCGCAGGCCGACGACGAGGTGGCCGAGCTCGCGCGCACGCTCGAAGGCATGCTCCGCGAGCTCGACGCCGCCCGCAACGAGACGGAGTCCACGCTCGCCCGCCAGCGCCAGTTCGTCGCCGACGCCTCGCACGAGCTGCGCACGCCGCTGACGAGCGTGCTCGCGAACCTCGAGCTGCTCGCGGAATCGCTGCGACGGCGACCAGGGCGAGGCGGCGCGCTCGGCGCTTCGCTCCTCGCAGCGGATGCGCCGGCTGGTGGCCGACCTGCTGCTGCTGGCGCGCAGCGACGCCGCCCGCGTGAGCATGCGCGAGCCCTGCGACCTCGGGCGCAGATCGTGATCGAGGCGGCCGGCGAGCTCGGTCCGGTGAGCGGCGAGCACGAGATCACGCTGGACGTCCACAGGGCGCTCGTGTACGGCTCCCGCGACGAGCTGCACCGGCTCGCGATCAACCTGATCGAGAACGCGCTGCGCCACACGCCCGCCGGGCACCGAGGTGCGGGTGTCGGCGAGCACCGCGCGACGGCCACGTCGAGCTCGTGGTCGAGGACGACGGGCCGGGGGTGCCGGCGGAGCTCGCGCCGACGTTGTTCGAGCGCTTCGTGCGCGGCGCGGGCGACCGCGGCGGCTCCTTCGGGCTCGGCCTCGCGATCGTCAGGGCGGTCGCCGCCTCCCATGGCGGCAGCGTGACGCTCGAGGCGCGTCCGGACGGGCAGACGGGCGCCCGCTTCGTCGTGCGCCTGCCGGCGAGCTCAGACCTCGACGACGACGGGCAGCACCATCGGCCGCCGCTTCAGGCGGTCGTAGACTAGCTTCGCGAGGTCGTCGTGGAGGGTCTGCTGGAGCAGGTCCACCTCGCGGATCTCCTCGCGCGGCGGCCCGTCCGCAGCGGTGCCGTCGACCGTGGCCCGGATCTCGCCCCGCAGCTCGTCGGCCTGGTCCAGGAAGGGTACGCCGCGGAAGATCACCTCGGGGTCGGCCACGGAGCTGCCGTCCTGCTCGGCGATCGTGACGACGACGATGAAGATGCCGTCGGCGGAGAGCATGCGCCGGTCGCGCAGCGCGACGTCGGCCATGTCGCCGATCTCGACCCCGTCGACGAAGATCATCCCGGCCTGCTCGCGCTCGCCGAAGCGCGCGCCGCGCTCGTCGATGTCGAGCGGCAGCCCGTTGTCGCCCTGGAAGATGTCCTCGGGCGCGACGCCGACGGCTTCGGCCAGCTCCGCGTGCAGGCGCAGGCGCTTGAAGTCGCCGTGGAAGGGCATCACGTAGCGGGGCTTGACGAGGTTGAGCATCAGCTTCACCTCCTCGGCGTAGCCGTGCCCGGAGGCGTGGACGGGCGCGTCGCGGGGGGTGATCACGTCGCAGCCGATGTGGTAGAGGCGGTCGATCGTCTCGTTGACGGCGCGCTCGTTGCCGGGGATCGGGGTGGCCGAGAAGACGACCGTGTCGCCCGCCTGCAGCTCCACCTGGCGGATGGTCGCGATAGGCCATACGGCGCAGCGCCGACAGCGGCTCGCCCTGGGAGCCGGTGGAGATGATCACGACCCGCTCGTCCGGGAAGTCGCCGATCTCGCGCGGGACCGACGAGCATCCCGTCGGGGACCTCGATGTGGCCGAGGTTGCGCCCGATGCCGACGTTCTTGCGCATCGAGCGGCCCGACGAGCGCGACCTTGCGGTCGAGCGCCTCGGCGGCGTCGATGACCTGCTGCACGCGGTGGATGTTGGAGGCGAAGCTCGTCACGACGATCCGCCCCTCGCAGCGCGCGAAGACGTCCTCCAGGTGGGGCCCGACGACCGACTCCGACGGCGAGAAGCCGGGGCGGTCGACGTTGGTGGAGTCGCCGCACAGCAGCAGCACCCCTTCGCGGCCGAGCTCGGCGAGCCGCGAGACGTCGGCCGGGGGGCCGTCGACGGGGGTCTGGTCGAACTTGTAGTCGCCGGTGATCAGCACCGTGCCGAGGTCGGTGCCGAGCGCGACCGCGCTCGAGTCGGGGATCGAGTGGGTCATGTGCACGAGCTCGAGCGAGAACGGCCCCAGCTCGAGCGTCTCGCCGGCGTCGACGGCGTTCAGCTCGACGTCGCGGAGCTTGTGCTCGTCGAGCTTCGAGCGCGCCATCTCGAGCGTGAGCGGTCCGCCGTAGACGGGCGGCGGTGTGGCGCGCGCCGAGCTCCCGCAGCACCCACGGCAGCGCCCCGAGGTGGTCCTCGTGGCCGTGGGTGACGACGATCGCCTCGATGTCGTCGGCGCGCTCGCGCAGGTAGGCGAAGTCGGGCAGCACGAGGTCGATCCCGACCATCTCCGGGGTCGGGAAGCGCAGGCCGACGTCGACGACGACGATCCGCCCGTCGTGCTCGACGACGGTCATGTTCTTGCCGATCTCCCCGAGCCCCCCGAGGGGCAGGACGCGCAGGTCGAGCTCACGCGGGAGCATGGGTGGCGTGGGCTCGAGCCGACGAGCCCGTGGCGCTCGAGCATCGCCGCGGATCTCCTGCTCCTCCGCCTCGCGTCGCCTCCACGAGCGGCAGGCGCAGCCCGCCGACGTCGTGGCCGAGCATGTTCAGCGCGGCCTTCGTGCACGTCGGGCTGGACGGTCATGAAGAGCGCCTCGTAGACGTCCCTGCAGCGACGCGTCGATCTCCGCCCGGCGCTCGGGCTCGTCGACCATCCGGCGCATCTCGTTGCCGACGATGTGGCTGGCGACGAGGATCCCGCCGGCGCCGCCCATGTCGAGCGTGCGCGCGAAGCGTGGCGTCGTCGCCGGCGTACAGCGCGAGGCCGTCGATCAGCTGCGAGCTCGTCGGCGTTGGCCTGCTTGACGCCCTCGATCCGTCGATCTGGGCGAGCTCGGCGAGCAGATCGGGCGGCATGTTCGTGCCCGTGCGGGCCGGGATGTTGTAGAGCAGGATCGGGTTTGTCGGTGGCGCGCGGCGACCGCTTCGTAGTGGCGCGTGAGGCCGAGCCGGCTGGGGCGGTTGTAGTAGGGCGTCACCGACAGGATCGCGTCGGCGCCGAGCTCGGTCGCCCGTTCGGTCAGGTGGACCGCCTGGCGGGTGTCGTTGGTGCCGGTGCCGGCGATGATCGACTTGCCGGGCGGGCGCTCGGCGACGGCGAGCTCGATCAGGCCGAGTTGCTCCTCGTCGCGTCAGCGTCGAGGCCTCGCCGGTCGTGCCCGCGACGACGAAGCCGTCCGAGCCGTTGTCGGCGAGGTGGCGCATGAGCGCGACGAACGCCTCCTCGTTGACCCGTCCCGCGGCGTCGAACGGGGTGACGATCGCGGTGAGGATCGCTCCGAGGTCTCTCATCGGGCCCAGTATCTCACGCGCGGGTTTCCGAACAGCAGGCTCTCGAGCCCGAGCACGGGCGAGTGCTCGAGCTGGCCGACGTGCCTGATCGCGAGCAGGACGCCGGGCATGAACGACTCCCGTCCGGTGGTGTCGTGACGGATCGTGAGCGTCTGGCCGACGTCGCCGAAGATGACCTCCTGGTGGGCGATCAGACCGGGCAGCCGGACCGAGTGGATCGGCGGCCTGGCGCCCCCGGACGCCGCGGCCATCATCGTCGCGGTCAGCGCCGCGGTGCCGCTCGGCGCGTCGAGCTTCGCGTCGTGGTGCAGCTCGATGATCTCCGCCGCACGCATGTGCGGTGCGGCCTCGGCGGCGAAGCGCATCATCAGCACGGCGCCGATCGCGAAGTTGGGGGCGACGATCGCGTGCGCCCGCCCGTCCGCCACGGCCGCTCGCAGCGGAGCAGGGTCGAAGCCGGTCGTGCCGATGACCACGTGAACCCCCGCAGCGAGCGCGGCAAGCGCGTTCCCGAGCGCGCTCGCGGGTGTCGTGAAGTCGACGAGCACGTCGGCCTCGTCGAGCACGTCGGGGACCGCGACCCCGAGGATCGGGTCGGCGCGCCCCGTCAGCTCCATGTCCTCGGCGTCCTCGACGGCGGTACAGACGGTCTCCCCCATGCGACCTGCGGCGCCGGCGACCGCGACGCGGATCATCACGCCGCCCCGGACAGGCCCGCCGGGGCCGACCCGGCTTCGGCGAGCGGCTCGATCGCGGTCGAGAAGCGCTCCTGCTGGGGGCCCACACCGGCGACGGACAGGCGCGAGGGATCGAACAGCTCGCCAGCCAGCCGGCGCAGATCGTCGAGCCCGACGGCGTCGATCCGCTCGATCAGCTCGGCCAGCGAGAGCAGCGGCAGCTCGCCGAGCACCGACGCTCCCAGCCGCGTCATGCGCGCCCCGGTGGACTCGAGGCCAAGCACCATACGGCCCTTCAGGTTCTCGCGCGAGCGGGCGAGCTCCTGCTCGCTGGCGGGATCCTCGATGAAGCGGCCCAGCTCCGAGGCGAGCACGGACATCGCCTCGGCGAGGTTGTCCGGGCGGGTGCCGACGTAGATGCCGACTTCGCCGGTGTCGGCGTACAGGTTCGAGAACGAGAACACGGAGTAGGCCAGGCCCCGGCGCTCGCGGACCTCCTGGAACAGCCTCGAGGAGGACGTGCCGCCGAGCACCCCTTCGAGCACGCGCAGGGCGAACCGGCGCTCGTCGTCACGGGCCAAGCCGGGACCGCCGAGGCACACGTGGTACTGCTCGGTGTCTTTCTCGAGGAAGCGAACGCGGGTCTGGAAGTCCGGCGGGCCCGGCGCCACGAGGGCTGTGGAGGCGGAGGCGGCGCGCCCGGGGGCGTGCGCCGCCTCGGCGGCGGCGCAGAGCTCGAGCAGGCGCTCGTGCTCGAGCGAGCCGGCTGCCGCGATCACGATCCGCTCGGGCCGGTAGTGGCCGTCGTGGTAGGCGGCGAGCTGCTCACGGGTCACCGCGGCGATCACGTCGGCGCTGCCGATCACGGCGCGGCCGAGGGGGTGGGAGCCGAACACGGCCCGGCCGAGCACGTCGAAGACGCGGTCCTGGGGGTCGTCCTCGTACATCGCGATCTCCTCGAGGACGACCTCGCGCTCGGCCTCCAGCTCGCCGAAGCGGGGCGCCCAGACCATCTCGCTCATGACCTCGAACGCGCGGTCGAGGTGATCGTCGATGACGCGGGTGTAGACGGAGGTGACCTCCTTGTCGGTGCCCGCGTTCACCTCCGCCCCCATCGCGTCGAAGATCTGGTCGATCTCCTCCGAGCCGAAGTGCTCGGTGCCGCGGAACAGCATGTGCTCGAGCAGGTGGGTGATGCCGGCCTCGGCGTCGCGCTCGGCCACGGAGCCCGTGCCGATCCAGAACCCGAGGGCCACCGAGCGCACCGCCGGGACGCGCTCGCTGACCACCCGCACGCCGGAGTCCAGCGTGGTTATGCGGTGCTCTGCGTTCACACGCGGGGGCGTGCCGTCAGTCGCGGTCGCGACCACCGGCGCGCGGCCGGCCCGAGCCGCGCTCGCGGCGCGGTCCCCGCTCGCCGCGCTCGCCACGGTCGGCGCGGTCGCGCCCGTTGTTGGACGGCCGGCGGTCGAACCCGCCACGGCCGCCGCCGCCACCGGAGCCGACGCCGGCGAGCTCCTCGACGGACTTGCCGGCGATGTCGGGGTCGTCGGCGAGGCGCAGGCCGATGCGTCCGCGCTCGCGGTCGACCTCGACGACGCGCACTTTCACCTCGTCGCCCTTGTTGAGGACGTCCTCCACGCTCTCCACGCGCTCGCCGGGCGAGACGTTGGAGATGTGCAGCAGCCCGTCCGTGCCCTTGGCCAGTTCGATGAACGCGCCGAACGTGGTCGTCTTGACGACCTTGCCGTCGTATTCGTCGCCGACCTCGACCTCCTTCATCATCATCCGGATCCGCTCCAGGAGCGCGTCCGCGAGCTCGCCGTTGGAGGAGTAGATCAGCACCTGGCCGTCGTCGTTGACGTCGATCTGCGATTCGAACTCCTCCGACAGGCCACGGATCGTTTCGCCGCCCTTGCCGATCAGCAGGCCGATCTGGGAGGGGTCGATCTGGATCGTCTGGATCCGCGGGGCGAACTGGCTGAGCTGCTCGCGCGGCGCGCCGATCGCCTCGTGCATCCGGCCGAGGATGTACTTGCGCGCGTTGTTGGCCTGGGTCAGCGCGTCGCGCAGGATGTCGAAGGTGACGCCCGAGATCTTGATGTCCATCTGCAGCGCCGTGATGCCCCGTTCGGTGCCCGCGACCTTGAAGTCCATGTCGCCGAGGTGGTCCTCGACGCCGGCGATGTCGGTCAGGACGATGTAGTCCTCGCCCTCCTTGATCAGGCCCATCGCGATGCCCGCGACCGGCCGTTTGATCGGCACGCCGGCGTCCATCAGCGACAGCGAGGACCCGCACACGGAGGCCATCGAGGAGGAGCCGTTGGACTCCAGGATGTCCGAGACGACCCGGATCGTGTAAGGGAAGTCCTCGATCGAGGGGACCATCGGGACGAGCGCACGCTCGGCGAGCGCGCCGTGCCCGATGTCACGCCGTTTGACGCCGCCCATGCGGCCGGCCTCGCCGACCGAGAAGGGCGGGAAGTTGTAGTGGTGCCAGTAGTACTTTTTCGTCTCCAACCCGAGCGTGTCGAGGCGCATCTCCTCCTTGAGGGTGCCGAGCGCGGCGACGCTCAGGGCCTGCGTCTGGCCACGGGTGAAGAGCGCCGAGCCGTGCGTCCGCGGGGTCACGCCGACTTCGATCGAGATGTCACGGATCTCATCGGCGGCGCGTCCGTCCGGGCGCTTCTTCGCGACCGCGATCCGCTCGCGGATGATCGACTTCTCGAGCTTGTCGAAGGCCAGTTGTACGGCGGCGCGGCGAGCCTTGGCGAGCGCGAGGGCCTCCTCCGAGGCACCGTCCGCCGGAGCCGGAGCGTAGTGCTCGAGGATCGCGGCCTCGACCGCCTTCGTGGCCTCCTGGCGCTCGAGCTTGTCCTCGACCTGGGTGGCCTGGTCGAGCTGGGCGCCGTGGCTCGAGCGGATCTCCTCGAACAACTGCGGGTCGACCTCGATCGGGTCGAAGGCTTTCTTCGGCTTGCCGACCTTCTCGGCGAGCTCGCGCTGCAGCGCGCACAGCTTCTTGATCTCGGCGTGGGCGATGTCGAGGGCGTCGAGGATCTCGGCCTCCGGAATCTCGTTGGCACCCGCCTCGACCATCAGGATCGCGTCCTCGGTTCCGGCCACGACGAGGTCGAGGTCGGAGCGACCCTCCTCACCGTCGGCGAGGAGGTCCTCCTCGCCGGGGTTGACGACGAAGTTGCCGTCGACCTTGCCGATCCGCACGGCGCCGACCGGTGTGGGGAACGGGATGTCGGAGATCATCACCGCGGTCGAGGCGCCGTTCATGGCAAGGATGTCGTAAGGGTGGACGTGGTCGATCGAGAGCGGGATCGCCACGAGCTGGGTGTCATAGCGCCAGTCCTTCGGGAACAGCGGCCGCAGCGGGCGGTCGATCATGCGGGCGGTCAGGGTGGCCTTCTCCCCCGGGCGACCCTCGCGCTTGAAGAAGGAGCCGGGGATTTTCCCGGTTGCGTACATCCGCTCCTCGACATCCACCGTCAGCGGCAGGAAGTCGACATCGCGGAGGGACCCGGCGACGGCGGTCGCAAGGACCATCGTGTCGCCTTGACGGACGACAACCGCGCCCGAGGCCTGCTTGGCCATCCTGCCGGTCTCAAACGAAATTTCGCTGCCGGCGATCTCCGCGGAAACGCGCGTTACGTCGCTGCTCATGTTCTCACTGCCTTCCTGTCCCGCCCGTCGATCGGCGGTCCGTGTCATTTTCTCGATTCCGAACCATCGGAGCTTAGCGGAAGCCCCTGCCCGAGCCCGGTCCACCGAGCGTCCCCGCATGGCCTCCTGACGGGGTCCGGCGGGCGTGCGTGGCGCGTGCGAGGGTGGGATGCTGTGGGAGATGGCGAAGATCGACCACAGCTTCCACATGGACGAGCCGCCGCCCGCCGCCCAGGAACGCCTCGAGGATGAAATCGGCTGGGAACTGCATCGCGACGAGGGCTTCGTGCTCGTCAAGGACACCCCCGGAGAGCTGCGCTACAGCGACGGCTCCGTCGACAGGGGCTCCGACGAAACGGCTTTCCCCGCTCCCGACGGCGCGCCAGCGCGCCTCGGCTTCCGCGACGACATGCCCCTGTACTCGGCGCTCAGGGAGATCGCCTCGCGACGGATCCAGGTCGAGCTCACACCCGATCGCACGGGCACGCTCGTGCGCATCCACGGCCACGGCGAGGGGCGTCTGCGCGACGCGGTCGAGCGCCTGGGTACGCCGGGCCACTGGCCCGAGGTGAGGCTCGTGGACGGCTCCCCGACCGAAGACCGATAGCGCCCCCACCCGGCGGTGCCGGTCGGGCGCTCCGAGCCAGGCGCCTGCCGGAGCGGCCGGCGCTCGAGCTAGGCGCCGTCGTGCTCGGCGCTCGCGAGGCCCTCACGCAGCAACTCCACGCTGGGCAGCTCGCCGGGCGAGTCGGCCTCATAGCTCCACGCGACGACGCCGTCCTCGTCGGTGATGACGAGCGCCCGCTGGGGAAAGCCGCCGGGGTGCAGGACGCCGAACGCCTGACACGCCGCCCCCTTGGGCTCGAAGTCCGAGAGCTGCTCGCTGCCGACGCCGAGCTTCTCGCGGAAGGCCGACTGTGCCCACGACGAGTCGCAGGAGACGCCGTAGAGGTGCCCGCCCTGCTGCTCGAGCTCGCGGCGGACGTCCTCGTAGAGCTGGAGCTGGTCCGTGCAGACCGGGCTGAAGGCGAACGGGTAGAAGACGAGCACGCTGCGCTGGCCCTCGAGGTCCCGCTCGGTGAACGTCTCACCGTCGCCGCGCGCGAGGCGGAAGGCCGGCGCCGGGGTGCCCGCCGGGAGGACGCTCACTCCGGCTCCAGGCGACGGCGCGCGACGCTCACGGTCAGGCGCCCAGACGGTCGTGGACCGAGCGCAGCGAGGACGCAGGGAGCGTGGCCTGCTTGGCAGGCGAGCGACCGAGGACGACGCTGCGCGAAGCGTCCACGACCGTCTGGCACTTACTTGCGGAGGCCGAGCTCTTTGATCAGCGCGCGGTAGCCCTCGAGGTCCTCGCGCTGGAGGTAGTCGAGGAAGCGACGCCGTTTGCCGACGAGCATCAGCAGGCCGCGGCGCGAATGGTGGTCCTTCGACTGCTCGCGCAGGTGCCCGGTGAGATGGTTGATGCGCTCTGTGAGGAGCGCGACCTGCACCTTCGTCGAACCCGTGTCCTGCTCGTTGGCGCCGAACTGGGCGGCGATCTCGCGCTTGCGCTCGCTGGTGATTGCGGCCATTGGAAAGGGCACGGTAGCAGACCTCGCACCCACCGCCGCGGGGTGATCCGGCCCGGCCGGACGACGTTCCGCGGCGCTCGCGAGCCGTACGCCCGACGCGCCCCGCGGGCCGGAGCCGGGCTCAGCGGGGCGCCGCGACGATCTCCCGCGTCCGGGCCACGTCCTCCTGCATCTGTGCGACCAGCGCCTCGGCGCTGTCGAAACGGCGCTCGCCGCGCAGGCGCTCGAGGAACTCGACGGTGAGGACGCTGCCGTACAGGTCGCCGTCGAAGTCCAGGATGTAGGCCTCGATCAGCTCCGCCCGCCCCGTCGTGAACGTCGGGCGCACGCCGATGCTGACCGCCGCGGGGCGCCCATCGGCCAGGCAGGCGTAGACGCCATGGCCGGGGTAGGCGAGACCGTCGAGGGGGACGATGTTGGCCGTCGGGAAGCCCAGCAGGCGCCCCCTGGCGTCGCCGTGGCGGACCTCGCCCGCGACCTCGAAGGGCGCGCCGAGCAGCCGGCCGGCCTCGACCACGTCGCCCGCCTGCAGGAGCCCGCGGATGTGGCTCGAGGAGACGACCTCCCCGTCCATTTCCAGCAACGGGTGCACGACGGTGCGAAAGCGCCCGTCGGCCCTCAGCAGCTCGGGGTCGCCCTGCGCGCGGTGGCCGAAGCGGAAGTTCTCCCCGATCGAGACCTCGACCGCCCCGAGGGCGCCGACGAGCACGTCGTCGATGAAGCTCGCGGCGGAGCGGCTCGCGAAGTCCGGGTCGAAGGGGATCACGATCAGCTCCTTGACCCCGAGCGAGGCGATCAGCTCCGCCTTGCGGGGCAACGTCGTCAGCAGCCTCGGCGTGTGCTGGGGCGCCACCACGGACACCGGGTGGGGGTCGAACGTGAGCACGCTCTCCGAGCCTTCGATCACGCGCCTGTGACCGAAATGAACGCCGTCGAAGGTGCCGACGGCCACAGTCCGCGTTCCACCGCGCTCGAGGTCGGGCAGGCGTGTGACCTTCACCGCGGCTAAGCCTATTCGCGCGTCGCCGGGCCCGGTGGCCCGTCGGCGCCGCGCTCGCCCCCGGGCACGGGCGCGAGCGCTCCCGCCTGCGCACGCGCGAGTGCGAGCTCGAGGGGGATCACCGGCGCCTGCACCCAGCTCTGTCCCCGGGGCGGCGGCGGCGCCGCCGCGCAGACGTCGAACGGGCCGATGGCCGTACGCCTCAGCTCCAGGCAGTACGCGTCGCCAAGATCGGCGATCAGGGACCGCACGTAGGTGCCGCTCCCACACTCGATCGTGAACGCAGCCCGGGGAGGCTCGTCGGCTCGAGCGGCCGGCTCCCGCCACAGCTGCTCGAATCGGTGGACCGTGACGATCCGCTCGGGCAGCTGGAAGTTCTCGCCGCGTCGGGCCCGCTTGTAGGCGCGCTCCCCCGCCACCTTCACGGCCGAGTGCCGGGGGGACGCTGGCGCACCTCCCCGGTCGGCAGCAGCGGCGGGTCGGGCGGGATGCGGCCGGTGATCGTGATCTCCCCCTCGGGGTCGCCGGTGCTCGACAGCGCTCCCAGCGCGGCGATCGTCTCGTAGCGCTTGGGCAGGGCCATCAGCTGCTGTTGTGCCTTCGTCGCGCGTCCCACCAGCACCAGCAGGAGGCCCGTCGCGAACGGGTCGAGCGTGCCCGCGTGGCCCGTCCGCACGCCGCCGAGCGAGCGCTTCACCGCGGCGACCACGTCGTGTGAGCTGAGACCGGCGGGCTTGTCGATCAGCAGGACGCCGTCCATCCCGGCCACCGCTGCGCGGTCGGGATCAGGCGACCGAGGCGGCCGCGTGCCCGTCGGAGGACGCGTGCAGCTGGTCGGAGATCGCCTCGCGCAGGAACCCCACCAGGTCCTCCGGCGCCAGCGTCGTCGAGAAGCCCGCCGCCCGGCGGTGGCCGCCGCCGCCCTGGGCGCGGGCGATGATCGACACGTCGACGTCGTCGTCGATCGCCCGCAGGGACACTTTCCGCTGGCCCTTTTTCTCGCCGCTCGAGAGCTCGCGGACGAGCACGGCGACCTTCGTGCCGTTGAGCGTCCGCAGCTGGTCGATGATCCCCTCCGAGTAGCTCTCCTCGGCATCGGCGCGGTCGAAGTCCTCGGCGCTCAACGCCACGAGCGTCAGCTCGCCCCGGTCGAAGCGCTGAACCTGGCCGAGCGCGACGGCGAGCAGGGCGAGCTTGCCCAAGGGGACGCCCTCGTACAGCTCGCGGTAGACACCGGAGACGTCGACGCCGGCCTCGATCAGCTCGGCCGCCATCAGGTGGGCGCGGGGGGTGGTGTTCTCGTACATGAACCGGCCGGTGTCGGTGATCAGACCGATATAGAGCGCCTGCGCCAGCGAAGGGGTCGGTCGCAGGCCGAGGCCGTCCATCAGGTCCCACACGATCTCGGCTGTGCACGAGGCCTCGGGGACGACGTAGTTGAGCGTGCCGAAGCCCGTGTTGTCGTGGTGGTGGTCGATGTTCAGCAGGTGGCGTCCGTCGCGCAGCACGCTGGCCGAGTTGCGATCGATGTTGCCGCAGTCGAGGAATACGACCGTGCGCTCGGCGATGTCGGCCGGCGGCCTCCTGGATCAGGCCCTCGAGCGGGAGCATCCCGTACTCGCTCGGCAACGGCAGGTCCGCGGGCCCGATGAACATCGAGGAGTCCTTGCCGAGGGTCCGCATCACCCCCTGCATCGCGACGAGGGAGCCGAGCGCGTCGCCGTCGGGGTTCTCGTGTGTGGCAAGCACGAAGCGCTCGTCGTTGCGGATGCGATCGAGCACCAGCTCGCGCAACTCCTGCCTCGGTGGGCCACCGTTCATGGCAGTCCGATCTCGTCGATCAGCTCCTCGACCCGCATCGCCCGGTCGGTCGTCTCGTCGTAGATGAACTCGAGCATCGGCGTGCGCTTGAGCTGCAGCTCGGCCGCCACCCGCGCCTGCAGGAAGCCGTGGGCGCTGCGCAGGCCGTCGAGCGTCGCCTGGCGTTGAGCCTGCTCGGAGGGGCGACCGTCGTCTCCGAGCACGCTCACGTACACGCGGGCGTGGCGTAGGTCTGGGCTGGTTCTCACATCGGTCACCGTCACGAATCCCACTCGAGGGTCCTTCATACCCGCAGCGACCGCGTCGCCGATCACCTGGCGGACCGCCTCATCGACTCGACGCATGCGGCCCGTGGCCATCCTAACCTCCCCCCCGCGTCGCGGCGAGGCGATGAGCGCGAGCTTGCATGAGGGTCTGCCCATCGAAGCCGGCCATGAGCCGGGGCGCGAGGGGCGCACCCGCGCACGCGCGCAGGGACACGCCGGCTGGCGGCGCGACGGACGTGTCTGACATGGGACGGCGAACGCGCTCAGGAGGACAGCTCGCGCTCCACCTGGCGCGTCTCGTAGGTCTCGAGCACGTCACCCTCGCGCAGGTCCTGGAAGTTGGTGAGCACGATCCCGCACTCGAACCCGGACGTGACCTCGCGGACATCCTCGTTGAAGCGGCGCAGGCTCTCGATCGTGGTGTCGTAGATGACGGTCCCGTCGCGCACGACGCGCACGCGCGCCCCCCGCGTCACCTTGCCCTCGGTGACGAACGAGCCGGCGATCGTGCCGATCCGCGAGGCCCGGAACAGCTGGCGCACCTCCGCCTGGCCGAGCGGCGTCTCCACCTCGGCGGGCTCGAGCATCCCCTGCATCGCCGCCCGCAGCTCGTCGATCGCCCGGTAGATCACCGAGTAGGAGCGGATCTCGACGCCCTCGCGGTCGGCGATCTGCCGGGCGTCCCCGACGGGACGCACGTTGAAGGCGAGGATCACGCCGTCGGAGGCTGCCGCGAGCATCACGTCGGACTCGTTGATGCCGCCGACGCCGCGGTGGATGATGTTGACCTGGACCTCCTGCTGGGGCAGCTTGGCGATCTCGTCCTCGATCGCCTCGAGCGAGCCCGCCACGTCCGCCTTCAGGACGAGGCTGAGCTCCTTCACCGCGCCCTCCTGGGCGAGCTTGAAGACGTCCTCGAGCGAGACCTTCCGCCCTGAGCGGCGAGCGAGCGCCTCGGTCTTCAGGCGATTCGCCCGCTCGCCGGCGAGCTGACGGGCGCGGCGCTCGTTCTCGACCACGCGCACGTGCTCCCCCGCCTCGGGGACGCCGTCGAAGCCGAGCACCTCGACGGGCTGTCCGGGCGTGGCCCGTTTGAGCCGCTGGCCGATGAAGTCCTGCATCGCCCGCACGCGGCCGAAGTGCGCTCCCGCGACGAGCGCGTCGCCGACGCGGAGCGTGCCGCGCTGGATCAGGATCGTGACGACCGGCCCGCGGCCGGGGTCGAGCTTGGACTCGATCACGGCGCCGGAGGCTTCCGTCTCGCGGTTCGCTTTCAGCTCCTCGAGGTCGGTGACGACCTGGATCGTGTCGAGCAGTTCGTCGAGGCCCTGGTGGGTCTTGGCGCTGACGTCGACGAACTCGGTCTCCCCGCCCCATTCCGAGGGCTGCAGGCCGTGCTGGGTCATCTCGGTGCGGACCCGCTCCGGCTGGGCGCCCTCCTTGTCGATCTTGTTGACGGCGACCACGATCGGGACCGCGGCGGCCTTGGCGTGGTCGATCGCCTCCTCGGTCTGCGGCTTCACGCCGTCGTCGGCGGCGACCACGATCACGGCGAGGTCGGTCACGCGGGCGCCGCGGGCGCGCATCGCGGTGAACGCCTCGTGGCCGGGCGTGTCGAGGAAGGTGATCTCCTTGCCGGCGTGGTGGACCTGGTAGGCGCCGATGTGCTGGGTGATCCCGCCGGCCTCCCCGGCCACGACCTCGGTCTCGCGGATCGCGTCCAGCAGCGAGGTCTTGCCGTGGTCGACGTGGCCCATGATCGTCACCACCGGCGGGCGGTCGACGAGATCCTCGTCGGCGTCCTCGAAGCCGGCCTCGACCTCGACGTCGTCGGCGGCGTGGACGATCTCGATCTGCTTGTCGAACTCGTCCGCCAGCACCTGGATCGCGTCGTCGGAGAGGGTCTGCGTCAGCGTCGCCATCTCGCCGAGCGTCATCAGCTTCTTGATCACCTCGGGCACGGCGACGCCGAGGTACTCGGCGACGTCCTTGACCGTCGAGCCCGAGTTGACGCGGATCAGGTCCGTCGCCTCCATCGCGGCCGTGTCGATCGGGGCGATCGTTTCGTCGTAGGTGCCACGACGGCGACGACCACGCCGCGGACGCCGCTGGGGCTGGTTGGAGGGGCCGCCCTGCTGGCGGCGCGAGGCCTGGGAGTCGATCACGACACGCCGGCGACCGCCGGGGCCGACCTCGCCCGGCGTCCGCTCGCCGGTGCGGGAGTCGCGCGTCGGGCGCACCCGCTCGCCGCCGGCTGGGTTGGCCGCGACGGGCGCCGCTGCAGGCGGTGTGGCCGGGGTGGCCGCGGGTGGCTGGCTCGGCGGCGCGGTCGGCGCGGCGGCGGTGGCGGTGGCGGGAGCGACCTCGGCGGGCGCGCTCGGCGGCGTCGCGGTCGTCCCCGCGGCGGCGGGTGCCGAGGTGGGGGGCGCTGCTGCGTTGGCGGCTGGCGCGGCGGCCTGCGCGGGCTTGGCGGTGCGCGCCGGTGGCTTGCTCACGGTCCGCTCCGGCGCCGGCGCAGCCGGGCTCGCGGCCGCTGTCTTGGCCGCGGCGACGGGCGCCTGGGCGGCTCCGTTGCTGCTGGCAGGGGCGCCGTCCCCCGCGACGCCGAGCGCCTTCAGCGCGGCGGACTCCTCGACCGAGGACGCTGGCGCCTTGGCCTCCACGCCGGCGGCCTTCAGCTTCTCGAGCAGCTCCTTGCTGGAGAGCCCATGCTCCTTGGCGATCTCGTGTACACGCGTTTGCTCATCCACTCACCGATTCTACGAGCTTGGGGTCGACGGCCACCGGCGCCCGCAAGGTGCGCTGGATGGCCCGGCGGCGCAGGGCCTGCGCCAGGCACGACGTAGCGGGTGCCCCGTGGCCCCCGCCGCAGAGGTAGGCACCCCGCCCGGGCATCCTCCCGCCGCCGTCGATCACGGCGCAACGGCTCATCCCCGGCTGCGATGGCGATCCGGACGAGCTCGGGCTTGGGGGCGACCCGGCCGCAGCCGACGCACCGGCGCCGGGGGACGTGGCCGCCTATGTCGCCGGCTCCTCGGTCGCCTGCCGCGGCGACTCGCCGGCGTCCTGCGCCAGCGGCTGCGCGAGCGCCTCGGCCGCGGGGCTCGCGGCGACGTGCTCCGGCGCCGGCGCATCGGCGGGCTGACCGGCGAGGTCGGCGACGTTGTCGCTGTCGATGTCGGCGAGCGCCTGGTGGGTTTCCAGGCCGCAGTAGCGCGAGCCCGGCAGCGCGGCGTTCGGGCAGCGCCGGCCGTTGGAGAGGATCGCGGCGCAGCGTCCCTGCACCTCCTCCTCCTCGTAGCCGTGCTCGGCCTCCTCGGCGGCGAACTCGGTCTCGGAGCGGATGTCGACGCGCCAGCCGGTCAGGCGCGCGGCCAGCCGCGCGTTCTGGCCCTCGCGCCCGATCGCCAGCGAGAGCTGGTCGTCGGGGACGATCACGGTCGCCTGCTTGGCATCGTCGTCGACGAGCACCTCGCGCACGCGGGCCGGCGACAGCGCCTTGGCGACGAAGCGGGCGGGCTCGTCGTTGAAGGGGATGATGTCGATCTTCTCGCCGCGCAGCTCGGAGACGACCATGCGCACGCGCGAGCCGCGCGGGCCGACGCAGGCGCCGACGGGGTCGACGCCGTCGGTGTGCGAGACGACCGCGATCTTCGAGCGGTAGCCGGGCTCGCGGGCGACGTTGGCGATCTCCACGAGGCCGTCGGCGATCTCCGGGACCTCGAGCTCGAACAGCTTCTTGATCAGCTCGGGGTCGCGGCGGGAGACGATGATCGCCGGTCCCTTGGTCGACGGCGAGACCTCCTTGATGACCGCCTTGATCCGCTGCGAGTGGTCGTAGCGCTCGCCGTCGACCTGCTCGGACTTGGGCAGCAGCGCCTCGACCCGTTCGCGCAGCTGCACGAGCGTGTAGCGGGAGTCCGACTGCTGCACGATGCCCGTGATCAGCTCGCCGACGCGGTCGCGGTACTCCTCGTACATCATGTCCCGCTCGGCCTCGCGGATCCGCTGCAGGATCACCTGCTTGGCGGTCTGCGCGGCGATCCGCCCGAAGTCGTCGGGGGTGACGTCGCGCTCGTCGATCTGGTCGCGGTATTCGGCGAACTTCTTCGGGTCGATTTCCGGTTCCTCGGGTTCGCGCATCTCCCCCGTCTCGGGGTCGATCGTCGTTTCCTCGTCGATCGTCTCGACGATCAGGTGCGCCTCCAGGCGCTCGGGGATGATCAGTTCGATGACGCGGAAGTCGGCCGTCTCGCGGTCCATTTCCACGCGCGCGTACTTGGCCGAGCCGGGCTGCTTCTTGTAGGCGGACAGCAGGGCGTCCTCGAGCGCGATCATCAGCTTCTCGGGCTCGATGCCCTTCTCGCGCGCGAGCGCGTGCATTGCTTCCAGGATTTCGCGTGACATCTGCGGCTACTCCTCGATCAGGTTGGAACGTCGGATCTCCGAGTAGGGGATCGCGATCACGCCCCCGTCGGCGGCCAGCGTGACCTCCTCCTCGGAGGCGCCGACGAGCTCGCCGGTGAAGCTGCGCGTCGCGCGCGCTGGTCGCCGGCGCCGAGCGGCGCGCGGATGGCGCGTGCGCACGCGCGCGCGCCGTCCGACGAAGCGACGGAAGTGGGCGGGCTTCGTCAGCGGGCGCTCGCGACCCGGCGAGGAGACCTCGAGCGAGTAGCGCTCGCGCAGGTCGTTCAGCAGCATGGTCACGCGCTCGCACAGCGCCAGGTGACGCCCTCGGGATGGTCGATGAAGACGCGCAGGCAACGCCCGCCGACGACCTCGGCGAGCAGCACCTCGACCTCGGGCTCGCTGCTCGGCGAGCCGCCTCTCGATGTCTGTCTGCAACGGGTTCATCGAACTGACTCCTTACGCAAAAAAAGCGGGCGGGCGCCCACTCTCGGTACTGCTCCCGACGCCTGCGCTCCGGCACGAAAGCTGTCCATCGAGCATAGCATCGGGCCATCGACCCAGCGCGCGGGCTCAGGCCCGCTCCGGCGTCGCGCCGGGCGCGGTCCCGGTAGAGCCGGTAGTCCGCGCGCTCGGGCCGCAGCGAGCACGCCAGCGCGAGCGGCTGACAGGCCTCGCGGTGGCGGCCGAGCAGCTGCATCGCGCGGCCGAGGCAGAACAGCGCGTAGTCGTTCGTGGGCGTGCGCTCGGCGACCGCCTCGAACTCGGCGGCGGCGCCTTCGTAGCGCTGCGCGTGGAACAGCGCCCGCCCGAGCGCCTCGCGGATCGAGGCCTTGTCCGGCTCGAGGTCGCGGGCTTTGCTGAGCGGGCACGATCGCGGCCTGGTGATCGCCGTGGTCGAGCAGCTCACAGCCGCGCGTGTAGAGGTCGTAGACGCTCTCCATCGGGCCCAGTTTAGCCCCTGCGCAGTGAGCCCTTCGACGGCGTCGAGGATCGCCTCCGCGACCCCGTCCTTGCTCGGCGCGGCGGGACCTCCACGCGACGTGCGCGGCCCGGCGCCGTCGGCGACGCAGCATCGTCACCTCGTTGGCGTCGACGTCGAAGCCGATGTCGCCGCGCGAGATGTCGTTGACGACGACCGCGTCGAGGCCCTTGGCGGCGAGCTTGCCGGCGCGCGAGCTCGACCGCGTCCTCGCCGTGCTCGGCGGCGAAGCCGACGAGCGTCTGCCCCGGGCGCCGTCGCGCGGCCAGAGCCGGCGAGCACGTCGGCCGTCGGCTCGCAGCTCGAGCTCGAGCTCGCTCGCGCGCCGGCCTTCTTGATCTTGCCCTCGACGGGCGCAGCCGGGCGTGAAGTCGGCGACGGCGGCCGCCATCAGCAGCACGTCGCAGTCGGGGAACTCCCGCTCGCAGGCGCGCTGCGAGCTCGGCGGCGCTGCCGACGTCCACGGCGCGTGACCCCGGCGGGCGCGTCGAGGGCGACGTTGGCGGCGACGAGCGTCACCTGCGCGCCCGCGCTCGCGCGCCGCGCGCGGCGAGCGCGAGGCCCATGCGCCCCGAGGAGCTGTTGCCGATGAAGCGCACGCTGTCGATCGGCTCGCGCGTGCCGCCGGCGCGTCACCAGCACGCGCACGCCCGCCCACGACCGCTCACCCCCCGGCCCGGACCGCGGCGCGGCGAGCGCCGACTCGCACGCCGCGAGCAGCGCGGCGGGCTCGGCCAGCCGCCCGACCCCGTGCTCGCCCGCGGAGGCGAGCCGCCCGCTCGCCGGGCTCCGACGACGCACGCGCCCCGCTCGCGCGAGCGCGCGCAGGTTCGCCTGCGTGGCGGGGTGCTCGTACATGCGGTTGTTCATCGCCGGAGCCACGACGAGCGGGCAGCGTGGCCGCCAGCGCGCAGGCTCGTGAGCAGGTTGTCGGCGATGGCCGCCGGCGAGCTTGGCGATCGTGTTCGCGGAGGCCGGCGCGATCAGGTAGACGTCGGCGTTTGCGACCAGCTGCAGATGGCTGAGCGGTTCGTGCGTCCGGCAGCGGCTGGCCCGGGAAGGCGCCGCGCGCCGGGTCGCGCTCGAACTCGCTGACGCAGCACCGGCGCGCCCGGTGAGCGCGGCGAAGGAGGCCTCGCCGACGAAGCGGCGGCTCGCGGGCGTCTGCACGACGCGCACCGCGTGGCCCGCCGCGGTCGCGAGCCGCACGAGCTCGAGCGCCTTGTAGGCGGCGATGCCGCCGCTGACGCCGAGCAGGATCCGGGCCATGGCCCTAGAGGTTGTAGAGCGCCCGCGAGGCGCGGGCAAGCGCTGATGCGTGCGCTTGCGCGGTCGTCTAGCGGTAGTGGTACTTCATCTTCCCGGCCGCTACCTCCTCGAGGGCGATCGTGAGGTAGTTTTTCGAGGCCGTGTCGACCATCGGCGGCGGGAACTCGTCGAAGGTGCCCTCGCCGAGGTTGTGGTAGTAGCTGTTGATCTGCCGGGCGCGCTTGGCGGCGACGATCACGCCGGCGTAGTTGGAGTCGACCTGCTCGAGCAGGCGGTCGATGCGGGGGGAGATCACGTTTCGGGTTGCCTCTCTGTACGGGTTCGCGGCCAAGTCTAGTTCGTCGGCCCGGTCCGGCCCGCGGGCGAGCGCCGCACTGCGGGGGTCGCCGCCGGCGGCGCCGCGCTCAGTCGAGCTCGCCGGAGACGATCTCGGCGAGTCGCTCGAGCGCCTCGTCGAGGCGGTCGTTGACGACCACGTGGCCGAACTCGGGCTGCGCGGCGAGCTCCTCCTCGGCGACCTGCAGGCGCCGCTCGACCTCCGCCGGCGTCGTCGGTGCCGCGGCCGACGAGCCGCGTGCGCAGCGCCGCGAGCGACGGCGGCGCGATGAACACCTGCACCGCCTCGGGCATCGCCGCGCGCACCTGGCGGGCGCCCTGGACCTCGATCTCGAGCACGACCGGGACGCCGGCGCGTGCGTTCGCCGCTCGAGCTCCGAGCGCAGCGTGCCGTAGCGGCGGCCGGCGTAGTCGGCGTGCTCGACGAAGTCCCCGCCGCGACACCCGCCGGTCGAACTCCTCGCGGTGAGAGGAAGTGGTAGTCGACGCCGTCGCCCTCGCCCGGTCGCGGGGCGCGGGTCGTGGCGGACACCGACAGCTGCAGCTGGGGCTCGCGCTCCATCAGCCCGCGGATCAGCGTGCCCTTGCCGACGCCGGAGGGTCCGGTTATGACGAACACGCGCGCCACCGCCGGGCCCTATGCCTGAGCTGGCGGAACTGCGGCGGACTAGCGGTGCAGGAGCGAGACCAGCTCGCTGCGCTGGCGCTCGGAGAGCCCGCCGATCGTCTTGCTGGGGGCGATCCGGCAGTGGGCGAGGATCTTGTTGACCTTCACGCGGCCGTACTTCGGGACGGCCAGCAGCATGTCGAACACCTTCGCCGTCTCGAGGTACTCGGGCGGGTCGAGCAGCAGCGAGTGGATCGAGCGGCGGCCGGCCTTCAGGTCGCGCTTGAGCTGGGCGCGCTGGATGCGGATCTGGTTCGCGCGGGCGAGGGCGTCCATCCGCTGGTTGAGCGACCGCTCGGGGGCGGTCGATGTGTTCGAGGACGTCGTTCCTGTCGCCGGCGCCATGGGCGGCGAGTCTACACACCAGCGGCGGGCGATCAAGCCAAATCGCCCGAATTCACCTGCACCTAAGCCTGAGGTGGAGAGACGTCGAGGCTGGTGGACGGTGGTGAGCGCGGTTTGCAGGGGTTTTTATGGTCCGGGCGAAGCGCTTATATCCAGCCACGGCGGCTGGCCGCTGATGGCTCGCCCGGGGCGATTCCGCAACGTGCGGCGAATAGCGAGACCGCTCTCAAGCGGTGTGCGCGGTGAGCTCCGCCGCTACGCGCGAGCCGGCGCCCGGGTCGCGGAAGCTCTCGGTGCCGACGGCGACCAGCGTTGCGCCCACGTCGAGCAGGTCGCGCGCGTGCGCGCGCGCTCTGCACGCCGCCCATGCCGACCACCGGGATCGCCACGCGCGCCGCCACGGCGGCCACCTGCGCGAGCGCGACGGCGCGGATCGCGGGCCCCGAGAGGCCGCCGGTGCCCCCGCCGAGCCAGGGGCCGCCCGCCCGCGTCGCGGCGGGGCGCAGCGCCATCGCGCGCAGCGTGTTGATCAGCGACACGGCGTCCGCGCCGCCGGCCTCGGCGCGCCTGCGCGCAGGCGGCGACGTCGGCGGTGTTCGGCGTCAGCTTGACGATCAGCGGCTTGCCGGTGCGCCCCCGCACGCTCCGCGACCACCGCTTCGAGCAGCTGCGGGGTCGGCGCCGATGTCGAGGCCGGTGCTGGACGTTGGGGCAGGACACGTTCAGCTCGACCGCCGCGATCTCCGGGTGCGGCGTCGCACGCCTCCACGAGCTGTGCGAGCTCGTCCGCGCTCGGCGCCCATCACGTTCGTGATCAGCGGCACGCCGCGCGTCCGCATCCGCGACTGAGTCCGCGGCGGCGCCGGCGTCGGCGTCGGCGAGCAGCTCGGCGAGCGCGGGCAGGTCCTCGGCGAGGTAGCCCTCGAGGCCCTTGTTGGGCAGGCCGATCGAGTTGATCAGCCCGCCGCGCGCCTCCCACAGCCGCGGCGGCGGGTTGCCCGCGCGGGGCTCGAGGGTGATCGTCTTCGACACGTAGGCGGCGAACGGGAACGCCCGCAGCGAGCGCCTCGCCGAACGCCGCGCCGGGCGGCGATCGCGTCGAAGGTGCCCGAGCCGTTGATGACCGGGTGCGCGAGCTCGAGCCCGCAGAAGGCGACGCTCACGGGCCGCGCCGACGCCGGCGTCGCGTCGAGTGCCCGGGATGCGTCGACGCGCTCGAGCTCGCCGGCGTCGATCACGGGCCGTCGACGCACACGCGCAGGTAGCCGCCACCGCGCCGCGGCACCACGCAGCCGAAGCAGGCGCCGAAGCCGCACGCCATGCCGCGCCTCGAGCGCGAGCTGGGCCGGGCATGCCGCTGCGCTCGCACAGCGCCCGCACCGCCTCGAGCATGGCGGCGCGGCCCGCAGGCATAGACGACGGCGTCCGCGTCGCGGTCGAGCTCCTCGGCGAGCAGCTCGGTGACGGGCCCGTGGTGGCCGGCCGAGCCGTCGTCGGTCGCCACGCGTGCGCCGTCGAGCAGCGCGGCGCCCTCGGCGCGGGCGCGTCGCGGAAGCCGAGCAGCGACGGTGGCGGACGCCGCCTGAGGCGTGTCCTGCAGGATCGCGAGCGGCGCGATGCCGACGCCGCCGCCGACGAGGATCGCCCGCCGCCCCGGCGGACGGCGGCGTGAAGCCCCGGCCGAGCGGCCCGAGCGCCCACAGCCGCTCGCCCGCGCGCGAGCTCGCACAGCCGCCGCGTGCCCGGGCCGACGTCCTCGAGCAGGAAGTGGCAGCTCGCCGTCGCGTCGGCGGGCGACCGAGAAGGCGCGCGGCAGGTACGGCCGCTCGTCCTCGCCCCCGCCCCAGCGCTCGGCCGCGGCGAGCATCGCGAACTGGCCGGGCTCGGGGTCGCGGCCCGTCGGGGTCGGCGGCGCGCAGCACGCGGTAGGCGCCGAGCCGCTCGACGCCGGTGACCTCAGGGCGCGCCGGCCGAACGGGGCGAGGCTCACGCCACGGGGGCGCCGTCGGGGCTGGCCGGGCCGACGGCGTGCGCCCGGCGCGGCGCCGTGGAGCTCCTGCAGGCAGAGCACCTCCGGCTCGCCGTCGCGCCGGGCGCTGGCGATCGCGCGCGCGGCCGAGACGGCCGGCGGAGAGCGTCGTCAGGCACGGGATCCCGTGCGCGACGGCCGCGCGGCGGATCTCCCAGCCGTCGGTGCGGGCGCCGAACGCCGGTGGGCGTGTTGACCACGAGGTCGACGTCGCCGCGCTCGATCCAGTCGAGCACGTGCGGCGAGCCTTCGCCGATCTTGTTCAGCGCGCTGCGACCGGGCACGCCCATGCGCGCGATCGCCTCGGCGGTGCCGCGCGTGGCGACGATCGCGAAAGCCGTTGTCGTGCAGGATCTGGGCGACGCGCGAAGGCGCCCGCCTTGTCGGAGTCGGTGACGGTGATGAAGGCGGTGCCCGCGCTCGGCAGCGGCACGCCGGCGGCCGCCTGGGCCTTCGCGAACGCGGTCGGGAAGTCGCGGGCGATGCCCATCACCTCGCCGGTCGAGCGCATCTCCGGGCCGAGCACGCGCGTCGGCGCCCTCGAAGCGGTCGAACGGCAGCACCGCCTCCTTGACGGAGACGTGGCTCGCCGAAGCCCGATC
The DNA here is from genome assembly GCA_963743505.1 of uncultured Solirubrobacteraceae bacterium. Lineage (GTDB taxonomy): Bacteria > Actinomycetota > Thermoleophilia > Solirubrobacterales > Solirubrobacteraceae > Palsa-744. The sequence goes on along the minus strand of CAVUPZ010000001.1, from coordinate 385,037 downwards.
CCCTGCGCTCCGGCGGGCAGGCCGAGGTCGGCGATGCGCTCGCCGAGCATGATCCGGCAGGCGAGCTTGGCGAGCGGCAGCCCGACCGCCTTGGAGACGAACGGGACGGTGCGCGAGGCGCGCGGGTTGGCCTCGATCACGTACAGCTCGCCGGCGTGGACGGCGTACTGGACGTTGAGCAGCCCGACGACGCCGATCGCCAGCGCGATGTCGCGCGTGGCGGCGCGGATCTGCTCGAGCATCTCCTCGCCGAGCGAGTGCGGCGGCAGCACGCAGGCGCTGTCGCCGGAGTGCACGCCGGCCTCCTCGACGTGCTGCATGATCCCGCCGATCCCACGACCTCGCTGGCCGTCGCAGAGCGCGTCGACGTCGACCTCGATGGCGTTCTCGAGGAAGCGGTCGAGGAAGATCTCGGCCGCCCTCGCGCCGGCCTCGCGGCGCAGGTAGTCGGCGAGGCCGTCGCGCGAGTAGACGATCTCCATCGCGCGCCCGCCGAGCACGTAGGAGGGGCGCACGAGCAGCGGGAAGCCGACCTCCGGCGCGCACGCGAGCGCCTCCTGCGACGCGAGCGCGCGGTGGCGTACGGCGGCGCCTTGTAGCCGAGGCGCTCGAGCAGCGCGCCGAAGCGGCCGCGGTCCTCGGCCAGGTCGATCGCCTCGACGCTCGTGCCGAGCAGCGGCACGCCCGCCTCGGCCAGCCCGGCGGCGAGCTTCAGCGGCGTCTGGCCGCCGAACTGGACGATCACCCCGCCAGCGGCCCGGCGCGCTCGACCTCGACCACCGCGAGCACGTCCTCGAGCGTGAGCGGCTCGAAGTACAGGCGGTCGGAGGTGTCGTAGTCGGTCGAGACGGTCTCCGGGTTGCAGTTGACCATCACCGCGTCGCGGCCGGACTCGCGGACGGTCATGGCGGCGTGCACGCAGCAGTAGTCGAACTCGATCCCCTGGCCGATGCGGTTGGGCCCGGAGCCGAGGATCACGACGGACTCGCGCTCGCCCCGCTCGACCTCGCCGCGCCCCGCCGCGCTCCCAGCCGGAGTAGTAGTAGGGGGTGCGCGCCGGGAACTCGGCGGCGCAGGTGTCGACCGAGCGGAACGAGCGCTCGCCGGCGAACGGCGCCTGCGGGTCGCGGGCGAGCTCGCGCAGCTCGCGCAGGAACCACGGGTCGATGCCCGTGCGCTCGCGCACCAGCTCGAGGCTCGCAGCCGCGCCGCAGCAGCTCGAGGATCGCCTCGTAGCGGTCGGGCGCGGGGGCCCGAAGCGACTCGAGCAGCTCCGGCTCGGAGGCTCCCTCGAGCGCGCGGCGGCTTGTCGAGCTCGCGCGAGCGCAGCGCCTTGGCGAACGCCTGCTGGAAGGTGCGCCCGATCGCCATCGCCTCCCCCACCGACTTCATGTGGGTCGTGAGCGTGGGGTCGGCGCCCGGGAACTTCTCGAAGGCGAACCGCGGCCACTTCACGACGACGTAGTCGATCGTCGGCTCGAAGCAGGCGGGCGTGACGCCGGTGATGTCGTTGGCGATCTCGTCGAGCCGGTAGCCGACCGCCAGGCGGGCGGCGATCTTGGCGATCGGGAAGCCGGTCGCCTTCGAGGCCAGCGCCGAGGAGCGCGAGACGCGGGGGTTCATCTCGATCACGAGGATCTCCTCGGTCTCCGGATTGACGGCGAACTGGACGTTCGAGCCGCCGGTCTCGACGCCGACCGCGCGGATCACCGCGATCGCCTGGTCGCGCAGCTGCTGGTAGAGGTGGTCGGTGAGCGTCTGCTGCGGGGCGACCGTGACCGAGTCGCCGGTGTGGACGCCCATCGGGTCGACGTTCTCGATCGAGCAGACGATCACGACGTTGTCGGCGCTGTCGCGCATCACCTCGAGCTCGAACTCCCCCCAGCCGATCACCGACTCGTCGAGCAGCACCTGCCCGATCGGCGAGGCCTCCAGGCCGTGGGCGACGATGCGACTCGAACTCCTCGCGCGTCGCGGGCGATCCCGCCGCCGCGCCCGCCGAGCGTGAAGGCCGGGCGCACGATGCACGGCAGGCCCGAGCTCGGGCAGGGCGCCGCTCGGGCCTGCGGCGAGCGTGGTGGCGATCGCGCTGCGCGGCATCCGCAGGCCGGCCGCGCGCCATCGTCCGGCGCGAACAGCTCGCGGTCCTCGGCGCAGGCGATCGCCTCGTAGTTGGCGCCGATCAGCTCGACCCCGAAGCGCTCGAGGGTGCCGTCGTCGTGCAGCGTCCTTGGCCAGGTTCAGCGCGGTCTGGCCGCCGAGCGTGCCGAGCAGCGCGTCGGGGCGCTCGCGCTCGATCACCTGGGCGACCGGGCCCGGGCAGCAGCGGCTCGATGTAGGTCGCGTCGGCGAACTCGGGGTCGGTCATGATCGTGGCCGGGTTGGAGTTGACGAGCACGACCTCGTAGCCCTCCTCGCGCAGCACCTTGCAGGCCTGCACGCCCGAGTAGTCGAACTCGGCGGCCTGCCCGATCACGATCGGCCCGCGAGCCGAGGATCAGGATCTTGTGGATGTCGTCGCGCCGCGGCAAGGCGCTCCAGGAAGCGGTCGAACAGGTACAGGCTGTCGTGCGGCCCCGGGCCGGCCTCGGGGTGGTACTGGACGGTCGCCGCCGGGCACGTCGAGCAGCTCGAGGCCCTCGACGGTGCGGTCGTAGAGGTTCACGTGGGACAGCGCGGCGGCGCCGAAGTCGGTCTCCCAGCGCACCGGCTCGTCGGTCGTCGATCGTGCGCGCGCCGCCCGGGCGCGAGGGCGGCGAAGCCATGGTTCTGGGAGGTGATCTCCACGCGCCCGGTCTGCAGGTCGCTTGACGGGGTGGTTGGCGCCGCGGTGGCCGAACGGCAGCTTGAACGTCTCGAGGCCGACCGCGCGGCAGAGCAGCTGGTGGCCGAGGCAGATCCCCCACACGGGCTTGCGCCCGACGAGCCCGCGGACGGTCTCGACGACGTAGGACAGCGCGGCGGGGTCGCCGGGGCCGTTGGCGAGGAAGACCGCGTCGGGCTCGTTCGGCGAGCAGCTCCGCCGGCGAGCTCGTGCACGGGTGCAGCGAGACGCGCGCGCCGCGGCCGACGAGCTCGCGCACCATCGAGGCCTTGATGCCCGTGTCGATCACCGCGATCACGCGGGCCCGTCGCCGTCGCCGTGGCGGCTGGCCGACGACGGGGTGACGATGCGCGCGAGGTCCTGGCCGGCCATCGGCGGCTCGGCCTCGATCAGCTCGCGGGCGTGTGCCTGCGAGAACTCCGCCGCGAACACGCCCCCGCGCATCGAGCCGGCCTCGCGGATGTGCCTGACGAGCGCGCGCGTGTCCACGCCGGTGATCGCGCAGACGCCGCAGTCGACGAGCCAGTCGAGCCAGCCGCGCTCGGCGCTGGGGGCGTCCTCGCGGTTGCAGGCCTCGCGCATGATCGCCGCGCGCGCCCACGGCCGCTCGGACTCCATCGCGTGCGCGCTCGCGCCGTAGTTGCCGATGTGGGGGTAGGTGAACGTGATCAGCTGGCCGGCGAAGGAGGGGTCGGTCATCGACTCCTGATAGCCGGACATGCCGGTCGTGAAGACGACCTCGCCGACCGCGTCCGCCCGCGGCGCCGCAGAGCTCGCCGTCGAAGCGCGTGCCGTCCTCCAGCAGCACGTAGCCGGTCGCCTCGCGCATGTCAGACGATCAGCTTCTGGACGGCCTTGAACTCGGGCGTGCCGGCGCGCTCGAGCAGCTCGAACAGGGCCGCCTCGACGGTCGATGACGACGGCGCCGGCGCGCTCCATCCGCTCGAGGCCGCGCTCGTAGTCGAGCTCGTGGCGCGAGCCGACCGCGTCGGCGGGGACGTGCACCTCGAGCCCTCGGCCGAGCAGGTCGTGGACGGTCTGGCTGACGCACACGTGCGTCTCGATCCCGCACACGATCGCCTGCTCGGCGCCGCAGCTCGAAGCCGTCGGCGCGGGCGGCCGAGAAGACGCTCTTCTCGAGTATCGGCTCCTCGCGTGAGCCCGACCTCCGGGGCGGTGTGCCCGAGCCCTTCGGGGTACTGCTCGCTGACGAGCGCGGGCAGCTCGAGGATGCGCGCCGCCTGCACCAGCTTCGCGCACGGCGGCTGCGACGCGGGCGAAGGACGGATAGGGCCGGAAGGCCTCCTGGACGTCGACCACGACCAGCGTCGGCGCGGTCGCGCTCGAGCAGGCCCATCGCGCCCCGCCAGCGCCAGCGAGCGCGCGCGGTGGGCGACGGCGCCGGCGGCGAGCGTCAGCAGCACGCGCCCGCGCAGCGCGCCGCCCGGCGAAGCAGCAGTTCTCCGAGCGGCTCTCCCAGCCGTGCTCGCCCGCCGACCCACTCGGCGTCGAGGTCGAGCAGGGCGAGGTCCGCGACGGCACCGACCTCGACCCGCGGGGCGGGCAGCCCGAACAGAGCCGCGCCCGCGCTCATCCGCTCGACGAGCAGCGCGCAGCTCGAGCACCCCCGGCAGGACGAGGCCGCTGTAGAGCGCCGCGAACGCCGTCTCGAGCCCGGTCGTCCCCATCGGGGCCTGCTCGAACGGGACCTCCTTCTCGTCGCGGGCGTGCGGGGCGTGGTCGGTCGCGACGCAGTCGATCGTCGCCGCTCCGCAGCCCCTCGATGAGCGCGCGCCGGTCGGCCTCGGTGGCCAGCGGCGGGTGCATCTTCATGCGTGTGTCGAGACCGCGGACGTCCTCCTCGGTCAGCAGCAGGTGATGCGGGCGTGACCTCGGCGCTGACGCGCGAGCCCCGCGCCTTGGCGACGGCGAGGGCCTGCACCGAGTCGGCGCAGCTGAGGTGCTGGAAGTGCACGCGGGCGTCCTCGTAGGCGGCCAGCGCCGCGTCGCGCGCGACCATCGTGGACTCGGCGACGGTGGGGATCCCGGCGATGCCGAGCGCGGCGCTGACCGCGCCCTCGTGCATCGAGCCGCCGCGGGAGAGCGTGGGGTCCTCCTCGTGCAGCGCGATCACGCCGCCGCAGAGGCGCTGGTACTGCAGCGCCTTGCGCAGCATGCCGGCGCTCTGCACGGGCTTGCCGTCGTCGGTGAAGCCGAGCGCGCCCTCCTCGCGCAGCTCCGCCATCTCGGTGAGCTGCTCGCCGAGCAGGCCGCGGGTGATCGCCGGCAGGAAGCCGACCGGGACGCTCGCCTCGCGGGCGGCGGTGTCGCGCAGCGAGCGCAGCAGCGGCGCGGAGTCGACCACGGGATCGGTGTTGGGCATCGCGATCACGCCGCAAAGCCGCCCGCGGCGGCGGCGCGGGTGCCGGTCTCGAGGTCCTCCTTGTGCTCCTGGCCGGGCGTGCGCAGGTGCACGTGGGGGTCGAAGAAGGCGGGCACCAGGACGCAGGCGGCCCTCACCATCGAGCAGCTCGCCGTGTTCGGGCCGGCGCGAGCGTGCCCGGCTGGGCCAGCTCGGCGATCTCCCCCGCGCGGACCCGCACGTCCAGGCGCGCGTCGACCTCCGCGCGGGGGTCGAGCACGCGCACGTCGCGCAGCAGCAGATCGGCCGGCTCCAGAGGGCCGCGGACGAGCAGCTCGGGCGGGCTCACGCGAGCCGGCCTCCGGCCAGCGCGGGGGCGCCCCCCGCTACCGTCCCGGGAGTGGGCGTCTCGTGGCCTCCGGCGAGCAGCTCGTACAGGACGGCCATCCGCACGACCACGCCGGCCTCGACCTGGGCGGTGATCACCGCCTGGGGCGAGTCGACGACCTCGCCCGAGAGCTCGACGCCGCGGTTGACGGGTCCGGGGTGCATCAGCACCTGCTCGGGGCCGAGGCGGCGGGCGTTGATCTGATACCAGCTCGCGTACTCGCGCAGCGACGGCACCCACGTCTCGCTCATGCGCTCGCGCTGCATCCGCAGGGCGTAGACGACGTCGGCTGTGTGGAGCTCGTCGAGCGTGTAGCGGACCTCGCAGCCGAGCGCCTCGATCCCTCGCGGGATCAGGGTGGGCGGCCCGGCGAGCGTGACACGGGCGCCCATGCGCTGGAAGGCATGGATGTTCGAGCGGGCGACGCGCGAGTGGGCGACGTCGCCGACGATCCAGATCGAGGCGCCGTCGATGTCGCCGAGGCGGCGGCGCAGGGTGTAGACGTCGAGCAGCGCCTGGGTGGGGTGCTCGTGCTTGCCGTCGCCGGCGTTGACGATCGCGGCGCTGCACCAGCGCGAGACGAGCTCGGAGGCGCCGGCCCAGGGCGTGCGCAGGACGATCGCGTCGGGCTTGTGGGCGCTGAGGGTGAGGACGGTGTCCTTCAGCGACTCGCCCTTCTCGACGCTCGAGCCCGAGGCAGCGAAGTTGACGACGTCGGCCGACAGCCGCTTGGCGGCGAGCTCGAAGGAGCTGCGGGTGCGGGTGGAGGCCTCGTAGAAGAGGTTCAGGACCATCCGCCCGCGCAGCGCCGGTACCTTCTTGATCTCGCGATCGGACACCTCGGCGAAGCGCTCCGCCAGCGCGACGATCCGCTCGATCTCGCCGCGCTCGAGATCCTCGATCGAGAGGAGGTGGTTCACGCCGCCGCCTCCACGACGCTCGGGGCGGCGATCGCGACCTCGTCGACGCCGTCGAGCTCGCGCAGGCGCACGTGGACGTGCTCGGATCGGGCCGTGGGGAGGTTCTTGCCGACGTAGTCGGGGCGGATCGGCAGCTCGCGGTGGCCACGGTCGACGAGCACCGCCAGCTGGACCCGCTGTGCGCGGCCGTACGCGAACAGGGCCTCGATCGCTGCCCGGACGGTGCGGCCGGTGAAGAGGACGTCGTCGACGATCACGACCGTACGGGCGGTGACGTCGAACTCGATGTGGGAGGCGTGCACGATCGGCGCGTCCGGACGGCTGGCGACGTCGTCGCGGTAGAAGCCGATGTCCAGGTCTCCCAGCGGAACCTCGGCGCCGAGAAGCTCCGCGAGCTGCTCTCGCAGCCTCGCTGCAAGGAACGCGCCGCGACGGTGGATCCCGACGACTGCAGGGACGCCGCGCGTGTTGCGCTCGGCGATCTCGTGGGCGATGCGGGTGATCGCACGCCCGATCTCCTCCTCGCGGAGGACGACCTTCTCACTGCCTTGCATCGTTTCCTTCCTGGCCTCTCGGGACCTGGTTAAAGGAGCACGGGGAATGTATCAGGGCATCACGATCGGCTCGGGAGGGCTGTCGGCCTGCGGCTCGGGGTGGGCCGGCTCGCGGGCCTGGCGCTCGGACCAGCGCACGAGCCTGGCGGGCCCGCGCTCGGGGAAGGGGACGTCGATCGTGTCGAAGTCACGCGGGACGACGGCGGTGGGGAATATCGCGCGGGCCTCCTCGCGGATCTCGCCGCCGCCGTAGCGGCTGGAGAGATGGGTCAGGGCGAGCAGCCGGACGTCGGCGTCGCGGGCCAGCTCGGCCGCCTGGCGGGCGGTGCTGTGGGAGGTCTCACGGGCACGCTCGAGCTCCTCCTCGGCGAACGTCGCCTCGTGGACGAGGACGTCGGCGCGGTTGGCGGCGATCGCGAGTGCCTCCGACGGACCGGTGTCGCCGGAGATGACGACCTTGCGACCCTCGCGAGCCGGGCCCATGACCTGCTCGGGCCGGACCCCCGCCACCGTCTCGCCTCGCTGCAGGCGACCGAAGTCGGGACCGTACGCGACGCCGAGACGTTCGGCGGCGTCCGGGTCGAATTCGCCCGGTCGGTCCTGCTCGATCAGGGCGTAGGCCTGGGCGGGGCGGTTGCCGTGGTTGACGGGGACCGCTGCGACGCAGTAGCCGGAGCGCTCGACCTCCTCCCACGGCTCGAGCTCGACGAGGCTCAGCTGGTACGGAAGGTGGCGTCCGTAGACGGCCATCATCGCGTCCAGCATCGAGCGCAGCCCCGGCGGCCCGTAGACGGTCAGGGGAGCGGAGCGGTCGCGCAGGGCGAACGACCTCAGCATCCCGGGCAGGCCGAGCCAGTGGTCGGCGTGGAAGTGGGTGATGAAGACGGCGTCCAGGTCGAGCAGGCCGACCGAGCGAAGCAGCTGGCGCTGGGTCCCTTCGCCGCAGTCGAACAGGATCCGCTCGCCGCCGCGCAGGACGAGCACCGCCGGCAGGCCGCGCCTGGCCGTGGGCACCGATCCGGCGGTGCCGAGGAAGAAAACCGAGAGGTCCACCGGGGAAAGGTAGCGCCGGCGCCAGCGCGTGGTGGGCCGGTCGCCGAGGCACGCGGCGCCGGCGCCACGCCCTGTAGCCGTTTCAGAGCCGGCCCCCCGGGTAAAGAACATCTCATGCCACTTGGAACATCGATCTTCCTGATCGCCGTGGGCGCGATCCTCCGCTACGCGGTCACCGCTTCGACGTCGGGCATCTCGCTGCCGACGGTCGGGTTGATCCTGATGATCGTCGGGATCGTCGGGCTGATCCTGTCGCTCCTCTACATGCTCTCCTGGGGCCCCCGGCGCAGCGCGGTCGCCCGCGAACGGGTCATCGAGCGCGACCCCTACCGAGAACCGCCGGCGTACTGACGGTTAGGGCGCCCGACGGCGTGGGCGGATGCTAGGGTCGAGAGGAGCCGAGCTGCTCGCTGACACGGGGCAGCCGGGACTGGAGTCGTGGCGAATCGTTCCCCACGAGACTCCGCATCACCGGGTCACATTTTGACGACGCTTTCTTCGCCGCGGGAGGTCGCATGGCTCGGCAGCTCCAGATCACGTACGACGTAAGAGACGACTACCAGGCATTGTCCGTCCGGGGCGAAGTCGACATCGCGACGGCGCCGGAGCTGCTCGAAGAGGCGGGCGCGCTCCTGAGCCGGGGAGCGACGAACGTCCTGCTCGATCTGACGGATGTGTCGTTCATCGACTCGAGCGGCCTGAGCGCGCTCCTGAGCCTGCGGAGCCTTTGCGAGCGGGATGGCTGCCAGCTCACTCTCACCCACGGCCAGCCACAGGTGGAGCGACTGTTCGAGATCACCGGAATGGCGGAGCAGCTGACGTTCGTCCAGCCGCTCCCGGCGGAGGAGGCTGGTGGAGCGTTGGCCCCTCCTGCCGGCGATGGGCCTACTCGGCGCGACCAGCCGGACCGGAACGGCTGACGCCGGACGTCGGGCGGCGGCGGTCGATCTCGAACCAGAGTGCACCGGGGGTGCCGTCGGTTTCGGTATGCCAGCGATCGGCCAGCCGTTCGACGAGAACGCCGCTGTATCTCGGGGGGGTCGTCGCGGGAGCGGCCACCACGGGAGCAGCCAGGACCTCGACCCGAACGACCTCAGGGGGCATCCACACGCGAAGCTCGATCGTCCCGCCGGCGGCGCCCTTGGCGATCGTGCTGACGAGCTCGCTCGTCAGCAGCACCACGTCGTCGCGCAGATCGGGCGTAGGCCCGTCGACAAGGGCCACGTGCCGGCGTGCGGCGCGCGGTGCCGCCATGTCCAGTGGGAGAACCGCGGTCAGGTCGGGGCGGTCGATATCGCATGGCACACCTAGACGTGTGCCCGCTGACGCGGGGGCTAACCACCTTGGTCGAAATGAGCCAAGGTGGCCGGGCACGCCGTCGGCGCTCTGCCAGAGGACAAACGCGCCTTGAGCTCGGAGGTAGAGGCGCGGGAAGCGCTTGGTCAGGCGTCGCGACGATCAGGCCATCCGCGACCTCCCACATGGCCGTCTTCAGGGGTACTCCCGGGCAATATCGACCCACTCGTGGGTCTGAAGCGAGGTGCGTGCCATGCCGCAAGGCCTACTAAGGCCTAGCGACCACCGTCCCGACGACTGCCTCTGCAGCGACCGGGATGAACGCGAGCGCAATGCCGTTCGGCAGCCGCCGCGTCCGCGGTACCGTGGCGCCCGGTACGCTGTTTCGGCTGGCGTGCACGTCTTGAGGCTATGTGCTCGTGTGATTTCCGAATCAGCGCCAGTGTTGCGACACACGAACCACCACCGAGTGCTCGTGGAACCGCTTAGGGCCCCACGAGCACATCGGTTGCTCCTAATTATGCCGACGGTTGCTGCTAGTTAGCGGTGATGATCTTGTCGTGGACGGGTCCTACCAGTTTGACGAAACCGCCAACGGTAGCTTTGTTTCCAGCTCCGTCTTCCAGTTCGCCAGAGCCCGGACCGAATTCGGCGACACTGTTGCCGATAGCCGGCATGAGTGTCCCTTTATACGTGTCGAGGACTTTACCGTTAGAACACCTGACTTCGATTTCGACGCCTTCGATCACATCTCGCACCGGCGTGCCAGCGACCAGATGGGAAAGCCAGGGCAGTTTGAGCGGGACGATTTCCACATTGCTCTTGTAACAGAGTTTCGTGGTCGCATGACAGAGGGCGAGTTTGATCGCCCTGACTTCATCCGTACCTGCACCGCCCCCCATCGGGGCCGTGTCGATGATTTCTGAGTGGGTTCCCAGAACGTTGCACGCAATTGTGTCGCCGGGGACAGAAAGGCTGACTGTTCTTGCCTCTCCCCCACTGATCACCTTCACAGGTATGGATTCGCCTTCGTTGAGTGGTTTACCGTCGCTGTACCAGTGGGGAGCTTCCGGAGGGATCGTCTCACCATTCGCCTGGACCGTCAAACTCAATTGCCCTCCGCAGCACTCGGTGTAATCGATCTCAACCGGATAGGTTCCAGCAGCCGGAAAGTCGACGGTCACTTCTCTTTCGGTTGGCGGGCTGGGTTCGTTGTAGGCCCCCACGATTTGGTATCCCTGAAACGGACTGCTCGAAGGCGGGTTGACGAGCGATCCGCTGACATAGGTGGGTTGGGCGCTCCCGGGTCCGGTGCCGATCCCCATCGTCCAGCCATCGTCGGAGAAGAACGCGAACTTCACTTCCCCAGCCGCCGCGACCGTGACGTTGGTGGTGAAAACCGCCTGAAATCCGAACAGATTGCCTACCCCTGCCTGTTCGCCGTTGCCTTCCGCGGCGATCGTGCTGCAAAAGTCAGAAGGTTCCAAGATGACATCGGTGAAGGGTCGAGATTCCGGGTTGATGCCCGTGTTGTTGGTGCAGGGCACCGTCCCTTCGGGAGGGTTAAAGTTGATCTCCGGGAACGTCTGCGAGAAGACAGGAGTGTCCGCTGGCGTCGCCGTAAATTCACCGACGCCGATGTTTTCTTTTGTGAAGAATTTGCCACTCACCGTCCCGAACGACACGCCGGAGGCGTGGGCCGCCGTCGCCATTGCGGCTGACAGCGCGGCGGTCACCATCGTGAGCGCAACGAGCACAAACAAGCGAGTAGTCAAGCGACGCCTCGCTAGATGTTCACTGTGGAGCGTCGTGGTCTGCAGAGCACTGACTGAGATGGACATGCCGTTCCCCCTTACGGTCGTCTTTATATCTGCAGTGGTCCTTGTCCGGGAAGGACGCAAATCGCCGTATCCGCCCCCCAACTCCCGGCTGCAGAGCGCCGAGAAAGCGCGCCCGGAACCTATCAGAAGCCGCGATCTTGAGCAGTGCCCTCCCACTGCCATCAGACCGCTCAGGGGAGACCACGATGCATGACGCTCCCTGACCCGCACGGGCATCATGCGAGAGCTCTCCCTTCCGCCGAAAGCGGGCCGGGCGGATCTTGATCTTCCGCACGGCCTCGCTCGTCTTGGTCCGGTTGACGGTGAGCCAGTCGCCGGCAAGGTCGACGTCCTTCCAGCACGGCGCGAGCAGCTCGCCGATGCGCCGCCCGGCGAAGGTCAGCGTCGCGATCATCGCGTGACGCTGGACGTGGCGACGGGCCTTCGCCGCCTTCCGGTCGAGCTCGCCGGAGGCCTCACGCAGCGCCCGGGCTCGCACTCACGGTCTATGCTCAGGCGATGCGTCGCGATGAGGACCAGATTGCTCAGCTCCGCGCCCTCGTTGAGGGCACTCCGAATGGACGTTTGGGCGAATGTTTGGGCGAACGGGACGCAGACACCGCCGCCGGAGCGGATGTCGCAGCACCCCAAAGTGAGCATTTGCAGGCATAAGCGCCCGTAGCTCAGTGGATAGAGCGCTCGCCTCCGGAGCGAGAGGTCGCAAGTTCGAATCTTGCCGGGCGCGCTCCAGTAAAGGCCTGCTAACTCGGCGGATTGCTCGGTTTGCGCTTCGCTGACGGGCCGTCCTTTGTTGCCCTGTGGTCCCGACGATCGCGACAGCCACGAGCGAGACGAACGCCAACCCGCTGCCGCTCAGCACGCCGAAGAGGATCGCGAGCAGAAGCGTGGTCCCGAAGTAGCCGCCGTGGTCGCGCAGCCACAGGCGCTTGGCCTGGCGCTAGCTCCACCGCGCGGATAGTCCCGGGGGTCCGGGCGAGGGGGCGAAACGCCCATCGCCATCACGATACCCGCTCGTTGGCGCGACTAGCGCGGGGTGGTGGCCCGCGCTGTGAGGCGCGGGCCACGACCGCGAGACGAGCGTGGGACCGCGTACGGTCCCACGCACCACTCGGTTTGCTTGCTGATCGTTGTTGCTAACGCTGACAGTCGAGGCTATTCAGCCGTAATGGTGTCTTTGTTCTTGACGGGGTTCCTGAGTTTGTCTGTACCGGTAACGGTGGCTTTGTTTCCGCTTCCGTCTTCGAGTTCGCCAGATCCCGCGCCGAATTCGAACACACCTTCGCCGACCGTCGGCGACAGTGTTCCCGTATACGTGTCGATCGCGCCACCACCTTCGCACTTGATTTCCAATTCGACGCCTTGGATTTCGTCTCTGGTCGGCGAGGTCCCGACCAGCTTCGTGACCCAAGGCAGGTTGTGGGCGATGACTTCTGAGACTTTGCCCACTAGTTTGCCAGTTTTACAGAGCCTGTCGGGTTCCGAGTGACAGAGCCGGAGCTTGAACTTCGTGATTTCGTCCGTCCCGGCACCACCTCCGGCCGGGTTTTCGATTGTCTCTTCATCTTTCAGCTGGCACGAAATCGGGCCCGTCGGGGTGTTCAACGTGAAGGTCCTACTCTGGCCTCCGCTCAGGCTCGTGAACCTTTGAGGCTGACCTTCTTCGAGCTCATTACCCCCGGCATACCAGTGGGGGGCGATAGACAGACTCGCGGACTCATCAATCGTGCCGGGTTCAGAGTAAGGTAGGGTGACGGTTTCTCCCACCACCGGCTCGGATATAGGGTTGAACTGGAGGGTGCCGCTGCTGTGGTAGAGCACCCCCTCCCAGTAACTGACGACGTACACGCCGAGTACGTCTCCGGTCTTGACGGGGATGCTGACCGGATAGGAGTTAAGTACGCTGTTGCACGGATCGGTCTGGTTGCCCGTTTCGCCCAGAACCAGATATTCATTACTGCCCAGAGGGCGCAGCACCTGGAAGTTGTAGACGCCGCCAGCCCCCACCAACGAGCACGAGCTCGACTGCGTATGGAAGCTCGTGACAGTCCCAGCCGCGGGCATGGACGCCTCAGCCTGGACGTTCTCAAAGCCAGAGTTAAAATCGTAGCCAGACGTCGACGGATCTCCCGTTTCCCCGACCGTGGTGTCGGCCAGCGCCGCACCGACCGGCAAGGCCGCGAACGCCACCCCAACCACGAGCAACACGCGCAGCGCGCGCGCTCGAACACCCAACTCCACGAAACAAGCCTGAAGCCTCATCGGTACTCCCCCCTCCGGTAGTAGGGCCCGTAGGGCCGTGAACATCCTCATCGTGTTGCCCCCCCTTGTCTAGAGTGCGGGCGAACCTCATTGCCGCCCGCGATGGACCGTGTGGCGCCTCGAGGGCGCCACAGGGTCGGATCGACCGTCTGCTGCACGCCCGTGCCCGACGTTGAATCCGCCGCGCTTGGGGGCACCGAGTGTCGCGCGGCTCGCAGCGTCCACCGGTACGGCGTGCCCTGCCATCCTTGCGACCTCACCCCCCTCCGGTTGTCAAGGGTGCTCTCGTTCCGAGATGCCCGCCGATCAGGCCAGGCCACCACATGACGGTCGCACGCAAACGTATCAGACCTCGACAATCCTCGCCAAACCCGCTCAAACCTCCACAACGCGCCGCCGAGGGCGAGGACCACCCCGTCCCCACGCCGACGGGAGACGGGTCAGGTCACAGGGCCCGTTCGCGTCCCGACCCGCTCGCCTGTATTCGAGGGGCGTTGAGCTAAGCGCCGGAGCGTTTCGGTGAGGAGATTTAGATCCATGGTCCTTCCCTGAACGGACGGGCGCGGCCAAAGTCCTGCGTACGCGGCGCGCCGATCATCGTGGTTGGCCTGCGCCCTGAGATCGCCTGGCCAGACGGCGCTGCCGATCGCAAGCGGGCTCGCAATGAAGCCACATCCATCCCGAACGGCACTGGGGCTGTCCTGAAAATTACGGGAGTGGCTTTTGCGTGATAAAGCGGTGGATGGCCTCGTTGGCGTTGTCCTGAAACGACTGGTTGGCCAGATCGGGGAAGATGTCTGCTTGGTCGACCACGGGACCCTTGAGGACTTCCCCCGCGCTGGCGTAGAACACGCCGCTGGACAGGGTCGGGTCGGTGACGCCGTCGACCAGTCGCTTCGCGCCCACGTCAAGCTTGTGGGCGATGCCAAGGCGGGGCATGACGTACTTGGCCGCTATGCGCAGCGGCAATGCCAGGTCATTGGGTGCTTGGGTGCCGGTGGTGTTGCCGGGGCTCACGCAGATGAATCGGCGGTCGGGGTATTGGCGGGCCAGGTAGGCCATCCATAGGATGCCGATCAACTTGGCCTGCCCATAGGCCAAATTGACGTCAGGTTTGCCGCCGGCGAAATAGCTGCCGTCGATGACACTGGCGAGCTCGTCGGCGGAGTTTGAGTCAAACGACGGCCGCTTGAACCCCATTTTCGGGATTCCCCTGGCTGCCTCGCTTCCGGCGAAGACCGCCACCTCGCCAAGTCGGTCCTCGGCCAGGAGCGTCTCGAGGAGGACAACGTGGCCGAGAACGTTCTGCGCGAACATGTAAGTGGCCCCGTCGGCGGTCAACTCCATGGGCGTCTTGCCGCCCATTCCACCGGCGTTCATGACCAGCGCGTCGATCGATCCGTCAATGCCCGCCAGGCCGGCGCGGACCGAGCCCGGATCGGCAACGTCCATGAGAACGATGTCGAAGATGCGCCGGCCGGTCTTCGCTTCGAGGTCGGCCTTTGCCGTTGTCGCCCGGTCTTGGTTCCGGCACGCCAGGTAGATGCGGGTCGATCTCGGGACGTGATGCCAGTTGCCGGGCTATGTCCTTGCCGATCCCGACGTTGGCGCCGGTGATCAACACGGTCTTTTCTGTGGTGGTTTGCATTTGAGTGTTTGGCTCCTTCGGTACAGACATGGTCATTGGTGATCCGGGGTACGGCTGTGCAGCAGACTTCTGCGTCTCGTCGATGTCGTGCCGTGGGTGTTTGGCGGACCTGTCGCGGTCGGTGGCCGGCCTCCCCGGGCGGCCGACCACGGCTCCCTCTTACCGCTCAGGGGCTGCTTTCAGGCGGACAACGACAGCCCCTGTCTCCTCGGTCTGGCGTCGGGGGGATAGGCCGAGGGACGTCAGGGCGGCAGCGGCGCGGGCGGCGGCCGCTACCCACCACGAGTGGTAGTACTGCGTCGGATCGCGGGTCACGGCTGCCTTGCCGAGGATCAGGGGTGACCAGGATCATCTCCTCGCCCCTCAGATCGCGAGGCGGCCGCCGTCGACGGGGATGATCGCCCCGTTGATGTAGCCGGCTGCCGGGGTCGCGAGGAACGTGATGACGTCGGATAGCTCGTGGACTTCAGCGACGCGGCGGAGCGGAATCGTCTTGGCAAACTCCTTGGCCATCTCCAACCTCGGCTCCAATGCCGGGGTCAACGTCGGACCGGGGGCGACCGCGTTGACGCGGACGTTCTGCGGCCCGTATTCGGCGGCCCACGCCTTGGTGAGCAGCTCGATCGCGGCGCGCGAGGCGCCGTAGGCAGCCATGCCTGGCTGGCCGTAGCTCGCGACCATCGTTGAGACGTTGATGATCGATCCGCCGCCGCGGGCCGCGATCTTCGGGGCGAGCGCGGCGACGAGGAAGAACGGTGCCTTGACGTTGATCTGGAACAGCCCGTCGAACGCCGCCTCGTCGGTGTCAGCCGTCGGTGCGAGGGCGGCAAAGCCGGCACAGTTGACCAGAACATCGATCTCGCCTGCCGCGTCGGCAATGCGCCCCACCTCGGACATCTCCGAGAAATCAGCGGCGATGAACTGCGCATCGTGCCCACCCGCCCGGATCTTCTCCACGGTGCTCGCGCCGCGGGTCTCATCGCGGCCGGTGATGATCACCGACGCGCCCTTCTCGGCCATCGCCAGTGCGGCGGCGGAACCCATCCCGGAGGTGCCACCGGTGATCAAGGCCCGCTTGTCTTTCAGTTCCATGTATCGCGTCCCTTCGGTAGATGGAACACACAATCCATTCCTGCCGCGTCGACGGTAGCAGAAACTGGCTCATGTGATCCAAAATGAGCGGATCTGGGCTTAGGGCCCTGAGACGTTCGGCCAGACCGCTCCCCGGCGCTTCACGCGGCCGCCCGGGGTCACTTGCTGGATCGAGCGAGCACGAGACCGCCCTCAAACGCAGCAAGCGAACTGCTCGCGTCAGCAATGGATCTCGCGTTCCACTCTAGTACGCAATGGATAGCGCGATCCATTCCGCTGGTAGAATCTGGCGGCATGACCGCGACCAGCCCCTCCCCTCGGCAACTGACGCGCAAGGGCCAGGAGACCCGTCAGCGCATCGTCGACGCCGCTGCCGACTTGATCTTCCGGCAGGGCGTCGCCCACACGACGATCGAGGACGTACGCGCGGCGGCGGACGTCTCGAGCTCGCAGCTCTACCACTACTTCGACGACAAGCCGGCCCTGGTCCGGGCAGTCGTTGACCACCAGGCCGACACAATGGTCGGCGGGCAGGAGATGTTCGATTTCAGCACGCTGGAGGGCCTGCGAGCCTGGCGCGACTTCGTGATCGCGGGCCAGCGCGAGCACCACTGCAGCGGCGGCTGCCCAATCGGCTCTCTCGGAGGCCAGCTAGCCGAGACCGAACCCGACGCAAGAGCCCACGTCGCCGAGGGCTTCAAACGATGGGAAGCCACAATCCAGAGCGGTCTACGAGAGATGCACGCACGAGGCGAGCTCACGCCCGACACCGACCCCGACACCCTCGCCCTCGCGCTGCTAGCCGCCCTGCAGGGCGGCCTGCTCCTCACTCAGGTCAAACGCGACACCAAGCCGCTAGAGGCCGCGCTTGACGCAATGCTCGAACTGGTCGCCCGACTCAACGGCGCCAGCTCGTAGGGGCTGCGCAGGTCGCCGGCGTCGGTACGCCCCGGAAGCTGAACGTCGGATCCGCGTGCCCCCCTTCGTGGTCGATCGTGCCCGGTCGACGCCCTCCGCGGCCTGGGAGCAGATCATGGCATGCCTCCCGGCTCAACCAGCTGCTGTATACGCGCCGTGATGTCCGGCACGGCCTCCCGCTCGCCGCTGCGTTCGAGGACGCCGGTCTCGTTCCGCTGCATGCTGACGGTGAAGCCTTCGGCGCCGTCCCGGTAGAGGACCGACAGCTTGCCCTCGGGGCCAGCCTTCACGACGATGATCGCAGCGGTCGTGACGCCCAACGCCCCGGCCACTTCGGTGAACTCGGTGCGGTCGCGAACCTCGGACTGCGTGGCTCTGTCCCCGATTCCCTGCAATGGTTGCCCTGAACTCTCCCGTGCGCGTCGAGCTCTCAAAAGGAACACCCGACTTCCACGGTCGGCCCCACCGTCGGGTTCGGCCCGTAGCGCAGGTTCACGCCAAGGCGACGCCGATGCTCGCGGCGCTTGGCCGCAATCGTGACCGTCTTGCTCTGGCACGGTCGTTCTCTCGTCGTCACGGTCGCGGTCAATATCTGCAGCATCGTTTGTCCCCTCCTCGCGCAGATCTGTGCGGTTGAAAGCTCCAGCGAGCATACGCCCGGCCCCGGGGGCGACGGGGGGTGATCCCGCGTCGCAACCGCGATGTCAAGAGTTGTAAGACGTCGGCGTCGCCTCGGGGGAGCGCTTGTTCCATCCGTGAAACAGCGAGTAGTCGCCCGCATCCCACGCCTCGCGCAGACCGGGCTTGCTCAGATCCCAGTCGGGGCGGATCTTGCGGGTCACGGCCCGTAGGTCGTGCGTAAGCTCCTCGAAGGAGGGACGTCCCCAGAACCAGTAGCCGTTGTAGATGCTGTGAATCAGCAGCCCGGGCTCGAGCACGAGGGTGTAGGGGATCATCGGGTCGTGCTCGGGGTCCGTGTACTCCTGGATTTCTAGGTCCTTCTGGACGGTCCGCTCCGGGTCGGAGAGGAAGGGCCACTGGGCGCCGATCGACGCGCGGAACTCCTGGCTCGTGTGATGGGTATCGGTCGAGATCGTGGCAATCTTCGTGTAGGCAACTGCGATCTTGGGGTAGTTGGCGGCGAGCTCGAGGTGCTGCTGGTGCTCCTTGGGGCAGTAGTGCCCCCGCGCGAGCGTCAGGATCAGGGGGTCGTCGCCTTGGATCTCGCTGAGCTTTCGGGTAACGTTTTCGTGATCGGGCAACTCGTAGTCGGGGAAGGTGCCGCCGGGGACGATGTCGCTGCGCATGATCTGCTCCTGTCCGTGGTTGAAGAGTGACGAGAGCGATGGCCGTTCCATCCGCTCCGGCCCCGTGGTCCACGGCCCCGGGCCCCGGTCCGCGGCACGGGCATGGACCAGTGGCAACCCCGAGCGCCATGGGAGCCTTTCGGGTGCACATTGAGCCTATTCAATCGGCGCCACAGGCGCCCGAATGCGGGCCGGCCCAATGAGTACCCGCACGCCGGTGTGCAAGATGCTCGGAATCGAGCATCCGATTGTCTCGGCTCCGATGGCTGCGGATCCGCGGCTGCCGGCCGCGGTCTCAAATGCGGGCGCCCTTGGCACCGTGGGGCTGTGGTGGGTCGACGACCCCGGAGATCTGGTCCGTGAAACGGCAGCGCTGACCGATCGTCCGTTCGGCGGCAACTTCGCTCTCACCTCAGATCAGCACCGTCGAGTCGACCAGGCCCTTTCTGCCGGCCTACGGATCGTGTCGTTCATCTTTGGCGATCCCCAGGGCTACGTGGACGTGGTGCATGACGCCGGAGGGCTTGTCATGCATACGGTCGGCAGCGCCGAGGAAGCCCGGCGCGCGGTCGGATGTGGGGTGGACATCATCGTCGCGCAGGGCTGGGAGGCCGGCGGGCACGTCTGGGGTTGCGTGGCGACGCTGCCATTGGTGCCAGCAGTAGTCGACGCGGTCGCACCGGTACCGGTCATCGCGGCCGGGGGGATCGGCGACGCTCGCGGAGTCGCGGCTGTGCTCGCCCTCGGCGCGCAGGCCGCGTGGCTGGGCACCCGGTTTCTCTTAGCCGAGGAGATGCCGATCCACGAGGAGTATCGACGGCGGGTGATGGCCGCGACCGAGACCGATGCGGAGTGGTACGCCAACCTTTACGAGGTGGGATGGCCGGACGCCCCCCACCGCGCCATCCACAACTCAACGGCCGAGAGGTGGGAGGCGGCGGGCCGCCCGCCACCGGGCAGTCGACCGGGAGAAGGGGAGGTGATAGCGCACTTCGCTTCAGGCGAAGCGATTGTTCGCTATTCCCCCGCGCCCCCGCTCGTTGGAACAACCGGCGAGATCGAGGCGCTGTCGCTATGGGCCGGACAGAGCGTCGCACTCGCCAGGGGGCCACAGCCCGCTGCGGAGATCGTGGCCGAACTCGTCTCGCGCGTGTAGCCCCGAGGTCGGTATTCAGCGCCGCCGGGCTTGGCGGTGGGTTCGCCCGCGGTGACGGCGATGCCGATCGAGCGCAGGAACAGAGGTGGCGCCGTAGCCGACGCTGGGGCGACCGATATCGCGGTGACCGATACAGGGACGACGAAGCCCACGGTGGCACAGCTTCGAGACGCCGCCACACCGGGCATCATCTGTCGCCATGGATCGGATCCGCTCCCGATCGGCGGCCGCGACGGCGATCTGCGCGCTGTCGCTCGTTCCGGCGGCGGCGCGCGGGGCGCCGTCGGGGCTGGTGTACAGCACGGCGAGCGCAAAGGTCGTCCAGCACCAGCCTCCGCCGGGCTCATGCCACGCGCTGGGCTCCGGGCTGTGGGAGCGCCCGGACCCCCGGTGCACGCCCGGCGCGCTCGACCCCGCGGTCACGCAGGCGACGATCGGGAGCACGATCTGTCGGCCTGGGTGGACCGCCACGGTCAGAGCGCCCGAGTCGGTCAGCGAGCCTGAGAAGTACGCCAGCATGGACGCTTACAGTGACGACGGCCGGGCGTCTGGATTCGAGTACGACCACCTCGTCCCGCTCGAGCTGGGCGGCGCCGTGAACGACCCCCGCAACCTCTGGCCGGAGCCCGACTACGCCCATCGGACGGGCTACGACGAATTGAACCCGAAGGACGCGCTCGAGTACGCGTTGAAACGCCGCGTGTGCGCGGGCACGCTAACGCTCGCCGCAGCGCAGCGATCGATCGCCGGCAACTGGGTGAGCGCGTATCGCCACTCGAGCTAGCCGCCGTTCGGGTGGTCCCTTACCCCGAGCCCGTGGTCCCCTGCGCCATCTGCGCCAGCCAGTCCCACTCCTCCCACGTCTCGATCCGCGAGGCGTACTCGCGCCGGGCGATGTGCAGGCTGGTGCTGCCGAAGAAGACCCGCAACGGGGTGCGGCCGCATCGACGAGCTCGAGGATCGCCGCACCGGTCGCCTGCGGGTCCCCGGGTTGCGTCCGCACAGGTCCGAGGGCCTGCAGGCGACGCTCTCGGACTCCGTCATAGGCCCGCATATCCTCGGCGCGTCCGGCGGAGTCGCCCGACCAGTCGGTGGTGAAGCCGCCGGGCTCGACGATCGTCACGCGGACGCCGAACTCCGCGAGCTCCGCCGCGAGCGCCTGGCTGAAACCCTCGAGGCCCCACTTCGAGGCGTGATAGAGGCCCAGGATCGGGAATGCCGTCACCCCGCCGATCGAGGACACCTGGATGATGTGGCCGGCGCGCTGCTCGCGCAGCAACGGAACGACGGCTTTCGTGACCCACAGCGGGCCGAACAGGTTGGTCTCGATCTGGCGGCGGGCCTGCTCCTCGGTGAGCCGTGGGCGGCGGCGAGATCGTCCAGGCTGCCGGTGTTCCGTGCCGTGGCTGCCACGCTGTCGCCTCGCTCTAGCGCAGCCTGCGTCCACACCCTAAAGCCCCTGGAGGTACCCGTTATGAACCACACCTTCGCCACGGCGGCTCCTCTCGTTCGACCGCGGCCGGCGGCCGCACGACCGCTGATCTAAGCGGAACTGCGTCCTTGACGCGCGGCTATTCCACACGAGCGTCTTCGCTGCGTTCTTCGGCCTGGAGCTCGGCGCGCTGGCTCGCTTCTTCGCGAGCGAGTTCGGCCTGTTCACTGCCCGGCGCGCCTCGTTGCCGGCGGTTCCCGCCGCGCGCTTCGCGCTCGCGTCGAGCGTCCGCATGGCGACGCTCGGAAGCGGCGCGCCGGCGGGCGAGCGCTAGCGGGCCGGTCGCCCGGCGCCGCGCTGATCCCTCATGGACGCCGCGGGGACCGTGTCCCCTCGACCGCGCTCGTGTCCGTCGGGCGAGGGGGGGCTCGCGCGCCGTGCGCCGCCGCCCGGCCAGAGCCGGAGCTTCGAGGTCCTTTAGCTCTCCGGCGGCGAGCAGCGTGCAGGCCCGCGCCCCCGATACGCGATGGCCCCTGGCTCGCACTTCGACGCTCTGGCTGCGCTTGGCCAGCGCGCACAGCGACGGCTCCCGGGCGCCGGGGACGAGCGACACGCCGGCAGCGAGCCCCTGCGCAAGGGCGAGCGCTTGCACCCGCAGCCTCCGGCACCGACGCCCGGAGGAGCCGTAGAGCGTCACGGTGATGGCGGCCACGGTCTCCTTGATCGCACAGCCCGCGACGGCGGCTTCGGCACGCTGTAGCCGTGCCGCTCTGAGCGCGGGCCCAGCGGATCCGCTGGTGAGCGCCATCGCGATCGCACCTGCGCCGAGCACGATCGCGATCGCGAGCGCTCCGAGCAGGACCGGCCGCCGCCGCTTGCCGCCCGATGCCCGCATGGCTGAAGCGTACGCCCCGAGCTGCTGGGGGTATCCTCCGAACATGCCTCCCGAGCAGTGGGCGTGCCCGCGTCGGTCGGCGGCGAGATGACGATGGACTTCAACCTCGAGCTGCCACGCAGCAGCGCCGCCGCCGGCCGCGCGCGGGCGGCGATCGCGGACTGGTTCGGGGGCGACGTCGAGGACGAGCTCCTCCGCAGCGCCCAGCTGGCCGTCAGCGAGTTGACGACGAACGCCTACCTGCACGGCCGCGGCACGATCGTCCTCCGCGGCGACCTCGACGACGACCGCCTGCTCGTCGAGGTGATCGACGACGGCGGCGGGTTCGAGCGGGAGCTGCGCGAGCGCGACTTCGAGGGCCTCGGCGGCAGGGGCCTCGCGATCGTCGACGCGGAGGTCAGCCGCTGGGGCATCCACGAGGGCACCACCCACGTGTGGTTCGAACTGGAGCGACCGGGGCCGCGCCTCGGTTGGGAGGAGAAGCCCCCCGCCTAGTTGTAGAACCTGAGGAGGAGGCGACGCCTACAGCCCGTGGGTCGTCGCGCGCGCGACGAGCAGCCGGTAGAGCTGCTCCTCGCCGGCCGCCGGGAACGGCACGACGAGGCTGGAGCTCAGGAGCCTCACCTCGGCCGGCCCGTAGATGAAGCCGAGGATGTCGAGGTAGAACGGCACGACCACGCCTCGAACCTGCACTTCGGCTCGGATCCGCCAGGCGAAGCCTCCCGTCGTCCCGACCGCCGGCGGGACCCCGTGGGCGATCGACACACGCCGGATCACCACGCGCCCGTAGCGCTTGCCGGCGAAGCGTTCGTCGAGGAACGAGGCCAGGCAGCTGCGGGCGTGGGCGCTGCGGAGCAGCTTCAGTTCCTGTGGACCGACCGTGGCGCTCGCGAAGAAGCTCACCGACGAGCTCGCCGTCGCCTGCACGAGACCGCGTCGCGTGAACTGGGGTGAGCTGAGTTCGCCGGACCCGTTGAGCGCGCCCGGCCGCCCGCCGATGCAGCGCTGGAAATGCAGGCCGGAGGCCCGTTCCGCGGCGCTTTCGTGTTCGGCCGTCCGCGGGGCGGCCGTGAAGCCAGGGAGGTCACCGGCCGTCAGGTTCACGGCGTTGGCGAAGCTGCGGGCACGGGCTTCCGTGAGCGGACCCTTTTTCACGTGGGGCGCCGGTGTCGGCGTCGACGCCTGCGGCGCCTGGCCCGGTGTGGTGACCGTCACGGTCGCCTGGCCGGAGGAGCCATGCCCGCCGCAGGCCACGAGCGTGGTCGCGGCTGCGATCGAGGCTGCCCACGCCAGCGCCGCGGCGCGCCAGCTCCGCCCGGCGCCACCGGTCAGGGTCGAGCGATCCACGCGTCTAGACGAAGGGCAGTTTCTTCAGGACGCCGCTCACGTCGAAGAGCCGCTGCACTGGCTCCTTGCCTGGCGTCATGAAGAAGCCGCATCCGTTCGCCTCGCACAGCTCTTTGCCGGCGAGAATCGCGCGAAAGCCCGTGGAATCGAGGAACTCGAGCTCGCTCAGGTCGAGCACGAGCTCGCTGGCCCCGCTCGAGCACACCGCGAGCACCTCCGCTTCCAGCGCGGGCGCCGTGACGATGTCGAGTTCCCCTGTCAGGAGCAGCCTGTGGCTGCTCCCCTGGACCTCGTCGCGGATGTCGAGTTCGCCTGCTTCGATGCGCCTCTTTATATCGCTTCGGCGGCCCCGCCCACCCCGGCTGGCACCGGTCGGGAGAGCATCACTCGTGTGGCCCCGGCGAACTCCACGACCGCGTCCCGGGAGCGGCGACTGGCACCCCCGGCGCTGGCGAACCCGTGCACCACGCCCGGAACGCGTCGCAGGAGCACGTAGTTGCCCGCGGCGCGGAGCTGGCCAGCGTAGTCCTCCCCCTCGTCGCGGAGCGGGTCGAACGCGGCCGTCACGACGAGCGCCGGGGGCAGCCCGGCGAGATCCTCCGAGAGCAGGGGCGAGATCCTGGGGTCGGCGACGAGTCCCTGCTCCGCGCCCAGGTACTGGGCGCGGAACCAGTCCATCTCGGCGTCCGTGAGGAAGAAGCCCTCGGCGAACAGCTCACGGGAGCGGCGGCGGTTGACGAGGTCCGTGACGGGATAGATCAGCAGCTGCATCGCCGGGATCGGCTCGCCCGCGCGGGCCGCGAGCTGGGAGACCACCGCCGCCAGGTTGCCGCCCGCGCTGTCGCCCCCGACGGCGACCCGGAGCGGGTCGGCGCCGAGGCGCTCCGCATTTGCGAGCGCCCACCGGAACGCGGCCTGGGCGTCATCCAGCGCCGCCGGGAACGGATCCTCCGGGGCCAGCCGGTAGTCGACCGCGAGCACGTGGGCGCCCGCGTGCCGGCACAGCAGCCGGCAGAGGCCGTCGTGGGTGTCGAGGTCGCCGAACACGAACCCGCCACCGTGGTAGAAGACGAGCAGCGGCAGCGCCTCCCCACCCTCGGCGGGGGCGTAGTGCCGGGCCGCAAGCGGACCGGCCGGGCCATCGATGAGCACGCCGGAAACTGCTCCGACCGGCACGGGGGCGCCGCCCACCACCGCGGCCATCCATCGCCGTCGCAGACGCGCCTGGACGGGGCCGAGCTCCGGGATGGAGGGACCCCCGACGCGCGCGAGCAGCGCCAACATCAGCTGCGTGTCGGGCGCCAGCGTGTCCCCGTCGAGGCGTACGGGCGGGCGCCCGGACAACCAAACCTGCACCGCGGCGGGCAGCCCGAACAGCGCTTTCGCCGCCAGCCTCGCCGCGGTCAGCCGAGGGCCCGCCGCGACGGCGGCGGGCCCTGGCTGCGCCGCCCGGCCCGGGACCGCTGTGTGCGGACCGGGCCGGACGGCGCCTGTTTCGATGCTCCCCTGCGTTACCCCGCTCCTATTCTTCCGCGTGGCCCGTGAATTCGATCACCTGCTGGAACGTGCTGCGGTTCGTCCAGCGCATCGTGTACGGGAGCAGACCCGGCTGGAATTGGATCCGGACTTCTTCTGCCCTCCATTTCGAGGGTTCGCTCCCCTGACTGGCCGTCAGTTCTTCGGCGGCCTTCTGGATCGCGCCCCACAGCGAGTCACGACAGGTTTCGAGGTTGCCCTCGCCGCAGTAGACACGGCTGTACGGTTCGGTGACAGAGTCGCCAACGATGTTGCGCAGGTCCTTGTCTACGTATCCGTACCAGCCACCGCCATATGCCGAACCGGAGCTGTTCGGCGGGTTGGCTTCAGGCGGGAACATCGCCGCGAATTCCTGCAGCTCTTCTTCGCCGAGCACGGGTCCGAGCACGGCCTCGCCGATTTTCGGCCAGGCCGTGTCCAGGATCGCCGCGGCCGGTTCCTTGGGCCGTTTGTTGCCGAAGCGGCTGGCACCCTTTGCCGCCCACGTCGTGATCATCCCCGCCGCTTCTTCGGCGAGTTTGCTCGGCGCGGGACCGCCTTCGAGGACCTGCTTGATGACCGGCCATACCTGCACGGCACGGAGGTCCTGCGTCGCCGCCTTGTTCATGATCGCGACGTCTTTCGCCTCGTTCATGCCCGTTTTGAAGCCCGTGTAGAGCTGCACACGGTGCACGGGGCCCTCCTCGTAGTTGTCCGAGGCGGCGCCGAAGCCGGGAGCCGGCTTGTTGTTCCAGTTCAGCAGCGTCGCGCCCGCAGGGTCGATCGCATGTGGATGCTGTTCCTCGGTCAGGAATCCTTGCCAGTCGTACGTGCCGTTGCCGAACGTCGGCAGGCTCGGGTCGGTCCCTTTCGCGAGCACCGGCAGGCGCCCGGTCGAGAAGAACCCGATGTGTTTGCTGTCGACGTAGGCCATGTTGAACGTCGTCTCGAGTTTGTTCGCCGCTTCGAAGAACTGTTCCGGCGAGTGCACTTCGTCGGAGTCGAGCTTGCTGAAGGCAAGCTCGCCAGCCGGCTCGCGTCCGCGCGTCGAACGGTCGTTCGCGACCGCGTACAGTTCTCCGTGCACGGTCACGGTGCCGCTGATCGGACCGTGAATCGATTCGTAGAACGTCACCTCACGTTCACCTTCGCCTTCGCCCGGCCCGAGCTTGCCGGCGTCGAACAGCGCCATCGGTTCGCATTTGCCTTCGTATTCGTAGTCATGCGTTTCGGCCGTGGGCGTCCCGCCTCCCGGCACGCACAGCTTCTCCAGGAACTGCTGCGTGTTCTCGCTGCCGGCGCTCGTCAGGCTCCACGCGAAGTCGCGCCCGCGACCGATGAACACGTACGGGGAGATCGGCGCGACGACGCCCTCGGCGTCGATGCCCGGGCCGTGCATGTCGGCCTGGAAGACGATCTCCGGGTAGTAGTAGCCGAGCTGCGGACCCATCACTGCCAGCGGGTGTCCGCTTGCCGAGTCCTGCGAGCCGACGAGCAGGAAGTTCGACATCTTCCGCCGCGAGGCCGCAAGCGCCGCGCCGGCCTTCGCCACAGCGGGAGCGATCGAGTTCGGGTCGATCACCGCCGCGCCCGGGGTCGGGCCCGTCGGTACGCCGTCGTACGGGAACGGCGTGCTCGTCGTCGTCGGAGCTTCCGCGTCGTTGACCTCGCGCAGGTCGTGGAAGATCTTCAGACCTTCTTCGACGCCGAATTTGGCCTGGAGGTGCGCGAGGAAGTTGGAGTCGATCACTTCGTCGCCTCCGCCGTTGCCGAAGATCGAGCCGATGAACGCGAAGCCGGCGATCGCGGTGGGGACCGTGATGTGCGGCAGGCGGTACGGTGCCGGCAACGTCAGCTCGTACGCGTTGACGCCTTCGCACCACGCTTCGAGGTCTTTGAGCACCCGTTCGCCTTCGGGTCCGGCTTCGGTGAGGACTTTCTCCTGGCTGGCCAGGAATTCGACGGAGTGGACGCTCGGGGTGAACGAGCGCTCGTGCAGGAGCAGCCCGAACGGGTTCAGGCCGGGGACGCCATCCGCTGCCACGTACGCGGGCCCCAGGCCGAGGTCGAGCAGCAGGCCGCGGTCCTTGGCGGCGACCCAGCCGGAGCCGTACATGACCGCCCCGCGGGTGCTTCCGTAGATGTGCGGGATGTCGTGGCTGTCGCGCAGGATCTGCAGGCCGGGCTCGCCGGTCTCCGCTTCGTTTTCTTCACTCATGACCGCGCCCTGCACGCCGAACTTCTCCGACAGATAATATTTTTCGAGGTCGGAGGTTTTGATGCGCCCCCTCAGCGGCGTCAGTTTGTCGTAGAGCACGCCCTGGTCGGTCGAGAACGGGCCGGCCGGAAGGCCGCCTTCCTCGCCCGGAGCGAGGATCTGGAAAGCCCCGCCCGAGTAGTCTTCGAATGCGAGCGCCGACGAGGCGCCCACGCCCAGCAGCAGGCAGGCGAGCAGCCCGACGAGCACGAGGGCGAGAGACCGCGCGCGGACCGCCCGCGCGCCCCCGCCGGTCGCAGTGATCCTTCGCAACATCCTGTCTCCCCTCATCTGGCCTTGCCGAGCGGCAAGGCGCCCCAGCAGTAGTCCTCCGCGGAGGATCCTACAACGAACGTGGTGGCTCCGCGCGCTCATTGGCCGGGCAGCCAGGGAGCGCCCGCGGCGGCGATCACAAGCCGTTTACTTCGCGTTTTCTTCGGGTCGGAACGCCGCCATCTCGGGTAGAGTCCCGCGCCAGCGCCCGGACGCCCCGTGCCGGTGGGGTCGAGCGAAAACAGGCACCGCCCGGGAGCGCGCTCCAGCGGCAGGCCCGACAGACAGGAGCGCGGATATGACCGGAATCAAGGTGATTGGAGCGGGGATGCCGCGGACGGGCACGCTCACCCAGAAGACGGCGCTCGAGGCGCTCGGCTTCGGGCCCTGCTACCACATGGTGGACGTCCTCTCCGACCTCGGGCAGGCCTCGCTGTGGGAGCGGGCCCTCGACGGCGACGGGCCCTGGGAGGAGATCTTCGACGGCTTCAACGCGACCGTCGACTGGCCGGGCGGCTACTTCTACCGGGAGCTCGCCGACCACTACCCGGACGCGAAGGTCGTGCTGAGCGTGCGCGACGCCGCGGCATGGGAGCGGAGCATGCGCCAGACGGTGTGGTCGGTCCGCCACGGCGAGTCGCTGATTCGGCTGCTCTCGAGCGCCCAGGCATGCGTGAACCCGAGCTGGGCCGGCTTCCTCAACATGATCGACCGGCTGCTGTGGGAGGGCGAGGGGACGTTCGCGCAGAACAGCGACGGCCCCGAGCAGATGATCGAGGCGATGCACCGCCATACCGCCACCGTCCAGAGCGTGATTCCGGCCGAGCGGCTGCTCGTGTGGAACGTCGCCGAGGGCTGGGAGCCGCTGTGCGAGTTCCTCGAGGTGCCGGTCCCCGACGAGCCCTTCCCGCACGTCAACGATCGTCGTGAGTTCCTCAACCGGATCATCGACGGCTCGCTGGAGAGCCTGCAGGAGTGGCGCGCACGCGAGAGCTCCGTGGAGACGGAGTTCGCCGTCGGGGATTAGGCGTCGTCGCGGCGGCAGGGGCGCGTGCCAGGATGCCGCGACGCGCGCGCTTCGGGAGGCTAGACCTCGAGGTAGCGCAGCAGGACCCGCCCGACGGCGATGACGTCGCCGTTGTGCAGCTCGGCCTGCTGGACCGGAGTGCCGTTGACGATCGTCCCGTTCGAGCTGCGGTCGTCGAGGATCCGCACGCCCGCCCCGGTCGCGTCGATGATCGCGTGGCGGCGGGAGACCGATTTCTCGTCGAGGCGCAGGTCCGCGGCGAGACCACGGCCGATCCTCAGGAGCCCGTCGAGCGGGATCGGCAGCACCCGGTCGGGCCCCACGACCTCGATGTAGCGACCGGGCTCGAGCCGATCAACTGCTTCGGCGCGGTGGCGGACCCGCTCGTCGAGGCACTCGATCGGGTTGAAGCGCTCGGTGACGCCGTCGATCGCGGGGTTGGCCGCGGTGGGGTTGGCGATGGTGGAGGTCACGCCGGATAGATAACCGCGCGAGGCTGAGCGTAATCTCAACGATCACTAAAGATCGCTGAAGACGGGCTCGACGGACTGCCGTACCCTGCAGATGCATGCCCCCCACCCCCGTCGCCCAGGCAACCGCCGTCGGGGCCCTGATCCAGCTCGGCCCGCTCGCGCTCCTGGCCGTGGCTCTACCGGCGACGTGTGCGCACGCTCGCCCCCACCGGCCACCCCGTCCCGGGCTGGCGCCAGGGCTGCTTCTACGGGGGCTTCCTCGTGATCGCGGCCGCCCTCACCGGCCTCGGCGGCCCGAGCCAGGAACTGCTCTACGCGCACATGATCGAGCACCTGCTGCTCGGCGACATCGCCGCCCTGCTGATCGTCCTCGGCCTTACCGGCCCGCTGATCGCACCGCTGCTGCGGATCGGCGTGTTCGACCGCCTGCGCCGACTCTCCCACCCTGCCGTCGCGTTCCCCCTGTGGGCGATCAACCTCTACACGTGGCACCTGCCGGTCTTCTACCAGGCGGCCCTTCGGGATCCGGGCGTCCACGCGCTGGAGCACGCCATGTTCCTCGGCTTCGGCATCAACATGTGGATGTGCCTGCTCGGTCCTCTCCCCCAGCCGAGCTGGTTCGGCAACCTGGCCAAGCTCGTCTACGTCGTCGCCGTGCGGCTCACGGGGACGGTGCTCGGCAACATCTTCCTGTGGTCGGGGACGGCGTTCTACCCGTTCTACGCCCACGCGGAGGCAGCCGCCCACATCTCGCCGATCGCCGATCAGAACGTTGCCGGGGCGATCATGATGATCGAGGAGTCGCTGCTCACGCTCGGCCTGTTCTGCTGGCTGTTCCTGCGTGCCGCCCGTGAGGGGGAGGAACGCCAGCAGCTGCTCGACTTCGCCCGCGCCCAGGGGCTCGAGCTGAGCGAGCAACGCGCGGCCCGCGCCGTGGCGGCCGGCCGCGGCGAGGATCTCCGCCGGCGCCTGGAGGCCCGTACCGGTGCGGCCCGAGGCGTGTGACGCTATCCTGCTGGTATGTGTGCCGGCTGCGTCCTCACCGCCGCCTCCGCCGCGACCGGGTTGCGCTCGTGGCTCCAGAACAGCGGCCTTAGGTGGCTGACGCCCAGGCGGCTGCGGGGGATCACGATCGCGGTCATGTGCGCCGCCACGGTCTTCTCCACGATCGGCTTCAGCGGCTCGAGCGCCCCCACCGCGCACGCCGCCCCCGCGGTGCACCACCACGCGCCCACGCACCCGAGCTGACGGCGGCCGGCGCCGCGCCTGTGAAGCGGGCCGCTGG
Organism: uncultured Solirubrobacteraceae bacterium; assembly: GCA_963743505.1. GTDB lineage: Bacteria > Actinomycetota > Thermoleophilia > Solirubrobacterales > Solirubrobacteraceae > Palsa-744. The sequence goes on along the minus strand of CAVUPZ010000001.1, from coordinate 354,915 downwards.
TCAAGCCGGGCCAGGACGCAGGAAGCGAAGCGTGCTTTGCACGCGAGCGCCCGAGGACGCCGTCCGGCGCCGCGCCAGCGGTCCGCTAGCCGCCGGCGACGGCGGGGAGGATCGTCAGCTCCGCCCCGTCCGCAACGGGCGTCTCGAGCCCGTCGAGGAAGCGGATGTCCTCGCCCGCGACGTATACGTTGACGAAGCGCCGCAGCGAGCCGTCGTCGTCGGCGATCCGCGCGCGCAGCTCCCCGAAGCGGTCGAACAGCCCGTCGAGGACCTCCTGCACGGTGGCCCCGTCGACCTGCGCCTCGGCCTCCCCGCCGGCCGCGGCCCGCAGCTGGGTGGGGATCTTCACGAGCACCGCCATCAGACCGCGACGGCGTCCGCGACGCCGGCGCTCGAAGGCTGCGAGCGTCGGCTCGATCGTGCGGCTCTCGAAGGTGCCCCGGACGGCGTCGAGGGTCTTCAGGCCCTCGCCGGTGATCACGAGCACGACCCGCTCGTCGGGGTCGATGTCGCCGCGGCGCGGCGAGCTTGGCGAGCACGGCGGTCGTGACCCCGCCGGCCGTCTCGGTGAAGATGCCGGTCGTCTGGGCGAGCAGCCCGATGCCGTCGCGGATCTCCTCGTCGCTGACGGCGTCGACCGAGCCGCCCGTCTCGCGTGCCAGCTCGAGGCGTAGGGGCCGTCGGCGGGGTTGCCGATCGCGAGCGACTTCGCGATCGTGTCCGGCTTGACCGGCCGACAGGTCTCGAGGCCGGCGGCGAACGCGCTGGCCACCGGCGAGCAGCCCTCGGCCTGGGCGCCGTTCATCGTCGGCAGTCCCCCCCTCGAGCAGGCCGAGCTCGCCCCACTCGGCGAAGCCCTTGGCGATCTTCGTGAACAGCGAGCCGGAGGCGACCGGCACGACGCAGCGGTCCGGCAGCTCCCAGCCGAGCTGCTCGGCGATCTCGAACGCGAGCGTCTTTGAGCCCTCGGCGTAGTAGGGACGCAGGTTGATGTTCACGAACGCCCAGTCGCGCTCGGCGCACAGCTCCGTGCAGAGGCGGTTGACGTCGTCGTAGCTGCCCCTGACGCCGACGAGGTTGGTCCCGTAGACGCCGGTGGCGAGCACCTTCTGCTCCTCCAGATCGGCCGGGATGAAGACGTAGGATTCCATCCCGAGCGCCGCCCCGTGGGCGGCGACGGAGTTGGCGAGGTTGCCGGTGGAGGCGCACGCGATCGTCTTGAAGCCGAGCTCCCGCGCCCGCGTTGACGGCGACCGAGACGACCCGGTCCTTGAACGAGTGGGTCGGGTTGGCGGCGTCGTTCTTGACCCACACCTCGCGCAGCCCCAACCGGCGCTGCGAGCCGGTCGGCGCGGATCAGCGGCGTGCATCCGGCCGGCAGGCCCGCACGCGAGGCCAGCCGACCGGAGGGGCCGGGGGGGCCGCCCGCCAGCGGCAGGAAGTCCGCGTAGCGCCAGATGTTCTGCGGCCCGCCCTGGATCCGCCGGCGCAGCTCGCCGACGTCCAGCGCGAGCGGTCGTGCTCATAGGCGACCTCAAGCGGACCGAAGCACTGCTCGCAGACGTACAGCGCCTCGAGCGGGTACTGCGCCTCCGCACTCCCTGCACTCCAGATGACTGACAGCCATTAGGGCTCCTTCGCTCTAGTCTTCGCCGTGTCACCGGTGTGGCGAAGGGCGCGAGGGCCCGCCACACATCTCTCTGGAATTGGCACCTTCCCGCTGTGACGTGACGGTGGTTGCCGGGGTTTCGTAGGGCCAGTCCCTCCACCCCTCTGGATGTGTCCAGCTATGTGGTCGGAGTATAGCAAGGCTCCCGGCGACCGTTGCGGACGGCCGTTGGACGGATTCGCCGAGCGGTAACGCTGGCGGCGCGGTGGTGTAGCGCGCCGACGTGAGCACGTCCTCGAGCCAGCTCCCGCCGCGCACGGTCGGCACCCCCGCCGCGCTCGAGCTCGACGCCAGCGCCACCCGTCGGCGGATGCTGATCATCGTCAACCCGTACGCCAGCACGGTCTCCGACCGCCTGCGCCACCTCGTCGTCTACGCGCTCCAGGGCCGCTTCGAGGTCGATGCCGTCGACACGCGAGGCACGCGGCCACGCCACCGAGCTGTGCCGCGAGGCCGCCCACGAGGGCTATGACGTCGTCGTCGCCTTCGGCGGCGACGGCACCGTCAACGAAGCCGCCAACGGCCTGCTCGGCTCCCCCACCCCGCTGTGCTGCCTGCCCGGCGGCTCGGCCAACGTGTTCGGCAAGATGCTCGGCATCCCCGGCGACGTCGTCGACGCGACCGAGCACCTGCTCGCGCTGGCGGACGACTGGCGCCCGCGGCGGGTCGACCTGGGCGTCGTCAACGGCCGCTGCTTCACGTTCGCCTCCGGTCTCGGCCTCGACGCGAGCGTCGTGCGAGCGCGTCGACGCGAGGCCCCACCTGAAGGCTCGCTTCGGCCCGTACTTCTTCACGTGGGTCGCCGCTCGACCACGTTCGCCGCGCCGCTACCTCGCGCGCCGCCCCGCGCTGGAGCTGCAGGCCGGCGAGCGGCTCATCACGGGCGTCACCGCGATCGTCCAGAACGGCTCCCCGTTCACCTACTTCCAGGACCGCCCGATCGACATCGCCGAGCGGCCCGGCTCGACTCGGGCAGGCTCGCCGGCGGCGGTCCTGCACCGCGCCACCCCGCTGTCGATGCCCTCGATCGCCTGGCGGGCGCTTCTCCCGCGTGCGCACGTCACCAGCCACCGCCAGGTCACCGCGCTGGCGGACCTGGACGAGCTCCTCGTGCGCAGCGCCGACGGCCGGCCGCTGCCGCTGCAGGTCGACGGGGACTACCTCGGCGAGGTCGCCGAGGCCCGCTACTCGGTCAGGCCGGGTGCGCTGACCGTCGTCTCCTGATCTCCCGGACGAGGCGCGGAGTGGGGCCCTGCGGCCCCGGCCCGCGGGCCGCCGGCACGGCTGTCCCCGCGCTCAGACCTCGCCGTCGAAGTAGGCTAGGCGCTCGCCCCGGGCGTGACGCGGTAGGCGTCGAACACCGACTCGATGTTGCGCAGGCGCGTGATCGCGCCCTTCAGCGAGTGCGTGTCGGCCACCTCGACGACGAAGCGGTTCTTGACCATCGGCGGCGTCGACAGGCAACGGGCCTCGAGGATGTTCGCGCCCGACTCCGAGAAGGCCCGCGAGAGGTCCTCGAGCAGGCGGTGGCGGTCCCAGGCGTCGATCTGGATTTCGACGACGAACCCGGTCGACTGCTCGCCCTCCCAGTAGACGCTGGGCGAAGCGTTCGGGGTTCTTGCGCAGCAGCGTCGCGTTGGGGCAGTCCTCGCGGTGGATCGTGATCCCCCGCCCGAGCGAGATGTAGCCGACGATCTCATCGCCCGGGACCGGACGGCAGCACTTGGCCAGGCGCAGCATCACGTCCTCGACGCCCTCCACGCGGATCCCGTACTGCCCGGAGGACTTCGTCGGGCGCCGCCGCGAGCGACCCGACCCGCAGCAGGTCGGCGGCGCTGTCCTCGCCGTCGGCAGACTCGCCCTGCTTGAGGCGCTGCAGGACCTTGTTGACGACCAGCTTGGGCGAGATCTTGGCTGCGCCCGAGCGCGATGTAGAAGTCGTCGGCCTTGCGGAAGCCGACCTCGCGGATCACGTCGGCGAGCAGCGCCGAGCCGGTGATCTTCTGCGCCGGCAGGCCCTGTTTGCGCAGGTGCTCCTGCAGCAGCTCCCGGCCCGTGTGCTCGGTGTCCTGGCGCGACTCGGCCTTGAACCACTGCTTGATCTTGTTGCGGGCGCGGGTCGTCTTGACCATCGCCAGCCAGTCCCGCGAGGGCCCCCGCTCGCGCTTGGCGGTGAGGATTTCGACGATGTCCCCGGAGCGCAGCTCGTAGTGGAGCGGGACGATTTTTCCGTTCACGCGCGCGCCGACGCAGCGGTGGCCGATCTCGGTGTGGACCTCGTAGGCGAAGTCCAGCGGCGTGGCTCCCGCCGCGAGCGACTTGACTTCGCCCTTGGGCGTGAACACGAAGACCTCCTCCTCGAAGAGGTCGGTGCGCAGCGTCTCCATGAACTCGCGCGGGTCCGAGAGCTCCTTCTGCCAGTCGAGCATCGAGCGCAGCCACTTGAGCTTGGCGTCCTCGGCGGGACCCTGCCCGACCGGCGGCTCGCCCGCCTGATGCTTGTACACCCAGTGGGCGGCGACGCCGAACTCGGCCATTTCGTGCATCTCGTGGGTGCGGATCTGGATCTCCAGCGGCCGACCCTCGGGCCCGATCACGGTCGTGTGCAGCGACTGGTACATGTTGAACTTGGGCATCGCGATGAAGTCCTTGAAGCGTCCGGGCAGCGGCTTCCACAGCGAGTGGATCACCCCGACGGTCCCGTAGCAGTCCTTCACCGAGTCGACGATCACCCGCATCGCGGTGAGGTCGTAGATCTCGTTGAACTCGCGACCCTTCTTGGTCATCTTCGAGTAGATCGAGTAGAAGTGCTTGGCCCGGCCGGCGATCTCGGCCTCGATCGCCAAGCTCGGCGAGCTCGTGCATCAGGTAGTCGCCGGCCCCGCTGACGTAGCGCTCGCGGTCGTCGCGCTGCTGCGCCACGAGACCCTTGATCTCCTGGTACTTGCGCGGGTGCAGCGTCGCGAACGCCAGGTCCTCGAGCTCCCACTTGATCGCGTGGATGCCGAGCCGGTGGGCCAGCGGCGCGTAGATCTCGAGCGTCTCGCGCGCCTTCTCCATCTGCTTCTGCTTCGGCATCGCGTCGATCGTGCGCATGTTGTGCAGGCGGTCGGCGAGCTTGATCAGGATGACCCGCACGTCGGTGGCCATCGCCACCATCATCTTGCGGTAGTTGTTGGCCTGCGCCTCGTCGCGCGACTGGAAGGTGATGCCCGGTCAGCTTCGTCACGCCGTCGACGAGCGCGGCGATCTCCTCGCCGAAGCGCTCGCGAGACCTCCTCGATCGACGCCGAGGTGTCCTCGACGGTGTCGTGCAGCAGCGCCGCACAGAGCGTCTCGGTGTCGAGGCGCATGCTCGCGCAGATCCGGGCCACCCCGACGGGGTGCACGATGAAGTCCTCGCCGGACTTGCGCCGCTGCTCGGCGTGGTGCTCGCAGGCGAACACGAACGCGTCCTGCACGCGGCCGCGGTCGATCTCGACGGCCGAGTCGGCGGCGTGCTCGGAGACGATCGCGAACAGGTCGCTGAGCAGCCTGCCGCTCGGAGGTGCCGAGCGTCGAGCGGAGGCCTGGCGCGGCTCGCCGGCGCGACGCCTTCGGCGGCGGCCGTCGCTCGGCGCCGGCCCCGCCGCCAGCTCGGCCGTGCCGGCGCCCACCGGGATCCCTCGGCCTGCGCGCCCCTGGGTTCCTCAGCGGTGGCCATCACAACTAAAGGGTAGGGAACCGTGCAAGCGGATTGAAGCTGGCCCTCACGGCAGCGCGAACAGGGCGAGCCGTCCGCCTCCCGCCTCGATCGGCTCCCGGTCGGAAGGCATCTCCGTGGGCGCCGGCTGCGGCGCCGGCGCCTGCGCACGGCGCAGCACCAGCCTCGGCTCGCTGACGCCGTTCCACTCGTTGACCTCGAGCGTGAAGGTCGCCTGCACCGGCTCGCCCTCGGCGCCGGCAGCCGCACGCCGCTGCCGAACGCCACCGCCCGGGCCCGCGCCGCGCCCGAGTGGACCGTGAAGCGGGCGTGCCTGCCCTCCCCCATCGGCCGGATGTCCGAGAACGTCGCGTCCGCGACCATCAGCGCCGGCACCGGGTTGCCGCGGCCGAACGGGGCGAGCGCCCGCAGCTCCTCCGCCAGCCCCATCCCCAGCTGCGCGCCCGCGACGACGGCGTCGACGCGCTCGAGCGGGAGCAGCTCGCGGCCGCGCAGACGCTCGCCGGCGTGGGCGGCGAGGTCCGTCGGCGAAGGCGCCCAGCCGGGCACGCTCGATCTCCAGGCCGGCGGCCGCGCGGTGGCCGCCGTAGCGGCGCAGGTGCGCCTCGCACGCGCGCAGCGCTCCGAGCAGGTCGAAGCCCTCGATGCTGCGCCCCGACCCGCGGCCGTGCTCATCGGCGAGAGCGACCAGCACGACCGGCCGGCCGCTGCTCTCGACCAGGCGCGAGGCGACGATCCCGATCACGCCGGGGTGCCAGCCCTCGCCGGCCAGCACGTAAGCCGGCCGCTCGCCGAGCGTCCGCATCTGCGCTTCGGCCTCCAGGCGGATGCCGCAGCTCGACCCGCCGGCGCTCGCGGTTGGCGTCGTCGAGCTCGCCCGCGACCTGCGACCGCCCGGGCGGGGCTGTCGGTGAGCAGCAGCTCGAGCGCGGCGTCTGCCCGGTACAGGCGTCCGGCGGCGTTCAGTCGCGGCGCCAGCGCGAAGGCGACGGCCCGCTCGCCGACGGTCGCCGGGGCGACGCGCGCGATCGCCATCAGCTCGCGCAGCCCGGGCTTGGTCGTCGCCGCGAGCGCCCTCAGCCCGCGGCGTCACGAGCGTGCGGTTCTCGCCGACGCAGCGGGACGACGTCGGCCACCGTGGCGAGCGCGACCAGGTCGAGGTCCGCTCGCAGCGCGGCGTCGGCGCGCGCCACTCGCTCGCCACCGGCGCTCGCGCCGGCCGCCGCGACGAGCGCCTGTGCGAGCTTGTAGGCGACCGCTGTGGCGCAGAGGTCCGGGCACGGATAGCCGCACACGCCGGGGTGCACGATCGGCGCGCGGGGCAGCACGCCGTCCGCGCGCGGGGCGTGGTGGTCGCTGACCACCACCTCGAGGCCAAGCGCGCGCGCCAGCTCGACCTCCTCGACGGCCGTGATCGCGCAGTCGGCGGTGACCAGCAGACGGGTGCCCCTGCGCCGCGAGCCTGCGCACGGTCTCGGCGCTCAGCCCGTAGCCGTCGCCGGCGCGGTCGGGCATGATAGTAGTCGACGTCGGCTCCGAGGCGCCCCCAGCGCCCGGACGAGCACGGCGGTCGCGCAGACGCCGTCGACGTCGTAGTCGCCGTGGACGGTGATCCGGGTGCGCGCATCGAGGTGCCGCAGCGATCAGCTCCACCGCGTCCCCGATCCCCGCGAAGGCCTGCGGCGGATGCGTCTCGTCCGCGGCCAGGAACGCCTGCGCCGCCGCCGGGCTCGCCGTGCCCACGGCGCACGAGCATCTGCGCGAGAGCGTCGCTGACCCCCAGCTGCAGGCGCAGCAGTGCGACGTCACCGCGGCGGGCAGTCGGGGATCTCGAAGCGGCAGCTCTGCACCGCAGCGAGCCTACGGACAGGCCGGGACGGAACGCCGGGGCTCGCTACTGGTGCGCGTCGGCCGCCGCGAGCACGCCGGCGCCGCGTTCGCGGCGCATACCCTCGAAGTACACGGCCGCGATCCCGAGCAGCGCGCCGGGGACGGCGTAGAGGACGACGGCGATGTCGGTCGCCTTTTCGCCCGGTATCTCGAGGGCTCCGACTTTGACCCCGTAGATCAGCAGGCCGCCCAGGATCGCGCCGACGATCGCGCCCACGAACGCCCCCACGATCCCGCCCCAGAAGTGGTCGGGCAGGAAGATCGTGAAGTGCCACAGCGCCAGGCCCATCATCACCCAGCCGAGCATCCCCATCAGCGCGACCTCCCGTGTTTGCGCCGCCTGCGCGGCCGCCGAGCCCCGTTTCTGGCGCTGTTTGGGCTCGTCCTTGAGGACGAGGTCCTCCGGGGCGAGGTCGGCCGCCGGGTCGCGCTCGGGCTCCACCCGCTCTGTCGGGGGCGCCGGCGCTGGCGCAGGCGGGGCGGTGGGCGCGGCCGCGGCGGGGGTGCCGCTGAGGGCGCTCCCGCGGGTCGGGCCGGAGCCGACCGCGTCGTCGCGATCGATGTCGAGGTCGCGGACCAGCTCCTGGAACTCGTCGCGGGAGAGCTGCGCGCCCGGCTCCTCCGGTGCGACGAGGCTGCCGCGTCGGGTGCGTCGGCGTTTGCGTTCGGGCTCGACATCCTCCGGGGCGCCGCCGGCGGTGGTCGCGTACGCGGGCACAGCGCCGAGTTCGCGCACGATCCGGGCCCGGCGCGCGCGGTAGCCGCTCTCGCGCTCCTTCCAGTGCGTCAGCACGGGCGAGGCGATGAAGATCGAGGAGTACGCCCCCGAGGCGATCCCGATCAGCAGCGCGAACGCGAAGTCCTTGAGCGTTTCACCGCCGAAGAACAGCAGCGCGGCGACCGGCAGCAGCGTGCAGAAGCTCGTCGCCAGCGACCTCGTCAGCACCTCGGACATCGACCGGTTGACGATCTGAGAGAAGGCGGCCCTGGGCATTCGGGGGACGTTCTCGCGCACCCTGTCGAAGACGATGATCGTGTCGTAGAGCGAATAGCCGAGGATCGTTAACAGCGCCGCGACGGTCGCGGTGGTCACTTCACGGCCGGTCAGCGAATACACGCCGGCGGTTATCAGCAGGTCGTGCATCAGGGCGATCAGCACCGGCACCGCGTACTTCCACTCGAACCGGAGCGCGATGTACGCGGAGATCACCAGCAGCGACGCGATGATCGCGATCACCGCGCTGTTGGCGACCGTTTTGCCGAAGGTCGGCCCGATCGTCGTGACGCTGAAGTACTTCTGCCCCGGTTTCCCGGCTGGCTCCTTGACCGTGAAGCGGCTGTTGAGCGCCTGTTCGACCCGTTCCGCCCCATCCAGGCTGAGCTTCTTGGTCGAGATCTGGAAGCCGGAGCCGCCGACGCTCGAGTCTTTGATTTTCTGGATCTGGGCGTTCCTGTCACCCTGCTGGCGCAGCACTTCGGCGACCTGTTCCTCGCTGGCAGGCCTCACGAAGGACGCCTGGATCCGCGTGCCGGACTTGAAGTCGATGCCGAAGTTCAGGCCCTTGCCGCCGATCGCGAGCGCCCCGATCAGCAGAATCGTCCCCGACAGCGAGAAGAACCACTTCGAGGCGCCCATGAAGTCGAACGTCCAACCCCGTCCTTTGCGTGCGGCGCCCAAGGCTGCCGGGTGACGCACGAGCTGCGTCTGGCTCATCGTGCCGAGCGCCGCCTGGGTCGCCAGCACGGCCGTGAACAGCGACGCGAGCGTGCCGATGCCGAGCGTCAGCGCGAACCCCTTGACTTCGGCCGTCGCAAGCGCGAACAGGATGAACGCGGTCATGAACGTGACCACGTTCGCGTCGACGATCGCCGCGAAGCCCCGCTTGTAGCCGGTGGCGATGCCGGAGAGGACCGATCTGCCGCCCCTGATCTCCTCCTTCACGCGCTCGAAGATCACGATGTTGGCGTCGGCGGCGATGCCGATCGTGAGGATCAGGCCCGCGATCCCCGGCAGCGTCAGCGTGATCGGGATCAGCTTGATCAGGGCGAAGTAGTAGATGCTGTAGATCAGCAGGCCGCCGACGGCGATCGCGCCCAGCACGCGGTAGAACGTGAGCAGGAACAGGCACACGACCGCGAACCCGACGAGGCCCGCGATCAGGCCCTGGTTGAGTGCCTGTTTGCCGAGCGTCGCCGAGACCTGGGTGCGGGAGATCGGCACGAGCCTGATCGGCAGCGCTCCGGACTGGAGCTCTTCGGCGAGTTCCTGGGCGGAGGTGACCGTGAAGCCGCCTGAGATCTCCGAGCCGTTGGAGGCGTCGATGCCTTCGGGATAGACGGTGTAGTCGATCGAGGGGACCGTGATCAGCTGGCCTTCGAGGACGACCGCGAAGTGCTGAAGGGCCTCGGCGTGGCTGATCCCCGGCAGTTGGGCTTCCTGGCCGCGGTGGGCGATCTCTTTCGTGACCCCTTCGAAGACGTTCTTGCCGTGGGATGTGAAGCCGAAGTTGACGTTCGGCTCGCCGTTGCCGCCGCTGCCTTCGTTGAACCCCTGCTGCGGATGGGTGATCGACGACCCGTTCAGCACGGGGTTGTCATTGATCACGTACCAGCTGTTCGGGTAGTGGTTGATGACCTTGCCCGATTCCGATTCGGAGGGCCGGGCCTGGACCAGCACGGTGCCCGGGTTCACCCGGACCGCCTTCAGGTTCACCCCGGGCTTCTTGAAGGTTTCGGCTTCGAGGTTCTTTTCCGTTTCCTCGGGGCCGCGCAGGACCTTTTCGTGGGTCGTGTCGAGCAGGTACCAGCTGCCGTAGATGCAGCCGTGCAGCTGCGCCGGCGTGCACCCCGCCTGCCAGGTCGTATCGGTCGGGCGCAGGATCGCCGGGCGCTGCGCCGCGCGCTGCACCGCCTTGTACTCGAGCAGGCCGGACAGCACGCCCCCAGCCCCTTCGCGGGTGGCGTCCCCCGTCACCTGGCCTTCGGTGGGGGCGGGCTTGCCTTCGGGGCCGATCACGTTCGGCTCCCAGTCGTAGAACTGCAGCTGGGCCGTCTTGCCGACCTCGGCCTGGGCGCGGACGGAGTTGCTGACTTCGGGCAGCGCGACGCTGATCTGGCGTTCCCCGAAGCGCTGGATTTCCGGCTGCGAGACGCCGAGCGTGTCGACCCGTTTGCGCATGATGTCGATCGCCCGTTCGAGCGATTCGCTGTCGACTTTGGCCGCGGCGGTCGGCTTGCCTTCGAAGACGAGCTGCGTGCCACCCTTCAGATCCAGCCCCAGGCGCGTCTTCTTGGTCGCGATCACGACCGCCGAGGCGGCGATCAGGCCGGCCACGATCAGCAGGATCAGGGCATTGCGTCGACGGTCGGTCATAGCTTCAGTTCAGACTACTTGTCCGGCGTGAGCACGAGTAGCAGCCCGCCGTCGTCGTCGTAGGCGGGGAACATGTCCGCTTTGGCCCTCGCGGCGACGTCTCGCTCGCCGCTCACCTCGACGGGTACCTCGAGTGCACGGACACCCCACTCGAGCACCGTCGCCACGGGGTCGTCGGCATTCGCGAAGCTCAACCCCAGCACCTGCTCGACGCGCTGGCCGATCACCTCCTCCTCCTCGAGGCCGGTGAACGCGAACGAGTTGCGCCCGCAGCCGATCACACGGCCCTCCCCGTCGCACACGAAGAAGGCCGCGTCGGGTGCCGGGTAGTAGTCGTCGAGCAGTTCGAACAGGAACGCGAAACCGCACTTGTCGCAGCCCTTGCGCTGGCGGGTGAAGCCGAGATTGCGGTCGAGCTCGCTGCTGCGGTGTCCGCAGTTGGGGCAGATGAACGGGTGGGCCATGGTCGATACACAGACTACGCAAGCCGGGAGCCGAAGGCGGACGTTGCCCCCGCGCCTCGCCGCGCCCCGGCGCGTCTGCTCAGAACAGCGCCGCGGCCTGCGCGGGCGGCGGGGGCGTCAGACCGAGGTGCTCGTATGCGGCCGCCGTCGCCGCCCGGCCCCGCGGGGTCCGCTTGATCAGGCCCTCCCGCAGGAGGTAGGGCTCGTAGACGTCCTCGATCGTGTCCTGCTCCTCGCCGACGGCGACGGCGAGCGTCGACAGGCCCACGGGTCCGCCGGCGAACTTCACGCATATCGCTCGCAGGATCTCGCGGTCGAGGCGGTCGAGGCCCCGCGCGTCGACCTCGAGCATCTCGAGCGCCGCGTGGGCGGCCGGGGCGCTCACGACGCCGGCCATCCGCACCTCCGCGTAGTCGCGGACCCGCTTGAGCAGGCGGTTGGCGACCCGCGGCGTGCCGCGGCTGCGGGCGGCGATCGCGAGCGCCCCGTCGTCCTCCAGCGTGATCTCGAGGATCCGGGCGGAGCGGTGGACGATGCTCGCCAGCTCCTCGACGTCGTAGGGCTCGAGGCGGGCCTGGATGCCGAAGCGATCGCGCAGCGGCGTCGTCAGCAGCCCCGAGCGGGTGGTCGCGCCGATCAGCGTGAACGGGGGCAGCTCGAGGGTGACCACCCGCGCCCCTGCCCCCTGCCCGACCGTGATCGGCAGCCGATGGTCCTCCATCGCCGGGTAGAACGTCTCCTCGAGCGTCCGCGCGAGGCGGTGGATCTCGTCGACGAAGAACACGCTGCGGGGCTCGAGCGCGGTCAGGAACGCGGCGATGTCCCCCTTGCGCTCGAGCGCGGGGCCGGCGGTCTGCACGAAGGGAACCTCGAGCTCGTTGGCCACGATCTGGGCCAGCGAGGTCTTGCCGAGTCCTGGCGGCCCGGCGAGCAGGAGGTGGTCGAGGGCATCCCCCCGCGCGGTGCACGCCTCGATCGCCACGCTCAGCTGCTCGCGCAGGGAGTGCTGGCCGACGAACTCCTGCAGCCGCCGCGGCCGCAGCGAGCGGTCGAGCTCGTCCTCGTCGAGCAGGTAGGGCGTCTGGATGCGGGCGGCCGTCTCGTTCATCTAGGTCCTCGCCAGGCGCAGCGCCTGTCCGATCAGTTCCTCCGCGCTCTCGCCACCAGCCTCGCGCAGCAGCTCATCCGCCTCCGCCGCCGTGTAGCCGAGCTCGAGCAAGCCGGCCCGCGCCAGCTCGTGCTCGTCGCGGGGCCCCTTGCGACGGGCGATGATCGCCGCCGGGGTCACCGCGTCGGCCTCCCCGGCCACCTTCTCCCGCAGCTCTACGATGATCCGTTCAGCGGTCCGCTTGCCGATCCCTGGGACGGCCTGGAAGCGGGCAGCGTCGCCGGCCGCGAGGGCACCGATCAGATCTCTCGGGGGCGCCGCGGAGAGCACCGCAAGCGCCACCTTCGGTCCGACCGCCTGCACGGACAGGAGCATCAGGAACAGGTCTCGCTCGCCCTCGGAGTGAAAGCCGTACAGGGTGATGGCGTCGTCGCGGACGATCATGTGGGTGTGCAGGGTCAGCTGCTCGCCGAGCGGGGGGACGTGGCGCAGCGTCTCGGCGGAGACGGCTGCCCGGTAGCCCACGCCGCCGCTCAGGACGACGACGTGGTCGGGGCGGCGCACGGCCACCTCGCCCGCCAGCAACGCGATCACCGGGCCACCCCGGCCGCCGCCAGCGCGTGCGCGAGCGGGGCGCTGTTGAGATGGCACACGGCGACGGCGAGGGCGTCGGCGGCGTGGTCGGGGCGGGGCTCCTGCGCCAGCGCGAGCAGGGCCTTCACCATCCGCGCGACCTGATCCTTCGCGGCCGCACCGTTGCCGCAGACGGCGGCCTTGACCTGCTGGGGCGTGTAGCCCGCGCACGGCACGCCACGCTGGCCGGCGGCCAGCAGCACCACCCCGCGGGCCTGGCCGACGGCGAGCGCCGAGCGCGCGTTCTGGCCGAAGTAGAGCTCCTCGAGGGCCATCGCGTCGGGCTCGTGCTCGACCAGCAGGGCTTCCACGGCGCCGTGGATCTCGCTCAGGCGCCGCTCGAGCGGCATCCCCGCGGGGGTCGCGATGACCCCGCCGTCGAGCGCGGCCGGGCCGCGCCCGCCGGCGCGGCGCGCGGCCACCACGCCATAGCCGGTGCTGGCCAGCCCGGGGTCGATGCCGAGGACGATCACGGCCAGTGATTCTGCGCCCGCCGCCGGACGCCTGCCTGCCATACGCTGCCGTGAGGATGGCTCCCGAGCCGATCGACTTCGCCGCCGAGGGCCTGCTCGACGGGCTCGACGGTCCCGCGCGCGCGGAGCGCGTCGCGCTGCTCGAATCGCTGGTGGCGGATGGCGTGCCGCTCGGCGAACTGCGCCGCTCGACGGCCAGCGGGACGATCATGTACCTGCCCGCCGACCGGGTGATCTCGAACAAGAACGAGCGCTACTCGGCCGCGGAGGTCTCGCGCCTGACCGGAGTCGAGGAGGGCTTCCTGATCGAGGCCCGCCGGGCGATGGGCCTTCCGATCCCCGATCCGGACGAGTCCGTCTACTCCGAGACCGAGCTCGAGTCCAGCCGGATGATCCACGTGGGCCGCGAGGCCGGCATCTCCGACGAGGAGCTACTCGAGCTCCTGCGGGTGATGGGACGGGCCCTCGCACAGGTCGCCGAAAGCCTGCGTGCGCTGCCGTTGAAGCTCGTCCTGGAGCCGGGCATGAGCGAGCCCGCGCTGGCGCAGGCCTACGCCGAGGCGGCCGGACGCCTGTACCCGCTGGTGGACCCGCTCGTCAGCAACGTGCTCGACCTCCACCTGCGCCACGCCACCCAGAGCACCGTCGTCAGCGCCTTCGAGCGCTCCGGGGGCCGGCTGCCCGGCTCCCGGCAGGTCGCGATCTGCTTCGCCGACCTCGTCGGCTTCACCCGCCTCGGCGAAGAAGTCCCGGCCGACGAGCTCGGCCGTCTGGCGGTGCGTCTGGAAGCGCTCGCCGGCGACGCCGTCGAGGCGCCCGTGCGGCTCGTAAAGACGATCGGCGACGCCGCCATGCTGGCCTCTCCCGAGCCGGCGCCGCTGCTCGCGGTGACGCTGCGTCTGCTCGCCGCGGCCGAGGCGGAGGGCGAGAGCTTCCCCCAGCTGCGTGCCGGCGCCGCGATCGGCGACGCCGTGCCGCGGGCCGGCGACTGGTTCGGCCGGCCCGTCAACCTCGCCAGCCGCATCACGGCGGTCGCCCGGCCGGGAGCGATGCTCGCCGAGGGCGAGCTCAGGCACGCCGCCGGCGAGGAGTTCCGCTGGTCGTTCGCGGGCGAGCGGCGCCTGCGGGGGATCCGCGGCCCGGTGGCGCTCTACCGGGTGCGGGCGACGGTCGCATCCGACGCCGTCGGTGGGTGAGGGACAGCGTCCTCCCACAACCGCCACGGCGCCCCGCCGCCGGCCCACAGGTCGTTGAGGGCGACGGCGTCCTTGTAGGTGTCCATGCACTCCCAGAAGCCCTCGTGGCGGTGGGCGCGCAGCTCGCCGTCGGCAGCCAGGCGCTCGAGCGGGTCACGCTCGAGCACGCTGTCCTCGCTCAGGTAGTCGAGGGCGGCCCTCCGGAAGCAGAAGAAGCCGGCGTTGATCCAGTGCTCGGAGCGGGGCTTCTCGTGGAAGCCGCTGACCCTGCCATCGGTCGCGAGCTCGGTGACGCCGAACTGCAGGCGGGGCCGCACGACGGTCATCGTCGCGAGCGTCCGCGCCGCGCGATGCTCGGCGAGCAGGGCGTCGAGGTCGACGTCGGCGACGCCGTCGGCGTAGCTGAGGCAGAAGTCCTCCTCGCCGGCCAGCAGCGGCTCGAGCAGCTTCAGGCGGCCGCCGGTGGGGGTCGCGTCGCCGGTGTCCAGACAGCTCACGGTGATCCCCTCCGGCCACTCGTGCGCCGCGGCGAAGCGCTCGATCAGCTCGCCCTTGTAGCCGGTGGCAAGGAGGAAGCGCTCGAAGCCGTGGAACGCGTACAGCCTGATCACATGCCACACGATCGGCATTCCGCCGATCTCGACGAGCGGCTTCGGGAGCTCCTGGGTGCGCTCCTGCAGCCGTGTGCCGCGACCCCCGCAGAGGATCGCGACGGGAGGGCGCACGGGCGTCTAGCCGGCGACGCGCTCGAGCACGTCGGCGGACACGTCGAAGTTGGCGTGCACGGCGCTCACGTCGTCGTTGTCCTCGAGTTTCTCGATCAGCTTCATCAGCCGGCCCGCCTCGGCCTCCCCGATCGGGACGAGGCTCGTGGGCCGGTAGGCCATCTCGGCGCTCTCCATCTCGATCCCCGCCTCCTCGAGCGCCTTGCGCACGGCGGTGAAGTCCGCCGGTTCGGTGATCACCTCGAAGACGTCCTCGTCGGTCGAGATGTCCTCGGCGCCGGCCTCGACGGCCACCATCAGCTCGTCTTCGCTGTAGCGATCGGAGTCGATCAGGATGATCCCCTTCTTCTCGAACAGGTACGCGACGGAACCGGGCTCGCCGAGGCTGCCGCCGTTCTTGGAGAAGACGTGGCGCACGTCCGCGCTCGTGCGGTTGCGGTTCTCGGTCAGCGCCTCGACCAGCACCGCCACGCCACCCGGCCCGTAGCCCTCGTAGAGGACGGACTCGATCGCCTCGGCGTCACCGCCCTCGCCGCTTCCCTTGGCGATCGCCCGCTCGATGTTGTCCTTCGGCATCGATGCCTCTTTCGCCTTGCGGATCGCGTTCTCGAGCGCGGCGTTGCCGTCCGGATCGCCGCCGCCTTCGCGGGCGGCGACCGTGATCGCACGGGTCAGCTTGGAGAACTGCGCTCCCCGACGCGAGTCGACGACCGCCTTCTTGTGCTTGATGCTCGACCACTTCGAATGCCCTGACATACGCGCAAGTCTACGAACACGGCCGGCGCGGGCCGACGTCGCCTCGCTCGGCCCCGGCGCACTGTCACTAGGATTGCTTCCCGCATGAGCCCCACGGTGGACCCGGAGATCTTCAAGGCCTATGACATTCGCGGCATCTACGGCGAGCAGATCGACGGCGATATCGCAGCGGCGATCGGGGGCGCGTTCGCGCAGGTCCTGTCGGGGCTCGCCGGCAAGCCGGTGAGCGAGCTGCGGGTGGGGCTCGGCCGCGACATGCGCCTGAGCGCCCCGGAGCTCGCGGCCCGCTATCGCGAGGGACTGCTGTCGGCCGGTGTCGACGTCCTCGACGTCGGCCAGGTGGGGAGCGAGATGCTCTACTACCTCGTCGGCTCGCGCGGTCTCGACGGCGGGCTGATGTGCACGGCCTCCCACAACCCCAAGGCATACACGGGCGCGAAGCTGATGCGGGAGGGGGCGCTCGCCCTGTCGGGCGACGAAGGCATCCAGGACATCCGCCTGGCCGTCGAAGCCGGCGTCGAGGCGGGTGCTGAGGGTGTTCGCCGTGGCCTGCTCGAGGAGCTCGACATCTACCACGAGTTCCACGACGCGGTGCTCGGCTTCATCGACCCCTCGGTGGTGATCGACGCGCCGCGGCCGCTGCGGGTGGTCCTCGACGGCGGCAACGGCATGGCCGGCCCGGTGGTGGGGCCGGTGCTCGAGCGACTCGGCCTGGACCTCATCGAGACCTACTGGACGCCCGACGGGAGCTTCCCGGACCACGAGCCCAACCCGCTGCTGCCGGAGAACCGGCGGCTGATCATCGAGAAGGTCCGTGACACGGGCGCCGACCTCGGCATCGCCTGGGACGGCGACGCCGATCGCTGCTTCTTCATCGACGACACCGGGGCGTTCGTGGACGGCGACTTCATGACCGCCCTGCTGGCGGAGTCGCTGTTGCGCAAGCACCCGAACCCCGGGCACCCGGAGGCCGTCCTGTACGACGTGCGGGCATCGCGGGCCGTCCCTGACACCGTCACCCGCGCCGGCGGGCGGGCCTTCGTCAACCGCGTGGGGCACGCCTTCTTCAAGACCCGCATGCGTCGCGAGGGCTCGCTGTTCGGAGGCGAGGTCTCCGGCCACTACTACTTCCGCGACTTCTACTGCGCGGACTCCGGCACGATCCCGGCCCTGCTGATGTTGGAGCTGCTGTGCCGGGAGCAGGAGTCGCTCTCGGCGTTGCTCGCCCCCTACCACGAGCACTACTTCATCTCGGGCGAGATCAACTCGGAGGTGTCAGACCCGGCCGGGAAGATGGAGCAGATCGCCGCCCACTACGCTGACGCCCGCCAGGAACGTCTGGACGGGATCTCGATCGACTACGACGACTGGCACTTCAACGTCCGTCCCTCCAACACCGAGCCGCTGCTGAGACTTTGCCTGGAGTCCCTCGTCTCGCCCGCCGACATGGAACACCGGCGCGACGAGGTGCTGGCGCTGATCCGCTCGTGAGCGGCGCCGAGGAGACCGCCGAGCACGAGCAGCTCGAGGCCGCGTCGGCGGCGGGCATCCACCGACTGGCGATCCCCACCCCGTTCATGGTCGGGCGGGTCAACGCCTACCTGATCGAGGACTCGC
The DNA here is from genome assembly GCA_963743505.1 of uncultured Solirubrobacteraceae bacterium. Classification (GTDB taxonomy): domain Bacteria; phylum Actinomycetota; class Thermoleophilia; order Solirubrobacterales; family Solirubrobacteraceae; genus Palsa-744. The sequence continues at coordinate 337,308 of CAVUPZ010000001.1, read as the reverse complement.
CGCTGACGCTGGTCGACTCCGGGCCCAACTCGGCGAAGGCGCTCGACGAGCTCGAGCAGGCGCTCGCCGCGCGTGGGCACCGGATCGAGGACATCGAGCTGTTGGTGATCACCCACCAGCACATGGACCACTTCGGCCTCGCCTCGATCCTCGCGCGGCGCTCGGGGGCGGAGGTGGCTGCGCTCGACGGGCTTGCCCCCTACCTCGCCGACTACGGCAGCGAAACCGACCGGGACGACCGCTTCGCCGAGGCATTGATGCTCGCCCACGGGATCCCATCCGAAATCGTCACGGCGCTGCGGGCGGTCTCGGCGGGCTTCCGTGCCTGGGGCGCCGCGGTGGAGGTCACGCGGCCACTCGCCGACGGCGGCGAGCTCGTCCTGAGCGAGCGCACCCTGAAGGTGCTGCACCGCCCCGGGCACAGCCCTTCGGACACGGTGTTCCTCGATCAGGAGCGGGGCATCCTGCTGGCGGCCGACCATCTGATCGCCCACATCTCCTCCAACCCGCTGCTGGCCCGGCCGCTCGGCTCCGGGGAGCGCTGCGAGGGCCCTCGCCCACAGGCGCTCCTCACGTACATGGCCTCGCTCGAGCGCACGAAGGCGATGGAGCTCGAGCTCGTGCTGCCCGGCCACGGCCGCCCGATCTCCGACCACGTCTCCCTGATCGACGAACGCTTCCGCATGCACCGCCGGCGCGCCGCGAAGATCCTGGGCCTGATCGCCGTCCAGCCCCGTAGCGCCCACGAGATCGCCCAGGAGCTATGGGGAAACGTGGCCGTCACCCAGGCCTTCCTGACGCTCTCGGAGGTGCTGGGGCACGTCGACCTGCTGCTCGGGGAAGGGTCCGTCGTGGAAGAGGAGCACGACGGGCTGGTTCGTTTCCGGGCGGCCTAGCGTCGCGGTGTTCAGCGCACGCGGGTCGAAACCGGTTCGCGCGGCGAACCGGTCAGCCCGCGGCGCCGGCAGCGCTCCGATCTCGAGGACCTCGACCTCCGTCCCGGCTGAGCCGGTGCTCGGTGTCGCGACGACGCTGGGCGCGGGGTCGGGGAGCGTCGCTCATGGGTCCTGGAGCAGCCCGAGGACGTTGCCATCGGGGTCGGTGACGGTGGCCACGAGGCGCCCGCCACCGACGTCGTGCGCGGGTTCCTTCACGGCGGCGCCGGCGGCGGTCACCTCGGCCAGCTTCGCCTCGATGTCGGCGACGTGCCAGAAGGCCACCGGTGAGCTCATGCCCTGCGGGCCGCCCCCCGGCACGAGCCCGATCTGCTGGCCCGCGGCCTCGAAGCCGACGTAGTAGGGCGAGTCGGACGTCGGCGCTACGCCGAGCAGGGCGGCGTACACGGCCTTCGCCCTCGCCAGATCGGACACGGGATGCAGCACGGTCTGGATTCCCTGGGTGGGAGAGTCGCTCATCGTCACTCCTGAGGTCGTGGGTGTGGTCGGATTGTCTGGTTCGAAGACGAACACGAGGTCCGGAAATCGACGTCCAGCCCGTCGAGGTGGGCGATGTTCGCGCGGTCCTGCTGGTCGGTGCTCGGGACGGCGGCGAACCAGGCGTCGAGGATCTCAACGAGCAGCGCATCCGAGGTGCTCCGCAGGCTCAGGGCGAGCACGTTGGCGTCGTTCCAGCGGCGCGCCCCCGCCGCGGTTGCGGCGTCCGTGCAGAGGGCGGCTCGGACGCCTGGCACCTTGTTGGCCGCGATCGACGCGCCGGTGCCCGTCCAGCAGCACACGACGGCCTGCTCGGCGCGGCCTTCGGCGACGTCGCCGGCGGCGATGGCGGAGGCCCACGCCCACTGGTCGTTCTCCCCGTCGGCGAGAGCGCCGTGTGGGATCGGCTCGTGCCCGCGACGTTCGAGCTCCGCCGCGAGCGCGCCCGCCACGCCCGTCAGCTCATCCGCCGCCAGCGCGATCCGCATCGGCTCGAGTATCGACGATTTCCACGGCGTCGCCGACGGCGACGGGGCCAGGGACGAGCACGGCGGCGTGGATGCCCATTGCCAGCGGCTCGGTCGTATCGGCGTGCTCGCCCCGCAGCTCCCGCAGGAGGTCGAGCGTGGGCACGTCCACCTCGCCGGTGTCCGGGTCCCTGCTCGTGACGATGCAGCGACCGATGTTGCCGGCGGGCCGGATCGTGGCCCCGCCCACCCGCACACGGCGCCCGATCCACCCATCCTCCTCGAACGGCTCGGATCCGGAGATCTCGATCCCCATCCGGAAGCGGCGCGGGTCGAGCTCCTCGCCGCCGGCGAGCGCCGCGAGTGAGGCGAGCGACGCACGGGAGACGAGGCTCACGGCGCCCTCGCCGGCGCGGTCGACCGAGGACGATCCGTCCGCCGCCGCGACCAGCCGCAGCGGCGCCCCGACGTGGACGGAGAGGGCCTGCGCGAAGGGACCATCGACCTCACGCACCTGCCTCGGCCAGGAGTAGAAACGGGTCTGCAGCTCCGGCCCGAGCCGAAGCGGGCCCCTGACCCGCACGCCGCCGGGAAAGCTCAGCTCGAGCTCCTCGTCCTCGCCGATGACGCTGCCAACCTGCTGCAGCCCGCCGTAGTGCTTGCCGTTGACGAGGCGCCCGCGCGCGTCGATCAGGTACAAGCGCCGGTCGCCTCGCAGGCCGTCTGGTTCCACGATCGCGCGCGGCACGCGGGCCACCCGCAGCCCCTTGACGGGGGCGATCGAGATCGCGCTCACGCGCAGGCGCTCACGGAGCATCCCCGCTTCATAGCGCACGCCGCCCCCACTGTGGGCGGCGCTCGCCGGGCAGGCGCAGCGGGCCACTCAGGCGCGCATCCGCTCCTCGAAACGGCGCAGGCCGGCGCGCCAGGCATCGGGCGAGCCGACGGCGTCGCGCATGCCCTCCCAGCCCTCGCCGTGTCGGTCGAGGCCACGGTGCTCGAGCTGGACGAGGGTGCGGTGGGGGCCTTCGGCGGTGAAGCGCACCTCGACCTCGCTGGTCCTGTCGGGGTCGCTCTGCAGCTGCCACTGCGGGGTGATGTCCCAGCTGAACACGATCCGGTCCGGGGGCTCGTAGGCGAGCACACGCGCCCAGCGGCACTCGCTGCCGTCGACGCCGCGGTCGTAGATGTGACCGCCGACCCTCGGCTCGAAGACCATTTCCGCGAGCTCGCCGCGGAGGATGTGGTGGTCGGGCGACCACCAGCTGCCAATGTCGTCGGTGAACACGGAGAAGGCCCGCTCGATCGGGGCCTCGACGGCGATCGACGCCCGCACGGACGTCTCGGCTGCCTGGGTGGTCATTCGGTCTCCTTGTCGGGTTGCTCCGCCGCGGCTTTGAAGCTCGCCAGCGACTGTGTCCAGAAGTGGTCGAGGTAGGCGCGCAGAGCGCCCACACCGGCCGGGTCGAGCTGGTAGATGCGACGGTTGCCGGCCGCCCGGTCGCGGACCAGCCCGGCGTCCCTGAGCACCCGCAGGTGCTGTGAGACCGCCGGCCGGCTGACCGGCAGCTCACCCGCGAGCTCACCGACCGCGCGGGGCCGCTCGGCGATCCGCTCGAAGATCTCGCGTCTCGTCGGATCGGCCAGCGCCGCCAGCCCCGCTGTTGGGTAAGCCGCCACTTACCGTAAGTATAGGCTTACCTAGCCCCCGCTGTCAACACCAGCGGCGCCCGGCGCGGCGTCGATCTCACCGCGGGCGCGTTCGACCTGTTCGAGGAACAGGCGATGCAGGCGATCGTCGTCCCCCAGCTCGCTGTGGAACGCCACGACCAGCGCCTGCCCCTGGCGGGCCGCCACGGCGTGACCCTCGACGCTGGCGAGTATCTCCACCCCGGGTCCGTGCCGGGCGATCCACGGGGCGCGGATGAAGATCGCCCGGACGGGGCCCCCCGCGAGTCCGGCCACCTCGACCTCGGCCTCGAAGCTGCGGATCTGGCGACCGAAGGCGTTCCGCTCGGCTGTCATGTCCATCACGCCGAGGTGGTCGCGATCGAGCATGATCAGCCCGGCGCAGGAACCGAACAGCGGCGTTCCCCGCTCGGCGAGGAGGCGCAGCGGCTCCGCGAGGCCCTCGCGGGCGATGCCGAGCGTCATCGTGGTGGACTCCCCACCGGGCAGGACGAGCCCGTCGAGGCCGTCGAGGTCGGCGGCGACCCGCACCTGGCGCGTGCGCGCCCCGAGCCCGAGCAGCATCTGCTCGTGGGCCTCGAAGTCGCCCTGCAGGGCGAGCACCCCGATCAGCGGAGGACCGCTCACGTGAGCGACCGAGGACGCCGCCCCACCCACACGCTCCTAGCGCCCCGAGCGCCGAGCGTCATCCGGGCGCTAGGAGCCGCGCTGGGCGAGGAGCTGCCCACCCTCGAGCTTCGAGCTCTCGAGGCTGGCCATCGCGGGTCCGAGGCCGCGGGAGGCCTCCGCCACCCGCTCGGGGTCCTGCCAGTGGGTGGTGGCTGCGACGATCGCCTCGGCCCGCGCGGGGGGATCCTCGGACTTGAAGATGCCCGAGCCGACGAACACGCCTTCGGCGCCGAGGGCCATCATCAGCGCGGCGTCGGCGGGGGTGGCGATCCCACCGGCACAGAACAGGACGACCGGGAGGCTGCCGTCACGGGCGACCCCGCGGACGAGATCGAGCGGTGCCGCGAGCTCCTTCGCGGCACCCGCCAGCTCCTCCTCGCCGAGGCCGCGCAGGCGGCGGATCTCGCCGGTGATCCTGCGCATGTGGCGGACGGCCTCGACGATGTCGCCCGTGCCGGCCTCGCCCTTCGAGCGGATCATCGCGGCGCCCTCGCCGATCCGGCGGAGCGCCTCGCCGAGGTTGGTGGCGCCGCAGACGAACGGAACCTTGAAGGCCCACTTGTCGATGTGGTTGGCCTCGTCGGCGGGGGTGAGGACCTCCGACTCGTCGACATAGTCCACCTCGAGCGCCTCGAGCACGCGGGCCTCCATGAAGTGGCCGATGCGGGCCTTGGCCATCACAGGGATGCTGACAGCCTCCTGGATCCCCGCGATCATCTCGGGGTCCGACATGCGGGCGACGCCGCCGTCGCGGCGGATGTCGGCTGGGACCCGCTCGAGCGCCATCACGGCGGCCGCCCCGGCGTCCTCGGCGACCTTGGCCTGCTCGGCGGTGACGACGTCCATGATCACGCCGCCCTTGAGCATCTCGGCGAGACCCCTCTTGACCCGGAATGTGCCCTCGTCGCGCATGCCCAGAGTCTATCCGGGAGTCCTCGAGCCGCCCCGCCCCGTCAGCGGTCGATGGTGGTGAACGCGGCGATCAACACGCAGCGCTACTTGAGCCGAAACGCCTTGATCCGATCGTCGTACTGCGCGCTGTCCTGGGCATAGACGCCGTAGGCGAGCGCCTGGATCACGCTCAGCAGGGCCGTGTGCGAGCGCACGTAGGCGGGGCTGTTGGAGGAGTAGTACAGCTTGATCTGGGCCAGCTTGGCCACCTCGGAGAGGGTTGCGTCGGTGATCGCGGCCGTCCGGGCCTGACGATGGCGGGCGAGCTTCATCGCGCGCACGACCAGCGGGTGGGGACGGCCTGCGGAGAGACCGATCACGAGGGTGCCCTCGTCGATCCGGCCGAGGCGGCTGAGCGCCTCCTGGGAGGGGCTTGCGACGACGTCCACGCGCAGGTCGAGGAGCATCAGCAGGTGGCGCATGTAGCTGGCGAAGAACGCCATCTGGTCGGTACCTGCAACGAGTAGCTTGTCGGCCGCGACGATCGCGGCGATCAGGGCGTCGACCGCGCTGCGGGAGACCTTGCGGGCGGTGTCCTCGACGTTCAGGTGGTCGGCCTGGAGGGCGGACTCGAACTCGTTCTGGTCGAGCGAGAAGAGGGGTGTCGAGCTGGCCGCGCCGGAGTCCTTGGCGGCCTTGGCGTTCACACGCCTGTATTCCTCGCGGGCCGCCGCCTGCAGCTCCGGGAAGCCCTCGAAGCCGAGCGCCTGGGAGAAGCGGACGACGGTCGAGCTCGACGTGTTCGCCCGCCGCGCGAGCTCCTCCGCGGTCTGGAAGGCCGCCTCGTCGAGGTGGTCGACGATGTACTGGGCGACGTCCTTCTGCGAGCGCGAGCATTCGTCGAAGCGGGCCTGGATGTACTTGGACAGGCTCTGGTGATCGCTCGTGCCGCCGTTGCGGGCGCGGCCGTTCTGGCTGGCGCCGTTCCGCGTCCCCCCGGCGGCTGGCGGGTCGGTCGTGTCTGTCGCCACGCGCTTCATCGGCGCTTCAGTTCGACGTGTGAGGCTCGCACTCCTCCCCATCCGGCGGCGCCGCGAATCCGGGCGGATGATCCGCCACGTGGTGCTAGGACGTAAGAGGGGGCATGAGCACGGACATCCGCACAGAGCACCGGCGCCCGCGCCGGGACACGAGGCAGCGCCCGCGCCTGGAGCGTGGGCGAGCCCGCCGATGAGGATCGCCATCGTCGGCGCCGGCGTCTCCGGCCTGATCGCCGCCCACCTCCTTCACCGCGATCACGAGATCGTCGTCTTCGAGGCCGCCGGCTACGCGGGCGGCCACACGAACACGATCCGGGTCGACACGGAGCACGAGACCCACCATGTCGACACCGGCTTCATCGTGATGAACGACCGCAACTACCCCAACTTCACCCGCCTGCTCGCGCGGCTGGGGGTGCCGACGCAGCCGACCCAGATGAGCTTCTCCGTCAAGGCCGAGGAGGACGACTTCGAGTACGCGGGCACCCCGCGGGGCCTCTACTGCCAGCCCCGCAATCTCGTCAGCCCCGCCTTCCAGCGCATGATCCTCGACCTCCTGCGCTTCAACCGCGAGCTCGGCCGCCTGCTCGGCTCGGGGCACGGCGACGAGTCCCTTGCGGCCTTCCTCGCCCGGCACCGCTTCTCGCGGGTGTTCGTGGAGCGGCTGATCGTCCCCCAGATCTCCGCGGTGTGGTCGGCGGACCCGGCCTCGATTGCCGCCTTCCCCGTCCGCTTCGTGGCCGAGTTCTTCGCCAACCACGGCATGCTCGGCTTCCGCAACCGGCCGAGGTGGTCGACGATCGTGGGCGGATCGGCCCGCTACGTGGAGGCGCTGACGGCCCCGTTCCGCGAGCGCATCCGTCTCGCCACGCCCGTGCGGCAGATCGTCAGGGGCCCGGAGCACGTCGAGCTCACGGCGTCGGGCTGCGAGCCCGAGCGCTTCGACCAGGTCGTCATCGCCACCCACTCCGATCAGGCTCTCGCGCTGCTCGCCGACCCAACCCCGGGCGAGCGAGAGCTGCTCGGGGCGATCCCCTACCAGCCCAACGAGGCCGTCCTGCACACGGACAGCTCGCTGCTGCCACGGCGGCGATGGGCCCGCTCGGCGTGGAACTTCCACCTGCTCCGCGAGGCCAAGCCTGTGAGCACGGTGACGTACTACATGAACCACCTCCAGCGCCTGTCCGCCGAGCGTGACTTCTGTGTCACCCTCAACCGCACGGAGGCGATCGATCCCGAGCTGGTCATTCGCAAGATCACCTACGAGCACCCGGTGTACACGCCGCGCGGCGTGGCCGCACAGGCACGGCACGGCTCGATCAGCGGTCTCGCCGGGCGGACCCACTACTGCGGCGCCTACTGGGGATGGGGCTTCCACGAGGACGGCGTCGTGAGCGCTCTGAGGGCGTGCGCGCCGTTCGGGGCGACGCTGTGAACAGCTGCCTGTACGAGGGTTTCGTCCGCCACCGCCGGCACGGCTCCGTGAGCAACGAGTTCCGCTACCCGCTGTTCATGGCATACCTCGACCTCGACGAGCTGCCCGACCTGTTCGACGGGCGCTGGCTCTGGTCCGCTCGGCGCCCGGCGCTTGCATGGTTCCGGCGCGCGGACCACCTCGGCGACCCATCCACCCCCCTCGCCGAGGCCGTCCGCGCGGTGCTCTCCGGCGAGCGCGACGGCGAGGCGCCGGCCCCCCCGGCACCGGCCGGTCCGGTACGCGTGCTGACCAACCTCCGCTACGCGGGTCACTGCTTCAACCCGATCAGCCTCTACTACTGCTACGAGCGCTCCGGTCGGCTGCAAGCCGCCGTGGCCGACGTGACGAACACGCCGTGGGGGGAACGCCATGCGTACGTGCTCCCGGCCACGCGGACGAGCGACCACGGCAGCGCACGCGTCGCGCACGGGACGATGCCCAAGCGACTGCACGTCTCGCCCCTGATGGGGATGGACCACGTCTACGACTGGCGCCTGACCGTCCCGGGCGAGCGCCTCGCCGTCCACATCGAGTCGCGCGGCAGCGACGGCGAGCGGGCCTTCGACGCCACGCTCGCCCTCGAGCGGCGAGAGCTGTCGGCCGCCGAGATGCGCAGGGCGCTCGTCCGCTACCCGCTGCTGACCGTTCGCATCCTCGCCCGGATCTACGCGACCGCGGCGCGCCTGCGGTTGAAGGGCGTCCCCTACTTCCCCAACCCGGGGCACCGGGCGGTGGGCGCGTGAGCAGCGAGCTCGCCGCCCCCCCGAGCGAGCGGGACCGCCACCGCGGACGCGGCGAGCGGCCCAACCGCGTCCGCCCGCGTGACCGGGTCGCCCGCGCGATCGTCGTCCGCCTGCTGGGGCATCTGCGGGGAGGCCAGATCGAGCTGGTCGAGGACGGCGAGCGGCGCACTTTCGGCACGGTCATCCCGGAGCGGCCGCTGCGGGCGGTCCTGCACGTACGCTCGCCGCGGTTCTACCGGCAGCTGCTGCGGGGCAGCGTGGGGCTCGGGGACTCCTACATGCGGGGGCTGTGGGACTGCGAGGATCTCGTCGCGTTGACCCGGATCGCGGCCCTGAACGCGCCCGCCCTCGACCGCGCGAGGCGGGTGCTCGCGCCCGTGCTCGTGCCCTTCCAGCGCTCGTTGCGGTGGCTCACCCGCAACACGCTGGCACGCTCGCGGCGTCGGATCGAAGCCCACTACGACCTCGGCAACGAGCTGTTCGAGCTGTTCCTCGACCCGACCATGATGTACTCCTGCGGCGTCTTCGAGACCCCTGGTGCGAGCCTCGAGGAAGCCTCGCTGGCGAAGCTCGAGCGGGTGTGCTCGAAGCTCGCCCTGCGCCCCGAGGACCACGTCCTCGAGATCGGAACCGGCTGGGGAGGGTTCGCGGTGTACGCCGCCGGACGCTACGGCTGCCGGGTCACCACGACGACGATCTCCCGCGAACAGCACGACTACGCCTTCGAGCGCGTGCGCGCAGCGGGCCTCGAGGATCGTGTGACCGTCCTGGGCGAGGACTATCGCGAGCTGACGGGCAGCTACGACAAGCTGGTCTCGATCGAGATGATCGAGGCGGTCGGCTGGCAGTACTTCCCCACCTTCTTCAGGCGCTGCTCAGAGTTGCTCCGCGAGGACGGCGCGATGCTGCTGCAGGCGATCGTGATCGACGACGGCGCCTACGCCGTCGAGAAGGCGGGACGCAGCTTCATCAACACCTACATCTTCCCCGGCGGCTGCCTGCCCTCGCTGGAGGTGATCGGCCGGTCGGTCAACCGCGTGACGAACTTCCGCGAGGTCCATCTGGAGGACATCACCGACCACTACGCCACGACCCTCGCCCGCTGGCGGGAGCGCTTCCTGGCCGCCGTCGACCGCGTCGGGGAGCTCGGCTACGACGAGCGCTTCCGGCGCCTGTGGGAGCTGTACCTGAGCTACTGCGAGGGGGGCTTTCGCGAGCGGCGCATCCGGGACGTGCAGCTGCTCCTCGCCAAGCCCGGCTTCCGCGCATTACCGTGAGCGCGTGGAGGTGATCGAGCTGGAGCGAATGGGGACGAGCGAGTGGGATCAGATCGTCGACGGCGAGCCGAACCCGTTCGGCGGCGTCGGTGAAGAGCTCGCGTGGCGAGCGAAGGAGCGCCACTTCGGGATCCGCGACGGGAACGGTCGCCTGCTCGCGGCGGCCGGGCTGGTGCGGGCCGACGTGCGTGCCGGCCACGGGGAGCCGTTCGCGGTGGCCGGCCTCGGGGGTGTGATCGTGACCCGCTCGCAGCGTGGACGAGGTCTCGGACGAGCGCTCGTCGAGCGCGCGCTGCTCCTCGCCCCCGAGCTCGGCGTCGAGCACGCGATGCTGTTCTGCCTGCCCCACAACGTGGCGCTTTACGAGCGGTTCGGCTTCCACGACGTCGAGGGCGAGATCCGCGCCCGGCAGCCCGGGCGCACGGTCACGATGCCGCTGGGTGCCATGTGGCGGGCGCTGCGTCCCGGCGCCGAGTGGCCCCCGGGCGCAGTCGAGGTGCTCGGCGAGCCGTTCTGAGCGCCGGCTCGCGCGTCGAGGCGCGCTCCGCTTGCGCCACGAGGCGGCCAGCGACCGGGAAGCCCTCGCCGGGGCCCAACGCGGCTCTGTAGGGTCCGGCCCATGCGCAGGACGCTGATGGAGGACGTACACGAGGACTTCCGGGCCAGCTTCCGGACGTTCCTGGAGCGTGAGGTGATCGGCGGCGAGGGACGCTACGGCGACTGGGAGCGGGCCGGGATCATCCCCCGGGAGGTGTTCGCGATGGCCGGCGCCGGGGGCTTCGTGGCGATGGCCGTGCCCGAGCGCTACGGCGGCGCGGGCGTGGAGGACTTCCGCTTCAACCTCGTCGTCGGCGAGGAGACCCAGCGGGCCGGGGTGGGCAGCTTCGGTCTCGGCATCACCCTCTGCAACGACATCTGCCTGCCCTACTTCCTGAGCTACTGCGACGAGGGGCAGCGCCAGCGCTGGCTGCCCGGGATCGCCACCGGCGAGCTGATCACCGCGATCGCGATGACCGAGCCGGGGATCGGATCGGACCTCGCCGGCATGTCGACGCGGGCGATCCACCACGGCGATCACTACGTGCTCGACGGGTCCAAGACGTTCATCACCAACGGCATCAACGCCGACCTCGTGATCGTGGCCGCAAAGACCGACCCGTCCGCCCGGCACCGCGGCATCAGCCTGCTGGTGCTCGAGCGGGGCATGGCGGGCTTCGAGCGGGGGCGCAACCTGGAGAAGATCGGACAGCACGGCCAGGACACGGCCGAGCTGTCCTTCGACTCCGTACGGGTCCCGTGCGGGAACCTGCTCGGCGAGGAGGGCGAGGGCTTTCGATATCTCGTCTCGAACCTCCCCCAGGAGCGCCTCTCGATCGCGGCCTCGGCGGTCGCGGCGGCTGAGGCGGCGCTCGGCTGGACGCTCGACTACGTGCGTGAGCGCCACGCCTTCGGCCAGCCGATCGGCTCCTTCCAGAGCGCCCGCTTCGCGCTCGCCGAGCTGCGCACCGAAGTCGACGTCGCCCGCGTGTACATCGACCGCTGCGTCGTGGCCCTGGACGCGGGCGAGCTGACGGCGGAGGACGCGGCGCAGGCGAAGTGGTGGTGCACGGACCTGCAGGGACGGGTCGTGGACCGCTGCCTGCAGCTCCACGGAGGCTACGGCTACGTGCTCGAGTACCCGATCGCACGGGCCTACGCCGACGCCCGCGTGACCCGGATCTACGGGGGAGCGAACGAGATCATGAAGGAGATCGTCGGGCGCTCGCTGGGACTGTGATGGGGTGCGCGGACGCGCACCCGCCGGATGGCGTCCGCGGTGGCCGGCCTCAGCGCGGGGTCGCGCCGTCCGCAGCCTGCACGCCGCGGCTCGCCGCGAGCTCGACGAAGTAGTCGAGCGCCTGCGGGTTGGCGAGCGAATCGACGCTCGCCGCCTGCTCCGGCGCCGCCCCCATCAGGATGCGCTTGACGGGCACCTCGAGCACCTTCCCGGACAGCGTGCGGGGCACCTCGGCGATCTGACGGATCTCGTTGGGGACGTGGCGGGGCGAGCAGTCCTCGCGGATGCGCCGGCGGATCTCGCGCTCCAGGCCGGCGTCGAGGGTGCGCGCCGTCGCGCAGGACCACGAACATGATCATCTGCAGCTCGGGCGAGCTTTGGTCCGTTCCCGGAACATCGACGACGAGGGCGTCGAGCACGTCCTCGAGGGCGAACGCGGCGCGGTAGATCTCGCTCGTTCCCATCCGGACGCCCTGGCGGTTGATCGTCGAGTCCGAGCGGCCGTAGATGAAGGCCCCTCCGCGCGGGGTGATCCGGATCCAGTCGCCGTGACGCCACACCCCGGGGTACATCGCGAAGTAGCTCTCGCGCAGCCGCTCGCCGTCGCCGTCACCCCACAGGAACAGCGGCATCGAGGGCATCGGCTCGGTGATCACGAGCTCGCCGACCTCGTCGGCGAGGCTGCGGCCCTGCTCGTCCCAGGCCGCCACGGCGCAGCCGAGCGCGCGGCACTGGATCTCGCCCTCGTAGACGGGGAGCAGCGGGCAGCCGCCGACGAACGCGGTGCACACGTCGGTTCCGCCGCTCGTCGAGAACAGCCAGATGCGCGAACCGACGTGGCCGTAAACCCAGCGGAAGCTCTCGGGAGTGAGCGGCGAGCCGGTCGAGCCGATCGCCCGCAGCGCGGACAGGTCGTGGTCCCGGGCGGGCTCGATGCCGGCCTTCTCGCAGCTGGCGAGCAGGCCGGCGCTGACGCCCATGCAGGTCATCCCGGTGCGGGCCGCCAGCTCCCACAGGACACCCAGGTCGGGGTAGGCGGGGCTGCCGTCGTAGAGCACGATCGACGCGTCGCTGTGCAGGCAGCCGACGAGGAAGTTCCACATCATCCAGCCGGTCGTGGTGAACCAGAACATGCGATCGCCGGCACGGAGGTCGAGATGCAGGCGCTTCTTGTGCTGCTCCAGGAGGATCCCCCCCTGGCCCTGCACGATCGCCTTCGGGAGGCCCGTCGTGCCGGAGGAGTACAGGACCCACAGGGGGTGTTCGAAGGGCACCTGCTCGAACTCGGGCGGCACGCCCGCGCCGAGGTCGAGCAGCTCCTTCCACGTGATCGAGCTGCTCCCCTCGGCCGCCGGGGCGGGCGGCGCCGCGTGCTCGTCGAGGTAGGGCAGCATCACCACGTGCTCCACCGATGGCAGCTCGGCGAGGATGCCGGCGAGCGCCTCGCGGCGGTCGAAGTCCTTGCCGCCGTGGCGGTAGCCATCGACTGCGAGCAGCACCCGCGGCTCGATCTGGGCGAAGCGGTCGATCACGCTGCGGGCGCCGAACTCGGGTGCCGCACTCGACCACACAGCCCCGATCGAGGCGGTGGCGAGGAACGCGATCAGCGTCTCGGGGATGTTGGGCATGTAGGCGACGACGCGGTCGCCCGGCCCCACGCCGAGCGCCCGCAGGCCGCCCGCGGCGGCGGCGACGAGCTCGCTGAGCTCGCCCCACCTGAGCTCGCCCGCCTCGCGCAGCTCCGAGGCGTGCAGCACGGCGACCTGTCCGGGGTCGCGTCCGGCGAGCATGTTCTCCGCGTAGTTCAGGTGGGCACCGCTGAACCAATGCGCCCCCGGCATCTCGTGGCCGTCGAGCACGCGCGTGTACGGCGTCGATGCGCGCACGCCGCGTGAACTCCCAGAGCGCCGCCCAGAACTCCTCGAGCTCCGCGACCGACCACGCCCACAGGTCCTGGTAGTCGGTGAACGGCTCGCCCGCGGCGCTCACCCGCCCACACCATGAAGCGGGCCATCTCCGAGTCCTCGAGCTCGCTGGCGGAGGGCTCCCACAGGAGTACGGGCTGCTCGGACGTCGACATCCAGCTCTTATATCCGTTCCGGCGCCCGCTGGGCGGGCGGCTATGCTCGCGCTCCGTGGACGCCGCTGCCCTGCGCTCAGAGTTTCCCGTGCTCGAGCGACTCGCGTACCTGAACGCGGGCACCGACGGGCCGCTGCCGGCGCGGGCGACCAAGGCCGCCGCGCAGGAGCTCGAGCGTGAGCTGATCGAGGGCCGGGCCGCGTCCCACTTCGAGCGCCGCTCGGAGCTGGGCAGGCGTCTGCGGGGGCGCTACGCGGAGCTCCTCGGCTGCGACGGCGCCGACGTGGCGCTGACGACGTGCACGACCGAGGGGATCGCCCAGACGATCGAGGGCCTCGAGCTGAACCCGGGCGAGGAGATCCTCACCAGCGATGAGGAGCACCCGGGCCTGCTCGGAGCGCTCGCGGCGGCGAGGGACCTGCGGGGCGTGCTCGTGCGCCGGGTACCGCTCTCGATGCTCGCCGAGGAGGTGGGTCCGGCCACACGCCTGGTGGCGTGCTCGCACGTCGGCTGGATGAGCGGCAGCCTCGCACCGGCCGAGCTCGGCGACCTCGACGTCCCGGTCCTGCTCGACGGCGCCCAGGGCGTCGGGGCGATCCCACGTCGACGTGCGTGCCCTCGGCTGCGACGCATACGCGGGCGCCGGGCAGAAGTGGCTGTGCGGTCCCGACGGGACAGGGATGTTGTACGTGAGCCCGCAGCTGCGCGAGCGGCTCGCCGTGAGCAGGCGGGGCTACGCGAACCTGCTCGATGCCAACGCCGGGCTCGACGCGGGGCTGCAGGAGGACGCCCGCCGCTTCGACAGCCCGGCCCTCAGCGCGGAGACACTGGCGTTCGCATTGGCCTCGCTCGAGCTGCTCGGCGACGCCGGCTGGGGCGAGGTGCACGAACGGGCAATCGGGCTCGCCGGGCGCCTTGCGAGCGAGCTCGCAGACCGCGGCCGACCGCCTGCGCCGCGCGATCAGACCACGCTCGTGTCGTTCGCGAGCGAGGACCCGTTGGCGGAGCGCGAGCAGCTGGCGGAGGCAGGGATCATCGTGCGTAACATTCCCGGTCGGCCCTGGCTGCGAGCGTCGGTTGGGGCCTGGAACGACGAGCAGGACCTCGATCGGCTGTTGGCGACGCTCAGCAGATAACCGCTCGCGGGCCGCGCGGCGGGGTAGCTCAGGCGAACACCACGCGACGACCGCATAGCAATGGACCCAGTGCCCCAGACAGCGACGCCCCCGGCGGGGACGGCCACCCACGAGATCCCGGCCGCACCGAAGGGGCCGGCGCTCGCGCGAGCGCGCCTGCCCGCGGCGCTGCCCGTCCTGCGCCACGCCGGGCTCGCCGTCGTCGTGGTGGTCTCGGCGGTGCTCAACACCCACCGGCTCGCGCAGAACGGCTACGCCAACGTGTTCTATTCCGCGGGCATCAAGTCGATGCTCGGCTCGCTGCACAACTTCGTGTTCGTGTCGTTCGATCCCGGCGGGTTGATCACGATCGACAAGCCGCCGCTCGCCCTGTGGCTGCAGGCGGCGAGCGCCAAGCTGTTCGGCTTCTCGCCGCTCAGCCTGCTGCTACCGGAGGCCTTGGCGGGGGTTCTCGCCGTGGCGGCCCTGTATGTGATCCTCGCCCGCCGGCTCGGCCCGCTGGCGGCGTTCGCCGGATCGTTCACGCTCGCCGTGTTCCCTTCCTTCGTGGCCGTCTCCAGGGACAACGGGGTGGACCCGCTGCTGATCCTCCTGATGGTGCTGGCCTGCGGCGCCGGGGTACGTGCCGCGGAAACGGGCCGCTGGCGGTGGCTGATCGGCAGCGCCGTGCTGGTGGGGCTCGCGTTCAACACGAAGACGCTGGCCGCATATCTGATCGTGCCGGGCATCGCCCTCGCGTACGTCGTGTGCGCCCCCGAACGCCTGCTGCTGCGAGCGGCCAAGCTGCTCGCAGCCGGGGTCGTGATGCTGGCCGTGTCGTTCTCGTGGATCGCCCTCGTCGAAGCGACCCCCGCGAGCAAGCGCCCGTACGTGGGGGGCTCGACGAACAACACGGAGCTGGGGCTCACGCTCGAATACAACGGCTTCGGGCGCGTGGAAGGGCAATCGGGGGGCCCCGGCCAGGTGACGGTCAAGCCGGGCGCGCGGGTGCCCGCCCCGCACCGGCCTCCCCCCCATACGGCGGCCGAGCGCGCGGCGGTGGCGGCCGCGCACCGCCACGAGGCAGCCGTCCAGGCACTCGCCAAAGCCACCTTCCTGCCCGACGGCCGCTACAAAAACCCGATCCCGTTCGGCAGCACGCCGAGCCCCGTGCGGCTGTTCGGCAAGGGCCTCGGCGACCAGGCGGGATGGACGGTCCCGCTCGGCCTGTTCGGCATGTTGGCGCTCGCCTGGCTCATCCTGCTGGCGCGGCGGCGGCGACGACGGCGTGGCGACGACGGTGAGGACGACCCTGATCCGTCGCAGGCGCTCGCGGGTGACCCGGCGGCGTCATCCGGCCCGGAGCGTGCCTGGCGTCGCGACCCGCGTCTTGCCACGCTGATCGTGCTCGGGGGCTGGTTCGTCGTCGAGGCCGCCGTGTTGAGCCTTTCCAAGGGGATCGTCCACCCCTACTACGTCGCCGCCCTCGGCCCCGCGACCGGGGCGATGGCCGGCGCCGGGGTCGTGGCCCTGATCGCGCTGCGGCGGGGGCCGCGGCCACTGTCGGGAATCGTGCTCGGTGCACTCGCGGTGGTCGGCACGGTCGCCGTGCAGATCGTCCTGCTCCGGCGGGAGCAGTACATGACGTGGCTGATCCCCGTGCTCGTGGCCGGGGGAGCGGTCGGTCTGCTCGCCCTCGCCGCCACCCGCCGGTTCGCCGCGCCGGCCGTGGTGCTCACGTTTGCGCTGCTGCTGGTGGCGCCGACGGCGTACTCGGCGACGACCTTCGAAGCGCCGGTCGAGGGGACGTTCCCGGCCGCCGGTCCGAAAGCGGCCGCGGGCCCCGGCGGCTACGGCGTCGACGCCCGCACAATCGGGCTCGACCGGGCGCTGGTCGAGTACGCCCTCGGCCACCACCCCGGTCGGCGCTGGGCGCTGCTGACCGTCGCCTCCGACACGTCCGCCCCGATGATCCTGCTCGGCTACGACGTGGGGGCCCTGGGCGGCTACAGCGGCACCGACCCCGCCCTCGACGGCGCCGGCCTCGCACGGCTCGTGCGCAGCGGTGAGGCCCGCTACGTGGTGCTCGGCGGCGTCTACTCCACCCGGGGCGGCAACGGGGCCACGCAGGCGGTCCTCCGGGCCTGCAAGCAGCTGCCGGCATCGCAATGGCACAGCCCCGACCCCTATCCGAACGGCCTGGCCCTGTTCGACTGCGCCGGGCGCGAGCGAGCGCTGGAAGGTCGCTGAGAGGGAAGGCTGACCGCCTAGCCGCGCCGCGCCCGCGGGCGCTCAGGAGGCGACGGACAGCTCGCGGTGGAAAGCCCGCTCGAACAGCGGGCCCTCCCGGCCGGCCGCCCATCGCGGCACGGCGGCCTCGCCGTCGGCGATCAGCTGCAGCTCAGCCTGGCCGTTGCTGAGAGCGATGCTGGTCGAGCGGACGAGCTGGTCGCGTGAGCGCTCGAGGTCCTCGGCCAGGCGCAGGAGCACTGCACAGCGGTCCAGGCGCTCGACGTCGCCGTCGGCGAACAGCGGCGCGAGGGGGCCCGGGACGGGCATGCCCTTGCGGTGGTAGCGGGCGGCCTGGGCGATGATGGCCGTCTCCGTCGGGGTGAACCCGGGCAGGCCGCCGCTGAGGATCAGGTAGCGGGAATGCTTGTGGTGGTCGTCGTAGTCGATCGACATGCCGATGTCGTGGAGCATCGACGCGGCCCACAGGAGCTCGCGCTCGCGGGGGTCTCCCTCGTGCAGGCCGAGCGCGGCGAGCTCGTCGAACATCCCGAGCGCGAGGGCGGCCACGTGGCGGGTGTGATCGGCATCGACCCGGTACTGGGCTGCCATGTTCAGGACGCTCGCCCGGCGCACGTCGCCGAACAGGGGCGGGTCCCGGTCGGCGAGCAGCCGCTCGAAGAACACCCCCTCGCGCAAGCCGGCCTCGGTCGCCTCGAGGCCGTCGAGCTCGCCGGCCTGGAGAACGCCCTGGACGACGACCGCTCCGGCCAGGATCAGGTCGGCGCGGGCGGGCTTGATGCCCGGCACGCTGGCCCGCTCGGCCGCCGGCAGCGAGGCGAGCGTCGCGACGAGCTCGTCGAGGACGTCGCGCTCGATCACGATGCCCTGGACGCCGTTGCTCGGCAGGCCGGTCGGCGCGCTGGGCGGCGGCCGCGAGGTTTCGTACGGTCCCGCCGATCCCGACGAGTCGCCCGCCGTGAGCCTCCCCCGCCTCGAGCCAGCGCGCGCTGCTCAGCTCGCCGGCGACGTGGTCGCGGAGCTCCTCGAGCTGGCGGCGCTTGGCGGGCCCGTTCGGGGGCAGGAAGCGCTCGCTCATCAGCACCGTCCCCAGTCGCCAGGAACCGCTCTCGCGTGCAAGCCGATCGGAGACGTGGACGAGCTGCATCGAGCCGCCGCCGAGGTCGAACACGGAACCGTCGGTCAGGGTCGTCGAGTTGACCGCGGCGAGGTAGCCGTAGCGGGCCTCCTGCTCGCGGCTGAGCACGCGGATCGCCAGCCCCGAGCGCTCGCGCGCCGCGGTCAGGAACTCGGCCGCGTTCTCGGCATCCCGGATCGCGCTGGTGGCGACGGCGTCGACGGCGTGGCCCTCGAGGCCGCTGGCGCGACAGAAATGGCTGAACACGTCGAGCGTCGCGAGCGCCCGCTCCATCGGCGCGCGGCCGAGGCGCCCGGACGCGATCAGCCCCTCGCTGATCCGAACGGGCTCATAGATCTCGTCCGTGCGCCGCCACCAGCCGTCTCCGGCCATGAACACGACGAGCCGGAACGAGTTGGATCCGAGGTCGATGACCGCGAGCCGCTCCCCTGGCTGCATGTATTGAGCGTATTGGGCCCGCCGGAGGACTCCGGGGTACTACGGGAGCGCGATCAGGGACGCCGGGCGCCCGGGATGCGGGAGCTGGCCATCGAGTCGGCCGCTGCGGTGAGGGCCTCCTGGGCCGAGCCGGTGCGATCATCGATCAGCGTGAAGCCGATGCTCGCGGTCGGGTGCAGGACGGTCTCGCCGACGTCGACGCCGCAGGCGGGGATCACGCGCTGGAGCCCCTCGGCGACGACGGCGGCGCCCTCTGCGTCGATATGGGGCAGCAGGACGGCGAACTCGTCGCCGCCGACGCGGGCGACGAGGTCGGTCTGACGCAGACGGCGCGCGAGGGCGCGGGCGACCGCCCGCAGGGCCTCGTCCCCGGCCTCCTGGCCGTAGGCCTGGTTGAGCGCTTCCATGCCCTCGATGTCGATCACCATCAGAGCCGCCATCTCGCTGTAGCGGCGCGAGCGGGCCACCTGCAGGTGGAGGTCGTGGAGGAACAGCCGGCGATTGCGAAGGCCGGTCAGGGGGTCGTGGTCGCCGAGCCGCCGTAGCTGGTCCTCGAGCCGGCGACGTTCGGAGACGTCCTGGAGCTGGGCGATGTAGTGCAAGGGCGAGCCGTCGCAGTCGCGGACGAGGGACATCGAGAGAATCGCCGTGACCGTCTCGCCGGAGGCGTCGAAGAACCGCTTCTCCACCTGGAAGGCGGGGATCTCGCCAGACACGAGCCGGTCGCGGTCGACCATGTCGTTGAACGCGTCGTCGGGATGGACGATGCCGTCGAAGCGCTTGCCGATCAGCTCGTCTGCGGTGTAGCCCGTGATCTCGCACAGGGCCCTGTTGACGAGCAGCCAGCGGCCCTCGCAGTCGAGCAGGCCGGTCCCCACGGGGGCGCGCTCGAACACCTCCTCGAAGCCGCCGTTGCCGGCGAGGAGCTCCGCGCTCCTGCGGGCGGTGACATCGATCAGGACGGCGACGCCGCCGGCGCCCACGGCCCCCGCCAGGGGCAGCGGCCCCGCGTCGATCATCACGCACTTCTCCTCGACCGTCCATATCTCGCGGGAGCGGGTCTCGCCGGCGAGGGCCGAGCACAGCAGCGGCTCGATCGCGGGCCAAAGCTCGCCCGGGAGGGCGTCGCGGATCGACTCGCCGGCCTTGTAGGGATTGGGAGCGCCGGCGCGGTTGATCGCGGCGCCGGCGGCGAGCACGAAGCGCAGGTCCTGGTCGAAGGCGATGATCAGCGCCTCGGGCAGCTCGCGCAGCGCAGCGATGGCGCCGTCGTGCGCCGGGGCGGCCTCCGGCGAGAAGGCCGAGCCATGCGAAAGGAGGGGCTTCACGCCTTAGACATCGGCCGGATGCGGGCGTTTCTTGACACTCTGAGCTCCGGGAATTCGCGGGCTCAGCGCTCAAGGTTTGACACATCCGGACGAGATAGTCCCATGCGTCCGCTCGCGCTGATCGGCCTCTGTGTCGCGCTCGTGCTTGCCGGCGTGTCGTCGTGGAACGTCAGCTCGGCGGTGCGACGTCACCGCGAGGGCCAGGACCACGCCCTGCAGGGAGCGCTCAGCAGCGTCGTCGGGCGCGTGGTCGGCAGCGAGCGCCAGATGGCGACGGCCGCATCGCAAATGCTCGTCAACCCTGCCGTGGAGGCGCTCCTCGGCGCCCAGCGCCTGCCGGCGGCCGCGCGCCGGGCCGACATGCTCGACGCGGAGCAGGCCCTGCTCGCCTTCCAGCGCTCAGCGATCGTGCCGGTCTCCTCGGCCTGTATCGACGACGGCGCCGCACGCCAGGTCGTGTGCGATCCCGGCGCGCGCGGGGTCATCTTCCCGCAGGCGCTGCGGCGTGCGTTCGCTGCGGTCGCCGCGCGAACCACCACCGGCCAGCCCACCACGACGTTCCGCTCACCGGTTGACGGTGCGCGATCGGGCTCGTTCGTCGTGCCGATGCGGCAGGGCTCGCTCCTGCGCGGAGTCATCCACTTCGACATGGCGGACACGACCGTCGACGGCTCGAGCCTGCTCGTCCGCGACATCCCGGGCGTGCGGGTGCGGCTCGCCGAGGAGCGGGCCCCGTCCCGGGGCGCCACGCCGCACTGGTCGATGGTGACGGCAGGACACCTGACGATGGTCGCGGACCTGCCGCTGCCGATCGGGACGACCGGACGCACGCTCGCGATCGCGGCCACAGCGATCGCCCCGAACCCCGACTTCGCAAACGGTTGGGACGCGGGCGCGCTCGCGTTGCTCGGTCTCGCGGTCTTCATCCTGGTCGGCTCGATCACCGCGCTCGCCGTGTCCGGCCGGCGCATGAGACGGGAGCTGACGACCGACCCGCTGACTCGGCTGTACAACCGCCGCGCGCTGATGGAGGACCTGCCGCGCGTCTGCCAGCGGGCGAGCGAGGAGGATCCCGCCTTCCTGTGGTTCTTCGACCTCAACGGCTTCAAGAACTACAACGACGCCTTCGGTCACGCGGCCGGGGACGTCCTGTTGGCCCGGCTCGGTCGGCGGCTCGAAGAGGCGGTGGGCACGGCCGGAGCCGTGTACAGGCTCGGCGGGGACGAGTTCTGTGTGCTCCTGTGGAACCCGGTGGATGACCCCCACGCGCTGTTCCAACGTAGCCGTGAGGCTCTTGCTGAAAGGGGCGGTGCGTTCACGGTGACGGCCTCTGCGGGCGCGGTCGAGATTCCCAGTGGCGCGCGCGAGCCCTCCCACGCGCTGCGGCTGGCCGACCAGCACATGTACCGCGACAAGGCCGCCCTGCGGGGAGCCGCTGCGGAAGTGATCACGGCCGTCCTGCACGCGGCGCTGGCGCAGCGCCACCCCGAACTCGACGAGCACTCCACCGACGTGGCAAGCGACGTCGAGCGGCTGGCGCGGGCGGTCGGGATGGACCAGGAAGCGGTGGAGCAGATCGTTCGAGCCGGCGACCTCCACGACGTGGGCAAGCTCGGCATCCCGGACGAGATCATCGCCAAGCCGGGACCGCTCAGCGAGCGCGACTGGGAGTTCATGCGTCAGCACACGGTGATGGGCGAGCGGATCATCGCGGCAGCGGGACCCTCGCTCGAGCGGATCGCTCCGCTCGTCCGGTCCAGCCACGAGCGCTGGGACGGCAACGGCTACCCCGACGGCCTGGCCGGTGAGGAGATCCCTCTCGGGGCCCGCATCATCACGATCTGCGACGCCTTCCGGGCGATGCTGAGCGAGCGCCCCTACAAGCGCCCGATCCCGCTCGAGGAGGCGCTCGAGGAGCTGCGCCGGTGCGCCGGCTCGCAGTTCGACCCCACGCTCGTGGAGGTCTTCTGCGAGACGGTCGCCGCCCCCGCCCCGCCCGAGCGCCTGCCCGGATCGCCCGCCTAGCTCCCGGGCTGGGAGGGCGCCGCAGGCGGCGGGGGCCGCTCGCCGTCGTAGTAGTCGACGGCGTCAGCGATGCGGTGGAGCATCTCGTGCCCCCCACCCCGAGGGCGGCGCTCGAACGAGCCGACCTTCCCCGAGTCGGGGTAGACGACGACGTCGGGATCCCCATTGGTGCTGAACGCGAGGAAGCGAACGGTGGCGCCGCTGCGGTTGAGCAGTTGATGGGCACCACCGTCGCCGCGGGGAAACGAGACGACCTCGCCCTCGCCGAGCTCCCGCAATCCCTGCGGCGTGCGCAGGGTCGGCCGGCCATCGAGCACGACGACGAGCTCCTCCTCGGTGAGGTGGTAGTGATACGGGTAGGCAGCCTCGCCGTCGGCGAGCTCCCACAAGCTGAGGCCGAGCCGCCCGCTCCCCGCCTGGCGGCCGAGGCGAGCGCGTCGTGCGCGAAAGCCCTCGTGATCGCGGATCTCGTCGAACAGCGGTCGCGAGACGCTCGGCGGCCCCCCCTCCGGGCGCCCACCCTGACGGGTCAGATCGCTCGCGCGCGGAGGCTCCTCACCCGCGGGCTGCTGGGGCTCGCCGTCCACGGCCCCGAGGATACGCCCGGCGCCACACCCCCGCCCGCGGCAGTCGCGGGGTCGTACGAACGTCCAGATCTGGCCTCGGGCCCGCAGCGTCCAAACACGACGTCCCGAAAAGGACGACATGGATTGCCCGAAAAGGGAACTCGGACTGCCCTCGAGGTGCAACGGAAAGCGAGCAGCTGGCCCCGGCGGGCGAGCAAGATCGGAGACCGACATGGACGCCCAGGCCGAACCACCGCATACCGCAGCGCAGCTCTGGGAGTCGGGACTGGACCCGTTCACGGTCCGTCGCCTGTCGAAGCAGTCGGGCACCCGGGCCGCTGCCGTGCGCTGTGTCTCCTCCGGCTACATGACGCACGGCTGCTCGTGCGAGGAGTCGGTTCCGGCCGCGGTCGTCGAGGCCGCGTGGCTGCGGGAGCAGCGGCTCGGACCGGACGGCAACCGCCTGTTCGAGTTCGCCTGGGGCGAGGAGATCTGGCTCGCCTACGGGTCCCACCGGGACGGCGTCCGGGGGGTCTACTGCCCGCGCCACAACGCCGAGCGCACCGAGCGCTCGTTCATGCAGCTGCTCGCTCGCAGCGCGCCTGCGACGATCGCATGCTGACGCGCGCCTGAGCACGGCGTCCGTCATCTCGTTAGGATGCGTGCAGGGAATGGGTCAGCTCGACGACAGGACGCTCGAGGAGCTCGAAGGCGAGTTGCGGGAGCGCGCTGCGGCGCGCGACGCGGAGCTGCTCACCGGCATCGCCAGCGACGGCAAGCACGTCGTCGCCTTCGTCCGGCTCCAGAACGGCGTGGGACGCTCCGGGGTGGTACTCATCCACGCCTGCGCGAGCGACCGGCACTGCGCGTACGAGAGCCTGCTCGCCGAGGACGCGGAGCGGCCGACGCGACCGCTGGGGCTGCGCATCCGGGCCTTCGGTGGAGGGCGGCGAGCAGCCATTGACGGACCGTCGCGGTTGACGTAGCCTTCCCTTCGGAGCGCCTCCGCGGGAAGCGGATCAGGAGAGGGCGCCTGGGGTTCAAGGAGGGACGAACACATGGACGGATCCACGGCAACGGCCCGGCGCCTGGCGCGGAGGGCTCGCAGGGACGCTGTCACCCACTGGCAGGGGGCCGCGATCATCACGGCGCTCGCCGCCGGTGACGTCGCTTACAGGCTGCTCGTACGGGGGCAGGTCAGACGCGCTCTGGGGATGGAGACCAGGCGAGCCTGACCGTGTGCGATCGACGCTCGTTGAGGGCGTCTGGGGGAGCGGCGCGGGTCACGGGCGCTATGAGGGCGTCCGTGACCCCCGCGCGATGCGTCAGACGGTGGGGGGGTTGGAGGTGCGGGAGAGGCGCCACAGCTCCCTCACCGCTTCGTTCCATTTTTCGCGGCCGGGGCCGAGATGGGCGTTGTAACGGGCCAACGCCCGGGCGCTCGGGTGGCGGGCGTAGCGGACGAGTTCGGCGAGGGCGTAGTTCAGCTCGTTGGCTCCCACGCCGGCTTCCGATTCCGCGATCGGGACTTCTTCTTCGGCGACTTCGAACGTCGGCAGCCCGACGCGGACTTCGTTGACGAGTTCGCGAGCGACGCGGGCCGAACGGGCGAGCCTGTGAAGCTGCGCCCGGGTGGGCGGTCGCGACAGGGCGGCCAGGTCGTCCTGCGCTTCGACGATCGCCCGCTTGGCGCGCACGGCTCCCGCCTTGCGCTGCTGGACGAACGTGACGGCTTCCCGGGAGGGGGCGACGCCGCAGCCCGTTGCGGCCACGCAGACCACCAGCGCGAGCAGCGCCGGCGCGGCGATGGGTCTGCGAGCTCGCGGGCGGGAGACGCTCACCGGTCCGCCGCCGGGACCTGCTGGGTGATGCAGTGGATGTTGCCGCCGCCGAGCAGGATCTCCCGCGCGGGCACGCCGACGACCTCGCGTCCGTCGAAGCAGCCCCGCAGGATCTCGGCGGCGCGATCGTCGTGGCGGGGGTCGAGCAGCGGGAACACGACGCTTGAGTTGGCGGGATAGAAGTTGACGTAGGAAGCGGCGAGCCGTTCCCCGGCGTGCCGGGGCAGCGTGCCAGGGACCGCGTCGACGCCCTCGGCCTCCTCGGCCGTGATCGAGAGCGGGCCGGGTGAGGGCATGCGGATGACCTCGAGGGGGCGCCCGCGTGCGTCGGTGGCCTGCTCGAGGCGTCCCAGGGCGTCCGCGGAGATCGCGTGCTGGGGGTCGGAGGGATCCTCGGGGAAGGTCAGCAGGACGACGCCGGGTCGCGCGAAGCAGGCAAGGTTGTCGATGTGCCCGTCGGTCTCGTCGTCGAGGACGCCGCGGCCGAGCCACAGTACCTTCTCGGCGCCGAGGTACGCGCACAGGGCCCGCTCGATCTGTCCGCGCGAGAGATCCGGGTTGCGGTTCGGGTTCAGCAGGCACTCTTCGGTGGTCATCACGGTTCCCTCGCCGTCGACGTGGATCGAGCCTCCCTCGAGGACGAGCGGCGCACGGTAGCGGCCGGCGCGTTCGATCTCCAAGACCTTGGCGGCGACGCGTTCGTCGCGATCCCACGGGAAGTAGAGGCCGCCGTCGAGGCCCCCCCAGGCGTTGAAGCGCCAGTCGACGCCGCGGCGGGCACCCTCGCCGTCGAGCACGAACGACGGGCCGATGTCCCGCATCCAGGCGTCATCGCTGGAGATCTCGACGACCCTCACGGCGTCGGGCAGGACGGCGCGGCAGTGCTCGAACTGGGCGTTCGAGACGGCCATCGTGACCGGCTCGCTCGCGGCGATCGCCGCCGCCACGGAGGCGAACGCCCGCTGCGCCGGCTTGGCGCCGAGGCGCCAGTTGTCGGGCCGCTCGGGCCAGGCCATCCAGCAGCCGGCGTGGGGTGCGAACTCGCCCGGCATGCGGTACCCGTCCTCGGCCGGCGTGGAGGGAAGAGGTCCGCTCATCGGTGCGGGCGGATAGGTTCGATGCTACGGGCACGGACGGCCATCGGCGGTGAGACTAGCCCGCCGCAGGGCAGGAGGACCTACAGTCTTCGGCGTGGCCGAGAGCGCCCTTCTGATCAGCTCGCCCGGACCGCCCCCCTCGCCCGCCCGTACGCACGAGCCGCGCCGGGCGCCGTTGCGGATCGGAGCGGTGCAGGAGCGCTGGCACCCCGACCCGGACGAGCACCGCGAGGCGCTCGCGGCGGGCATCGCCAGCGCTGCTGGAGAGGCAGCCCGGCTCGTGTGCCTGCAGGAGCTGACGCTGAGCCGCTATTTCGCCGTCGACCCAGCGGGTCCGGAAGGGGCCGGCGTGGCGGCCGAGGAGCTGCCGGGCGGTCCCACGCACGCTTTCGCGGCCGAGATGGCCCGGCGGCACGGCATCTACGTCCACGCGTCGCTGTTCGAGCGCGACGACGGCGAGGACGGGCTGGGTTACAACACCGCGATCATGGTCGCGCCGGACGGGGAGCTGGTGGGCCGCACGAGAAAGCTTCACATACCCGTCACGGCGGGCTACCACGAGGACCGCTACTTCCGCCCCGGTCCAAGCGCCGGCGACCCGTTTGGTCTGGTCGCGGTCGAGGAAGCCCGCTTCGGACTGCCGACCTGCTGGGACCAGTGGTTCCCGGAGCTGGCCCGAGCCTACAGCCTCGAGGGTGCCGACGTGCTCGTGTACCCCACCGCGATCGGCTCGGAGCCCGACCATCCGGATTTCGACACCGAGCCCCTGTGGGAGCAGGTGATCATCGGCAACGCGATCGCCAACGGCGTCTTCATGGTCGCGGTGAACCGGATCGGCGAGGAGCCGCCGCTGCGCTTCTATGGGTCCTCGTTCATCTGCGATCCCTACGGTCGCAAGCTGGTGCAGGCGCCGCGGGATCGGCCGGCGGTGCTCGTCGCCGATCTCGACCTCGACCAGCGCCACGACTGGCTCGAGCTGTTCCCGTTCCTGCGCACCCGCCGGCCCGATGCGTACGCGCCGCTGACGCGGGACTCGCGGCCCGGCTGAGCCGCGTTCGGGGCATGGGGCCCGCGGTAGAGTGCCGTTCGTGACGTTGATCGTCCTCACGGGTGCCACGCGCGGCATCGGCCAGGCCGCCGCCGTCGAGCTCGCCCGGGGCGGCGCGGAGGTCGCGCTCGTCGGACGCGACCCGGGCCGCCTCGACGCCGTCGCCCGCGAAGCGAGGGCCGCCGGGGGCGGGGCGCCTGTTCACGAGCACGTGGCCGACCTGATGCTGATGTCCGAGGTGCGCGGGCTGGCCGAGGAGCTGGATGAGCGCTACGACCACATCGACGTGCTCGCGAACAACGCGGGGGCCCTGTTCGGCTCGCGCCGGGAGACCTCGGAGGGTCTCGAGGGGACGTTCGCCCTCAACCACCTGGCGCCGTTCCTGCTGACGAACCTGCTGCGTGGGAAACTGGCCGGCGGACGCGTGCTCACCACCGCGTCCGACGCTCACACCGGCGGGCGCCTGGACCTCGACGACCTGCAGTCCGAGCATCGCTACGCGGCGATGCGGGTGTACGGGACCTCGAAGCTGTGCAACATCCTCTTCACGCGGGAGCTCGCCCGGCGCGCTCCGGAGCTGCATGCCAATTGCTTTCACCCGGGCGTGGTGCGAACGGGCTTCGGCAAGAACGAAAACGGGATCTGGCGCCTCCTGACGACGCTGGCTGGCCCTTTCTTGCGCTCCCCGGAGCGAGGGGCCCGCTCGCTCGTGTGGCTGGCCGTCTCGGATCAGGCGGGCTCCCTCGACGGCGAGTACGTCCAGGACGAGAAGGTCGTCGCTCCGAGCGCCCAGGCACAGGACGAGACCCTTGCAGCGGCTCTGTGGGAGCGAAGCGCCCAGCTCGTCGGCCTCTCGGCGGGCGCAGCCGCCTGACGGCCGTCCGGGCGGCCCCGGCGCGTCAGCCGCCTAGCACATATGCCGGTGGGGCTGGCCCTCGGCGTTCGTTGGTTCGCGGGTTAGCCTCGCGGTTGTCAATGACCGCTGCGGCTAGTGCCGCACACGAAGGAGGACCAGCCCATGCCTGACGTTAGCTCTGCCGCGCCTGCCGTCGTCTCGACGTGGGTCGCGATCGATCAGCACAAGCTGTCGCTCGTGGCTGCGACGCTGCCTGCAAGTGGCGGGAGGCCGAGGTGGTGCGGTTGAGACACCGAGCGCGCGATCCGTCGTTTGATTGATCGGCTCGGCGGCGCCGAGGGTCTGGCGGTGGCGTATGAGGCGGGCCAGGCGGCTATCAGCTTCACCGGCTCTTGAGCACGATGGGCGTGGCGTGCGACGTGATTGCACCGTCGCTGATCCCGATTCGTGCGGGGGACCGCGTGAAGACCGACCGGCGTGATGCCAAGAAGCTCGTGCGCCTCTACCGTGCGGGAGAGCTCTCGTTCGTCGCGGCGCCCTCGCCCCGCCCAAGAAGGCTTCGGGACCTCGTCAGGGCGCGTGATGATTTGCGCTGCGCTAGGACCGCGGCCCGGCATCGAGTCGTCAAGCAGCTCCTTCGCCACGGGCACATCTACCGGGAAGGCAAGGCGTGGACCCAGCGCCACCAGGCGTGGCTGAGCGCCCAACGCCTGGCGACCCGCTGGCTGAGGCTGCACTGCAGCACATGCTCTGTCACTTGGTCGCGCTGGATGCGCAGATCGCCGCGGTCGATCAGCAGCTCGAGCAAGTAGCTGCGACCGAGCCGTGGGTCGATCCGGTTCGCTGGCTGTGCTCCTTTCGCGGGATGCGACTCGCACAGCACTGGGACTGCTCGCCGAGATCGGCGACTTCCACCGCTTCGCCTCTCCCAGGGAGCTGATGAGCTACCTCGGCTTGACGCCGAGCGAGTATTCCTCCGGGCAACAGCAGCATCGAGGGCACATCACCAAGACCGGCAACCGACACGCCCGCCGGCTGCTCGATCGAGGCAGCCTGGCACTACCAACATCGCCGCCAGTCCGCGCGCGCCACCAACTGCCGCACATCCACCCGAGTCTCTGCGGCTTGGCAAGCCCAGGTTCGTCTGCATCGCTCGACACCGACGCGTCTGACAGAGAACGGCAAGCGCTCCGACCGTCTCCAACTTCGCTGTCGCTCGAGAACTCGCCGGATTCATCTGGGCCGCGATGACCTACCACCCTGAACGCCCACAGGAGTCCGCTGCTGCCTGAACACAAACACCCGCTGTGGTCTGGCGGCCGTCGTCGACCTGCCGGAGGATCCTCGATAGGGTTCTATGCGATCCCGACTCGCGAACCTAGTGCGAGGCAGCTCACGACCGGACACTGTCCTGCGGTCCCGACCCGCGCATCTCAGAGTGACCAGTTGTCGTTGCCGTCGCGCCGGCCGCCCGACCCCAGCACACCCACCACCATGACCACACAACAACATTAAAACAACCGCACCCCTTGACACCGGCATCCATCTCAGTCCTTTTTGTACTTGAAGACGTCCTTCGGGGTGATGGTGCTCGTGCCGCTCGGGGTCGTGACGGTCACGTTGACGGGACCCACCGCGCCCGGTGGCAGGACGGCGGTGATCGACCTGCCCGTGTTGACGGTGAAGGTCGCGGCCTTGGACCCGAACATGACCGAGGTGGCACCGGTGAAGTTCTGGCCCTCGACTTTCACCTTGATACCGCCGGTTTCAGGGCCGGTGGCGGGATTCAGGATCTTGACGACCGGGGCCGGGAGGGTCGCTTCGGCGGGCCCGAACGCGAGGCTGTGATTGCCCCCGGCGGAGATGCCGAGGATTTCGTTCAGGCCCTGGACCTTGACGGGGACGTCGCTGTCGGTGGTCGTCCCGTTGCCGAGCTGGCCGCGGTTGTTGGAGCCCCAGTCCATCACATTGCCGCCCGAGAGCAGGGCCATGCTGTCCTCGCCGCCCGTGGCCGAGATCGCGGTCACGCCGCTCAGGCCCGTGACGGGGACCGGCACGTGGCTGTCTTCGGTGCCGGCGTTGCCGAGCTCGCCGTGGGAGTTGGCCCCCCACGCCACGACCGTGCCGTTTTCGCGCAGGGCGAGGCTGTGGCCGAAGCCGGCGGCGATCGCCTTCACGCCGCTCAGGCCGGGGACGGCGATGGGGACCTTGCTGTTCGTGGTGGTCCCGTTGCCGAGCTGGCCACGGTTGTTGCTGCCCCACGCCATCACGGTTCCGTTGTCGAGCAGGGCCAAGCCGAACTCGCGCCCTACCGCGATCGCCTTCACGCCGGTGAGCCCGGTGACCGCGACTGGTAGGTCGCTGTTGGTCGTGGTGCCGTTGCCGAGCTCGCCTTCGTCGTTCAGCCCCCAGGCCACCACGGTGCCGTTACCGAGCAGGGCCATGCTGTTCTCGCCTTCGGCGGCGACGGCGGTGACGCCGGTGAGCCCGGTGACGACGACGGGCACGTCGCTCCCGGCGCCTTTGCCGCTTGCGCCATCGCCCAGCTGGCCGTAGAGGTTTTCACCCCACGCCTCGACCGTGCCGTTTTCGATCAGGGCGAGGCTGTGGTACGCACCCGCCGCGATCGCCGTGGCCGGTTTTTTCACGCGCGATTCGACGGGGACGTTGCTGTCGAGGTGGGACCTGTCGCCGAGCTGGCCGTAGATGTCGCCGCCGAACGCCATCACGACGCCGCTGTTGAGCAGGGCGAGGCTGTGCCCGCCGCCACCCGCGACGGCGGCGACTCCTTTGAGGCCGTTCACGAGCACGGGCAGGCTGCTGCTGGCGTCCGCCCCGTCTCCGAGCTGACCGAGTTTGCCTTCGCCCCATGCCAGCGCGCTGACGGGGGCCGCCGCTGCGGGCGAGGCGATCGCAGCCACCGCAGCAAGGACGCCTGCGAACAGCACAAGCGCTCGGCAGCCCAGCGAGCGCCTACCCGCGGAACTCCGTCGCATCTTCGCCATCTCGCCCTCCATCTGAGGTGAGCCCGAGGCCGCCACCACACGCGGCCTCCATCGAGCGTCCGTTGGACGGCAGAGTACCAGTCCCCTGGTGGCGTTTGCGCCATCTCGAGCGTGGCGGTTCGCGGGCTCGGGAGCGGCGTGCACGGACCACCGCCGCCGGCTTCGTATCCTGGTGGGTAGCCATCGGGCCCGACCCGGTCAGACCCCCCTACCGCCGGCGTCAGCACAAGTAGGATGCGAGTGTGGCCCGATGGCTATCGGGTGAGGGCGGTCGCGAGCACCGGGTATCAGGGCGGCAACCAGCGAGAGCAGCAGCGCCTCGACGATCGACAGCAGGCGATTGCGGCGATCGGCCCCTCCGTGATCGCCGGAGTGCTTGGCGTGCTCGCCGATCTCCTTGCCCACCTCCGCCGCTGACAGGCCCTCGGCCATGCTTCACGCTCCCGCAGCACTGGTTGACTTGTGAGCTCGGGCTCGCGCGAGCGAGGAGCCGACCGGTTAGCTCTCCGCGTACTCCTTCTCGGCCTTGTCAAGTTCCTTCTTGAACTCCTTCGCGTCGACGTCGACTTCCTTCTCGAGCGACTTTTCGGCGCGGGTGAGCAGCTTGTCGAGCTGCTCTTCTAGACGCGACTCGCCGATCACGAACAGCGTTGCCTCGCCGGAGTCGATGAGGTCGCCCAGTTCCTTGGCGGCGCCCCTGGGGATGCCCTTTTTGAAGTGTCCGCCGAGACCTCCGATGACACCGCCCACCAGCGCTGCTGGGATCACCGCCGGCGCAGCGAGGATCCCGACCGCCGCGCCGACGGCGAGTCCCCCCCACGCCCCGTGCTGCGTCGGCTTCTCGTGCTTCTTGACGTGGACCTTGCCATCAGCGTCCTTGGTGACCAGGGCAACGTCATAGGTGCCCACGAGCTTCGCCGCATGTAGGTCGAGCAGGGTCTCGTAGTCCGCCTCCGCAGCGGCGCGGTCGGGGTAGGTCGCGGCGTAGATGAAAACCGGTCTGTCGCTCATTTGACCTCCAGTACTGGGTCTTGGACGAGTGTGCCGAGGCTGCGCCGCCTGGCAGCCGCTTGCGGGGCCATCGGGACCACGCAAACAATCCCTGCTCACGCTCCCTCGGCATCCGCCGAAAGCCCGCAGCCACGATCAGGCCGTGCCACAAGGAGAGTTCTCAGGCTGAGAATACGCGAGCGGACGACCCCATGCAGGCTCGCGTCGCGGTGCGCGGGTTGCGACCCTCCCGGGCGAGCCGTCCGCCCGCGAGCGCTACCTCTGAGACCGATACAAACAGCGCGCAAGCGAGCGCGGGCCACGCGCGACCGGCCCTCTTCGAGGGCTGGGTTGTTCACGCTAGAGCCTGGGCGTCGGATAATGATTCCTGGGTTTCGGAACGCACGTGTGATAGGTCCGCGTGCCGGTCACCCTGCGCCCGTCGCTTGCTCTGGCTGTGATCGAGAGGACGAATGTGCCCTTGGGGAGCCCGACGAGGCTGACGAGCGCCGTGATGTGCGACCGCCCAAGGGAGCGGACGCGTTTGTGGTTGATCGTGATCACGGCGCCCACCCACGTGATGCCAGGGAGCGTCCGCACGTGAATCGTAAACCGGCGCCGGCTCACGCACCTCGCCACGGGTGGCAGGCTGAACGCCGCCGTCGGGGAGATCGCCCTGCGCGCGCCGGAGCCGTTGGCGGTTGAGCCGTGCGGCGATGTGGAGCCGTTGTTGGCGCCGCTGTTTGGCGCGTTGTTCCCGCCGTTTGGCAGGTTGTTCGTGCTGCTCGGCGGTTCCACCGCCGGTGTACCCGGTGACGGGGGCGCCGCCAACGGTTCACCAACGAGGACGGGGCTCAAGGCGTCGCGACGGACGGTACCGTCGCCGAGCTCGCCTGATTCGTCTTCTCCCCGCACCCGCGCTGCCGTTCGCCAGCAGTGCACACGTGTGATCGAACCCGGCGCTGATAGCGATCGCGTTGCCAAGTCCGCTCACGGTCACCGGCGTAGCGCTGTTCGCCGTCATCCCGTCGCCGAGGTCGCCGTTGACATTTTCCCCCCAGCACACAGCTGTACCGTCGGCGCGCACAGCACAGGCATGGGTCTGATTGGTGCTGACCGCCACAGCGTTGGTCAATCCGCCCACCGCGAGCGGCGTCACGGTGTGGAAGACGGCTTCGCTCCCGAGCACCAGGTGCGCGTTGGAGCCCCAGCACGCCACGCCGCCGGTCGAGCGGACCGCGCACGCATAGCCGAGCTGCGCGCTGACGCCGACGGCGTCGCTCAGTCCGCTCACCGCCACTGGAGTCGAGCGACTGTCGGTGCCATCCCCAAGCTCGCCGTTCAGGTTCGAGCCCCAGCAATCGACGCTGCCGGTGGCGAGGACCGCACAGGCGTGGTGACGCCAACGGCAACCGCGATCGCGTTGCTGATGCCGGCTACGGGGACGGGCACCGGGCTTTCCATGGTCGTTCCGTTCCCGAGCTGACCCCAGCCGTTGTAGCCCCAGCAATCGACGCCCCCTGTCGAGAGCAGCGCGCAGGTGTCCTCCTCGCCCGCGCTGACTGCGACTGCGTCGCTCAGGCCGCTGACAGCGACCGGGACGACGTTTCTTCGAGCGTCGTCGTCCCATGCCAAGCTCACCGAAGGCGTCGCGCCCCAGCACTCGACAGCACCGTCACGATCAGCGCACAGCGGTGATCTCCGCGCCTGACGGCAGCGGCGTCGCTGACCACGGACCAGGACGTGTAGCGCTCTGATCGGCGCCGGTTCCGAGAAGGCCACCTCCCAACACTCAACGCTGCCCGTCGTCCGCACCGCGCAGCTGTCGAAGTAGCCGCACTGACCGCGTCAGCGGCGCGGCGCAGCCCGCAACGCCGCAAGCGCGACCGTCACGACCCAGCGCGCGTGCAGCATCCCGTAAACCCCACCCCCCACCCCCAACGACCTCCGCAGCGGCCCAAGCGGCCGCCGCAGATAGACCTCGCTCCGGGACGCGACACGACGGCGCATCGGATTTGCATCCCCACAGGTCCAAATGTGGCTCGCCCTTTCGTCTTCGTGTTGAAGGGCGGCATCGGGCTGCCCGCGAAAGGAGCTCACGATGTCCAACTACCTGTTCGTCTACCGTGCCCCGAAGGACTACGAGGGCGACGAGGACACCGCCCGCGCATGGCAGTCCTGGTTTGAAGCCCTCGGCAGCAACCTCCTCGACCGAGGCAACCCCGCGTTCGAGAGACGCACGATCGGCAGTTGCTCCGTGGAGACCGTGCTCGGCGGGTACTCGATGGTCGCGGCCGAGAGCCTCGACAGGGCGGTCGCGTTGGCACACGGCTGCCCCATGCTTGCGCACGGAGGTGGCGTCGAGGTGGGCGAGCTGACGCTGCCGTGAGGACCTAGCTCCAATCGCTGGCCGGTCTGACGTTCTGGTTGATGCGAAACAGGTTCTCGGGGTCGTAGCTTCGCTTGATCTGCGCGAGGCGGTCGTAGTTGTCGCGGTAGCTCGCGCGAACGCGGTCCTCCCCCTCGTCCATCATCATGTTCACGTACGCCCCTCCCGCGGAGTAGGGGTGAAGGGCCTCTTGGTAGTCGCTGCTCCAGCGCCGGATCGCGTCGGCGTTGGCGGGGTTCGCGTCGACGCCGGCGAAAACCGCTCCCCAGTTCGCGTCCCGGTAGCTCCAGGCTGTGTCGTTCGGCTCGAGGTCGTGAGCCGCACCATCGACCGGGTAGAGGTGCATGGTCGACTGCATGCTCGGCAGCTGGGAGCCGAAGCGCGCGTGAAGCTGAACCGCCTCGTCGGGGATCTCGGTGACGAAATCGGCGCGCCAGTACCACTGGTCGCCCGGCGGATACAGACCGTCGAACAGGCCCTGCATCGACGCGTGGGGCATCGGCTGCACGCCGTGCATGAGAGGCTCCGGAACCGAATCGAGCAGCGGCGCCAGCGCCTCGCGCGCCGCGTCCTCGGGGCCTACGTAGCACCAGACGATCCCGCACACTTCGCGCAGGTGGATGTCCTCGGGGAAGGGTGGCGCCGGCGGAACGGTGTGAAACGCGAAGAACCCGTTGAGCTCGCGCGGAGCGCCGGGCAGGAAGTCACGGTAGACCGACATGACCTCGGCAGCGTCCGCGACCGGCCAGAACGTCGGCCCGCCGAACACCGTTCCGACCTCGTGCAGGCGGAACAGGAACGATGTGACAACGCCGAAGTTGCCGCCGCCGCCCCTGATCGCCCAGAACAGGTCGGGGTGCTCCTCGGCGCTGGCGCGAACCCGCTCGCCGGTGGCAAGCACGAGCTCCGCCTCGAGCAGGTTGTCGATCGTGAGGCCGAACTTTCGAGTGAGATAGCCGAGCCCGCCGCCGAGCGTGAGCCCCCCGACCCCGGTGGTCGAGATGATCCCGCTCGGCGTCGCCAGACCGTGCGCGCCGGTGGCCCCGTCGACCTCCCCCCAGGTGCAGCCGCCGCCCACGCGAACGGTGCGCGCATCTGGATCGACGGTGATGTCCTTGAGCAGCGACAGGTCGATCACGACTCCGTGGTCGACCGTCCCAAGACCGGCCCCGTTGTGTCCGCCACCGCGGACGGCCAGCTCGAGCCCGTGCTCGCGCGCGAACCCGATCGCCGCGGCGACGTCGTCGACGTTCGCGGCGCGCGCGATCAGCCCCGGCCTACGGTCGATCATCGCGTTGTACACGGCGCGTGCCTGATCGTAGTCGCTGTCTTCCGGGCCAATCAGGCGCCCGCGGAAGTCGGACAGCTCTTGGCGGGCGGTTTGGGTGGGCGCGATGCTGGTGCTCATGGGGTTCTCCTCCTCGAAAGTCTGGAAGTGTCCGTCTGAAGGCCACCGTAGAGCGTCGTGATGGCGCCGTCATGACGCAGCCTGACCCACTTTCGCGGCGGCAGCGCTCACGCGCTGATTGCACGAGTGATCAGATCTGACTATTGTGGTCGCGCGGGGGTATGAGTGGACGAACTTCCTGCCGCGCTTCGTGTCTCCTCGCCGTTCCCGTTCGTCGGACGTTCGGCCGAGCTCGAGAAGCTGCGCCTGCTGCTACCGGCGGCCGAGGGGGAGGGCCGGCGCGTGGTGCTTCTCGGGGGAGCGCCCGGCTCGGGCAAGAGCAGGCTGGTGCGGGAGTTCGCCTCGCAGGCTGCGGAGGCGGGCGCACTGGTGCTGTACGGCGCCTGCGACGCCGTCGTGCACTCACCGTACGGCCCGTTCTCGCAGGCGCTCGAGCGCCTGACGGCGATCGCCAACCCAGACGAGCTGCGAGCGGCGCTCGGCACATCGGCCGCCGAGCTCACCCGGTTGTTGCCGAGCCTCGGAGAGACACTCGGGGAGCTTCCGCTGCCGACGCGCGCCGACCCGGACACCGAGCGCCACCGCCTGCACACGGTCGTCACGGAGCTGCTCGATTGGATCAGCCGCCAACGCCCGGTCGTGTTGGTAATCGAGGACGGCCACTGGGCGGACGCGCCGACGCTGCTGCTCATGCGTCATCTGGCACAGGCGCCGTGGGCCGGCCGGGTGTTGCTGTTTGCCACCTTTCGCGATACGGAGGCGGAGGTGCCCGAGGGTCTGGCGCGGACGCTGGCCGACCTGCGGCGTGCTGATGACGTCGTGCGACTCAGCCTGACAGGCCTGTCCGACCAGGAGATCGGCGAGTTCCTCGTGCGTGTGTCCCACGGTCGCGTCGGAGCGGACGCGCCCGGGCTCGCCCAGGCGATCTTCGACCTCACGGGAGGCAATGCGTTCTTGGTGTGCGAGCTCTGGCGCGCACTGACGGAGACGAACGCGGTCGACGTGGTCGACGGTGAGCTGCGGCTGGCCGATTCCCTGGCCGCTTTGGGACCGCCCGAGAGCGTGCGCGAGGTCGTCAACGGTCGGCTCGCAAGGCTGGCATCCAGCACCACGACGCTGCTCGAGCTCGCCGCCACCGCGGGAGGGGAGTTCACCCTCGCGATCGTGGGCCGAGCCTCTGGGCTCGGCGAGCGCGAGCTGGTCGCGCCGCTCGATGAGGCCATCAGGAGCGGCATGATCGTGGAGCTGCCAGGCCGCCAACTGTCGTACAGGTTCGCGCACGAGCTGGTCCGGCGCGCCGTGTACGACCGTCTACCGAGACTGCGCAGGGCCGAGCTTCACCTGCGCGTGGGCGAAGCGCTCGAGGCGATGGCGGGTCGCTCGCCGCGGACCCTTGCGGATCTCGCTTACCATTTCGCCGCCGCCGCCCCACTCGGCGAGGCGAAGCGAGCGATCGACTACAACGTCCTCGCGGCCCGCGCAGCGGCTGACTCGCTCGCGTTCGACGACGCGGCTGCGATGCTCGCGATCGCTCTCGAGCTTGGGATCGAGGACCCGGCGCGGCGCGGCGCCGTGCTGCTCGAGCTCGGCATGGCCAGACACAAGGCAGGAAAGGCCTTCGAGGCACTGGACGCGCTGACCGCCGCCGCCCAGCTGGGCCGAGAGCTTCAGGATCACGAGCTGCTCGCGCGCGCGGCGATCGGCTATGAGGAGGCGAGCTGGCGCCCGGGGACGCAGCGGGGAGCCGTCGCGCTGCTGGAAGAGGCGACTGTGGCA
This sequence comes from uncultured Solirubrobacteraceae bacterium, assembly GCA_963743505.1. Taxonomy (GTDB): domain Bacteria; phylum Actinomycetota; class Thermoleophilia; order Solirubrobacterales; family Solirubrobacteraceae; genus Palsa-744. The sequence goes on along the minus strand of CAVUPZ010000001.1, from coordinate 300,495 downwards.
CTCGGAGACGAGCACCCCGAGTTACGAATCGGCCTGCTGGGCGGACTCGCGCGTGCTCTCGACATGCAGGGTCAGCGCGAGCAAGCCGCGGTCGTGCGCTCGAACGCTATCGAGCTCGCCCGCCGCCTCGACGATCGTCCCGGTCTCGCGACCGTGCTGGTTCGCTCTTACTGGTCGCGTGGGACGACGCCGATCACGGAGATCATCGAGATGCTGACCGAGGCGCGCGCGATCGGCGAGGAGCTCGGGGACACCGAGCTCCAGGCGGAAGCGATGTCCTGGCGCGTGCCGGCGTTCGTGACCGTCGCCGATATCGCCTCCGCGCGCACGGAGGTGGCCGAGATGCGGCAGATCGCCGAGATCACCAAGCAGCCCTTCAACCTCCACGTGGCCGAGCACTACGGCGCCGCAATCGCGCTCTCGGACGGGCGGCTGGACGCGGCCGACAGGATGGCGCGCAGCTCCGAGCAGGCCGGGCGGATGCTCACCGGACGGGACGCCTCCGGTACCTACGGGATCCAGATGTTCAGCTTGCGTCGAGAGCAAGGACGGCTGGCGGAGCTCGCCTCGGTGATCCGGATTCTCGCCGGAAGCGCGCGCGAGCACGGGCCGTGGCGCCCGGGCCTGGTGTCCCTGCTCGTCGAGTTGGGGATGGAAGCCGAGGCCACGCGCGAGCTCGCGCGAATAGCCCGCGCGGGGCTCGAGCCGCTGCGCGAGTCTCTGTGGCTGGCGTCGCTGACGTACATCACCGATGCCTGCACGGCGCTCGGCAGCGAGGCCGTCGCCGCAACTGATCTACCCCGAGCTCGCGCCGCTGGCTGGCACGAACGTGATGGTGGGGCATCTGGTCGCCTACTACGGCGCCGCCGACCGCTATCTCGGGATGCTCGCAGCGACGCTCAGGGATTGGGCGCGGGCGGAGGAGCACTTCGAGCGGGCGATCGAACTGAACGCGACGATGGGGGCATCGACTTGGCTCGCTCACACGCAGTACGAGTACGCTCGCATGCTGCTCCTGGGTGCAACCGATCGGCGCGTGCAGGCCGGGGCACTGCTCGCGGAGGCCGACCAGCTTGCCGCGACGATCGGCATGGGCGCACTTCGCAAGCGGATCGCCAAGCTCGGCACTCCGTCCACTGCGCCGGCCGGGCTGCCCGATGGGATCTCAGCCCGGGAGGCGCAGATCCTGCGCCTGGTCGCGCGCGGACTGAGCAACCGCGAGATCGGCGCGGAGCTGGCGATCAGCGAACACACCGCCGCCAACCACGTGCGCAGCATCCTGCGCAAGACCGGCTGCGGCAACCGCACCGAGGCGACTTCCTACGCCCACCGCCACGCCCTTGTCGACGCACGGGGGCCGAGTTAGGATTACCACGCATGGCGCTGTTCATCATCGAGCGCACGTTCGCCGATCAGCTGCAGCTGACCGACGATGACGTCAGCCTGATCGAGGAGGTCAACGCCGACGAGGGTGTCCGCTGGCTGTTCTCGTTCCTCAGCGCGGACCGCAGGCGCACCTACTGCCTCTACGAGGCACCCTCGAGCACGGCCATCTTGGCGGCCGCAAAGCGCGCGAACGTCCCAGCGGACGAGATCGTCGAGGTCCGGCCGGAGACGCTCGGAGATCCAAGCCGCCTTCAGGAGTGGGCGGCTTCGCGATAGCGCGCGCCTAGATCCTTCGGGTCGCGGCGGGACAGGGCCTTCGGCGCTACCCCTGCCAGTGGACCTCGTAGTGCCCGATCGGCTCGGCGAATCCCTTCACGGCGATCGGACCACGATCCGTGAACCGGAGGCCCTTGCCGCGGCAGAGATCGTAGACACCCGAGGACACGGCAACGCGGCCCGGCTCGGCACAGGCACAGAGCCGTGCGGCCTGCTGCACCGCAGCGCCGAAGAGGTCGTCGTGCTCGGTCACCGGTTCCCCCGCCGCCACGCCCACGCGGACATGCAGCGCATGCCGCTCGGCGGCTTCGCGCTCATGCACGTCACGCTGGATATGCATCGCGGCGCCGACGGCTTGGTAGGCGGACGCGAACACAGCCATGATCCCGTCGCCCGTGTGCTTGACCTCCCTGCCGCCATACCGAGCAAGGGCGGCGCGCACAATCGAATCGTGCTCGCGGAGCACCCGCATCACCCCACGGTCCCCAAGTTCTTGAGTCAGACGTGTGGACTCGGCGATATCAGTGAAGAGGATCGCGCGAAACGCGCTTTCGACATACGGTTCGCCAGGCGGATGCGTGTTGAGACGGCCAAAGAAGCCGCGCACGCCGTCTTGGTCGACCTCGATCACCTGCGAGGGAAGCAAGCCGTGAGCTGCACGGTGAGCCGCCTCGACGGACTCCGCGTCGGCTCCCTCAACCAGGCAGAAGCCGCTTCCCGCGCCCTCTTCGAACCAATACGTGAGGAACCGCACCCCAAATTGATCCTGCACCTCGAGATCGCGCATGTGGGCAGCCGCGACATCGGCCGCAGTCGCATCGGGAAGATCGTGGCGGTCCATGAACAGTGCCAAGGCGAACAAACTGTACCGCCGGGGTCCCCAAGGTGGCCCGCCTTGGCCGGGCGACGCGGAGGTGTCCACCGAGGCGGTCCTCAGAGGCAACACGACGTCAAGCCACGGCCACGAGCTAGTCGATGAGCGTGATGTCCGCCTGCTCGGCGAGCTCCATCACCCGCTCGAGCCCGCGGCCCACGGCGAGGGGCAGCGGCGGCCCGACTATCTCGAGCTCACGACGACCCACGCGGTCGCCAAACAGCATGCACGTGTAGGAATCGTCGTAGTGGCGTGAGCGCCAGACGATGCCGTCAGGTGTGGCCGGACAGTCGTGCAGGGCCTGACCCCATGCGGCGAGGGCGGGGTACTGGTCGGCCTCGGAGTCGATGAGCTCCCCGCGCGTTGCGCCGACGCGGCGCAAGCCGCTCCCGTGAAGCGACGCGAGACGTAACGTTCTGCTGCCGGCGAGGGTGGAGATCATGATCGGCGCGAGGCGGGCGCGCCCTACCCGCCTGGCTGCCGTACCGACAGGCACCGGACGGAACACGGACTCGGCGATCGCGCCGGCGTCATCCTGGGCGCCGTAAACGGTCCCCACGACCCGGCCTTTGCTACGCACGAGGCGAAACCGCCCTTCCGAGCCAGTGGGGTTGAACTCGGTTGCACCGAAGCGGGTGTCGTGGCAGCGCAGGATTGGCCGGCCGGCCGCCCACTCGTGAATGAGCGGATTCAGCTCGCTCGGATGTGGCGGTGCAGGAACGACCGTGCTAGCCGGCAAGATCGCTGACTTCCCGACGTGCCGCGTCGATGACGGCGTCGGGATCCTCGTCGAGGAGGTCGACGGGGCGTATGCCTCCAAGCCAGCTCGTGGGGGTCACGAACCAGAGCGCTATCTGCCAGTCGGTGGTGTGAGGGTCAGAGCGCAGCAGGTCGATGGTCGGCCCAATCGCCGGCTTCGGTTTGCCCTCGGCGCTGAACTGGAACCCCGGGTAGAGGAGCTCGTCTCCCACGGGGACCGCTACTACGCGGTTCTCAGCCCGCCATCGATTCGCGAGTGCAGCTCGGTTTGACGCGCGAGACTCCGCGAGGTCGGCGACCTCCTGACTGCGTAGGACACCGAACTCGGTGAGCAGCGCGCTGCGAGCCTCGGCGTTCCGTCGCGCCTGCAGAACGGCAGCCGGCGTCGGGACGGCGAGATCTTCGGGCATCAGTGCCTCGACGAGCCCGTCCACCGCCCGGCCTTGCGCGACGAGGTTCCTGAAGGCACTCAAGGTCGCCATCGTCGGAGCGTCCACGGTGCCCTCTGCGCTCCACGGCAGCAAGAGCCACCATCAGCGCGAGCACCGCCGTCTTTCCGTTCCCCCGAGCCGCTACGCGGATCTCGGCGTGACGCTCAGCAGCCTGCTGAATGCTGTCCGCCGTTAGCTGCAACACCAGCTCGACTGCCTCTGGAGAGAGCCCGGCCTCCTCTGCAACGCGGCCGATGAGCTCTGACTCGACGGTGGCTATAGGCATGATGGACATGAGTATATCGAGCTTGCTCAGTTAGATCATTAGGCGCCCATCCCCCCTCGGCTGCCGAATCGAACCGGGGGCGCAGTCAGGCCCGATGCCTTCCGGATGCCGCTGCGCTTTGGCACCTGCGCGATTCGCTGCTCGACTCGGATCGCTGTCTGCGCGGCGGTGGTAGGCGGTGGTAGCCTTCGCTGGAGGGGTTCGAGCGATATGAGCCTGGTCGGATCACGGATGATGTCGTGTGGCGGGTGTCGCCCGGAGGCGGATTCGATCCAAGAGGAGGCGAAACATGTTCGCGCGCACCGGCCGCCCTGAAAGGGCTATCGGCCGTACTCGGGACCGGCGGATCGCACGCGGGTCGCAAGCGAGGGTAGTGCGTTCGCTCGTGGCGGCGCTGGCCGTAGTCGCCCTATACGCGGTCACCGACGGAGTCGTCCCTGCATACGCCGAAACGCCGCCCACGGTCACCGGCGTCAGCCCGAACACCGGTCCTCCCGCAGGGGGCACGACCGTGACGATCACGGGCAGCGGGTTTGCGGTCGGGAAATCAGCGACTCGCATCACCTTCGGTGAAACGGGAGAAGTTGAAACGGAAGCGGTCGGGGTGAACTGCACGACCACGAAAGAGTGCACCGCTACGGTGCCCGAGCTCCCAGAAGAAGCAGAAGAAGAAGGACGCAACCCTGTGTATGTGACGGCGACCGTGAACAATGTGGTGAGCGCGCAGACGCCTGCTAATCAGTTTACCTACCACGGCCTCTGGCTGGTGGGAGACGGCGGTCGTCTGAGGGGAGGCGAGGACTTTGGCGGCATGAGAGGCGAAATCCGCGCGGGAGAAACCGAAGAATGCAACGGATTGCTCGTCGGGGAAATGGTTAGCAACGGCCAGACTACGGACGACATGAGAGTCAGTGTTGGAGAGTTGCCCTCATGCAACACGGAAGAGTTCTCCGGCATCCTGCCGTTTACCTTCACGTTGCGCCTCGGGGATGACGGGTCGGCGACGGTCGAAGGCGGGATGGAGGTGCGCACCTACACGGGCTGCGTCTATGAAGGCGAAGGGTTGGACGGCGGCTTCGAACTGAGCGAACGGGGCGTACCGCTGGACGTCAGACTGAGTGGAACCCTCACGCTGGTGGCTGAAGAAGAACCCGGCGCAGAATGCAGCGCAACGAATACGGTCTCCCTGTTTGTGGGTGCCGAACGGAAGTCCCCGGAAGCCAGACTACTCGGCCACACGCCGCCCCCGCCCCCGGCGCATTGGACTAGCGACGGAACACCAATCAAAGAAGGCGAAGTTGTGCCCGTCGCTCTCTCGAGCGGGGGCGAGGAAAGGTCGGTCACGCTTCAGCTGTTGGGTTCAACGATCGCGTGCAACGTGCCGATCGGGGCGAGGATGAGCGTCACGAACCCGGTGGGCGGTAGCGCGGGTACCGACGAACTAACGAAGCTCAAGCTCGTCCTCTGTCATGCGACTCCGAAGCTCTGTCTGAAGAAGGCGACGGAAATCACCGTGCACAACCTGCCTCTGCTCTCAACCCTGAGCTCAGGCACTCCGGTCAGGGACGTGATTGCCGGTGTTCAGCTAGAAGTCAAGTGCGGCACGGTCGTCGACGACACGTTCACCGGAACGCTGATGCCGGCCGTCGGGTCGAGTGTTCTCGAATTCGGCGCGGGCTCTGGCGAACTGGAAGACGGAAGCGGCAACAAAGCCACGGTTACAGGCTCGGTGCGGCTCAAAGGACCTCAGAAGGACCGCCAAATTAGCGCAGAATAACTCCGGTGCGACGTAAGATCGACTGTTAGGATTTTCCTGTCGCAGTCGGCGGTGGGCACGTCGGCCAGCGCTCGGCGAGCACGGCCCTGCTCCGGTAGCAGGACGGTGTTTCGCTCACCGAATCTGTGTGCCGACTAGGACCCACGTGCACAGGGTACCACGCCCGTCGAGGCTCGAGCTGGGCGTTACGGTGAACACGTGAACACCTGAAATCACCCCCCTACACGCGAGGGATTTGCGAGGTGAAACCCTCACTCGCTGGGTGAAAGAAGCGCCAGGGTCCACCGCTATTCTTCACCGAGCGAGTGAAGGACGCGCGTGCGCGTGAACGGGGGACTCCTTCCACTCGCCGGCCGGATCGCCGCGACGGACCGGGCTACGCGAAGGCGCCCACGGTCGAGAGCCCAACACCGAGCATGAACACGAGGAGGCCGGCTTGTTCGCGGCGCAGCCTGCGACCGAGCTGTCGCGCTCTCTCGGACTCGCGCGCAGCCTCGCGGTCCGCGCCGCCTTGGCCGAGCTCCTCGATCCTGCGAGCCAGTTCCCCGCGGTGCTCGCTGGCCTTCCGGTGTAGTTCGTTGACCTCGCCTTCGAGGCGAGCGAGGCGCTCCTCAAGCGGAAGGTCACGGTTGTCGATCCACTTGACTCCCGTGACGCCCGTGCCCAGGCCCACGCCGGTTGAGATGCTGGCCGAGACCGTCCGCCGACCCTTGAGGTGCAGTCGTCGAGCAGGGATTCGGACCTGAGCGTACCCAGGTCGCCGCCGCGCGAGCCCGCGCCGAGATCGCCGCTCGCGCCCAGTCGGGCAGCGACTGCTCGTCTGGGCTCTCCTCGCGGCGCGTCGCGACTGACTGCCAGAACGCAAGCCCGAAGCCACCAATTCACGCCGCCGCCGATGACGACGAGGGGGACAGAACCCTTCGCCGCCAGGCTACAGCGTGGCCGCGGTTGCGAAGCCTACCTGACGACGTCCGATCGGGGGGGTGGACCCGACGGGTGGGACGGGAGGTCACTTTCAACGCCCAAGACGTCGTCAAACCCCAGTGTCTAAGCCAGATGGTATTGCTATCTGGCGTCAACACTGGGGTTTAAGCGGCTCAAGGCCCGTAAATGGCCTGGATACTAGGTGGGCCCGCCTGGACTCGAACCAGGGACCTACCGATTATGAGTCGGCAGCTCTAACCAACTGAGCTACGGGCCCGCCGCGCCCTGACGGCCGTGGCCGGCGCGGACGCGGGGCAGACGCTACCAGCGAGATGTGGAATGCTCCCGCCGCCGCGCGCGGTCGGGCGGGCGGTCGGCGATCGGCGTCAACCGAGGGAAGGGACGGCAGATGGCGGCAGAGCGTGCAGCGATCGTGACGGGGGCGTCGAGCGGGATCGGGCTCGCGATCGCGCGGGTGCTCGGCGAGGAGGGCTATGCGCTGACCGTCGCCGCGCGCCGGGCCGAGAAGCTCGAGGCGGCCGTCGGAGGAGCTTGCGGCGCGAAGGCTTCGACGTCCAGTCGGTCGCCGCCAACGTCGCCGACGAGGAGGAGATCAAGAAGGTCGTCGACGCCCACCGCGAGCGCTACGGCCGCCTCGACGTGCTCGTCAACAACGCCGGCGTCGGCGTCGGCGCGCCGTCGGCGAGATCGCAGACCAAGCGCCTCGACATGCAGCTCGCCATCAACCTGCGCTCGATCGTCCTCTTCTACCGCGAATGCGTCCCGATGCTGCGGGAGGCCGCCGCGCGAGCACAAGAGCGCGCTGGTCGTCAACACCTCCTCGATCTCGGGCAAGCACGGCGAGGCGTGGCTGTCGGTCTACTCGGCCACCAAGCACGGCGTCGTCGGCTGGACCGAAGCGATGAACAAGGAGCTCGGCGCCGAGGGGATCAAGTCGACCGCCCTGTGCCCCGCCTTCGTCGACACGCCGATGACCGACTTCGTCAAGGAGCACGTCCCCGCCGAGGAGATGATCCGCCCCGAGGACATCGCCGAGTCCGTCCGCTTCCTGCTGCGGGTCTCGCCCGCCTGCGTCGTCCCGGAGATCATGTTCGTGCGCCCCGGCGAGGCGCTGTAGGTGCAGGCGCCGCGACGGCGGTCTCGACGCAGCTGTACGGCGAGGGCTCGGCGCGACGTCCGTCGCGGCCGGGCCTCGCGCGCGGGCCCTCCGCGACGGCGTGCGCGAGGGCCGCAGCCGCAGCCGCCGGGCGCGGATCTCGCCGCGCGGGTCGGCCTGGTCGGGCAGCGCGCCGGCGTCGCGGCCTGTTGCGGATCACGCAGCTCGCGGTGCTCGGCGATCGCACGGTCGAGCTCCAGCCCGTCTGCTGCATCGAGGCTGTCCTCGAGCTGCGCGACAGGATCCGCAGCTCGCGCTCGGTGGCCCGGCGCGGACCGCCGCCCGCGCGCGCGCGAAGCGGTCCCACGACCTGGCGAAGGAGAGGAAGTCGGTGCGCCCGCCGCAGCGGTGGGCCGCCAGCATCGGGCACACGCCGCCGTGCTCGTCCACGTAGGCGCCGACGATGATCCGCTCGTTGTGCCGCACGCCCTCGAGCATCGCCTCGCGCGTTGCGACCGGCATGCAGTCGATCGCCATCCGCAGGCGCTCGATCGGGCGTGCTGCTGTCGCGGCGGCGGTTTCGCATAGGCTGTGCCCGGCTCGCCGGCTGCCGGCGCCGGGCCGGGTGCGCGCGCCAAGCGCTAGGTCACGCGTCTCTCGCCGGCAACGAATCCCTTCCGCTGAAAGGAAACTTGCACATGAAGCTCGGCGTGCACATCGGCTACTGGGGTCTCGGACTCACCTCGGAGGACCAGCTGCAGATCGTGCAGGAGGCCGAGCGGCTCGGCTATGACTCGGTCTGGGCCGCCGAGGCCTATGGCTCGGATGCCGCCACCGTGCTCGGCTGGCTCGCCGGGCAGACGACGAAGATCCGGCTCGGCTCGGCGATCTTCCAGATGCCCGGCCGCTCGCGCGGCGATGACCGCGATGACCGCCGCCACGATCGATCAGCTCTCGGGCGGCCGGATGATCCTCGGGATCGGCTCCTCCGGCCCCCAGGTCGCCGAGGGCTGGCACGGCCAGCGCTTCGCCAAGCAGCTTCAGCGCACCCGCGAGTACGTGGCGGTGCTCCGCATGGCGCTGGCGCGCGAACGCGTGGAGTTCAAGGGCGAGACGCTCGAGCTGCCGCTCCCCGACGGCCCCGGCAAGGCGCTGAAGCTGACCATCTCCCCCGTCCAGGAGCGGATCCCGATCTACCTGGCTGCGATCGGACCCAAGAACACCGCCCTCGCGGGCGAGATCGCCGACGGCTGGATCCCGACGCTGTTCTCCCCCGAGCACGTCTCGGAGCTCCGCCCGCTGCTCGAAGAAGGCGCCGCTCGCAGCGGCAAAAGCCTCGACGGCTTCGACATCGCTCCGACCGTCAGCGTCTTCATCACCGACGACCTCGAGGCCGCGCGCAACGCGATGCGTCCGTTCATTGCCCTCTACGTCGGCGGCATGGGCTCGCGCAAGCAGAACTTCTACAACCAGCTCGTCAGCCGCTACGGGTTCGAGGCCGACGCGCCAGGATCCAGGATCTGTACCTGGAAGGCAAGCGCGAGGAGGCCATGGCCGCGATCCCGGACCCGCTCATCGACTCCGTCTCGCTGTGCGGGCCGAAGGATGTCGTGCGCGATCGCCTGGCCGTCTACCGCGACGCCGGCGTCGGCACGCTCGGGGTGACCCCGACGGCTTTCACCGCCGAGGAGCGCCTGGAGCAGCTGCGGCTGCTCGCCGAGCTCGCCGGCTGAGCGCGCCGGCGACGGCCGCGAACCCCGTGCCGCGGAGGCGGGTGCTCCTCGGCGCCTTCGGCGACCCCGGCCACGCCTTCCCGATGATCGCGCTCGGCCGCGCGCTCGTGGCGCGCGGCCATGAGGTCACGCTGCAGACGTGGCGCCGCTGGCAGGCCCACGTCGAGGCCGAGGGGATCGCCTTCGCGCCGCCCCCGAGTACCAGGTCTTCCCCCAGGGTCCCGAGCCGCTCGACTTCTACGAGGCGGTCGTCCACGCCACGCAGACACGCTCCCGCTCGTTCGGGAGCTGCGCCCGACCTCGTCGTGGCGGACATCCTCACGCTCGCGCCCGCGCTCGCCGGCGAGCTCGCCGGGGTGCCGTGGCGACGCTGATCCCGCACGTGCTACCCCCACGGCGAGCGCGACTTCCCGATCTACTCGCTCGGCGCGCGCCTGCCCCGCACGCCGCCGGGCGCGGCGTTCTGGCGGGGCGCGCAGGGACCGTCGCGCGTGGGCTCGAGCTCGGGCGGCGCGAGCTCAACGAAGCCCGCGCACGCCTCGGCCTGCCTCCGCTCGCCCACGTCCACGGCGGCATCAGCCGCGAGCTTGCGATCGTGGCGACGTTCCCCCAGCTCGAGTACCCGCGCGCGCTGGCCGGCCCACGTGCACGTCGTGGGACCGCTGATGTGGGAGCCGCCGACGGCCGCCGTCGAGCCGCCGCCGGGCGACGAGCCGCTCGTGCTGGTCGCACCCTCGACCGCCCAGGACGCCGAGCACCAGCTCCTCTCCAGCCGCTGCGGGGCCTGGCCGATGCGCCCGTGCGGGTGCTCGCGACGTGGAACCGCCGCCTGCCACCCCGCCCGCTGCCAGTTCCCGCCAACGCCCGCCTGGTCGACTGGGTCTCCTACGCCCGCACGATGCCGCCTGCGACGTCGTCGTCTGCCACGCGGGCCACGGCACGCTCGTCCGCGCACTCGCCAGCGGCTGCGCGGTCGTGGCCTGCCCGGCCGTCGGGGACATGAGCGAGAACGCCGCCCGCCTCGACTGGGCGGGCGCCGGCGTGCGCGTTCCCGCGCCGCTTCATCTCGGCGCACACGGTGCGACTTGCCGTCGAGCGGGTCCTCGAGGAGCCCGCGATCGGGCGCAGGGCGGGCGAGCTCGCGGCGTGGGCGCGGGCGAACGACCCGGGCCGCCACGCAGCGGAGCTGCTGGAGGCGCTCTCGCGGCACGCGCCCGGGGGGGTGATCGGCGGCGCGGCCTGAACGCCCGCGCCGGAGCGCGCTGCCCGCCGGTCGCCCACGACGACCGCGCGCTCTAGCGGCCCTCAGCAGGCCGATGATCCGTAGCCGTCGACCGCGTCACTCGAAGCGCATCCGCACGCTCTCATGTGACCGTCGCGTCGCCGTCGTGCCTGAGCACCTCGACGTCGTCCCGACCGCGGATCCGAGCTCAACGCTCTCGCGGGCGTCGCCGATGAGGCGGCTCCTCGAGCGCCTCCATCGCTCCTGCGCAGCGGATCGGCGCCGCTGGTGCGGTCCACCGTCGTGCGTAGGTCGCGCAGCTGCTCGCCGAGCCGGATCGGCGACGCGACGGCGATCGTGCTTCCCGACGCCGGGAGCGGGCCGCTCGCCCGACAGCTGATCGCGACTCCGGGGGTGGGACTGGTCTCAGCGACGGCGTCGACGCGGCTGCGCTCCGCGCTGGCTCCCGCGGCATGCGGCGTCGGCATCACTCCTGGGCTGGCGGTGGCGAGGTCGAGACCTCAACTCTCGTGACATGCGAGCCTCGCCAGGGCGTAACCCAGGTCAAAGCGACACTCCGGAGGGTCAGCCGCCTCGCTGCACGCTCGCCGCCGTGAGCGTGACCGGAGCCTGACCGGCGTCTGACCGCGGCGTGGCACAGTCGAGCTCAGAGTACGCGCTTCTGAGCGCCCGCGCGCGCGTCTAGTCGCAGAGCGCACCCCTCAGATCTGCGGGTCGACGCGATCTGAACAGACGCGCGCAGTGCAGCAGCCCACACTCCACCGCCTCAGAGCATCAGCGCCGCTCCACCTTCCTCTCGCCTACTCGCACCGCCCACGAGCCACGCATCGCGCGCTGCAGCCTCAGGCTGACAGCTCAGCTCTCGCGCGGCCCGGTCCAGCGCCTGCTACGATCGGCCGAGCCGTCGGCGAGAACGACGGTCGCCTGCGCTACGATCAGCCGACTCGCGATAGCGGCGATCGTCAGCTCGAACGCCGCCCGAGCTCCGGCGACCGACACCCCGCCACACGGCGAGCGATCCGCGAGCCCACAGGCTCGGCTTCCGTCCGATCGACCGCCGATCATCGCTGCGCCCCAGTGCCGCCAGCGATCGCTTGATCGCGACACACCACACCTCCTCCGGGGGTGGACTCGAACCCACAACCTCTCGGTTAACAGCCGAGCGCTCTGCCAGTTGAGCTACCCCGGAACGACGACCCGGACGAGCCGCCATTGTATGGTCCCCGCCCACGACGGCGGCTCCGGGGTCTAGACCTCCTTCGCAGCCGTCTCCTCGAGCACCCGGGCATAGGCGGTGTCGAACGCGCGTTTGACCTCGCCGCGCTGCTCGGCGAGGGCGCTCACATCTGCGTCCTCGCGGCCGCGCTCGCGCTGGATCCGACGGTCGAGCCGAGCGAGCTCGAGCTGCAGCCGCTGTACCTCGAGCATGCCCGGGTGCGCCCGCTCGCGCCCGGCCTCCACGATCAGCTCGGCCAGCAGGCCCTCGAGGTCGCGCTGGCCCTCGAGCGCCTGCTGGCCGGGCCGTTCGGCCATCGGCTCCCGCAGGCTGCCCCCGCGCAGGTGCACGGCTGCCCGCCGCAGCAGCTCCCCGGAGAAGTGCTCCTCGACGTCGATCTCGGCGAGCGCCCGCTCTCCCTCCTCGGGGTAGGCGATGCAGAGCGCGAGGAAGGCCCGCTCGGTCTGTTCGCGCCGGGAGAGCCTGCCGGCGCCGACGCCGTTTCCGGCCCGCACCGCCGCCGGGCTCGCGCCCGCCGGGGCGGATGGCTTCGCGACCTGGCCCCCGGGTCCCGCGCGGGCGCTCAGCAGCTGCTCGATCAGGCTCTCCGGCAGGGCGAGGCGGCTCGAGACGATCCGCGTCAGCTCCATTCTCATCGCGCTCGGCGGGAGCGTCGCGAACACCGGGCGCAGCTGCTCGAGGATCCGATCGCGGCCCTCGGCGGTGCCCTCCTCACCGCCGGCCAGAACGGTCTCGACGCGGAAGCGGACGAACGCGACCGAGCTCTCCACGGCCGCGCGCGTCGCCTCGGGCCCCTCGCGCTGGATCAGTTCCGCGGGGTCGGTCCCGGCCGGCAGCGGCACGACCCTCAGCTCCAGCTTGCGTTTCGCCGCGAGGCCCTGCGCGCGCAGCATCGCCTCCTGGCCCGCCGTGTCCGCGTCGAGAGCCAGCAAGACCGTCTGGGCCATCCGTGAGAGCTCGCCCACCTGCTCCTCCGTCAGCGCCGTTCCCATCAGGCCGACCGCGTTGCGCATCCCCGCCTGGTGCAGGGCGATCGTGTCCGTGTAGCCCTCGCAGAGGATCACGCGGCCCTCCCGGGCGGCGTGCCCGCGGGCGAGGTCCGCGCCGTAGAGGTAGTGGCCCTTGTGGTAGAGCTCGTTGTCGGAGGTGTTGAGGTACTTCGGACGCTGGTCGGCACCCATCGCCCGGGCGCCGAAGCCGAGCACCCTGCCCCGCAGCTCCGCGAGCGGGAACATGATCCGCGAGCGGAAGCGGTCATACGGCTGGCCGTTCTGTCGCGAGCGCTGGGCCAGGCCGGTGGCGTAGAGCTCCTGGACCGTGAAGCCGCCCTGGCGCGAGGCGAGCAGCACCCGGTCCCATGCGCTCGGGGCGTAGCCGACCCGGAACTCCCTCAGCGTCTGCTCGGCCAGGCCGCGCTGCTCGAGGTACGCCCGCGCCTTGGCGGCCTCGGTCGACTCCCACAGGTAGCGCTGGTAGTAGGCGGTGGTCCGCTCGAGCAGCTCCAGCAGCCGCTCGCGGCGCCGGCGGCGCTCGGCCTCCTGCGGATCCTCGGCCTCGCGCTCGAGCTCAACGCCGGCGCGCTCGGCGAGCAGCTCGAGCGCGCCCTTGAAGTCGACCCCCTCCGTCTCCTGGACGAACGTGAAAACGTCACCGGACGCCTGGCAGCCGAAGCAGTGGTAGACCTTCTGCTGGGGGTCGATCCCGAACGACGGCGTCCGCTCCTCGTGGAACGGGCACAAGCCCTCGTAGCGGGCCGGCCCGGCACGTCTCAGATCGGTCCGGGCGGAGACGAGCTCGATGAAGTCGACCGCGTCGCGGACCCGGTCCTTGGACTCCTTCGTGTAGAGGGCCACGCGGCTACGCTAGCGAGCGAACGCCTGCGGCACCTGGAGCTCGGTGTAGGCCCGGATGCAGTAGCGATCCGTCATCCCGGCCAGGTAGTCGGTCACCCGGCGGGCGAGCTCCTGCTCCCCCCATGCCGGCGCCCCCGCGCCCCCCGGAAGCTCGGCCGGGTTCGCGACGTAATGGTCGAACAGCCGGCGGATGACCGCCGCGATCTTGACGTGCTCGGCCCTCACCGCGGGGCCGAGGTAGACGTGCTCGAACATGAAATCCCGCAGAGCGACCATCGCCGGGCCCGCCTCGGGCCCCTGGACGATGTCCCCCGCCCGCTCGGAGTGCTCCACGAGGTCGTGGACGAGCGCGTCGATCCTCTGCGAGCCGCTCGTCCCGAGCGCCGCGATCGGCTTCGCGGGCAGCTGCCCCTCCCCCAGGAGCCCCGCTCGGACCGCGTCGTCGATGTCGTGGTTGATGTAGGCCACCCGGTCGATCAGGCGCACGATCCTCCCCTCCAGCGTCTGCGGCGGCGGCGTTCGGCTCGAGTGGCGGGCGATCCCTTCCCGCACCTGAGCGGTGAGGTTGAGCCCCGTCCCGTCGCGCTCGAGCTCCTCGACGATCCGCAACGAGTGCTCGTAGTGGCGGAAGTCCCGACCGAACCGCGCATTCAGGCAGGCGTCGAGGACTTCCTCGCCGATGTGGCCGAAGGGGGGATGGCCGAGATCGTGTCCGAGCCCGATCGCCTCCACGAGGTCCTCGTTCAGGCGCAGCGCCCGGGCCACCGTACGCGAGATCGTCGTCACCTCGAGCGTGTGGGTGAGCCGCGTCCGATAGTGGTCTCCGCGAGGCGCGACGAACACCTGTGTCTTGTGGGTCAGGCGGCGGAAGGACTTGCTGTGGACGATCCGGTCGCGGTCACGCTGGAACGGCGTGCGCAGCGAACAACCGGGCTCCTCCCGCTCGCGCAGAGCGGGATAGGAGCGCGCGGCCAGGGGCGAGAGCAGCTGCTCCTCCTGCTCGCGCACCCGTGCCGCGAACACGTCTGCGACCAAGGCCTGCTCACGAGCTGTGCTCATCGCACGATCCCCCTTCGGGATCCGGGCCCATGGCTAGGTCTCTCGTTTCCAGTCCCCTCGTAGCGTGACCTTGCGCAGCCAGTGCTGCCACCCCTTCAGCTCGCCGGGGTCCTCGTCGTAGACGGGCGCGCCGCCATGGAGCTCCGGCAGCGTCGCCACGGCCGCGGCGTCGATCCGCAGGTCGACCCCGCGTTCGTGCAGCGAGGCGACGTCCTCCGCCAGCGCGACCCTCTTGCCGTGGCCCGGAACGGACACGACCACACCGTGGAAGATGTCCTCCCGCGGTTCAGCGAGGACGGAGAAGACGGTCCCGGCCTGCTCGCCGTCTGCGCCGAGTACGGGGACGCCCGCCTCCAGCACCTCGTATGAGATCGGGTTGCCCTCGTCCATGCCCCCAACGATACAAGGGGGCCGTCACGCTGCCGACACGGCTCGGCGGGCGCTCGCCGGCATCAGCCGCACGTGGGCATGGTGCTCGAGGGTCGCCGACACGGCACGCTCGACCTGACCGAGGGCGGCGTCGCTGGCCGTGGGCACATCGGCGAGCGCACTCGCGAGCGCCGCCGTCATGAAGTCGTATGCCTCCTCGCCGAGGTGGAAGGAGCCGGCCTCGCAGGCACCGCAGACCACCCCCCCCGCGGCGCCGGAGAAGCCGACCAGGTGCTCCCGCTCGCCGCAGGCCGCGCACGCCCCGAGCTGCGGCGCGAGGCCGGCAGCGAGCAGCAGCTTCATGCGGAACGCGAGCGCCCCGCCCCAGCCGATCTGGGCGCTCGAGCCGACTCGCTCGTCGAGCAGGGCGAGCTGCCGGCAGAGCAGGTTGAACACGCCCGGATGAGGCTCGGCGGTCTCGAACAGGCGACCCACCGCGTCGCACGCACGCGCGGCGGCGTCGAGCGCCCTCGCATCTCCCCGCAGTCGCGCGTGACCGTCGATCGTCTGGGCCCCCGTCACGGTCAGCAGCTCCCCCCTCCCTTCGTGCAGCTCCATCTGCAACCTGAAGAACGGCTCGAGGCGCCCGCCGAAGCGGCTGCGCACGCGGCGGACGCCCTTGGCGATCGCGCCCACCCGGCCGCGGTGGGGCGTGTAGATGTGCAGGATCCGATCCGCCTCGCCGTAGCGCAGCGAGCGCAACACGACCGCTTCCGTCTTCACCGGTCCGGGCATCGCGTCCGAGTCTAGGCGCGGTGGCGGCAGTCTCCTCGTCGACCCGCCCGCGCACACCGGCGGGCTCTCGACCGGTCGGGTCCGACCCCTGCTATACTTTATGAAGTAATGGCTCAGATAACGGTTTATACGACCGAGCCGTGCTCGTTTTGCGGCCGGGTGAAGGGTCTTTTGAGCGCCCGCGGTCTCGAGTTCGAGGAGATCAACCTGTCCAAGGACCCGGCCGGCCGGGTCGAGCTGGTCGAGCGCACGGGCATGATGACGTTCCCTCAGGTGATCGTCGCCGGCAGGCTGTTGGGCGGCTTCAACGAGGTGCGGGCGGCCGCCGAGAGCGGCCACTTGGACGAGCTGCTCGCGGCGTAGCCGCGCGCGCAGAGGCGGAGCCCTTCGCGGGAAGCAGCTTGCGTGCGGCTCGAGGGCGCTTCTGGCAGCGCTCGCAGACGTAGGTCCCGCGCCCGGCGACGACGATCTTCGTGATCGTCCCTCCGCAGACCGGGCACGGCTCGCCGGCCCGTCGATGCACGAGGAAGCGATCCTGGAAGGAGCCCCGGACACCGTCGACGTGGCGAAAATCATCGATGCTGGCACCGCGGGCGTCGATCCCGGCCGCGAGGGCGTCCCTGATCGCGTCACGGAGCCTCTCGAGCTCGCCGATCGAGAGCGAGCCGGCCGGGCGCAGCGGGTGGATCGCGGCCCTGAAGAGGGCCTCGTCGGCGTAGATGTTCCCGACCCCCGCCACCATCCGCTGGTCGAGCAGGAACGACTTGATCGGCGCCCGGCGCCCGCGCGCGAGCGAGCGCAGGTGATCGGCCGTGAAGGCATCGTCGAAGGGCTCGGCGCCGAGGCGCGCGTCAAGGAACTGCTCGAGAGCCTCGTCGCCGAGCAGCAGTTCCCCCGTCCCGAAGCGCCGCGGATCGGTCAGAGCGAGGCGGATCGCCCGGGCGCCCGGCCGCCCCCGCGGAGGCGGGCCGAGGCGCATCCGCACCCGCGTGTGCGGCGGCTCGGGGTCGGGGTCGACGAGCACCGAGCCGGTCATCCGGAGGTGCTGTACGAGGTGGACATCTCCCTCGAGTTCCCACAGCAGGTACTTGCCCCGCCTGCCGATCCGCTCGATCCGCCTGCCCACGAGAGCCTCCTCGACCGCGGTGGGCGTGAGCGGGCGCGTCCACCGGGGATCGAGGATCTCGACCTCGACCAGCCGCCTCCCCTCGACGAGCGGAGCGAGCTGCCGCCTGATCGTCTCGACCTCCGGCAGCTCAGGCATCACCACCTAGCTTAGGAGCGGACGTCCCGTGAGGGCGGGCGCACCCCGCCCCGTCAGCCAGCTGAGCACCGTCGCACCGACGTCCGCGAGCGCACCGTCGCGGCGGTAGCCGCCGAGCACGCCCCCCTCGGCCCGTCGCCCGAGCATCGACCCGGTGACCGCGAGCACGGGGGCGTACTCGCGGGTGTGGTCGGTCCCCGGATGGTCGGGGTCGACACCGTGGTCGGCGGTCACGATCAGCAGGTCGCCCTCGCGCATGCCCGCCAGCACCCCGGCGAGGTGGGAGTCGATCGCTTCGAGCGCCCCGGCGAAGCCGCGCGTGTCCTTGCGATGGCCGAAGACCTGGTCGGTCTCGATCAGGTTGACGAACACGAGCCCCTGATCCAGCCTGGCGAGGATCTCCTCAGTGCTCGCGAGGGCCGTCGCGTTGTCGGCGCCGGGGTAGGAGCGGCTGACCCCCACGCCCGCGAACAGGTCGCTGATCTTGCCCACGGCGTGTACCTCCACGCCGGCGTCCTGGAGCTCCTGAAGGTAGCTCCGGGACGGTGGCAGGAGCGCGAAGTCCCTGCGCCCGTGGGTGCGCTCGAACTCGCCGTCGGCACCCGCGAACGGCCGTGCGATCACGCGTCCGACGCCGTGGCCGCCGCTCATCACCGCGCGGGCCGCCCGGCACGCCTCATACAGCTGGGTCTCCGGGACGCGGTCGACGTGCGCCGCGAGCTGCAGCACCGAGTCCTGCGAGGTGTAGAGGATCAGGCCACCGTCGCGAAGCTGCTCGGCTCCGAACTCGGCGATCGCGGCGAGGCCGTTGTCGGGGCGGTTGCAAAGCATCCGCTGGCCCGTCGCGTCTTCCAGGCGCTCCACGACGACCGTGGGAAAGCCGCCCGGATAGGTCGGCAGCGGACGGTCGAGCACGACCCCCATCAGCTCCCAGTGCCCGGCGATCGAGTCCTTGCCGGGCCCGTGCGGTCGCAGCCGCCCGTACAGGGCCGGGTCGGCCGCTGGCGCCACGCCTGCCACCTCGACGATCGAGCCGAGCCCGAGCCCTTCGAGCGTCGGCAGCGAGAGGCCGCCGACCGCCGCGGCGACGTGGCAGAGCGTGTTCGTCCCCTCGTCCCCGTACGCCGCCGCGTCGGGTAGCGCCCCGACGCCGCAGGCGTCGATGACGAGCACGAGCGCCCGCCTTTCCGGCCGGGCGCTCACGGCCGCTCGATCCCGAGCAGTCGGGGCAGCTCATCGAGCGAGCCGAGCGGCTCGGCGCCGGCGGCGACCAGCGCCTCGGCGTCGCTGTCGGCCGTGTAACCGATCGCCCGCATGCCCGCCGACACCGCGGCGGCCACACCGGAGGCGGTGTCCTCGATGACGGCACACGCCGCCGCCGCGACCCCCATGCTCGCCGCGGCGTGCAGGAACAGGTCCGGCGCCGGCTTGCCGTTCGCCACGGCGTCGGCGCTGAAGATGTTCTGCTCGCCGAAGGACTCCTCGAGACCGGTGAGGGCGAGCGATAGTCGTGTCTTTTCGAGCTTCCCCTGCGAGGCCACGCAGACGGGGACGCCGGCCCCCACGATCCGGGCGACGGCAGCGCCGGCGCCGGTCACCGGGGCCAGCTCGCGGCGGAAGGCCTCGGCCCGCTCGGCCTCGTAGCGCTCGAGCCAATCCTCGGCCAGCCGCCGGCCGAGCCGCCGCTGCGCGAGCGCGAGGACGTCTGCGAGCAGCAGACCCTGATAGTCCCGCCGGGCCTGCGCCACCGTCGTCGGCAAGCCCTCGTTGGTGAGCTTGGCGGCGAGCACGCCACACGAGATCGTCTCGCTGTCGACAAGCACCCCGTCGCAGTCGAAGATCACCAGCCCGAGACTCGGGCGGCGTACGGTCAACGCCGCCCCTGCATCTAGGCCTGTGCCCGTGGGTGGGCGCTGAAGTACGCGTCCTTGAGCCGCTCCGCCGAGAGATGCGTGTAGACCTGTGTCGTGGAGAGGTCTGCGTGCCCGAGCATCTCCTGCAGCGAGCGCAGGTCGCAACCACCGGCGAGCAGGTGGGTGGCGAACGTGTGCCTGAGCGTGTGCGGGCTCATCCTCGTGGCGAGGCCGGCCCGGCGGGCATGGCCCTGGACGATCTTGTACAGGCCCTGGCGCGTGAGCGGGCTGCCGCGACGATTCAGGAACAGGTGGGCCTGGCTCGTGTCGCCCAGCAGCTCCGGTCGGCCCGAGCGGCAGTAGGCGAGCACCGCGGTGAGCGCCTGGCGCCCGATCGGTACCAGCCGCTCCTTTGACCCCTTGCCGCGCGCCCTCAGCATCCCCTCCTCGAGATCCAGGTCCGCGAGCTCGATCCCGACAGCCTCGGAGGCCCGCAGCCCGCACGCGTACATCAGCTCGAGCAGGGCGCGGTCGCGCATCACCAGCGGACCCCCGCCGCGGGGCTGCGCCAGCAGCCGGTTGACCTCGTCCCGCGTGAGCACCCGCGGCAGGCGCTGTGGCTTGCGGGGCCCCCGGAGGTCGGCCGTGGGGTCGTAGTCGATCGCACCCTCCCGGCGCAGGTGCCGGTAGAAGGAGTGCAGGCACGCAACCTTGCGGCTGAGCGACGCCGCGGCGAGGGGGACGCGGCCCTCGCTGCCATGAGCCAGCTCCGCCAGGAAGGAGGCGATCTCGCCGTGCCCCACGTCGAGTGGGCCGACGTCGTGGGCGGCCAGGAACGCCCCGTACTGGAGCAGGTCCGAGCGGTAGGCCTCGAGCGTGTTGCGCGACAGGCCTCGCTCGAGCTCCAGGTAGGCGAGGAAGTCGAGCAGCAGCGGCTCGATCGCCGCTGAGTTCGCCGCTGGGGCTGAAAAGGGGGCATCGATGATGGCCACACCTGCGGGCTTCGCCCACGACCGCGTCCCTCCTTGGAGGTGCAATCAGGCGTTCAGGCGCCGGGACAGCCACAGCAGCGCGATCAGGGTCTTCGCGTCCTCGCACTCGGCGATCGCCGACTCGAGCCGCCCGAGCGGCCACGGGACGATCTCGATGCGCTCGTTCTCCTCGCTCTCGGCGCTCTGCGGACGCAGGTCCCGCGCCCTGAACAGGTGCACCCGCTCATCGGTGAACCCGGCGCTGGAGTAGTAGCTGAGGATCGGCTCCCAGCTGCCCGCGCCGAGGCCGATCTCCTCGGCCAGCTCACGCTGGGCCGCCGCCAGCGGCTCCTCCCCGGGTACGTCCAGACGCCCCGCGGGGATCTCGAGCAGTGCGCTCGCGCCGACGGCCTCGCGGGGCTGACGGACGAGCCATAGCTGATCCTCGTCGTGGGCCAGCACGCCGACCGCTCCCTGGTGGCGGACGAGTTCGCGGGTCGCCACCTCGCCGTCGCTGTGGCGGAAGCGCTCCACACGGACGTCGAGGAGCCTGCCGTGGTAGACGGTCTCCCCGCCGAGCGCGACGAACTCGCTCACGCGCTTTCGAGCTCCTCCCGGCGATCGCTGCTGGCGACCAGCTCCGCGAGGGCGGCCCCGCCGGCGAGCGCGGACGCGAAGAACAGGGGGTCCCCGGTGATCGTCCGGCCGATCGTGCGAGCAGGCAGGCCGCTGGCCGCGAAGGCGGGGAGGTCGACCTCGGCCCGGCGCCAGTCGTGGCGGGTGATGCGAACGGGCCGGGCAACGTCGAGCCCGGCCTGGGGGCGCTCCTCGCGGGAGCCGGCGAACACCGAGCCGAGACCGGCCCGCAGGTCGTTGCCGACCGGCGAGCGCATCCCCGCGGGCAGGGCGACGGTCACCGGCTCGAGCAGCAGGTCGAGCACGGTCAGCGTGTGCTGGGAGATGCCGCGCTGGCCTCGGCGCTCCTCGCCCGATGACATCCGCGCCACGAGCAGTGTCGGACAGCCGAGCGCGAGGGCAACGTGGGCGCTGTCGAGGGCGGCCATACCGCCGTGACCGAGCGAGGACGCTGAGCCGGCCATGCCCGGCCCGGGACCGCAGACGGCGGCGTCCCAGCCGAGCGTGTGCAGGCCGTGGTGGATCGCCCCGGCGGTCGTGATCGCCTCTGCGTCCCCCCCGAAGGCCGGTCCCGCGGTCAGGTGACCGGCGAGCAGGCCCTGCTCGCGCAGCAGCGCCACGGTGCGGGAGTGCCCGCCGGGCAGCGCCCCGCCGTCGCCCTGGACATATCCGAGCGTCATTCCCGGGGCGGCGCGGGCGAACGCCCACGCGACCGGCGCGAGCTGTCCGTGCGAGGCGAGCACGGCCGTCGGGCGCTCGAGCGGCACCGCCAGATCTTCGTCGTCGACGGGCACGACCGCATGCTGGAGGCTTGTGGAGCCGAGCTTCATCACGGCCGCCCCCTCGGTGCCCGCTCCGACGAGGCCCCGGGTGAGGTTGACGTGGACGACATCGCAACCGCCCGCGCCGAGCTCGAGGTCGAGGTCGAGTGCCTGGACGTTCACGATCAGCCGGTCGCGGGGCTCCGAGGCTCCCACCAGGCGCACGTCGGCGATCGCCCGCCGCCGCTCGCCTGCGCGGTCGGGTCCGGTCAGCTGGACGAGCAGCCGCTGCTCGGGGCGCCCGCCGTGGGCCCCGGTGGCGGCGGGGTCGATCGGGTCGCTCTCGATGACGATCGCGGGACGCAGCTTGAGCATCGCCGCTGGAAGCTACACCGACGCGCCGCCGGCAAGTGCCGCCGTCTGATCGACCAGGGCCAGAGCCACGTCGAGCATCCCCTCGAGGGCGTCGACGGTGACGCGCTCGCCCGGCTCGTGGTTGCGCTCGGTGCCGTTGGCGAGGTTGACCGTGGGGAACCCTTGGGCGATCAGGGCGTTCGCGTCCGAGCCCCCGCCCGAGCTGACGTGGACGGGCTCGTACCCGCACGCGCGGAGGGCAGCGTCGGCGACCCGCACAGCCGGCGAGGAGGGCGCGAGCATGTAGCCGGCGAACGTCCTCTGGACGCTCACGTCGACGTCGCAGTCACACTCGTGGTCGTTGGCGGCCTCGTGGATCCTGTCGACGATCTCGGCGACGAGCCCCTCGGCGCGGGCGTCGTCGAGCGAGCGTACCTCCGCCAGCAGGGAGCAGGCTTCGGGGACGACGTTCATCGCGCTGCCGCCGGCGATCGTGCCGACGTTCGCGGTCGTCTCCTCATCGAGGCGCCCGAGCGGCATCGACACGACCGCTCGGGCGGCCGCGACGATCGCGCTGCGTCCGTCCTCGGGACGGATCCCCGCATGGGCGGCGGCGCCGCGGAAGGTGGCCTCGATCCGGTAGTGGCTCGGCGAGCCGACGATCACCTCTCCGAGAGGGGTGGCGTGGTCGAACACATATCCGAACCCGCTCTCGAGGACGCCGGCGTCGAAGGCCCTCGAACCCGCGAGGGCGACCTCCTCGCCGACCGTGAACACGAGCTC
This sequence comes from uncultured Solirubrobacteraceae bacterium, assembly GCA_963743505.1. GTDB lineage: Bacteria > Actinomycetota > Thermoleophilia > Solirubrobacterales > Solirubrobacteraceae > Palsa-744. The sequence continues at coordinate 277,754 of CAVUPZ010000001.1, read as the reverse complement.
GAGCGGAATCGGGGACCCCTCACGGGCGAGCTGGCGGGCGAGCGACAGCAGGACGGCCACGGCGGCCTTGTTGTCGGCGCCGAGGATGGCGGGGTTCGCGTTCTCGTAGGCGCCGTCGATCAGGACCGGGTCCACCGGGGCCTGCAGCGGCACCGTGTCGAGATGGGCGCACAGCATCAGCGACCGGGGCTCTCCGGCCGTGTTGCGCACGCCGCGCGCCCCGGGGGCGGCGGGGATGCGAGCCAGCAGGTTGCCGCAGTCGGAGCCCACGAGCGGACCGACGCCGTCCTCCTGCACGTCGATCCCCACGGCCCGCAGCTCCTCCTTGACCCGCTCCGCGCAGGCGCGCTCGCTCCCGGAGGGGCTCTCGATCCGGCAGAGCTCGATGAACGAGGAACTCAGGTGGCGGCGCTCGAGCGCCCCCGCCCGCGGCGTGGAGGCGTCCTGGCGGGCCGCCTCAGACGGGGCGCCGCTCACCCGCGTCGCCCGCCCCTTGGCGGGCGTCCTTCACGCGCACGTCGGTGCCCGGCGAGCCGGCACCCGCGGGATCGGCGTCGGCGTCGGCCTGGGGTGCGTGCGGCCAGCCCTCCCGTTCGCCCGCCCGCAGGAGGGCGGCGGCGATGAAGCCACGGAACAACGGCGCCGGGCGCTCGGGACGGGACTTGAACTCGGGGTGGAACTGCGACGCGACGAAGAAGGGGTGGTGCTCGAGCTCGATCAGCTCGACGAGCCGCTCGTCGGGCGAGGTGCCGGAGATTCTCAGGGCGTCGCCAGGGCCCTCGCCGGAGGCGTTCGTGAGCCGCTTGCGCAGCATGTTGTTGACCTCGTAGCGGTGGCGGTGGCGCTCGTAGATGACGGCCTCTCCATACATCTCCCGCGCCATCGTGTCGTCGTGGAGCTTGATCGGGTCGGCGCCCAGGCGCATCGTGCCGCCGAGATCGGCGACCTCCTTCTGCTCGGGCAGCAGGTCGATCACCGGGAACGGCGTCTCGATATCGAACTCGGTCGAGTTGGCCCCCTCCATGCCGGCGACGTTGCGGGCGAACTCGGCCACGGCCACCTGCATGCCGAGGCAGATGCCCAGGTACGGGATCCTGCCCTCTCTCGCCACCCTGGCGGCCTCGATCTTGCCCTCGATCCCACGCCCGCCGAAGCCGCCGGGGATCAGGATCCCGTCGGCGCGGGCCAGCAGCTCGTAGGGGTCGGTGGCGGCATCCTCCGCGACCTCGGCTCCTTCCTCTTCGGCCAGCGAGCCGTCATCGCGCTCGAGCTGCTCGGAGTCGATCCAGTCGATCTCGACCCTGCTGTCCTGCAGCGAGGCGGCGTGGCGCAGGGCTTCGGAGACCGACAGGTAGGCGTCCTCGAGCTGGACGTACTTGCCCACGAGCGCGATCCGTACCGTTCTGGTGGCGCGGGCGGAGCGCTCGATCGGCTCCTTCCAGCGGGCGAGCTCGGGAGCCGGGGCCTCCAGGCCGAAGTGCTCGAGGATGAAGTCGTCGACCCCCTGTTCGCGGAAGGTGAGGGGGACGCGGTAGATGTTGTCGACGTCGCACGCGGAGACGATCGCCTCCGTGGGCAGGCTCGCGAACAGGGCGATCTTCTTGCGGATCTCCGGCGAGAGGTAGGTTTCCGAGCGGCACATCAACATGTCCGGCGCGATCCCGATCCTTCGCAGCTCGTTGACGGAGTGCTGGGTCGGCTTCGTCTTCAGCTCGCCGGCGTGGCCGATGTAGGGGACGAGCGTGAGGTGGATGAACATGCAGCGGCGCCGCCCGACGTCGACCGGGTACTGGCGGATCGCCTCCAGGAACGGGAGCGACTCGATGTCCCCGACCGTCCCGCCGATCTCGGTGATCACGAAGTCGACGTCGCTGGACTCGGCGATCAGCGAGATCCGTTGCTTGATCTCGTCGGTGATGTGGGGCACGACCTGGACTGTGCCGCCGAGGTAGTCGCCGCGGCGCTCGCGGCGGATGACCGTGTCGTAGATGCCGCCGGCGGTGACGTTCGAGGCGCGGCTGGTGTTGGCGTCCGTGAAGCGCTCGTAGTGGCCGAGGTCGAGGTCGGTCTCGGCGCCGTCCTCGGTGACGAAGACCTCCCCGTGCTGGTAGGGGGACATCGTGCCGGGGTCGACGTTGATGTACGGGTCGAACTTCTGCAGCCCCACGGTCAGGCCACGCGAGACGAGCAGGCGTCCCAGCGACGCGGAGGCGATCCCCTTGCCGAGCGAGGACACCACGCCGCCGGTCACGAAGATGAACCGGGTCTTGCTGGGCGCTTGGGCGTGTCGGTCGGAGTGGTGCGAGGTCATGAGGGCCTGCCCCAAGAGTCTAGTTCGCGTGGATCGCTGGACCGTACCCCGACGGGCGGACGGGCAGCTCGCTGCCCGGACGCCCGGCGGGCGAGGGGGTGACGCGGTCGCGTCGGCGGCGCAGCAGCGATCGAAGCTCAGGCGGCCCGGCGAAGCTGGCGCGCGTGGCGGCGGGCGCCGCTGTCCTCGCTGTCGGCGCCGAGCATGCGGACGAGCTCGCTGAGCACCTCGGCCTCGGCGAGCTCGAGCACGGTCGTGCGCGTCGGCGCCGCCGTCGTGTCCTTGACGATCGAGAAGTGGCGGTCGGCGAGCGAGGCGATCTGGGGCAGGTGGGTGATGCACAGCACCTGCCTGCGTTCGCTCAGCTCGCGCAGGCGAGCGCCGACGGCGCGTGCCGTCTGCCCGCCGATGCCCGCGTCGACCTCGTCGAAGACGAGCGTCGTCTCGCCCGCGGAGCTCTCGGCGGCGCCCATGATCGCGAGCATCACCCGGGAGAGCTCGCCGCCGGAGGCGATCTCCCGGACCGGACCGGCCGGCACGCCCGGGTTCGGGGCGATCAGGAACTCGACGGTGTCGGCTCCGCTCGGGCCGGGCTCGGATTCGCCAACGCGCACCTCGAAGCTCGCCTCGCCCATCGCGAGCTCCCCGAGCTGCTCCCGCACGGCGGCTGCGAACGGCCCCGCGGCCGCCAGCCGCGCCGCCCGCAACGCCGCCATGCCCTCCTCGAGCGTGGACCGCGCCGTCTCGAGCTGTTCGTTCGCGTCGGCGAGGGCGAGCTCGGCACCGGCGAGCTCCTCCCGCCGGGCGCGGGCGCCCTCGGCGAACGCGAGCACCCCCGTCACGCTGCCACCGTGCTTGCGGGCGAGCCGTTCGATCGCCGAGAGGCGTTCTTCGAGCTCCTCGAGCGACCGCGGCGCGCCACCCTCGCCGCCGTCGCCGAGCTCGGCGCCAGCGGCCCCGTCGCAGTAGTCGCGAAGCTCACCGGCGAGCTCCTGCGAGTCGATCAGGAGCGTCTGGACGCGCTCGCCGAGCGCGTCCAGCACCGGGTCGACGCCGGCCAGCGCCTGCAAGGGCCCGAGCGCCCGGGCCATCAGCTGCGTCGCAGCGGGCGCGTCGGAGTCGGGCGCCAGCGCCTGCAGCCCACCGGCGGCGGCCGCGCGGAGCGCGTCCGCGCGGCGCAGGCGCTCGCGCGTGGCCAGCAGGGCCGTGCGCTCGTCCTCGTCGGGGGCGAGCGTGTCGATCTCGCCGAGCTCGAAGTCGAGCAGGTCGAGCTCCCGGTCCCGCTGGGCGGCGAGGTCGCCGAGCTCGTGCAGGCGCCCCTCGAGGACACGGGCGCGGGCGTACGCCTCCGCGCACGCGGCAAGGCGCTCGGCCTGGGCGGGCCCGCAGACGCCGTCGAGGATCTCGAGTTGGGCGCTCGCGAGGGTCAGCTTGCGATGCTCGTGCTGTCCGTAGAAGGCTGAGCAGCGCCGTTCCGGCGTCCCGCAGGTCGGCGACCGCGGCCGAGCGCCCGCCGACGTATGCCCGCGTGCGGCCGTCGGCGCCCACGCGCCGGGCCAGCACGAGCTCCTGGGCGTCCGGGCTGATGGCGATCGCCGAGCTGCTCCCGCAGCGGGGCCGGCAGCTCGAAGACGCCCTCCACGTAGGCCTCGCTCGCCCCCGGGCGGACGACGCCGCCACGGGCACGCCCGCCCAGCAGCAGGTCGAGTGCCTGCGCGAGCACGGTCTTGCCGGCGCCCGTCTCGCCCGTGAGCACGTTCAGGCCCGGCGCGAGCCGTAGCTCGGCACGCTCGATCAGGAGCAGGTTCTCCACGCGCAGCTCTTGCAGCATCCGGCAGGTGTACCAGCGAGCGCCGACGGATCGCACGGTCGCGAGCGTCAGCTTCCTGGAAGGCCGGCTCGCGCCCCTTCTCAGCGGCACCCCGAAGGCGTATCGTTGTCCGGGACCGAGGGAATGGATCCCCGCACCGCGGCGTACACTCGTCCGCTACAACGGCATGGCCGCCAGAGACCGCAACCAGCGTGCAGAGCCGCTCACACGAGGCGGCGGCGGGGCGTTGTCCGCGGCCGAGGTGATCGTCCGCTTGGACGAGGAGATCGGTCGAGCCGAACGCCACGGCACGCAGCTGAGCTGCCTGCTCGTGCAGATCGAGGATCTCGACGAGCTGGCCCGGGAGCACGGCAGCCGAGCTGTCGGAGCAGACGCTCGCCTACGTCGCGGAGGCGCTGCGCGAGCAGCTGCGCCGATTCGACCGCGTCGGCCGGCCCGACGGCGGCGAGCTGCTCGTGGTGCTGCCGGGAGCCGACGGCCCCCGTGGCGAGGTGGTCGCGAGGCGGATCATGGGCAGGCTGCGGACGATCAAGGTCGAAGCGCATGGGGAGCGCAACCCGCTGCGCGTCTCGCTCGCGCTGGCCGCGTGGCGCGCCGACATGTCGCCCCAGGACCTGCTGGGGCAGATGCGCAGCGCGACCCTCGCCCGCAACGGCGAGGAGGCCCTCAGCGGCCAGGCACGGCCGGGCCTCGACCGGGCCGAGGAGGAGGCTCTCGGGGGCGGGGCTCGGTCGCGGCCAGCGGTCGGCCCGACCACGTCTTCATAATCGATCCCGTGCTGAGTGGATCGGAGCTGTGGTTGCTGCGCCTGATGGGCGACCGTGGACTCGCCCTGCTCGATGCCAGCAACCTCGTGATCGTGATCGAGGAGCGCGGGGAGCTGCGGGTGGCCGCGGCCAGTGGGGGCAGCGTGCGGGTGCGGATCGTGCCGGTTCAGGGCAGCGCGCTCGGCACCCTCTACAAGGCGGGCGAAGCCGTGGCGCTGGATCGTCCCCGGGGGCAGGACGCCCCGTGGCTGCACGAACTCGGGCTGGACGCGCGCTCGGCGCTCGTCGAGCCCCTCAACCTGGAGGGCCACGGCGGCGGCATCGTGATCGCGCTGCGTCGCGACGGCACGTTCCGCGGCGCGGACCGCCAGGCCCTGAGCGCGTTCGCAGCGAGCGTCTCGCAGCGCCTCGCCGCCGAGCGCTCGGTGGAGATCGAACGTCTGCGCTACGGGATGGAAGCGCGCGAGCGCGAGCGCACGCGCTGGGCACGTGAGATCCACGACGAGAGCATCCAGGGGATCGGCGCGCTGCGCCTGGCGCTCGCCAACGCCCGCGACCTCCACGACGAGAACGCCCTCAGCGCGGCCGTCGACACGGTTCTCGAGGGGCTCGGCACGGAGATCGACGGCCTGCGCCACCTGATCACCGAGCTCCGGCCGGCCGCCCTCGACGACCTTGGCCTGGCGGCGGCGCTCGAGGCCCTCGCGCGCCGCGCACAGGCGATGGACGGGCTCGAAGTGAGAACCGAGATCGACCTCTCGGAGGCGCTCAACGGCGACGGACCGGGCGTCGGCGAGCGCCTGGACCCGGAGCTCGAGAGCACGATCTACCGCGTCCTGCAGGAGGCGCTGACGAACGTCAGCCGGCACGCCCAGGCGACCCAGGCGGTCGTGAGCGTCAGCGCCCGCGACGGCGTCGTCACGGCCGCGGTCACCGACGACGGCCGCGGCCTGCCCGAAGCGAGCTCGCTCGGGCCGCGTGGCGACGGCCTCGAGGGAGGCTTCGGGATGGGAGGCATGCGCGAGCGCGCCGAGCTCGTGGGCGGCGAGCTGGAGTGGGCCCGCGCTCCGGGCGGCGGCACGGTCGTGTCCCTCACCGTCCCCCTCGCGGGGCGCCCGACGGCGCGCGAGCAGCGCCAGCTGCTCTAGACGGCGGCCCTCTTCCCGGTGGCGAGCGCGGTGTAGCGTGCGCTTCTAGTCCGCGAGGCCGATGCGGCGGACGTAGGCGGTGATCTCGGCCCGGGAGGAGAAGCCGAGCTTCTCGATCGCGCGGGCGCGGTAGGTCTTGACCGTCCGCTCGGCCACGTTCAGGCGCTCGGCGATCTCGGGGTTGGTGTAGCCGTTTGCGATCAGCCGCACGACCTCGCGCTCGCGCTCGCTGAGGACGACGCCCTCGGCGGCGCCCTCCTCGCCGGTGGCCATCAGCGCCCCCAGCCGTGGGTGCAGGTAGTTGCCGCCCGCGACCGCGAGCCGGAAGGCCTGCAGCAGCTCGGCGGGCTCGGCCTCCTTGAGGACGTAGCTGCGCGCGCCGGCCCGCAGCGCCTGGCGGGCGTACTCGGGGTCCTCGCGCATCGTCAGGATCGCCACGGCGAGCGTTGGGTGGGCGATGAAGCACGACGGCAGTGCGCCGAGGCTCGATCCGCCGGGCATCGTCAGATCGAGCGTCAACAGGTCGGGCTTGTGCTCACGCACGAGCCTGACCATCGCGGGGATGTCGGCGGCCTCGGCGACGACACGGAACTCGCCGGCCTCGCGCTGCAGCACAGCGCGCACCCCATCGCGGACGACGGAGTGGTCATCGGCGATGATCACATCGATCGGTCGAGTCACACCTGGGGTGCCATCGTCCATCCGGGGGACAAGGTAGCGGCTATGGGGGACCGAATCGACGCGGATACGAGGGCGAAGGCGCCCGCGGGCGCCGCGGGGGACGGTGCGACGAGGGCCCCCGCCCTCCCGTGACAGCCGCCTGCCGGCCCTCCCAGCCGTCGCTGGCAGCAGTTAGCGTGGGGGCGTGAGCACCGCGCTCGGTTCCACACGCGTCCGGCGGATCCTCGTCGCCTACACCGTCAACCGCCTCGGCGAGTGGTTCGGCCTGCTCGCGCTCGTGGTGGCGGTCTACGACCACACCCACAGCGCGCTCGCGGTAGCCGCGCTGCTGTTCGCCGGCCAGGCCCTGCCGGCGTTCGCCGTGCCCGCCCTCGTGGCCCGTGTGGAGGCCTCGCCGCGACGCAGCGAGCTGAGCGCGCTGTACTTCGTGGAGGCCGTGACGACGGCGGCGATGGCGGCGATCATCGCCTACGGGTTCTCGCTGGCGGGGATCCTGATCCTGGTCGCCGTCGACGGCACCGCCGCGCTTGCCGCGAGCGCGCTGCTGCGGGCGGAGACCGCGCGGGCGGCCCGCGCGGCGGTTGGCGCGGGCGCCGGCGGCCTCGGCCCCGGAGCGGACCAGGAGCTCGAGGAGGACGTGGCCGCCGAGGCGGAACGGCGAGCCAACGCGGCGTTGAACGTCTCGTTCTCGCTGACGTTCGTCGTGGGACCCGCGCTCGGCGGGGCGCTTGTGGCGAGCGCCGGCGCGCCTGTGGCCCTGCTCGTCGACGTCGGCTCGTTCCTGATCATCGGCGGCCTGCTGCTGGATCTGCGTCCGCACGTCGAGGAGGCCGTCGGGAACTCGGTGCGGGCGCGCCTGGCGGCGGCCTGGCGGCACATCAACGACGTGGCGATGCTGCGCTGGCTGCTGGTCGCCGAGACCGTCGCAATGGTCTTCATCGAGACGGGGGCGCCGATCGAGGTGTCCTTCGTGAAGGTGACGCTGCACGCCGGAGACCGGGGCCTCGGCCTGATCCTCGCGATGTGGGGAGTCGGCGCGGTGCTCGGCAGCCTGCTCTTCGCCCGCATGATCCGACGCCCCCTGGATGAGTTGCTCGGCGCCGGCACGCTCCTGGTGGGACTCGCCTACCTCGGCCTGGCAGTCGCGCCGTCGCTGTCACTGGCGTGCGTGGCAGGGGTCGTGGGCGGGATCGGCAACGGGCTCCAGTGGCCGTCGCTGATCAGCCTCGTCCAGCGGCTGACACCCGGGCGGCTCCAGGGTCGGATGATGGGGGCGGTCGAAGCGCTCGGCGCGCTGGCGCTGGCAGCCGGACTCGTGCTCGGGGGCATCCTGGTCGCGTTGACCACCCCGCGCAGCGCGTTCGTGATCGTCGGGATCGGTGCCTGCGCGAGCACGGTCGCGCTCGTGCGCATAGCGGCGCTGGCGCTGAGGCGTGCCGTCGTCGCGGACGAGGCGCCCAAGGCCTCCGCGGCGGGACGCACGGCGGCCTGAGCGACAAGACCCCCTTTAGTGCGACGTCCTGTCGGCCGTTAAGTACGACAGACGTCCATGGTCCCCTGGGGCAACAGCCGGCGAGCATTCTGGGCAGCTCAGCTCCTCCTGCTGGCGGGTACGATCGCGGCCGCCGCCGAGCTCGGGCGTGCGCAGGAATGGCATCCGGCCTCGCTGGTCGTGCTGCTGCTGCTGCTCGCGCTGCTCGGGGAGTGGTTCAGCGTCGAGATCCGCGGTGGCGAGTTGAGCGCGTCCCTGATCGCGATCGTGCTGGCGATGGGCCTGCTGGGGCCGGTGCCGGCAGCCGCGTGCGGGGTCGCGGCGATGGTCTTCACATCGGCGGTCCGGCGCGTACCCCCCTTCGACTGGCTGGCGAACCTGTCGAGCTACGCGGCGGTGCCGTTCATCGGCGGGATGATCGTGCGGGAACTCACGAGCGCCTTCAATACCGGCGCCGTGCGCGGTGCGACGCACTCGCTCAGCCTCGGGCTGATCCTGTTCGGGGCCTTCGTGGTGGCCACGGGGCTCTCGTTCCTGCTGTTCAGCGTCGGCAACACGGTCAACGAAAACATCCCGTTCAAGCGCGAGGTCCGCGAGCTGGTCCCGGTCCTGCCGGGCGAGTTCGCGGCAGGCGTTCTCGCGACCGCTCTCGCGGTGGCCTATCGGGGGGTCGGGCCGCCGGCCCTGTTCGCCGCCTTGGTGGTGTTGTTCATCGTCCAGCGGCTGACCGTGGCGCTGCTGCGCTCGGAGGACCGGGCGGAGGCCCTGCTCGCGCGCTCCCGCCAGCTCGTGGGGCTGCAACTGGGGGTCCTGCGAACGCTGGTCCGGGCTCTGGCGATGCGCGACCGGCGGACCGCCCGCCATGCGGCGGCGGTGGCCCAATACGCCAAGGCCCTCGCTGCCGAGATCGGCTGCGACGAGGACGAGCAGGACCTGATCCACACGGCCGGCCTGCTCCACGACATCGGCAAGTTCACCTGGCCGGACAGGTTGCTGCACGCGGACTCCTTCGAGGAGCGCGACTACGAGAGCGTGCGTCGGCACCCCCAGGAGGGGGCGATCCTGGTCGGGACCCTCGACGGCTACGGCGACGTCGCCGACGCGATCCTCTACCACCACGAGCGCATCGACGGGCGGGGTTACCCGGCGGGACTGATCGCCAACGAGATCCCGCTCGGCTCGCGGATCGTCGCGGTCTGCTCCAACTACGATGCGATGACGGCGCCCGACAGCTACCGCGACCCGATGCCCGCCGAGGAGGCGGTCACCGAGCTCAGACGCTCCGCCGAGGCCGGCCAGCTCGACCCCGACCTGGTGGAGGGCTTCGTCGCCGTGCTCGATCGGGAGGGTCCGACCTTCGCCCAGCAGGCCGACTTCGAAACCGAGCTCGACTTCGAGCGACGGGTGAGCCAGCTTGCCCAGACGCAGCCAGCCCGGCCGGCGGATCAGGCCAGCGTTCGCCGCGAGCTACTCGCGGGCCTGTCGCAGCTCGGCCAACGAGCCACGAGCAACAAACAGTGAGGGCGCTCCGAACCCGGAGCGCCCTCACAAAGACTGCTCAGAACCTGTTACTTGTGCGGCCACTCGGCCATTTCTATCTCCTAGCGCTGCTGTTCGTCCGTAGAGGGCTGGTCGCCACCGGGCCACCCTGCCCGTAGATTCGACCACAGTTGAGTAGCTTTGGGCACCATAGCGGAGATCTGAACGGATGGCCAGTCGCGTTTCTGGCTCTGCACGTTTGCTTGCAGATCCCGCAGTTTGCAGGAGTCTTGGCCGAAACGTCCACAAAGCTCCGCGCCGCTCAAGTTCTGGGAGCTTTCTGACGAGAGGTCCTCCATGACCCTTTCCTCCGCTGCTCCCATCCCCCGCAACGCCAAGCAGCTCGTGTTCACCAGCTCACAGGCCGCTGTCTACCTCGGCGTCTCGCTGGCGACCGTCCGCCGCTGGACCGACGCGGGCCACATCGGCTGCTATCGGACCCCCGGTGGCCAGCGCCGCTTCTCGCGTCAGCAGCTCGACGGCTTCATCGCCTCGATGCAGCGTGGCGGCGACGCCGAGCAGGCCGAGACGGACATCGCCGCCCACCGGGCGATCCCGCCCGCCTGAGCAGGTCGGTCGCTGGCCCACGTGCGACCGGCCGAGGGGCTGGCCCGGCGGGTCTACCTAGCCAGGCGGCCGAACTTCTCGCGCAGGCGCCGGTAGAAGGAGGAGCCCGGCAGCTGGGCGATCGTGCCAACGTCGTGGGCGAAGCGGGCGTGGATCGCCTCGCCAGCGGTGATCTCCCCCGACGGACGCCCGTCGACGGCGATGTCGAGGGGCTCGCCCGAGCGGTTGTAGATGGTGAGGCGATCGCCCGGTGCGACGACCAGAGCGCGCGCGGTCATCGAGTGCGGGGCGATGAACGAGACAACGAAGCCCGCCACCCCCCAGGCCATCACGGGGCCCCCGTTGGCGAGGTTGTAGCCGGTCGAGCCGGCTGGCGTGGCGACGACGAGGCCGTCGCAGCGGACGCTGCCCGCTTCCTCGCCATCGAGCGAGTAGGCGAGCTCGGCGACCCGCTCGCCGACCTTGCGATGGATCGCGACGTCGTTGATGGCCGCGAGGTTGCCCGCGGGGCGGTCGAGCACGATCGCGGGCAGCCGCAGCAACTCGAAGTCCCCGCTCAGGGCGCGGCTGATGCCATCTTCGATGTCTTGCGGCTCGACGGTGGCGAGGAATCCGATCTCGCCGAAGTTGATCGCGAACACGGGCACCTCCGTGTTCGCGTAGAGCTGGAGCGCTCGCAGGATCGTCCCATCGCCACCGAGGACGATGCACAGCTCGACGTCGTCGATCACGTCGGCGTCGAGGATCAGGCCGGGGCCGGGCGCGAGCTGGTGCTTGGCCGTCTCCTCCCGGTCCAGCCGCAGGGCCACGCCGGCCTCGGCCGCCCGCCTGGCCAGCAGGTCGAGCGTCGAGCGGGTCTCCTCCGGGCGGCGATGGGTGAGGACCGTGAACTGCCTCACGGCTCGACCTCGGCGGCAAGCGCTGCCAGCTCGGCCGGCTCGCGGGTTCCCGCCCCCGTGGCAGGGTCGCTCAGCCACACGAAGCTCTCGCGGTTTCCCTTCGGACCGGCCAGGCCGGAGGAATGGTAGGAGCGAACGGCGGCGCCGAGCTCGATCGCACGAGCGCCGGCGGCGATCAGGGCGTCGCGGCGGTCGGCCGCCTCGCGCACCACGCCGCCCTTGCCGACGCGCCCGCGCCCGAGCTCGAACTGCGGCTTTACGAGGGCGAGGACGTCGTACCCGGGGGCGAGGCAGGCGAGCACGGCCCCGAGGACCTTGCCCAGCGAGATGAAGGAGACATCGACGGTGGCGAGGTCCGGCGTCGGCCCGCCGTCGGGGCGCGCGGCCGCGAGCATCGCCGGGGTCAGCGAGCGGGCGTTGACGCGGTCCATCACGAGCACGCGGGGATCTGTGCGAAGCCCGTAGTCGAGGATCCCGTAGCCCACGTCCAGGGCGATCACGGCGTCGGCGCCCCGCTTCAGCAGGCAGTCGGTGAAACCCCCCGTGGAAGCGCCGACGTCGATGGCCGTGCGGCCAGCGACTTCGAGGCCGCTGTCGGCGAGGGCGTTCTCGAGCTTGATCCCGCCGCGGGAGACGAACGCGGGAGGGGCCTGCACGAGGAGTGGCTCGTCCACAGACACGAGTTCGCCCGGCTTCGCGGCGCGCCGTTCGCCGACGCCCACGCGGACCTGGCCCGCCATCACCGACGCGGCCGCCCGGGTACGCGATGCGAACAGGCCCCGCTCGGCCAGCAGGGTGTCGAGGCGGCGCTTCTCCATCGGTGGCGAACCCTTGCACAGAAGCGGCGCAGTTGCAGCTAATGCGCGGTCGAGACGGTCGAAGATCGCCTCAAGTTGCTCGACCATCGACAGCTACCCTTCGTGGACCATGCCCGACGACGAGAAGGACCAGCCGCAGACGGAGGAGACGCCCACGGGCTACACGGCAGCGGTGCCGAAGCGTGATGAGTTCTTCGGCAACCTCAAGAAAGCCGCGCGGCCAGATACTCCCGACCCGGCCCCCGCGCCACCGGCGCCACCAGCACCCGCGCCCGGCAAAACCCCGTCAGCACCCGCCCCACCCGCTCCACCCGCCGAACCTGCGAGTTAGGCCCGACGGCCCGCGCCAGCAGGGTGCTGATCGGCACACAAAGCGCGCTGCGGAGCGTTAGGGGCGACTGGACCAGCAGCGGAGGGGTGTACAACATCAGGGGCAGTGGGCCCGGCCCACAAAGTCGGCTGCTCTTTGGAACCCGCTACAGGAACCGTTGACCACTGAGCTACGCGCGCTGGCTCGACCGCCGTTAGGCGGCGGGAGCCGCCGCTCGGCGTCGAGCCGCGCAAAACGCGAGACGGGGACGGTCGTAACGGTTCAGCCTGGCCAGAACGACGGCGTTTCGCCGGCGCTGGGGATGATGCTCGATCCGGGGCCGTGGATCACAACGAACCAGAACGTGAACCCGGCCGCGCAGACGAGGGCAGTCGCGGCGAAGATCCTTGCCATCACCCCCGTGCGCTGATCGTGCCCTGAGGCGCGGCGCACAAGAACCCACGTGCTGTCTAGTCGTTGCAGCAGCAGAAGGGCCCCGAACAACAGCGGGAACAGCGCCAGGAACGCCACGACGATGCCGAGGAAGATGCTTCCCGAGAGGTAGTCAACCTCGGACCCGATCCATAGGCAGGCCAGCGGGATAGGTCCCCAGCAGAGCAGGGACAGGGCGGCGATTGCGCCAACGACTAGGTGGCCGAGGTAGCCGTCGAGGCGCTGGCGCGTCGCGCTCCCAGGCTTCGGGGGCACGCGGAAATGCGTCGGCGCGGTGCCTGGCCGTCGCCCGATGAACAACCCACCCGTGTCGGCGGGATCGGTGCGCACAGGCCGATACTACGCGGTTGCCCGCACTTCGTGCGATCCGCCACTTCTGCAAAGACTTGCCACTGTGATCGATGTCACACAGCGGCGTGGCAGCGATCGCCATCATTCATCGCGATCCAGAGAGCAGCAATATCTTCTCTCCTGAATCCCTCCTCCCTGAAACGGCCCGCTTTCCCCAGCGGGCCGTTTCTTTTTCAGCACCGCTCGGGCGCCAGCGACGCGGGCGGCTGACTGGGTTGTGCAAGCGCCCGCCGCGGGCGGCTCGAGGCGCCCGGGCGCGCACCGGCCGAGGCTCGCTCAGATCAGGCGTCGATGACCGCCGAGGGGCGGTCGTGGATGGCCGCCGCGATGCGCTCGGCGATGCGCTTGCCGGTGAAGCCGACCTCCTCGTAAAGGAGGGCGGGCTTGCCGTGGGTGACGTAGCGGTCCGGCAGCCCTACCCGCAGGATCCGTGGCGTGCTGCCGGCCTCGTTGAGCGTCTCCCACACGGCTGAGCCGAAGCCGCCCGCGAGAACGCCCTCCTCGACCGTGACGAGCAGGTCGTGCTCGGCGGCGAGCTGCGCCATCAGCCCGGCGTCGATCGGCTTGGCGAAGCGGGCGTCGGCGACGGTCACGGCGATGTCCCCGCGAGAGAGCTCGGCGGCGGCTTCGAGGGCCTTGCCGACTCCGCTGCCGTAGCCGATCAGCGCAACACGCCGGCCGGACGTCGTCGGTGGGGCCTCCTGCAGGATCTCCCCCCTGCCGATCGCGATCGGCTTGCCGACCAGGGGCAGGCGCACGCCGGTCCCCTCGCCGCGGGGGTAGCGCAGCGCGATCGGCCCATCGTCGTACTCGAGGGCGGTGCGGAGCATGTGGACGAGCGTGGCCTCGTCGCGGGGGGCCATCAGGACCATGTTCGGCAGGCACCGTAGGTAGGCGATGTCGAACGCGCCGTGGTGGGTGGGCCCGTCGTCGCCGACGAGACCGGCCCGGTCCATCGCGAAGACCACGTTGAGCCTCTGCAGGCACACGTCGTGGACGATCTGGTCATACGCCCGTTGCAGGAACGTCGAGTAGATCGCAGCGACGGGCTTGATTCCCTCGAGCGCGAGCCCGGCGGCGAACAGGATCGCCTGCTGCTCGGCGATGCCGACGTCGAAGTAGCGGTCGGGCATCGCCTTCTGCAGGATGCTGAGGCCCGTGCCGGAGTTCATCGCGGCGGTGATCCCGACGACGCGGGCGTCGCGCTCGCATTCCCGCACGAGCGCGTCGCCGAAGACCTGGGTGTACTGGGGTGGCGTGCTCGCCCGCGCCGAGCCCGAGCGCTTGGAGGCGGGACGGGCGCGGGTCGGCGAGCCGTTGAGGATCGAGTGCGGCTTGGCGGCGTGCCAGCGCTCCATCCCCTCAAGGCCGCCCTCCTCGGCCGGGGCGAAGCCCTTGCCCTTGACGGTGGCGATGTGGAGCACCACGGGACGTTCGGCGGCGAGCGCCTCACGCAGGGCCCATCGCAGAGCGCGGACGTCGTGTCCGTCGATCACGCCCGTGTACGCCCAGTCCAGCTCCTCCCACCACAGCCCCGGCGCCCAGAAGGCCTTGATCGACTCCTTCAGGTGCGGCCCGAGGCGCTCGACCGCCGAGCCGATCCCGCCCGGCAGGCGGGTGAGCCCGCCCTCGACCTCCGCGCGGGCGTGCCAGAGCTTGGGGTTCAAGCGGACGCGGTTGAAGTAGCGCGAGAGGGAGCCCACGTTCGGCGCGATCGACATGCCGTTGTCGTTGAGGACGACGACGATCGGGGTGCCCATGCCGCCGGCCTGGCTGATCGCCTCGAACGCGACCCCGCCGGTCATGGCGCCATCGCCGATCACGGCGACGACCTTGCCGCTGTCCCCGCCGATCACGCGCATGCCCTCCTTGATCCCGACGGCGTAGCCGATCGACGTCGAGGCGTGGCCGGCACCCATGATGTCGTGGGGCGACTCGGCGATCGAGCAGAAGGGAGCGAGCCCGCCGTACTGGCGGATCGTGGAGAGGGCGTCCCGGCGGCCGGTCAGCACCTTGTGCGGGTAGGCCTGGTGACCGACGTCCCAGAGGATCTTGTCGCGGGGGGACTCGAGGATCGAGTGCAACGCGACCGCCAGCTCGCACGTCCCCAGGTTGGCCCCGAAGTGCCCGCCGATCTCGCCGACCGTGTCGATGATGTGCTCACGGACCTCCTGGGCCAGCACGGCGAGCTCCTGGTCGGAGAGCGCGTGCAGGTCCTCGGGTCCGTCGATCTTCTCGAGCAGGCTCATGAGCTGCGGGTGTAGATGAAGTTGGTGATCGTCTGCAGCTCCACCGTCGCGGGACCGGCGGCGCTCGCGCTCTCGCCGGCGCCAGCGCGGCCGTCGAGCTCGGCGAGCGCGGCCACCGCGGTCCGGTGGGACTCCGCGGCCAGCTCCCGGGCATGGGCGATCCCGTACTCGCTCACGTAGGTCCGCTTGCCGTGTCGCTCGTCGCTGCCGCGGGGCTTGCCAAGTTCATCGTCGGTGCCTGTCACGTCGAGTATGTCGTCGATTATCTGGAACAGCACACCCAGCTCCGCGGCGAAGCGACGGAGGGAATCTGCCCCGGACCCGTCCTCTTCACCCGTCAACAGTAGTACGCAGAGCACACAGGCCGCGATCAGCCGCCCGGTCTTGAGCTCGTGCAGGCGCCGCAGCGAGTCCGGCCCGGGTGGCAGCAGCGCCCGCACGTCCGCGTACTGGCCGCCGACCATCCCGTTCACGCCGGTCGCCGCAGCCAGCTCGGCCGCGGCCCGTAGGACGCGCTCGGCGGGTGCCCGCTGGTGGGTCAGGAGGTGGTGGAAGGCCTCCGCGTACAGGCCATCGCCGGCGAGGATCGCGACGTCCTCGCCGAACTTCACATGGCAGGTCGGCTGGCCCCGGCGCAGGACATCGTCGTCCATCGCGGGCAGGTCGTCGTGGATCAACGAGTAGGTGTGGATCAGCTCGATCGCGCCTGCGAGCGGGAGAACCTCGCGCTGGGGCATCCCCACGGCACGGGCCGTTGCGAGCGTCAGGACGGGTCGGATCCGCTTGCCGCCCGCCAGCAGCGAGTAGCGCATCGCCTCATCGAGCCCGGCCGTGATCGACTCGCTCGAGAAGTGCAGCCCGGCCAGGTAGCGCTCGACCTCCTCGCGCAGGTGCTCCGGATAGCTCTCGTCCACGACCCGGGCGCGCCCTAGAGCAGCGAGTCCTGGCCGGGCGCTGGCGTGTGGACCTCGGCCCGTGTGAGCTGCTCGAGCTCCGCGGCCGCCTGCGTGGCGAGCGCGGCGCAGTCCTCGACCATCGTCGCGGCCGCGTCAGCGGACAGCTCCCCGGAGCGCAGCTGCTCGCCAGCCCGCTCGAGGCGGCTGATCAGATCGTCTAGTCGCTCGACGCTGCTCATCTGCTCGCGGCATTCTCTCGCACCTCGCGCAGGACCGCCGCGAGGACGCCGTTGACGAATCCCGGGGCGTCGGGGCCGCAGAAGGTCTTCGCGCTCTCGACGGCCTCGTCGATCGCTCCCTCCGGGGGGATCGGCTCGGTTGCCGGGGCGGCGTCCGGGTGCAGGATCTCGATCAACGCTACCCGCAGGATGCTGCGCTCGAGCGGCTGGATCCGCTGGACGGACCAACCGTGGGCGTGGCGGTCGATCACCTCGTCGAGCTCCTCCGCCCTGTCGACCGCGGCGTGGGCGAGCGCACGGACGAACAGCGACGCGTTCGGCCCGAGGGTCTCGACCAGCGGCCGGCCGGTGAGGTCGTGCTGGTAGACAGCGATGACCGCTGCCCGCCGCTGCTCCGAGCGCCTCATTCAGGCGCGGGCGACGTACTCGCCGGAGCGGGTGTCCACCCTCACGCGCTCGCCCTGCTCGACGAACAGCGGAACCTGGATGACCGCTCCCGTCTCGAGCGTGGCCGGCTTCGTGCCGCCCCCGGATACCGAGTCGCCGCGGAGGCCCGGGTCGGTCTGGGCGATCTCGAGGTCCACGGCGCTCGGGAGTTGCACGTCGGATGCGACGTCATCGATGAACAACACGTCCACCTCGCTGCTCGCAGTGAGCCAGCGCAGCGGCTCCGCGACCGCGCCCTCGGGGACCGCGATCTGCTCGAAGGACTCGCTGTCCATGAAGTGGGCGTCGCTGCCGTCCGCGTAGAGGTACTGCATCTTGCGGGACTCGGTGCGGACTGCACGGAACTTCTCGCCGGCCCGGAACGTGCGATCGATCACGTTCCCGTCCGAGGTCCGACGCAGTTTGGTCCGCACGAACGCGCCACCCTTACCCGGCTTGACGTGCTGGAAATCCACGATCTTGAAGATCGTTCCGTCGACCTCGATGTGGTTCCCGTTTTTGAATTGATTTGTGCTGATGGCCACTAACTTCTCCTTCTATGCAGCAGGGTAGTGATCGCCCCGCGGCGCATCCGAACCGCTGGACGACCGGCGAGGGAGTTCTTCCGCGGCCAATATCAGACGACGGTGGCCGCACGGGAGCCGGCCGTGGGACCTTTGAGATGAGCGCGAACGGAGGGGGACAGGAGCAGCGCGACCGTCACCAGGTTGTAGATGTTCACCACGAGCAACCGCGCAGAGAGACCCGTGCCCACTGATAGCAGGCCCGCGAGCGTGAGGAGCACCGTATAGGCGCTGAGGAACCCCCAAGCGAGCCAGGAGCCGCGCGCGATGCCGTATAGAAGCAGCGCGAGGAAGCACAACGCGGATGCTCGTGGGTCGAGCCTCTGCCCGTTGGCAATGAACAGCGCCGGCTGCACGAGGAAGTCCATCGCGACCAGGGCGTAGAAGGTGCTCGGGAGCCGCCGATACATAGGGGGACTCTAGCTCGACGGCGTCGCACGTCGCAACCCTCCCGGCTCAAGGCAAACGCTCAGCGCACGCACACGGCCGCTGCTGTTCCGATGCGGGCGATGTGGTCGCGTGTCACCGTCATGACTCATCTGGTCCTGCGAGCACCTCCACCATCGCGCTCGCGTCGGCGACGATCACGCAGTCGAGCGCTCGCGCTCCGCAGCAATCACAGCTGCAGGCGGTTCCCTGGTCTCAACCGGCGCCCAACCTTCGCTGCGCGCAAAGCCACTCCCGCATCGTAGGTCGCACAGCCAAGGCCTGAAGCTCCGCGAGCAGGTAGTCGGAGAGAGTCATGCCCGTCTGAGCTACCCGCCCGCGCAGCTGAGCACGACGTTCGTCGTAGCGCGGGCGCGCACGTGGACCTTCGTCCGGCGGCAGCGGGGGGCGCTGAGGACGTAGCGACCTTCGAGCTCGCGAAAGGCGAACGCGCCAGCCGCCGTTTCTGCCCCGGCTGCGAGCGTCCGTCTCGTCCCCAGGCGACGGCCCTCGACGGTCGCGAGCGTGACCGGCCAGCCGACCCGTCCCGGGCGCACCCGGCCGAGGATCGCTCCGAGCCTGGGCGTCGCTCGCACGCTCGCCTGCGCCCGACGCGCGCTGCGCGCCACCGCCGCTTCCACCGCCCCCGCCGTCGTCGTCTCGGTCGTGCCGAGGAGGCCGACGTCAGGCGCGGTGGGCCCGACGTACTCTTCTTTGACGAAGCCGGTGTGGGCGTCGGTGACCACCACCATCACACCTCCAGACGGGCCCCGTCGACCGCGCGGCACCGGGGCGACCGGGGAGAAGGACCCGCCTGCGCCGGCCGCCACGCTCGTCACCCATACGGAGCTGCGCATTTCTTCCGCGCGTTCGGCGGGTCCGCTTTCATCCGCCGAGGAGGGAGCGCCGTCCATCAGCAGGGCGTGGGCGCGCGCGAACGTCGAGTGCGCCGTCGTGAGCGTGAGGCCCCCTCCCGGGTGGGCCATGCGGGCGGAGCGCAGCGCAACGGCCTGCGCGTCGAGCGCTGTCATCTGGACGCCCGTCGGGGCGACGTAGTTGGTGAACCGTTCGCCGGCCGCACCGGCGGCACGGGCCCTCGAGTGACCGCCGGTCACCAGCAGGGCGGCCGCCGCCGCGATCACCGCGGCCGCTGCAACGTTCCTCAGCATGATCCCACCTTCCATTCGATGTTCCCTTCAGCCGGCAGCCCCTGATTGAGGTGCCTGCAGAAGGCCCCGGAGACGATCGTCGAGTACCGGGACCCGTTCCACGGATACCAGGGGCTCGACCCGTTCAACCACCGCGCGACCTCGTCGCGTCCGTTGTCGATCGGCCTCGTTTCGGTGCCGACCTCGGTGCCCGCTTCCTGTTCGCCGAAGCGGATCGTCCCCCAGCCGCCGTAACCTTCCATTTCCGTCCATTCGCCCCAGTACATCCGCCAGATGCCGTTCTGTTCGGTGTCGTAGATCAGGTAGTGGGCGTACACGTTCGTGCCCGACCCTTCGGCGATCCGGATGTGCCATTGGTGCTCCGGCGTTTCCTCCGCGAAAAACGGATGGACGGTGCAGCAGTTGATCCCGTAGCCCTCCAGCTGGCCCATCTCGATCCACCCCGATTTCGGAGGAAAGGCGATCCACTGCTCCTGGCTCGTGAACGCGCCCGTGTTCCAGTCGTACACGTCCGCCGATTCCTCGTCGGCGAAGAGGATCGAGCCGAGGTCGTTCGCGCTGCGTTCGGCCAGCGCGTAGCAGTGTTCGTTGACGGGTGAGTCCACGATCGAGCACGCCGCGCCCGGCCCCCAGCGCGCCTGAGCGACGCCCGCGGAGAGCGTGAGCAGCAGCGATGCGGCGGCCAAGCCGGCAGAGGTCACAACGGCAAGACGACGGATCACGGATACCCCCTCGATGTCGGTTCTCGCACGCTCTCGGCGACCGCGCGACCTCTCGGCATGTATGACAGTTGTCTGCATCGTCGCTCCGAGCGTACCATGTTCAGACATTGCTCTGCAAGTTCTTTGTCCGCAATCGTTCACGTGATCGGAACTCAAGCCGACCGTCATCTCTTTCCGACCGAACGACACCCGCCAGGACACCCGCGAGCCGCAAAGGCCGCGATCCGCACGCGCCCGACGGCATTCGGCGCGCGGGTCAAGTAGCCGCCTGGGGCTTCCGATGGATGCAGGGATGAACCAGGAACCGTCGCCGAGAGAAGGAGCGTCGGCGAGCGCCGCACGCATCCTGCTCGACGTGCGCGTCCGCCTGAGTCTGCTCGTGACGGTGCTCGCGGTGCTGCTCCTGTACCTGCTCGCGGGCCAGGTCAGCGGGCTCGGGTTGATGGGCACGAGCGGCAGCGGCCCCACGTGCGGACCGGCGCAGGGGCCGCCGCTCGCCGACGTGTCCCCCGCTCAGCTGATCGGCCTGCGCGAAGCCGCGCGTTCGGCGATGGCGGGGCGATACGGACGCCTGTACGCACGCGGAACCGTCACGACCGCGAACGCCTGGACGGACGACGCGCCGATCGCTCCAACCCCGGGTAGCGCGAGCCTTCCCGGCGGCTACGAGCTGCGCTGGTGGGCGCGGAACCTCGACGACGTCGGCGCCGCCGTCTACGCATTCCCGAGCGCCGCCGCAGCGCATGCGTTCTTCCTCCACGCCACCAGCACCCGCTGCCGCCGCCAGGCCCAGGCCGCCGTCGCAAGCTGGCCGCCGGGCGCGGTCGAGCTCAGCTGGCGCAACCCGGACCGCGCGATGCAGGAGGACGTCTACCTGCTCCGCGGCGCCCGCGTGTACGAGGTCTCGGACGTCCGCTCCGAGCAGACACCGCTCGGCTCCGCCGGCGAACGGCGCGCCGGCTTCGCGGTCGCGGAAAGCCTGGCGTGCTCGCTGCCGCAGGCCGGCTGCGGGGGCCTCCTCGGCGCGCCCCTCGTCCGCCGCGACATCGTCGCGCAACTGGCGATCATCGAGCTGTCGTGGCGAGCGTGGGGGTGGCGCGCTTCCTCCGGCGCGGGCCCGGGCTCGGCGCCGTGCGAGGCGGCCGGACGGGCAGGCGCCGGCACCGGCGCCGTCACCGGGGCCTCCCCCCTGCTCTACGAACGCGAAGGCGTCGGGCTGCGGTTGGTGAGCACTTCATTCCCCACCTCCACGGCGGCTGGACGGGCCCTCGGCGAGCTCGCCGGCACACGGGTCACAGCCTGCGAGGCGCGGGTGCTGCTTCACGGGCTCGAGCGCGCGGGCGGCCACGCGGACGTGTCCGCCGTCGCCACCTGGAGGCTGACAGGGCTGACAGCCGCCGCGCTGGCAACCCGGGTGCGGCTCCACCTCCATGGCCGCCGGGGCGGCGTGCGCACGATCGACCTCGATGTGACAGCCACCCACGTGGGGCGGCTGATCGACGTGCTCGTCACCTACTCGGGAGCCTCCGCGCCCGCCTTCCAGAGCGAGCTGGCGGGCGTGATGGCCGGCACCGCGGCCAGCGAGCAGCGACCCTGAGCGGGACCCTTATGCCGCTGCGGCGATGCTCGCCATGTCGACCCCGATCACCTTCAGGCGCCTGCTGAGGGCGTTGAAGGCGAACGTGTTCGTTTCCTCCATCGTGTAGTCGAGGATGGCGTAGCTGTCGGGGTCCGCCCCGGGCGGGACGAGCACAGCGGCGGCGAGCGGGATCAGCTCGGCGAGCCGCTCCGAGATCCGGGCACGCAGGGCGGGGTCGGCGGCCTTCTCGCGCAGCAGCCATGTTCCGTAGGCGACGTGGCGGTGCTCGTCCTGGGAGATCAGCTTGAACCCCTGCACCCATCCCGGCAGGATCCCGTTGCGCTCCATGTAGTCGGTGAGGAACCACTGGCCCGTCAGCGCGAGCGTCCCCTCGATGATCATGTGGTAGAGCGTCACGAAGTCGACCTTGGCCGCGACGTCCGTCGGGTCGGCGATCAGCCGCTTGCCCCAGTCGACGAGCACCCCGTCGAACATCTCGACGAACGCGGGGTTGAGATCGTCGCGGGCCCGCTCGAGGCGATCCTCGAACGTGCCGTCGATGCCGAGGACCTGCCCGTAGAAGCGGTTGAAGTGCTGCGCGTGGCGCGCCTCGTCGACCTGCTGGGTGGTCAGGAACGCCTCCTCGCTCTGGCTCTCGTAGGCCATCACGAGGCCGGAGAACTGGGTCGTGACCCGCTCCTCGCCGATGAAGAAGGACGACAGGTTCCATGCCAGGTGATCGCGCACTTCGGGGCTCATGGCCTCCCAGTCACGGCGGTCCTGCTCGAGATCGATCGTCTGGGACTGCCAGTTCTGGCGCTCCCACAGCTCGTAGAGCTGCTGCGGGTCCATCAGCTTCACGGACGACAGGCGCGACTCGTCGGCGATCGTGCCGACGTCGCCCTGGCTCGTGAGATCAAGCAGCGACGGCATGGCGGGCCTCCCCCTCGTGGATGGTTGGGGTCGACGATACCCCGTCGGCGCTCAGGGTACGACCGTGAGCTCCTTGGCCAGCCCGGTGAGCACCTCCGCGCCGCCGTCGCGGACGACGACGAGGTCCTCGATCCTCACGCCGAGCTCGCCCGGCAGGTAGATCCCGGGCTCGATCGTCACGACGGTCCCGGCCGGCAGCGGGTCCTTGCCGGCCGTGCGCGCCAGGCGCGGGGCCTCGTGGATGTCGAGGCCCACACCGTGCCCGAGACCGTGTCCGAAATGCTCCCCGTGGCCACCCGCCTCGATCACGGCCCGGGCGATCGCGTCGATCTCCCGCCCCGTGGGGCCGGCCCGCAGAGCCGAGAGCGCCTCCAGCTGGGCCTCCAGGACGAGCCCGTAGACCGCCCGTGCCTCCTGGGAGATGTCCTCGCCGGTGGCGTACGTGCGGGTGCAGTCCGAGCAGTAACCCTCGTGCAGGGCCCCCCAGTCGATCGTGACGAGCACGTCCGGCGGGATCTCCTTCGCGCGCGGCGCCGCGTGGGGCAGCGCGGCGTGGGGCCCCGCTGCGACGATCGAGGGAAAGCTGGGCCCTTCGGCGCCCAGGCGGCGCATCCGCAGCTCGAGCTCGATCGCGACATCGCGCTCGGTCCGACCGGTCAGACCCTGCTCGAGGACTTGGCGCAGGGCCTCGTCCGCGAGCTCCGAGGCGCCGCGGATCAGGTTGATCTCCCCCGCTTCCTTGACCAGTCGCAATCTCTCCACGAGCCCGCTCCTCGGCACCAACTCCCAGCCCGTCCCGAGCAGCTCGCCGAGGCGCCGATGGCGGGCGACGGTCAGGCTCGCGTCATCGAAGCCGAGCCGTCCGCTGGCCCCCTCGAGCGTGGCCGCCGCCGCGTCGAGCAGCTCGCCGGTGACGATCCGCCGCTCGAACGCCGCCGGCACCTGTGCGGCGGACTGGGTGTCGTAGCGGAAGTCCGTCAGGAACAGCTGCGGGAAGGCAGGCTCGCGAACGTCCACCAGGGCCATCCCGTTGCTGCCGGTGAACCCGGTCAGGTAGCGCACGTCCGTGGCGGCCTCCACGAGCAGCACGTCGAGCTGCGCCTCCCGCAGCTCCGCCTGCAGGCGCTCCAGCCGGGTCTCCTCGCCGCTCACGCCGCTGCCTCCCGGTCGAGCCGGGCGCGGATCAGCGAGAGCGCCTCCTCGTAGCCGTCCGGACCGCGTCCGGAGATCGTCGCGAAGCACAGCTCGGAGATCACCGACACCCGCCGCCACGGCTCACGGCGCTGGACGTCCGAGAGGTGGATCTCGAGCGCCGGCACGGCGGCGATCTCGAGGGCGTCACGGATCCCCCACGCGTAGTGGGTCCAGGAGCCGGGGTTCAGCAGGGCCGCGGCGGCCCGCCCCCGCAGCGAGTGCAGCCGCTCGACGAAGTCGCCTTCGTGGTTGCTGTGGAAGAACTCGCACTCGAGCTCGAGCTCGCCCGCCCGGCGCTCGATCCGCTGCTCGAGCTCGCCCAGCGTGAGCGTGCCGTAGAGCTCTGGGTCCCGGTGGCCGAGCTGATCCAGGTTGACCCCGTGCAAGACGGACAGCAGCCGCGCCGTCCCGCTCACGCGAGCAGCTCCGCGACCGCGGCTCGGACGTCGGCGTCGGCTACCTCGCAGCCGACCATCACCTCACCGGGGGCCTTCAAGAGCACGAACGGGAGCGTATCCCCCAGGCGCTTCTTGTCGCGGCGGCTGGCCTCGAGGACCGCCTCCAGCGAGGCTCCCTCGAGCCGCACGGGCAGTCCGCGAGCGACCAGCAGCCCGCGGACCTGGGCACGCAGCTGCTCGAGCCCGGAGAGCCGCAGCGCCGCCAGCAGCCCGAGGCCGACGGCCTCACCGTGGCGGTAGCGCCCGTAACCGGTCGCTGTCTCGATCGCATGTCCGATCGTGTGGCCGAGGTTCAGCGCCTGCCGGCGGCCACCGTCGCGCTCGTCCTCGGCGACGATCGCGAGCTTCGTGCGCACGCAGCGCAGGATCGTCGACTCGTCCGCCTCGCCGCCCTCGGACACGCTGGCCCACAGGCTGCCGCCGGCGATCAGGGCGCTCTTCAGGACCTCGACCCAGCCCGCCGCGAGCTCCGCCGCGGGCAGCGTCTCGAGCACGGTGGGGTCGACGAGCACGCCCGCCGGCTGGTGGTAGGCGCCGACGTAGTTCTTCGCAGCCGGGAGGTCGACGCCGGTCTTGCCGCCGTAAGCCGAATCGACCTGGGCGACGAGCGTGGTGGGAACCTGGACGAACTCGACCCCCCGCTGGAAGGTGGCGGCGCAGAAGCCGCAGAGGTCGCCGACGACGCCGCCCCCGAGCGCGACGAGGTGATCGGCACGGGTCGCGCCGGTCGCGGCGAGGGACTCCCACACCCGGGCCGCGCTCGCGAGCGTCTTGCTGGCCTCGCCGGCGGGGATGACGATCGTCGCGGCCAGCTCGCCGAGTCGCTCCCCGTAGAGGCCCGCGACGGTGTCGTCGCTGACACAGAAGGCCCGCGACCGCGGGCGCTCCAACGGCCACATTCGCAGCAGGGTCGATGCGCCCGCAGCGAGCAGGCCGGCGCCGAGCAGCACGGGGTAATCCCCGGACGTCGAGCGTGCCCACAGCAGCCTCGTCCCTACCGGGGCGGCCGCGAGCGCATCGAGCCCGCGGGGCAGGCCCGCGGGGAACCCCGGAGCACCGGCCGGCGCCGAGGAGACGAGGACGTCGGCGATCGACTCGTAGAGCTCGCTGCGCGACGCGTGCAGGGCGCCGAAGCGCCCACGGTCGCGAGCCAGTGGCCGCCCCCGGCCCTCCGGCGCCTCCCCCACCCGCTGCCATGCGGTCTCGGGGTCGACGTCCAGCAGGATCGTGAGATGGCCGGAGAGCGACTCACGGACGCGCTCGGACAGCACACTTCCCCCGCCGAGCGCGACCACGTCCCGCTCGCCGGCGCGGGCAAGCGTCTCGCACACGAGCGCCTCCTCGCGGGCGCGGAAGGCCGGCTCCCCCGCTCGCTCGAACTCCTCGGCGACGCTGTGGCCGAGGTCGCGCTCGAGCGCCGCGTCGGTGTCCCGGGGGACGCTGTCGAGCACGGCGGCGAGCTCACGGGCGAGGGTGGACTTGCCCGCGCCCATGAACCCGATCAGGACGAATGCCATCCGATCCGCTGCTCGTAGGCGTCCACGGCCTGGCGGAGGTCCTCGACGTGATCGCCGCCGAACTTGCGCACGTACGCGTCGGCGAGCACGAAAGCCACCATCGCCTCCCCCACCACGCCCGCCGCGGGCACGGTGCACGAGTCGGTCCGCTCGCGCAGCGCCTGGGCCGGCTCGTGGGTGTCGATGTCGACGGAGCGCAGTGGCTTGGTGAGGGTCGGCAGCGGCTTCATCGCGCCGCGCACGAGAAGCGGGGACCCGTCGGTCATCCCTCCCTCCAGGCCACCGGCCCGGTTGGTCTCGCGGTAGTAGCCACGATCCGGCGAGTAGAAGATCTCGTCGTGGGCGCTCGAGCCCGGCAGGCCCGCGACCTCGAATGCGCTTCCGATCGAGACGCCCTTGACGGCCTGGATCGAGCAGATCGCCATCGCCAGACGACCGTCCAGACGCTCCTCCCAGGAGACGTGGGAGCCGAGCCCGGGGACGAGCCCGAACGCCTGCACCTCGAACACGCCGCCCAGCGACTCGTTGGCCTTGCGCATACGGTCGATCTCCTTGACCATCTCGCGGCCGGCGGCGGCGTCGAGGCAACGCACGGGCGAGGCGTCGACCTCGGCGAAGTCCTCGGGCGAGAGCGCCCGCCCGGGGTCGGGGGCGTGGACGGAGGCGATCTGGACGACGTGGGAGTGGACGCTCGCGCCGAGCACGCCGAGTAGCGCCTTGCACAGCGCCCCGCCGGCGACGCGGGCGGCGGTCTCGCGTGCGGAGGCCCGCTCGAGGATGTTGCGGACGTCGCTCTGCTTGTACTTCCAGGTGCCCACCAGGTCGGCGTGGCCAGGCCGTGGCAGGTGGACCTCCTCGACCGCCCCCGCGACCGGCCAAGGGTTCATGCGCTCCTCCCAGTTGGCGAAGTCGCGGTTGCGGATCTGCAGGGCGACGGGCGCTCCGAGCGTGCGCCCGTGGCGGACACCGCCCGTCACCTGGGCGCTGTCGCGCTCGATCTTCATCCGCCCGCCCCGGCCGTGGCCGAGCTGGCGGCGTCCCATGTCGAGGTCGATCGCCTCCTGGGAGAGCTCGAGGCCCGCGGGCAGGCCCTCGACGATGCAGGTGAGGCCGGGGCCGTGCGACTCGCCGGCGGTGATGAGACGGAGCGCCACGGCCCCTAGCTTATTGGCGGGTACTCAGCGCTTGCGACCCGCGCTGTGCGCGCGGGTCCCGAAGGCGTGGTGTCCGGCGAGGACGATCACCCCCACCTGGGGGCCGAAGCGCATCCCGGAGAGGCTCAGCACGCCGTCGCGCTCGGTCAGCGGACGCTGGGCCTCGAGGACGCTCTTGACGGCCGCTGTCGTGGCCTTTTCGGAGGCGATGCTGACGACGAACAGTTCGTATGTCTCGGGCTGGCCGCTGGGAGTGAAGAATTCGAGCTGCTCGGACTTGCCCTCGAGCACCTCGATCAGCCGACACTGGGTCGGGCTGGGCACGCACGTGGCGGTCCCTTTCAGGATCACTTCGCCGCCGAGTGCGAAGGTCGCGCTCCTGCCTTGCTTGCCGACGCTGACGCCGATGAATTCGATCAGCTTCGCGGCCGCCGAGGGCAGCGGCGTCGGCTTGCTGAGCCCGGCGTAGGCCTGCAGCTGGGTGTTCTGCGTGCCTCCTTCGGGCAGCGGCCCGAACTGCACGGCGACTTTGTAGATCGTCTTCGGCGCGGCGGGCTTCGCCGGTTTGTTCACGCCGGTGGTGGTTTTCGGCGTCGAGCTGCCTTCGCTGCCCGAGCCCGAGCCGCTGCCGCTGCCGCTGCCCGCGCTGCTCGGCTTCGGCGCCGGGGTGCTGGAGGGCGCGGGTTTGGTCACGGTCGCCACCTTGGCCTTCGGGGTCGGCAGCGGGGTGAAGGGGTTGTGGGCGTAGCCGCTTCGCTGCGCCGAGGTTCCGCTCGTCACCTCGGCGACCGCCCCGGTGGCGCCGGTGGCGACCTGGTTGACGGCCACCCCGGCGGAGGAGGTGCTCGGGCTCGAGCCCGAGGAGGCGCTCTGAGGAGCGCTCGAGCCGCCGAGGGCGGCGTAGGCGACCGCTGCGAGGAGGCCGACGAAGACGAGGGCCACGAACGGGAGCACGCGCCGGTCGAGCAGGTCGGCCTTGACGGAGTTCAGGAAGTCGGTCACGGTGTCACCCTCGCCACGGCGGGCGTGGTTGGGGAGCTGGCGGCTCCGGTTGTGGAGGCGGGGGTCGGCGAGGTGGCGCTCGCCCCGCCGGTCAATCCCTGGCTGGCCGGGAGCACGTAGGCGGTGGCGGTGATCGTCCCCGACAGGGCCACCGGACCCTTCGAGCTGCCCTGGCTGTTGCCGGTGACGAGCGGCGTTAGCTTCAGGCCCTGGATCGTCAGCAGGCGCCCGCTCACCTGCAGCCCCGCGGTGCTGCGGGAGGTGAAGCCGTTGAGCTGGCTGAGCAGGTGTTCGAGGTCGAAGAAGGTGCCGTTGAAGACGAACGTGAACGGCATCTGGCTGAAGCCGGCGCTCGCCGCACTCGCCGCGGCCGCGGAGCTGCCGGCGCTGCTCGCGCTGGAGCTCGAGGCCGACCCGGAGCCGGCGACGATCGAGGCGAATTCGACGCGCTTGTTGCTCGAGGCCTGTTCGAGCTGGTAGATCAGCGACGGTACTTCCTGGCTCGGCGGGACCGCTTTGCCGAGGCTCACGATCGCAGCGTAGTCGCTCGCATACTGCTGCTGCGCGCCCTGAGCGTCGTGGAGCTCTCCTTCGGCGCTCGCGAGCTGGGCCTGGGCGGAGGAGATCTGGGTGCCGAGCGTGCTCGCCTTCTTGCGCTCGGGGGAGACGACGAGCAGCCAGGCTGCCGCAAGCACGGCGCCGACGACGACGACGATCACTACGGTGCGGTCGCGGCCGGTCATCGCGCGCTCCCCTTCGTGGTCGTTGATCCGCTCGCGGACGCGGCCTTCGAGCCCGTGTTCGCGACGGTGCTCTTGCTCGCGCTCGTCAGGGCGCTCGCGGCGGGCAGCGGCTGGTAGGCGATCGTGAGCGCATAGGCTGCCTGGCCGCTGCCGCAGCCGCCGCTGCTGGTGCCGCCGCCGCCCGACGTGGACTTCGTGGAGCTCGCAAGCGTCACGCTGCTGACGCCGTCCATCAGGCGCAGCCGATCAAGCGTCTGCGCCACCGCCGTCTGGCTGACCGCGCAGCCCGAGAGCGAGAACGTGGGTACGCTGCCCGGCGGCGTGGAGGAGGCGAGCGTGGCGGCCGAGACCGCGGACGCCGACGCAGGCGGTGCCGGCGATCCGGGGGTTGCACCCGCCGCCCCGACCGAAGCGGTGAGCGTCGAGACGGACGCGCCGGCCGGGAGCACGCGGCCGAGCTCATGCAGCGCGTGGGCCCAGTCGAAGCGCGAGTCCACGAGCGTTTCCACGGCCTGCGTTCGCTGCTGGCGCAGGGCGACGAAGCTCGTGTAGGGCGCGAGCTGGGAAGCGGCGGACTGTGCCTGCTGGGCACGGTCCTGGAGCTGGGCGACCTGGTTCGTGCGGCTGCTCACGTCGTGGTGGGCGATGCCGTACAGCAGCGCCATCAGGGCGAGCCCGGCGAGGGTCCCGAGCAGGGCGAAGGCGGCGCCGCCGGAGCGGCCCGCGCCGACGGGCGCGCCGCTGCGCTGCTCCGCCGGGATCAGGTTGACGGCTCTCATTGGGGGGCCTCGGTCGCGGACAGCCCGGTGGCGACCGCCAGGCGCGCGCCGGAGATGCGGGGTCCCCCCCGCTCCTCGACCAGGCCGACGGTCTCGCTGCTCACGGGCACGCCGAGCGCCAGCGCGAGCGCATCGGCGAAGCCCGGGATCGCCTCGGCGGCTCCGCTGAGAACAACCCTCGAGACCTCGCCGCCGCCCTCTTGGGAGCGGTGGAAGTCGAGCGAGTTGCGGACCTCGCCGGAGAGCTCGCGGATGCCGTTCTCGACGACGTTCCAGACGTCCGCGTCGGCTCCGGGCTCCTCCATCGGCAGCGCGTCGTAGTCGTTCTCGTGATCGTCGACGTGGTCGCCGTCGCCGGACTGGGCCTGGGCTTCGGCGCTGAGGTCGACGGTGCCGGGCTCCGGCGCCACGACCGGCTCGCCTGTCGGCGCGACGACCGGATCGCCTGCACGCGCCGCGGGGGTCGTCAGGTCGACCTTGGCGACGAGGTCGCGGGCGTCGAGGAGGGCGATCCCGCGCCGCTCGGCCACCTCGATGGCCATGCCCTCGAGGCCGCCGCCGACGACGCGGGTGAAGCGGCAGATCCTGCCCTCCGCGATCGCGAGGTTGGTGAGCCCGTCCACGTTCAGGTACAGGATGCGGGAGGGCTCCTCGCCCTCCTCGTGACGGTACAGCGAGCGGATCAGGGCAAAGGCGGAGAGGTCGACGCCCTCGGCCGTCAGCCCGGCCCTGCGCACTGCCCCCAGCAGGCGTTCGACCATGTCGCGCTGGGCGGCCACGAGCACGACGCGCTGACGCGGGCCGGCCGGGGTGTCCACGACGCCGAGCGGATGGAAGTCCATGACCGCGTTGTTCAGCGGCATCGGCACCTGGTCCTGGGCCTGGAAGGCGACCGCCGAGGCGAGCTCCTTCTGGTCGGTGACGGGCGGCAGCTCGAGCGTGCGCAGCACGGTCCGCTGGTTGGCGACCCCGACCCGCACCCTGCGACCGAGGCCGCTCTCGGCGAACATCTCCCGGAGGACGTCCGCGAGTGCCTCCTCGTCGACCACTTCCCCGTCACGGACTGCGTCCGCCGCGAGCGGACGCAGTGCGGCCCGCTCGGCCAGGATCGACCCGTTGACCCGCGCCTGGACGGCGGCTACGAGGCCCGGCTGGATGTCCAGACCGACGACGTCCCCGCCGCCGCGGCGGACGAACGGGAGGTCGAGGTTGAGGCTGAATGAGGGGAGTCGGGAGGGGAGTCTCATGCGCGGTTCGGTCCGTGGGGCGGGAGCCGGCTGGCCAGTTGCGGTATCGGCGCCAACACCCGGGCGCTTTAGTGAACGACGTGATTGATGTAGAGATCGACGATCTGCTGGCCGGCGAACACCGCCGCGAGCGCCCCGACGGCCAGGAACGGACCGAACGGGATCGCGGTCTTGCGGCCCGCGGCGGCGCCCTTGCGGGCGATGATCACGGCGCCGAGGAGCACGCCGCTCAGGAGCGCGATCAGGATCGCCGGGCCGACCGCGGCGCCGAGGCACAGGCCGAGGACGGCGGCGAGCTTCACATCCCCCATGCCCATCCCGGCGGGATAGGCGAGGGCGGCCACGAGCAGGAAGCCACCGGCGGCCGCGCCGGCGAGCAGCCGGCCGGGCTCACCGGAGGGGTCGAGCGCGAGGCCGAGCACGACCGCGAGCACCGCGGCCGGGGCGGTGATCAGGTTCGGGATCACCCGATGCTCGAGGTCGATCAGCGCCGAGGGCACGACGAGCAGCACGGTCAGGATCCCGAGCGCGATCCCGACGGGGGAGTCGTGAGCGAGCACGGCGCCCACGCAGAGCGCGGCCGTGGCGGCCTCCACGAGCGGATAGCGCGGCGAGATCGGCTCGCCGCAGCTGCGGCAGTGACCCCGCAGCGCGAGCCAGGAGAGGATCGGCACGTTGTCGTAGGGCTTGACGGGCGAGCCGCACCCCGGGCAGTGCGAGGCCGGGTGGATCAGCGACTCGTGCCGTGGCAGGCGATGGACGACGACGTTCAGGAAGGACCCGAAGATCGCTCCGAGCACGCCCGCGAAGGTGGCGGCCTCCATGGGTTTGGAATCGGCCCGTCGCCGCTCAGACTTGAGGGCGACGAGCCACTCCGCGCAGTCCGCCTTCCTGGGGCGGCCGTGCGCCTCCTACCATTCTCCGCTCGGCGGGCACCCACCGGTGCCTTTGGTGGAGCATTTGCGCAACAGCTTGCCTTCGGAGGTCCGTTCGATGATGAACTTGTTTTTCGTCGAGATCGATTCGGCTTCGACGATGTAGCCACCGCCTGCTTTTTCTTTGGCTTCCAACAGCTTCGCCGACTTTTCTTCGGCGAGCGTCGGCTCAATTGCCTTCACTGCCGCGGTCGACAGTTCTTTGTATTCGCCGTTGTGGTCGGTCGAGTATGTCTCCGCGGCGGTCTCGGCGGTACGGGCCTGGACCTTGGCGGCCGAGTCCTGTGCCTTGCCGCGCTGGTTCAGGAACGAGGGAATGGCGATCGCGGCGAGGATGCCGATGATCAGGATCACGACGAGGAGCTCGATCAGCGTGAAGCCGGCTTCTCCGCGCGTGGTGACTCGCCTGGGTGAGTTGCTCATGTCAAAGCTTTCGGTCGGTTGCGCTCGCGGCATTAGCGTTGACGGTAGGCGCGGTGGGCGCCGCCGGCGTCGCGTACGCAGGTCAGCCCGCCGCGACTACTGGCGCGAAGGGTAAGGAACGAGGAGAGGCGGCCGGATCGGGCCGCCTCTCTTGCACTGTATGTCGTCAGCTGTCGTTGCCCGCTGCGAGAGCGAGCTCAGACCTGCGATCACCATTTGCCGCCCGGGGGACAGCCCGCCGGTCTTTTCGGTCGTGCATGTGCGCACGACTTCGCCTGTGGCGGTCCGTTCGATTTTGAACATGTTTTTCGTTGGGACGGATTCCGATTCGACGAGTGTAGCCACCGGTTTGCCAGGGCTTCGGCTTCTTTCAATTTCGCCTGCCCTTTTTCTTTCAGCGTCGGCTCGATTTCCTTGCATGTATGCCAGCGTCATCCGGTGTATTCGCCGTTGTGGTCGATCGGGAAGGTCTCGGCCGCCGTCTCAGCGGTACGGGCCTGGACCTTGGCGGCCGAGTCCTGTGCCTTGCCGCGCTGGTTCAGGAACGACGGAATGGCGATCGCGGCCAGAATGCCGATGATCAGGATCACAACCAAGAGCTCGATGAGGGTAAAACCACCCTCGTCCTTCGAGCGCTGGCGCAGTCGATTAAGCATTGAATCCTCCTAGGATCCGGTTACATGGGCGCCAGCCCTCGGAAATCGCCTCAAGCGGCGATGCGTCCCCCTGTGTGAGGTCCGCCGGCTTTGCTGCGCATCAACTTGATGCTTGCCCCCGCCTCGGCACTGGCTATTTCAGCCCGTGCATCGACTGGCGGAAGTGTGAGCTTTATAGGTGCAACTATGGTTGGACGGATGGTGTGCCGAAGCGCGGCGCGCTCACCTGCAGCCGTCGACGCAACCGGCGTTCTCCGAGGAGACCTGCCTCAGTCGGCGGGCGCCTCGGTGCGAGCGGGCGGCGACGCCGCGGGCGGCGGCGGGTTCGCCGGCCAGCGTGCCTGGGCGTCGATGTCGGGGCGCCGGACGCCGCTGCCCTCGCACCACGGGCAGGCGACCGTGCTCGTCTCGCCGCCGAGTTTCGAGATCACGCGACCGGTGCCGCGGCAGGGCATACACTCCCGCGGCTCATGCGGCGCCTTCGGCTGATCCTCGCTGTCATCCTTTCCGCCTGCCACGTGGTGATGAGACTAGCGTTCCCCGGATGAGAGCACCGCTGCGCAGGTGGGAGTGGGCCGCCCTCGGCGCGATCACCTTCGGGGCCGCGCTGCTGCGGCTGGTCAAGCTCGGCGCGGTCTCGCCGGACCCGTTCTATGACGCGGCGGTCCGCAGCATGGGTCTGTCGCTGCACAACTTCTTCTTCGGCGCCTTCGAGCCCGGGGGCAGCGTCTCGATCGACAAGCCTCCCGTCGACCTGTGGCTGCAGGTCGCCAGCGTGAAGCTGCTCGGCTTCAGCTCGACGACCCTGAAGCTGCCCGAGGCGCTGGCGGGCATAGCCGCCGTGCCGCTGCTGGGGATCGCGGTGCGGCGGATGTGGAGCCCGCTGGCGGGCATCGCCGCAGCCGCCTCCCTGGCCGTCCTGCCCGTGGAGGTGATCACCTCGCGCAGCGACACGATGGACGGGGTGATGATGGTGCTGATCGTCCTCGCCCTGCTGCTCGCGGTACGAGCCGTCGAGGGCGGCAGCAGCCTGTGGCTGCTGGGGGCGGCGGCCGCGCTCGGGCTGGCTTTCAACGTCAAGCTGCTCGAGTCGCTCGTCGCGCTGCCCGGGCTCGCCGTGTTCGTCCTGCTCGGCATGCCGGGGACGCTTCGCCGGCGGGCCCTGCAGATCGCCCTCGCCGGGGCCGTGTACGTGGCCGTGTCGCTGTCCTGGCTGACGGCGACGCTGATCGCGCCGGCCCACGACCGTCCGTTCGCGATCGGCTCGACGAACGGCAGCGCCTGGAATGCCGCCTTCGTCTTCAACGGCACCGACCGGCTCGGCGGCAAATCGCCGGAACCCCAGTTCACGGTCTATGAGCCGGGGCACCACTACCCCGAAGCGACCCAGTCCGAGCGTGACCACATCCCGATCGTCCCCCCCTCCGCGACGCGCCTGCTGGCACGCGTCGGCCCGCTGTCGGGCCAGCGGCTGGGCCTGGAGCTCCTGATCGGCCTGCTGCTCGGGCTGCCGGCGCTCGCCGTCGGGGTGCTCGAGGCGGGCGCCTCGCCCGAGCAGGGAACGGCGCGGGCGGGCCGCTCGCGGGGACCGGCAGCGCCGCCCCCCCGAGGGCCAGCCCCTGGCGAGCCGACGCAGGTACCCACGGCGACCGCCGTCGTCGACCCGCCCCGGATCGGCCGTCCGCGCACGCCGCCGCCGCCGGCGCCCGCGCCGGCCGGCGCGGGCGCCGCGAGCACGGTCCGGATGCGCCGGGCGAGCGCCGCCGGGCTGACCGTGTGGATGTTCTCCGGGATCGTCCTGTTCAGCGAGATGGCCCGCCTGCACCCGCGCTACGTCGAGGGCTTCACACCGGCGGTCGCAGCGATGCTCGGGGTCGGGATCGCGTGGGCGGCGAGCCCACGCGGACGCCTCCCGCTGGCGTTCCTGATCGGCTCGCTCGCGATCAGCGTCTACTACACCGAGCGGCTGCTCTATGGCCGCCCGGGGGTCTGGTGGCTGGGCCTGCTGGCGGCGCTCGGGGCGATCGCGCTCGCGCTCGCGGCGAGGCTGCCGCGGCGGATGCCGGCGCGCGCGCGGAGCCTGGTCGCGCCGGCGGGAGTGGCCGCGCTGGGGCTCGTGGCGGTCCTCTCGCTGTCGGTGAGCGCCGACGTCACGGCCATCGACAACCACGTCACCGACGCCGGCTACGTGGGGGCGCTGCCCACCGAAGAGCAGGACCTGATCAGCTCCTACGTCCGTGCCCACGAGGGCAGCGCCCGCTACGAGCTGGCAGCGGAGTCGGCGACGTCGATCGGGTCGCTGATCGTCAAGGACGCCCGGCCGATCCTCGTGCTGACGACATACGGTGCACGCGTGTTCACGACCGTGCCCGAGCTGAAGCGGCTGATCGCCGAGGGGCAGGTGCGTTACGCGTTCCTGAACACCTACTGCAGCCACCACGGGGCGGCGCTCAACCCGGCCTGCTCGGCCCCGGCCCGGTGGATCCGCGCGCACGGGACCGACGTGTCCAAGCGCGCCGGCCTGCATCAGGACAAGATCCTGTGGCTCCTACCAGGCCCGAAGTCCTGATGGCGGGCGCGGAGGAAACCGAGCGGCTGCGGGCGCTGGCCGACGGGGCCCGGGCGGCCGGACGGCTCGCCCT
Source organism: uncultured Solirubrobacteraceae bacterium (assembly GCA_963743505.1). Lineage (GTDB taxonomy): Bacteria > Actinomycetota > Thermoleophilia > Solirubrobacterales > Solirubrobacteraceae > Palsa-744. The sequence goes on along the minus strand of CAVUPZ010000001.1, from coordinate 242,614 downwards.
CGATACCGAGTTCATGGGCGAGGGGCGCTACCGCACGCTGCTGTGCCTGATCCAGCTGGCGATCCCCGAGGCGCCCGGGACGGGGGAGCGGATCATGCTGATCGACCCGCTCGAGGAGGACCTCGAAGGCGATCCCCTCGCGGAGCTGCTCGCTGACCCCGGCGTGCAGATCGTCGTGCACGCCGGCAGGCAGGACATCGCGCTCGTGCGCCGGCGCTTTCAGACGGAGGTCCACAACGTCTTCGACACCCAGATGGCCGCGGGCTTCGCCGGCCTGCCCGCGCAGGCGTCCTACGAGTCGCTGCTGGCCGAGCTGCTCGGGCTGCGGGTCGCCAAGACGGCCAGCTTCACGCGCTGGGACGCACGGCCGCTGTCGCCGGAGCAGCTCGCCTACGCCCGCGAGGACGTCGTCCACCTGCTCGAGCTCGCGAGCGAGCTGGAGCGTCGACTTGAGTCGATCGGCCGGCTCGAGTGGGCGCGCGAGGAGTGCGAGCCGCTGGCCCGATCGAGCGACGAGCGCGACCCCGAGGCGATCTTCGGGCGGCTGCCGCGGATCGCCACGTTGAACGCGGCCGCCCGGCCGGTGGCGCGCGAGCTCGTGGATTGGCGCGAGCGGACCGCCGAGCGCAGCAACCGGCCCGTCCAGAGCGTCCTCGGCGATGCGGCACTGATGGAGATCGCCAAGCGCAGGCCGTCGTCGCGAGCCGAGCTCACCCGCATCAGGGGTGTGGGGGCAGGCGCCTCTGGACGCAGGGCCGAGGAGGTGCTCGAGGCGGTCCGCCGTGGCCGCGAGCGTCCTGTCGACCCGGCCCCCGAGCGTCCCCGCCCGCCGTCGATGCGCCCGGAGGAGGCGCCGATGGTGGCACTCGGCGAGGCGCTCCTGCGGACACGTGCCCGCGAGGCGGGCCTGGCGTATGAGCTGCTGGCGGCGCGCGCCGACCTGCAGGCGATCGTGGCCGCCCACCGCTCGGGCCAGGAGGCAGACGTGCGCACCCTCCGCGGCTGGCGGCGCGAGCTGGTCGGCGCGGAGCTGCTGGCGCTGCTCGACGGACGGATATCGCTGGCAGTCGAGCGTGGCCCGGGCGGGCCCACGCTGCGGATCCAGCCGGCGTGAGCGTCAGCCGCGGCGCGCTGGCCCTCGAGCCCTTCGGTGGCTGAAACGGGCATCATCCGCTGACCGTGCAAACCCCCCCACAGGTCGCACCACAGATCGCCGCGGCGAATGCGGCGGTGCGCCTGCGCCTTCCGTTCGCAGACACGGAGGACTTCGAGGACGCCCGCCGCGGCTGGCTCGGGTCGCTCTCTGATGGGCTGATCCGTATCACGGGGGGCCGCGTCGTGTGGAGCACCGAGGCCTACGGCTTCCTCGACGGCGAGGCCCCCGAGACCGTCAATCCGAGCCTCTGGCGCCAGGGTCAGCTGGTCGCGATGCACGGCCTGTTCGAGGTCACCGAGGGGATCTACCAGGTACGGGGGCTCGACCTCTCGAACATGACGATCGTCGAGGGCGAGGAGGGGGTGCTGGTAATCGACCCGTTGATCTCGGCGGAGTGCGCCGCGGCGGCCCTGGCGCTCTACCGGGTGCACCGCGGCGAGCGTCCCGTGACGGGACTGCTCTACACCCACAGCCACGTCGACCACTTCGGCGGCGCCCGGGGAGTGGTGAGCGAGCAGGACGTCACGTCGGGTCGGGTCCCGGTGCTTGCTCCGCGGGGCTTCCTCGAGGCCGCGGTCAGCGAGAACGTCTACGCGGGCCCCGCGATGACGCGGCGGGCGACATACATGTACGGGGCACTGCTGCCGAAGGGACCCACCGGGCAGGTGGGTGCCGGTCTCGGCCAGACGACCTCGACGGGAACGGTCACGCTCGTGGCGCCGAACGTCGAGATCGCCCGGACCGGCCAGGAGGAGACAGTCGACGGGATCCACATGGTCTTCCAGCTCACCCCCCACACCGAGGCGCCGGCGGAGATGAACTTCCTGTTTCCCGAGCACCGGGCGCTTTGCATGGCCGAGAACGTGACCCACAACCTCCACAACGTGCTCACCCTCCGCGGTGCACCCGTGCGCGACGCGCACGGCTGGTCGACCTATCTCGACGAGGCGATCGAGCTGTTCGCGGGCCAGGCGGAGGTGCTGTTCGCCCAGCACCACTGGCCCCGCTGGGGCACAGCGCGGCTCGTCGACTACCTTGCCAAGCAGCGCGACCTGTACGGGTACATCCACGACCAGACGCTGAGGCTGCTCAACAAAGGCCACCTCGGCAGCGAGATCGCCGAGGCGTTCGAGCTGCCGCCGAGCCTCGAGCGCGAGTGGCACTGCCGCGGCTACTACGGCTCGCTGAGCCACAACGTCAGGGCCGTCTACCAGCGCTACATCGGCTGGTTCGACGGCAACCCGGCGCACCTCTGGCCCCACCCGCCCGCGCCCGCCGGAGAACGCTACGTCGCCCTTGCCGGCGGCGCCGACGCGCTGCTCGCCCATGCCCGGGAGGCCTACCGGCGGGGGGACTTCCGCTGGGTCGCCGAGGTCGTCAGCCATCTCGTGTTCGCCGAGCCGCAGAACACCGAGGCGAAGGAGCTGCAGGCCCGGGCGCTCGAGCAGCTCGCCTACGGCGCCGAGAACGGCACCTGGCGCAACTTCTTCCTGATGGGCGCAAAGGAGCTGCGTGAGGGCGTCTCGGGCACCGCGACGGGGGTCCCGCCCGACTTCCTGACGAGTCTCACCGACGAGCAGATCTTCGACGCCCTGGCGATCCAGATCGACGGCCCACGCGCGGGGGACCGCCGGATCACCCTGCACTGGCGCTTCACCGACACAGGGCGCGAGCACAGCCTCACCCTCCAGCACGGGGTCCTCACCCACCGCGGCGGCGTGCCCCCGGGCGACGTCGACGCGACCGTCAGCATCGAGCGCGCGGCCATGAATCAGCTGCTGATCGGCGCAGTGACGATCCCGGACCTGCTCGCGTCGGGGCGCCTCGCGATCGAGGGTGACGCCGCCAGGCTCACCGAGCTGCTCGGGCTGATCGACCCGCCCGACCCGCAGTTCGCGATCGTCACGCCGTGAGGCGCGCGTGATGCCTGGGAAGTCCAAGACACGTGATCCGGTCGCGCTCACCCGAGAACCCGCACGCGGTGCCGCCGAGCGCCTCGCGCGGGAGCGTGGTTAAGCGATGTCCCAGGAGAACGTGGAGATCGCGAAGCGCGCGATAGATGCCCACAATCGGAGCGATGACCCGGCGTGGGCCGCACTCGCAACCCCCGACTACGAGTCCTTTCCGGCCGTGCCTAGGATCGTCGAGGGAGACAAGGGTGCGGTGTATCGCGGACGAGAGGGACTCGAACGAGCGGCCGCCGACATCACCGCAACATGGTCGGAAAACCGGATCGTCGCCGAGGAGGTTCGCGACCTGGGCGAGCGAGTCCTTGTGCTGGGACATATCGAAGGGCGCGGCCTCGGCAGCGGCGCACCGGTCCGAGCGCCTTGGGGCTGCGTCCTTGATTTCCGTGACGGCAAGATCTGCAGTAGCCGTGGCTTCCTCGATCACCGCGAGGCGCTGCGAGCGGCGGAGTCCCCCCCCCGACACCGTTGCCCGCGCCGCGTCATGGCGCGGTCTGAGACACTGACCGCATGGTGCTCGCGACCGCGGTGTGGATCTGGGCGGTGGTCGCGACGGCGGTGGTGTTCGTGGGGTCGGTCGTCCTGGGGCGTTGGTTGCAGCGGAAGGGTCGCGACATGGAACGGCACCGCGACTGACGCCTCGCGCTGTGGCTTCCCCGTCCCATGCGTCGTGTGCGTGGCGAGCCCGCCGTCGACGTGACGGGCGTCACAGACCTCCCGGCAGCCCCATTCGGCTCATCCTCAAATCCAGACGCGCCGATACTGGAAAGGTGAGCCACAAGCAGCTCGCGTCTGTCGCCCTCCAGCTCGCTGCGCTCGTCGCCGTGTTCCTTTGGCTCGGCGTGAGCGGACGGTTTGCCGGCGTGCTCGCCGCGTCCGTCGCCGCTCGATGGTTCCTTTGGCGGGCTTAGAAGGTCTTTCAAAATGAGCGGGTAGGATCTGGCGGATGTTGGAAGAGGCTGATCTCGTGGCGTTCGTACCGTGCAGCGATCTCGAAGTGTCGCGACTGTTTTACGGCGGTGCCCTCGGGCTTCGTTTTGCTTGAAAAGAGCGAGTTTGCGCACGCTTATGACGCGAACGGGACCCAGCTGCGTGTCCAGTTGGTCGACCGGGCCGAGAGGGCGCCGTACACCGTGCTCGGCTGGCGAGTACCGGACATTGCCGCGGCGGTGCGGGCACTTCGAGAGGCGGCCGTGGAGTTCAAGCGCTACGACGGCATGACCCAGGACGAGCACGACATCTGGACGGCGCCGGGAGGTTCGCGAATAGCGTGGTTCGCAGATCCCGACGGCAACATCATTTCCCTTCAGCAGCCACCCGCAACCTGATTGGCAGGCGTGCGCAGGCGACGCCAGCAGAGAATCGAACAGGCGAGCATGAGGAACGCGGTGTGCATGTCGGGGTCACGTTCGTAGCGGATTCTGAGCCGTCGGAAGTTGTGTTGGTGTGCGAAGCCGCGCTCGACGACCCACCGCTCGCGGCCAAGGCCGGAGCCATGGCCGACCCCGCGTCTCGCGATCACGGGAGTGATCCCGAGCGCTCGCAACGGACGGCGGTGCTTGGCGAAGTCATAGCCACGATCAGCGAGAACACGATCTGGTTTCCGGCGTGGCCGACCGCGCTCGCCAGCGGGGTGGTGGCCCGCGCTGTGAGGCGCGGGCGACCACCGCGAGACGTGCGTGGGACCGCGTACGGTCCCACGCACCACTCGGTTTGCTTGCTGATCGTTGTTGCTAACGCTGACCGTCGAGGCTATTTAGCGGTGATGGTGTCTTTGTTCTTGACGGGGTTCCTGAGTTTGTCTGTACCGGTGACGGTAGCTTTGTTTCCGCTTCCGTCTTCGAGTTCGCCAGATCCCGCGCCGAATTCGAACACACCTTCGCCGACCGTCGGCGACAGTGTTCCCGTATACGTGTCGATCGCGCCGCCACCTTCGCACTTGATTTCCAATTCGACGCCTTGGATTTCGTCTCTCGTCGGCGAGGTCCCGACCAGCTTCGTGACCCAAGGTAGTTTGTGGGCGATGATTTCTGAGACTTTGCCCACTATTTTGCCAGTTTTACAAAGCCTGTCAGGTTCCGAGTGACAGAGCCGGAGCTTGAACTTTGTGATTTCGTCCGTTCCGGCACCACCTCCAACCGGGTTTTCGATTGTCTCTTCATCTTTCAGCTGGCACGAAATCGGGCCTGTCGGGGTGTTCAACGTGAAGGTCCTACTCTGGCCTCCGCTCAGGCTCGTGAACCTTTGAGGCTGACCTTCTTCGAGCTCATTACCTCCGGCATACCAATGCGGTTGCGGCGCAGAGAAGACCGCGGTGAACGCCAAGTTGGGCCAAAAGTCCACTCCTTCCCATGCGAATGTCGTCCAATCGGACGTTTCATAGCCGTTGTTGATGAATTTGAACGAGCCTTCGGTGTACGCCGACGGATCACCGACAATGCCCCAGGAATCATTGAAGTTGTTGGCCAAGTGTTCGTCTTCGGCTTTGTTGTTTGAGATGCTGAAGAAGAGGACATACTGCTGCCCGGGGGTTACGGCGACGCCACCGGTGTCAACCGTAATCGGTTCAAACACGTTTTCATTTGCTGTGTGCATGTTGGGGCCTTCGTATAGCGCCGGCCCGGTCGCTTCAGTGCCATTCCACGCGTACACGTAGGCCCGGAAGATCAGCGCAGGTTCGACGTGAAGGTAGAACGTGAAGCTGTCGAGCGTGGTTTGGCCGGCCGGAGCGGTCACTACCTGCCCGTAGGTCGCCGTGTTTTCGTTGGAAAACTGCTGCACACGTTCCGTGCCATCCCAGGAACCGACGGTGCTGATCGTCGTGGCATTGCCGGCTGCTGGCAGCGCGAGCCCGGCCGCGCTCAAGCCGAGCGCCCCGGCTAGCACCAGCACAACACGCAAACGCAAGAAGCCATCCTTCAGCCCCATGAGAACTCCCCCTTTGGTAGTAGGGCCCGTAGGGCCTTGAACATCCTCATCGTGTTGCCCCCCTTGCCTAGAGTGCGGGCGAACGTTTACTGCCGCCCGCGATGGACCGTGTGGCGCCTCGAGGGCCGCACAGGATCGGATCGACCGTCTGCTGCACGCCCGTGCCAGACGCGCAATCCGCCCAGCCTGGGGGCACCGAGTGTCGCGCGGCTCGCAGCGTCCACCGGTACGGCGTGCCCTGCCATCCTTGCGACCTCCCCCCCTCCGGTTGTCAAGGGTGCTCTCGTTCCGAGATGCCCGCCGATCAGGCCAGGCCACCACATGACCGTCGTCCCAAACGTATCAGACCTCGACAATCCTCGCCAAACCCGCTCAAACCTCCGCAACAGCTTCCCGCCCGCGACGCGCACCCAGGCGAAAGGGAACCCAACGCGCCGCGCTGTGGAGGCTCGCGGCGACCACTGGGATGCGGCGAGGCGAGCTGCTGGGCGTCACCTGGCGAGCCACACGGCTGGGTGACGACCCGAGGACGCTACTCGCGACCCACGCGCACCTACTCCCCCGCTCCGACGCCGTAGCCGCAGAAGCCGTCGCCGCGATTCTCGCTGACAACCGTTGACAAATCGCGAGGCTACAGCGGCCCCAACGGCTCTGTCGAGCCATTGGACGGGCCCTGCGCCTATTCGATGTGGTTGTAGACTTCGAACAGCGGCAGGTACATCGAGATCACGATGAAACCGACGATCCCGCCGATCAGGATGATCATGATCGGCTCGAGGATCGAGGTGAGGGCCTTCACCGACGCCTCCACCTGTTCCTCGTAGAATTCCGCGATTCGGTCGAGCATCTGGTCGAGCGCGCCGGTCTCCTCGCCGACGCCCACCATGTGGGTGACCATCGCCGGGAACACTGGCGCCTGTGCGAGCGGCGCCGCGATCGTCCCGCCCCGCTTGACCGACGCGATCACCACGTCCATCGATTCCTCGACGGCCATGTTGCCGCCGGTGCGACCGGTGATCTCCAGCGCCTGCAGGAGCGGCACGCCGGCTTTGGTCAGCGACGCGAGCGTACGCGACCAGCGGGCCACCGCGACCTGCTGGACGATCGTGCCGATCTTCATCGGCACGCGCAGGCGGAAGTGGTCCCACTGTTTGCGACCCCAGGTGGTTTTCTTCCACTTCACGAACGAGAACACCGCGGCGGCGGCCGAGCCGAACATCAGCCACCAGTACCCGGTGACCATCTTCGACATGAACACGGAGACCTTGGTCATCGCGGGCAGTTCGCCGCCGAACTGCTTGAACACGCCGACGAACACCGGCACGAGGAACGCGACGAGGGCCATCATCACGCCGACGGCGAACACGATCACCATCACCGGGTAGACCATCGCGGATTTGATCATCCGCTTCAGCGCGGCATCCTTCTGCAGCTGGTCCGCCACGCGCATCAGCGCGTCCTCGAGCACGCCGCCCATCTCCCCTGCCTGTGTCATCGCCACGAACAGGGGGTTGAAGACCTTCGGGTGGCGAGCCATCGCGTCGCTCAGCGACAGGCCCGCCTCCACGTCCTTGCGGACGGCGACGATCGTTTCCTTCAGGAACTTGCTCTCGGTCTGCTCCTCGAGCACGTAGAGAGCCCGCAGGATGCTCATCCCGGAGGAGATCATCGTGGATAGCTGGCGGGAGAAGACGGCGAGGTCGTTCGGCTTGGCCCGCTGCAGGAAGCTCAGCTCGATCTGGCGCGAGCCGTGCTTGTCGGTGATGTCGAGGACGATCAGGCCGCGCGACTTGAGCTGGTCGGAGACAGCCTGCTTGGAGTCCGCCTCCACCTCGCCCCGGGACTTGCCCCCGGCGAGGTCCATCGCCTTGAAGACGTAGGTGCTCATCGTCGTGGCCTACGCCGCCGCGAGCGTCGGTTGCGCCGAGCAGCCGGCGCAGCTCCTCGGACGTGGTCGACCGGGATTCGGCGAGTTTCTGGCTGATCTTGCCCTGGCGCACGAGCGTGGCCAGCGAGGCGTCCATCGTCTGCATCCCGACGGCGGAGCCCGTCTGCAGGACCGAGTAGATCTGGTGCGTCTTGCCCTCCCGGATCAGGTTGCGGATGGCCGGGGTCGGCACGAGCACCTCGGTCGCCACGACGCGGCCGGAGCCGTCGGCGTTCGGCAGCAGCTGCTGGGTCATGATCCCCTGCAGGGCCACCGACAGCTGCACCCGCACCTGACCCTGCTGGTGGGCGGGGAACACGTCGATGATGCGGTCGATCGTCTGGGCGGTGTCCTGGGTGTGCAGGGTGGCGAACACGAGGTGGCCGGTCTCGGCAGCGGTCAGGGCGGTGGAGATCGTCTCCAGGTCGCGCATCTCGCCGACGAGGATCACGTCGGGGTCCTGGCGCAGAGCGGCCTTCAGCGCGTCGCCGAAGCTCTGGGCGTCGGAGCCGAGCTCGCGCTGGTTGACGAGGCACTTCTTGTGCCCGTGGAGGAACTCGATCGGGTCCTCGATCGTCATGATGTGCTCCTCGCGGGTGGAGTTGATCTCGTCGATCATCGCCGCCAGCGAGGTTGACTTGCCCGAGCCGGTCGGACCGGTCACGAGCACGAAGCCACGGGGCCGGCGGGTGAACTCGTGCACCGACGGCGGCAGGCCGAGCTCGTCGATCGAGGTCAGGCCGAAGGGGATCAGGCGGAAGGCCGCCCCGAGCGCACCCCGCTGGAAGTAGGCGTTGACACGGAAGCGGGCGTGGCCGGGGATCGAGTAGGCGAAGTCCAGCTGCCAGTTCGTCTCCAGGCGCTGACGCTGATCGCCCGTGAGGATCGAGTAGATGATCTCCCTCGTGTCGGTCGAGGAGAGCTTCGGGTACTCCTCCACCGGCGAAAGCCGTCCGCGTACGCGGACGGTGGGGTGGGCGCCGGAGCTCAGGTGCAGGTCCGATGCGCGACGGTGCACTACCTCCATCAGCAGGTCTGCGAAATCGATGTCCATGGGATGGCCCATCGGACCCCGGGGCCCCCCGGGCGACAGTCCCGTCGCGGGGTGGACGAAAGTTGGAGCGTCAGGTCGTGCCGATCACGCGGGCGACCTCGGCGATCGAGGTCCGGCCCTGCCTGACCTTCTGCAGCCCGTCGTCGCGCAGGCGGGTCATACCCTGCTGCACGGCGACCACCCGGATCGCCTCCGACGGCTGCCGTTCGAGCGCCATCGTCTGGATCTCCGGGGTCACCAACATCACCTCGTACAGCCCGATCCGGCCCTTGTAGCCGCTGCCGCCACAGCGACGGCAGCCGACCGGCTCGTAGGCCTCGAGCTCGACGCGGGCCTTGTAGCCGCTCTCCTGGAGGACCGAGGCGGGGATGATCGTGCGCCTCTTGCACGCGGGGCACAGCATCCTCGCCAGGCGCTGGGCGACGACGCACTCGAGGGCGGAGGCGACCAGGAACGGCTCGACGCCCATCTCGATCAGGCGGGTGATCGCCGAGGGGGCGTCGTTGGTATGGAGGGTCGAGAGGACGAGGTGGCCCGTGAGCGCGGACTCGACGGCGATCTGGGCCGTCTCGCGGTCGCGGATCTCGCCGACCATGATCACGTCGGGGTCGGCCCGGACCATCGCCCGTAGGCCCATCGCGAACGTGAGCCCCACCTTCGGCGCCACCTGCACCTGGGTGAGGCCGTCCATTTCGTACTCCACCGGGTCCTCGACCGTGATGATGTTCTTCTCCGGCGTGTTCAGCATCTTCAGCGACGCGTAGAGCGTCGTGGACTTTCCCGACCCGGTCGGTCCGGTGACGAGGACCGCCCCGTGCGTCTCACGGCAGGACCGTTCGAAGCGTTCCCGCTCGTGGTCGCCCATGCCGAGCGCGTCCAGGTCCACCACGACCGAGTTCTTGTCGAGGACGCGCATCACGATCCCCTCGCCGTGGACGCTCGGGAGGGTCACCACGCGCAGGTCGACGTGGCGGCCGTCCACGACCAGGCCCACGCGGCCGTCCTGGGGCAGGCGCTTCTCGGCGATGTTCATCTCGGCCATGATCTTGATTCGCGAGACCACGCCCGCGGCCATCCGCCGGGGCACGGTGGTGATGTCCTGGAGGACCCCGTCGACCCGGAAGCGCACACGCACCTCGTGCCCGTCGGGAGCCAGGTGGATGTCCGAGGCGCCCCGCTCGACGGCCTGCGCGACGACCTGGTTGACCAGCTTGACGACCGGGGCGTCGTCGGCCGTCTCGTGAAGGGCGACGACCTCGCTCTCCGGCTCGCTCTCGGCGACGATCTCCTCGGTGCTGCCGACGACGTCTTCGAGTCGGTCCAGGCGCGAGATCAGCGCCCCGATGTCGTCGGGCGGGGCCACCGCCACGCGTACCTCGAAGCCGGTCATGATCGCGATGTCGTCGACAGCCAGCACGTTGGAGGGGTCGGCCATCGCGATCAGCAGGGTGCGCTTGTCGGTGAACGCCACCGGCACCGCCTGATAGCGCTTGGCGATCGCCGTGTTGACCAGGTTGGCGGCGCCCATGTCCACCTGGAAGACGCCGAGGTCGAGGTGGTCGAGGCCGTAGCGCTCGGCCAGCGCCCGTGCCAGCCCGTCCTGGTTGATGGCCCCTTTTTCGAGCAGCACCCGCTCGGGCGTGATGCCCGACACGCGGGAGTTCTCCAACGCCTCCTCAACCTGCTCGCGTGACGCGAGGCCCATTTCCGCGATCACGTCCGTCAGGAACCGGGGCGAGGAGCCGCGCCGCGAGGGCCGCGTGATCCCCTTCCAAGCGGCGCCGTCCTCGCCGTCGCCCTCCTCCCCGCCGAGCACGGCCTCGCCGGCGCCCTCCTCGAGCGCCACGTCCACGTCGATCGCCTCGAGCCCGGCGTCCCCGCCGGCGTCGAGATCCTCGGCGACGTCGCGCTCGACCGAGATCTCGTGCTCGCCGGCCTCGGCGGGCTCGCCGTCGATTGCGAAGATCGCGTTCAGGTCGGGCTCTGCCTGTTGTGGCGCCTTGCTCATCGCAGCAGGTCCCGTGGCGGCGAGGGTCTACTCGGCCCGTGCGGCGTCACCCATGACGTCGACCGGCGCCCGGCGACCTGTCCACAGCTCGAAGCTGAGCGCGCCTTGGGCCACGAGGATCTCGATCCCGTCGAGTGTGCGGGCTCCATGGGCAGCCGCCGCCGCGAGCAGCGGGGTGGAGCCAGGGCGGTAGACCAGGTCGGCGACATACGGGTACTCACCGAGCTTTTCGAACGTCAATCCGAGTTGGTTGAGCGCACCATCCTCACTGGCCGAGCGTTCTAGTTCCAGGCCCACCGAGGTGCAGTTGAGGAGCAGGTCGGCGGGCTCGGGCGAGGAAACGGCTCTCACCCCGAGATCGGCCGCGAGAGCCTGGGCGCGCGCCGGCGTCCGGTTCCAGACCATCACCTCGGCCGCCCCCTGCTCGCGCAGCGCCCACACGGCCGCGCGGGCGCTGCCGCCGGCCCCGAGCACCAGCGCACGGCGGCCCCGCATCGGCTCCCCGAGGGCGGCGATCAGCCCCGGAGCGTCGGTGTTCTCGGCGGCCACGGTCCCGTCAGGCGCGAACGTGAGCGTGTTCGCCGCCCCGATCGCACGGGCCGCGTCGCTGGCCCGGTCGGCGAGAGCAAACGCGGCCTGCTTGTGGGGGATCGTCACGTTGGCGCCCACGAACCCCGAGCCTCCCAGCGCGCGGACCGTCTCGGCGAACAGGCGCGCCGGCACCGGCAGGCGCTGATAGTGCCACCCGGACATGCCGAGCGCGGCGAAGGCGGCGTTGTGCATGGCCGGCGAGCGGCTGTGCCCGACGGGCCAGCCGAGCACGCCGAGCCTCGCGGTCATTTCTTCTTCTTGCAGGTGGGCGGGTGGCCGCCGTTGCTCCTCACCGCGGCGTCGTAGGCGGCGGCGTCGACTTCGAATTCCGCCTGGGTGTTGGTGAAGACCTGCTCGCCGCAGCCGTCGGCGCCGGCCACGTAGTAGAGGTAGGACACGTGGGCCGGGTGGGCGGCGGCTTCGATCGAGGCCAGGCCCGGGTTGGAGATCGGCGTCGGTGGCAGCCCGACGTGGGTGCGGGTGTTGTAGGGGGAGTTGATGTGGAGCTCCGATTCCGTCAGTTCGTGCGTGTAGGTGGGGATGTTCCTCGCGAGCTCGAGCGCGTAGTAGATCGTGGCGTCGATCCCCAGCGGCATTTCCCGCTGCAGCCGGTTGTAGATCACGGCCGCGATCTTGGCCCGGTCCCCGGGCACCTGCGCCTCGCGCTCGATCATCGAGGCGACGATCAGCAGCTGGTAGGGGGTGACGTGCAGGGCCGTGGCCCGGGCGCTCAGTTCGGAGCCGAAGTTTTCCTGGAACGCGGTCAGCTGCTCGGCGACGAGGCGGCTGACCGGGGCGCCGGGGTACTCGTCGTAGGTCGCGGGGAACAGGAAACCTTCGAGGTCGGGTGTGCCGGCCGGTGCGCCGTAGTGCCTCGGGTCGAGCAGTGGCGAGCTCCTGGACGCCGCCCTGTAGCTGCCCTTCAGGCCCTCGCTGCTCGCGATCTGGGCGATCTGCAGACGCGTCTTGCCCTCCGGGATCAGCACCTTCACGACCGGGGGACCCGCGACGTGGTGCGTGGGTTTGGATTTCGTCAGCGAGCGAACGACCAAGACGATCGCGACGACCACAACGACCAGGCCGAGCACCGCGATCAGGCGGGCGGGCAGCGAACGGCCTGCGCTCCGACGGCGGCGGCGCCGGCGGCGGCGCCCGCGCCGATCCCCGGCGGCGGCGGCAGGCGCGAGCCCGCCTGCCTCGACGGCCCAGGCGGCGTTGCTGGCCGCGTCGCCGGCGCCTCGGCGACGACGGGCGCGTCCGGGGGCGCGTCGCTCGACGCGTCGCCGGGCGCGTCAGGGAGCCCGCTCGTTCGACGCGTCGCCGGGTTCTGGCGCCAGGACAGCGAAGCTCTCCGTGTCGGAGTCGAGGGCCGGGAGGGCCGGCTGGTCATCGTCGGGGCGCAGCGTGTCGAGGTCCGCGGGCTGTGGGACGGCTTCGTGCGCTCGCAGCGGGTCCCCCTGCGGCGGAGCGATCGTCTCGTCGTCTGGGAGCAGGAGCGCCGCGAGCTCCTCGCCAATCAGCTCGTGTGGTGGCTCCTCGCCGGCGGCGGCCGGAGCCACGTCGGCGTCGGGCTTGGCGGGCGACGGGTCGACGTCCGTGGCCGTCTGCGAACCGTCGGGCGCCCCCGCGACATCCGCGGGCGCGGCGGGCAGCCCGTCGGGCTCCGCGCGTTCGCGTTGGGCGCGCCGGCTGGCACGCTCGAGGCGGTCGCGCTCGCGGTCCGCCGCGGTGCGTTCCTGTGGTGATCGGTCGCCGCGAGCCAAGGGATGGACCTTAACGGGATCGGCTCGCCAGCCAGCTCTCGAGCAGGTGGGCGGCCGCGACGGAGTCCTCGCTGGCCGCCGGCCTGCCCGCCCATGCGCTGGGCCATCCGGGTGGTGAACCGCTCGTCGTGGAGCTCGACGGGTACGGCGCCGCCGAGGCGACTGCGACGAGCCTCCGCGCGAACGCGCGAGTCTCGCGCGTCTGGTCGGTGTCCTCGCCCCGCAGCGAGAGCGGCAGGCCGACCACGACGAGCTCCGCCTCGCGATCCCGCGACGAGCTCCCGCAGTCGCGGCGAGGCCGCGCCGCGTGGCGGGACGCTCGACCACGTCCGAGCGGCGTCACGATCGTGCCGGTCGGGTCGCTGATCGCGCACCCGCAGCGGGCGCTGCCGTAGTCGAGGGCGAGCACCCGCATGCTCAGCGCTGGACCAGGGCGGTCCGGGCCCGCCCACGCTGGGCCGGACCGGGGCGGCTCATCGCTCGCCGAGCGCCGCCTCGATTGCGGCGCGCCCGGCCTCGATCGCCTCGCCGAGCTGCTCCGGGTCGCGCCCGCCGGCCTGGGCCATCGTGTCGCGTCCCCCACCACCGCCGCCGACGACGGCGGCGGCGGCCTTGACGATCTCGCCCGCCTTGCACGCCCTGCTGCACGAGCGACGGGGCGACGCTCGCCACGAGGTGGACGCGGCCGTCGACGGCCGTGCCGAGCAGGATCGCCGCGTCGGCGAGGCGACCCTTGAGACGGTCGGTGAGCTCGAGCAGGGCCTTCGCGTCCGGCACGTCCACGCGTCGCCGTCAGCACGCGGCGCGCCGTCGAGCTGCGCAGGCGCCGCCGGCGAGCGCGTCGAGGTCGACCGTCTCGACCCGCCGCGCCCGCCGCCCTCCCGGGCCGCCTTTTCGAGCCGCTTGCGCTCTCTCGAGCTGTGTGCGGACGGCCTCGGGAGCGCCGCTCGGGCGTCGTGCGCAGCTCGGCCGCGACATCCCGCAGCAGTCGGTCGTGCGTCGCGCAGGAGCTCGACCGCCGCGCGGCCCGGTGAGCGCCTCGATGCGTCGGACGTTCGCGGCGCTGGAGGTCTCGCTGAGGATGTGGAAGGCGCCGATCTCCGCGGTCGAGCGCACGTGGGTGCCCCCGCAGAGCTCGCGCGAGTACTCCCCGTCGCCGATCTCGACCATCCGCACGACATCGCCGTACTTCTCGCCGAACAGCGCCATCGCACCGAGCCGCTTGGCCTCCTCGAGGGTCGTTTCGATCGGGCGCACGGGGTCGTTGCGGGCGATCCACCCGTTGACCCGGTCCTCGACGTCGCGGAGCTCCTCGGCGCTCAGCGCCGTGGCCGTGGCTGAAGTCGAAGCGGAGCTTGTCGGGACCGACGTAGGAGCCGGCCTGGCGCACGTGGCTGCCCAGCCGCTCGCGCAGGGCGGCGTGGAGCAGGTGGGTGGCCGTGTGGTTGGCCTCGGTCTCGTGGCGCAGCGACGTGGTCGACCCGGGCGAGGACCTGCTCGCCGGGGTGCAGCTCGCCCTGCTCGACGAGGACCTTCAGCACCCGGTCCGTCGCCGACCGCGAGGACATCCTCGACGCGGGCCCGGCAGTCACCGTGCTCGCACTCGATCACTCCCACGTCGGAGACCTGGCCGCCGCCGGCGAGGTAGAAGGGCGACTCGGCGAGCTTGACCAGCCGCCGCTCTCCCCCGGCCGCCTGCGCGGCGCCGTCGCCGGCGGGCTCGACGGCGAGAACGGTCGTGTGTTGCTGCTCGGTCTCATAGCCCGTGAAGCGCGTCGGCGGCGTGTCGCCGAGGGCGTCGAGAGCGCTCGCGCCAGGCGCCGCGCCGGCCGCTGATCCGCGCGGCGCCCGCGCGGCTCCGCGACCGCGCTGCTCCTCCATCAGCGCGTCGAAGTCGCCCTCGACCGACAGGCCCGCCTCGGCGAGCAGCTCGCTGCGTCATCTCCGGTGGGAAGCCGTGGGTGTCGTGGAGCACGAACACGTCCTCGGCGGGGACGGCCGTGCGCCCGCTGCGAGCGGGTCGCGCTCGATCTCCTCGTGCAGGCGGCGCGGTGCCCTGGGCGAGCGTGCGCCCGAACCCCTCCTCCTCGGCCGCGAGCCACATGTCGGTCGCCTCGGGCGTGCTCGATCAGTTCCGGATAGGCGGCGCCCATCACCTCCCTCACGCGGTCGGCGTAGCGGCTCAGGAAGCCGGGCTCGAGCTCGAGCGCGAGGCCCTGCTGGATCGCCCGGCGCATGACCCGGCGCAGCACGTAGCCGCGGTCCTCGTTGGAGGGCACGACCCCGTCGGCCGTCAGGAACGTCATCGCGCGGCGCGTGGTCGGCGAGGATCCGCAGCGCCCGGTCGCTCGCGAAGTCCTCCCCGTAGCGGCGCCCGGAGAGCTCCTCGCCGAGCTCGATCAGCGGCGACGAACTGGTCGGTCTCGAAGACCGACTGCTTCCCCTGCAGGATCGCGGCCATGCGGTTGAGCCCGAGGCCGGTGTCGATGTTGTTGGCGGGTAGCGGCGTGAGCGTGGAGCCGCCGCCCTCGCGGGGACGCTGGTCGTACTGCATGAACACGAGGTTCCAGTACTCGAGGAAGCGCTCGTTCTCGCCGCCGGGGAGGTCGGTCGGGCGTGCCGTATCGAAGGCCCCGGTCGACGTAGAGCTCCGAGCACGGCCCGCACGGGCCCGTCGGGCCGGCCTGCCAGAAGTTCTCCGAGCGGGGGCATTCGACGATCCGGCTCGCGCGGGACGCCGAGCTCGAGCCAGCGCTCGATCGCCTCCTGGTCGGTGCCGAGCCCGAGCTCCTCGTCGCCTTCGAAGACCGTCACCCAGATGTCCTCGGCGGCGAAGCCGAAGACCTCGCGGGAGAGCTCCCAGGCGAACTCGATCGCCTCGCGCCTTGAAGTAGTCCCCGAACGAGAAGTTGCCGAGCATCTCGAAGA
Organism: uncultured Solirubrobacteraceae bacterium; assembly: GCA_963743505.1. Taxonomy (GTDB): domain Bacteria; phylum Actinomycetota; class Thermoleophilia; order Solirubrobacterales; family Solirubrobacteraceae; genus Palsa-744. The sequence goes on along the minus strand of CAVUPZ010000001.1, from coordinate 226,292 downwards.
ACGTGAGGTGCCGGGAAGTGTTGCCGACGTTGTCGATGTCGACCGTGCGGAAGACCTTCTGGCAGTCGGTCAGGCGCGGCGCCGGCGGGGTCTCCTGGCCGAGGAAGTAGGGCTTCAGCGGGTGCATCCCGGCGACGGTCAGCAGCGCCGAGGGGTCGTGCGCGGAGGGCACCAGCGACGCGGAGGGGATGCGCTTGTGGCCGCGTTCCTCGAAGAACTCAGGAAGCGCTCGCGGATCTCGTCAGAGGTCATGCTGCGAGTGGATCTTAGGCGGCGGTTGCGGGCGCGGCGATCGTGGCGTGCCCGGCGACGAGCTCGCCGGCGTACAGGCATGCCATCTGGCCCGGGGCCGTCCGCTCGGCCGGCTCGCCCAGCTCGATCGTGGCGCGCTCGTTGCGGCCGGCGCTCGAGCTCCCCTGGAAGCCGGCAGGACAGCGTGCGGCCGTGGGCGCGGACGCGGACCCCGTCGACCGCGCGGGCGGGGAGGCGCAAGCGTCAGCTCGCCGACGTTCAGCTGCTCGCACAGGAGCGCCGTGCGAGGGCCGACGGTGACGGTGTTGGCGGCCGTGTCGGTTGCGAGCACGTACAGCGGCTCGGGGGCCGAGACGCCGAGGCCGTGGCGCTGGCCGACCGTGTAGACGTGGGCGCCGGCGTGCTCGCCCAGCACCCGTCCGTCGCGGTGGACGATCGGACCGGGGCGGTGCCCGAGGCCGACGTGGCGCTCGAGGAAGGCACCGCCGCGGGTGCCGGCCAGGAAGCACAGGTCCTGGGAGTCGGGACGCCCGGCGACGGCCAGGCCGGCTGCCGCCGCGAGCTCCCGCACGCGCCCCTTCTCGCAGCTCTCCGAGCGGGAAGCGCAGGCGCGCGAGCGAGGCGGGGGCGAGCGCGCACAGGACATAGCTCTGGTCCTTGGCGCGGTCGACCGCCGTGCGCAGCAGCAGGGCCCTCCTCGACGCGGGCGTAGTGGCCGGTGGCGAGGGTCTCCGCGCCGAGGCGCCCGGCGAGCTCGAGCATCGCGTCGAGGCGCACGCTGCCGTTGCAGCGGACGCACGGGTTCGGAGTCAGCCCGGCGGCCTGGCCCGGCGAGCCAGCCGTCGACCACGCCCGCCCGGAACTCGGCTCGCAGGTCGATCGAGAGGTGGGGCATCCCGAGGCCGTGGGCGAGCGAGCGGGCGCCGCGGACGGCCTGCGCCGAGCAGCAGCTGAGGTCGCCGTCGTTGTCGGGGTCCGACCACAGCTCGAGCGTGACCGCCACGGCCTCGCGACCGTCGCCCGCGCTGAGCAGGGCCGCCACGGCGCTGTCGACGCCGCCGCTCATCGCCACGAGCGTGCGGCCCTCCCGGGCGGCGAGCATGGCGCCCGTCCGGGCGCCGGCGCCGAGCGCGCGGTGCAGGGCGTCGGCGGCGAGCTCGGCCGCGTGGCGCTTGGCGGGGATCAGGCCGCCGAGCTGCGCGGCGATCTGCTCCGGCCCGATGCTGCGCGGCGTCGAGCAGGGTCGCGCCCGTGACGAGGGCTACCGTGGCGCTGCCGGCGGCGACGGTGGCGCCGCAGCCGCTCGCGTCGAAGCCGGCGTCGAGGATCCGCCCGTCGGGGCTGTCAGGGTCGATCGCGAGGGAGACGCGGATCAGATCGCCGCACGCGGCGCCGCCGGCAGCGCCGGTGTGGGCGTTCGCGGGCGTGTGGCCCCGTCGCAAGCGGCCGTTCGAGATGGGTGCTGAGCTCCGCGGCGCTCGAGATCACCGAGCGAGTGTAGGCCTAGGAGCTGCGGGCTTCCTCGATCGCCTGTTCGATCGAGTAGGCATCGGTGAAGCCTGTGATCACCTCGGCCTTGTGGCTCGGGCCGACGATCACGATGCTCGGGGTGCCGTAGACCTGCACGCCCCGGGTGACCGACCCGTACGTGGCGACGGCGCTCGCGGGCGATTCGTGGACGGCGATCTTCTTGTCGAGTTCGAGGCCGAAGAAGCGGTCGGTGTGGCGGACTTCCTCGGCCTTCGCCTTGGCGGCCACGTGATGGACGCGGACGAGCAGCTGCAGCTCCCTGTGGACGAGGACGTCATCGGAGCCTGGGGGTTCCAGAACAGCACGATCACGACCTTGCCCTGCTTGAGCTCGCCTTCCACGAGGGCCTGGTTGGCGGGGACGCCGCTCGTGCGCGTGGCGGCGCTCTTCGGGGCGGCCTTCGTGGCCGGGGTGAGCTTGGCGGCGCTGTGAGCGGGCGCGCTGGCAGCGACCGAAGTGGGGTGCGAGGTCGAGGTCGCGCGGCGAGAGGGCCGTCGGGTGGGAGGCCGGGGCGCTCGCGGTCCGCTCGGGTTCGTCCGAGGCCGCAGCGGAGCGCTGTTCGAGCTGCCTGGCTTCGTGCTGGGAGGTGGCGACGGCGCCGTGGGCCTTGGCGATCGCTCTCGTGAGGCCGCTGACGCCGGGTGCCGAGCCGTGGTAGACGGGGGTGGGTGCGGCCGCCTTCTTTTCCTGGGCGGCGGCGCTCGGGCGTGGGCGAGCTGGCCGGCGCGGCCGGTTCGCTGCTGCTGCTGTTGGAGTGACCGTGGATCGCGAACAGCCACACGCCCAGCAGCAGGACGACGGCGGCCAGCGGCGATCTGGAAGGGACGGGAGATCTGGGCCATCGCCCCCTCCTTCGGCATTTTCGCGCCGAGAAGTTGAACGGCGTAATTGGCGCGTTGGACGGTTTCGAGCCGGGCCGCGGCGTACAGGGCGTGGTGGCCGCGCAGGACCGCATGCACGACCGTGTCAGTGGGGATCCGCTCCTGCGCTCCGGCCTGCATGTCGCTGCAGCACCGTGTCCTCGATCCCGACGATCGCCACGTAGCGCGCCCCGAGCGCGGCCGCGTGGCTGAGCTGGCCTTTCAGCGAGCGTCCGCCGAGGTCCATCTGGGCGCTGAGGCCGGCAGCGCGGGCCTCGGTGAGCAGCCGGAAGGCCTCGCTGCGCAGGACGGGCTCGGGCGCCTCGAGGGCGAGGAACAGCTCGACGATCGGGGTTGCGGCGGCGAACGGCGGGCGCCGGCGAGCAGGATTCGCTCGATCCCCGCCGCCCAGCCGATCCCGGGCGTGGGCGGGCCGCCGAGCGCCTCGACGAGGCCGTCGTAGCGCCCGCCGCCACCGACGCCGCTCTGCGCACCGAGCGCGTCGGAGGTGAACTCGAACACGGTGCGGGTGTAGTAGTCGAGGCCGCGCACGAGGGTCGAGTCGACCTCGTAGGGGACGCCGGCGACCTCGAGCAGCTCGCGGACCTCGGCGAAGTGCTCGGCGTCCTCGCTGCCGAGATGCTCGAGCAGGCGCGGGGCGCCGGCCATCACCTCGCGGGTACCCAAGTGATCCGAGTCGAAGGCACGCAAGGGGTTGAGGTCGATGCGGCTGCGGACCTCCTCGGAGAGCATCGTCCTCGTGGGCGCGCAGGTGGGCCCTCAGGCGCTCGCGATACTCGGCCCGGGCCTCGGCGCCGCCGAGGCTCGAGAGGCGCAGGCGGACGTCGCGGACGCCGAGCTCGCTGAGCAGCGTGTGCAGGCAGCGACGATCGACTCGGCGTCGAGGGCCGGGTCCTCGGAGCCGAGCGCCTCCGCTCCGACCTGCCAGAACTGCCGGTAGCGCCCCGCCTGGGCCCGCTCGTGGCGGAAGAAGCTCGACAGGTACCACAGCTTCACCGGCTGGCGGCGCTTGTGCATGCCGTGCTCGACGTAGGCCCGGCACACCGGCGCGGTCCCCTCCGGGTCGCAGCGTGAGCGAGCGCCCGCCGGCGTCCTCGAACGTGAACATCTCCTTCGTGACGATGTCGGTCGACGCGCCCACGCCGCGCGCGAACAGCTCGGTGGCCTCGAACGCGGGGGTCTCGATGCGCTCGTAGCCGGCTCCCTCGAGGATCGAGCGGGCGCGCGCCTCGAGGGCGGTGCGCGCGACAGCCTGCTCGCCGAGCACGTCGAAGGTGCCGCGCGGCGCTTTGAGCTTGGGCTCGCTCAACGTCAGGCCGGCCGGGACTCCGCCGCCGCCCGTGGCGAGCGTGCGCGCAGCTCGCTCAGGAACGGGTTCGTGTCGCGCTCGCGAGCGAGCGTCGTCACGCCCATGTGGCCGGGGTAGACGACGGTCTCCGGAGGGTAGCGCGTCGAGCAGGCCGCCGATCGAGCGCTCGAGCGTGTCCCAGTCGCCCCCCGGTAGGTCGACCCTTCCGACCGAGCCCTGGAACAGCACGTCTCCGGACAGCAGCGCTCCGGGGAGAGCGTACGTCACGTGGCCGGGGCTGTGGCCGGGGGTGAAGATGACATCGAAGTCGATCCCGGCCAGGCTCAGGCGCTCGCCGCCGGCGACGGTGTGGTCGGCCTCGTAGCTCTCGAACGGCCCGAATCCGGGCGGCACCCAGCTCATCACGTCGGCGAGCACAGGCCGCTCGATCTCGGGGCAGTAGACGGGAGCGCCGGTGGCCGCGCGCCACGGGCGCGACGGCACCGATGTGGTCGAAGTGGCAGTGGGTGACAAGGATCGCCTCGATCCTCACGCCGAGCGCCTCGATCGCCGCCGAGCAGCCGCTGCGCCTCATCACCCGGATCGACGATCACGGCGCCGATCGGCAGCAGGGTCCGGCGCGGACGATGTAGGAGTTCTCCTGGACGGGGCCGACGGTGAAGGAGCGCACGTCGAGGGCGCTCATCGCGAGGTCGCCGCCTTCTTGCTCTGCCTGCGCTTGAACACCCACTGCTCCGTGTAGAAGCTGATCGGGGTGTAGAAGAGCAGGGCGATCACGAACAGGATCGGCGCCGTCGCGGAGGACCCGATCTTGAACAGGAGCAGGACCACGAGCATCAGCACGGACGCGAACATCGAGCGGATGAACGCTCCACCCCAGGTGGGCGGCTTGTCGCGGCGGTCGAGCGGCTTCTTGCGGACCTCGCCGCGCTTCTCCTCGGCAGTCGGCTTGCGCCCGGTGCGCCCACGGGACTCAACCACGCCGGCGGCGTTTCCGCGGTGCTTGGTCTTGCGTCTCGTCTGAGCCACGACTAGCAGCCTAGTGCGTTCTCGATCACGTGGCGTGCGGAGTCGAACCCGTCGATCGGGACGTCCGCCGGATAGCCCTCGAGGGCGGCGGCCGGGGCGAGCCCGACGAGCTCGGCGCCATCGACACCGGCATGGCGGCGGACGACCTCGAGTACCGCGACGAGCGGCACCTCGAACGGCTGCTCGACGTTCGTGGACACCTGGGCGACGCCGCCCTCGAGCTCGATCCCGAGGGCCCGCACTCCCGCCAGTCCCTCCTCCCCGCCCTCCCTGATCAGGGCCGCGACCCGGCGAGCATCGGCGATCCCGGCGGGCGCCGCCAGGCGCACGTTGAACGCGACCAGGGGGGCCCGGGCGCCCAGCAGCGTGGCGCCCGCCGTGGGATGCAGCTCGGCCGGGCCGAAGTCCGGCCGCAGCGGGTCTGTGGCATCCGCGATCCGGGCCGCGAGCCCGTTGACGCCGCCGCGGCGCAGCTCGGCCCGGGTGCGCCAGGTCGAGGGCGCCTCGCCAGAGAGCTCCCCATACAGGAACACGGGCACCTCGAGCTCGGCGCCGATGCGGTCGGCGAGAACGAGCGCCTCCGCACACGCCGCGCCCCGGTCCTGTGGACGCAGGTACACGAACGGAACGACGTCGATCGAACCGACGTGGGGATGCTGGCCGTGGCCGTCCGGGCCGGCGTCGGAGCGCTCGACGACCTCGATCCGCTCGACCGCCACGCGGGCGCCGGCCAGGACGCTCTCGACCAGCTCCCCCTGCCCGGCGGCGAGCGTGTAGACGGAGCGGTGGTGGTCGCGGTCGGAGTGGACATCGAGCAGGCGCACGCGGCCTCGCCCTGGGTTGGGGTCAGCATCGAGGAGGAAGGCCCGGGCGATCGCGGCGATCGTCTCCTCGTCGCGACCCTCGGAGACGTTCGGAACGGACATCAGGATGGTCGGCTTCATCGCAGACGAGGCTAACCGGCCGGCCGCGTCGGGCTCTAGATTCTGTGGCTGCATGGCCCCGCACGAGCCACCTCCACGCCGGCCCGCCCGCCTGCCCCTGGACCATCGATGGGAGGCCGGGCGGCGCGAGGCCCGCGAGCGCCGACGCAGGAGCGTCCGGCACCGGCGCCTCGGGGCGATCGTGTTGGTCGTCGGGGCCGTGGCGGTGATCTCGCTGGCGCTCGACTCGGGCGGCTCGGGTCCACCACGCCCGCGGACGTACACGAGCGCGGCTGTCGCCTCTGCACAGGCACCCGCGACCAAGGTGCTCGCCGACGTGCGGCCGACGAGCGCGACGCCACACCCGAAGGCGCTCGCTGCGATCGCCCATCACCCCCACGGGCCCTCGCCAGGGTCGCTGCCGCAGACCTCGGCGTTCCCCTCGGCACACAGCGCGGCGTTCAAGAGGCAGATGGACGACCTGTGGGCGGGCGTGGTCGAGGACTCCGTCACACGCGCCCTGCCGGCGTTCTTCCCGCGGGGAGCCTACGTCCAGGTGAAGGCGATCGGCTCGCCGGGCACGGACTGGAAGTACCGCCTCGTCCACGACTACGCCCTCGACATCGACGCAGCGCACCGCCTGCTCGGAGCCGACCCCGGCGCGGCGAAGCTGATCGCGGTCCGCGTGCCGAGCAGCTACGGCCACTGGGTGCCCCCGGGGGCCTGTTACAACAGCGTCGGCTACTTCGAGGTGCCCAGCACACGCGTCCTCTACCGCAAGGACGGAGCCGAGCGCTCGTTCGGGATCGCCTCGATGATCTCCTGGCGGGGGGTGTGGTACGTAGTGCACCTCGGTGCCGTCCTCCGGGAAGGCGACGGCGGGGTCGTCGACGAACCGTCGTCGGGTCCGGGGAGCTCGGCCTACTCGGGGACGTGCTAGGCGACACGAACTGGTCACTGTCGCCTCTGTGTGTCGGAATTTGCGGGAAATCACACCACGCGAGTAGTCCCGTTGATGTACGGTCGACGTGCGGGGGGCGTGTTCGGCTGGTCTGATCGGGCCCTCCAGGGGGGGCGCCGGCGCGAATGGGCGTCCTGGACACTGATGGAAGGAGCCCTCATGGGACCACTAGCGAACTCTCGACGAGAGGCACGTCGCTGGGCAGGAACTCGCGTATCGACGCTCGTGGGCGTCCTGGCGCTCGCGGCAGTGATGGCCTTGGCTGCGGCCGGGAACGCGGGTGCATCGCCGGGGACCAACGGCGCGGGTCCGGGTGCGGCCTCGGCTGACCCGCCGATCACCGTCGGCGCAGGATGGGAATTCGCAATCATCAACGAAGTGGGCGAAGAAGATGTGGAGGGGCCCTTCACGTACTCCAGCGCCGTGCCGACGCAGTTGACCGTGACCGACGCCTTCGAATGCGGAGACGAATACGAAGCCCTCGACTCCGGCGTCTCGCTCGGGACGACCTCGGCCGTGGCGATCAACCCTCCGGGCTGTCCGTTCACGAGCGAACCGGAAGCGGCCAACGCGAGCCCCTTCTACAGCAAAGGGATCTTCCACCTCGCTCCGGGCGCGCACGCGATCACGATCAAGTCGATTAACGCCCCGTTCGGCGGAGCCGGGCTGTACCTCCGCGTCGACGCTGCGTGCGAAAGCGTGGTCGGACGTGGCACCTACCTGCGCAAAAACGAAAAAGAACGGGTGACCGTCCTGAGCAGGCTCAACACGAGCCTGACAGGCAAGCAGGGGCTGCAGGTCAACTACGAAACCGGCAAGGAACACTTCCGGCTGTTGAAACTGCACAACCCCGTATGCATCACGACGCCGACGGGGCACGTGTTCACCGGTGAAGGACCGGCGGCGATGTTCGGCGTCGGCGGCTACACGATGACGTTCAAGATCACGGAAGAAAACGGCAAAGACCTATTCCACGCCGAACTGAAAGACGGCGGCGTGACGGTCGTCGAAAGCGGCACCTTTACGAAAGGTGGGGTGACCTTCTCGTAACTGCCGGGTCGTCGTTGGGAAGTAGTGCTGCGGGGGCTGCACAGGTGGTGCCCCCGCAGCCGCTTGTCGGCCGCGTGGTTCTCGGCTCGGCGCGTCGGCCGCCGCGGGTGACCTGCACACGGGGACGCTCGCGCCGCCAGCTGGAGGGGACCACCGCGAGCTGCCCAGCCTGCCCCGGCGGGGTACGCTAACGTCGCAGCTTGATCCACGGCATCGGGATGGACGCAGTCGCCCGTCCAGACACCCGACGATCAATGAAGGCCCTGCAAAGAGGCACCTTCGCCAGAGTAGCTCAGTCGGTTAGAGCAGCGGAATCATAATCCGCGTGTCGGGGGTTCGAGTCCCTCCTCTGGCATCGGGGGAAATGGTTCTGGCAAGCCGATTCCAGGCGACACGGGACTAGAGCAGCAGCAGACAGTCGTCACGGTGTCAGCGAAAGTGTCAGCAGGCCAGCAGGAACTGGCCTAGAAGGCACGGCGCAGCGGCGAACGGCAAGGCCCCGAGCTCGGGGGCAGACGCCGTATCCTCGGCGCCGTGGAGACGTCCGAGACGAGCCAGCGATGGTCACAGCCACTCGACCTCGCCGAGCTCGGCGAGCTAACCGCGCAATGGCTTGAGGGCTCGGCCTCGAGTCCGTGGTATGGCGGGTCCCCGCCCGACAGCGAGACCGCTCCGCTCGTGCCCTTCCTCGCGGCGATGAACCGCCGCGGCTACGTCACCGACTGGTCCCAGCCGGGCACACTAAGTGACGCGTGGGCACAACGGGCAACCGTTACGGGCTACTGCGCCGAAGCTCAGGCGGAGTGCCTTGCATCGCTCTCGCTCGGCACTGACCTCGTTGTGATCGCGCACTATCCGGGCGTCGATGCAAGCTACCAGCTTCCGATCACCCGGGACGGCGTGCGCACGCACACAGCCATGCTTGGCCACGACCTCACTGTGGGACGGCATCCATCCGGACACGGTGATGATGCTGTACGAATGCTCCTACGTGGAAATCTGTGATCCCCGGTGGGGACGGGACGAGCTGCTGTGGGCATCCGTTCTCGCCGCCCTCGAACGCGACCCCCGAGACTGCTCGGGGTCGCTTCTCGGCGATTGGGGCAGCGATACGGCTCAGCATTTGTAGACCCGTGCCGTGGCCGTAAACGAGCATTCTGTCGACGTCGGATACCGGCTGCCCCCCGATCCAGGGCTGCTTGCCTAGTCGACCACCTCGAGCGCTGCGACGTCCGCGGCGGGGATCGCTCGGTCGTCGATCGTGATGATGCGCTTGATCGGCCCGAAGGTCCTTTCCTCCAAGGGCGTCGCGTTCGGCAGCGCGGCTCCGCTGGCGTCCTCCTCGGTCGCCGTGCACGCGCCCTCGATCACCTCACCATCGAACAGCGTCACGCGTATGCGCCGGCCGTTGACGCTCGCCATGACCGCTTCATTCACGAACCGCTCAGAATCGCTGAGCTCCACAGCCCCGCCTTTCCCTACGGCCTCGACCTCGCGTACATGGTCCCGACGATCGCCGCCACGATGAGCACGACGAGCACGATTGCCGAGCCCGTCAGCAACCCGAATCCGATCGCAACCGCGAACGTGCCGAGCAGCGAGCCGCCGTGGCTGCGGAGCCACACGCGCTTGGCCTGGTGATAGGCCCACCATGTCGGGTAGTCCGGGGGGTCTGGGCGAGGCATCACGCCGCCCACGCCCTCGACAGGCGGCGCAGGCCCTCGGCGAGGTCGTCGTCCTCGACGTAGAACGGTTCGCCGTCGCCGGCGGCGTTATGCACGAGCTGCCCGAGCCGCCAGTCTGGGTGTGTCATCCATACCTCGCGGACCGCGTCGAGCACGCCGTCGATCCTGGCTGGGTCACGCTCGGCTGCCATCACGCCACGGCCCCCGCGCTGAGGCGCATCCGGTCCATCAGGCGCCGCGTGGCGCTGAGCCGCGCCTCGTTTTCCTCGACTTCGTGAGCGGAGACATCCCCGCTCGCGAGCAGGGCCTCCAGCTCGGCCATGAGCGTCAGCAGGGCCTCGAGGTTCCGCCGGGCCCACCGTGGCTCGATCGCCCCGAGCTCGGCCTGATCGAGTAGCTGTGCGCGCAGCTCGAAGTCCTCCGCGAGGGCGTAGAAGCGCGCCGACGTGGGGGGCGATTCGTCGTCGAGCGGAGACGGCGCCGCCACGGCTCCGCGGATCGCCTCCGCTTCGTCTGGCTGGAGCGGCATCCCCAGAACGTCGATCTCGGCGCCGCAGCAGTTGCAGGTTACGTCGATGCTCATCAGTCCTCCTTTGGCTGTTGAGGCGCCGGGAGAATGCCTCTAGCGAGGGGAGCACAGGCAGCTATGGTGCTCGGCGCGCCGGGAGTGCAGACTTCCGGTGCCACGGGGCCGGCTGTTTGCGCAGCGCGGCCCCACTTGTTCGGTGATCGTATCCTACGCCGTCGGCGGCGCTCGGCGCGAGAACTGGGCACCGCTCGATGGGAGGGCGTAAACTCGCTGGCTCAAAGTGGCGGGACGCCGCTCCGGGGGCTGACGGGGGGCGCTGCGCTGCGATCAGCGCGACTGGGGGCCTCTCATGCTTGTGGGACGGGTGGGTGCGCGAGCGGCGATTGCTGCTGTTGGTGTGCTGGTAGCGATGGCGTTCGGAGCCGTGTCGGCTTCGGCGGAAACGGCCGTGTTCAAATACACCGGCGGCGAGCAGGAATTCACGGTCCCGGCTGGCGTGAAAACGATTGAAGTGACAGCTACGGGCGGCGCCGGAGGGAACGGGGCGAGCGGAAACGGCACCGGCGGCGCTGGTGGCTTGGGTGCCGTCGTTAGCGGCAGCCTCGCCGTGAAAGAAGGACAGACGCTGTACGTCGAGGTCGCAGGAAACGGGGCCGGTGGCGGCGAAGAAGAAGACGAAGGTGTTGGTGGATTCAACGGCGGCGGCGGGGAAACCTATGGCGCGGGTGGTGGTGGCGGCGGCGCCTCCGATGTGCGAGAAGTGGCGCGGGCCACGTCGGGCACCCTCGGATCACGTCTGATCGTGGCAGCCGGTGGTGGTGGCGGCGGCTTGGCGTACTGTCCGTTTCGCGAGGAAGAGGGCGGCGCTGGCGGTAGCGCAGAACAACCGGGCACAGGAGGCAGCGAGTGCCCCACAAAGGGAGGCACAATCGGCGGCGGTGGGGGCGGAGGGCCAGGTACCTCCTCCAAAGGCGGCCAAGGAGGCAAAGGGATATACGACGGGGAAACGGGCCACGGCGGCGGACTCGGTCAGGGCGGCGCCGGAGAGCTGGGTGTCGCTGGTGGTGGCGGCGGCGGCCTCTACGGCGGAGGCGGCGGCGGCTTCGAGCTGTGGAACGCTGCCGGGGGTGGCGGCGGCTCGAACCTCGTCCCGACCGAAGGCACGGCCGAACTGGCCGCGGAAGGCGCCGAGCCTATGGTCAAGATCACCTACCAGTCGGCCTGCACGATGGCGGTCGGCCGTGGCAGCTACCAGCGCCGGGGTGAAGCGGGCCGCCTGACGTTGCTGGCGAAGCTCAACACGAGCATGGCGGGCAAACAGGTGCTGCGGATCAACTACCAGAGCGGAGCCGAACGGTTCCGGCTGACGAGCCTGACGGACCCCAAATGCGAAACGACCCCGGACGGCCACGTCTTCTCCGGGACAGGCACAGCAGCGATGAAAGAAGAAACGGGCTGGACGATCAGCTTCACGATCACCGAAGCAAACGGCCAGTTCGACTTCACAGCCACGCTCACAAAAGGCGGCAACACGATCATCGAAGGAGCACCCCTGCGTAAAACGACCCTCTCGATCAGCTAGACGCATCGAAAGCCAGCGCGGTGGCCTGCGCCGACGAGCGCGGGCCACCCGCCGGCTTCGAGCTGTCTGAGGGGCCGATCGACCTCGCGCCGATCGCTCGACAGTGGATCAGCCCGGAACCTGAGCACGTTTTGCACGTCTCTGCCCCCGCGCGAGAAGATCCTCGGGGGTTTCGTAGGGCCCGTCAGATTCTCCGGCCTCCTCGAGCCCGCGCCGGTCTGCGCCGTCCTTGCGCGTCACGTCAAAGGTTCGTCCGGCAACGTCCGCGGGAGGCCGAAGCAGCTGAACACGGCGCTGTCGAGAAACCTGGTGATCGCTGAGATCGCCGTGCCTCTGAGGGTTAGGACGATCAGTCCGTTCGCGCGCGCGATCGGCGCGCGCTGGTCGCGGACGTAGCAGGCGAACGCGGGTTGTACGTTCGCGTGCGTCGCGACCAGCCGGTTGGCGTGCGCCCCGCGCCACTTGGTTGCCTCCTGAAGGAGCGACGCGATTGCGGTGGGTCCTTGGTATTCAAGCGGCGACGGCGGCATCGTCAGCCACGCGTCCTCAGTCGGTAGCTGCACGATCCCGTCGATGTCGTCGTTCTCGAGCGCATCGGCGAAGCGAGCGACGAGCTCGCGCTCGACCGCCGAGCCGTTAGCCCGTCCGAGCTTGCGATCCGGCATGTAGCACGCCGCTAAGGTGGCGCGTGCTCGCTGCAATGCGCCTTTGACGCCAGCTTCGGTGGTGTCGAGCATCTCGGCCACTTCGCCTGCGCGGAAGCCCAGGACGTCTCGCAACACGAGCGCGGCACGCTGGCGCGGGGGGAGTTGTTGCAGGGCGACGACAAATGCCAATTCGATCGACTCCCGCGCCTCGTAGCGTGCCTCCGGGCCGGGCGTCGGGTCCGCCAGACCGGCCATGAGCGAATCCGGGAACGGTTCGAGCCAGCACGGCTCGGCAACACGCGTCGGGTCGGGGGCAGCGAACGGAGGCTCGGGCGCCGGCCGGCGCCGACCGGTCGCTCTAAGGGCGTTTAAGCATTGATTGATCGCAATTCGATGCAGCCACGAACGAAGAGAGGAGCGGCCCGCGAAGCCGTCGAGGCCGCGCCAGGCCGCGAGCAGCGTTTCCTGGAGCATGTCCTCAGCGTCCTGTACAGAGCCGAGGATTCGGTAGCAGTGTGCCCTGATCTCGCGGCGGTAAGGATCGGTGAGCACGCGAAACGCCTCTTCGTCGCCGGCTCGGGCTCGGTCTAAAGCTCGGGACATCGGTCGATCCTCGCATGTCACGCCTTCTGGAGTGGCCATCAACACGATAGACACGCGCTGGAGGGAAAACGAACCGGCGGTGCCTCCGGGCGCGCTCAGGTGTCTCTCTCGACGTCAACCACGTCCGGAGGAAACCAGAGCTACGCGATCCGCAGGGCGATCTCCTCCGACAGAGCCGCAAGGCGCTCATTGGCGTTGGCATCTGGCAACGGCGGGTCTATTGGTTCGTCGAGCGCCGCCCACGGTCCCGATGACGAGAGTCATTCGTTGAGGTGATAGGGAACCCAGACCGTCCGCAGCGGCGCACCCTAGGTAAGAGAACGCAAAAGCGGCGGTCCGTTTCACGTCAACGCAGTGTCTCCCTTTGCATCAAATCGCCGTTCGGGCGAGCACCAGTCGCTCCTCTCGGGAGCGCGAAAGGAGCAGAATGTCCGTGTCCCAGATACTAGAAGGCAAGCGAGCCGTCGTATACGGAGCAGCCGGGTCCATCGGCTCAGCGGTCGCGAAAGCGTTCGCTGCGGAGGGCGCAACAGTGTTTCTCGCGGGCCGCACGGCAGCAACCGTCGAGGCAGTCGCGGCCGAAATCACAACCGCTGGCGGGCTCGCGCACGCGCACCTCGTCGACACCCTCGACGCTGACGCAGTCGACGCTTACGTCGACACGATCAGCGAGCGGGCAGGAGGCCTTGACGTCAGCTTCGATGCAACCGGCCCGCGCATAGGCGATTACAGGAACGGGATGCCAGCCGTCGACATCACCGTCGACGACTTCTTGATTCCCGTAAACACCGTGCTTCGGTCACAGTTCACGACGGCGCGAGCCGCCGCTCGCCGCATGATCGACCAGCGCTCAGGCGCGATCGTCTTCCTCACCGGCAGCCCCGCCAAGCCGCACGGGCCGGGCACAACTGGCATCGGTGCTGCGTTCTCAGCCGTCGAGAACCTGATGCGGACCATGGCCATCGAACTCGGACCGACCGGCGTGCGGTCCGTGGGGCTGCGCATAGCCGCGAACCCCGACACACGAACAATCCGAGACACGAGCGCCGTGATCAGCAAGATGATGAACATCACTCCCGACCAAGCCGTGGCGCGGCTGGCGGAAAGCACTCTGCTGAAGGTATCGCCGCACACCGCAGACACTGCGCGGGCGGCGGCGTTTCTGGCCTCAGATGGGGCAGCGATGATGACAGGAACCGTCCTGAACTCTTCAGCCGGCGCCGTCGCCGACTAGGCGAGAGCGCTCCCGTGGGGGCCGAGCGAGCTTACGCGGCGAATATGGGTCTTCCTTTCGGCGGAGGGGCGGGCCGGATTCTTGGCTTCACCCGCGGAGCGATAGTCGAGGAGGGCTCTACCGGTCATTCGTCCTCCCGGCCGGTTCAATCGCGCCCACGCCGGTGTCCAAACACGTATGGATGCCCTCGCAGCCGGCAGGTCCGCCCATCTGCATTGGGCGAGCCGATAACGGTCAGAACCGCCTCCGAACGCGGCGCGGAGCGCCACGGCCGTGACGGCGTCTGAGCCAACATGTCGCCAGCAAGCCGACGGTGCGGGCCCGTCGCTCGTTCCGCTCAGCGTGCTAGACGACGACGATTGAGCGTCCTATGTCCGGTTCGCCACGAAAGCAGGCACGCAACCGTGTGTGGATCGGACAAACAGGGAGTCCAGGACGAGGGGCGGTTGACAACGCAGCATGTCTTGAGGATGTGGCTTGCACGGCGTTGCCGGCACCCCGGCGGGGCCTCACGCATTGGGGATTGCGGATCCCTTGCAGAAGCAACGCCATGAACAGCGAGAGCGGGAGTGCGAGCCAAAGCTGTCGGCGCCCGTAGCGACGGAGTTCTCTCTCGAGATCGATCTCCTCCAGCTCCCGATCCAGAGCGCCGGGAACGGAGAGACGGATTGCGTGGAAGGCGAGTAGCACGTAGTTGACGCCTAGCCCAACGACCCAGACGCCAAATGCCCAGCCGAACCATCCGTTGGTCAGGAGCATCAATAGGCTACCCACAAAGAAGCCCAACGCGGCGGAGAGGACGAACTCGCCCAGCACCAACCGCCGCCGTAGGCTCGTGTTCGAGCGGCCATGCATGTCGAGGGCGGCGAGCCTGCGTGCGTTCACTGACCAATCATCCCGGTCGTCGCGGCTTGCCCCGCCGTCGGGGTGCAGGTATCGACAGACGCATCAACGAATCGGACTTCGGCACTGACGGCGTCGACCACCGTCAGGATGAATGGAGCCAGACGGCATCGAATGGGTGACCTACTGCTCGCAAGGCCTGAGCTCGACGCTCGGGTGTTGGCGGTCGGGCGTCGTTGAGGAATATCCGCGACTTACTGGCAGTGGTGCCGGTCGTTGATAGCGGTCGTTTTCGCATGTGCTCAGTACTGCTCAGTCCCTCCGACCCCGCCGATCTTGGGAACGCAGCGATCGACCCGCCGATGCAGCGGGTCCGCTGCTCCTCAGACAAGAGCAGAGGCCGCCGAGTGCCCAAACGGGTCGCGCCATGGCGGATCGATCGATAACCAGAAGCGCGAGGCCGCGCGCGAGCGTGATGTTTGTGCGCAATCGCGGCAGCCTGATGAGCGTCTTGTTGTGGCCACGAACAGGTTGGTGACGATGGGTCGTCCGGAGACCGGCGCGCCAACTGGTACCGCCAGAGCTCGGCTCATTCGTCGCTCGCGCCGTGGTGCGACGAGCCCCTCCTCGTACGCGAGCACGACTGCTTGGACGCGGTCTCGCAGCTCAAGCTTTGCGAGTATCCGGCTGACGTGGGTCTTGACGGTGGCCTCGCTGACATACAGCTCTGCGGCGATCTCCGAGTTCCTGTGACCACGGGTGAGTTGGGTGAGCACTTCCAGCTCGCGAGGCGTGAGCTCGGAGAGCTTGCCGGTCGCGCCCGCACTGGGCGACGGTGGTCGGGCGTAGCGCTCTATCAGACGGCGAGTGATCATCGGATCGAGCAACGCGTCCCCGTGGCCGGCCGAGCGCACGAATGCCAGGAGCCGCTCGGGCGGCGCGTCCTTGCGCAGGAACCCGCTCGCGCCCGCCTTCAGGGCGTCGTAGACGTACTGGTCGAGGTCGAAAGTGGTGAGCATGATCACCTGAGCGCGGTTGGAGCTCGAGGCGAGGATCAGACGGGCGGCCTCGAGCCCGTCGAGGTTGGGCATGCGGATGTCTAGCAGCACCACGTCGGGATGCAGGCGCCCTGCGTACTCCACTGCCTCCAAGCCATCGTGCGCCTCGGCGACGAGCTCAATGTCATCGTGGGCGTCGAAGATCGTTCGCAGCGCAGCTCGCGCGAGCGCGTCATCGTCGGCGATCAGCACGCGCCGGCTCACGCGTCGCTCAGCACCGGTAAGTAGGCGCGGACCACGTAGCCGCCGTCCCGGCCCGGATGTGCGTCGAGCGTGCCGTCGTACATCGCGACCCGCTGGCGCATCCCTGCGAGCCCGCGTCCGGCGTGAGCGTCATGCGAAGCGTCGTCGCGTAGCGGCCCCTGGTCGAGGATCTCCAGCTCAAGCGCACCGTTCGCCCAGCGGAGCACGACCTGGGTCGGCGCGCCGTCCGCGTGCTTGAGCACGTTCGTCAACGCCTCTTGGACGATTCGGTAGGCGGCGACCGAGACGCCGCCGGACACGACGCGAGGCTGACCCTCGACGCACAGCTCGACGGACAGGCCAGCCTGGCAGACGTGCTCGATCAGCGACGGGATCTCGGCCACGCCCGGCTGCGGCGAGAGCGGCGCGTCGCCGTCTTGGTCCGGGAGCAGGCCGAGCAGGAGCCGTAGCTCCTCCAGCGCAGAGCGGCCGCTTGATTCGACCGACTCGAGGAGCGCCCGGGAGCGATGCTCGTCCCGATGCATGATTTGCCGCGCGGCGCCGGTTTGGAGCACCATCACGCTGACCGAGTGTGTGACCAGGTCGTGTAGTTCGCGCGCGATCCTCGCGCGCTCGGCCCGCACGCTGCTTCCCGCTCTCGCTCCAGGCGGTCGGCTCGCTCGGCTGACGCTTCGACCTGCTGTTCGCGGCGGCGCATCGCGCTTCCCGCCAGCCACACCGGAGCCAGGAGCAGGAGCGGGACCAGACCGCTGGGGATTTTCACCTGGCCGCCGAACGCAAACAGCCACGCGGCCGCCGCCAAGAGCAGTGTGGCAACGACGACGCGCCGATCGCTGAAGAATGCTGCCGAGTAGGCGGCGAACAGGAGCGCGATCCCTGCCGGCAGGTTCAACCGGTTGGGTAGCACCGCTACACCCGCGACCTCTATCGCAAGGACCGTTACCGGCGCTCGGCGAGCCCACGCGACCGCCACAGTCATCGCCAGCAGCACGAACGCCCGCCCCGGGTCGCTTCGCGCTCCGGAGTCGGCGAGGGCCCAGGCCGATAGCGCGAACGCGAGCCCAGCGTCGAGCCCCCGAGGGTCCAACGAGCGGGCTCGGCGCGTCAACCGCGGCAGAACTGACACGTGTTGAATGTACGCCGATCGCCGCGGGCGGTCGTCGGCCTTGAGAACGACAGCCATACACCCCGCGACTGATGCGCATCCGCTCGGCGGCTGACTGGTCGGACGAGAGTTGGATCGAAATCGGCCGCGGCGCCGACGGCACGGCCCAGGTCCGAGCGTAGCCTCGTCGCACCGACATGAGAGGAGCCACCATGAACCGCTTCCTGCGACTGACGCCAATTTGCCTACTGTCCGCGATCGCGATCGCGGCGTGCGGATCGAGCCAAACTCAGACCCTCCCGAGCCTGGGCGGCGGCACGCAGACGCAGCAAAGCGGCTCGTCGGGCAGCTTGGCGACGGCGCGCGCCGCAGTCGTGTGCGCGCGCCAGCACGGCATGCCGGGTGTGCCCGATCCGGTGCTCGGCGCCAACGGGCAGGTGACGATCCCGGGCGGTACACCAGACCCGACGCCTGCTGTGCGGTCGGCCTGCGCTGTGCAGATCAGTGCGGCCCAGGCTAGCGGCTCGGAACATGCGATCGAGAGCGCTTCGGACATCCAAGCGCTGCTGCGGGTCGCGGCCTGTATGCGAACGCACGGTTACCCGCGCTGGCCTGACCCGAACGAGCGCGGGGAGTTTCACGTCAAAGAGCGCCGAAGCGGGCACGACCACGCAGTATGCAACAAGCCGTGACCTCGTGTAACTCGCTGTTTCCGTCCAGCGGGTGGCACCTCATCGTGACGCCGAGCGGACAATGACCGCTCGGCGAGCAACCCTGATTAGTGTCGTGATCGCCTCCGCGGCGGCGATCACTGCGCTCGCTCTGGAGTCGGGTGGCAGATCGGCGGCTGCGGGGCCGGCGAGCGCGACCGGTACGGCGGCGGTGATCCGCACGACGCTTGCCTCTCGCCAACAGGTCTCCGGGACGCTCGAGCGCGCCGGATCGTACACGCTGGTCGTGCAGCAATCGGTCGGGACGCTGACCGAGCTGCCGCCGCCCGGCACGCTGATCGGCCGCGGCCAGGCGCTCTACTGGCTCGACGGGCAGCCCGTGCGGCTCCTGTACGGCACGCAGTCGGCGTGGCGGACGCTCACGCTTGGGGACAGCGACGGCGCGGACGTCCGCCAGCTAAAGCAGAACCTGATCGAGCTCGGCTTCACCGCCCACGGGGCGCTCACGGTCAACGATCACTTCGATCGGGCGACCGCGCTGGCGATCGAACAGTGGCAGCGGGCGCAAGGAATGCCGCAGACGGGCGTCCTGCCACTCGGGTCGATCGCGTTCCTACCCGGTCGCCGTCCGCGTCACGGCGCAGCCCAGCCGTCGCCCGCAGCCCAGCGCAACCCGGGACGCCGGTGCTTGACCTGAGCCTCCACCGATCTGGTGGTGAACGTCCCGCTCGACCCATCCCTGCGCCAGCTCGTCCACAGTGGTGACCGAGTGCAGATCCAGCTCCCCCAGGGACAAACGACACCCGGAGAGGTGTCCCAGATCGGCGCCAACACCACCGCCGCGAGCGCCCAGACGACTCAGGCCAGCACGAGCGCAGACGCTCCGGGGCAGGGTGCGAGCGACTCCTCCGCGCCGGGCAGCTCCGACCGACGGCGAGCGTGCCGGTGACGGTCTCGCTGCACCGTCCCGGCGATGTTCGTCGGGCTCGACCAGTTCCGGTGGAGGCGGGGATCACCGACACAGTTCACCGACACGTGCTCGCGGTCCCGATCGGGGCGCTGGTAGCGGTCGCGGACGGCGGGTACGCCGTCGTGGTCGAGGACCGGCGGCACCCGAACTCTGATCGGGGTCACGCCCGGGATCTTCGACGGCAATCTGGTCGAGGTCAGCTCGCCACGATCTGCGCTCGGGATGCGGGTCGAGGTGCCGTCCTCATGAGCCCCGCGATCGAGCTTCGGGACGTGCACAAGCGGTACGGGGCGGTCTCGCCGGTGGACGCGCTCCGCGAGGTGAGCCTCGCGATCGAGGACGGCGAGCTCGTCTCGATCATCGGGCCGTCCGGCTCCGGCAAGACGACGTTGCTACACGTAATGGAAGCGCTCCTGCGTCCCAGCAGCGGCACGGTGCGGATCGCCGGCACCGCTACGTCCAGCCTGAGCGATCCTACGCTGTCGGCCCTACGCGCCCACCAACTTGGATTCGTCTTCCAAGACTACGTGCTGATCGCGGGCGCGAGCGCGCTCGAGAATGTCGCCGACGGGCTGCTCTACTGCGGCGTCGCGCGCTGCGAACGGTTGGCGCGCGCGCGGGAGGCTCTTGACCGCGTCGGGCTGGCGGCGCGGATAGCTCACACCCCGTCCGAGCTGTCGGGGGGCGAGCGCCAGCGCGTTGCGATCGCCCGCGCGCTCGTCGGCGACCCGACGCTCGTGCTTGCAGACGAGCCCACGGGGAACCTCGACAGTCACACGAGCCGTGCGATCCTCCAGCTTCTGGTTGAGCTCAACGCCGATGGCGTCACGATCGCCGTCATCACCCACGACCGCGATGTCGCTGCCGCCGCGCCGCGCACGATCGAGCTCCGGGACGGAACCTTGATCGCTGATCGAACCGCCATCGCCCCTGGCGCGCATCGTGAGTGACAGACCCCCATCAAGCTCGCGCCTGCACGCTGCTGACGTCGCGCGAATTGGACTGACCGGACTGCGCACCGGGCGGCTCCGGCCGCACTCGCCGTGCTCGGGATCGCGGTGGGGATCGCCGCGCTCGTGGCCGTCGTCGGCGTCTCTGAATCATCCAAGGCCGACCTGGTCGCCCAGTTTGACCGTCTCGGCACCGACCTGCTCACTGTCCAGCCCGGCAGCACCTTCGCGAGCACTAGCCAGAACGACCTCCCGCGCCGAGCGCCTGCGATGATCGCCCTTATCCCGCCCGTCCGCCACGTAACCGAGACCCTCAATACGACCGCATCCGTGCGCCGCACCGACAAGGTCCCCTCTTACCTAACCGGAGGGATCAGCGTCCTCGGCGCGGGGATCGACCTCCCGCCCGCGCTCGACGCCCGACTCGCCCACGGCACCTGGCTGAATACTGCCACCGCCAACTACCCGGTCGTCGTACTCGGCGCCGGCGCGGCACAAACACTCGGCATCGACCGAGTCAGCCCCGCGATCGCCGTTTGGATCGATCAACGATGGTTCACCGTGATCGGGATCCTTCGGCCGGTCGCCGTCGCAACCGAGCTCGACCAGGCCGCGCTGGTCGGCATCACCGCCGCCGACCGGTTCCTCGCCGCCGACTCGCACCCGACGACGATCTACGTCCGCACCGATCCCAACCAAACGCTCGCCGTCCGCGATGTGCTCGCCCGGACCGCCAACCCAGAGAACCCTGAGGACGTGACCGTCTCGCGGCCATCCGACGCGCTCGCCGCGCAGATCGCCGCCAAGGGCGCCTACAACACGCTGCTCCTCGGCCTCGGCGCGATCGCGCTCCTCGTCGGTGCGGTTGGGATCGCCAACGTGATGGTGATGGCGATCATCCAACGCCGTGCCGAGATCGGCCTACGTCGCGCGCTCGGCGCGACCCGCCGCCACGTCGCGATCCAATTCACCGCCGAGGCCCTGCTCCTCTCGGCACTGGCGGAGCGGCCGGAATCGTGGCCGTTTTCCTGATTACCGCCGTCTATGCACACATCCGCCACTGGGGCACCGCGATCCCGCCCGCCCTTCTCCCCAGCGCGCTCGCAGCCGCCCTCACCTTCGGACTGATCGCCGGCCTGTACCCCGCGATACGCGCCGCGCGTCTCTCGCCCACCGACGCCCTCAAAGGGACGACATGACCGCCGGCGCACGTCAGGGTCTTATCGAAGTACGAGGGCACCGATCACCGCGAGCTGCCGAGCGTCTTTGGTTAGGCGCGCGCCCAAGGTCGGCAGGCCCAAGATACCGTAACGAACGGCGGGGCCGGCGTCTGTCAACGCGCTCCGGTTCACGATGAAAGAGCAGTCGCACTTCACGATCTTGCATCGCTGTGGGTGCGCCGAGAGGACGTACCGGCGCGTGCCGCGAGCTGTCGCTCGCAGCCCGAGGGGTCTCGTGGCGGACCAGCGATGACAATCTCGCCGAAGCCCCCACCGGAGCTGCGCGAGCTTGCCGTTGGGTTCTCATTCCCAGAGATGCCCCGCTGGCACGACGGATGCCTCATCCGCATGCCCGTCATGGACGGCATCGAGGCCACCGCCCAGATCACCGCCGCGCACGGCGGTGGCGAGGGTCCGCGTGTGATCGTGCTCACGACCTTCGACCTCGATGAGTACGTGCTCGCAGCTTTGCGAGCAGGCGCCAGCGGCTTCTTGCTAAAGGACGCACGCCCACAGGAGATCGTCGAGGCGATCCGCGTCGTCGCGGCCGGCAACGCGCTGCTCGCGCCCACCGTCACTCGCCGTCTCATCACCCGCTTCACAGCGGCCGACCAGGGCGACCCGCTCGTTCCGCCCGCCGGGCTCGAGGAGCTGACCGCGCGGGAGCGCGAGGTGATGGCACTCGTCGTGCGCGGAGCCCTCCAACCCCCAGATCGGCAAAGAGCTTTACCTCAGCGATGCCACAGTGAAGACGCACGTGGGTCGGATCCTCATGAAGCTCGGGGTCAGAGACCGCGTGCAGCTCGTGATCCTCGCCCACGAGCACGGACTCGCGGGCCGAGGCGCCTGAGCCTGGCGCGGCTCGCCCCCTGCTCGCTTCAGCCGATAGGAGGACCCGGAAGCGACTGCTGGGTGACGACACAGCGCGCGCTGGGGGCGATGCTCCAGTGGTCGAGTAACCACGAAAGGAGCACCGTAATGAGCACTTCCACTCCCCCAAACAGGCCAAAGCACTTCGAGCGCATGCTGCTGCTCGCCGGGGTCGCGCTTCCGATGTTTGGGGCCCGGGCGATCGGACCCTGGGTCGAAGCGATCATCCCGGCCGGCTTCGCCTGTGCCTTCCTGATCTCGGCGGTCATGCGCCGACCCTTGCTCGCCACACTCGCCGGCAGACGAGCGGCGAGAAAGCCTGGCCTTGCCGCGCGCCTGGCCACTCCGCGCGCGGCCCGCGCCCTCGCCACCATGAACATCCTCTGGGGCCTGGCGATGGCCGCACAGGCAGCTTTGCTGCTCGTACTGGCCCGATCCCTGCCCGCCAGTCGGTTCGAGGCAATCAGCACAGCACTAGGCTTCGGCATCCCAGCGCTGCTCGCAGCGATGACGTTCGCATACGTGCGAGTCGCCCGCCGGACGAGCGTGCCGGCGCACTGAGAACCCGACCGACATGGCAACGCTCACCGCATCGCACACGGCGATCCGCACCGCCCTCAACGTCGGCCTCGGCACCTGGGGGGCGCTGGAGCTGGCATTGCGCCTGACAAATCGGGCAAGCACAAGTGGCAGCGACTGGACCTACTTCGTGATGATCGCGTCAATCGCCGCGGGCATCAATATCGCCCTCGGTGCCGCCGGCCACGCCCCCCAGACCGGCGCCGCCGCCGCGCTCGCGACGATCGGTCTGATCGTGCTGGCCGCCGGCGCCGCCCTGCGGATCTGGTCGATTCTCACGCTCGGCCGGCTCTTCACCTTCGTCGTCACGATCCAGTCAGACCACGAGCTCGTCGACCGCGGCCCCTACCGGCTACTCCGGCACCCCAGCTACACCGGGGGCCTCGTCGGCCTGCTCGGCGCCGGCATCGCACTCGACAGTCTGCTCAGCGCCGTCGCCATCGTGCTGCTACCACTCACCGGCGTTCTGATCCGCATCCCCTTCGAGGAAGCTCGCCTCCGCGAAGGCCTCGGAGCAAGCGATGACGAATACGCCGCCCGCACCGCACGCCTGCTACCTGGCATCTGGTGACCCGCTCCAGGCTAGTGCCGCGATGGATTACATCGCGCTGGTCCCGCGCTGCCGCTTTGAGCTTGTTTGCTTGCGTCAACCAGGGCTTGATGTCGCCCACGCTGACTTGGCATACATTCGCTTCCGTGTCATGCCACGGTCGGCACCGGCCTTGATGTGAGCGAAGCGCAGAAGCTCAACCTCCATGGCATCCGCGCGATCCAGAAACGTCGAAAGGGCTTGACGCTCTTCGCCGTCCTCTAGGTAGTCCGCCTTCGGACGCAACTCAGCGACTCGCTCATCAATCATCCTCGCCCAGCCAAGAGGTACAAGCAGCACCAAGGGCTTTACAAGTCGCTCATCACGCCAGCGGATCAGACTCACCAAGAGCCGCAAAGGTCCATCACGGAGGCCGAGCCGTCGTTGACGCCCGCCTAAGACTTCTCTACGCGAGTCCTTTTCACCTTCCGCCTCGCGTAGCGATAGCTCGCTGAACGGGAACGTTGCGAGCTAACGGCTCCAGGGTCGTGGGGCTCATGAGCATGCGCCGGGCGGAAGGGCTGGTGGCCCCGCAGCGACGGCAGTTCCCACGCTGTAGATCCAGCGAGGCCCGCCCCGGCTCGCCTGAGACGGGACGGGCACTCGCTGCACACCTGCTTGGTCTTACCCTTGGAGCAAGGCGACGGTCACCGACGCGCTGAAGGTGTTTGCGCTCTTGGCGATCGCCGGAACGTTCTTGGTCCAGATCCCGTAGTGGTCGTCGCTCACGGTGTTGCCGGAGAGCGATGTGCCGCTGAGAGGCGTGACCGCGCTCCACAGGAGTATCCCCACGGTGCCGCTGACGCCGGCGTCACTGTCACCTGGTGCGCCGTTGGGATAGCCGTTGACACCGTTCTTACCGATGATGTTGTGACTGATGTCGTTGCCGTTCAGGTCCTGTCCGGGCGCGTGACTGTGAAGCGTGATGCCGGCCAGTCCGTTCCCCTCGGCTTTGTTGTGACTTACGGTGTTGTTGTAGACGCCAGCACCGGGAGGGCCGGCGGCCAGCAGGACGCCTCCGCCCTGTCCTTTGGTCCCGTTGCTGTTC
Source organism: uncultured Solirubrobacteraceae bacterium (assembly GCA_963743505.1). GTDB lineage: Bacteria > Actinomycetota > Thermoleophilia > Solirubrobacterales > Solirubrobacteraceae > Palsa-744. The sequence continues at coordinate 201,970 of CAVUPZ010000001.1, read as the reverse complement.
ACGGTATTGCGCTCGATCACATTCGAGTAGACGCCGCCCACGCTCTGGGCCAAGCCGACCATCTGGGGAGGCCCGGGCGCAGCGCTGAGAATGACTGCCTCCGCGTTGTGGCCAGCGAGCGTGATCCCGCAGTCGAGCACGTTGCCCAGGACCGTGTTGCCCGTGATGTTGTTGAATGCCGTCGGTCCCTTCTCGTCCGTTAGCAGCAGGCCGCCGGCGTTGTTCTTCACAACGTTGTCAGTGATCCGGGAATGGGTGGTGGACATCAGGTGAAGTCCCTCTCCGCAGTCCCCTGGGATCACTCCTTGGGGTGCGCACTCACCTTCTGGTTTTGCGGCCGCGCCGCCGCGGTCGTTGCCCGTCACGGTGTTCCGGGTCACGCTCACGTTCGTCGTTTCCAGGAGCAGGACCCCCTCGAACGTGGCGTTGCGCACCGTAAAGCCTTCGACTGACGCGCCCGCGGCTTCCTTTCCGGCGATAAGGACGCCGTTGTTCTTTCCTTTCGCTTCGATCACCGCTTTGCCGTGGGCGATGAGGCTCACCCGCTTGGTGATCGTCACTTCTTCGCGGTACGTCCCGCCCGCGACTTGCACACGGTCGCCTTTCTTGGCCTTGAGAACCGCCTTCGCGATCGACTTGCAGGGTGCGCTCTTCGTGCATGCCGCCGAAATCTTTCCCTTGGGAGAGACGTAAAGCGAGCGCGCCGCGGCGACGCTGCTGGTCGTACCCAGGATGAGAACTGCCGCGAGCGCGGCCAGCAGGACGTCCGTGCGCCTGCGTTTCGCGCTTACCATTCGATTCATGAAGCCAACCTTTCGATCTGCAGATGTGTACCCGCGGGACGGCGACGTGCAGGGGGCGATACGCCGCCCCCCACCCGTCCGACGCGAGGAGCATGCAATGATAAATGTTGAGCCCGCAACGGTGCGCCGCTCCCCACTCGCAGCTGAGCGCGAACCCGGGCTATCCGCCGCCTCCACCAGCCGGGCTCACCGGTGAAGGTGATCCCGCGCAAAGCGGGGTCGCGCCACCGTTTCAGGGTTGCGCCGGCTGGGCGACGCGGCGATGCCCGCGCGCCGTGATCCGCGGAGCGGGGCAGCGCGTAGCCACCCATGAGGCCGCTACCACGATGGAAGCGGGATCAGACGATGTCGCCGGCCTCGTGCAGGGCAGATCAGTCCGATTAGATCGCGGTTGCGGGGCGTCGACTGCCGGCCGTCGGTTCATCGCTGCGTGCCGGCGCGGCTTGCTCGGTAGCGCCCAAGAGAGGAGACGCTGATGGAGGCCTCAGCCACGTCGATTCCGGACCCGTCGCGACTGGCACGGATCAGACGATCGATGACGCCGCCCGAGTGGCGTCGCGCGAGCGGGATGGTCGCTGTGATCGTGGGTCTGCACGTGATCGGGTTCGGCATCCTCGTTCTGGTCGTTGCGCCCCACCACTACAAGCTGGGCACGGCGGACACCTTCGCGATCGGGACAGGCCTCACGGCCTACACGCTCGGTCTGCGCCATGCGTTTGACGCCGATCACATCGCCGCGATCGACAACACCACCCGGAAGTTCATGAGCGAGGGCAAGCGTCCCTTGAGTGTCGGGTTCTTCTTCTCGCTCGGCCACTCGACGATCGTCTTCATGCTCACGTTCCTGCTCGCGGTCGGGGTGAAAGCCCTGAACGGTCCGGTCCAGAACGACCAATCGGCGTTGCACAAGGCCACCAACGTGATCGGCACGACCGTCTCGGGGACCTTTCTCTACATCATCGCGGCCCTGAACATCGTGATCCTCGTGAGCGTCGTGCGGATTTTTCGTGACATGCGCCGCGGGATCTACGACGAGCAGACACTCGAGGAGCAGCTCAACTCGCGCGGGCTGATGAACCGCATCTTCGGGCGCCGCCTGAACGCGATCGGGACACCGCGGCAGATGTACCCGGTCGGCGCGCTGTTCGGACTCGGCTTCGATACTGCCACCGAGGTCGCGCTGCTGGTGCTCGCCGCGGGCGCCGGGGCGGCGGGGCTGCCCTGGTATGCCATCCTCTGCCTACCCGTGCTGTTCGCCGCGGGCATGTCGCTGCTCGACACGATCGACGGCTCGTTCATGAACTTCGCCTACGGCTGGGCGTTCTCGAGACCCGTGCGGAAGGTCTACTACAACATCACGGTCACGGGACTGTCGATCGCGGTCGCCCTGTTCATCGGCACGATCGAGCTTCTGGGAATCGTGACGGAGAAGCTCGGCCTCAGCGGATCGGTCGTCGAATGGCTTCAGAACTTCAACATCAACACCGCCGGATTCGTCATCGTCGGCATGTTCGTCGCCACATGGGTGATCGCGCTGGCGGTCTGGCGCTTCGCGCGAATCGAGGAGAAGTGGACCGTCGGCACGGACCGCCGCCGCGGGTCTCCCCGCCGCGACGGCTAACCTGGGTGGCGATGATGAACGCCGCCGAGCCCATGGTTGCGCGAGGAGCCCACTACACGGCGCTGCTCGAGACGATCGACCGCCAGGGGAGCGCGAAGCTGCACGCGAGAGAGCGCGAGCAGCTGATCGAGGCCGCTGACGCTCTCCTCTTCGGGGAGCCGGAGAACCGGCGGTTGCTGCGGGCGGCTGAGGACGTGATCGAGTCTCTGGAGACGAGCGAGCGCTGGTCGGCGGAGACCTGCGATCAGCTGCGCGAACATCTGTACGGCTGCGATGCAGCCGACACGGTGTAGACCCCACACTCGCCCAGCCCCACGCCGGTGGCGCGGCGGCCTCTCGCCTCAGCTTCTGTCCTTCGCCGCTGAGGCGTCGTGCCGGCGGGCGCTGTCGGCTGGCGCGCTCGCGGCCACCCCGTTTCGTGCCGCCGCGCTCCGCTCTGCGGCCTCCCGGTCGCGTTCCACCGCAGCGGCGGCCGCGAGCACATCCCTCTCCGGGCGCGGTCCGTCCCAGTCCAGATACCAGTGCCTGGTCATGCTCGCCAACCAGGAATCCCCCGTCGGAACGAGCCCGAAGCGGGTAATCGTCCGCTGCAGGCCCACCTGATCGGTGTAGAGGAGCTCGACCGAGATCGTCTCGCCCGCCTCGATCGCAGCCACGACGGCGGCGCGGACTGGGTCCTCCGGGTTACGGAGGGCTCCCTGCCACATGCCGATGTCGCCGGACGGGACGTACAGATCACGTGTCTGGACGTGAAAGTCCGCTTCCGGAGCATGTGTCGGCCGGCTCGTAGCCGACCCGAGGCCGGGCGTGACGGTCCAGCCCTGGCAGACGCCGATTCCGCTGCCGACGTTTCTGAGGCTGATCGCGAGATACACGCTTCCGTCGACGTGCTCGGCTGCCGCGCGACCGCCCTCCGCGCGCACCCAATGCCCATCGACGAACATGATCTTCTGCGCCGGATCGTCGAGGCGCGAAGGCGCGAGCACCGGTCGACGTTGCTCCTGGAGGGCCGCCTCGGCGATGCGCGCCGAGCGGTTCGAGGAGCGCACCGCGGCGAACGTCGCAACGGCGAGCACGAGCGTGCCGGCGCCCGTGAGCAGCGAGGAGATCGTCGACCAGTCGGTCGCTGAGAACAGCATCATTGCCAGTTTGCCACCGGAGTCCCCGCCGCTCGGGGCTCGGCTGTCGACCCTCGCCCCGGTCCCAGGCGCGGGGCTCCTCGGCCTGCTTGCGAGCGAGCGCGGGCGGTAGGGTGCCCATCATCCGCGCGCCCCTCCCGGCTCGGGTCTCGCCGGTCTGCCTTTTCCACCGCCATCGCGAAAGTAGGGAAGCCATGGATGCCGATCATCTGAAGGCCATTCCGCTGTTCTCGTCGCTGTCCGAGAAGGCTCTCAACACGGTGGCCGTGTTCGCCACCGAGACCTCGGTGTCCTCCGGCAAGCGGCTCGTGCACGAGGGGGATTACTCCTACGACCTGATCGTCATCGAGAGCGGCACCGCCGACGTCATCAAGGACGGCGAGGTGATCGCATCATTGGGACCGGGGGACGTGTTCGGGGAGATGGGGGTGCTCGCCGGCGCACGGCGCATGGCCGACGTCGTCGCGACCTCATCGATGCGCCTGATCACCCTCAGCAAATGGGACCTCAAGCGCATCTCCGCCGAGGTCGGCGGTCAGCTTCAGGCGATCGTGGAGCAACGCCAGAAGAGCGACCAGGAACGCCCTCGGCCCTCCTAGCCCACCGCAACGGCACGCGCCGGCGCGGCTCCGTCCTGCCGCCCCGACCATCGTCAGCTCTGGCCGTCCGCGAAGATCTGTTGGGCGATCGTCGCCTGATCGAAGTAGACGCGCTCCCCCACGATCTTCTCACTTCCGGGCTCGAAGATGAACAGCGCGCACATGCGGCAGCGAAAGCTCCTGCCGCTCGGCGGCACGCCTCGGAGCTCGCCCTTCATCGTCCCGAGCAGGTCGAACTCGGCGATCACGGCATCCTCGGCGGCGTGCAGCACCACGTTCTCGTTGCGCTGATCCGGGAACGCGTTTCGGGAGGACCGGTAGTACTCCGCGACCTCTTCGGCGCCGTCATACGTCTCGCCGGTGGCGATCAGCTCGTACCGAGGATGGGCGAACGTCTCGAGCGTGTCCTCGAAACGAAGCTCGTTCTCGGACTGCATGTGCTCGCGCACGATCGCCAGCCGCAGCTCCTGCAACGACGTGCTGGTGGACATGACTCCTCCTGGTGTCGGGGACGGTCCTGACCTTAGCCCGAGTCGTGGCGTCGAGCACGGAGGCCCGGCTCCGACAGACCGGTCACAATGGCTGCGGATGCCTGCCATCTGGACGAACTGGGCCGGCGAGCAGGTCTGCAGCCCAGCGGTCATCGAGCGCCCCGCCGACGAGGACGCGCTCGCCGCGATCGTCGCGGCGGCGAGGGCGCGGGGGCAGACGGTGCGCGCCGTCGGCTCCGGGCATTCGTTCTCCGACTGCGCCTGCACCGACGGGGTCATGATCGACATGTCGGGCATGCAGAGGGTGCTCGACGTGGACCCCTCGACGGCCCGCGCCACGGTCGAGGCCGGAATCAAGCTGCACACACTCGGCCGGGAGCTGGCGCGCCGGGGGCTTGCCCTGGAGAACCAAGGGGACATCGACCGCCAGTCGCTCGCGGGCGCGATCTCGACGGCCACGCACGGCACGGGCGCTCTGCTGCAGAACCTCTCGGCGCGGGTGATCGGCATCCGGCTCGTGACCGCAGGCGGCGAGGTGATCGAGCTCTCGGAGCAGACCGATCGCGACGCCTACCTCGCTGCGCGAGTCTCGCTCGGAGCGCTCGGTGTGATCAGCGCGCTGACGGTCCAGTGCGTCCCGCTCTACACCCTTCACCGTCGGGATGAACCTGCTCCGCTCGCACAGACGCTCGCCCGCCTCGACGAGCACGTCGACGGCAACGACCACTTCGAGTTCTTCGTGTTCCCGTACACGCAGACCGCCCTCACACGTCGGATGCGACGCAGTCGCGAGCAACCGAGCCCCCCTCCCCGATGGCGCCGACACCTCCAGGAGGAGGTGCTCGAGAACCGGGCGCTGGGAGCGGTGTGTCGTCTCGGGCGGGCCCTCCCGCGGCTCGCGCCGAGGCTGGACAACCTGATCGCCTCGGCGATGTCCCCCAGCGAGGTGGAGGATCACGCCTACCGCGTCTACGCGACCACACGCTCGGTCCGCTTCACCGAGATGGAGTACGCGATCCCGCGGGCGCACGCGCGGCAGGCGATCGAGCGGGTGCTCGATCTCGTCCCGCGCCGGCGCCTGCCGATCCTGTTCCCGCTCGAGGTCCGCTTCTCGGCGGGCGACGATGCGTTCCTCTCGACCGCCCACGGCCGGGAGACCTGTTACATCGCGGTGCACCAGTATCACGGCATGGAGTTCGAGACCTACTTTCGTGCCGTCGAGCGGATCATGGACGACTACGACGGCCGTCCGCACTGGGGTAAGCGCCACTACCAGACGGCCGCCACGCTGGCCGGTCTCTACCCGCAATGGGACCGCTTCCAAGCCGTCCGCGCGCGGCTGGACCCGGAGGGCGTGTTCGCCAACGACCACGCCCGGCGCGTGCTCGGGCAGGCCCTCGTGGCTGCGGCGGACGGATGAGCGACCTCGAAACCCGCGCGCCCGCGGCCGAGGGCCCGGCCGGCGCCGCGCGGCCAACCGCCTCGGGCGGCGAGGCCGCCGAGCTCACCCCCGTGGGGCGCATGCGCCGCTACGAGCAGGCGTTCGCTCACCTCGACGGGCCCTTCGCCTTCGTCGATCTCGACGCGATGTGGTCGAACTCGGCCGCGATGCTCGCCCGCGCGGGCGCCAAGCCGATCCGCGTTGCATCCAAGTCCCTGCGCTGCCGGGAGCTGATCCGCGATGTCCTCGGCTCAGACGAGCGCTACCGCGGGGTGCTGAGCTTCACGCTCCCGGAGGCTCTGTGGCTGGCGGACAACGGCTTCGAGGACGTCCTCGTCGCGTATCCGAGCACGGACCGGGCCGCGTTGCGCGCGCTCGCGGCCCGCACCGCGGAGCACCCCGACACGGCCCCGGTCGTGATGGTCGACTCGGTCGAGCACCTCGACCTGATCGACGCCGCGGTCGGCAGTCCAGAGGCCCCTCTGCGCGTGTGCCTGGACTTCGACGCCTCGCTCTGGCTCGGGGGCCGGCGGCTGAAGGTCGGCCCCAAGCGCACCCCCGTCCACTCGCCCTCGCAGGCGCTGCAGCTCGCCCGCGCGATTGCCGCCCGCTCGTCACTGAAGCTGGTCGGGATGATGTGCTACGAGGGTCACATCGCGGGCGTCGGCGACGTCGTCCGCGGGAACCCTGCCAAGAGCGCCCTGATCCGGCGGATCCAGCGCGCCTCCTACGAGGAGCTTCGCGATCGCCGCGCGCAGGCCGTCGCGCAGGTCTCGAGCGTGTGCGAGCTCGAGTTCGTCAACGCGGGCGGCACCGGCGACCTCGAGCGCGTCGCCACCGAGCCCGCGATCACCGAGGCGAGCGCCGGCTCGGGTTTCTACGCCCCCACCCTGTTCGACAACTACAGCGCCTTCTCACTGGAGCCCGCCGCGATCTTCGCCCAGCCGGTCTGCCGGCGCCCCGGTCCCGGGATCGTGACCGCGCTCGGCGGCGGCTACGCCGCCTCCGGCGCGGGCGGTCGAGACCGGATGCCCACCCCCTACCTCCCGACAGGATTGAAGCTCGACCCGCTCGAGGGTGCGGGCGAGGTGCAGACACCGCTGAAGGGCCCCGCCGCAGACCGGCTCCGAATCGGCGAGAAGGTCTACTTCAGGCACACGAAGGCGGGTGAGCTGTGCGAGCGCTTCGAGCGCCTGTATCTCCTGCGCGGCTCATCGGTCGTCGGCGAGCTCCCAACCTACCGCGGCGAGGGCAAGGCCTTCCTGTGAGCGCGGATGGACGTCAGCTCGCGCCCGGGGACTCCCCGGAGCCGGCTGGCGCCGCGAGCGCCCTCACGAGCGAATGCGCCAGGCGGGTGGCCTGCGCGATCGTCCCGTAGTCGAGGTTCTCCGGCAGGTCGCTCATCAGGTGGTAGTTGGACATCATCTGCCACTCGTTCAGCGACACCAGGCAGGCGCTCGGGTACCCGGCGCGGCTGGTGATCACCGTGTCGGTCGAGGAGCGTGCCTTGAAGCCGCGCTCGAGGGCGATCCCCTCGGCTCGGGCGCACCGCTCAACCAGGTCCCGGAACGACGGATCCCGGTAGGGGCGCATCAGGAACGGCCCCTCGGCCTCGAGCATGATCAGACGGGGCGAACCGACACTGTCCAGGTTCAGGATCCACGTCGCGTCCGGATCGAGCTCGCCGCGATGACGCAGAACCCACGCCCGGATGCCGTCCTGGAGGGTCTCCTCGGCGCCCGCGGAGACGAGCAGGACCCGTAGCCCGGCCGGCGGGCGCTCCCGCAGCAGCTCGGCGAGCGCGACGAGGACCGCGACGCCGGAGAGGTTGTCGTTGGCACCCGGGACGGTCGGGCTGCGCATGATGTCCGCGATCACCGCGCAGGCGAGCGCTCCCAACACGACGCCGCCGAGCGCCAGCCGCCGCCGCCCGCTCACGGTGGCGGCGATCGCGAACGCCGGCGCGGCAGCCCCGATCCACCACTGCGGCGGCTGATGCTTGACCCGGCGCAGCATCCCGGGGAAGCGCCTGTCGATCGCATGCTGAAGACCCTGGTCGAAGATCCGCCCGGTCTGGGCGGCGTCGTGATGGGCGAGCACGATCAGCGTGCGCTCGGCGTCGCGCTCGCCGGCGTGAGCCGTCACGTTCACGGTCGAGCGCCGACGCCTGAGGGCCCGGCGCACCAGACGCGGACCGTTCTCGGCCTCGTCGAGCACCCCGGCGAGCGATGCGAGCCCCATCAGGGCACCGGTGTACCTGCGGCCCGCGAGGACCATCGCGGCGCCGAGCGCCCCCAGCGCGCCCATCGCCAGCGCCGTCGGCGGGAACGTACCCCAGCTCGGCTCGTCCTCGAGCGCCACCTCGCTCGCCCCCGCCCGTCCGAGCCGCCGGCCGATCCAGACGGCCGCCTCGCGCTCGCCGGGCGAGCACGGCGTCCGGTCGAGCGGCGCGAGGCGCTCGCACACCTCCCGCAGGGTCGCCTCCAGCTTGCTGGCGACCTCGGCCGCGGGCGTGTGCGCAGGGGCGGTCATCGTGGATCCCTCCCACATGCTGGCACGTCTGCGACGGCAGGACCTGGACGCACCCGCCGCGAACCCCTCGTGCAGCCGTCAACCTCAGTGCGATGGCAATCGAGCGAAGGGAAGCCTATGAGCGCGCAACCGAAATACGGGGTGGCCGACGGTCTGCCCGTCCACGCACACACACGCGATCACCTGACGACCGTCGTGAAGTTCAACCCGCGCAGGATCAAGCGCGCAGTCAGCGAGGCCGAGGGCTTCAACGCGAAGGTCGCCGTCCTGATCACGCAGGGCGTCGGCACGATGGCGTGCGCGTACCTGTTCTGCCTGATCGCGCTGATCAGCCTGCCGGAGATCCTGATCCAGGCCAACGTGATCCCGGCGAGCGACGTCCCCCACTTCTTCAACAACGAGGGTCTGATCCTGATCGTCGCCTGGATCGCACAGACATTCATCCAGCTCGTCCTGCTCAGCATCATCATGGTCGGCCAGCGCGTCCAGTCCGTGGCCAGCGACGCCCGCGCGGCGAAGACCTTTGAGGATGCCGAGAAGGTGATCGACCTGCTCGACATCCGCACGGCCGGCGGCATCGCCGACCTCAAGACCCACATCGACGAACGCTTCGACGCGATGACCACCGCCAAGACGTGACCCGGGCCGCGCAGCACCGAGCCCGACCGCACCCGACATCCCGGCGATCACGTCGGGGTGAGGTCAGGTCCCGATCCCGAGGGCGACCAGCACGGTGAGCAGTGCCGCCGTGACGAACAGCGGCAGCTCCACCCCGGCGAGGGTGGCGACAAGCTCTTCCGTGGAGGCCTTCATCCGCACCGCCGCATCGCCGCCCGAGATCAGGTTGCGCGCAGCGACCAACACCACGAGCGACCCCACCGCGCCCACTCCGACCGCGGCCCACGCGAGCCACGACTGCCCTTCCAGGACGATGTAGAGGAGCACGAGGCCGAAGCCGCAGGCTGCCGCCAGCGCCTGTAGTGCGAACGAGAACCTGCCGTAGAGGGCGCCGAGGCCGAGCGGCAGGGCGAGCATCACGACGAACAGCCAGAGACCGAGGGCGACCCATTCCATGCGCCGTCACGCCCCCATCGATCTACGGCGTCGTCGTCGTCGGCGCGGCCGGCACCGGGGTCGTGCCGGCGTGAGCTGGGGCGGTCACGGACGGCGTGGGCACCGATACGGTCGTGGGTGGCGTCGTGACGGTCTTCGCGGGCGCCGTCACCGTGTTCGTGACCGTCGGCGTCTTGTTCTGCACGGTCACGCCGACGTTGTTGACCGTCGAGGTGGTCTGCTGGTTGAGCACCGTGGAGGGCTTGCTCGAGTTGTTGTTCGCCACGATCACAACCACCACGACGGCGATCACGAGGACCCCGATCACGAGCGCCCACACCCAACCATTGCGTCGCCGGGGGCCTTGCGGCTCCTGTGGGCCGGGCCCCGGCCGTCCGTAGCCTTCGCCGGCTTGGCCGGGCTCGCCCTGTTGGCCCTCGCCGCCGGGCTGCCCCGCGAATGGCGGCTCGGCGGAGCTCACTTGATCTCCTGCATGCAACCCACTCTGCGCCAGCCAGCGCGAGCACGCATCACCCGTTGCGAGTGAAACGCACGCAGGGCGCGTCCTCAGTTGAGCGCTTCGAGCACACCGATGGCGATCAGGTACGCCGCCACTCCTGCCGCGGCGATCACGCCGACGCGCCTGCCGTGGCGGGCGAACCAGCCGTTGATGTTCGCTAGGGCGACGGTCGTTCGAGCCGGGAAGGCCACCAGCAGCACGCCCGGGACCTCGATCATCCAGAGCATCACAACGGCCGTCAGCGCGAGGTAGCGGAGCTCCTGCGCGGTCGAAGCCTTGGCATCGGCGATCGACTTGACGGCCCCGACGTAGATCGGCGAAGGGACCACGTACAGGACGATCCCGAGCACGAGCACCAGCCGACGGCTCTCGAGGTAGCGGGCCGTCTTCGACGGACCCCGCTCCGGCTTGGGCGCGGTGGGGGCCGCCCTGTTGAGCCGCAACGCGAGCAGCGCGAGGACGACCCCAGCGGCGATGTAGAGCCCTGCGCTGGCTGTGCGCTGCTGTCTGCTCGTCACACCCAGTTCGTTGAACAGAACCAGCATCAGCGCCCCGGTCAGAAAGACCGTGAGCAGTCCGGCGAGCACCAACAGGAGCACCCGCAGCCGCACGTCGACTCCCCGACCGAGGGCGATGACGGCCGCGAGCGCGGGCGGATAGATCGACGCGGCGAGCGCCAGAGAGAGGACTCCCGAAGGCATCAACCGCGGTTCATAGCCGATCGACGGCGACCAGCGGAGCCCCGCGCGCGGGGCCCGCTGCGCGGCGCCGAGGCCCATCGACCCCGGCCGCGCTCAGAGCCCGCTCGCCGCCGTGATGCGTCCGGTGGCCACCGCCGCCGCGAGGGCCCTGTAATCGCGGTCGTTCTGCTCCGCGTACGCCCGTGAGAACGCGAGCACGGCCCGATCGAAGCTGTCGCCGGCGCCCAGATAAGCGGCGATCGCGATGCGGTCGCCGCTGCGGGCGTGCGCACGGGCGAGGGTCCAGCCGCACAGGCGTCCGTAGATGGTCATGGCCGCGGGAACCATCAGCTCGACTTCAGCGGAGCCCTTCCAATCCTTCAGCTGGCGTCCGTAGAAGTCACGCGCCTGCCCGTCGAGCCCGGCCTCCACGTGCACCCAGCCCAGGAAGATGTCGCTGCTCGCCTGCATCAGCCGCTGTCCCGTCACCACGCGCTCGCCGTGGTTGTCGAACTCGCTCGGCTCGAGGAACTCCTCGAGCACCGACGCCTCGGCCTCCTTCATCTGCAGGAACAGGGGATCCTCGCCGTCGCGTCCAAGCAGCAGCGCGATCCAGGCGCGCGTTCCGACGCTGCCCACGCCGACGACTTTGCGGGCGAAGTCGGTCAGCTCGAACTGCTCGAGCAGCACGCGCCGGTCTCGCTGCAACGTCGCGCGATACGCACGCAGCAGCTCGTGCAGGGCGTCGAACATCGCGGCCCGCTCCGCGCCCTCGGCGAGCTCGGCGATCGGCACGATCAGCGGCGGTTCGGAGATGATCCGGGTGCGTCCGCCGATCTTGCGGGTCAGTTTCGAGAACGCCGCCATGCTGTCGCGCGTGCGGGCCTTGGCGACGACCTTCTCGGCTCGCTTGACCTGCTTGGCCTTGAGCTGTGCCGCGAGCTCCGCGAGGCGCGGCTCGATCTCGAGCCGGGCGTACCAGACGTCGAGGTTCTTCATCGCGGCGTTGTCGCGCATCGCGGCACGGTAGGCGGCCACGGTTTCGAGCACGATGCGATCCTGATCCTTGACGCCATAGCCGTTGTTCTGCGCGGCTATCAGCATGCTCACCGCCAGGCGCTTGACGTCCCACTCCCACGGCCCGGGCAACGTCTCGTCGAAGTCGTTGATGTCGAACACGAGCCGCCGCTCGGGCGACGCGAAGACGCCGAAGTTCGAGAGGTGGGCGTCACCGCAGCACTGCACCGTCAGACCCGATCGCGCCGTCCCGGCCAGGTCGCCGGCCATGATCATCGCGGCGCCGCGGTAGAACGTGAACGGGGACACGAGCATGCGCCCGTAGCGAATCGGCACCAGCTCGGGCACGCGTGTCGCCGCCTGGCGCTCCAGTAGATCGATCGGATCCGCCCGCTCGGGGGCGGGCTCGAACACGGCGTGGGCGGAGCGCGGGACGGCTTCGCGGGCCGCCTTACCCCGCTCGACCCGCTCGGCCACGGTCAAGTGGCGTAGATCCTCGCTGGCGCGCCTGCTCTTGGTTGTGCTCGCCATCGGGAAGAGATTGGAGCGCTTGTGTGGGGCGCGCATCATCCCGTAGGGGTGAGGCCTCGTGTCCGCGACACCGTGGGGCACCGGGCACCATCTGCGCGGCGCCTCACCCGATCGGGAGGAGGCGACGACCGGGGCCGGGCGTAGCGTCGCTGAGGACTCGAAGATGGCGACCGGATCCGAGAACAGAGGTGTGCCCCGTCAGCTGCTGGCGTACGCGTTCCCGCCCGGCGCGGACTTCGAGGGACGCCTGATGGGGGCCCTGCAGCGGGTCGAAAGCGGCGGTGCGCTGCGGGTGCTCGAGGCCCTCTTCGTCGGCCGCGACGATGCTGGCGAGCTCGTGGCGGTGTCCATAGCGAGCGCAAGCTCGGCCGGGATGATCGGCAAGCTGATCGGCTTCCGCCTCGACGACTCCGCCCGCAGGGAGCAGACCGAAGCCGCGCGCGGGGGCGCGCGCGGGCAGCTCGTGCAGGCGATCGCAGATGCGCTCGAGCCGGGTTGCGCGGTCGCAGCGGTGATGGTGGAGCACGCGTGGGCAGGGGTGCTCGCCGAGGCTGTCGATCGGATCGGAGGCGCACAGCTCGCGAACGAGTTCACCGCCGCGGCCGACGCCGAGGACCGGTGGACGGCGCTGCCAGGCCGCCTGGCTGCAGGGGCGGACGCCCGAGCCTGAAGGAGACTAGGACGCGTCCTCGGGGCGCATCGTCGGCGGCGCCAGCTTCGTGAGCGCGAGCACTCCCGCACACATGACGGCGAAGGCGAGGACGCTACTCGCCACAGACAAGGGGCTGCGGGTGTAGTGCTCCTGGAACAGCCAGACGCTCAAGATCGTGCTGACCGCAGGATCCACGATCGTCAACAGCGGCTGGGAGACACTCAGTGGCCCGACGTGGAGAGCCGCCTGTACCAGCACCGTTCCGGCGACGCCGCCGGCTGCCACCGCGTAGATCGGCCAGCGCGTGAACGTCGCCCCCAGGCCGGATGCGCTCAGCGTCTCGACCGTGGCCTTGATGAAGGTCGCCTCGAGCGCCCAGATGATGGCGGCCGCGGACGCGTAGAGGGCCGCTCGCCGCGCCGGCGATCCGAACCGCGCCGCGAGAGCCATCAGCGCCGCCGCGCCCCCCCACGCCAGCACCGCCGACACCCACGCCCGCGTGGTCGGCGAGGGGACGCCGCCCTGGGGCTCGTCGATCGCGACGAACGCACCGAGCCCGGCACAGGTCAGCGCGGCCGCAGCCCACGCGGCCGCGCGGATCGATTGGCCGATCCAGAGCTTCCGCAGGACGAGGCCGAACACGAGCTCCGTCACGAGCAGCGTCTGCACGATCGAGACCTGCCCGTGACGGAGCGCCACGGCCTGACAGACGAACGCTCCGATGCCGACGGCCAACCCGAACAGCCACAGCGGGCTGCGCAGGAGGTAGCCGACGAGCCGCACCCCGGACACCCTGACCGGGCTGCTGGTGCTCGCGACGTGCTGGGTGGCGACGTAGACCGCGTTGCACAGAGCCGCCAGCAGCGCGAAGGCGGCGCTCACCGGTCGGCGCCGACGGGTGAGGGGGCCCCGTGGACCGCCGCCCGCTCAGGCGCCCGCCGCCCGCTCACGTGGAGAGGGCCACGGCGCTTGTCGGGGGTATGACGGCAAACGGGAGCAGCTGGTCTTCACCGCCCCCGACCACGCCGTAGGAGGACTCCGGCACCTCGCTCCACGCGCCGGGAAGCTCGCCGATCGGCTCGGAGACGATCAATCGCGCGTCGTCGGAGAGACTCTGCAAGTTCTCGCGCTCGGGGTACAGGCGCCTCAGCGTGGCGGCATCCCGCGAGTAGAAGAGCGAGCGCGAGTTGCCCTCGCTGGAGTAGCGAAACGCCCAGATCCGTGCGCCGTCGGTGGTCGCGATCGTGCCCTGGAACGGGTGCTTGACGTCACGCTTGTGCCCGCGGTCCTCGACGATCCCGATCGCCTGCGCGACCGCGGACGGAGGGTCGTCTTCGAGACCGCAGCTGAGCGCCAGGAAGAACAGGATCTCCGAGTCCGTCGAGCCGCCGACCTCGGGGTAGAGGGACGGATCGATCGCGAACGCAAGGTCGCGCTTGATCGAGGAGAAGCCGTCGATGAAGCCGTTGTGCATCCACAGCCAGCGACCGTGGCGAAACGGGTGGCAGTTGGTCTGCTGGACCGCGGAGCCGATCGCCGCGCGGATGTGCGCGAAGACGTGCCCCGAGCTGACGTGGCCTGCGATCTCGCGCAGGTTCTGGTCGTTCCAAGCCGGCTCGATGCTCCTGAAGACACCCGGCGTCGGCGCGGAGTCATACCAGCCGACCCCGAAACCGTCGCCGTTGGTGGCCTCGGCTCCAAGCTCGGAGTGAAGGCTCTGGTCGATCAGCGAATGAGCGGGCGTGAACAGCCCATCCTCCAGCAGGCGGGGCGAACCCGAGTAAGCCATCCAGCGACACATCACTAGCTCCTATCTGTTGTCCTCATGGGGGCGGTGCTTCCTGGGAAGAATTTCTTGCCGCCGACGGCCGGCGGGCCAGGCGCGCGTGCGACCCGACGCGGCTCATCGCAATCGTCGGCCTGTCGCCGCCACCGCCGGGGCGCCCGCAGGCGCGGCGGCCTGCGCAGCATCGGGGGACGTCGCCGGCGTGCCCGCGCCCGCGGCCTGCCTCGGGGTTCCCCAACGCGAGAGCGCGAGCGTCGCGAGGTAGGCGACGACGACGCCGACTATCACCAGCGCCTGCGCGCCGTCGCCGGATTCCGCCGTCAGCAGGGAGGCGACCACGATCGCCGAGAGCGGCAGGCGCAGGATCGAGACGACCGCCGCGCCGATGCCGACCGCGACCGCGGCCGGTAGCGGGAAGTCGGGCAGGTGCGATGCCGCGATGCCCGCGGCCGCGCCGAGGAAGATCGCCGGGAACGTGGGGCCGCCCCTGAAGGCCCCGAGCGATATCGCATACGCGACCCCCTTGAAGGCAAGCAGCAGCACGAGCGCAGACAGCGTCCATGTCCCGGCATGTGACACAAGGCCGGAGAGCTGGTCCTGGCCGGAGAACAGGACCTCTTCCACTGCCTTCCCGGAGGCTTCCGAGAAGGCGATCGCGAGCCCGGCCACGACGATGCCGGCGAGCGGGAGCACCGCGAAGGTCCGCGGCTGCGCGAGCCGATGGGTGGCGCGGCCACCCGTGACGATCGCGTGCAGGGCAGCGGCGATCAGAAGAGCGATCGCGATCGTCCAGCCGAACTGACCGATGTCCGGGCGCGCGAAATGGCCGAGCGGCAGCGCCCCGAGCGCGTACGCGCTCGTGCTCAGGCCGGTGAACGAGCCCATTCCGACCGAGACGAGCCCGCCGACGCCGGCGGCGATCAGGCCCGGGAGCAGGACCACCGTGAGCTGCTTCCCGCCGATCCCGGTCGCCTCGATCAGGATGATCGCCGCGATGATCGGCGAGCTGAAGATGAGCGAGATCGCGGCGAAGCTGCCCGCCGCCGCCACCACGGTCAGAGCCTGGTCGGGCATCGGCCTGCGCGCGAGCCGGACGGTGGCCAGGGCGAGCCCCGACCCGAGCGCGATCAGCGGCGCCTCGGGGCCGATCACCGTGCCGAGGCCGATCGACGCGAGGCCGGCGAGCGCGATGCCCGGCATCTCCCGCGGGAGCGTTGGCCCGCCCCCCACCTTCAGCCCGTCGGCCGGCACGTGACCCCCGTTGCCGGGCAGGCGCACGATCGCGAACGCGACGATCACGCCGGCGATGGCGAGGACGGGAACGGGCCACCACAGCGGCGCCCCGTGGCTGTAGCCGAGGGCGCTCGGCAGGTGGTGAAACACCTCTCGCTGGATCTGATAGATCAGCTCGAGAAAGCACCAGGCGCCGAGCGAGACGATCACGCCCACGACCGCTGCGAGCAGCAACAGCACCACATAGCCCCTGCTCAGGACGGTCGCGGTCGCATCCTCCGCGCCGTCCACCGGGTCAGGCATGCCGCGCTGCTCCCCCCTCGTGAGGATGAGCGGGCGTGTGATCAAAGCCGATCGGGAACGAGCGATGCCGGATCGGCCCATCCTCCGCCCCGCCAAGGCGGCGTTCATCATCCAAAACGGCGGATTCGCCGCCAAGCCCTGCTGGTAGTCTCGCGCGTCCCGTGTCGACCTTCGACCCCGGCGCCGGCGGGCATGATCGTGCGGCGCGCCTGCCATGAGTCGGGAGCGCTGGATGGCGCTGTTGTTCGCATGCGGATCGCTGGGTTTCCTGATCGCGCCGTTTCCGGGCTTCGCCGGCCTCGTGGGGGACGCAGCGGACGCGGTCGTGTTCTTCGTGGCATCGATCATGTTCACGGCCGGCGGCGCGCTGCAGACCTGGCTCGCGTTCCCCGGCCGGCGCGCGCGCGGAGCGGGCAGATCGGCGTGGCGGGCCGCGACCGTCCAGAGCGTCGGCACGGTGTTCTTCAACGTGACCACCTACCGGGCCATGCACACCGCGCTGTCCAGTCAGACCTACGACAGGCTCGTGTGGCGCCCGGACGCGCTCGGCTCGATCTGCTTCCTCGCCTCCGGCGCGATCGCATACCGCGCCTGCGCTCGGCGCGGCTGGCTGCCACAGCGCGGCGAGCCCGGCTGGTGGGAGCCCGCGCTCAACCTCATGGGCTGCATCTTCTTCGCGATCGCGGCGGTCGCGGGCTACGTCGTTCCATCGCGGGGCTCGGTGCTCGACCTCGCGGCCGCGAACTGGAACACCGCGCTCGGGGCGGCGTGCTTCCTCAGCTGCGCCGTGGCCACGCTGCTGACGGGCCGCACGCGCAAGGTCCCCCGCCTGCGGCGACTCCGCGAGCTCGCAGGCGCGGTCGAGCGGGACATCGCCGAGCGCCCTCCCCTCAGCTCGTGAGGCCGACGATGCCGTTGCGCAGCAGCGCCGCCGCGAGCAGGATCACGATCGCGGCTGCGACCGTCCTCGCGCGACGTTCGAGCCAACCTCTCGCGCGTGCAAGCACTCGCTTCGTCGGCGCGGGAGCGAGCAGCAGCATCAGCAGCGCGAGCGACAGGGGCAGCAGCGAGACGATCGCGAACACGAACCACTCGAGGATGTATTCGCCCGCGCTCGGGTTCAGCTGAGAGATGTCCTTGAGGGCGAGCGGGATGAAGCCGCCGGGGTTCGCGAGCGTGGCACCGGCGGCGACGATCGCGATCACGGGCGACGCCGTCACCTTGCTCATCTGCTCGATCATCGCCTCGGCACGCCTGGGATCCTGTGGCCGGCGCAATACGCGAGCGACGTACAGCAGCAGAAGAACGCCGGCGATGACGTCGACGATCGCCACCCACGTCTTGGGGGTGTTGGAATTCGGCGACGCAGCCACGTCGCCGAGCACGAAGGCAGCAACCACGCCGATCAGCATCGTCACGCCGAATGCGCCGACGTAGAACCACAGCCCCGTTCGCAAGGGGCGCTCACCGAGGACGAGCGCCAGTACCGAGAACGACAGCGTCGTCGGCGAGAGCATCGCGGCGAGCGCCACCAGGCCGAGCTCGACGTCGACGGAGGTCACGGTGCCATCCAAGCGTCAATGCGCCCAGTCTCGCGTCTGGCGCGGCGGAATCATCTGATCGGGAGGAGGGCGGGGCGGGACAGCCGGCTGTAGTCTTGCGTCAGTTGGCCGACGTTCTGCGATCGCACCTCGAGCGGCCCGCTGTTGCGGAGCACCGATATCGGCCGGCGCGCTTGCACTCGACTACTCAGTGGAATCGAAGCGGCAGCCTGTACACCGTCGGTGTCGAGGAGGAGGCGATGCTGCTGCGCGCGAGCGATCTCAGCCTCGCAGCCGCCGACGATGCGGTTCTGGGGCAACTCTCAGAGGAGCTGCTCGAACACACGGCTCCCGAGACGCATGCCGCGGTGATGGAGTTCCGCTCCGACGTCCACGCGAGGACCGGCGCGGCCGCGGCGCAGCTCGCCCGGCTGCGGGCGCAGGTCGACCGGGAGCTCGGGGCGCTCGGGATCCGCGCCGCCTGCGCCGGCACCTATCCCCTGGCCCGGGCGGAGGATGTCGCCCTCTCCGGAGCGTCGCGCTACCGCATCATCGCGGACTCGATGCGCTCGCTCGCGCGACGCGCGCCCACGATGGCCCTGCACGTGCACATCGGCGTGCCCAGCCCCGATGACGCGATCACCGTCTTCAACGCAATGCGACTGCATCTCCCGATGCTGCTCGCTCTGTCGGCCAACTCGCCCTTCTGCGGCGGTCGCGACGGCGGCTTCGCGTCCGAGCGCGCGATGATCTTCGACGGGTTCCCGCGCACGGGCGTGCCGCGACGGTTCGGCTCCTACCAGGAGTACGAGGACGCCGTCGACGCCCTCGTCGGCTCGGGCGCCCTACCGGATCACACCTTCCTGTGGTGGGACGTTCGCCTGCAGCCGTCGCTGGGTACCGTCGAGGTTCGCGTGATGGACGCCCAGTCCTCCGTGGCGGACAGCGCGGCGCTCGTCGCCCTGGTGCAGTCGCTCGCGCGGCTTGCCCTCGAGGAGCAGCCTGCGGCGCGAGAGACGATCCCGGAGGTGCTCGCCGAGAACCGCTTCATCGCTGCTCGGGACGGCATGGATGCGCGGCTGATCGACACATCGCACCGAGGGCTCGTCCCGGTCTGTGACCTCGTGCAGGCCGTGCTGGCGCGCTGCCGGCCGCACGCGAGCGTGCTCGGGTGCTCGGTCGAGCTCGAGGGGGTCGCGCGGCTCGCCCTCGCAAACGGCGCCGACCGCCAGCGGCGCGTCTTCGCTGAGACCGGCGACCTCGGCGAGCTGCTCGCAAGGCAGGCGGAGTGTTTCTGTCAGGACCCGCAATCGGTCGCGTCACGGCCACACCCGCCGGTCGCTCGGTTCGTGCGGGCGGATCGGCCGGTCGGAGCGCCGCGGGGGTTCGGCGGCGACGTCGAGGGCTGAAGGGCGAAGGGATCAGGTGGCGTGAACCTCCGACGCCGCACCGATGAACTGCAGTAGCGCCTTGTTGACCTGCAACGTGTGGGTCCACGCGATTGCGTGCGGACCACCTTCGATCGTGATGAGCTCCATGTCCTTGATCATCCCGGGCAGCCGCGCGCCCGTCTTGTCATACGGCAGGATGCGGTCCGCATCGCCGTCGATGACGAGGATCGGCACGTCCATCCTCGGAAGGTCCTCGCGGAAGTCCGTCTCCCAGGTGCGGATGCACGCGACGGCCGCGCTCGCCGACGCCGCCGCTGCGATGTTCCAGCTCGCCTGGAAGGCCTGCTCGCTGACGAGCTTCCCGCCGAGCACATCGATGTTGTAGAAGTTGTCAAGGAAGCCCTTCAGGAACGCCGGCGCGTCGGCCATGGCGTCCTTGACGAATCCCTCGAAGAGGCTTTCCGGCAGACCCTCGGGGTTGTCCGGCGCCTGCAGCAGGAACGGCGGGATCGGCGAGATCAGGACGCCGCGCGCGATCCGCTCCGAGCCGTAGCTGCCGAGGTACCGGGTCACCTCCCCCGTGCCCATCGAGTGCCCCACCAGCGTCACGTCGCGCAGGTCGAGCTCCTCGATCAGGATCCGCAGATCACCGGCGAACGTGTCGTAGTCATACCCGGCCGTCGGCTGGCTCGACCGGCCGAACCCGCGACGGTCGTAGGCGATCACGCGATGACCGGCCTCGAGCAGCACCGGGACCTGCTTGTCCCATGCCCGACCGCTGAGTGGATAGCCGTGGATCAAGACGACGGGCGCACCCGAGCCGTGATCCTCGTAGTACAGGTCGATCGACCCGGAGTTCTCGGCACCGACGCTCACGTAGGGCATGACGCTCCTTCACTCGAGGTTCCGCGCCCGCTCGGCCGGCGGGGCGGCCGCTTGCCGGCTCCACCTGGGCGCGCGGGCCACAACCCGTCTTCCGTGGCGACCCCGGGGGCAGGTCGCGGTCGAGCTCACCAGATGAACACCCATCCTCGCACCGCTGTCAAGCAGCGGGAGCCCGCGCGGCGAGGGCGAACGGACTGCCCTCTGAGTCCTTGCAGATCGCCCACCGGGCACCCGGATGGACGACGCTCCCACCGAGCTCCACAACCCGCTCCATCGCCTCCGCGATGTCGGTGACGCCGAAGTAGGGCAGTGAGCAGGAGTCACCCGGGCCGCGGCCCCGCACGTGAACCCCGACGTGTGGCTCGCCTCCCTCGCTGCGCCAGCCTTCGCCGTCGCCCTCGCCGCGGGCCTCGAGGGCGATCCCGAGCAGCTCCGACCAGAAGCGCCTCGCGCGCACGGGGTCATCCGCCGGGAACTCGATCAGCGACAGTGACGCGGGATTCACCCAGCGGACGATAGCTGCGACCTACTGCTCGTCACCGGGGCGCTCACGTGTCGCCACCGACTGCGTCCTAGACCACGAGCATCGTCGCAAGCGCTTCGTGCTCGGCTTCCTCGTAGTCGCCGTCGATCCGCTTGGTCGTGTGTCGCAGTGCCTTGGCGGCGGTCTTCTGCACGCGGTCGGCGTCCTTGTTGACGCCCACCACGATCAGCGCGGTCGTGCCCTCGTCGAGCGTCTCCCCCAGTTCGCGGACGTCGCGCCGACTGAGCCCCCGCGCGACGTGGGCGATCCAGGCGCCGAGCCCGGCGCCTCCTGCCGCGACCATCACCGGCAGCGCGACCGGCGCCGCCACCGCGATCGCGGCCCCGGCGGCGAGGCCGACCCAGCCGCCGTGCTGCGTCGGCTTCTCCCGCTTGTCGATCCTGACGCTGCCGTCGAGGTCGTGACTGACGACGACGGCGTCGTATGAGCCGATCACGTCGGCCGAGTGCAGCGCCTTGATCGCGTCGTAGTCCCCCTCGGCGTCTGCGACGTCCGCGTAGACGCCTGCGTAGAAGAACATCGGCTTGTTCATCGCCGTGGCACCTTTCTGGGGATGAGCCATCGTGTGCGGCGATGACTCCGCGAACGAGGCTGTCCGACCTGGCGAGCCGACGCATCATCCAATTGGGGTTATCTGAACTGGATGCGGTGCAGTGGCGATCACCAGCCGCGGAGGACGCCGCGGTCACCCGAACCGGGGGATGTCCGATCCCCTACACGGCACGAGCCTGACGACGTGCATGGGCGGCGCCATCCTCCTCGAGTGCTGCTGGCCCTCGGCGCGATCGCGCTCGCGGCCGCGCTCGGGGGCTGCGGCGGCGAATCGAAGCAGCAGAAGGCCGAAAAGACTGTCTGCTCCGCGCGCGCCGACGTCAAGACCAGGGTTGAACACCTGCGCACGCTGAGCCCGTCGGTGCAGGCGCTGACCGAACTGCGAGACGACGCCGGCGCGATCGCCGCCGACCTGAAGAAGATGACCGAAGCCCAGAAAGACCTCTCGCCCGCGCGGCGCCAGGAACTGCAGCAGGCGACGAGCAAGTTCGAGCAGCAGGCGACAGAAGCGTTCAACAACCTCACCAGGAGCACCTCGACGACACAGCTGCTCACGGCGCTCACCGGCGCCCTGCACCAGCTTGCCGCAGCCTACAAGGACGCCCTCGCGCCGCTCCCCTGCACCTGAGCCGCGAGCACGCGCGTCTGGACTGACGTCGCGCGGGACCGGGGGGTCATCCCGTTGGGGTGATGCGCCCGCCGCCGAGTTCTCCTAGCGTCGTGCGGAGCTTTGACCACCAGGACGCGAAAGGACCCTCCCGCCATGGCAGCAGTAGGCCAGGACACCCAAGACACCCTCACCGGGATAGCCACCGGCGATGTCGACGTGCTGGCTACGGCGATTGGCCTGCGCGAGTCGGCGCGTGAGCGCACGGGACTCGACGGCCGCACGTTCGCCCTGGTGAAAATCGCCTCGCTGGTGGCGCTCGACGCAGCTCCGGCCTCCTACGCGTGGCAGATCGCCAACGCGCTCGAAGAAGGGGTGGAGCCCGATGAAATCGTCGGTGTCCTGATCGCGGTCGCGCCGCAGGTGGGCGGCCCGCGCATCGTCGCCGCAGCCTCGGAGATCATGCTCGCGCTCGGCCTGACGCTGCCCGACGGTCCTTAGCGACTGCGACGCGCGGCGCCGCGGCGGGGGCGCGGCGCCGCGCCGCGCCGCGCCGTGCGCAGGGACGAGGCGGCGTTCGGGCTCTTGAGGCTCCGCGCTGGGCCCAAGGCGAGCGAACTGTGCCATCCGTCCCGACCACCACCGCACCATGCGCCGTCCTGATCCTCGGTCGCTACACGCCGCGGCCGACGTCGGCGCGGCTCTGGCTGGTGGCCGAGGCGGGCCGGCGGGGGGTGGCCGTCGTCACGGTCGACGAGAAGGATCCTCTGACCGCGGTCGCCGCGGCCGTGAGGGGGTTTGGCGCCGGCGCGCTCGCGGTCTGCGGGAGCGCCCGCGTCCAGGCGTCGGTCGCCGCTGTCGCGGTCGGGCGCGATCTCCCGTTCGCATGCATCCCGGCCGGCCCCGAGGATCTGCTCGCGGCCGACGTCCACGGCCCCGGCATCGATCTGGGCGACGCGCTGAGAAGATCGCTCTCGGGGCCCGAGCGCGCCATCGACCTCGCGGAGGTGAACGGGATCGCGTTCGTCAACTACGTGGCCCTCGGCGTCCGGATCCGGGTCCCGCCCACCAGCGAGGACGGCCACGGTGCAGGGCTCGAGCGTTCGCACGCAACCGTCAGGCGTGCCGGTTCCCCGGGCGTGCGGCCGCTCGGACTCGGCGATCGCTTCCTCGCGCCGGCCCTGCTCGTGTCCAACAACTGCTTCCAGGTGCAACGGGGAGACCTCTACGGGCGCGCGTGCCTCGACGCCGGCGTGCTCGGGATCACGACCTGCGACCAGCCCCCGGGCGGACCGCCCGAGGATGCTCGTGACATCCGGTGGCGGATGCGGGTGGCGAGTCGGCTCGAACTCGCCGCCGGCGCACCGCTCGAGGCCAACGTCGACGGACGCGACCGCCAGTTGCACCCGCCGCTGCGCTTTCGCACCCTCCCGGGTGCTCTGCGCGTGCGCGGCGCTTAACCCGAATCGGGTGGTGCAGGCACCCCCCTCGGGATGCTGGCGCGCTCCCTTGAGCGGCATACGGCGATTGGTGATGCTGATCTCCGAACAATCACGACCAGGGCGGCGAGGCGATCCGGTGCAGACACTCGATTCGATCACAAGCACGTTGGGGAAGGCCGAGCCGGGCATGCGCCGGCTGCGCCCGGCGTCATCGACGCCGCGTGCGTTCACAGAATCGGGGGCGAACGGATCGACGCCGCCCAGGGGCATTCCGCGTCCAGCCGGCGTGGCGCGGCGGGGGCGGGCCGACTTCTCGGCGCCCCCCGTCCCGGCGCGACACATCCCGCGCCCCCGTCTCGCCAAGCGGCTCGCGCAGGAGCGCGAAGCGACGGTGATCGTGCTCGCGGCGCCCGCCGGCTATGGCAAGTCGGCTCTGCTGGCCGAGTGGGCGGCACGCGACGCGCGGCCATTCGCCTGGCTCGACATGACGGCGGATGACGACGACGGAACGAACCTGCTGAGGTCGTTGTCGGCAGCGCTAGGATCGTTGGCGCCCGGGGCCGAGCGGCCGAGCACGGGTTCGGTGCTCGTCCTCGACGAAGCCCACCGGCTCCGCAGCCGGCTCTCCCTTGAGATCCTCGCCGAGCTCGCGGCAGACGTGCCCCCGGGCGTGACGCTCGTCGTAGCGTTTCGCAGCGAACCACAGCTGCGCCTGGGCAGGCTTCGGGCCGCCCACCGGCTGCTCCAGATCGGACCGTCGGAGCTCGCGATGAACGCCGACGAGGCCGTCCAGCTGCTCACGGCTGCGGGCGTGGACAGCGGTGACGCGCTCGCAGAGCAGCTCGTCGAGGGCAGCGAGGGCTGGCCCGCCTGCATGAGCCTGGCCGCCTCCGCGCTGGGCGCCGGCGCCGGCGACGGAGCTCGCCCCAGCTCGATCAGGGGCAGCGACCACGCGGTCGCGGCCTACCTCCGCGAGGAGATCTTCGCGCCACTCGACGCCGAGGAACGGTCGCTGCTGAGGAGGGCCGCGGTGCTCGAGCATCTCTCCGGCGAGCTGTGCGACGCCGCCCTTGATCGCGAGGGCAGCGCGCAGATCCTGCACGAGCTCGCGGCGAGCACGATGATCCTGATCCCCCAGGACCCCGCGCACACGTGGTACCGCTGCCACGCGCTCGTGCGCGATGCCCTGCTCGCAGAGCTGGAGGCCTGCGAAGCCGCCGAGCTGCCTCGCCTGCACGCTCGGGCGAGCGGCTGGTATGCCGACCACGGCGACACGGATCGAGCGATCGGGCATGCGGTGGCGGCGGGCGACGCCGAGCGTGTGGGACGGCTTCTGTGGGAGGACGCCCCCCGCCTGCTGTGTGAGGGCCCGGGGGATCTGCAACGCTGGCTGAGCGCGTTCGCGGCCGTGGAGATCGCCTCCAGCCCGCAGCTCGCGCTGGCGAGCGCCCACGACCACCTCGGGCGTGGCGATCTCGTGACCGCGCGCCACTGGGGACACGTGGGCGCAGAAGCACTCGGTCGCGAAGCGCCCGGTGAGGGCGCGGCCTCCCTCGAGGCCGGCGTCCTGCTGATCGACGCGGCCGCGGGAGTCGGCGGCCTCGACGAGCTCGCCACGAACGCCGGGCGCGCCTACGATCTGGCCCCCCGAGCCGGCCCGCTGCGTCCGCTGTGCTGCCTGCTGCGGGGCGTCGCCATGCATCTCGCCGGAGAACGCGAGGACGCCCGCAGGTACCTTCGCGAGGGCGCCCACGCGTACACGAGCACGATGCCCGCCGCCGCGCCCCTCTGTTTGACGCAGCTCGCGCTGATGGACATCGAGGACGACGACTGGGAGCTCGCCGGGGACGGGACCGCTCGTGCGCTGAGCTGGCTCGCCGCCCGAGACCTCGACGGCCAGCCGACGGCAGCGTTGACCGTCGCGGTCTGGGCCCTCACCATGGCCCGCGCCGGCAGGGCCGATGAAGCCAAGACGTCGCTCACCCGCGCCTCGCAGATGCTCGAGCGCCTGGCCGACTTCATGCCGTGGTACGAGGTGGAGACGCGGATCGTGCTGGCGCGGACATGCATCCAGCTCGCCGACGTGGCCGCGGCACGCGCGCTCCTCTCCCAGGCATCCCGACTTGCCCGCCGCGCGCTGCCCGCGCCGCGCCTGGTCGCCTGGATGGACGATGCGTGGGGCGAGATCGACGGCGTCAGCGCGGCGGCTCTCAGCGGTCCCGGGTCACTGACGATGGCCGAGCTGCGCGTGCTGCGGTTCCTGCCCAGCCACCTCTCGTTCCGCGAGATCGGCGAGCGGCTGCACGTGTCCGGCAACACCGTCAAGAGCCAGGCGCACGCCGTGTATGCGAAGCTGGACGCGAGCTCGCGCAACGAAGCCGTCGTGCAGGCGGCCGCGCTGGGGCTGATCGAGGCACCGATGGCCTGAGGCACGGGCAGCGGCCGGCCCGTCGGAGGCGATCGACAACGGACGGCGAGCTCCGTACGTAGTTAGCCCCTATGTCGGGGCAGGCGGCGATCGCTATGCTCCCGCGAGGGTCAACCCGCCGGACCGGCAGGTTGACTCGGCAAGGAGGGCCTACAACCGCGACGGCGTGCGACGAGGGACTGGCGGGACCATGGCAGCTGCAGGAGTGCAGGCTTGGGGTTCGCGTCCACACGCGTTCGGGCCGCTGGGCATTCCGCGCGGGCGCGGACCCGCCGGCTCACGACCGATCCCGCGCAGCGCGGCGTTGCTCGCGCTGGGGGGGCTCTGCGGAGCGGCCGGCGTCGGCTACCTGACGGCGGCGAACCCGCTCGCCTCGCCGGCCCACGGCGCCGTCTCCCTGCGCATCGCGATCATCCTCGTGCTGGCGCTCGCCGGCCTCTACGCGCAGACGAACGCGGCCCAGGCGCGCATGGGCCGCCGTCTACTCGTCGCCGGCCTGTTCTCATGCCTGTGGCTGCTGAACGGATCGTCGGATCCGACAGCGTTCACGCTTGGTGTGATCTGCTCGGCCGCCGCCCCCGGCGTCGTCTGCTTCCTCGTGCTCGCTCATCCTCGCGGACGGCTGAGGACGCAAGGCGAGGCCCGCTTCCTGATCGTCGCCGTCGGCGTCGGGGTCCTCTGCTGGACGGCCGCGCTCCTCACCGGTCCGCAGCCGCCGCTGGTGACGCCGCTGGTGCATTGCGCCCCCCACTGCCCGCAGAACCTTCTGTACGTCGGCTCGGGCACCGCCGTCGCACCAGCCCTGAAAGCGATCACGATCGCGACGTGGCTGGCGCTGAACACGGGCACCTTCGCGATCCTGCTGCGACGCACGGTCGGCGCGAGCCAGCCCGCGCGACGGATGATGATGCCAGTCCTCGTCGCCGCGGGCCTGATGGCGGGGCTCCTGATCGCCTTCACCGTCGGCCGGCTCGCCGGGCTGCCGATGGTGGGACCGGTCGGAACCGCTTATGTGGCCGCAACGATCGCCGTTCCGCTCTGCATCTTCCTCGGGCTGGACTTGGAGCGCCTGTTCATGGGGAGCGCCCTCGCCGATTTCGTCAGTCGCCTGATCGGCTCGAACCCGACCGACGTCGAGCGTCTGATGCGCGAGGCGCTGCACGACCCGACCCTCCGGATCGCCTACCGGCGACCGGGCTCCAGGCAGTATGCCGACAGCCACGGCGCCATCGTGGACGTCCGCGCCCAACAGGGGCGGACGATCGCCGCCGTCACGGACGAGCACGGACGCCCGATCGCAGCGGTTCAGTTCGACCGCGAGCTCAGCGATCAACGCCGCTTCGTCGCCGCCGCCGGCGAGGCCGCCGTGATGTGGCTGCACAACGCCAGGCTCGAGGCGGAACTCGCAGCTTCCGCACGTCAGCTTTCCGAGTCGCGGCGCCGCCTGCTGGAGGCCGCCGTGGCCGAGCGCCAGCGGATCGAGCGGGACCTGCACGACGGCGCCCAGCAACGCCTCGTCGGCATGGGCGTCAAGCTCAGCCTCGCTCAGCGGACGCTCGACGCCGATCCCGCCCGAGCGGGTCGTATGCTCGCCGGGATCGGGGTCGAACTCCAGGACACCCTGGACGAGGTGCGCTCGCTCGGGAACGGCATCTACCCATCGGTGCTGCTCGAGTACGGCCTGACGAGGGCCCTCAGCGCCGCCTGCCAGCGCTCCGCGTCCCGAGCCACCGTGCGTGGCGAGGATGTTGGTCGCTACCCACGCGCGATCGAGGCCGCCGTCTACTTCGCCTGCCTCGAGGCGCTCCAGAACACAGCCAAGCATGCGGGAGCTGGCGCACGCGTGCGCGTGCACCTGTGGCAGGACGCCGGCTCGCTGCGCTTTGCCGTCAGCGACTCGGGCGCGGGCTTCGACGCTGCCAGCGCGGCACAGGGGTCGGGGCTGCTCAACATGCGCGACCGGCTCGAGGCCATCGGCGGCAAGCTCACGATCGACTCCGCTCCCGCCGCCGGGACGGTCGTCTCGGGCGCCGTCGCCGTCGAGCCGCAGGCCGCGGAGGGCTCCCGCGCCGAGTCGCCCGCCGCGATCCGCGAGTATGCGCCGTCCAAGGTCGCGAGCGCTCGCGATGCAGACGGTTGAGCAACCCGACCGCGCCGACTGGGGCGCGCTGTTCGCCGCGGCGTTCACCCAGTCGCGCAACGCGATGGCCCTGCTCGACGAAGAGCGTCGCTACGTCGAGGTCAACGGCGCCTACCTGAAGCTCCTCGGCTTCCCGCGTGCCGAGCTGATCGGCCGACCCAGCTGGGAGCTCGTCCCGGGCGGACCGGTCGTGAGCCCGGAGGAGTGGCGGCAGGCCCTCCTCAGCGGCCACTTCACGGGCGAGGCCAGGCTCAAATGTGCCGACGGCGGCCTCGTCGCCGTGCAGTGGGCGGCCACCACGGAGATCGTCACCGGCCGCCGGCTCGTGCTGTTCGTCGCGCTTAGCACCTCGCGCTGGGGCGCGTCGTTCCGTCGGGAGCCCGAGCACGAGCACCTCGACAGGCTTGCGCTGACCGCGCGCGAGCGCGAGATCGTCCGGCTCGTGGCGATGGGCAGCACCGCGCGGGAGATCGCCGACGAGCTGCTGATCTCCCACGACACGGTCAGGACACACGTTCGCAACGCGATGGTCAAGAGCGGCGCCCGCTCGCGCGCCCAGCTCGTCGCCCAGGCGATCGGCGAGGGACTCGCGCTCAACTGATCGCAGCGAGATCACGCAGCGGTGGTATTGGCAGGGGAGCGCGGGGCGCCCATCATGTAGGACGATGGAGATCGCGACTCACGATGTCAGTGGAACCGCCGCTCAGGACGTCGTGCTCGTCTGCGGAATCCATTGCGTGACGACCAGGGAAGCGGTCGTCGTCGCCGAGGAGCTGCGAGCGCGCCCGGGTGTCCGGGTGGGGATATGCCCCTCGCCGCTGCGGACGACGTGCTCGACCGGGTGGCTCGTGCAGCTCACGATGGGGCCACTGGCGCTCAGCGCGGAGGGGATAGCGCACGCCCAGGTGGAGGTCGAGGCAGCGGTGGGGCGCTGGCCGTCGGCCTGGTTCCTCGGTTGGCGGATCGCCGCCGAGCGACCAGCCCCGCGATGCACCGCCTCGCGCCGCCGGCCCCGCTCGAGCACCGGACGCGGGCAGCGCGAGGCCGTGCTCGCATCGCTCATCTGCCGGCCCCAGGATCAGCTCACGCGGGAGTGAGCCGCGCGAGGCTCGTCGCGAGCTTCGCGGCGGCCGTCGATTCGATCCTCCCGACACGCCGCGCCCGACGCCGCGAGACGGCCGATTATGATGGCCCTCTGGAGAGCGAGCGGGAGCGACGTGGCGAGGACATGACGCAAAGGCTGGCACGACGGGCGCGAGTGGTCGTGGCCGACGACTCCGTCGTGATCCGCGAAGGCCTCTCCGCGATGCTCGCCGAGGAGCCGAGCGTCGAGCTCGTCGGCCTGTGCGGGGACGGACAGGAGCTCGAACGCCTGATCGAGAGCGAGCGGCCGGACGTCGTGATCGCCGACATCCGCATGCCGCCCTCCGGCGGGCGCGAAGGCATCCGGGTCGCCAGCCAGCTGCGCGGGAGCGATCCCGAGGTCGGGGTCGTGATCCTCAGCCAGCACGTCGAGCCCGATTACGTCCTGGACCTGATGGGGTCCGGCACGAGCGGCAGGGCCTACCTGCTCAAGGAGCGGATCGGAGACGCCGACGAGCTCGTCCGGGCGATCCGAGCGGTCATGGACGGAGGCTCGGCGATCGATCCCGCGGTCGTCGACGTGCTGATCGAGGGGCGCGCCCGCGAACACAGATCCGCCCTCGCGGAGCTCACCGCGCGCGAGCTGCAGATCCTCGCCCAGATCGCCGAGGGCAAGAGCAACGCCGCGATCGCGCAGTCGCTCGTGCTCACGAAGAGGGCGGTCGAGAAGCACGTCAACTCGATCTTCGCCAAGCTCGACCTGCCGGACCCGGAGGACGTGAGCCGCCGGGTCATGGCGGCGCTGCTGTTCCTGGCGGAGAAGGGTGACTAGCGTCAGGACATCAGGAGGGCGCTCGCGCTAGTCAGGAGCGCGGGCCTCGCCTGCGGCCGGTGCCTCCACCGCCGCGGCCGGGCCGTTCGGCACGGCGGCCGCCGGCTGGCTCGTCGTCGTGGCGCCCGACGCGACTGCGGATTCGTCGGCCCCCACTGACGCGGTCGGCCCGGGCGCGCCCCGGTCGTGCCCGAAGTGCCGCAGGCGGCGCAGCTCCGCCCACGTGTCAGCCGGGAGCGCGTCGGGGAATTCCACTTCCGTCTGTCGCCTCAGCACGGTCACGCCGAGCGCCGCGAGCGCCGCCAACCCGAGCACCGGCAGCAGCTGTCGCGTTGCGGGCGTCGGCCCCCATGCGACGATCAGCAGCAAGATCAGGCCGGCCATCGCGTAGGACCCGGTGGGATGCATCCGTAGCGCAGGTGCCGTGAGGCGGCGCAGGAACGTCGCCGCGTGCGTCCCCCCGGCCAGCCACGCCGCGGCGATGAGCACGAGGCCGTAGGCGATCACCGCGACCGCGAGGTCATACAGCAGCGAGGTGCCGATCGACCACGCGGCCTGCGCCGCGGGGCGGTTGGTAGGGTCGGCGACGAGGCCGTTTACGATCCCTTCGCCGGCGACGCGGCGGGCGAGCAGCAGGGCGACGCCGACGCCGAACAAGCACGCGCCGGTGGTGCGCAGGGCGATCCGCCGCCAGCCCTGGGCCAACCAGATCGCCAACGCGAACAGGGCCAGGGTCAGCAGCGGCAGCACGACCGCCAGGCCGCGGATCGCTTTGGCGATGTCCTGAGCCGTCTTCAGCTGCTTGGACCGCATGATCACGAGCCGGCCCGTGTTGGCCGGCAAGGTCACACCGAGCTTTTCTTCCACCGCCCCGCGCGCCGCGAGGCCCGCCCCGCCGGCCAGCTTGGTGCGCGCGGCGGCGACCTTGTCGCCGACGCCCAGCTGGGTGGCGAGGTCGGTGACGAGTTCGTGCAGGTTCAGCGCCACCTCGCCGCCACTCGTCGAGAGCACCCTGTTGTTGCCGTTGAGGATCTGGAGCAGCTCGTTGAAGGCGGTCTGGTTGGCCTTGCGCCATGCCTGCTGCACCGGGGCCGAGGCGAGCAGCGTCGGCACCGCCTGATTGGCCAGCTGGCGCACGCCTGCGGCGAGCGGTCCAGCCAGCCCCTGGAGCTGGGACGGAAGCGCGCTCTGGATCGTGCCGGGCACGTCGACCGACGAGTACAGTTCGTTGACGAGGTAGATGCTCAGCGCCGACTGGACGCGCCCGTCGGCGAGGATCCGGCTGCTCGTCGTCGTCCAGTTGTCGCTGTTGAGCGCCTGGCGGTTGATCCAGACGGAGAAACAGGCGCAGAAGCCGACCAGCGTCGCCACTGCCATCAACGTCGCCACGAGCGCGCGATGGGGCCGTCGGCTGGCGAGTGCAGTCATCTCAGCACAGTCAACGGCTTCCGCTGGATGCAGCATCATCCGTTTGGAGTGATGCATCCCTGGAGGACGGCGATCGGCCCGCCGCTCCCCTGCGTCGGCCCCGGCGCTGGCAGCGGCGCTCAGGCTTCGCGACGCCGGCCGAGGTTGGCGATGATCAGCGAGACGACCGTCACGAGGTAGACCTGCCCGAGCAGCGCCTCCGACACCGACAGCGTGTGGCCGAGGTTCGTTCGCGCGGTCAGGTCCCCGTAGCCGACGGTGCTGAGCGTCGTGAAGCTGAAGTACATGCAGTGGGCCACGCTCGCTTCGGTGCCACCGGCGAAGAACGGGTCCCCGCCGAAGCGGGCCACGACCCCGTAGACGAACGAGTAGAACATGCCGAGCAGGAGGTAGACGCACAGCACCCCGATCACCGCATCGACGGTGACCGTCTGGGTCGCCCGCAGCCGCCGTATCACCCCCACGATGATCGCGGGCGGCGCGAGCGCGACGAGCAGCGCGCCGAGCAGCCGTGAGGTTCGTTCGTCCGTGTGACCCGCGAGCGCGAGGATGACGTCGAGCGAGACAGCCCCGATCGTCAGTACCCAGGCGAAGCGGACGACCGGCCGACGCGCCTGGGCGATCGTCAGCGACAGCATCAACGTCGCGCCCAGCAGGCCCGTCAGGAACGTGAGCTCCCACCGGCCGGGTTCGGCGATCCCCTCGATCGCGAAGGTGGCAGTGATCGCGGCGAGCAGGAGCGCGTAGTCCGCGCTCGCATGAGGGGCCGCTCGCGCGGATCGCTCCTGCGTGGAAGGCGTGTGTTCGGCTTTGGCAGGCACGTCCGCGTGGTAGCTCAGGGCCCGGAAGGCGGCTCGACCGCCCCCGGGCCTGGCGCAATTAGATCCCGGCCCGCCGCCGGCGCCATCGCCCGTTGCGGATGAGGTCGCCGCCGCGCCCTCCGCGCAGCCACGACCGCGGCGCCGGCGATTCACCCGTTCGGGGTGAGGCGGCGGGCAGCCGGCGCGGGATCCTCCTGAGGTGAGCTTGGATCATGAGGCCAAGCGGAACGCGAGCGGCGCGAGCACGACGGGCCGGGGCGTCGCCCCGCACCCGATAGCTGGGCTGCCCGGGCCGGCGGTGTGCGTGTGAGGTGGCCTCGCCGCCGCAGGCGCGAAGCCCGGGACGCGCGCACGGACGCGGGTGCCGAGACGCCGCCGCCGCCGAGAGCCCCCCTCGAGAGCGCCGGGGCGCGCGACGCCGAGATCAGCGACGCCGAGCTCGCGGCCTGGATGCTCGGGGACGGCACCTACGTCACGGACGGCGCGACGCTGTTCAGGGTCGCCCACGCGATGCCCGACCGCAGCCGCGGGGAGCTGCTGGTCGAGCTCGAGGACTGCCGCACGCTCGAGTTGATCCTGTGCTCCTCCCGGGCGCTGGCAAACCTCCACCTCGCGACGGTGACGCCGGCCGAGGTCATACGATCCGGGTGATGCCGGTCGCGGGTGCCGAAGCGAGCATCGCCAGATCTTGCCCAGCCCACGTGCCCAGATCGCCAACGACCAGCGGCCGTTGGGCCAAAAGCGAGACGCGACCAGCGTCTGAGGAGGGAAACGAAAATGTTGATCGCAACCAGCTATCCGTTGCTCGAAGTCTTCTGGACGATGTTGATCTTCTTCGCCTTCGTGGTGTGGATCTGGATCCTCTTCACCGTGATCGCGGACATCTTCCGCCGTCGCGACAGCTCGGGCTGGGTGAAGGTCGCCTGGATCGCATTCATCGTGCTCCTGCCGTATTTCGGCGTGTTCGTGTACCTGATCGTCGAGCACAACGGCATGACCGAACGGGCCCTCGAATCCCAGCAGCAGGCGCAGAACGAAATGGCGGACTACGTCAAGACCGTGGCCTCCAGCGACGACCCCGCACAGCAGATCGCGCGCGCGAAGGCGCTGCTGGACGAAGGCACGATCGACCAGGCCGAGTTCGAGAAGATCAAGATGAAGGCGCTCGCCGCCTAGGGCTGAGCGTCCGGCTGGCGCCGCGGCTCCTTGAGCATCACGAGCGTGATCGCGGAGCCGCGGTTGCCGCTGCGCTCGAGCGGCGCCGCGGCGCGCCAGATCGCCCCGCCGAGCTGACCCGTCAACCACGAGCCGCTGCCGCTCGCCGGGTCGCTGCTGAGCGCGTTGATCCACCCGACGAGGTCGCATTCCAGGCCCTCCGGGTCGGTGGTCAGCTCCGCGACGCTCACAAGGCCGAGGCGCCCGCCGATCGCGACGAGCGTACGGGCGGGGATCAGGCACAGGTGACGCGGCGCGTCGAGGTGCATCCAGCGCCGTTTCAGGACCCGAAACTGGAGCGAGCCCGGGTTCGGGACGGTCACCGCGAGCGCACCTCCCTCCTTCAGCCTCCCCGCGGCGGCCTCCAGCACGGCCGCCGGCTCGGACAGGTGCTCGAGCGCGTGCCAAGAGACGACGACGTCCGCGTCCGGCAGCCGCCGCAACGCCTCGACCGGGCGGTCGCTGTGGACGGCGGTGATGCCCTCCTGCCCGTCGAGATACTCACAGCAGCGCTCGTTCATCTCGATCGCGCTGACCTCGAAGCCGGCGTCCCGCGCGGCCACCGCGAACGCTCCCGTGCCGGCGCCGATCTCGATCAGATGACCGCCGCGAACGTGTCTGCGAAGGAGCTCCACGCGGTAGGCCGCGCCGTCGGTGCGGGCCGGTTCAGCCTTCCAGGCCGGCTCGCCGTCGTCGCCGAAGAGGTAATAGGAGGCCTCGTAGTAGCGGGCGAGGTCGGCCGGGACGCTGCCGAGGAAGACCGTGTCGCACCGCGTGCAGCGGTAGTAGCGGAACGCGATCGGGGTGATCGCGCGATTCCGGTCGCGCGCCCACAGCAGCGCCGTGCCCGTCCCCGCGCACACGGGGCACACCTCCTCGCGGCGCGGGTCCTGCGGCGCCGGCAGGCCCTCGGCCGGACGCTCGAGGCTCGTGGTCGGATCGCTGTCCGGGGGGCGCACGGCACCTCACCCTACAAACGATCGGGCCGCCGGCTGGGTTTCGGGACCTGACTGTATGATCGCCCGGCAGCGAGCCGACCCGAAACCGAGGTGCGTAGCGTGACGTACTCGCTGGACCGCAAGCTGACAGTTGAGTTCATCGGCATGTTCCTGTTCGTGTTCACGGTCGGGATGGCCACCGAGGCAGCCAACAGATCAGGGGCCGTGCTCGCCCCGATCGCGATCGGGTCGGTGTTGATGGTGCTGGTCTTCGCCGGCGGCCACGTCTCCGGCGGCCACTACAACCCGGCCGTCAGCACCGCCGTGTTCATCCGGGGTCGGATCAGGGCGAACGAGTACGTCGCCTACATGCTCACCCAGTTCCTCGCGGCCCTGCTCGCCGGCCTGCTCGTCAACGCGATCGGCGGCAAGCAGAGCGCCGGGGCAGTCGCGACGACGGGCAAGATGCTCGTCGTCGAGTTCCTGTTCACGTTCGCCCTCGCCTATGTCGTGCTGAACGTCGCGACCGCGAAGGGCACCGAGGGCAACTCGTTCTATGGCCTCGCGATCGGGTTCGTCGTCGTCGTCGGCGCGATCTCGGTCGGCTGGATCTCCGGCGGGGCGTTCAACCCTGCGATCGCGCTCGGCGCCACGGTGTTCGGGGCGTTCAAGTGGGCGCACATCTGGATCTACCTGGTGGCTGATTTCCTCGGCGGCGCGGCGGCCGCCGCCGCGTTCCTGTACCTGCAGGCGCCGCAGGAGACAGTGGGCGCCGATACCCCCTGACGGCGGTCGAGCTAGCGGCGGGCGGCGCGGACGAACTCGTACGCGAGCCACACGAAGACAGCTACGACCGCGACGAGGACGAACAGTTCACGCGCGGCCAGGATGATGCTTTCACGCACAGCAGCTCTCTCAGGAGCGTACTCGCGTTCAGCGGCGACGGGCGGCCGGCGCGAGCGCCGGGTTCTCCCAGCCGGCGTCGGCGTGGTTCAGGTTGATACCCGGCGGGACGATCTCGTCGATGCGGTCGAGCACGTCGTCGGATAGCTCGACGTCGATCGCGCTCAGCTGCGATTCGAGATGCTCGATCGTGCGCGGCCCGATGATCGCGGCCGTCACCGCCGGATGGCGGATCGTGAACGCGATCGCCATCTCGATCAGCGTCACGCCGGCATCCTCGGCGAGCCGGGCGAGCCCGTCGACCGCCTCGAGCTTCTCCTGGTTGCCGGGGAGCGAGAGGTCGTAGCGACCCGGCAGGCGTTCGGCGCGCCGGGAGAGCGGCGCCTGCCCGTCCTTGCGGTAGCGCCCGCTCAGCCAGCCACCGGCGAGCGGACTCCACACGATCGTGCCGATCCCGTATCGCAAGCACGTCGGCAGCACGTCGTCCTCGACCCCCCTCGCGAGCATCGAGTACGGGGGCTGCTCGCAGACGAAGCGCTCGCGTCCGCGGCGTTCGGCGACCCACTGCGCCTCGACGATCTGGCTCGCCGGGAACGTGGAGGAGCCGATGTAGCGGACCTTGCCGGCGTGGACGAGGTCGCTCAGCGCGCCCAGCGTCTCGTCGATGTCGGTGCCGGGCTCGGGACGGTGGATCTGGTAGAGGTCGATCCAGTCCGTTTTCAGGCGGCGCAGGCTGTTCTCGACCTCCCGCACGATCCAGCGCCGGGAGTTGCCGTATTCGTTCGGATCGTCGCCCATGCTCCCGTGAACCTTCGTCGCCAGCACGACGTCCCCGCGCCGACCCACGAGCGCACGGCCGACGATCTCCTCTGACTCTCCACGGGAGTAGACGTCGGCGGTGTCGATGAAGTTGATGCCCGCATCGAGCGCGTGATGGATGATGCGGACGCTCTCGTCGTGATCCTCGTTGCCCCAGGAGCCGAACATCATCGCCCCGAGACAGAGGGGTGTGACCTGCACGCCGGTCCTTCCAAGCTGGCGCGTCCTCATGTGTCCCTGAGCCTAGACGATCGCGGGCGGCTCGCCGGCGGCGCACGTGTAGTCGCGCGACACATGCAACCGCCCTCCTGATCGCTGCGCGCGGGCGAGCGATCTGGCAGCATCGAAGGCGTGGACGAGACCGCTCAACGGCGCAAGACGGGCACCGAGCAGATGCTCCGGCGCGTCAACGACGCGATCGACCGTGGCCAGTGGCCGGGGGAGGAGGACGCTCGCACCACCTTCAGGTGCGAGTGCGCCGAGCGGTCGTGCAATCGGATGCTCGAGCTGACCCCCGCGGAATACGAGCGGGTACGGGCTCACCCGCGGAGATTCGTGGTGCTGCCGGGCCACGAGCAACCCGACATTGAGGCCGTGGTCGAGATCCAACCGGGCTACGTCGTGGTCGAGAAGCGCCCCGAGGTCGGGCGCGCTGCGCAGGACGCGGGCGCCTGAGCAGCAGGCTGCCGGACCGGTTCCGCCGCGAGCACGAACCTCGTCTGGACTTCGACTCCGCCCGCCGAACGTGCCGAGATCGTCAGCCCGTCGCAGGCGTCCGCCATCAACGCGAGGCCGAGGCCGAGGCCGCGACTGCGCCGGCGCGAGCTCATCCCGTGACCGTCGTCGGAGACGAGCACCAGCAGCTCGCCGTTCTCCACGGCCGCGACCAGCTGCACCCGCCCGCTTTCGCCGCGGGCATATGCGTGTTCGACCACGTTCGTGACGGCCTCGGAAACGGCGAGCCGCACACGGTCGGCCTGCTCCTCGCTCGCCCCCGCCGCGAGGGCCAGCCGGGCCGCGTCGGAGCGCATGCATGCCACCGACGCCGCCACGGCGGGAAGGACGATGTTCAGTTGATGCTCGGCTTCGATCAAGGCTGTTCACGGATCCCTTACCCGCACGGGGCTTCACGTATGCATGGCGCTGGCGACGAGCTCGCGGCTCTCGCGGCCATCTCAGCTCTCGACGCCGGCCTCGGCCCGCTCGATCGCCCGTGCGAGCGCGGCACGGCCGTCGTGCAGGACGGGCTCGCCGTGGGAGACGATCACCCGCTCGATCGGCAGCTCCAGCAGCGGCCGCAGCAGGTGGGCGAGGCCGCGCCTGTCCACGGCGACGTCCTCGAGCCACTCCTCGGGGCACAGCCTCACCCCGCCCGCATCGTCGCCGATCAGCCTGTCGCCCGCCACGAGCGTCTGCGCCCGGACCAGCCAGAAGAGCGTCTCCCCCGCCCCGCGCAGCGGCTTCGGCGCGACCCCGGGTGGCACCGCGTTCCAGGCTTTGCCGCTGTGCGAGCGGTAGCGGCGGGCGAGCTCCTCACGGTCCCGACGATGCCACTTGATCGTCGTCAGGATGCTCACCGGTCGGCCCGCCACGCGCTGGTCGAGCCAGTCGAGGAACTGCTCGCGTCCTTCGGCGGGCAGCAGCGGGTCGATCAGCACGACCACGTCCTCGAGCTCGTACAGGACGCAGCCGACCAGCTGCTCCCAGTCGCTTTGCGGGGTCCACTGGGGATGCGGGGCGCGCCAGTACAGCAGACCCGGGACGATCTCCGTCGGTGGCACGGCCGCGATCCTAGCGTCTGTCCGGACCGGGCCTCCACGGGCACCGGGCCCGCGCCCGTCCGCAGGCGGGCTCGCGCGCGCCGATAATGTCGATCCGGTGACGGCGCCCTTCGTACACGAGCTGCGGGTCCGTTACGGCGAGTGCGATCCCCAGGGCATCGTCTTCAACGCCAACTACCTGCTCTACTTCGACGTCGCCTTCACGGAGATGTGGCGGGAGGCGGTCGGGCCGTGGCAGGACATGGTGGACGGGGGGATCGACGCCGTCGTCGCCGAGACCCACCTGTCGTTCCGGGCTCCCGCGCGCTTTGACGACGTGCTATCGCTGAAGGTACGCATCGTGCGGCTCGGGACCACCGCGCTGACGACGGAGATCGATGTCGAGCGCTCGGGCGAGCTGCTCGTCGCGGGTTGGCTGCGGCACGTGTGCGTGGACCTGCGTTCCTTCGCCGCCACGAAGGCCGCCAAGACGGAGATCCCGGCCTCGATCCGAGCAGGCCTGCGCCTGTTCGCGACGCCCGACGCGGAGCAGGCCTAGGGATTTCCGCGCAAGGAGCGCGGTTGCGGCGCCGACAGGCTTGCAATCGCCCCTGGCCGCATCTACGTTGCCTGCAGACGCGGTTCCGAGTCGCAAAGAGCGAGGCCACTGAGGTGTGAGGCCGCGCCACCTGAACCGCCGGGCCTCCGGGTCAGGCGGGAAGGGTTCCTCGAGCGGCTCGGGCCGCGTCGACTTGTCTCTCCTGCGGCGGCGCGGACGACGGGGCCCGCGGGGCCCCCAGCGCTCCCCGCGGTCTCTCAGGAAACTCTCAGCAAGCGGGGATCTCCTCCCCACACGGGGCCGCTTTCATCTTCTCGCGAGGGGAAGCCTCCCCGCGCTCCGCGACCGAGAGGACTCGACCAGATGCGAAGGCTGATCCGCCGACGTGGCCACGCCGCTGCACCGTGGGGGATGATCTGCCGATGACCGAGGCAGGCGCCGGATCCCGGGTGCTCGTCGTCGACGACGAGCCGAACATCGTCGAGGTCATCGCGATGGCCCTGCGCTACCAGGGCTTCACCGTCGAGACCGCGGGGAGCGGGCGCGACGCGGTGGCCGCGGTGACCCGCTTCAAACCGCACCTGATGATCCTCGACGTGATGCTCCCCGACATGGAGGGCTTCGAGGTGGCCGAGCGCCTGGGCGCGCAGCGCGCGGGCGTTCCGATCATCTTCCTCACCGCCCGGGACGCCACGGAGGACAAGGTGCGTGGCCTGACCGGTGGCGGCGACGACTACATGACGAAGCCGTTCAGCCTCGAGGAGCTCGTGGCGCGGATCCGGACCATCCTGCGGCGCAGCGGCCAGGCCGCGGCGGAGAGCGGCAGGCTCGTCTTCGAGGACCTCGAGCTCGACGAGGAGTCGCGCGAGGTCACCCGGGCGGGCGAGCCGGTCGAGCTGACCGCCACCGAATACCGCCTGCTGCGCTATCTGATGCTGAACCCGCGGCGGGTGATGACGCGCGCGCAGATCCTCGACCACGTCTGGGACTACGACTTCGGCGGCGACGGCCGCGTGCTCGAGACCTACATCAGCTACCTGAGGAAGAAGCTCGACGCGCACGGGCCGTCCCTGATCCGCACGGTGCGCGGGGTCGGCTACGCCCTCCAGGCGCCGCGTCGCTGATGTCCTCGTTGCGCACGCGCCTGCTCGCCGGCGTGCTCGGGCTGTCGGCGGCGGGCCTCGTGCTGCTGGGCGCAGTCACCTACGCGGAGCAGCGCTCGTTCCTGCTCGAACGGGTCGACCAGCAGGCTCGTGCCGCCGTGGGCGCGCTCTCCTACCAGCTGGACGTGAAGGGCTACAGGCCGCCTTCGAGCGACGCTGGCCAGGTGGGGCCCGGCGCCGGCCAGGCGGGCCGCGGCGGTCCGGGTATCGGACAGGGTGGTCCTGGTCCCGGCGGAGCTGGTGTGGTGCTGCCCCCCGGCACCTACGGCCAGCGCCGGCTGGCCTCCGGCCGCGTCCTGGGCTCGCTGACGATCCGCTACAGCGAAACCGAACGCCTTCCGGCTTCGCCGAAGATCCCCGCGGTCGTCCCGATCGGAAAGGCCTTCACAGTCGGCTCGA
The DNA here is from genome assembly GCA_963743505.1 of uncultured Solirubrobacteraceae bacterium. Classification (GTDB taxonomy): domain Bacteria; phylum Actinomycetota; class Thermoleophilia; order Solirubrobacterales; family Solirubrobacteraceae; genus Palsa-744. The sequence continues at coordinate 162,119 of CAVUPZ010000001.1, read as the reverse complement.
TCACCGGCGCCGGCACCTCCTATCGCGTCTTCGCCGGCCACGACCCTGAGGATTCCGGCGTGACGGTGGCGGCGGTGCCGCTGACGGAGGTGCACGACACGCTCAACCGCCTGCTGCTGGTCGAGATCCTCGTGTTCGCGGGCGTCCTGCTCGCGCTGGGGGTGACGGCATGGTTCGTCGTCCGCCTCGGCCTGCGGCCCCTCGATCGCATGGAGGTCACGGCGGGCGCGATCGCGGCGGGCGAGCTCTCGCGGCGGGTGAGCCCCGCGACCGGCAAGACCGAGGTCGGCCGCCTCGGCCTCGCGTTGAACCGGATGCTCGACCGCCTCGAGCAGGCGTTCGCCGAGCGCCAGGCGAGCGAGGATCGCCTGCGCCAGTTCCTCGCGGACGCATCGCACGAGCTGCGCACGCCGCTGGCCTCGATCCGTGGCTATGCCGAGCTCTTCCGGATGGGCGCCGCCGACGGACCCGACACGGAGATCGCGATGCGCCGGATCGAGGAGGAGTCCAAGCGCATGGGTGTGCTCGTCGAGGACCTGCTGACGCTCGCCCGCCTGGACGAGACCCCGGAGCCGCGACACGAGCCGGTGGATATAGCCCAGCTCGCGCGCGACGCCGTCGAGGATGCCCAGGCCACGGCCCCCGGCCGTTCGATCGCGCTGGCCTCGCCGTCCTCGGCGGTCGTCTCCGGCGACGCGCACCAGCTGCACCAGGTCGTGTCCAACCTGATGCGAAACGCGCTCGTGCACACGCCCCCCGGCACGCCCGTGGAGCTATCCGTGCGGGCACAGCAGAGCACCGTCACGGTGACCGTGCGCGATCACGGTCCGGGGCTGCCGGCCGACGCGGGCCAGCAGCTGTTCGACCGTTTCTGGCGGGCCGAGGGCGGCCGCGAGCGGGGCAGGGGCGGCGCCGGTCTCGGGCTGGCGATCGCAAGCGAGATCGTCGCGGCCCACCACGGCCGCATCGACGCCGCCAACGCCGCTGGCGGGGGTGCGATCTTCACCGTCACGCTCCCGATCGCCGACCGCCAACCGGCCCCCGCGCAACGCTCCTGAGGAGCGCACGCTCTCTCAGGTTCCTCTGAGCTGCGGGCAACGGTGGCCTGAGGCTTGCGGCGTTTACTTGCTCCATCGCAACCGACCACCGCAAAGGAGCACCAATGTCCCTCTCACTCGCAATCGCCCTCAACGCCCTCGCCGACCTCGGCATCCTCGCCCTGCTCGGCTTCGCGATGTCCCGCGCCGCGCGCCTCACCCCCCACGCAGCGGTCGTCCCCGTCGTGCGGCAGCCCGCCTCCCGCGGCCGCACACGCCAGCACCCGCGACGCGTCGTGCGCGCCGGCGCCGCGGCCGCCGGCCAGCCCGCGTGAGCGACGGCGTCCTGCGCCCCACCCCCGCGCCCGCGGGGCGTGCCGAAGCCCGGCACGTCCCGCGGGCGCTCGTCGTTCGAGCGCCGAATTTCTTAGCGCCCGCTTAGGCTCGTGTTACTGCTCCTTCAGCGCTGGCGCACAAGCTGACTGTCAACCCTTCGACCCGGGAGATCCCGCATGCGCCACAACAAGGCAATCCCGCTTTTCTCGGCCCTCGTCGGCGCGGCTGCCGCCGCCGTCGCGATCGCCGTCGCGACCCCGGGCCACGTGACCCATCACACCGTCGTCGTCGCGGGCGCCGCGGGCACGAGCTTCGCCGCCGACACCACCCCCGCCGCCGTCCTCACGCCCCGCGCGATCTACGAAGCAGATGCCCCTGGCGTGGTCGCGATCAGGTCCAGCGCAGGCGCCTCCGGGATCGCTGGCGAAGGGGGGCGGGGCCGCACCGACACCGGCACCGGCATCGTGGTCAGCGCCACCGGCCTGATCCTCACCAACAACCACGTCGTCGCGGGCGGTGAAACGGTGACCGTGTCCCTCGACGGCAAGCGGGCCAGTACGCGCAAGGCCACCGTCGTCGGCACAGATCCCGCGAGCGACCTCGCGCTGCTGCGGATCGACGCGGCCGGGCTACACCTGCACGCGCTCCAGATCTCGACGTCCACGGGCGCCCAGGTCGGCGAACCGGCATACGCGATCGGCAACCCCTTCGGGCTCAACTGGACCCTCACCACGGGCGTGGTGTCAGCGCTGAACCGCACGATCCAGGCGCCGGACGGAGCCGCCATCACCCACGTCATCCAGACCGACGCCGCCCTGAACCCGGGCAACTCCGGCGGCCCCCTGCTCGACGACAGCGGCCTCGTGATCGGTGTCAACTCCCAGATCGTCTCGGGCTCCTCGTCGGCGGGCGGTGGGCAGGGCGGCTCCAGCGGGGTCGGCTTCGCGATCTCCAGCGCGACGGTGCGGGCGTTCCTGGCGAGCGTGCACGCCGCCGCGTAGACCGGCGCGGCGATCCCCACGCACACCCCAGGGCGCCCCCAGCGGGCTCCCAGGATCACCCGCTTTGATGACAGGCATGACGACTCACGCCACCACCCTCGCCACGTCGGTCGCGCCACACCTGTTCTGGATCACCAGCCGCGCCGCCGGGATCGCCGCGCTCGTGCTGTCGAGCATCTCGGTCTGCATCGGGCTGCTGATGGGCGGGCGCCTGCTCAAACGCCGCGGCCCCGACCTCCGCATCACGCACGAGGCGCTGTCGCTGGCGACGCTGGCGGCGCTGGCGGTCCATGGCCTGACGTTGATCGGTGACACCTACCTCCACCCCACCCTCGCCGACATCGCCGTGCCGTTCCTCAGCGGCTACAAGACGCTTTGGACCTCGACCGGGATCGTGGCCTTCTGGGCCCTGCTGATCCTCGGCGTCTCCTACTACGCCCGCGCACGCATCGGCGTGCAGCGCTGGCGCAAGCTGCACCGACTGACCGCGCTCGCATGGATGCTCGGCGTCGTGCACTCCCTGGGCGAGGGCACCGACGCCGGCCAGACGTGGTTCCTGGCGATGACCGCGATCGTCGTCGTGCCCGCGCTGGTGCTGTTGCTCGTGCGCCACCTACGGCCGAGCTCCTCCGCGTCCGCGACGCTGCGGGCGGCCGACGCCCGATGAGCACACCATCGACCACCGACCCCGAGGAAGCCACCATGCCACCCATCCCCACCAACGCCAAGCAGGCTCCCGAGCACCAGTCCCCCCGCCCTGACAGCGATGCCCGCCGTCTCGGCGACGCCCGTCGCGCCGCGCTGGCCCGTCGGGCACGGCGAATCCGGCGCTCGGTCACGGGACTCGCCCTCGCTACGTTCACCGCCGCCTTCCTGACGGTCTACGTGCAGCTCGCCAGCGGACACGACCCTGCCCTCACCGCCAACTCGAAACGGCGCGCCGCCGTCGCCACGACCCGGGCCGCCGCCGGCACGAGCTCCGCCGCCACCGCCTCGAGCGGCACGAGCTCGAGCTCGAGCTCGAGCGAAAGCGATGCAACCGAAGCGAGTGCCGGCAGCGACGAATCGTCCGCCGGGTCGGGCTCCTCCGGCTCGTCCTCGGGCTCCTCCGCCTCCACGGCGACCGAATCCAGCAGCCCCTCCTCCGTGACCACGTCGCAGTCGTGAACGGGCCGGAGGTCATTGACACGTTCGACTGCTTCGGCTCGCGCTGCAGCGTGCTCGTGGGCGGAGGCGGTGCGCTCGGCGCCCACGACGCCGTCGCGTGCGCACGACGCGAGCTGCTGAGCTGGCACGGCCGCTTCTCGCGCTTCCTCGCAGACAGCGAGCTCTCACTGCTGAACGAGGACCCCCGCGAGGAGGTTCCGGCCAGTCGGCTGATGTGCAGGCTGGCAGAGGCCGTGCGCGCGGCGGGGACGTGGACGGAAGGGCTCGTCGATGCCACGCTGCTCGAGCAGATCGAGGCCAGCGGCTACGCGGGCGAGCTCGGTGCGCCGCTGGCGCTCGCGAGCGCGATCGCCGCCGCGCCGGCCCGCCATCCGGCCGGACCGCGCGCCGAGGCTGGCTGGAGCAAGGTCGAACTGGGCACGGGCGGTCGCAGCGTTCGCCGCCCGCCCGGGGTGAAGCTCGACAGCGGCGGCCTCGCCAAGGGGCTGTTCGCCGACGTGATCGCCGCCGAGCTCGCCGAGCACGCGTTCTTCGCGGTCGACTGCGCCGGCGACCTCGCGATCGGGGGAGCGGCCGGCCTGCCGCGGCCCGTCGCGGTCGAGAGCCCGTTCGACGGCAGCGTCCTCCACACGTTCGCGATCTCCGCCGGCGGCGTCGCGACCAGCGGCATCGGCCGGCGCAGCTGGCTGGACGAGCGCGGCAGGCCGGCCCATCACCTGCTCGACCCGGCCACGGGCCGTCCCGCCTTCACGGGCGTCGTGCAGGCGACCGCGCTGGCACCGTCGGCGTTGGAAGCGGAGGTCTACGCCAAGGCGGCGGTCCTGAGCGGACCCGTGGGGGCACGGCGCTGGCTCTCCCACGGCGGCCTGGTGGTGCTCGACGACGGCTCCCACGTCCTCCTGGAGCCTCCGCCCGTCGTCACCATGGAGGAGCTCGCGCACTACGCGCGGTGATGCTGAGCGCGATAGGCCGCAGTTGCGGGCATACTCGGCCCACATGCGAGCGCTCGTGCAGAGGGTCAGCCGGGCGGCCGTGCGCGTGGAGGGCCGCGAGGTCGCAGCGATCGGCCCCGGCCTGCTCGTGCTGCTCGGGGTCGCCGAGGGAGACACGCATGAAGCCGCGGACCGCCTGGCCGCCAAGGTGCGGGCGCTGCGCGTGTTCCCCGACGCCGCGGGCCAAATGAACGAGGCGCTCGGGTCGCGGGAGATCCTGTGCGTGAGCCAGTTCACGCTCTACGCCGACACCAGACGGGGCAACCGCCCGAGCTTCACGGCCGCGGCGCGCCCCGAGCTCGCACGCGAGCTGTACGAGCGCTTCTGCGACCAGGCGGGCGCGCTGCAGGGCGTCTTCGGCGCGCACATGGAGGTGGAGCTCCTCGGCGACGGTCCGGTGACGATCCTGCTCGAGGCCTGACCCCTAGCTGTCGCGGGTCCGCAGCGCCCAGCGATCGGCCCACGCGGCCAGCGGCTGGTAGGCCTCGAGCAGCCGGCGCCCCTCGTGCGTCAGGCGGTACCCGTCACTGCCCGCGTCGACGATGCCTGCCGCCCGCAGCTCGCGCAGGCGCTGGTTGAGGACGCTCGAGGACATGCCCTCGCAGCGCTCCTGCAGCGAGCGGAACACGAGTGGGCCACCCCGCAGCTCCCAGATCACCCGCAGCGCCCAGCGCCGCCCGAGCAGGTCCAGCAGGGCCATGATCGGCCGGCCGCCGGCCGAGCCGCGAACGGGACGTCCGGGCGCGGGAGGACTCACGGCGGAGCCGCTCCCGCCGCTACCTCGTTGCGCCCGCGCAGCCCCACGGGCAGAGATCGTAGCCGGGCCCCGCGCTCAGCCGCCCGCGATCAGGCGGCCGAGCTCGACCGCGCCGACGCCGACGAGCAGGCTGAGGGCGACGTTGCCCGCCGCGAGCGCCACGCGACCCTCCTCGAGCGCGCGCTCGCTCTGGAGCATCCAGGTCGAGAAGGTCGTGTAGGAGCCGATCCCGGCCGTCGCCACGAGCAGGTATGCGTCGCCGTGCACCGCCGCGCCGGCGAGCAGCCCGAGGACGAGTGAGCCGGAGGCGTTCACCACGAGGGTCCCGACGGGGAGCTCGCCGGCGGACGCGGCCGCTTCGACCAGCACGCGGACCACGGCCCCGACGCCACCGAGCACCCCCACGGCCAGCCACAGCGGCAGCGAGACGCTCATCGCGGCCAGACCCGGCGCACGGCGCTCGTGGCGATCAGGACGGCCGCCAGGCCGCAGCCGACGCTCGCGCCGGCGTAGGCGGCGGCGAGCGCGAGCCCGCCCGCTTCGATCATCCCCAGCAGCTCGAGCATCATCGTCGAGAAGGTCGTCAGCGCCCCGCACAGGCCGGCGCCGAGGAGCGCGCGGAGGTAGCGGCTCGGAGCGCGGCGCTCCTGCAGGTAGGTGACGACGCAGCCGAGCACGAGCGCGCCCGCGATGTTGACTGCGAACGTCGCCCACGGCCAGGTGCCCGGCGTCGCCGGCAGGCCTCGGGCGACCGCGGCGCGCGCGATCGCGCCGACGAAGCCGCCGGCGAACACCGCTACGAGCTCGCCGAGCTCGACGCGAGCGCGTCCTGCGAGCCTGCCGGCGGGGGCCCTGCTCTCCATGTCGTGCTCGCGTTCCACGGCGCGCCCTCACCTGCGTCGAGTGACGGGGACGTAGAAGCCATCAGCGGCCGTGCCGCGGTTATGGAGCGGGCCTCATCGCTGCGGCCGTGAGGATAGCGCCGCGACCTGCTACACCCCGGCCAATGGGAGCCACCGAGAAGCCGCCGCTGCGCGCGCGTCGAACGCTCCTGCGCCGCTCGGCGGCCGTGCTGCTGGTGGCGCTGGTGATCGCGCTGGTCGTGTTCGCGCTGATGAGCCTCGACCTGCATCGGGTCGGTCATGCGCTGATCACCGCCACCCCCGGCTGGATCGCTGCTCGCGCTGGTGCTGATGGCGCTCCTCGCTGGTGATGCGCTCGATCTCCTGGCACGAGACGCTGCGTGCCGCGCTGCCCGAGACACCGATCCGCTGGGCCCCGGTGGTCCGCGCGACGATGATCGGCGTGATGGCCTCGGCGGTGTTCCCGGGCCGGATCGGCGAGCCCACGCGCGTGGTGGTGCTCACGCGCCGGCTCGACGGGCCCACGCGGCGGCAGCTGCCGATCGTCGCCGGCACCGTCTTCTCGCAGACGCTCATCAACCTGCTCGCGCTGGCGATCCTCGCTGGCGGTGACGTTCACGAGCGTGCCGCTGCTGCACGGCCACCTGGCGGGCATGCTCGGCGCGCTGGTCGTGCCGCTGGCGTTCTGCGCGCTCGTCCTCGCCGGCCCGCGCCTGCTCGCGCCTCGGCCGCCGCTCGCGCCTGCGCGCGATCGCGCGAGCCGCCGAGCGAGTCGCGCGCCTGCTGCTGCTGGCCCGCCAGGGCCTGGTCGTGTTCGCCCGGCCCCGCTACGGGTTCGCCGCGGTCGCCTTCCAGCTGCTCGCGTGGGCGCTGCAGTGGCTGGCCTGCTACTGCGTCCTCGCTGGCGCTCGGACTGCAGGCCCACGCCGGCCTCGTGACCGCCGCCGCGATCCTGCTGGCCGTCAACCTCAGCGCGATCCTGCCCGCCACCCCCTCCAACGTCGGCGTCTTCCAGGCCGCCTGCCTGGTCGTGCTCGCCGCCTATGGCGTCGGCGCCGGGCCCGCGCTCGCCTACGGGATCATCCTGCAGGCGGTCGAGGTCCTCACCGCGCTCGCGCTCGGCGTGCCGGCGCTGCTCGGCGAGGGCCTCAGCTGGCGGGACATCCGGCGCGAACGCCGATGGACGGAGGACTCAGCCGGCGAGCGCGCGCAGCGACTGGCGCAGCGAGCGGGTCGTCTGCAGCACCGCCGTCGGCTCGTAGCCGCAGTGGGCCATGCAGTTCTCGCAGCGCGGGTCCCTGCCGCGCCCGTAGCTGCTCCAGTCGGTCGTCTCGATCAGCTCTTTGTAGGTCTGCCGTGTAGCCGTCGGCCATCAGGTAGCACGGGCGCTGCCAGCCGAACAGCGAGTAGCTCGGGATGCCCCAGGCGGTGCAGTCGAATTCGGCCTTGCCTTCGAGGAAGTCGAGGAACAGCGGGCTGTGGTTCAGCCGCCAGCGCCTGCGCCGGCCGTCCGGCGAACGCCTCGCTGAACAGCTCGCGCGTCTGTTGCACGCCGAGGAAGTGCTCCTGGTCGGGCGCTTTCTCGTACGCGTAGGCCGGCGAGATCATCATCTCGTCGACTTCGAGCTCGTCGTTGAGGAAGTCGAGCACGTCGCGCACCGTCTTGGGCGAGTCGTGCGTGAAGAACGTCGTGTTCGTCGTCACCCGGAAGCCGGCGGCCTTTGCCGCCTTGATCGCCGCGACCGCCTTGTCGAAGACGCCCTCGCGCTCGACCGACGCGTCGTGGCGCTCGCGCAGCCCGTCCATGTGGACCGCCCACGCGAAGTACGGGCTCGGCCGGAAGTTCTCGAGCTTGCGCTCCAGCAGCAGCGCGTTCGTGCACAGGTAGACGAACTTCTTGCGCCGGATGAGCTCGGCCGCGATGACGTGGATCTCGGGGTGGATCAGCGGCTCGCCGCCGGCGATCGAGACCATCGGCGCGCCGCATCTCCTCGATCGCCCCGACCGCCTGCTCGACTGGCATCCGGCGGCGCAGCTCGTGCTCGGGGTGCTGGATCTTGCCGCAGCCCGAGCAGGCGAGGTTGCATTGGAACAGCGGCTCGAGCTCCACGATCAGCGGGAACTTCTCCCGTTTGGCGAGCCGCTGGCGCATCAGGTACCAGCCCATGCGCGTGCTCTGCCTGACCCGGACGGACATGCCCGCAACCTTAGTCGCCGGGGCGCCCGTCGTGAAGGGCCTCGTCGATCGGGCACCATTCGTGCAGGGCGCCGGCGACCCGTCGCAGCGAGCGGGCAGCACGCAGCGCCTGGACCACGGAGCGCACGCGGAACAGCTCGTGCGAGGGGCTGTCGAGCACCACCCGCACGACCCCGAACGGCCGCCCGCCGGCGCCGCCTCCCAGCCACACCGACTCCATGTCGACCGCGACCGCCCCCTGCGCCCGGAGCTGCTCGCGGCGCTCGCCGACCGCGATCCGCGAGACGCATACGATCGGACCGGTCCGGAGCTTCAGGCCGCGGCCCGCGAGCTGCTGCACGAGCTCGGGCGCGAGGTCGCAGCGGACGGCCCCTTGTGGATCGTCCTCGTCGGCTGCCGCGTAGACCCGCTCGGGAACGATCACTTCGCCGGGCACCGACGAGCGCTCGAGCCCGCCGCAGAAGCCGACGACGAGCACCGCTCCGGCCCGCTCCCACGGCAGCAGCGCCGCGGCGGCGCGTGCCCGCTCGGGACCCATGCCGGTCTTGCGCACGACGGCACCGCGGGCGGCCGAGGAGATCAGGGCGGCCTCGACCCGCAGGGGCGCCGCGAGGAGCACCCCGCTCACGGCCGCCGCCGCGCGTCCGCGGGGACCCCGCTGGCCGCAAGCGGGGCGCTGCCGGCGAGCGCGGAGGGAGCCGGCAGCCCGACACCGTCCAGGGCCGCCCGCGCCGCGGCGTGCCCGCTGAGGACCGCGCTCTCGAGCGTCGCGGGCCAGCCGGTCGCGGTCCAGGTGCCGGCGAGCACGAGGCCCGGGACCGACGTCACGGGTCCGGGCCGCAGCGAGGCCACACCCGGGCTCGCGCGGAACGTGGCGGCGTGCTCCCGAGTGACGAGGAAGCTCTCCAGGTGGGCGCCGCGCGCCCGCGGCAGTAGCCGCTCGAGCTCAGGTATGTACATAGCGCGGAGCTCCTCGACGCTCATTCTCATCTCGCGCTCGGCGCCGGACAGCGACACCGCCAGATACTGGCAGCCGGCGGGCACACCCCCCGCCGCGGAGCGGTCGAACAGATACTGGACCGGGGTGTCCACACCGGCGGCGAAGCGATGCTCACACACGGTGCGGTCGTAGACGAGATGGAGGTTGACGATCGGGGAGGCGCCGAGCCTGCCGATCCGCCGTGCCGGCTCCCCCAACAGCGGCTCGAGCAGCGTCGCCGCGCGCGCCGCCGGAAGGGCCACGATCACCCGCTCCGCCGTGAGCTCCTCACGGCTCGGACCGGAGTGGACGCTGAGGCGATCCTCGTCTGCCCGCGCGAGGGACTCGGCCCGCCAGCCGAGGCGCACCTCGACGCCGGCGGCGGCGAGGGCGCGCGCGGCCGGCTCGCTGAGGATCTGGCCGAGCGTGCCGACGTGGAAGCCGATGTCGCCGCCGTCGTTGGAGGAGAGCAGGCCCGTCCTGAACACGAACGCTCCCAGCGCCAGCGACGCCTCCGCCGCCGGCAGGTTCAGGGTCGGCAGCGCGATCAGGTCCCACAGAGCCGCCACCGCCGCCGGCCCCTGGCCGTGGCGTGCGAGCCACGCGCCGAGCGTCTCCGCATCGCTGAGCTCCTCCGCCGAGCCCAGGCGCAGCAGGGCCAGCGCAGCCCGACCGGCGCCGAGTCGCTGGCCGATCGAGAGGTGGGGGTAGCGGGCGAGGGCGCCCGCCAGGTGCAGTGGCGCCGGCAGCGAGCTGCGCCGCAGGACGTGCGGCTGGGCGCCCGGCGAGAGGACCGGGATCTCGAGCCGCGGCTGTACGGCCACGAGATGCTGGCTGCCCAACCGGGCCAGCAGGCCGCGGTAGGCCAGGCAGCCGCGCAGGAACACGTGCTGCCCGTTGTCCATCTCGAGGCCGTCGCGCTTCACCGAGTAGGCGGCGCCGCCGAGGCGGGGACGGACCTCCAGCAGCTCGACGCTCGCGCCCGCAGCGGCGCAGTCGAGCGCGGCGGTGATGCCGGCGAGGCCGCCGCCGAGGACGAGCACGCGGGGCGCGCTCATAGGGCAACCTCTGCTTGTTGAGCAGGTGGGCTCTTCGTTCTTTCTTTCCGAGAGAGGGAGTTCTCGTCCGACCTTCGGGAGGGCGAGCGCGGAAACTGCTCAGCGCACATAGCTGACCACCGCCGGGAGAGCGCCAGGCTTGCTAGCCGCTTGGACGGCCCGCGTGAGACAAGCGCCTCCCGGTGGTGTGAGGCACCCAGAGCGGCGACAGGGCGTCGCCCCACCGAGGGCCTGCCTATGAGCACCCGCCACGGTACCTCCTGGTCAGCCTTTTTCAAACGAACCTGGAGCGAGGAGGAGGATCTGTGGGCGCAATCTGCGGGATCGACTGGGCCAGCGAGTGGCACGACATTCACATCTGCGACGAGCACGGCCGAGTGCTCGCCGCGAGGCAGTTCAGCCACGACGAGCGCGGCCTGTGTGCGCTGATCGAGCTGCTGAGAGCTCACGCAGTCGACGCCTGCGCGATCGAGCGCCCTGATGGACTGCTCGTTGGGCGGCTGCTCGCCGCCGGCATCCCGGTGCTCGCGATCCACCCCAACCAGCTCAAGGCGGCCCGCGATCGCTTCCGCGCAGCCGCGGGCAAGAACGACCGCTTCGATGCGATGGTGCTCTGCGAACTCGCCCGCACCGACCGCCACCGCTTTCCCGCGCTCGCACCGTCTAGCGATGAGACGCTCGCGCTCAGAGCACTCGTGCGCACCCGCGAAGACCTCGTCAAGGCGCGTGTCGCACTCGCCAACCAGCTGCGCTCGCAGCTGCAGGCTTTCTGGCCCGGCGCCGAGCGGGTCTTCGCGGAGCTCGACAGCCCGATCGCGCTCGCGTTCCTCGAGCGCTACCCCAGCCCCACAGACACCCGCGGCCTTGGCAGCAAGCGGCTCGAGAGCTTCCTCGCACGCCACGCCTACTGCGGACGCAGATCCCCCACCGAGCTGCTCGCGAGACTCAAAGACGCCCCCTACGCGGTCGTCGGTGAGCTCGAGGCAGACGCCCGTCGCGGCGCCGTGCTCGGACTCGTCGCAGCGCTGCGCCCAATCGTCGAGCAGATCAGCCAGATCACCAGCCAGATCGCCGGTGCAGTCCGAACCCACCCCGACGGGCCGTTGTTCCTCGCCTTCTTCCGCGACCGCAAGAGCGTCGTCACGGCCGCCGGCTTGCTCGCCGAGATCGGCGACAACCGCGCCCGCTACCCCACAAACGACTCGCTGGCGGCCAACGCCGGCCAAAGCCCAGTCACAATCCAGTCGGGCAAACGCACCAACGCGACCTTCCGCTGGGCATGCGACAAGCAACTGCGCAGCCACCTCTGCGTGCTCGCCGACAGCACCCGCCACTGGCACCCCTGGGCCAAAGACGTCTACCAACGCGCCCGCGCCCGAGGCTGCACCCACCCCCACGCCATCCGCATCCTCGGACGCGCCTGGACCCGCGTGCTCTGGCGCTGCTGGCAAGACCACACCCCCTACGACCCCACCCAACACAACGCCCTCAACACAATCCTCGCCACCAAGGGTTGACACAGGGCGTCTCACGCCCCCACCCCGAGCATGCCGCGGAGGGCCACCCACGCCTTCTCGCGGGCGGGCAGCGACATGCGGCTCCGCACGGACACCTGCGGCTGCGCCTGGATGCGCTCGAGCAGGCGGCGGTAGATGCCAGCCATCGCCAGCACCCAGGCCGCGCTGCGCCAGTCGAGCAGGCCGGTGAGCGCGATCCCGCGCCCGAACCACGTCTGTGCCCGCTCGCCTCGAAGCGCAGGAGGTCCGCCACCTCGGGCCGCTCCAGGGCCGCGAGCAGCTCGGCGGCGCTCGCGGGCCTGCCCTCGGCGAGCAGGCCGAAGCGGCGCAGGTCCTCCGCCGGCAGATACACGCGGCCGTTCTCGGCGTCCTCGCGCACGTCGCGCAGGATGTTCGTCAGCTGCATCGCCACGCCGAGCTCGTCGGCGAGCCGTTCGGCTCCGGCCTGCTCGGCGGCGACCCGGTCGCGGACGCCGAAGATCGCCAGGCACACCCGGCCGATCGCGCCGGCGACGCGGCGGCAGTACAGGACGAGCTCGTCGAAGCTCTCATAGCTGGCCCCGACGACGTCCATGCGCACGCCCTCGATCAGCTCCGCGAGCGCACCGTCGGGAAGCGGGAAGCGCCGGCTGGCATCGGCGAGCGCGAGCAGCACCGGATCGGCCACGGCAGCGCCCGCCCCCCCGCCCTGCTCCAGCCTCGCCAGGGCGCGGCTCTCGGCGTCGAGCACGCGAGCTTGCGGTCGCGCTCGAGCGTACCGTCGCCGATGTCGTCGACGCGGCGCGCGAACGCGTACACCGCACACATCGCCCGGCGCCGCTCCCGCGGCAGCAGCCGGATCCCGTAGTAGAAGTTGGCCGCCTGCTGGCGCGTGACCGCTTCGCAGTGGCCGTAGGCCCGCGGCGAGCGCCGGCGCGGCGCTCAACGCCGCCTCCTGCCCCCGGTGAGCGCGATGCCCGCAAACGTCGAGCAGGCGGGCGCGGCGCCCCGCCCGGGGCGGCCCGGCGAGCACGTCGTAGCCCGCCGCGCTCGATCGCGTCCAGCGCGGCGCGGCCCCCGGCCACGAACGCGGCCACGCCGAGGCGCGGGCGCCCCCGCAGCTCGCCGAGCAGCGGCACCCCCGCGTCGAGCAGGCGGCGGGCACGCTCGACCTCGAACGCGATCACGCCGCGCAGCGGGCCGCTGCGTGGCTGGCGCCCAGCTCCTGCGACCTCGCAGCCGAAGCGCCCGAGGTCCTCGAGCGGCAGGTAGACGCGGCCGGCGGCGAGGTCCTCGGCGACGTCCTGGCAGTGCTCGGCCAGTTGCAGCGCCGTGCAGATCGAGTCCGACAGCGCCACCCGCGCGGGCGTCGCCAGCCCGAACACCCCGAGCACGAGCTCGCCGACGGGGTCGGCCGACAGCGCGCAGTATGCCGCGCAGCTGCTCCCAGGTCTCATAGCGGCTGACGCGCTGATCGACGCGGTTGGCCTCGATCAGCCGCGCGAACGGCTCGCGCGGCAGCCGGCAGGCCGCGCAACGTCGCCTGCAGGCGCGACGAGCAGCGGGTGCTCGGCCTGGCCCGCGAACGCCGCGTCGAGCTCGTCGCTCGAGCCATTCGAGCGCCGCTCAGGCGGTCGCCGGGCGAGCGAGTCGCCGAGCTCGTCGACGAGCCGCGCGAAGCCGTAGATCGCGAGCAGGTGCTCGCGCTCGCAGCGCGGCAGCACGCGGCTTGCGACCGGGAAGTTCTCGCCCGCGGCGCGCGCCATCACCGCCTCGGCGCCCGGCAGGCGCCGAGCGGCTCGGCGACGGTCGCGTCCTCACCCCGCCGGGCGCGGGCTTCGCCGGCCAGCTCCGGCGGCGCCGCCGGCCCGCAGGCAGCGCCCGAGCGCCATCACCGGGAACGTCAGCCGGTACAGGTGGTAGTTGATGTAGTAGTCGGACGGGAAGCCGGTGCCGGTGTACTGCGGCTCGTCCCAGCTGCCGTCCGCGCGCTGCGTCGCGACCAGCCAGTCGACGCCGCGCGGGCGCACGGCGAGCTCCACGCTCACCGGCGCGCGTGCAGCGCGAGCAGCGCCCAGGCGGTCTGCGAGGCGGTGCTCGCGCCGCGCCCGATCCACGCGCGGTCGTCGTAGGAGCGCGGGTCCTCGCCCCAGCCGCCGTCCTCGTTCTGGTGGCGCCTCGAGCCAGCGCGACGGCGCGGCGGATGCACGTGCCCGACGGCGCGACGCCGGCGGCGATCAGCGCCGGGACGGCGGCGCCCGTGCCGTAGACGTGGTTGACGCCCCAGCGCCCGAACCACGAGCCGTCGGGCTCCTGGTGCTCGAGCAGCCAGCGCACGCCCGCCGCGCGGGCGGCGGGCGTGCCGCGAGCCCGAGCGCGGCGAGCATCTCGACGCGTGTGGGCGGTCACGTCGGCGCTCGGCTCGTCGATCACCTCGCCGAAGTCGAGGAACGGCAGCTCGCGCACCAGCGAGCGGGTGTTGTCGGCGTCGAACGCGCCCCAGCCGCCGTCGGCGCTCTGCATGCCCTCGACCCACGCGATCGCCCGCTCGATCGCCGCGTCGATGCGCTCCGCGAGGCCGTGGGCCCGCGTGCAGCGCACGAGGCTGCCGTTGCCCAGCGCGGCCGCGCCGCCTGGCGTCGACGCGCGGCAGCCGGCGCAGCGCGAGCACGACCTCGGCCGTGTCGTCGACGTCGGGGTAGTTGACGTTGGCGAACTCGAACGCCCAGCCGCCGGGCGCGAGCCCCGGCCGTGCGACCGACCAGTCGCCGCGCACCGTGACCTCCTCGCCGAGCAGCCACTCCGCGGCCGCGCGCATCGCCGGGTGCCCGGCGGCGACGCCGGCGTCGCTGAGCGCGACGATCGCCAGCGCCGTGTCCCACACGGGCGACTGGCAGGCTTCCAGGCGCCGGCTCGGGCCGACCGGCGCCCCGACCCCGCGGGCATCGTCGTGGTCCTCGACCATGAAGCCGTCGAGTCCCTCGAGCCCGCGGCGCATGACCGGGTGCTCGAGCGGATAGCCGCACAGGTGCAGCGCCATCAGCGAGTAGACCCACGGCGGCTGGATCCCGCCCCACGAGCCGTCGGCCTCCTGGCGGCGCACGATCCAGCGCTCGGCGCGGGCCGAGCGCGAGCCGCCGCAGCGGGCCGAGCGGCCGCCGCTCGTAGGCGCGCAGCACGCGGTCGAGCACGCGCCAGCATGCGGGTCCGGCCGCGAGTCGTGCCCGGCCGCCCGGCGAGGCGCTGCGCGCCGCTGTGCAGCTCCTCGAGGTCGAACGGCAGCGCGCGCGCCGGCCGGTGGGCTTTGACGAGCGACAGCGCGACGATCGTCTGGCGCGCCCAGCAGGCGAAGTCGTAGACGTTCAGGGGCACCCACGCGGGCAGCAGGATCGACCTCCGGCGGCAGCGCGGGCACCTCGTCCCACGACCACAGCCCGAACAGCGCCAGCCACACGTGCGTGAACACGCGCGCGCGCTCGAGCCCGCCCTCGGCGCGGATGAACGCAGCCGCCGCGACGCATGTGCTCGGCCTCGGGGTCGTCGCCCGCCAGGCGCAGCGCCCAGTAGGCCTCGATCGTCGTGGACAGCTCGCCGGGGCCGCCGTGGAAGTTCGCCCACGTCCCGTCCGCGCGCTGCTGGGAGCGGATCCAGGCGGCCGAGCGCTCGGTCTCGTCGCGCTCGGCGGATGCCGAGGAACTCGCGCAGCAGCATGTCCTCGGCGTCCATCGTGACGTTCGTCTGCAGCTCGCCCTGCCACCAGCCCGCCCTCGTCCTGCAGCGAGAGCAGGTCGCTCGCGCGCGCGCTCGAGCGCGATCTCAGCCTCGCTACGGGCTTCTACCGTCGACGCGGTCATGGCGGAAACCTAGATTGCTTTTGGTCCAGACGCGGGTGACGACGGCCACTTCTCACGGCGCTCCCCGGGCCGCCGCTCCGACCAGCACCTCCGGGTGGGCGAGCGTGATCGACGTGGCGGCGCAGCGTCGCCTCGGTGACCGGACGCGGCACCGGCGAGACGAAGCGGTAGACGATCAGGCCGTCGATGTCCTCGCGGCGCGAGCAGACGGAAGCCGGGCGCGGGCGGCTCACCGGCGGACGCGCGCAGCGGGGCGTAGCCGGTCTCGTCGATCTCGCTCAGCGGTCACCGTGGTCCCGGCGCGAGGTTGCGCAGCCCCGGGAGGTAGTACTCGAGCGGCGCCGAGCCGAGCTCGACGGTCGTGATCGCGCGCTGCGACGGGGCAGCTCGGAGCGCGTGCGCGACCTGGCGCCAGTCGCCGCGCTGCAGTCGCGGGCTGAGGTCGACGTCGACGTCACCGCGAGCAGCCCGAGCGCGACGCGCCGCGAGCAGCGGCGGCCGCGAGCGGCCCGCGCGCGGCGAGGCGCACGAGCACGGCGATCAGCGCGGTCACGGGGATCATCGCCCCGACGAGGTTGCGCGGCGCCAGGTAGTCGGCGCCGAAGGCGACGAGCAGCGATCGGGATCAGGACGCCGCATGCCGCGATCACGGCCGCGAGCAGCGCTCAGCGGCGCCTCCGGCTGCCCCGATCGGCTGGGCGTCGGACCGCCCGCAGGCGCGCGCAGGGCCGGCTCGAGCAGCCGCACGAGGCCGACCGCGGCGGCCGCCAGCATCGGCAGCGCGACGCAGCAGCTCGATCCCGTGGCCGAGCGGCGCGCCGGAGTAGCCGGTGAGGTAGTACTGCGGGATCGCCTGCAGCCGGCTCGACAGCGCCCAGTCGGCCGATCCACTGCGTGCCGTGGCCGCCCTGCGCCGAGATCAGCGGCAGCAGCGCGAGGCCGACGAGCGCGAGCGCCGCCGACCGCTGGCAGGGCCGCGCGCCGGCGGCGCGCGGTCGCGCAACAGCAGCCACAGGCACCATCGGCAGCAGCAGGAACACGGCGAAGTAGTGGGTCAGCAGCGCCAGCGACGCCGGTGAGCGCGAACGCCGCCATCCGCCGCCGCGGTGGGCTCGCGCTCGGCGCGCAGGAAGCACAGCATCGCCAGCGCCGCGTGCAGCACGAACAGCGCGTAGGCGCGCGCCTCCTGCGAGTACCACACGAACAGCGGGTTGCACGGCGACGAGCGCGGCGCAGGCGATCGCCGGCGCGGCGAGCCGACCGAGCTCGCGTCCGATCGCCCACGCGACCGGCACGGTCGCGATCCCGGCGAGCGCGGAGGGCAGCCGCAGCGCGACCTCGCCGGTGCCGAGCACGCGCGAGAACGACCCACTCGAGCACGTACCACAGCGGCGGCGTGTTCTCGGTGTGGACGACCGAGCGCAGCGTCGCCCACAGGCTCGGGTGGAGCACGTGGACGGGCGTGAAGGCCTCGTCGTACCAGAAGCTCTGCAGCCCGAGCGTCGAGAGGCGCAGGGCCGCCGCGAGCAGCGTCAGCGCGAGCGAGCGGCCACCACGGCGGCGCTCGCGCCCGCGCGCGAGGCCCACCCGGCGGGGGGCGCTCTGGAGCCGTCGCGCTCATCCGCGGGCAGATCCCTGCCGGCGCCGGCGCCGAAGCAGCCGTAGCGCTGGCTGGCGCTGATCTTCGGAGCCTGGGCGGCAGGTACCAGCCGCCGTGGACGTGCGCGGCGCCCGTTCACCACCGGACCCCAGATCGCCAGGCAGATCTGGGTCCGGGCTTTCGGCGCACCCGGGGCTCGTGTTGCCGCAGACGACCTCGTGCTGGGTCGTGCGGCCGAGCAGTTCCTGCTCGACGCTGAGGTTGTGGTAGTCGTGGCCGGTGTAGTGGCGCCAGGTGCGCAGGTCGGCGATCAGACGCTGGTTGACGTCGACCTGGCGGCCGACGTCGTTGACCGTCGCCATCGCGAGGAGCACCGCGAGCACGATCAGCAGGTGGTCTCGACCAGGCGCATGCTGCCGGTGCCGGGGCGTTCGCGATCGCGTGGGCGCAGCCACTCCGGCAGGCGCGAGGAGGGCGCGGCGGGCGTGTCTGATGCCGGGGCGCTCATTGGACCGGTGCCAGCAGCGGCGATATCTGGTGGAGCATGAACAGCGCCTGGACGCCGAGCGTCGCGACGAGCAGCCGCCGGTCGCGCGCGACCACGGCGAGCGGCAGCGGCCACAGGATGTACCAGGCCAGCAGCCAGGTGCTCGTGACCGAGATCGCCAGCAGCGTCCAGCCGGAGGCCGCGACCCAGTCGTAGCCGCGCCAGGTGCGCCACAGCAGGTGCAGGACGATCAGCACGAGCGCCGCCTTGAGCAGGTCGTGGTCGACCGGGAACACGCCCGGCTTGCCGAACAGGTGGGCGATCTCCGTCGGCGAAGCTGTCGGTGGAGACGAACGCGGCGTCGCGGTTCAGCGCGGAGACGACGTCGATGCCGTGGACCCCGAACGCGGCGTAGCCGACCAGCGCGCCGAAGGCGAGCACGCCGCCGCGCCCCGAGATCGGAGCGGCTCGGCGCCTGGCGAGGATCATGAACGGCAGCAGCACCGCGACCGTCGCCTTCACCAGCGCACCGGCCACGACCGTGGCCGCGGCCGCGGCTTCCCGGCCCGGGCTCGCCGGGGTCGCGAGCGTGAGCGCGACCGCGCGCCATCATCGCGCAGCATCATCAGGAGGTCGTTGTGGGCGCCGCCGAGGCCGTAGATGACGTACAGCGGGTTGGCGCCGACGACGAGCAGCGCGATGCACCGGGTCGAAGCCGCGCGATCGCGCGCGCAGCGCCAGGTCAGCGCGAGCGTGCCGGCGCTCGCGAGCAGCGCCTCGAGCTTCATCCCCCACAGCGCGCCGACCACGCCGAGCGGCGCCAGCGGATAGGAGATCAGCGTGTAGAGCGGCCCGTAGGCGGTCGCCACGTGCCGCCAGTCGTGCCCGACGTAGTAGTAGACCGGGTCGTGCGAGATCGCAGCCGGGCCGTGCAGGTACGGGTTGAGGCCGTGCTCCACGCCCATGCGGGCGTAGGCGATGTAGCTGAAGACGTCGGTCGAGAGCAGGATCGGCCCGGCGAACACGATCGCGTGCAGCGCGGCCAGCAGGGCGATCGCCCAGCGTGCCGGCAGCGCGGCAGCGGGCCGGACGCGGCGCCAGCACGAGCAGGCCCGCGTAGGCGCCACCGAAGACCAGCAGCGCGATCAGGAAGACGCGGTAGCCGAGCCGCTCGCCGAGGCCGCCGAGCCAGGTGGCCGACGGCGGGCGTTTCGGGATCAGCGGCCGAGTGGCCCGCGGCGCCGTCGAGCACGATCTCGGCCGTCGCCGCGACCAACGTCAGCGCGAGCAGAGCGGCGGCGACGGGCGCTCGCCCCTGCGAGCGGACGCTGGTGAGGCGGGTCTCGCTCTCGGCGGCGACGCTCACGGAGCGGCGGAGCTCACAGCGCCGTCCACACCGTCTTGGTCTCCAGATAGGCGTCGAGCCCGTCGTGGCCGTGCTCGCGGCCGATGCCCGAGGCCTTGAAGCCCCCGAACGGAGCCGCTGGATCGACGGCGCCCCAGGTGTTGACGTAGACCGAGCCCGGCCCGCAGCATCGCCGCCAGGCGGTGGGCGTTGCCGACGTCGCGCGTCCACACCCCCGCCGCGAGGCCGTACTCGCCGGCGTTCGCGCGCGCCGCGACCTCCTCGAGGCTGTCGTAGGGCGAGGCCACGAGCACCGGTCCGAAGATCTCCTCGCGGGCGATCCGCAGCTCGTCGGAGGTCGTGCTGAACAGGGTCGGCGCGACGAAGTAGCCGCCGCTGTCGCCGAGCGCGGCATCGCCGCCGGCGAGCACCTCCGCGCCCTTCCGCCCGGCCCGCCTCGATGTAGCCGATCACGCGCTCCTGCTGCTCGGCCGATACGAGCGGGCCGAGCTGGGTGCCGGGAATCGAGCCCGGGACCGAGGCGGGCGCTCGCGGCCTGCGGCGGCGAGCTCGCTCATGACCTCGTCGAAGCGGTCGGCGGGCACGAACAGGCGCGAGCCCGCGTTGCACGCCTGGCCGGAGTTGAAGTAGATCGCCTGGTAGGAGCCCTTGACGGCCGCGTCGATGTCGGCGTCGGGCAGGATCACGTTCGGCGACTTGCCCCCGAGCTCGAGCGTGACGCGCTTCAGCGCACGGCCGGCCTTGGCGCCGATCTCGCGGCCGACGACGGTCGAGCCCGTGAAGGCGACCTTGTCGACGTCGGGATGATCGACCAGCGCCGCGCCCGTGCTGCCGTCGCCGGTGAGCACGTTCAGGACGCCAGGCGGGAAGCCCACCTCGAGCGCCAGCTCCCCCAGGCGCAGCGCGCTCAGCGGTGTCTGCTCGGCGGGCTTCAGCACGATCGTGCAGCCGGCGGCGAGCGCCGGTCCGAGCTTCCACGCGGCCATCAGCAGCGGGAAGTTCCAGGGGATGATCTGCGCGCACACCCCGACCGGTTCGCGGCGGGTGTAGCAGAGCATGCCGGGAGCGGTGACGGGCAGCACGCCGCCCTCGATCTTCGTGGGCCAGCCGGCGAAGTAGCGGATGTGCCCGACCGTGCCCTGGACGTCGACGAACCGCGCCAGCCCGACCGGCTTGCCGTTGTCGAGCGACTCGATCTGGGCGAGCTCCTCGGCGCGCTCCTCGATCGCGTCCGCGAGGGCGTGCATCAGGCGCTCGCGTCCGGAGGCGGGCAGCGACGCCCACGGCCCGTCGCTGAACGCCTCGCGGGCCACCGCGACGGCGCGCTCGACGTCCTGCGGCCCGGCCTGGGCGACCTCGGCGATCTCGCGCCCGGTGGCCGGGTCGAGCGTGGCGAACGTGCGCCCGTCCGCCGCCTCGGGGCGCTCGGAGCCGATCAGGAGGCGGTGCTGCTGGGCGACGAACTCGCGGGCGGGGCCGCTGAGCCCGTCGGGAAGGGTGTCTGCGGTGGTGGTGGTCATGGACGCAGCCTACCTCCATCCTCCCCGGGCAGGACATATGCTGAGGCGCGATGGCCGAGGTCTCCAAGGCAGTGCTGATCACCGGCTGCTCCTCGGGGATCGGGCGAGCGAGTGCGCTGCGCCTGGCCGAGGCGGGCTGGACGGTCTACGCGAGCGCCCGCAGGCGTGAGGCGATCGCCGATCTAGAGCAGGCCGGCGCGCGCACGCTCGAGCTCGACGTGAGGAGCGAGGACTCGATGCGGGCGGCGGTGCAAGCCGTCGAGCAGGCGGAGGGCGCCGTCGGAGTGCTCGTCAACAACGCCGGCTACAGCCAGAGCGGGGCGATCGAGACGGTGCCGCTCGACGCCGTGCGCCGCCAGTTCGAGACGAACGTGTTCGGGCCCGTGCGGCTGATCCAGCTGGTGCTGCCGGGCATGCGCCGCCAGCGCTGGGGCGGATCGTCAACGTCGGCTCGATGGGCGGCCGGCTCACGTTCCCCGGCGGCGGCTACTACCACGCCACCAAGTACGCGCTCGAGGCGATCTCCGACGCGCTGCGCTTCGAGGTGGCCGGGTTCGGGATCGGGGTGACGCTGCTCGAGCCGGGCCTGATCACGACGGACTTCGGCGAGGCCGCGAGCGCGGCGGTCCAGTCGATCGGGACCGGCGAGGACGACCCGTATGCGGGTTTCAACGCCGCGGTGGCGACGCTCACGAGGGAGGCCTATGAGAGCCCGATGCGTCGGCTCGGCGGCGGCCCGGACAGCGTCGCCCGCGTGATCGAGAAGGTGATCGGCGCCGACGTCCGCCGACACGGGTGACGGTCACGCCGTCGGCCAAGCTGATGATCGGGACGCGGCGGCTGCTCAGCGACCGCGCCTGGGACGCGGCGATGCGCAGGCAGTTCCCCCAGCCGGGCTGAGGGAGCCCACGACCGGCGCTACAGCGCCGGCGCCCCCGGTCGGGGGCGCCCGACCTCGAAGCCCTGGGCGTAGTCCACGCCGTAGTCGCGCAGGAGCGAGAGCGTCGCCGCGTCGCCCACGAACTCCGCGATCGTGCGCCTGCCCATGCCGTGGACGACGCCGACGAGCGCCTTGACGATGAGCTGGTCGGTGTGCGAGGCGGCCAGGTGGCGGATGAACTCGCCGTCGATCTTCAGGTAGTCGAAGGGCAGGTGCTTGAGGTACTGGAACGAGCCGAACCCCGCGCCGAAGTCGTCGAGCGCGACCGCGCAGCCGAGCTCGCGCACGCCCGCGCAGAAGGCCGCGGCCGCTTCGATGTCGGAGATCGCAGCGGTCTCGGTGACCTCGACCACCAGCCGCCGGGGGTCGGCGCCGTGGCGCAGGAGCCCGCGCTCGAGCAGCTCGAGCATGCCGGGGTCGGTGACCGACAGGGCCGAGACGTTGACGGCCACGGCCGGGGCGGTGGCGGCGAGCCCACCCCGCGGTGAGGAGCCGAGCAGCGCGGACACCCTGCCGAGCACCATCCGGTCGATCTCGCGGATCAGCCCGTAGCGCTCGGCGGCCGGCAGGAAGCGACCGGGGGCGACCAGCTCCCCGGCGGGGTCGTCGGCGAGGCGCAGCAGCGCCTCGTAGTGCGACACGCGCCCGTCGTGCAGGCGACACGATCGGCTGGTAGTGCAGCACGAAGTCATCGAGCGCGAGCGCCCGGCGCAGGCGCGCGAGCCACGGGCGCCGGTGCAGGCCGGCGGCGGAGGAGATGCCAGCGTCGCGACGGGCGCGCCGCGCCACGATCGGACCCTGCGCCGGGCGCGGCCAGGCGCCCGCGGCGGCTCGTGGAGCCGCAGGCGATGGCTGGCGGGGATCGTGCTGGAGCTCGGCAACTGCGCGTGGTGTTCGACGGATCCGCACCCGGACCTGCGCAGCCCCCCCGCGGCGCCCTCGCTGCAAGACGGCACGCGGCGCCCCCGGCCGGCCGGCCGCGTCAGGGGCCACGGCGGCTCACGTACGGGCGCCGCGCGCGGTCGGAGACCACCAGCAGCAGCGCCACGAGCACGAAGTTCATCACCACCGACGAGCCGCCGTAGGCGACGAACGGCAGCGTCACCCCGGTCAGCGGGATCACGCGGGTGACGCCGCCGACGATCACGAACACCTGCATCGCGACGATCGAACGACAGCCCGGTCGCCAGCAGCTTGGAGAACGAGTCCCGCGCGAGCACGGCGGTCTTCAGCCCTCGGGCGACGAACAGCAGGTACACGAGCAGCAGCGCCGCGCCGCCGACGAGGCCGAGCTCGTTGACGATGACCGCGTAGATCATGTCGCTTTCGGGGACCGGCAGGATCGGGACGCCGCTCGTGGGCGCAGCGCAGCAGCGACTGGTCGAAGCCCGTGCCGAGCAGGCCGCCGTCGGCCTGCGCGAACAGCGACTGGGCGAGCTGATAGCTGCCGCCGCCCGCTGTTGTAGAGCGTCCGGGTCGAAGCGGGTGTTCCCAGGCGAGCACGCGGGCCTGCGACATGGCCGACGTGCGACGGTCACGAACCATGCCCCGACGGCGAACAGGACGAGCCCGATCGAGCGGGAAGGAGAGCCGGCCGGTGGCGACGTACAGCAGCGCGAGGAAGGCGCCGTAGAACATCAGCGAGGTGCCCAGCTCGCGCGTGAGCAGCAGCGTCGCCATCGCGGCGCCCCACACGATCAGCATCGGGCCGAACTGCTTCATCGGCGGGATCGTCAGGCCGAGCACGCGCCGCCCGGCGGTGACGAGGATCTGGCGGTTGTCGCGCAGGTAGCTGGCGAGGAAGATCACGATCGCGACCTTCGCGAGCTCGGCCGGCTGGAAGGAGACGCTGCCGACGTGGATGTCCAGGTAGGCGCCGTTGACCTGCTCGCCGATGCCCGGCAGGCGCGGCAGGACCGTCATGCCGATGCCGACCGCGGCGATCGTGTAGCGGTAGCGCTCGAGCACGCCCACGCCGCGGTTGCGCAGCGCGAGGATCGTCGCCGCGAACAGGATCAGCCCGATCACCATCCACTGGGCCTGCTGGCGCGCCAGGACGGGGTTCGATGCGGTAGACCATCACGATCCCCACGCTCGCCAGCACGGCGACGAGCGGGAACAGGTACGGGTCGGCGTGCGGCAGCGCGAAGCGGATCACCAGGTGGGCCGCCAGGCACAGCCCCAGGAAGATCAGCGCCGTAGGTGAGCGACACGCTCGAGGCGTGGTTGAGCGTCAGGTTCGTCGAGGCGCCCGGGGCGTTCTGTCTCGGCCTGGATGAAGATCGCGGTGAAGCCGCCGATCACCAGCAGCGCCGACGGGATCGAGCCCGAGCAGCTCGCGGTTGCGGGGGCTGAGCACGCCGCCGAGCGTAGCCGCCGGGGCGGCGCAGAGGCGCCGCAGCGGCCGCTACCCTTGTTGCCGGGTGCGCCCGGTGCTGCTCGGCGCGTGCCCGCCTCCGGCCTCATGCACCCGCGCGCCTCTGACAGCCGATGAACGACGAGCACGTCACCCGCGCTGGGCCGGGCATGTGGAAGCGCTTCGCTGCTCGCGGCGGTGCTGATCGTGCTGCTCAGCGGCGGCGCGACCGCGACGGTCGCGCTGAACAAGCTCAACGACCTCGCCGAAGAGGTCTTCCCGAAGCTGAGCCAGATCAACGCTCCGCAAGGGCCTGGTCACGCCGGAATACAACGGCGGCCCGCAGACGTTCCTGATCCTCGGCTCGGACCGGCGGGAAGGCTCGAAGGACGCCTACGACCGGACCGACCCGCCCCACAGCGACACGATCCTGCTCGTGCGCTTCGACCCCGAACAGGGCCAGACCTCGGTGCTGTCGATCCCGCGCGACCTGATGGTCAACATCACCACGCCGCTACGGGCCAGGTCTACCCGAACGAAAAGATCAACGCCGCCTACACGATCGGCAGCAAGCTCGGCGGCGCGAAGGGCGGAATGCGTGCTGGCGGCCGAAACGATCAAGCGCGAAGTGTTCCCCGAACTGACAGCTGAACGGCGATCGTCGACGTCAACTTCGAGGGCTTCATCAGCGTCGTCGACACGCTCGGCTGCGCCTACGTGAACGTCGACCACCGCTACTACAACGAGAACGCTCGGCTGCGTCGAAAACTACTCACGAGCATCAACCTGCAGCCCGGCTACCAGAAGCTCTGCTACGAAAACGCGCTCGACTACGTGCGCTACCGCCACGCCGACTCGGACTTCGTGCGGGTGGCGCGCCAGCAGGACTTCCTGCGCGACCTGCGCGAGCAGATCTCCCCCGAAGACGTGCTCGGCCAGATCGACACCGTCGCCAAGGCGGTGGGGCACGCGATCGCGACGACCGTTCCACGCGTCGGCGAACGAGCTGATCGAACTCGCCAAGCTGATCGCCTTCTCGCAGGCCAAGCCGCTGCGCCAGGTCAAGTTCCAGGCGAGCAGCGAGAACGCCCAGCTCAAGGGCGGCTCCTACGTGACCTCCACCCCGGCCCTCGAGCACGAGACGCTCGAGACGTTCCTCAACGGTCACGAAGCAGCTGGCGATCGCGCCGCGCCGCGGCCG
Source organism: uncultured Solirubrobacteraceae bacterium (assembly GCA_963743505.1). Taxonomy (GTDB): domain Bacteria; phylum Actinomycetota; class Thermoleophilia; order Solirubrobacterales; family Solirubrobacteraceae; genus Palsa-744. The sequence continues at coordinate 136,912 of CAVUPZ010000001.1, read as the reverse complement.
GCCAGCACCACGGCTCACGCCACGCCACCACGCCGCGCACCTCGGCGACGCCGGGCCTCGTGCGCAGCGGCGCTCGAGCGGACGAGGAGCGAAGCGGTCAAAGCAGCCGTGAGCCTGCCCTTCCGGGTGCTCTATCCCACCCTGCAGACCGGCCAGGCGGTGCAGCAGCAGGTGCGCGCCGTACACGCTCACCGACACAGCAGGGCAACCTCCACCACGCCTACGTGGTCGTCTGGCAGCAGAGCCCCGTCGGCGGCTACTACGACTTCGAGGGCACCGACTGGCTGAACCCGCCGCTGTTCGCCCACGCGCACAGCCAGGTCGATCGACGGTCGGCGCCTATCTGATCGTCGACGACGGCGCCCACATCCACGTCGATCGGCTGGCGCTGCGGGCGGCGTGCTCTACTGGGTCACCAACACGCTGCTCGAGGAACTCTCGAACGCGCAGATGCTCGCGATCGCCCGCTCCGCGCAGCGGCTGCACTGAGCGCCACGCCGGGCTCGAGCGGCTACGCGCGGCGCGCCGTCGAGCGCGGCGTTGACGAGCGCGTCGGCGTGGGCGTTCTGCGCGCGGGGCACGGTCCGGATCGATCCAGCGCTCGAACCCCGCGAGCGCCGCCATCGCCTCGCCAGTGCAGCGGGCGCATCGCCTCGTGCTTGACCTTGTAGACGCCCTGCACCTGCTTGGCGATCAGCTCGGAGTCGCCGACCACCTCGACCTCGGTTGCGCCGAGCTCCCGCGCCCGCTCGAGCCCGAGCAGCAGCGCGCGGTACTCGGCGACGTTGTTGGTGGCGTACCGAGCAGCTGCGCGCGCTCGCTCGAGCACCTCGCCGTCGGGCGTGGTGATCACGCAGGCGGCGGCCGCGGGGCCGGGGTTGCCGCGGGCGCCGCCGTCGACGTGCACGATCACCTTCATAGGCGCGGCATTATGCACGCCGCCTGCGACGGGAGCGGCGGGGGCGACGGCGCAGGCGGCTAGGAGCCGCTGGCGAGCGGCAGCATATCGCCGGCGACGCGTGCACGGCGGCGGTCGCGGATGACGCCGCTGCTGGAGGTCGATCGTCGCGGGGCCCCTCGCCCGGGAGCCGGCGCGCCGCGCCGGTCGAACTCACGGCGGTCGACGATCACCCTCACGTTCTCCTCGCCCTTGTAGTGCTCGACGAGCTTGGGGTACAGGCTCGTCGGCGAGCGGCCTCGGCACAACGCAGTAGATCATCTGCGGCGATGTTACTCCCCGGCGGGGATTGCGCAAGGGGCGCGGCTCAGGCGGGCGCCAGCGCGAGCGTGCCGGCGTCGTCGGCGAGCGGCGTTGGCGAGGCGTTCGCCGTGACCCAGCTCGGCGAGCTCGGTGCCCTGGCCGATCAGGCGAGCCTGGACGGGCGCCTCGCCGAGGTCGACCTCGTAGCGGTACCAGCAGAGCTCCCACGCGACGACGATCGGACCACGCTGGCGAGATGCTCGGCCGACCGCACGCTCACCTCGGGAACGCCCAGCGAGCGGGCGACGCCCGCCACCCGGCGCGGGAACTCGCCCGCGTTGAAGACCTCGACGGCCTGCTCCGAGTAGGACGCCGGCGCCGGAGCGGGCGCGTGGGGCTCCTCGAGCGTGAGCTCGGCGAGCTCCGCGTCCTCCAAGTCGAGCCGGCGGCGCGCGGCGGGCACCGGCGGGGCGACCCGTGTCGAGCAGCTCGTAGGCCTCGCCGTCCTCGCCTTCCTCGCCTTCCTCGCCTTCCTCCTGCTCCGCGACGTCCCCGCCTGCCGACCTGGCGCAGACGGCCGAGCAGGCTGCGGGCGCGGCGGCCGCGGGGCGGGGGCAGGGTGACGGCCTGCACGTCGCTCTCGCGCAGCCAGCCCTCGTGGGTGGCGCGCGGGGCGCACAGCTCGCATACCGTGCGGCGTCGTCCGGCGGCGAGGAACACGTCGGGCTGCTCGCCGCGCAGCAGCCGCCGCTCGCACACGTCGCAGGCGACGTCGGGCTGGGAGGTGACGATCGTTCGCGTTGCCATCGGCCTCCAGCGTAGCCTGGAGCCGCGGCGGACGCTCGCCGGGTGTCTCAGGCGTGGGCGGCCGCTCGTCCTCGGAGGCCTGCTCGACGATCTTCTGGGCGAGCTGCGCGGGCACCTCCTCGTAGCGCAGGAACTCGAGCGTGTAGTCGCCCTGCCCCCGGGTGATCGAGCGCAGGTCGGGGGCGTAGGTGAGCATCTCCGCCATCGGCACCTCGGCCTTGATCTCGGTCATCGACCCAACGGGCTCCATCCCCTGGGGGCGCCCGCGGCGGCTGTTGAGGTCGCCGATCACGTCGCCGACGCATGCCTCGGGCACGGACAGGGTGACGAGCATGATCGGCTCGAGCAGCACCGGATCGGCGAGCTCGAGCGCCTGGCTCATCGCCTGGATGCCGGCGAGCTTGAACGCGATCTCGGAGGAGTCGACGGAGTGGTAGGAGCCGTCGAACGAGCCGCACGCGCACGCCCTTGACCGGGTAGCCGGCGAGCACGCCGGCACTCCATCGCCTCGCGCACCCCCTTCTCGACCGCGGGGATGAACGAGCTCGGGATCACCCCGCCCTTGATCTTGTCCGACGAACTCGAAGCCCGATCCGGGTCGCGAGCGGCTCGATCTCGATGTGGCAGTCGCCGAACTGGCCGCGGCCGCCCGACTGCTTCTTGTGGCGGCCGTGGGCGGCGGCCGGCCGGCGGATCGTCTCCTGGTAGGGGACCCGCGGCGGCTTCAGCGTCACCTCGACGCCGAAGCGCTCGCGCAGGCGATCGACGATCACCTCGACGTGCACCTGCGAGAGCCCCGCGACGATCTGCTCGCCCGTCTGCTGGTCGCGGTGCAGGTCGATCGTGGGGTCCTCCTCCTGCAGGCGGCGCAGGGAGGTCAGCACCTTCTCCTCGTCGCCGCGGCTCTTGGGCTCGACCGCGAACGCCATCACCGGCGCGGGCAGCTTCAGGCGGGGCATCTCGATCGGCTCGTCGCGGTCGGCCAGCCAGTCGCCGGCGCGGGTCTCCTTGAGCTTGGCGACCGCGCCGATGTCGCCCGGGCCCGAACTCCTGGACGTGGACGACGTCCTTGCCGGCGAAGCGCGAGCAGCTGCCCGATGCGCTCCTTGGTGTGGGCGTGGGTGTTGAGCACCTGGCTGTCGGCGCGCATCACGCCCTGGTAGACGCGCAGCAGGTTGATGCGCCCGGCGAACGGGTCGGCGCGGGTCTTGAACACGTAGGCGAACAGCTCCCCGTCCTCGGTCGGCGCTGAGCTCGACCTCGCCGATCCGCAGCGAGCCGTGCTTGACCGGCGAGGGCAGGTCCTCGACGATCGCGTCGAGCAGGCGCGTGGTGCCGAGGTTGCGCGTCGCCACGCCGCACACGACCGGGAAGATCTTGCCGTGGTTGGTGCCCTCCTTGAGCGCGTCGACGATCTCCTCGTGGGAGATCTCGCCGCCCTCGAGGTAGCGCTCCATCAGCGCGTCGGAGACTTCGCACACCTCGTCCATCAGCTTCTCGCGGTACTCCTGCGCGAGCTCCTGCAGCGCGTCGGGGATCGGGATCTCCTCGGCGGCGCCCTGCTCGGCGGAGGCCTGCGCGGAAGGCCTTCATGTCGACGAGGTCGATCACGCCTTCGAGCTCGTGCTCGACGCCGATCGGGATCTCGGTCGCGACGACGTGCGGCGCCGAAGGCGCTCTTGAGCTGCTCGAGCGTGCGGAAGAAGTCGGCGCGCTCGCGGTCGAGCATGTTCACGAACAGCATGCGCGCGATGTCGAGCTCGGCGGCGCGCGCCCACAGCCGCGCGGTCGAGACCTCGACGCCCATCACGGCGTTGATCACGAACACCGCCGACTCGCACACGCGCAGCGCGCCGAGCGCGTCGGCGACGAAGCTGGGCTCGCCGGGCGTGTCGAGCAGGTTGATCTTGCGGTCCTGCCACTCCAGCGAGCTGAGCGTCGGCGGAGATCGACATCTGCCGCGCCTGCTCGTCGGGTTCGGAGTCGGACACCGTGCGTGCCGTCCGGGACCGAGCCCAGGCGCTGGATCACCCCCGCCTCGAACAGCAGCGCCTCGTGCAGCGAGGTCTTCCCCGCCCCGCGATGGCCGACCAGGGCGACGTTGCGAATCCGGTCCGCGGGTGGCCGATCTACATTGCCTCGCATGCTTCTCCCTTCTCGGCTTCTCGACCCACCATACCGCCGGCGTGTGCGCCGCGCCAGGGGTCTGTAGGCAGATGTCGGGGGCGCGCATGCGCGCCCCCGCGAGCCGGCGCATGCGCCGGCTCGGACCGCCGTGCATGCACGGCGGTCAAAAGAGAGGGAGGCACGGCTCAGGGCCGTTGGAGCGGGACGGGCGGCCGCGGCCAGGCGTAACGCAGCTTCAGCGGCGCGCCCCGCAGGCGCTCGGCGATCCCGCCGGGCGCCGACACGGGCGCCCGGCCGGCGCAGCGCCCGCCGCGTGCCCGGTAGAACGCCTGCGCCTGGACGTTCTGCTCGAGCACCCACAGGTACAGGCCGCTCCGCCGCCCGCCGGCGCGGACGGACGCGGCGGTCCCCGCGAGCAGGCGCGAGCCGATGCCCTGGCGCCTGTGTCCGGTGGCGACGTGGAGGTTGTCGAGCAGCGAACCCCAAGTGGGATCCTCGTCGAGGACGAAGCTGGCGAAGCCCACCGGGTGGCCATCGAGCTCGGCGAGGATCGTCTGGCGGGCCGGATCGGGGGCGTCCAGCAGCGCCGCCCACACCGCCAGGCGGTCCGCGTGGACGTCCCCGTCGAGAAAGGCGTCGGAGTAGGCCCCGCGGTAGTGGCGGCGCCAGCTCTCGGCGTGGAGGCCGGCGATCGTCGCGGCGTCGGCCACGCCGGCGGATCGGAGCCGGGCCCCCTCGGCGCGCTCCCGGCACCGCGGCACGCTAGTCGTCGAAGGACTCCTCCTGCATGCGCGAGCGCAGCCGCAGGACGGCCTTCGTGTGCATCTGCGAGACGCGCGACTCGGTCACGCCCGAGCACCTCGCCGATCTCGCGCAGGGTCAGGTTCTCGTAGTAGTAGAGGGCGATCACGAGCTTCTCGCGCTCGGGCAGCTTGGCGATCGAGTCGGCGATCCGGTCCTTGAGGTCGCCCACGTCCAGGGCCTTCGCGGGGTCGGGCGCGCCGGGGTCCTCGATCGTGTCCATCAGCGAGACCTGGTCGCCGCTCGAGTCCGAGACGCTCCAGAGCTCGTCCAGGGCCACGATCGAGGAGTGCGAGATCGCGAGCAGCGAGTCGTTCAGCTCATCGACCGTGATCCCCATCTCGGCGGCGATCTCCTGGTCGGTCGGGGCCCGCTGCAGGGTGTGCTCGAGCTTCGCGTTGGCCCGCTCGACCTCGCGGGCCCGCGCGCGCACGCTGCGCGGCACCCAGTCCATCGAGCGCAGCTCGTCGATGATCGCGCCCTTGATGCGCATGATCGCGTACGTCTCGAACTTGATGTCGCGCGAGAGGTCGAAGCGCTCGATCGCCGAGATCAGACCGACGAGGCCGTAGGAGATCAGGTCCGCCTCCTCGACGTGCGGCGGCAGGCCGGCCGCGGTGCGGCCGGCGACGTACTTGACCAGCGGCGAGTAGGCGACGACCAGCCGCTCGCGGCTGCGCGCGTCCCCTTCGTTCTTGTAGCGCCGCCAGAGTTCGCGCAGCTCGATCGGTTTGACATTCGTCTCCAGGGTCGTCCTCCCCTGATTTCAGTCGTGCATTGGCGACTTGGAGCGCATGCGTCAACGGGCAGACTACTAGCGCCGTCGGCTGCGGCCCGTGCCGGGACGCCGATGGGGCTCCGCTCAGGCCCGGGGTGGCTGCGGCGTAGGCGTTGCGCAGACGCGCCGACTCTACCCGAGTGTAGATCTGCGTGCTGGAGACGCTCGCGTGGCCGAGCAGCTCCTGGATCGTGCGCAGGTCCGCCCCCCCGTCGAGCAGGTGGGTGGCGAAGCTGTGGCGCAGCGCGTGCGGCGAGCAGCCCTCGACCCCGAGCCGCTGGGTCCACCGACGAAGACGGCGCCGGACGTCGCTCGTCCCGAGCGCCCGCCCCGTCCTGCTCAGGAACAGCACCTCGAGGGGGGTGCCCGTGCCGCCCGGGGCCGCCAGGTCGGGTGTGCCGGGTCCCCTGGCGGGCGCGAGCAGGGCCGGGCGTGCCCGCTCCAGGTAGCAGCGCACGGCCGCCAGCGCCGGCTCGCCGGCGGGCACGAAGCGGGTCTTGCGGCCCTTGCCCTCGACCCGCAGCTGCTCGGCGTCGTGGTCGACATCGCCGACCGCCAGCGACACGAGCTCCTCGGCCCGCAGCCCGCACGAGTAGGCCAGCTCGAACATCGCCCGGTCGCGCAGCTCGAGCGCCCCGCCGGCGGGGATCCCGTCCAGCAGGCGGGCCGCCTCGCGGGCGCTGAGCACCCGCGGCAGCGGCGCGGGGCGCCGAGGCGTCGAGACGAGGTCGGCCGGGTTCTGGGCGATCAGGCCGTGCTCGCGCTGGCTGGCGAACAGCGCCCGCAGCGCGGCCAGCTTGCGCGCCGAGCTTGCCGGCGCGGCTCCCCGCTCGGAGAGGCCCGCCATGTAGCGGCGGATCTGCCGTGGGGTGAGCGCCTCGGGCGTCGAGCCCCTGCGCGGCCGCCCAGCCCGCGAACTGCCTCAGGTCCGACCCGTACGCCCGGCGGGTCCGCACCGCGGCGTCCCGGCGCAGCAGGTCCTCCTCGAGCAGAGCGAGCGCGCGCTCCCATCCCTGCACGAGCCGTGCCGGCGGCCCCTGTCCTGTGCTTGCCCGCTCGGCCGCCGTCATCGTCGTGGACTCTTTCGGCGGACGCACCCGCGCGCCTGCCCGTCACTGCCCCGGTGACCGGCGCGCCAGGCGTGGCCGGCAGCGGCCCGGGGAGTAGATTCACGTGATGAGCATCGACGCCCGACCCAGCAGCCCCACCCGGATCCCCGCGGGGGAGCTCGCCGCATACGGCCCCGTCGGGCACTCCGCCTGGCTGGATGTCGACTGGCGCGCCCATCAGCGCTGGATGATCGTGGATGGACGGCCGGTGAACACGATCGAGCTCGGCGAGGGCCAGCCGCTCGTGTTCGTCCACGGCCTCGCAGGCAGCTGGCAGAACTGGCTCGAGCAGCTGCCCGTGTTCGCCGCCTCCAACCGCGTGATCACGCTCGACCTACCCGGCTTCGGGCATTCGCCGATGCCCTCGGGGCAGATCACGATCAGCGGCTACGCCCGCGTGCTCGAGCACCTGCTCGACCAGCTCGAGATCGACGCCGCGGCGATCGTGGGCAACTCGATGGGGGGCTTCATCGCCGCGGAGCTGGCGATCGCCTTCCCCCAGCGGGTCGAGCGGCTGGTCCTCGTCTCGGCGGCCGGGATCTCGACGACGGGAGACCCGCGAACCTCGCGCGCGGTGCCCGCCCTGCAGCGACTCGAGCGGATCCTGCTCGGCAGCGGAGCGTGGTTCGCCTCGCGCTCGGACACCGTGGCCCGGCGGGCGCGGCTGCGCGAGGCGACGCTGAACGTCGTCGCCCGGCACCCCGGACGCCTGCCGGCCCCGCTGGCGGCCGAGCAGCTTCGCGGAGCCGGCAAGCCCGGCTTCCTGCAGGGGCTGGAGGCCGTGAGCGGTTACGACCTCCGCGAGCGCCTCCCGAGATCGCATGCCCCACGCTGATCGTGTGGGGCGAGCGGGACAGGCTGATCAACGTGCGCGACGCGGACGTGTTCGCCGAACTGATCCCGAACTCGCGCATGGTCGTCTTCGAGGACACCGGCCACGTGTCGATGCTCGAGCGGCCCGCCGCGTTCAACGCGCTGCTGAGCGACTTCCTGGCCGAGTAGAGGGCGCCTCTCAGCGCGTGACGGCGCCCTCGGCGGCGCTGCCGACGAGCTTGGCGTACTTCTGGATCGCGACCTCGACGTGCGCGGTGGGCCCGTGGCGTCGCCACGTAGGCGCGCACCCGCTCCGCGATCTCCTCGTCGCTCAGCGCCACGTCCAGGCGCCGTGAGTCGACGTCGATCGTGATCTCATCGCCGTCCGCGAGCGCGGCGATCGGGCCCCCGCGGGCGGCCTCGGGCGCGACGTGGCCGGCCATGAAGCCGTGCGTGGCCCCGGAGAAGCGCCCGTCGGTGATCAGCGCCACCGTCTCCCCCAGCCCCTCGCCGACGAGCGCGGCGGTGACGGCGAGCATCTCGCGCATGCCGGGTCCGCCCGCGGGCCCCTCGCCGCGGATCACGACCACGTCGCCGGCCTCGATCTCGCCGGCGAGCACGGCCGCCATCGCCGCCTCCTCGCCCTCGAACACGCGAGCCGGGCCCGTGTGCAGGCGGCGCTCGTGGCCGGCCAGCTTGACGACGCAGCCATCGGGCGCGAGGTTGCCGTGCAGGATCGCGAACCCGCCCGTCGGTTTGAGCGGCCGGGACAGCGCGCGCACGACCTGCTGGCCCTCGGTCTCCTGCGCCTCGGCGGCGTGCTCGCCGATCGTGCGACCGGTGACGGTGGCGCATCGCCGTGGAGCACGCCGGCTTCCTGCATGCGCTTGAGCACGAGCGGCACGCCGCCGGCCTCGTAGAGGTCGGTCGCGACGTAGCGCCCGCCCGGGCTGCAGGTCGCAGAGCAGCGGCGTGCGCTCGGAGATCGCGTCGAACTCGTCGATCTGCAGCGGCACGCCGGCTTCGCGGGCGACCGCGAGCAGGTGCAGCACGCCGTTCGTGGAGCCGCCGCTCATGGCGACCGCGGCGATCGCGTTCTCGAGCGCTGCTTGGTGATGATCTCGCTGGGGCGCTGGCCGCGGCGCAGCACGTCCATGACGAGCCTGCCGACCTCGACGGCGACGTCGAGCTTGCGGCCGTCCTCCGCCGGCACCATCGCCGAGCCGGCCGGTGAGATGCCGATCACCTCGAACGCCATCGCCATCGTGTTCGCCGTGAACTGGCCACCGCAGGCGCCCGCGCCCGGCGAGGCGACCTCCTCGAGCTCGTGCAGTTCCTCCTCGGTGATCGAGCCCGCGGCGAACGCGCCGACCGCCTCGAACACCTGCTGGATGGTGACCTCCTGCCCCTTGAACCAGCCGGGCCGGATCGAGCCGCCGTAGAGCATCAGCGACGGCATGTCCAGGCGGGCGAGCGCCATCACCGTTCCCGGGATCGTCTTGTCGCAGCCGGAGATCGCGACGAGCGCGTCGAAGCAGTGGGCCGAGCGACGAGCTCGATCGAGTCGGCGATCACCTCGCGCGAGACGAGCGAGGCGCGCATCCCCGGTGTTCCCATCGTGATGCCGTCGGAGATGGCGATCGTGTTGAGCTCCATCGGCGTACCGCCCGCGGCCCGGATCCCCTCCTTCACCTTCGCCGCGAGGACGCGGTTGTTGAAGTTGCAGGGCATCGTCTCGATCCACGAGTGGGCGACGCCGACGATCGGCTTCGCGAGATCCTCCGCGGAGTAGCCGATGCCGTGCAGGTAGGCGCGCGCGGCCGCGCGCTCAGGTCCCTCGGTGAGGGCCCGGCTGCGGTGCCTGACGTCGAACGGGGCGCTCACGCGGCGCGCACACTACCGGGCCGCCCGTCGATCGGGGCCCGGCCGGCACGCTCGCGCTCCCACCGCGCCAGGCGGGCGAGGTCGCGCCGCACCCGGTCGGGATCGACCTGTCGGCCGGGGAGGTGCATGTTCGCCTCCCCGATCAGCCCGCGCTCGTCGGCGGTCAGGGCCATCCACTTGGCGAGCACGTCGTCGGCGTCCGGCAGGCGGGCGCTGCCGTAGGGGCGCGTGTGGTCGGGGAACGCGACGCAGTACTCGTTCAGCAGCTCGCCCGTCTGGGGGAGGTAGGCGACGATCGGCTTGTGCGGGTAGATCAGGTACGCGTATGGGGCCTCGCCGCCGTCCCCGTCCCCGCCCCACACGCGCAGGAAGCCGAGGTCCCGGTACATCGCCCACTCCTCCTCCTCCACGCAGGAGCGCAGCAGCTCGCGGGCGCGCTGCTCGGCGCGCCGTTCACGACCGGGGTCGTACGCGGGCGCGTCGGGGCCGCGGCGGCGGGCGATGACGAACGCCAACGCCCGGCCGACGCTGCTCCTGAGGTGTGGCCGGGCGAGCTCCCACAGCAACACGACGAGAACGATCGCCGCGGTGCCGAGCCCCCAGCCCCATCGCGGTCAGGCTGCCGGGGCGGAGCAGCCGCCGGCGGCGCGCGGGAAGAAGATGACCCGCTCGGCGTCCCGGGGCACCTCGTCGAAGCTCTTCACGAGCTCCGCCTCGCGACGACCGGCCGACGAGCGCGTCGGCACGGCCGCCCACATCCCCGCGTCGAGCTCGCGGCGGAAGGCCTCGATCAGCTCGGCCTCCTGCTCGGGCACCGCCACGTCGCCCTCGGCGAGGACGATCTCGCCATGGCCGGGCTTCATGCGCAGCAACCTCATCGCAGGACGGATTATGGCAAACAGGGACGTCCGCCACGCTGCGCCTCGCGGACGCGGGCGAGGCCGATCACGTCGACGGGCCCCGACCCCGCGCCGAGCTCGCGCAGGCCGTCCCGGATCGCCTCGCCGGCGAGCTCGCGAGCGATCCGCGCGGCCTCGAGCGGCGAGCGCCCGAGGGCGAGCTGGGCGGCGAGGACGCTTGCGTGGGTGCAGCCGGAGCCGTGCGCAGCCCCGTCGGCGTGGCGCTCGCCCTCGATCGCCACGATCGCGCCGTCCCCGGCGGCTTCGAGGAACAGGTCGACGGCCCGCTCGCGGTGGCCGCCCGTCAGCACGACGGCCCCCGGGCCGAGGTCCAGAACGGCGCGGAGGAGCTGCTCCGCCGGGCCGTCCCTGCCCGCGAGCGCACGCGCCTCCGGCAGGTTCGGCGTGACGACCGTCGCCAGCGGGAGGATCAGCTGCGCGAGCGCCCCCTCGGCCTCGGGCGCGAGCAGGCGGGCACCGGACTCCGCGACCATCACGGGGTCGACGACCACGGGCGTTCCCGGGGGCAGCTCGCTCGAGCACCCCGGCGACGGCAGCGACGATCTCGACGCCCGCGAGCATGCCGAGCTTGACGGCGTCCACGCCGATGTCCTCGATCACCGCGAGGGCCTGCTCGGCGACGAGCTCCGGGGCGAGCTGGGCGATCGCGCGCACCCCCACCGTGCTCTGGGCCGTGATCGCCGTGATCGCGCTCGTGCCGTGCACGCCGCAGCGGGCGAACGCCTTCAGGTCGGCCTGGATGCCGGCGCCGCCGCCCGAGTCCGACCCGGCGATCGTGAGGACGACGGGCGTACGGCGGCGATCCTGCCGTGAGGCGCACGCGTCTGTCGGGAAGGCTGGCGCGTCCACGCCGGCAACGCTAGCGGCGACGGGTCCCGCCCGCCGCTACTGCCCGCTGGGCCGCCGGCTGAAGATCGAGTAGCTGCCGATCGCGGTCACGAGCAGGCGGCCCTGCTCGTCGTGGATCGTCGATTTCAGGATCCCGATCGACCGGTTGCGACGGTCGAGCTCGGTGCGGCAGACGACCTCGCCTTCCGTGGCCGTCTGGATGTAGTTGATCGAGATGCTGATCGTGGCGATCCGCTCCGCGGGCGTCGTCTGCACCCACAGCGTGGAGCCCATGCAGTAGTCGACCATCGCGTACGTCGCCACTCCCGAGAGCAGGCCGCCACGATTGATCAGCTCGGGCCGGACCCGCATCCACACTGTCTGCGGGTCCTCCCAGCGCAGGCCGACGAAGCGCGTGATCGCATCGAGCGCGCCCGGACCGTCCGGGGGCGGGGCGATCGCGGTGTCGGCCGCGAGCAGGGCGGGGTCATCCTCCGGCGGGGGACTCGGCTGGGGCATCGACCGGGAGGGTACGCGAGCGCGGCCCCGCGCGCCTCTCGCAGGCCGCTCACCCGGGCCGGTGGGACGGACCGACGGACCGACGGGCCCGGACGCGATCAGCGCCCGGACCCGGCCGATTGCAGGCGGGCCCTTGACAATATTCATATTCTCGATATAGTTAGTGCACATTGTTCGACGTCACGTCCCACCGTCGCCCTACCCCCAGGGTCGGCACGTCTGGCGGGGCGGTCCGCGCGGCCATGTGCGGCGCGGACGTCGAACGATGTACATGTCCCTGACGTCTCATCTCCTGCTCCTCCGTCCGGGGAGGGCGCCAAATCCGCCCTCCCCGGACATCCCCCTCACAAGAGCGGCCACGGCTGTGCCCGACGGCGAGCCCGGCCGCCCGAACGCCGAAGGAGAGACCATGCCCCGCGTGATCGTCACGACCGACCCCTCGAAGCTTCCCGACGACGTCTCCGTGCTGCTCGACGAGAGCGTGCACACCGTGCACCTGGCGACCGACCACGGCGCCGCCCAGCTCGTCGAGCGGATCGCCTGGGCGATCAGCGACGCCGAGGAGACCGAGCACGGCTCCCGCGACGGCGTGAGCGGGAAGGGGCGCCAGCGTCAGCCCGCCGGCGGCGGGGCCGGCTCACACGAGCACGCGCTGCGCCGGGCGGCGTGAGGGCGTAGGCGGGCCGTACCGACGGGACACCGCGCGCGCAGGTCTGCGGGTCTCTACGGATGTGCGCTGCGCCGGCAGGGCTGAGGATCGCGGCTCGGGCAACCTCCCTCACACGAGGGCCTTTCGCGATTGGAGCTCCTCACATGCTCATGGTTTCGTCCGTCTCGGCACGGGGCGAGCGCCACACGCTCGCTCCCACGCCGTCGGCGCGGGGCGGCCGGGGGCCTCACGGCCTGGCCCGGGCGCTCGTCGGCGCCACGTGCATCGCCGTGCTTCTGATCAAGGACACGTTGCGCCGTCTCGCGGGGTTCCCACGCGGCACCTCCTTCCTTGCGACGCTGTTCACGTTCGGCGTCCTGGCGGACGCGCTCAGCCGCGTCGCCGCGCCCGCGCTGCGGGCGTCGCGGCCGGCGCCTCCGTCCCTGGCGAGCACCGCGCTGGCCGGAGCCGTCCTCCGGGAGATACCGGGAAGGATCGGGGGGGACAGGGCTCGAGGGGTCCCGTTCGCGGGCACGATCATCGCTGTCAGCCTGGCGCACCCGATCCTGCGCGTGCTCGCGGACGCGACGGCGCCGCTGCGCGGGCTCCCGCGGGCGCTGGCCGGGTTCCTCAGGCGGTACGCGATCTGACGCGCCCAACTCCGCGCGCGAGGCGCCCCCGCCACGGTGTCCCGTCCGGTGCGCTGCGGCGTAGAAGGACGACATGGAAGCGGCGAGGCACGAGGCGAGCTCCACAGGACCTCCCGCGCACCGCGGCCGTCCGCCACCGCCGGACCATCGCGAGATCGGGGCCCGCGGCGAGCGACTCGCCCGCGAGCACTTCGAGCGGCTCGGCTTCGCGATCATCGACCGCAACGTCCGCACGCGCCAGGGCGAGATCGACCTGGTCGCCTACGACGGCTGCACGCTCGTGTTCGCGGAGGTGAAGACGCGACGGCTCAACCGCGGGAGCGAGGTGTCCCGCACCCCGCTCGATCGTCTCGGCGCCCAACAGCGTGCGCGGCTGCGGCGTCTCGCCGGCGCCTGGCTGAGCGAGCGGCGCCCGCGGCCGTATGCTCGGGCCGTGCGCCTGGACGCCGTCGGCGTGACCCTCGACGCCCGGCTGCGCCTGCTCGGCCTCGAGCACATCGAGGCGGCCTGGTAGCTACAGGGCGAGTTGCTGGTAGGCCAGGGACTGGAAGGACATCCGGTGCAGCGGCGAGACGCCCTGGCGGAGGATCGCCTCCCTGTGGGAGGGCGTCGAGTAGCCGACGTGCTCGGCGAAGCTCCACCCCGGGTGCAGGGTGTCGGCCTGGTGCATGTAGCGGTCGCGGGTGACCTTGGCGACGATCGACGCGGCGGCGATCGCGGCGCTGGTCGCGTCGCCGTCCACGATCGCCCGTTGCGGGCGACCGAAGTCGGCCACGGAGAACCCGTCGAGCAGGCACAGGACGTCCTGCCCGAGGCCTGCGGTGACGCCCGTGATCGCGTCCCGCAGGGCCGCGAGGTTCGTCTTGTGCAGACCGCGGGCGTCGATCCCGCGCACGCATCTGGACACCACGACGACCCGCGCGGCGCTACGGAGCACGCGCGGGTAGAGCTCCTCGCGGGCCTCGGCGGTGTGCTGCTTGGAGTCGTTGAGCGCCGCCAGCGAGCGCAGCTCCCGCGTCGTCAGCGAGTCGTAGTCGAACAGCACCCCGGCTGCCACGAGCGGGCCTGCCAGGCAGCCGCGCCCCGCCTCGTCGGCCCCGGCGACGAGACGGAAGCCGAGCCGCCGGTCGAAGCCGAACAGCCTGCGCCCGCTGCTCGCCCTGCGGGCCCGCCGGCGCGAACGTGCGTTGGCGGCCCCGCTGAGCTCGCGCGGGGCCGGGGCCGGCTCGCTAGAGGAAGCCGATCCGGTCTGGTGGCCAGTACGTGGCGAAGGCGGTACCGATGATCCAGCTCGTGGGTACGGGTCCCCAGAACCTGCTGTCGTCCGATTCGCCACGGTTGTCCCCCATCATGAACCAGTGTCCGGGCGGAATCTTGATCGGCGTGGGGAAGTTGCACTCCGGGTTCCCGGCCGAGCAGGGTTTGATGTAGGAGTCCTTCTCCCTGACTCCGTTGCGGATCACGTGCCCTTCGACGATCGAGATCGTGTCGCCGGGGCCGGCGACGACGCGCTTGATGAAGTTCACGCTCGACTGCCACGGCTCGGGCTGCTGGCAGGCGGCACCCCCGGGCCTGACGATGTGGGGGCTCGGCCCGCAGATCTGCTGCTCGGCGTCCCGGGGCGGATGGAAGACGGCGACATCGCCCACGCTCGGGTCGCTGAAGTTCATGCCGATGCGGTTCACCAGCACGCGTTGGCCGATCGAGAGCGTCGGCTCCATCGAGCCGCTCGGAATCCGGTATGGCTTGACGATGAAGGCCTGGATCCCGAGCGCGAGACCGAGCGCGATGGCGATGATCACGACCAGCTCGACGATCGAGCCGACCGTCGATTTCGAGCGTTTGCGGGCGATCTTGGCGCCGATGCTCACGCCGGCTGGTCGCCGGCCCGACCGCCCGTATCGGCGTCACCGGCATCGGAGGGAGTGTCCGTCGTGGCGTCCGCCCCCTCCCCGGCCTCGGCGGGCGACCCGGCGTCCGCCCCGAGCGGCGGGGCGGCCTCGGCATCGGCGGGTGCCTGCGTCTCGGGGTCGGCTTGGGCCGGCGTCACGGCGTCGGCTGCCGGCGTCCCGTCCTGCTCGGGCGCCTGCGCGTCGGAGGCGAGCGCCTCCTCCGCTGTCGCACCGTCCGCGTCGGTGGCCTCGGTGGGCTCGTACAACAGGCCCGGCTTGACGGCCTCCTCGGGGCCCGTGTAACGGCGCTCGCGCACGCGGGCGCGCTTGCCGATGCGGTCCCGCAGGTAGTAGAGCTTGGCGCGGCGCACGTCGCCCCTGGCGGCGAGCTCGATCCGCTCGATCTTGGGCGAGTGCAGTGGGAACATGCGCTCGACGCCCACTCCGAAGGACTGCTTGCGAACCGTGAAGGTCTCGCGCGCCCCGTGACCCTGGCGCTTGATCACGACACCCTCGAACACCTGCACACGGCGGCGGGTCCCCTCGATCACCTGGAAATGGACCTTCACGCGGTCTCCCGGCGCGAACGTCGGGACGCGGCGCAACTGCGCGCGCTCGATGGTTTCGATGACGCTGCTCATGATCTAGGAGGGCGCACCAGCGGCGGTAAACACTACGGCCCCGTGGCCTCTGGTCGGCGCGAAACAGCATGGTAGCGGACACCCGCCCGCCGGCACCCCACCCGCACTAGCGGCCCTCGCCCGCATCGCCGCGTTCGCGGCTGCGCTCGCGCCGCCACTGCTCGATCCGAGCGTGATGGCCGGACAGCAGCACTTCGGGCACGCGCCAGCCGCGGTACTCGGCCGGTCTCGTGTAGTGGGGATACTCGGGTTGACCGTCGAGCGCCGCGCTGAAGGACTCCTCGGCGGCCGAGCGAGCGTCGCCGAGCGCGCCCGGGAGCTTGCGCAGGACGGCGTCGCAGAGGACCATCGCCGCGAGCTCCCCGCCGCTGAGGACGTAGCGGCCGATCGAGACCACGTCGCTCGCGAAGTGCTCGATGATGCGCTCGTCGAAGCCCTCGTAGCGCCCGCACAGGAGCGTCAGGTTCGGCTCGGCGGCGAGCTCCTGCACGAGCCCCTCGTCCAGCAACCGCCCGGCGGGAGCGAGAGCGATCACGCGGCGCTGCTCGCGCAGGCTCACCGGATCGACGCCGTAGCGTGCCCGTAGGGCGCTGTCCAGCACGTCCACGCGGAGCACCATGCCGGCGCCACCGCCGAAGGGCATGTCGTCGACCTGGCCCCCGCTGAGGGGGGTGTGCTGGCGGATGTCCACCGCCTCCAGCCCCGAGCCGGCCGCGAGGGCGTTGCTCACGTGCCGCTGGGCCGTGAACCACTCGAACCACTCGGGGAACAGCGTGAACACGTCGATCTTCACGGCTGCCCAGGCCCCTGTCCGCCGGGGTGCGCCCCGGCTCCGCCGAGGTCGAGGAAGTCGAGATCCACCTCGATCCTGCGGCCCCGCACGTCGACGGCCAGAACCGCGTCTTTCACCATCGGCACGATCAGCGGCGCGGCCCCGGCCGCAGGGCTCACCTCGAGCGCCTCGCACGAGGGCAGCTCGAGCAGCCTGCTGACCACCCCGAGCGACCTGCCGCCGGCCCTCACCTCACAGCCCTCGAGCTCGTGCGCCCACCACTCCCCCTCGCCGAGCACGGGCGCCCGGGCCTGCTCGACCCTCAGCTCCGCACCGCGCAGGCCCTCCGCCTCGCCACGGCCGCCGATGCCCTCCAACCGGATGATCGGGTGCGCGTCGGTGCCGGCACGGCGGACGATCGCCACGCGGCGATCGCCGACCTCGACCACTGCGCCGAGCGTGAGCAGCCGCGACACGGGTCGAGTGACGTAAAAGCTCCCGTCGAGCCCGTGCGGCCGTCCGACCCTGCCTGCGGAGATCGCGCCCCGCGGGCCGGCGTCGCCCGCTCCCGGGGCGTCCGTCAATCGACGATGTCGACGAGGACGTGGGCGCCCTCGCCGGCGGCCGCCGCTTTGACGACGGTCCGCAGCGCCTGGGCCGTGCGGCCGCCGCGGCCGATCACCCGGCCGTAGTCCTCGGCGGCCACGCACAGCTCGAGCACGATCGTGCCGTCGTCCTCCTCGAACTGCTCGACCTCGACCGCGTCGGGATCGTCCACCAGACCTTCGGCGAGGTACTCCAGCAGCCGCTTGGGGATCTCCGTGGCCATCTCGCGACCCCCCGCGGGCGCTAGCCGGTGCGGGTCTCGATCCCGCGGATCCGCAACAGCTTCCTGACCGTGTTGGAGGGCTGTGCGCCCCGAGCCAGCCAGCTGCGGGCACGCTCCTCGTCGATCACGATCGTCGAAGGCTCCGTCTGGGCGTTGTAGTGGCCGATCGTCTCGATCACGCGCCCGTCGCGTGGGGAGCGCTGGTCGGCTACGACGACACGCCACATCGGGTCCTTCTTGCCGCCCACTCGCGTGAGCCTCAGCCTTACAGCCACGTCTTCCTCTCTGCTGCCTCGGGTGCTTTCTGATCGCCTGCGTCTGTGAGCTTAGACGGTGGGCCACCGCGAGGACGCTCGATCGCGCTCAGCGGGCTCCCCGCATCAGCGCTCGCAGGTCCGGCATCTTGCCCCGACCGACCTGGCGCATCACCTTGCGCATTTCCCCGAACTGCTTGACGAGGCGGTTGACGTGTTGGACCGTGGTGCCGGAGCCCCGGGCGATGCGCAGGCGACGCGAGCCGTTGATCAGCTCCGGGCGGCGGCGCTCCTCCGGTGTCATCGAGAGGATGATCGCCTGGATCCGGTCGAGCTCGCGTTCGTCGACCTTCATGTTCTGCAGCTGGTGGCCGGCGAGCCCCGGGATCATGCCGAGGATGCTCGTCAGCGGGCCCATTTTGCGGACCATCCGCAGCTGGTCGAGGAAGTCGTCGAGGCCGAACTCGTTGCGGCGCAGCTTGCGCTCCAGCTCGCGCGCGTCGCGCTCGTCGAACTCGCGCTCCGCCTTCTCGATCAGGCTCATCACGTCGCCCATGCCGAGGATGCGCTGGGCCATCCGATCCGGGTGGAAGCGCTCGAACTGACCGAGCTTCTCGCCGGTGGAGGCGAACATGATCGGCTTGCCGGTGACCGCCTTGACCGACAGCGCCGCGCCGCCACGGGCGTCGCCGTCGAGCTTGCTCATCACGACGCCGTCGAACTGGACGGACTCGGCGAAGCTCTCGGCGACGTTGACGGCGTCCTGGCCGGTCATCGCATCGACGACCAGCAGCACGTAGAGGGGCTTGACGGCGTCCCTGATCCGGACGAGCTCCGCCATCAGCTCCGCGTCGACGTGAAGGCGCCCGCTGGTGTCGACGATCAGCACGTCCTTGCCGTCCTCGCGGGCGCGCCCGAGGGCCCAGGAGGCGATCGCGACGGGGTCGCGGTCGGTGCCCTGCTCGTAGACCTCGGCCCCGGCCTGCGTGCCCACCTTGACCAGCTGCTCGACCGCTGCCGGACGGTAGACGTCGCAGGCGGCGAGCGCGACGCTCGAGTTGTGCTCCTCGCGCAGGTAGGCCGCGAGCTTGGCCGTCGCGGTCGTCTTGCCGGAGCCCTGCAGCCCGGCCATCAGGATCACCGTCGGCGGCCGCGGCGAGAACGCAAGCTCCGGCGAGGCGCCGCCCATCAGCTCCGTCAACTCCTCGCCGACGATCTTGACGACCTGCTGGCCGGGGTTCAGGCCGCCGACGACGTCCGCCTGCAGGCAGCGCTCCTTCAGCTCGGTGGTGAACTGGCGGACGACCTTGAAGTTGACGTCGGCCTCGAGCAGCGCGAGGCGGATCTCGCGCATCGCATCATCCACGTCCTGCTCGCTGAGCGTGCCGCGCTGGCGGACGTCGGCGAGCGTGCCCTGGAGCCGTTCGGCGAGCGAGTCGAACATCGGCTAGCTGCCGCGAGCCGGGGGCGAGACAGCCGGCGGGGGCGTCACGTCGTTGGCCGGGGGCGAGATGGCCGGCGGGGCCGACCCGTCGTTGGCCGCCGGCGGCGGCGGGACAGCCGGCGGGGGCGGGGAGTCCGGGCTCCTGCGCCCCCGGATCGCTTCGCCGATGCCGCCGAACGCCTCGGCGAACTCCGACGGCACGACGAACACCTTGTTGGCGTCCCCTTCCGCAAGCTGAGGCAGCATCTGCAGGTATTCGTAGCTCAGCAGGGCGCGGTCTGGTTTGCCCTCGTGGATCGCTTTGAAGACGGTGTCGATCGCCTTCGCTTCCCCCTCGGCGCGGAGGATCGCGGCCTGCCGCTCGCCCTCGGCCGTGAGCACCGCTGCCTGCTTGGCTCCCTCGGCCGTGAGGATCTGAGACTGCTTCTCGCCTTCGGCGGTGAGAATCGCCGCGCGCCGGTCGCGCTCGGCCCTCATCTGCTTCTCCATCGCGGTCCTGATGTCCTGGGGCGGGTCGACGGACTTGATCTCGACGCGGTTGATGCGGATGCCCCACTTGCCGGTGGCCTCGTCGAGGACCGTGCGCAGCTCCGCGTTGACGTTCTCCCGGGCCGTGAGCGTCGCCTCCAGCGTCAGGCTGCCGATCACGTTGCGCAGCGTCGTCACCGTCAGCTGCTCGATCGCCTGAAGCGGGTTGGCGATTTCATATGTGGCCGAGCGCGGATCCGTGATCGTGAAGTACAGCACCGTCTCGATGCCGACGACGACGTTGTCCTCGGTGATCACCGACTGGGGCTTGAAGTTGACGACCTGCTCGCGCAGGTCGACGAGCGGCCGCACCCGATCGACGAACGGCGTGACGATCGTCAGGCCCGGCTCGAGCGTCCTGCTGTAGCGCCCCAGCCGCTCCACCACCCCGGCTCGCGCCTGCGGGATCACGCGGATCGATCGGGCCGCCACGAACAGGACGAAGATGACGATCACGGCGATTACGATCAGAGCGACCATCAGGCGTTTCCTTTCCGAGAGCTCGCGCTGGTGGCCAGGACCACGAGCGCAGTAGGCGTCGTCACGGCATCACCAGCGCGGTGGCGCCCTTGATTTCGATGACCTCGACGCGCCTGCCGGCCTCGATCACCTCGTCGTCGTCATAGCTGCGGGCGGTCCAGACCTCGCCGCCCTCGATCCGCACGCAGCCCGATCCTTCGTCGTTGGCGATCCGCTCGAGGACCATCGCCCGCCGGCCCACGAGCGCTGCCGCGCCGGTCCTGATCCGTGGGGGCAGGCGGCGGTGGCTGCGGGCGACGGGTCGCAGCGTAAGCACCACCGACCCCGAGACCACGACGAACACGAGCGCGGACAGCAGGGCCCCCACCCCGAGCACGGCGACGGTCGCGGCGAGCGCCGCGCCGATCGCGAACGGCAGCAGGTAGAAGCCGCCCGTGTGCAACTCGCCCAGGCCCAGCAGGCACGCTACCACCAACCACAGGATCCAGCCCATATATCCAGGTTACTCCCCGCCCGGGCCGTCACCCGGGGGCGATCAGCGCCCGTGCGAACTCCTCCGGATCGAACGGACGCAGGTCCTCGAGCGACTCGCCGACGCCGATCAGCTTCACCGGCAGCGACAGCTCCCGCGCGATCGCCAGGGCGATCCCGCCGCGGGCGGTGCCGTCGAGCTTGGTCAACACGACCCCGCTGACCTCGGCGGCCTCGGCGAACAGCCGCGCCTGGCGCAGGCCGTTCTGACCGGTCGTGGCGTCGATCGTGAGCAGCGTCTCGTGCGGGGCCCCCTCGAGCTGCCGGGACACGACGCGGCGGATCTTCGTGAGCTCGCCCATCAGGTCGTCCTGTGTGTGCAGACGCCCGGCCGTGTCGATGATGACGACGTCCGTCCCCTCGGCTCGAGCCCGCCCGACCGCCTCGAATGCGACGGCGCCGGGGTCGGATCCCGCTGCCCCCAGCACGATCTCGCAGTCGGCCCGCTGCGCCCACCCCTGCAACTGCTCCGCCGCCGCGGCCCGGAAGGTGTCGGCCGCGCCGAGCAGCACGTTCAGGCCGAGCTCCCGCTGCAGGTGCCAGGCGAGCTTGCCGATCGTCGTCGTCTTTCCCGTCCCGTTCACACCCACCGCCATGATCACCGTCGGCTTGGCGCGAACGTCGATGCGGCCATCCCCGACGCGGGCGGTCTCGGCCAGCAGCGCGATCAGACGGTCGCTGAGCGCCTCGCCGCCGCTGAGCTCGCCGCTGCCGGCCTCGGCCTCGAGCGTCTGCACGACCGCGGCGGTCGTGGCGGCCCCGACGTCGGCCATGATCAGCGCCTCCTCGAGCCGTTCCCAGGTGCCGGCGTCGAGCGGCCCGAACAGCGTCGCCTGGATCTCGCTGCCGAGCGCCTCGCGCGTACGCGACATGCTCTCGCGCAGGCGCGCGAAAAGGCCTTTGCGAGGTCCGCCGCCCTCGCCGCGTGCCGCGGCCTCCTCCTCGGCGGAGGCTGCGCCGGGCTCGCCGGTTATGAACAGATCGCTCCAGTCGCGCGCCACGGGCGGCGCGACGATAGCAGCGCCGCGGTCAGGCGACCTCGGCGACCTCGGGCCGCAGCTCACCTTCGGCGGGTAGGCGCCGCGACAGCACCTTCGAGACGCCGTCGGCTCCCATCGAGACGCCGAACAGCCAGTCGGCCGCCTCCATCGTGCGCTTCTGGTGGGTGATCACGATGAACTGCGCACGCGTGGCGTAGCGGCGGAGCAGCGCGAGGAAGCGGTCCAGGTTGAGGTCGTCGAGGGCGGCCTCGACCTCGTCGAGGACGTAGAAGGGGCACGGCCGCGCGAGGAACACCGCGAACAGGAACGCCAGCGCGGTCATCGACTTCTCGCCCCCGGATAGCAGCGACAGGCGCTTCGTCGCCTTGCCGGCGGGGGTTATCTCGATCTCCACGCCGGGCACCTCCTCCTCCTGCCCGCGCAGCTCGGCCTCCGCCTCGGCATCGGCCTCGGCATCGGCGTCCTGCTCACCGGCATCCTCGCCCCGCTCGGCAGGCAGCGGCTGGCCGCCGAGCACCGGGCTCTGGGCGCGCTCTTCGGCGACGAGCTTCAGGCGCCCGCTACCACCCGGGAACACATCTCCGACGAGCTCTTCGAAGTTCTCGGCGGCCCTGGCGAAGGTCTGCTCGAAGGTCTCCTGGATCTGGCGATCCGTCTCGCGGATCACGCCGCGCAGCTCCCTCATTGCCACCTCGAGGTCCGTGCGTTGGCTCTCGAGCTCCTCGACGTGGGCGAGCGCGTCGGCGTACTCGTCCTTGGCGAGGGGGTTCACCGGGCCGAGCTGCTCGCGCCGGCGCCCGAGCCGGGTGACCTGTGCCCGCAACGACTCGAGCTGCTCCTCGCCCAGTGGTCCGGCGGCCTCGCCGCCGGGTGCCCCGTCGCGCTCGTCCGCCGCGAGCCCCAGCCCGCCGGCCACGGTGTCGAGCTCGGCGGTGGCCTCGCCGAGGAGGTCGCGCACGCGCTGGGCGGCCACCTCCGCCGCCGTGACCGCCTCGCCGCAGGCCCGCAGGCGGCCCTGGATCCCTGCCTCCTCGGCGGCGCACTCCCGCAGCGTGCCGGCCATCGCCTCCCCCTGCGTGCGGTCGGCGGCGAGCTCTGCCGCGAGCTCCTCGACCCGTGCGCGGACGGCCTCGGCCGCCACGGCGATCGCGCCCCCGAGCCGGCCGGCGGCCGGGGCGGCGAGCGTGTCGGCCGCGAGCTGTGCGCGCAGGCGCTCGAGCCGCCGGACCCGCTCGGCGCGCTCTCGCTGCAGGCGTTCGGCCTGGCGGCGCTCGGCCACGAGCTCGCCCTCGAGCTCGGCCTTGCGGACCGCCAGGGTCCCCTCGGCAGGGGCGCTGCGGCGCTGCTCGATCAGCCACTGCACCCGACGTGTCGCCTCCGCGGCTTCGACCCGCGTACGCTCGGCCTCACGCAGCGTCGCCGCCGCCGCGGCCTCCGCCGCTTCGGCGTCGTGCAGCCGGGCGAGCGCGCCGTCGCGCTCGGCTCGCGCCGCCTGCTCCCGCCGGGCCCCCTCCTCGACGGCGACGATCAGCCGGTCGCGCTCGTTGCGCCGGGCGAGCACGCGCTCGCTGCCACCCTCGCCGAGCTGGCGCACCTCGCCCCACGCCGCGAACCACACGCGGCCCTCGCGAGTCGCGGCGATCCCGGTGAAGTCGCCCGGCAGCTGCTCGATCCGCTCGACCACCCAGGCGTCCGCGAGCAGGCGCTCGGCGAGGGCCAGCACCTCGACGGGCCCGCTGAGGAGGTCGAGCAGACGGAGCGCCCCCGGCACGGGCTCGCCGCGACTGCCGGGCTGAGGGGCGCTCGCGACGGGTTCCGCGAGCAGCGCCGAGCCCCCGTCCGCACCTGCGCCGTCGAGCAGGGCGTGCGCACCGGCCACGTCGCTCACGAGCGCCGCGTCCAGGCGCCCGCCGAGCGCCGCCGCGAGCGCGAGCTCGAAGCCCTCGCGCACGCGCAGCGCGTCGCTGAGGACGCGCGGCGCACCGGCGTCCGCGCCGCCGAAGCGGGCGTGCATGCGCAGGAACTGGTTCGCCGCCGCGAGCTCGGCGCCGAGGCGCTCCGCATCCCTGCGCGCGTCCTGAGTTGCCCGTTCGGCCGCCGCGACGCGCTCGCGCAGGCTCGCGGCCTGCGCATCGGCCCGCTCGCGGCTCGCGCGGGCGAGCTCGAGCGCCTGCTCGACCTGGGCGAGCGACGCCTCTTGGCGCTCGCGCTCGCGATCGAGCTCGACGATCTCCGCCGCGACCTGCTCCTCCCGGGACGCCTCGAGCACGGCCAGCTCGGCTTCCAGTGCGCCGACGCGGTCGGACTGCGGCTCGGGGGTGGCCGCAGGAGCGGTGGCGGCAGGAGCGCCGACCGGCTCGGCGCTGGCGTCATCGCCGAGCTCGGCGAGCTCCCGCCGGGCCCGCTCGAGCCGCTGGCCGAGCGCCTGCGCGAGGGCATTCGCCTGCTCCCCCCGCAGCTCCAGGCGCTCGCGCGCGGAGCGGGCGTCGTAGAGGAGCCGGGCGAGGCGGTCGTGTGCCTCGGCCCGTTCGGACAGCGCCCGCTCGGCCTCGCCGCGCCGCGCGACGGTCGCCTCCAGCGTCGCCTCGACCCGCTCGCGCTCGGCGCGAGCGCGAGCGACCTGCTCCTCGGCTCCGGTGAGCTCGCGGCTGCGGCTGCGCCACGCGTCCCGGGCGAGCTGGAGGCGGGCCTGCAGGATCTGGCGCTCGAGGCGCCCGTGCAGCTCGGCCGCTTCGGCCTGGCGCTTCAGCGGGCGCAGGCGCGTACGGGCCTCGCGCTCGATATCGAGTGCCCGATCGAGGTTGTCCTGCGTGTGCTCGAGCTTGAGCTGGGCGCGGCGGCGGCGCTTGCGGTGCTTGCCCAGGCCGGCCGCCTCCTCGATCAGCATTCTGCGCTCGCGCGGCTTGGAGGTCACGATCGCGTCGACGCGGCCCTGCGAGATGACCGAATGGGTCTCCTTGCCCAGGCCCGTGTCCGAGAGCACCTCGATCACGTCGGTGAGCCTGCAGCGGGCGCCGTTCAGGCGGTAGCCCCCCTCGCCGTTGCGATCGAGCCGGCGCACGATCGAGATCTCGCTGAGCGGCAGCTCGATCGTCCCGTCGGAGTTGTCGAGCACGATCTCGACCTCGGCCGCGCTGCGCGGCTGCACGCCGTGCCCGCCACCGAAGATGACGTCCTGCATCGACTGCCCCCGCACCGCCAGCGGGGACTGCTCACCCATCGCCCACAGGACGGCGTCGGTGACGTTCGACTTGCCCGACCCGTTCGGGCCGACGACGACGCTGACGCCGGGGCCGAAATCCAGGCGCGTGCGGTCGGGGAAGGACTTGAAGCCCTTGAGCGTTACGGACTTCAGATGCACGCCGCGGCGCTCACTCGCGTTCGCCCTCGAGCTGCTCCACCGCCACGCGGGCGGCCTCCTGCTCGGCGTGCTTCTTGCTGCGCCCGCGGCCGCTGCCGAGATCGCGGCCGTCCACGCGGGCCACCACCTCGTAGGTCCGCTCGTGCGGCGGGCCCTCCTCGCCCGTCACCTCGTAGCTGACCTCCGACCCGCGTCTGGCGAGCAGCTCCTGCAGGGCCGACTTGAAGTCCACCGGGTGCTCGAGCGCGCCCTCGATCTCGGGTGAGAACGCCTCCACGACCGCGTCCGCCGTGCGCTCGTAGCCTGCATGCAGGTAACAGGCGCCGATCACCGCCTCGATCACCGAGGCGAGCACCCGCTCGGTGCTCGTGATCGTCGCCGCGCTCTCCCTGACGCCGGCGGGCGCCGCCGCGCGCAGGCGCTCCGGCAGGGCGAGCCGCTCGGCCACCGACCGACAAGAGGGACCGGAGACCGCCTGGGCCCTGATCTTCGTCAGCCGGCCGGCCCCGAAGCGCTCGGCCTCCAGGCGTGGGTACAGGTATGCCGTCACCGCCAGCCCGAGCACGCTGTCGCCGAGGAACGCGAGCCTGGCGTATGAGTCGCTGCGCCGCTCGCTCCAGGAGGCGTGCGTGAACACCTGGCGCGCCAGATCGTCCGGCAGCTCGTCGAGCAGCTCCGCAAGCAGCATCGTCCCCGTCTCCCCCGTCGCCGTCGTCCCCATTCCAGCCCGCTCCTCGTGCGTGTACGCAAACCGCCGCCGGCGTCGGTGCCGGCGTCGTGATCCTAGGCATGCTCCGGCTCATCGGAGGCGCCCTCGCGCGCGACCACGAACTCGACGGCCGCACCGACCGTGAGGATCTTCGCCGCCTGCTCGTCGGACATGCTCACGCGGTAGGTGTCCTCGAGCTCCTGGACGAGCGTGTAGAGGTCCAGCGAGTCCGCCTCGAGGTCCTCCTTGAAGCGCGTCTCGAGGGTGATCGCGCCCGCGTCGACATCGAGCTCGTCGGCCAGATGCGACCGGATCAGCTCGAACACCTGCTCCCTTGTGTAGGCGGTCATGTGCGGGGCAGGCTAGCGTCAGCCGCGGACATCGGTGGGGGCTGGCGCAGCGCTCCGGCACGCGCCAGCGCCCGCTGCGTGTTCGCGACGATGTCCTCGCCGGCGCCGCGCTCGGCGCGCAGGATCGCCTGGGCGAAGCCGACCCGGCTGAAGCGCCCGTGCGGCACGACGCCCAGCCTCCGCAGTCCGAGCAGGTAGGCGCCCCCGCTTGCCTCCGGGTCGACGCGGGCGCGGAAGCCGGTCAGGGCCGGGCGCAGCAGCAGCCCCCCGACCCGCGCGCGCGCGGAGGACATCGCGGCATCGCGGATCGCCCGCAGCATCGTCTGCGAGACGCCCTCCATGACCTTCAGGACGATGTTGCCCGTGAGGCCGTCGGTGACGATCACGTCGGCCCGGCCCGAGACGACGTCGCCGCCCTCCACGTTTCCGACGAACTCGAACGCGTCCGGGCCCGCGGCGGCACGCCCGCGCAGCTCCTCGTGGGCCTCGAGCACGAGCTCGCTGCCGCGACCGGACTCCTCCCCGTTGGAGAGCAGGCCCACCCGCGGGCGCGCGACGCCGAGTACGGTCTGGGCCAGCGCCGCCCCCATGAACGCGAACTGCACGAGGTGCTCCCGCCGCGCCTGGGCGTTGGCGCCGACGTCGAGCAGCGTCACCGTCGATCCCGGCACCGGCAGCGGTATCGCCAGCGCCGGCCGGTAGATCCCGCGGGCGCGCTTGATGTTGAACGTCCCGGCCGCGAGCGCGGCGCCGGTGCCGCCGGCGCACACGAGCGCCTCGGCGCGTCCTGCGGCCACGGCCCGGGCTGCCAGCACGATCGAGGCGTCGGGCTGGGCACGGACGGCGCCGACCGGATCGGCGGCCTTGGCGATCGACACGGGAGCGTCAACCACCTCGACCCCCGCCGGCATCGAGCCGATCTCGGCGGCGGGCCCGAACAGGATCACGCGTGCACCCTGCTCGGCGGCGATCGACGCGCCCGCCGCGACCTCGGCGGCCCCGAGGTCGGCGCCGTTGCAATCGACCGCGACGACCGGGTGCGGCGATCGGGCGGCCGGGGAGTCCTCCCCCGCGCTCACCGCCGACTAGGCGCCGTCGTGATCGTGATCGTGGTCGTGCTCGTGCCCAACGGGGGCCACGATCTCCCGCCCTGCGTAGGTTCCGCACACCGGGCACACCCGATGCGGGCGCCGCGGGCTGTGGCAGGTGGGACAGCTGTTCACGGTCGGCGTGTCGATCCGGTGCTGGGCGCGCCGCTTCGCGGTGCGGCTGTGCGACTGCTTTTTCTTGGGTACGGCCATGAGCCCGGAGAAGGCTACCAGCCCTCGTTCGCTATTCCAGCTTCAGCTCGCGCAGGGGTGCCCACCGCGGATCGGGCTCCGCGTCGTGGTGATGATCGGCCCCCGCCTCGTTGAGGTCGGCCGCGCAGACCGGGCAGAGGCCGAGGCAGTCCTCGCGACAGAGCAGCTTCGTCGGCAGCGCGAGCGCGAACGCGTCGTGGGCCCAGGCACTCAGGTCGAGCGTCTCCTCGTGCACGTAGGGGCTGTCCAGCTCGGCCCCGTCCGGGCCGTGGTCGCCCGGCATGTCGATCTCGCGCGCCTCGACGTCCACCGCGGGCCCGGCGTCCTTGAGGCAGCGCATGCACGGCCCGGCCGCGCTCGCACGGAAGCGCATCCGCAGCGCATAGCCGCCCCCCATCATCCGCGAGACCTCGAGCCGCACGGGGATTCGGGGGGGCTCGGCGAGGTAGCGCTCGCTCCCGAGGAGGAGCGGCTCGATCTCGACGTCGAGGTCGAGCTTGCGTCCCTCGCCCGGGCTCAGTCTCAGCCCGGCGAGGTCGAGGTCGTCGGCGCGTGGGGCCATCGAAGCAAGGCTAGCGACGCTCTGGCTGCTCCTCCTCGCGCAGCTCCCGCTTGACGATCTTGCCGGTGGCGTTGCGGGGCAGCTCCTCGAGGAACGCCACGTCGCGGGGGACCTTGTAGCGGGCGAGGTTCCCCTTCACATGGCGCTTGACGTCCTCCTCGGAGACCCGCTCGCCCGGGCGCAGGACGATGAACGCCTTCAGCCGCTGGCCGAACTCCGCGTCGGGTACGCCGATCACCGCGACCTCCTCGATCGCGGCGTGATCGGCGAGCAGGTCCTCGACCTCGCGCGGGAACACGTTCTCGCCGCCGCTGACGATCATTTCATCGTCGCGGCCGTCCACGAACAGCCGTCCGGCGGCGTCGAGGCGCCCGACGTCCCCCGTGCTCATCAGCCCCCCGACGATCTCCTTGCTGCCGCCGCCCGTATAGCCGTCGAACATCATCTCGTTCGCCACGAAGATCCGCCCGCTCTGGCCCTTTGCCACCTCCCGGCCGCGCTCGTCGAGCAGCTTCACCACCGTCCCCAGCGGCGGCCGGCCTGCCGTGCCGGGGGCCGCGCGCAGGTCCTCCGGGGTGGCGATCGTCGCCCACGCCACCTCGGTCGAGCCGTAGAGGTTGTAGAGGACGTCGCCGAACGTGTCCATCGCCCGGATCGCCAGCTCGCCGGGCAGGGCGGACCCGCTCAGCGCGATGATCCGCAGGCAGCTGACGTCATAGCGCGCGATCGTCGTCTCGGGCAGCTCGAGGATCCGCTGCAGCATCACCGGCACCAGAGCCAACGTGCTCGCCCGGTGCTGGGCGACCGCCCGCAGCGTCTCCTCGGGGTCGAAGCGCCGGCGCAGGACGAGTGTGGAGGCCAGCGGGAGCGCGATCGTGAAGTGGGCGAACCCCCACGAGTGGAACATCGGCGCGGCGATCATCGTCGTCTCACGCGCCCGCAGCGGGATCTTCGAGAGCAGCGCGGCGACCGGCTCGAGCGACTCCGGCTCCTTGCGCGTCGCACCCTTCGGCGAGCCGGTCGTTCCAGAGGTGAGGATCACGACCCGGCCTTTCTCGCTCGGCGGCGTCAGCTCGCCATCCTCGCCTGAGGCGATCAGGCTCTCGAGCGTCGGGTCGGGCAGAAGCTCGCCGGGGTCGCTCCAGGCGACGAAGCGTTTGCGCCCCTCGGCGCCGGCCTCGACCAGGCCCGCGAACTCGGCGTCGTAGATCACCGCGACCGGCTCCTCGCGCTCGAGCACGTCGGCGATCTGGGGCGCTGCGAACGCCGTGTTGAGATACAGCGCGCTAGCCCCGAGCTTCGAGCACGCCACCGTCGCGTCGATGAAGCCGCGGTGGTTCCGGCACATGATCGCCACCCCGTCCCGCTCGCCCACGCCCGCGGCCCGCAGGCCGCTGGCGAGCGCGTTGGTGCGATGGTGGACCTCCGTGAACGTCAGCGATCCCCGCTCGTCGACGATCGCGACCCTGTCCGGGTAGCGCGCCGCGGCTCCCTCGTAGGCGGCCGCCGGGGTCGCCCCCCACCGTCGCAGCGCGCCGAGCGAACGCAGCGCCCGGTCCGGACGTGTCGGCGCGAAGATGCCCGTGTCGAGCAGCGTCTTGGCGACGCGGAGCTTGTAGAGGCCCTGATCCGTGCGCACGGCGTGACACTACCGCAGCAGTGTCCACGCAAATCCGCCAGCCCGCGGCGAGCGCCGCGCCTAGCTGACTTCGGCGGGTTCGTCCTTGCCCTGCAGGCGCTCGCGGCCCCGCTGGACGGCGGCGATGAACTTCGACAGGTTGACCTCGAGCGTGTTGAGGATCTCGTCGGCGTAGTCCTCGGCGCCGAGCCGGATCTCGCGCTCGCGTGCCCGGGCGTCCTCGACGATGTCCTCGGCGGCCCGCTCGGCCTGCTTGGTGACCTCCTCGTCGCCGACCAGCCGCTCCTGGCGCTCGCGGGCGTCCTTGATGATCCGCTCGGCCTCCTTCTTGGCCTCCGCGAGCATCTCCTGGCGCTCCTTGACGATCCAGCGGGCCTGCTTGATCTCCTCGGGGATCGTGGCCCGCATCTGGTCGAGGATGTCGTAGATCTCCTCCTTGTCGACCCGGACGGAGTCGCTCAGCGGGAACGGTCTTGGCGTTGTGGACGAGATCGTCCAGCTTGTCTATCAGTACGAGCACGTCCATCGCTATCGGTTCACCTCCGCGGGGCGTCCCGCCCCGCGCCTGAAATCTTCAAGTTCGCCATCGCTCCTCATGTCCAGTTTCGTCAGCGTCGCAGCTCTTCCTGCAAGCGCCGGGCCACCTCCGCCGGGACGAGGTCGTCGATCCGACCCCCGAACGTGGCGAGCTCCTTGACGCCGCTGGATGAAAGGAAACTGTACAGCGGGCTGGCCATCAGGTAGACCGACTCGATCTCGGGGTCCTGGCGGCGGTTGAGCTGGTTCATCTCGAGCTCGTACTCGAAATCGGAGATCGCCCGCAGTCCCTTCACGATCGCACGCGCGCCCACCTCTCGCGCGAAATCGACGACGAGGGTGGAGAACGGCTGCACGCGCACGCCGCTCGAGGTCCGCCGTGGCGCCGCTCGATGAAGCCGACGCGGTCCTCGATCCCGAACAGGGCGCTGCTCTTGCGCACCGAGCGGTTGACGACGGCCACGACAACCTCGTCGTAGAGCGCCGCGGCGCGGCGGATCACGTCGAGGTGGCCGTTCGTGACCGGGTCGTAGGAGCCCGGGCAGATGGCGATCGACTTCTGGGCTGCGCTCATGGTGAGCGAGTGGATTGTGATCGTAGTGTCTCCGTAGCGCCGTTCCCGGTCGACGGGCGCGAGCAGCCTCAACGGCGCACGCCGGTCGCTCTCGACGACGACGCGCGCCCCGGGGGCGAGCAGCGGCGGCAATCGCCGCCGCCAGCTCGGCCTGCCAACGTCGGACATGGCCGTAGGGGGGATCGATGAGCAGCAGATCGTATGTCTCCCGCTCGCCGTGCGCGTCGCGGATCGCAGCGAGCGCGTCGCCGCGGCCGAACCTGCGCGCGCTGAGCGGACAGCCCGAGCGCGGCGAGGTTCTCGCGCAGGACACGCAGGGCGGTCGCGTCGCGCTCGACGAACACGGCCCGCTCGGCGCCGCGCGAGAGCGCCTCGATCCCCAGCGCGCCGGTCCCCGCGAACAGGTCGAGCACGCTCGCCCCCTCGAGCCCGCCGAGCATCGCGAACAGGGCCTCGCTGACGCGCTCGGAGGTGGGCCTGGTGAGCCGACCCGGCGGCGCCTTCAGCCGCCGCCCGCCGAGGCTGCCAGCGATCACCCGCACGCGGCCACGCCGACGCGCTCAGGCCGGGATCGGCCGCTCGTCACGCTCCTGCAAGCCCTGCTCGAGGGCCTGCGGGAGCAGGGCGTGCTCGGGCGCGAGCAGCTGCGGGTCGTGCGTGACGATCGCCTCGGCGCCCGCCCGCGCGCGCTCCAGCAGGTCTTCGTCCTCTGGCAGGCGCGCGACGCGGAAGGCGGAAAGGCCCGACTGGCGCGTTCCGATCAGCTCCCCCTCGCGGCGCAGCCGCAGGTCGATCTCGGCGAGCCGGAAGCCGTCGCGTGTGCTCGACCAGCGCCCGCAGCCGCGGCGAGGCCGCCGGCCCCGAGGGGCCGGCGAGCAGGCAGCATTCGCGGGGTGCTCGCCGCGGCCGACCCGACCCCGCAGCTGGTGCAGCTGGGAGATCCCGAAGCGCTCGGCGTTCTCGATCAGCATCACCGTCGCGTTCGGGACGTCGATCCCGACCTCGATCACGGTCGTGGCGACGAGAACCTGCGCCCGGCCCGCCGCGAACGCCGACATCGCCGCCTGCTTCTCGCGCGGGCGCATCCCGCCGTGCAGCAGCGCGAGCTCGCAGGCCGGCGAGCTCGCCCGCGCGCAGCCGCTCGACCTCGGCGGTCGCGGCCCGCAGGTCCGTCGGCCGGGCCCTGCTCCTCCGCTCTGCCTCCTCGACCAGTGGGCAGACGACGTAGGCCTGGCGACCGCGATCGAGCTCCACGCGCAGCTCCTCGTAGGCCTCGGCGCGCTCCTGCTCGCCGGCGACGCAGCCGCGTCGCGATCGCCCGACGCCCCGCCGGGAGCTCCCGCAGCGTGCTCGCGTCGAGGTCTCCGTAGCGGGCGAGCGCGAGCGTCCGCGGGATCGGCGTGGCCGTCATGTGCAGTGTGTGGGCGCGGCGCCCTTCGCGTCGAGCGCCGCCCGCTGGCGCACGCCGAAACGGTGCTGCTCGTCGATCACCGCGACGCGCCAGCGAGGCGAAGCGCGACGTCGGGCTCGATCAGCGCGTGCGTGCCGACGAGCGAGCGGCAGCTCGCCGCTGGCGAGCTTGGCGAGGATGTCCCGGCGCCTGCCTGCCGGGGTCGAGCCCGTGAGCAGCGCCGCCGCCACCGGCTCACCGCCGAGCAGCCGCTGCAGCGTCGCGAAATGCTGCTCGGCGAGCGTCTCGGTGGGCGCCATCAACGCCGACTGGTGGCCCTCCTCGACCGCGCGCAGCATCGCGAACAGCGCGACCACCGTCTTGCCGCTTCCGACCTCGCCCATCAGCAGCCGCTGCATCGGCCGCGTCCGCGCGAGGTCCCTCCTCAGCGTCTCGATCGCCCGCAGCTGATCGCCGGTGGGCGCGAACGGCAGGCCGCCTCGCAGCCAGCGCTCGCTGAGCCCGGGCTCGCCGTCGAGCGCGACCGCTCCGGTGAGGGCGTCGCGTGCCGCTCGCCGGCGCAGC
This sequence comes from uncultured Solirubrobacteraceae bacterium, assembly GCA_963743505.1. Lineage (GTDB taxonomy): Bacteria > Actinomycetota > Thermoleophilia > Solirubrobacterales > Solirubrobacteraceae > Palsa-744. The sequence continues at coordinate 104,446 of CAVUPZ010000001.1, read as the reverse complement.
AGGGCGAGCTGGCCGAGCAGCAGCTCCTCGAAGGCGAGGCGACGCCGGCCGAGCTCGGGCTCCGCCGGCGTCCGTGGGAAGTGCATCGCCGCGAGCGCACCGGCCCGGTCTGGCAGCCGCTCACGGGTCCGGATCGCGGCGGGCAGCGGCTCCACGACGTCCCCGAGGGCGTCGCGGGCCCCCTGCACGAGCGTCAGGATCTGGGTCGAGCTGATCCCGTCGGAGGCCGGGTAGTGGGCGACAGCGCCCGCCTCGGCGCCCGGCGTGGCCGCCCACCGCCTCGCCCCCGGGCGCGTGGTGGGAGACCCGGAACCCTCCGCGACCGTCGGCCTTGCCGTGCAACAGCAGCCGCGTACCCGGGCCGTATCGCTCCAGCAGCCACGGCTGGTTGAAGAAGGTGGCCCGTACCGTCCCGGTGGCGTCGAACACGACCGCCTCGACGAGCGGGCGCATCCCCCGCCTGCGGACCGGCCGGGAGGCGATCCGGCGCACCTGTACCGCGATCGTCGCCTGCTCGCCCACGCTGCAGGCCCGTGACCGTCCGGCCCTCGCGACTGTCGACGGGGAGGTGCTCGAGGAGGTCGCCGAGGCTGCGCAGCCCGAGCGCCTCCAGCGCCGCAGCCGCTCGTCGGCCCGGCGCCGGCAGCGGTGCGGACAGCCGCGAGGGCCGGGGCCAGCGCACGGGCGCCCCGGCCAGCTCGGTGCGGCTCAGCGGCCGCTTCGATGCGAACGCGCGCGGCCCGCCGGCGAGCTCCCGCTCAGGCGCCGCGACCGCCTCCATTGGCTGCGACGTGGTGGCCGTCATGAGGCGAGCAATCATGAGTGCCGCGGCGGTCGTATCCGCCGGCGCGAGCTACTCCGCCGCGAGCAGCCACCAGTACGCGGCCTGGCCGCCGTGACGAAGTTCGAGCTCGACCTCGCCGCCGTGCAGGCCGTCGATCTGCTCGAGCCCGACCGGCGCGCCCTCGCCGGCGAGCACGCTGATCAGCTCGGGCGGCTCGCTGCCGGCGCGCGGCCGAGCGAGCTCCTGGACGACGGCCCGGAGCGTCGCTCGGGGCTCGCCCCACGCGATGGACCTCGTCCTCGACGAAGCCGACCGCCTCGCCGCTCCTGAAGCGACCCTGGGCGTCGTCGCGGGCCGCCGGCGCGACCGCACCGGTGCGCACTCGCGCGAGCGCTTCGCCGACCGCCTGCGCGTTCTCCTCGACCGAGCGTTCGGGCGCCAGCGCCACGGCCGCGGCCAGGCCCGCCTGCTGGCTGGTCGTCGGGGCGACGAGGACCTGCTTGTCCGACAGTCGGGCGGCGTGCTCGGCCGCCATGATCACGTTGGCGCTGTTGGCGAGCAGGACTACCTCCTCCGCGGGAACCGCGTGGATCCCGGCGAGCAGGTCGTACGTCGAGGGGTTGAGCGTGGGGCCGCCGTCGATCGTGTGCACGCCGAGCTCGTGGAAGAGCTCGCGCAGCCCGTCCCCGCTGACGACGGCGACCGCGCAGCAGCGTGCGCCCGCAGCGACTCCGGCGGGGGTGCCGAGCACGCCCACACGGCCGTGGCGGCTGCGCCCTCGCCGGCGCTCGGGCCCCGGTGAGCGTCCACGCCCGCGCGCTCGCCGCTCGACCCGGTGAGCGGCGCGGCAATCGGTGCCGGCTCGGCCCAGGCACCCGGCGTGCCCGCGACGGATGTCGCCGGCGACTCCCGCAGCCTGCCCTCGCGCTCGGCCACCTGGGCGCGCATGTCGGCCACGTCCAGCCGCGAGACCTCCCCGGCGCCCGCGAACACGGCGGTCGCGAGCTCGGGCTCGTCGGTGTGCAGGTGCACCTTCAGGGTCGTCTCGTCGCCGACCACGAGCACCGAGTCGCCGAGCTCCTCGAGGCGACCGACGAACCGTGCCGGGCTCAGCTCGCTGCCCGTGACGGCGAAGTTGGTGCAGAAGCGGTAGGTGCCGGAGATGTGCTCGGGGTGTGTGATGCGGGCCGGCGCGTGGTGGTCCAGCGGCGGCGGGTCCTCCCCGCGCAGGGCCGCCACGACGCCGGCGAAGATGATCGTGAGCCCGTAGCCGCCCGCGTCGACGACGCCCGCTTCGCGCAGTGCTGCGAGCAGCTCCGGTCCGCGCTTGACCGACTGCTCGCCGGCGAGCACGGCGCGCTCGAGGGCGTCGGCGATCGCCTGATCCTGCGCATCCCGGGGGTCGCCGGGCCGAGCCGCGGGTCGGGGCTGTGGGCGACGTCCGTGACGATCTTGTGCGCCATCTCGCGGGCGACCGTGAGGATCGTGCCCTCCGCGGGTTCCCGCACGGAGGAGTAGGCGCGGTCGGCCGCGTTCGCCAGCGCGGCTCCGATCAGGGTCGCGTCGATCAGCTGGCCGGGCCTCGAGACGAGCTCCTCGGCGGCGCCCCGGATCAGCTGCGAGAGGATCACGCCAGAGTTCCCGCGGGCGCCCAGCAGGGCCGCGCGGGCGACCGAATGGACGATCTCCTCGCGGCCGATCTCGTCGATCGTGCGCTCGCCACCCGCCTGTAGGCGGTCGAGCTCGGCGAGCACGGCGCGCAGCGTGAGGGCCATGTTGTCGCCGGTGTCCCCGTCGGCGACGGGGAAGACGTTCAGGTCGTTGACCTCCTGGCGGCGCGACTCCAGGTGCGCCAGCGCACCGGCCACCGCGGCGCGAAATCGGACCAGGTTCGTGTCTGTCACCGCGACACTCCTATCACCTTCGCGCGCGCCTGCGCCGATCCGCCGCCCACGAGCGGCGACGGAGCTGGACGGCGTGGGGGCCCTGGCGCGGGTCCCTCGGCCGTCCGGCCACCCCTCAAAGGGCCTTGGTCACCTTGCCGGCTTTGAGGCAGCGCGTGCAGACGTAGACGCGCCGGGGCGCCTTGCCGACCATGATCCTGACCTTCTGCAGATTGGGGTCGAAGCGGCGCTTGGTCGCGACCATCGAGTGGCTGCGGCTCTGGCCGAATGCCGGCCCCTTCCCGCAGCTGTGACAAACCTTGGCCATCGGGGCAGTCTAGCCGCTTGCGAGCCGGCTCCGCAGCGCAGCCATCGCGATCACGGCCTCGGCTGCGTGGCGGCCCTGGTCACGCTTGTCGCCGCCGGCGCGCGCGAGCGCCTGCTCCATCGTCTGGCACGTCAGCACGCCGAACGCGCACGGCACGCCCGTGTCGAGCTGGACGCGCATCACCCCCCGCGCCGTCTCGGCGCAGACGAAGTCGTAGTGGTCGGTCTCGCCGCGGATCACGGCGCCGAGGCAGGCGACACCCGCGTAGCGCCCCGTGCCGGCTGCGTAGCGCGCCGCCAGCGGGAGCTCGAACGCGCCCGGGACGTCCAGCAGCTCCGGCGCGGGCAGCCGATGCTCGGCGAACGTCGCCCTCGCCCCCGCCACCAGCCGCTCGGCGAGCTCCTCGTAGAAGCGGGCGACGGCGATCGCGAAGCGCTCGCTCAACCGTGCCCCTCCGCTGCCCCGGCGGCGTCCTCGCCGGACGCCTCGTCGTGCTCGCGCTCGGAGCGCAGCAGCTCGGCGTCGACGTTGAGACCCTGGTGGTGGAGCGTGTGGCCCATCCGCTCGGCCTTCGTGCGCAGGTAGTCGGCGTTGTGCTCGTTGGGGGCATGCTCGATCGGGATCTGGGCGGCGACCGACAGCCCGTAGCCCTCGAGCCCGCGGATCTTCTTGGGGTTGTTCGTGAGGATCCTGATCGAGCCGAGGCCGAGGTCGACGAGGATCTGGGCGCCGATGCCGTAGTCGCGCAGGTCCGCCGGCAGGCCCAGACGCTCGTTGGCCTCGACCGTGTCGAGGCCGTCCTCCTGCAACCGGTAGGCGCGGAGCTTGTTCAGCAGGCCGATCCCGCGCCCCTCCTGGGAGAGGTACAGCAGCACGCCCGCGCCCTCCCGCTCGATCATCGACAGGGCCGATTCCAGCTGCTCTCCGCAATCGCAGCGCAGCGAGTGGAAGACGTCGCCCGTCAGGCACTCCGAGTGCACCCGCACGAGCACGTCGGGACGCCCGGCGACGTCCCCCTTGACGAGCGCGACGTGGTGCTTGTCGTCGACCAGCGAGCGGTAGCCGACCGCTTCGAAGTCCCCGAAGGTCGTCGGCAGGCTTGTCGCGACGACCCGTTCGACGAGCTTGTCGTGGCGGCGCCGGTAGGCGATCAGGTCGGCGACCGTGATCATGCACAGCCCGTGCCGGGCGCAGTACTCCACGAGGTCGGGCACCCGGGCCATCGTGCCGTCGTCGTTCATGACCTCGCAGATCACGCCGGCCGGGTTGAGTCCGGCGAGGCGTGCGAGGTCGACCGCCGCCTCGGTCTGGCCGGCGCGCTCGAGCACGCCGCCGGCGCGGCTCTTGAGCGGGAACACGTGGCCCGGCTGGACGAGGTCGCGGGGCCTGCTTTCGGGGTCGATCGCGACCTGGATCGTGTGCGCGCGGTCGTGGGCGGAGATCCCCGTGGTGACGCCCTCGCGCGCCTCGATCGAGACGGTGAACGGCGTTTCGAACGCCGACTCGTTCTTGGCCGCCATCAGATCGAGGCCGAGCTCGTCGCAGCGCTCGGGTGTCAGCGAGAGGCAGATCAGGCCGCGTCCCTCCTTGGCCATGAAGTTGATCGCCTCGGGCGTGGCGAACTGCGCGGCGAGCGTGAGGTCGCCCTCGTTCTCCCGGTCCTCGTCGTCGCAGACGACAACCATGTGTCCCTGACGGATCTCTTCGATCGCCCGCTCGATCGTGGCGAACGGGGTGGCCGTGGTCGGGCTCATGTGCGCACCTCCAGCAGGCGCTCGATGTGCTTGGCGAGGACGTCGACCTCGATGTTGACGATCGCGCCCTCCTTCAGTGTGCCGAGGTTGGTCCGCTCCAGCGTCTCCGGGATCAGCGAGACGGCGAAGCCCTCGGGGGTGAGCGCGCTCACGGTCAGGCTCACCCCGTCGAGCGCGACCGACCCCTTCTCCACCAGATAGCGACAGAGCTCGGACGGCGCGCTCAGCTCGATCACGCTCGCGAAGCCCTCCTCGCGAACGTCGCGGATCACGCCGGTGCCGTCGACGTGACCCTGGACGAAGTGCCCGCCGAGGCGGTCCGTCGCCCGCAGGGGCAGCTCGAGGTTCACCCGCGAGCCCTCGCTCAGGCAGCCCAGCGACGAGCGCCTCAGGGTCTCTGCCATCGCCTCGGCCCGGAAGCCGCTCCCGTTGACCTCGGTTGCCGTCAGGCAGACGCCGTTGACCGCGACCGAGTCGCCCGGCGCGAGCTCACCCGCGAGGGCCGTGGCGATCTCGAGGCGCGCGCCGAGCTCGTCGCGCTCGAGCGCGCTGATGGCGCCGAGATCGGCGATCAGGCCGGTGAACACCGTTCACCGGCCGTGCCCGGGCGCGCCAGCGCCCTCACCATTCCCGCAGCCGCGCCGAGATGAGCAGGTCCTCACCGACGCTCTCGCAGCTGAACGTCAACGCGCGCAGGGCCTCGGAGATGCGCTCGACCCCTTCCCCCTCGAGCGGGTCGCGGGCGGCGCTGCCGCCGAGCAGCAGCGGCGCCAGGAACAGGCGCAGTTCGTCGATCTCGCCGGCGTCGAGGAAGGCCCCGGCGAGGTGGGGCCCGCCCTCGAGCAGGACCGAGGCGACGCCCATCGCGCCGAGCTGGTCGAGCCCGGAACGGACCCGGGCCGGCTCGTTTTCGCCGGTCGCAACGAGCACCTGCACGCCCGCGGCTTCAAGCGCTTCGGTGTCCGCCCGCGCGGCGGCGCGGGATACGACGACGGTCAGGGGGATCTCGGCGGCGGCCGCCACGAGGCGGGAGCCCGGGGGCACGCGGGCGAGCGAGTCGAAGACGACCCGTCGCGGCTGGGAGCCGGGATCAGTGGGTGTCCCGTCCGGGCGCGCGGTCAGTTGGGGGTCGTCGGCGAGCGCCGTCCCGATGCCCACGACGACGGCGTCGACGGAAGCCCGCCAGCGGTGCGCGAGGCCGCGACTGGCGTCGCCGCTGATCCACTGCGAGTCGCCGCTGCGCGTGGCCACCTTGCCGTCGAGCGTCATCGCCGACTTGAACAGGACCCAGGGGCGCCCGACGCGGGCGTGCTTGCGGAACGCCTGGTTGAGCAGGCGCGCCGCGCGTGCGACCTCGCCGTCGGCGAGGACGATCTCGACGCCTTCATCGCGCAGGATCCCGAGCCCCCGTCCGGCCGCCTTCTCGGTGGGGTCGTCGGAGGCCACGACCACGCGCGCGATCCCCGCCTGCAGGATCGCCTCGGTGCAGGGCGGCGTCTTGCCCTCGTGGCAGCAGGGCTCGAGCGAGACGTAGAGGGTGGCCCCGGTGAGGTCCTCCATCCCGCACGCCTCGATCGCGTTGACCTCGGCGTGGGCTCCGCCGTACTCGCGGTGCCAGCCCTCGCCGAGGACCGTGCCATCACGGGCCACGACCGCCCCCACAACGGGGTTCGGGCGTACGTTCCCGGTGCCCCGGCGGGCGAGCTCGACCGCGCGCTCGAGGTGTGCCCTATCGGTGTCGGTGCAGCTTGCCATCGGGCTCAGGATATCTCTGGCCGGCTGGACAACCCCGTCGCGCTACCCGCAGCCCGGGCCCCGCAAACGGTAGACGGTCATCAGCGGTCCCGGCCGCTCGTAGGCGAGCGGGTAGTAGTCGAAGCTCCAGTCGAAGTTGAACGCGCTCGGGGCATGGCCACGGACATAGGGCGAGGCGCGGAAGGCAACCTGTGCGCGCGCGGCGAGGGCGCGGTAGTAGGCGATCGCGAGCGGCACGGCGCGGGGATCGCTGTACGCGCGCCCGGACTGGGTCGAGCCGCTGATCACCCAGCAGTAGCCGTGGCGCTGGTAGTAGCCGATCAGGGCGGGCGCGAGCGTGCGCTCGTAGTCCTCGATGCTGATCTGCGTCGGCCGGGCCAACAGCGACCCGGACGGGGAGATGCGGTCGAGCATCGAGGGATACTTCCGCCACAGCGGCGGGTTCGACGCGGTCGAGCTGCCGGGCCGGCGAACGTTTGCCCATTCGTTCGGAGCGACCGGCTCGACGACGATCTTGGACCCCCGCGGGATGTGGGCGAGCATCCACGCACGGGTCAGGTTGCGGGTGTCGGCGCGCGCGAGCACGAGACCCGAGTGGACGCTGTAGAGGAGCCCCTGGACGAGCAGCCCCGCAACCAGCGCGGCCAGCACCGCGGTCCGCACGAGGCGACCGCGGCGGGCCGTCAGCGCGCCGGCGAGCGCGACGGTGAAGTGGGCCGCGAGCAGGCACAGGATCGGGAAGATCGGCAGCAGCCAACGCCCGAAGTAGCGGCCCTCGAGGCCCATGAACGCGAGGAACGCCAGCGGGGCCGGGACCAGCAGCCAGCCGAGCGCCCGCTCGCGACGCCAGATCGTGACCGCCCCGCCGAGGGCGGCGAGCGCGGGAACCCAGCCGAGGCCCCACGTCAGCGTCCACAGGTAGTAGAGGACGCCGCCCTCGCGGGGTGCGCCGAGCTTGCCCTGAGCTTCGGCCGACAGCGTCGACTGGTGGGCGAGTTCGGCCCGGAAGCTCGAGTAGTCCAGCAGCGCGTACGGGTTTGCGAGCACGAACGCGGCGAGTGCGCACGCCGCCGCCGTCACAAGGCCGAGGACGGCGCGTCGCCTGGCGTCGGCGGGCGTGTCGAGGAAGCGGGTGGCCGCGGCGCTCAGCAACGGCAGCAGCGCGATCCCGGCGGTGTACTTGCTCGCACAGGCGAGCCCGAGCCCGACGCCCGCGAGGGCGTGGTCGCGCAGGCGCCCGCGCCGCAGGATGCCGGCGCTGCCGAGCAGCGACAGGCTCAACGGGGCCAGCGTGGGGACGTCGTTGAGCGCGAGGTGGGCGTAGAAGACGGGCAGGAACGCGACCGCCTCGATCGCCGCCGCGAGCAGGCCGACGGCGCGGTTGAACAGACGTGCCCCGGTCAGGTAAAGCAGCCACAGCGCCCCCGTCCCGAGCACCGCGGCGAGCACCCGCGCGAGCGTGTACAGGGCTTGCGGATGCAGCGCGAACGCCTGCTCGGCGCCGGCTGCGCCGCCGTAGGAGAGCGCGAACAGGGCGTGCAGCGCGTACGTGTAGGCGGGCGGGTTGGCGAAGTAGTGGGGGTTCAGCGTGCCGTCGGCGAACATCTTGATCGCACGCGGCACGAAGTGCTGGTCCTCGTCCGTGTTGAAGGCGTAGGGCAGGCCCTGGCGCACGCCCCACAGCCGCAGCGCGAGGCCGCCGGCGAGCACGACGGCCAGGCCGCTCCAGGCCCACGCGCGAAGATCGCGCCCACCGCTAGGGGGAGCGCCGCGAGGGGCCGGCCCGCCGCGCGCTTGCGTCTCAGCAGTTCGCATAGACCGCGTAGTAGCGGCTCGTGTAGACGCGCCTGAAGCCGGTCAGGGGCACCTGGTCGTGGGGGTCGTCGCCGACGTCCACGATCGCCTCGAAGAACACGGCCGCGCCGAGCGGGTAGACGGCGACGCTGCCGGCACGGATGCGGTCCTCGAGCGCGTGATCGTGACGGGCGACCTCGGCCCGCGCCTGGCTGCGCGCGACGATGTTGTCCTGGCCGACCGTGTCGAGGATCCAGCGAGCGTCCGGGATCAGCTTGTTGTCGGGTAGCGAGACGAGCGGGCAGCGACGCAGCTGCGCCTTCACGCGGGGGTCCGCGAGCGCGCTCGCGAGGCCCTCGTGAAAGTCCTCGTGGTATGCGAGCGTCGTGCGCAGGTTCGACAGGCTGAGCGTGCTCACCACGGAGGCGACGCCGAAGACGAGCAGAGCGGCGGCGCCGGCGATCCAAGCCCGGCGGGCCGCCGAGCCGGGACGGAGCATCGACCAGCCGCCGATCGCGACGGCGCAGAACGGCAGCAGCATCGTGGCCGCACCGAGCAGGTAGCGGTCGACGACCGACGCCCCAACGGCGCCCTCGGCCAGGTAGACGCCGAGCAGGACGGCGAGCATGGCCAGCGGCGCCAGCGACCTGCGCGGCGCCAGCCACACGGCCAGTGGGATCCCGATCAGGCCGCCGAGCAGCACGGGGAGCTTGTCGATGCGAACGCCATAGCTCCAGAGCGAGCCGAGCACGCTGGTGAACCCCTGCGTCCGTTCCAGTTCCTGCGCGAGGCCGGCGGTGGCCGTCAGCGAATACAGGGGGTTGCCGGTGACGAGCGCGTCCATTCCCGCCCACACGACGGGCGCGATCGCGGCCAGCAGCAGGTATCTGAGCCTGGTGCGGTTGTCCGCCCGCCACGAGCACCACAGCCAGTAGACGCCGCTGGCGACCCACGCGTCGGGCCGCAGCAGGCCGGCAGCCGCGAGCAGCAGCAGCACCGGCGTCCCGCGCCGGGGGCGCTCCACCTCCAGTGCCACCGCCCACACGATCAGGGCGAGGTAGGTGATGTCGAGGTACCCCTGCGCGGCGAGGTTCTCGACGAAGAAACGGCTCAGCACGAGGAGCGCCGTGACAACGCCGACGACGGGCCCGAAGCACAGGCGTCCGAGCCGGTAGCCCCCCGCCACGAGCGCGACGAACGAGGCGATCGAGCCGAGCACCATCAACCGTGCCCCACCCTGGCCGAAGATCGAGCAGAAGACGCCGAAGAAGATCGCCAGGGGGTGCTCGGTGGGCCCTCGGTAGACCCTGAAGTCCGGCAGGTGCAGGTGCAGCAGGTCCCGTCCCCAGAGCAGGGCGTAGAAGGAGTCGTATGTCGGGTAGGTCGGGTAGGCCAGGAAGCCGATCAGGGCCGCCAGGCACATCGCGGCGAAGGCGATCCGGGCCCAGCCGGCGCCGGCGAGTGAACGCCAGCGGGCCGGCCGTGTCGAGCCCGGTGCAGACCGGGTGAGCGTCGCGCTTTCCATCGAAGCCTTGGCCGTCGTGCGCCGGCGCCCGCGCCGGCGGGGCCGGTCCAGAGACGTGGCGCCAAGACCGTGACCTGCGCTTTGGGATACTGGCTGGAGGACAAGTCTAGGCAATCACGCAGATGAAGCTCATCATCCAGATCCCCTGCTTCAACGAGGCGGAGCAGCTCCCCCAGACGCTCGCGGACCTTCCCCGGCAGGTGGAGGGCTTCGACGTGGTGCAGTGGCTCGTGATCGACGACGGCTCGACCGACCGCACGATCGCCGTGGCGCGCGAGCTCGGCGTCGACCACCTCGTCCGCCTGACCAACAACAAGGGCCTCGCGACCGGCTTCCAGGCGGGGATCGACACCGCCTTGAAGCTCGGCGCCGACGTGATCGTCAACACCGACGCCGACAACCAGTACTACGGCCCCGACATCGCCCGGCTCGTCGCGCCGATCGTCGAGGGCCGGGCCGACATGGTCGTCGGCGACCGCGAGGTGGGCGGAATCGAGCACTTCTCGCCGTTGAAGAAGACGCTGCAGCGGCTCGGCTCGTGGGTCGTCCGACAGGCCTCCTCGACCTCCGTCCCGGACACCACCTCGGGCTTCCGCGCCTACAACCGCGAGGCGGCGATCCAGATGATGGTGGTGTCGAAGTTCACCTACACGCTCGAGACGATCATCCAGGCGGGCAAGCTGCTCGTGGCGATCGACCACGTCCCCGTGCGCACGAACCCGCAGACGCGGGAGTCGCGGCTGTTCCCCTCGATGGGCGCCTACGTCCGTCGCAACGCGATCTCGATCTTCCGGATCTACGCGCAGTATGAGCCGCTGCGCGTGTTCTGGAGCCTCGCGGCCGTGATCGGGATCGCGGCCGTGGGGGTGTGGATCCGGTTCGCGGTCGCCTACGCCGAAGGCAACGGCAAGGGCCACGTGCAGTCGCTGATCCTCGGCGCGGTGCTGTTCATCGCCGCCGTCGTGCTGTGGGCGCTCGGGGTGATCGGAGACCTGCTTGCCGCCCAGCGCGCGATGACCCAGCGGACCTACGAGCGCGTGCGTCGGATCGAGCTGGAGCTCGGCGTGGCGCCGTCGCACTACGAACCCGGGGACGCCGCGGGCGCGGCCGCGGTGGCGCCGGGCGCCCCCGGTGAGCCGTCGCTGCCGCGACCGAGGCAGGGCGAGGCGGTGAGGATGTGAGCGAGGTGACCGTCTCCAGCGACGGGATCGTCACCGGCAACACCTACGACAAGTACGGCTCCGGCAACCCGCTCGTGCGGCGCCTGATGGCGGGCTTCGAGCGCGACCTCGACGACCTGTTCGCGGCCGCCGCCCCGTCCTCGGTGCTCGACGTCGGCTGCGGCGAGGGTGTGCTCGTGCAGCGCTGGGCCCGGCGCCTTCGCGAGGGCCGCGATCGTCGGCGTCGACCTCGAGGAGGACTCGATCCAGGCCGGCTGGACGATGCACACGGCCCCCAACCTCGAGTACCGGGTGATGGCGCCCGGTGAGCTGCCGTTCGGCGAGGACGAGTTCGACCTCGTGAGCGCGATCGAGGTGCTCGAGCATGTGCCCGAGCCGCAGGACACGCTTGCCCAGATGAGCCGCTGCGCGCGGAGCCACCTGCTCGTGTCGGTCCCGCGCGAGCCCCTGTGGCGGGCTTTGAACGTCGCCCGCGGGGCCTACTGGAAGTCGCTCGGCAACACGCCGGGCCACCTCAACCACTGGTCCCGGCGCTCGTTCGTGGCGCTGCTGTCGCGTCACGGGGAGGTCGTCGAGGTGCGCTCGCCGTTCCCCTGGACGATGTTGCTTGTCCGCGTCTAGCGCCTCCTCGGGGCGCGCGACGGGCTCATACGGCCGCGGCGCCCGCATCCTGTCGATCGGGATCGCTGCGACGGGCCTGCTGACGTTCGCCTACTTCTCGATCGCCAGCCACGTCCTCCGCGCCCCCGCCGCCAAGCGAATCGACGTGCTGTGGTCGGTCATGTTCGTGATCATCTCCGTGATCTACCGGCCGATCGAACAGCTGCTCTCGCGGACGATCGCGGAGCGGCGGGCCCGAGGCCAGACGGAGCACAGCCTGAGGGTGCCGATCGCGCTGCAGGCCGGCTTCGCGCTCGCGTTCCTGATCGCAGCGCTGCTGCTGCGCGAACCGATCGTCAACCACGTGTTCCAGCACTCCAGCGGGCTCTACGTCGTGCTCGTCGTGGGCACGCTCGCCTACGCCGCCAGCTACTTCGCGCGCGGCTGGCTCGCCGGCCACCAGTACTTCGCCCTCTACGGGGGCCTCGTGCTGATGGAGTCGTTCGCCCGGTTCTGCTTCGTGGTGGCGGTGGCGATCGGGATCGCCGAAGGCCAGCTCGCGGTTGCGGCCGGCATCGCCGCGGCGCCGCTGCTCTCGCTGGTCGTGATCCCGTGGGCTTTCGCCCGGCGCAGCGGCGAGCGCCGCGACGCGCTCGAGGAGGCACGCGGCGCACCGGAGATCGAGGACGTCGACGCTGCCCTTGCGGGCCCGGGCGCCGAGGGCGTCCAGGAGGCCGTCGGCGCCGATGAGCTCTCATTGCAGCGCGGGTCGAACTTCGCGATCGTGGTCTCCGGGATCATGGTCGCCGAGCAGGTGCTGCTGAACGCTGCGGTTCTCACGGTCGACGCAACGGCGACCAGCCGCGTGCTGGCGGGGGTGGTCTTCAACGTCTTCCTGATCGCCCGCGCGCCGCTGCAGCTCTTCCAGGCGATCCAGACCTCGCTGCTGCCCCACCTGACGGGCCTCGAGGCGACCGAGGGCCACGCAGCGTTCGGCCGCGCCGTCCGCATCACGATCATCGCGATCGCTGCCTTCGCGCTCGCGGTGGCGCTCGGGCTGCTGGCGATCGGCCCGTTCGTGATGAGCCACCTGTTCGGCCAGCCCTACCCTTACAGACGGGTCGGCCTGGCGCTGATCGGCCTGGGCATGGGCTTCCATCTCACCTCGGGGGCTCTGAACCAGGCGGCCCTGGCGCGCGATCGGGCGCGGGCCGCCGCCGGCTGCTGGCTGCTCGCCGGCGCCCTGTTCCTCGTGTGGATGCTCTCGCCCGTGATCAGCGGTCAGGTACTGCGGGCCGAGCTGGGCTACGCCGGCGCCACGGCAATGCTCGCTGTGCTGCTCGCGTGGCTCTACCGCCACAGCTCGCCCGCTGCGGCGGCCTGATCAGACGGCCCCGACGGCTCGGGCGATCGCGGCGTAGGCGGCGCCCGGTTCGGGCGCCCCGAAGATCGCCGAGCCGGCGACGAACACGTTGGCCCCGGCCTCGCGGCAGCCGGGGCCGGTCTCGGGGTCGATGCCGCCGTCGACCTCGACCGCCACCCGCTCGCCGACGAGTGCCCGCACGCGGGGGATCTTCTGCAGCGAGTGCCCGATGAAGGGCTGCCCGCCCCAGCCCGGGTTCACGGTCATGCACAGGGCCAGGTCGATCGCCTCCGTGACCTCGGCGAGCGCCCCCACGGGGGTACCGGGGTTGATCGCCAGCCCCACCCCCGCCCCCTGCGCGCGGATCACGTCGGCCGCGTAGGCGACGTGCGGGGTGGCCTCGGCATGAAAGGTGATCGAGTCGGCACCCGCGCTGGCGAAGTCGGCCACGTGCCGCTCGGGGCGCTCGATCATCAGGTGCGCCTCGACGATCGCCCCGGACGCCTTCACCTGCTCCACGAGGGCCGCCACTACCAGTGGACCGACCGTGATCGGGGGCACGAAGTGGCCGTCCATGACGTCGACGTGGATCACCCGGGCGCCCGCCGCCAGGACCTCCCCGACCTGCTCGCGCAGGCGGCCGAAGTCGGCCGAGAGGATCGACGGGGCGACCCGCACGTCAGCCAGCAGGGAGGAGGCCCCGCCGCCCCCGGCGGCTGCGCTCATACGGCCTGCAGCATCGAATCGCCGCAGTTGTTGCACTTGAGGATCGCGGTCGAGGACATGCGCACGATCGTCGAGTGCTCGCCGCAGTTGGGGCACACCGAGGTCAGCTCGAACCGGTGCAGGCAGTACACGCAGCGGTAGCGGCCGGGCAGGTTCGTCGGGCGCAGCCACGGCTCGCCGCAGTTGGGGCATTGCGGGCCGAGGTCGATCGCGGCCCTGGCGGGCGTGTCGGGCTGCCCCTCCATCGCCCTAGCCCCGGCGCAGCCTGGCGATGAAGAAGCCGGACGTGTGGTCGCGGTGCGGCAACGTGAGCACGCAACGCTCGCCCGGCTCACCCGCGCTCGCCCGGCCGAACGCCGCCAGCTCTGGGGCCAGCTCGTCGACGGTGAAGCCGGGATGGGAGTCGAGGAAGGAGGCGATCAGACGCTCGTTCTCAAGCGGGGAGATAGTGCAAGTAGAGTAGACAAGCACGCCTCCCGGACGGAGCACCGAGGCGCCGGCGTCGAGGATCCGACCCTGCAGGCCCGCCAGCCGGGGCAGATCGGCGGGCCCGATCCGCCAGCGCAGGTCGGGGTGGGCCTGCAGCGTGCCCAGGCCCGAGCAGGGCGGGTCGACGAGGACGCGGTCGAAGGTGCCCTCCGAGCAGCTCGGCACGCTCGGCGTCGGCGAGCTCGACCCGCACGTTGGCCGCCCCCAGCCGGGCGGCCGTGCGGGCGAGGACGCCGGCGCGGCGGCGGTCGCGCTCGACGGCGAGGAGCTCCCCACGCCCGTCCATCAGGGCGGCGAGATGGGTCGTCTTGGCCCCGGGCGCCGCGCACAGGTCGAGCACCCGCTCGTCCGGCTGTGGCGCCAGCACCCGGGCGACGAGCATCGAGGCTCGCGACTGCGCGACCACAGCCCCGGCGCGCCAGCACGGCGAGGCGTGCAGGTCGAATGCCCGCTCGGCCACGAGCGCCTCGGGGATGAACGGATCGCGGCGCGTGGTCACCGTCAGCTCACGGGCGAGCGCGGCGGTGTCCATGACGAGCGTGTTGGCCCGCAGGGCAAGCTCGCCTGGCTCGTTGTCGGCGGCCATCAGCCTGCGGGCCTGCTCGGCCCCGAGTTGCTCCCACCACAGCTCCGCGAGCCACGCGCGGGTGCGAGTGGCGGAGCGCCGCCTGGGCGGGCGTGTCCTCGGGCAGCCGCTCGAGCAGCCCGGCCGCGTCCTCGCGGATCGCCCGACGGAGGACCGCGTTGACGAGCCCATGTCCGCCCCGGCCTTGTCCCTTGGCGAGCTCGACGGCGTCCGCCACGACCGCCCTGTCGGGCGCGCCGGCCAGGTACAGCAGCTCATACAGGCCGAGCCGCAGGGACGCGATCACGGGTCCGTCGAGGCGCCCGGGCGGGCGCTCGCTGAAGCGCCCGACGAGGTGATCCAGGGTGTCCCGCCGCTGGACGGCCCCGAAGGCGAGCCGCATCGCGAGCGCCCGGTCGCGCGGCTGCAGCTCGCGCGCCTCCGCACGCAGCGCCTCGTCCGCGTATGCGCCCCGCTCGAACACACGCCGGAGCACGGCGTGGGCACAACGGCGGGCGGGCGCCACCGGGGCGCGTTCGCGGGCGACGGCGGGAGCCACGCTCAACCGCTCCGCGCCCAGCCGCGCGGTCCGAGCGCCGTGGCGAGATCGGCGGCCAGCGCCGCCGCCGCGTGCTCTGGCAGCGCGGCGGTCGTCACGCGGATCGCCGGGCGCCCACGCGTGAGGCGGTACGGAGCCCCGGGCGCGACCGCCCAGCCGCGCTGCAGCAACGCTCCCACCGCCGCCGCCTCGTCCTCGACGGGCACCCACACGTTGAGCCCGGAAGCACCGTGGGCGCTGACGCCCCGTGCCTCGAGGCACTCGAGCAGGCGCTCGCGCCGGCCGCCGTAGACGCCCGCCGCCCGAGCTGTCAGCTCGGCGACGGCGGCGTCGCGGAGCAGCGCGAGCACGAGGCTCTGGAGGATGTAGCTGACCCAGCCCGGCCCCCGCTGCTGGGCGCCCTGGACCCCCGCGACCGTCTCCTCGTCGCCGGCGAGCGCCGCCAGCCGCAGATCGGGGCCGAGCGCCTTGGCGACCGAGCGCGTCGCGGCCCAGCGGCGCCGGCCGACGACGAGCGTGTGCAGGGGGACCCCGGCGACCTGACCGAGGTGGTCATCCTCGAGCACGAGCACCTCCGGGTGGCCCGCGAGCACCGCGCGCAGCTGCTCGGCCCGGGCGGAGTCGAGCGCCGCTCCTGTCGGGTTCTGCCCGCGGGGCGTGAGCACCAGCGCCCCGGCTCCGGCGGCGAGCGCCGAGCGCAGGGAGGCGGGGAGCATGCCGCGATCGTCGAGTGCCACGGGCGCCAGCTGCAGGCCGCGGGCGCGCACCATGTGGTAGAGCTCCGCGTAGCCCGGGTCCTCGACCGCCACGCGATCTCCCGGCCTCAGGTGCGCCGCCAGGACGCGGTCGATCCCGTCGAGGGCGCCGCTCACCACGCACAGCGGCCCGGCTGGCAGTCCGTCGCGATGAAGTTGCGCCCGTATGAGCTCCACGAGCTCGGGCAGCGCCGGCTCCTCGCCGTACAGCCGGCGCCGCGGCGTCAGCCGGCCGAGCGCGTCCGCGACGTCTGGCAGCAGCTCGGGGTCCGGGTTGCCGCTGGCGAGGTCGCGAGCCCCCGGGGGGATCGGCAGCGACGCCTGGCGCAGCCCGAGCGTGAGCCCGTCGCAGACCCTGCTCCCGCGCCGGCGCTCGGTGACGACGACGCCCCGCCGGCGCAGCTCCGCGAGGGCGCTGGAGACGGTCACGGGGCTGAGGCCCACCTCCGCGGCCAGGCGGCGGACAGACGGGAGCCGCTCGCCCGGCGCGATCACACCGGCCGCGACCGCCGCCTCCACCCCGCGAACGAGCTCGGCCGCGCTCGTCGCGGTCATCCGATACTGTTTCAGGTCAGTCATCGATCTGTACTATTACAGAGGGGCGGACGCAATGGCAGCAGCGCCGTCGGAGCGTGTGCGGTTGAAGCGAAAGCGCGATCGGGGCAGCCACGATCGCGAGGTGATCGACGCGATCCTCGACGAGGCGCTGATCGCCCACATCGGGATCGTCGACGGCGACGGCCAGCCGATCGTCACGCCGACGCTGCACGCGCGCGCGGGCGACGTCGTCTACTGCCACGGCTCAGCCGCGAGCAGGACGCTTCGCGCCCTCGCCGGGGGCGCCCCCGCCTGCCTGACCGTGTCGCTGATCGACGGGCTCGTGCTGGCGCGCTCGGCGATGCACCACTCGGCCAACTACCGCTCGGTGATGGTGCTGGGGACGGCACGCCTGCTCGAGGACCCGGCCGAGAAGCTCGCGGCGGCCGAGGCGATCGTCGAGCACGTCGCCCCGGGCCGCTGGCGGGACGTCCGCCACCCGAGCGACAGCGAGCTGAAGGCGACCGCGATCCTCGCGATGGCGATCGAGGAGGCCTCGGCCAAGGCCCGCACCGGCTTTCCCGTCGACGACGAGGAGGACTACGCGCTGGCGTCGTGGGCGGGGGTGATCCCGCTCGGCCTGCGGGCGGGTGCGCCGCTCGCCGATCCCCGTGTGCCGGCCGGGATGCCGGCGCCCGCATACCTCAGCGGCTACGTCCGGTCCGGGAGCGGATGACCGCGCAGGTACGCGGCGGCGTCCATCTCGCGCCCACCGGGCGCCTTGACCGTCAGCAGCTCGAGCACGCCGGGCGTGCAGTCGAGCAGCAGCCGCCCATCGCCTGAGCGCAGGCCCGTGTGGCCCCCGGATGCGCCCGCGCCGGCGCCGTCGTCGAGGAGCGCGGCGCGGCTGACGCCGAGCGCCGTCCCGGCGCCCAGCTCGACCCGCGCCCCGATGTGGGGCGCGAGTGCCCGCACCACGCGCTCGAGCTCGACGGCCGGGCGCCCGGGGTCGAGCAGCCGGTCACCAGGGCCGATCTTCTCCGCGTAGGTGACCCCCTCCTCGGGCTGCTCGCGCAGCGGCGGGCGCTCCTCGAGCGCGCGCACGAGCAACTCGCCGCCGAGCGCCGCCAGGCGTGGCGCCAGCGAGCCGTACGTGTCCGCGGGGCCGATCGGCTCGGCCTGCGAGAGGCACACGGGTCCGCTGTCCAGCCCCGCCGTCAGGCGCATGATCGAGACGCCCGTGCTCGTGTCGCCGGCCATGATCGCGCGCTCGATCGGGGCCGCGCCCCGCCACCGCGGCAGCAGCGACGGGTGCACATTGAGGATCTCGCGGGCCGACAGCAGGGGCTCCTTCACGAGGGCGCCGAACGCGCACACGACCACCGTCTCGGCGTCGGCGGAGGCGTGGCCGTCATCGTCGGCGCGCAGATCCGCGAAGGCTTGCTCGATCGTGGCGAGGACCTCGGGGTCGTTGACGCTCGCCGGCTGCTCGAGCGCCAGCCCGAGCGCCCGTGCCCGCTCGGCCACGGGCGGTGATGCGAGCCGCCTGCCGCGGCCGGCGGGGCGGTCGGGACGGGTGATCACGAGCGCGGGGCGCTCACGGCCGGCCGCTGCCAGCCGCTCGAGCACCGCGGCGGCGAACTCGTCCGTGCCGAGGAAGACGGTGGGCAACGGCTCCCGGCGAGGCCCGTCAGGCGTCGCCGGCGATCTCCGGCGTCTCGCCCCGCATCGCGCGCATCGCCTCCTTGCGGGCCTGGCGGGAGATGCGATCGAGGATCAGGATCCCGTCGAGGTGGTCGACCTCGTGCTGGATCACCCGCGCACGCAGCCCCTCCTCCTCCAGCTCGACGGGGGCGCCGTCCACATCCAGGGCCCGCACACGCACGCGGACGGACCGCTCCACCTCGACGTGCACCCCTGGCAGGCTCAGGCAGCCCTCCGAGGCCGTCTCGAGCTCCTCGCTTCGCCACTCGAGGACCGGGTTGACGAGCGCCCGGACGGGGTCCTCCTCGAAGGCCTGGTAGACGAGCACGCGATGGAGCACGCCGAGCTGCGTGGCCGCCAGGCCGATCCCGAGAGCGTCGTGCATCAGCTCCCCCATCCGCTCGACCTCCCGGCGCAGGTCCGCGTCGAAGCGCTCGACGGGCAGGGCGCTCGCGCGCAGCGCCGGGTCGCCGAGCTTCCTGACGTGTGCGAGCGCCGCATCGCGCCGGGCGATCGTCTCGGGATCCAGCTCGGCGACAGCGGGAGCGCCCTCGACGGGCTCCACCTCGACGTCGTCGGGCTGGCTGGGCTGCTGCTCGAGTGTCGGCGAGTCCTCGGCCATCTGGGCCCTGAGTTTAGGAGCCTACTGCGGGTCCACGTCGACGGAGAAGCTGACGCCGCGATGGGCGCGATCGCCGGCGGCCCGCGCGACGGCCTCCCCGATCGCCGCCACGGCCGGGCGTCGCTCGGCGGCCTTGACGACCAGGGCTTGGCGCTCTCGCCCGCGCAGCCGGAACAGCGGGGCCGGCCCGAGCACGCTGGCCTGCGCGGAGGCGAGCGTGCTCGACAGCGACGCGCTCACCGCGCGGGCGGCGGCCAGCGTGCGGGCCGCGTCGGGTGCGGCGAGCACGATCCGGACCAGATGCGAGTAGGGCGGGTAGGAGAGCGCCCTGCGACGCTCGAGCTCCCCGGCCAGGAAGCCGGCGCTGTCGTGGCGGGCGGCATGCCCGATCGCCCGGGCGTCGGGGGCGATCGTCTGCACGAGCACGTGCCCGCGTCCTCCCCGGCCGATCCGGCCGGCCAGCTGGGCGATCAGGGCGAACGTCCGCTCCTCGGCGCGGAAGTCCGGGAAGCGCAGGGTGGCGTCGGCGTCGAGCACGACGCCGACCTCGACGCCCGCGAAGTCGTGTCCCTTCGCCACCATCTGCGTCCCGATCAACACGCCGCACGGGGCCTGCTCGAAGCTGCGCAGGACCGCAGCGGGCCCCTCGGCGCCGCGCGCGTGCCCCGATGCCGGCCCTCCCTGTGCCGCCAGCACGTCGCCGTCGAGCCGGAAGACGGGGAAGCCGCCGTCGTCGAGCAGCCCGGTGAGCTCGTGGGCGAGCCGCTCGGTGCCGGCGCCATGACGGGCGACGGTGGTGGAGCCGCACGCGCCGCAGCGCTCCGGGGCGGCCTCGCGATGACCGCAGTGGTGGCAGGCCACGTAGCCGCCGGCGCGGTGCAGGACGAGGGCAACGTCGCAGTGGGGACAGCTCCACACGTGCCCGCACGAGCGGCAGGAGATGAAGTTCGACCACCCGCGCCGGTTGAGCAGGACGATCCCCTTGCCGGCGCCGGCGCGCAGCCGTGCGAGCGCGTGCGCCGTCTGCGGATGCAGCCCGCCGGGCTCGCCCCGCATGTCGAGGATCTGGACATCGGGCAGCGGCCCTCCGTCGACGCGCGAGGGGATCCTCAGCACCGGCAGGCGCGCGATCGACTCGGGACGGGGCGTGGCGCTGCCGAGCACGAGCACGGCGCCGGCGCGGGCCGCGCGCTCGCCCGCGACGTCGCGGGCGTCGTAGCGGGGATCCCCCTCGTGCTTGTAGGAGGAGTCGTGCTCCTCGTCGAGGACGATCAGGCCGAGCTCGCCGAGGGGAGCGAACACCGCCGAGCGCGGCCCAACGCACACGCGCGCCTCGCCCTCGCGCAGGCGCCGCCACTCGGTGTAGCGCTGGCCGGGGGTCAGGCGCGAGTGCAGCACCGCCACCGTGTCGCCGAAGCGGGCGACGAAGCGGGCGACGATCTGCGGGGTCAGGGCGATCTCCGGTACGAGCACGATCGCCCCGCGCCCGCGTTCGAGCGCCGCGGCGGCCGCCCGCAGGTAGACCTCCGTCTTGCCCGATCCCGTCACGCCGTGCAGCAGCGCCCGCTCGTGGCGCCCCTCCTCGAGCGCGACGAGCAGCGGCGCCAGCGCCCGCTCCTGCTCTGCCGTCAGGGCCGGAGGATCGGCACGGCGCACGCCGACGTCCGCATGCGCCGGCACCGGCATCGAACGCCGCCGTCGCCCGCTCAGGCGCCGGGCGGCATCCGGCGGCAGCACCAGCGCGAGCGCGCGGGCGCGCGTCGAGCAGTACTCCGCGGCGATCCACTCGGCGAGGCCGACGAGCTCCGCCGGGACGCCCAGCTCGAGCGCCCGGCGGGGCGCGAGCAGCTTCTCGGCCGCGACCGCGGTGCGATCGCTGAGGCCGACGACGACGCCGAGCACCTCCCTGTGGCCGAACGGGACGACGAGCATCGAGCCGACGTCCACGACGCCGCCCCTCAGCTCCTGGGGGAGCCTGTAGTCGAACGGCCCGCGCAGGGCGCGGGCCGTCGTCATCGGCTGCACCTGGGCGATGGTGCTCACCGCCCTGACCCTAGAGGCGTCCCCGGTCAGAGGCCGGCGGCGGCGCGCAGCGCCTGCGCCTTGTCGGTGCGCTCCCACGTGAAGTCGTGGTCGTCGCGGCCGAAGTGGCCGTATGCGGCCGTCTTCTGGTAGATCGGACGGTGGAGCTTGAGCTCCTCGCGGAAGGCTCCCGGGCGCAGGTCGAAGTGGGCGTCGACGAGGCGGGCGATCTGGCCGCGCCCGATCTTCTCGGTGCCGAACGTCTCGACCATCACCGAAACGGGATGGGCGACGCCGATCGCGTAGGCCACCTGGACCTCGGCGCGGTCGGCAAGGCCGGAGGCGACGATGTTCTTGGCGACCCAGCGGGCGGCGTAGGCGGCCGAGCGGTCGACCTTCGAGGGGTCCTTGCCGGAGAAGGCGCCGCCACCGTGGCGGGCCATGCCGCCGTAGGTGTCGACGATGATCTTGCGGCCCGTGAGGCCGCAGTCGCCCATCGGGCCGCCGATCACGAAGCGCCCGGTGGGGTTGACGAGGAAGTTGCGCACGAGCTTCTTCTCGTCGTAGAGGTCCGCGGGGAGCGTCGGGCGCAGGACGTGCTCGATCAGGTCGGGCTTGATCAGAGACTCCGCGTCGATGCCGTCGGCGTGTTGCGTGGAGATCAGGATCTTCTCGATCTCGACCGGCCGGCCGTCCTCGTAGCGGATGGTCACCTGGGTCTTGCCGTCGGGCCGCAGGTAGGGGATCACGTCGCCCTTGCGTACCTCGGACAGCCGCTTGGCGAGCTTGTGGGCGAGCGAGATCGGCAGTGGCATCAGCTCCTCGGTCTCGTTCGTGGCGTACCCGAACATCATCCCCTGGTCGCCGGCGCCGGCGACATCGAGCTCGTCCTCGTCGGCCGGGTCGTGGCGGGTCTCGTACGCGGCGTCGACCCCCTGGGCGATGTCCGGCGACTGTTTGTCGATCGCGTTGATGACCGCACACGTGTCGCAGTCGAATCCATAGGCGGCGTTGTCGTAGCCGATCCGGCGCACGGTCTCGCGAGCGACCTCCTGGATGTCGACGTAGGTGTCGGTGGAGATCTCGCCGGAGACGACGATCAGGCCCGTGTTGACGAGCGTCTCGCAGGCCACTCGGCCGTAGGGGTCGTCCCGCAGGACGGCGTCGAGCACGCCGTCGGAGATCTGGTCGGCGATCTTGTCGGGGTGGCCCTCCGTGACCGACTCGGAGGTGAACAGGTACTCGTTGTCGGAAAGCTCGCTCATGGCTAGGTTGGTCAGCTCCAGGGGTCGATGTCTCGCCGCGAACGCGACGGGGTCGGGAAAAGTCGCAGAAGTCTATGCCGCGCGCGGCGCTCGTCGCTGCCCGCGCTGCCCCCGCTCGACGAAGTCGATGATCAGGGGCACGCCCTCGAGCGAGTAGCGCGAGCGCAGCCTGTTCTCGATGAAGTAGGCGTAGTCCCGGGTCACGCGCGTGCGGGAGTTGACCTGGATCGCGAAGCGGGGCGGGCGCTCGCCGATCTGGGTCATGTAGATCAGCTTCAGGCGATGCTGGGGCGAGCCGCGGCGCGTGCCCACGGGCGGCTGGCGAGCCTGCACGGCCTCCGCCAGGAAGCGGTTGAGCTCGGGGGTGGGGATCCGCGCCCTCATCCGGTCCCCGAGCGTGATCGCCTCGGCCATCACGCGCGCGACGTGCCTGCCGGTGCGGGCGCTGGCGGTCAACACGCGGGGGCGCAGACGCAGCTTCTCGCCCACCCGGGCCCGCTCGTAGTCGAGGTCCAGCCCGCGGCCCCCGTCGGCCGAGCGGGCCTCCTGCAGGTCCCACTTGTTGAGCACGAGCGCGGTCGCACAGCCGGCCTTCATCGCCAGCTCGGCGACGCGGAGGTCCTGGGCGGTGACGCCGTCGCCGGCGTCGCAGACGACGAGGGCGACGTCCGCCCGCTCGGCGGCACGCTGCGAGCGCAGGGCTGTGTAGTACTCGACCGAATCGGCCACCTTCGACTGCCGGCGCATGCCGGCCGTGTCGACGAGCACCACCCTGCGCCCGTCGACCATCAACGGCAGGTCGATCGCGTCCCGGGTCGTGCCGGCCAGCTCGGAGACGATCACCCGCTCTTCGCCCACGAAGCGGTTCACGAGCGAGGACTTGCCGACGTTGGGCCGTCCGATCACGGCGAGGCGGACGCTCTCGGCGTCCTCTGGCGGCTCGTCGGCCGGGAGCAGCTCGACGATCCTGTCGAGCAGGTCCCCGGAGCCGAGCCCTTGCGCGGCGGACACGGCCACGGGCTCGCCGAGCCCGAGCCGGTGGAACTCGGCGGCGAAGGGCATCTCGTTCACCCCGTCGCACTTGTTGGCCGCGACGATCGTCGGCAGCGGCGCCGCCCGCAGCAGCTCGGCCAGCTCCTCGTCGCCGGGCCGGACGCCGGCGCGGGCGTCCACGACGAGCACGGCCACCTCCGCGTCGGCGAGCCCCGCGCGGGCCTGGTCGCGGATCGACCCGGCGAGCGGATCCTCGTCGCGGAAGTCGACCCCGCCGGTGTCGATCAGCTTGAAGTGCCGTCCGTTCCACTCACAGTCGAGCTCCTTGCGGTCGCGCGTGACGCCCGGGCGCTCGTGGACGACAGCCTCGCGGCCGCCCGTGAGGCGGTTGATCAGCGAGGACTTGCCCACGTTTGGATAGCCGACGACGGCGACCTTCATCAACGCCAGTATGCCCGCAGCCGGTGCCACGACCGGACACGGGGCATCTAGGCGGGCACGTCGTCCGAGCGCGGCCCGGCTCGCCCCGGGCCCGCCGCGGCGCGGGCGAGCGTCGCGATCTGCCCCACGACCTCCTCCACGCCCAGGCCGGTCGTGTCGAGCACGCGCGCCCCCTGCGCCGGGCGCAGGGGGCTGTGCGCGCGGGTGCTGTCGCGCTCGTCGCGCAGCGTCTGCTCGGCTCTCACCACCGCCGCATCCGAGCCGAGCTCGGCAGCCCGCCGGCTTCGCGCGCACCGCCGGATCGGCCTCGAGGAACACCTTGACGGCGGCCTCGGGTGCCACCACCGAGCCGATGTCGCGCCCCTCCGCCACCCAGTCGCCCCGGGCGAGCAGCTCGCGCTGGCGAGCGACGAGCTCGGCGCGCACATCGGGATCGGCGGCGACGCGCGATGCCGCCTCGCTCACCTGCGGCGTCCGGATCGCCTTGCTCACGTCCTCGCCCGCCACGATCACGCGCACGCCGTCGGCGCCGAAACGGAGCTCGATCGGCGCCGAGCGGGCGAGCTCCGCGGCCGGTCGATCGGGATCGCGTACGGACAGCAGGCCCACGGCCCGGTACATCGCGCCGCTGTCCAGGTAGGCGAAGCCGAGCTCGCGGGCGAGCGCCCGCGCGACGGTCGACTTGCCCGCCCCGGCCGGGCCGTCGATCGCTGACGACCACGCCCCGAGCCTCCGGAGGTCCTCGACGAACCCCGGGTAGGAGACGGCGGCGGCCTCCATCCCGATCACCTCGACCCCCTCCCTCGAAGCGAGACCGGCCACCGCACCGAGCATCGCCATGCGGTGGTCGCCACCGGCGGCGATCGTCCCCCCGCGCAGGCCGGCCGTGCCACGCACGGCGAAGCCGTCGGCGGTCGCCTCGATGTCCGCCCCCAGCCCGCGCAGACCCTCGACGACGCCCGCGATCCGGTCGGACTCCTTCACGCGCAGCTCCTGCGCGCCCCGCACGACCGTCTCACCCTCGGCGAAGCAGCCCAGCAGCGCCACGAGCGGGAGCTCGTCGATCGCCAGCGGGACCTCGTCGGGCTCGACGATCGTCCCCTCCAGCGCGCCGTGGGCGACGTCGAGGTCGCTGACGGGCTCGCTCCGGACGAGCTCCTCGCGCTCCTCCTCGAGGTCACCGAGCACGATTCCGCGCATCCGCCTGACGATTCGCAGGAAGCCCGTCCGGGTCCAGTTCACGCCGACGTCTCCGATCAGCAGGCGCGATCCCGGCACGAGCACGCCGGCGCTGACGATGAAGGCGGCCGAGCTCGGGTCTCCGGGCACGAACACGGTGTCGAGCAGCAGCTCATCGGTGTTGACGACGCTGAGCAGGCCCTCGCGGCGGGTGATCGTGACGCCGGCGGCGAGCAGCATCCGCTCGGTGTGGTCGCGGCTGCGCGTGGGCTCCCGGACGGTCGTCTCGCCGTCCGCGGCCAGCGCGGCGAGCAGCACGCACGACTTCACCTGGGCGCTGGCGACGGCCAGCTCGTAGTCGATCGCGCGCAGGTGCCGCCCCTCCACGTGCAGGGGCGGGTAGCGGCCTTCTCGCGCCTGCAGCTGCGCCCCCATCGCTGTGAGCGGCTCGGCGACGCGGTCGACCGGACGGCGGCGGATCGACTCGTCGCCGTCGAGCGTGAACGAGCGGCCGTCCTGGGCGGCGAGCCACCCGGGCAGCAGTCGTATCAGCGTGCCGGCGTTGCCGACGTCGATCGGCCGGCTGGGCTCGTGCGCCTCGCGCAGGCCGGTTCCGCGCACGACGATCTCCTCGTCACGGACCTCTACGAGTGCTCCCAGGGACTGCACGGCCGCGAGCGTCGAGGTCGTGTCAGCCGCGTGCAGGTAGCGCTCGATCCGCACCGGCTCGGAGGCCATCGCCCCGAGCAGCGCGGCGCGGTGGGAGATCGACTTGTCGGCGGGCGCGCGCACCGCGCCGGTAAGGCCGCGTGCGGGCCCGAAGCGCATGTTCATCCTCTCCCCCTCACGCCTCGGCCACGGGGAAGCCGAGCGCGCGGATCAGCTCGGCGGCGCGGGCGGCGTCGCGCTCGCCGCCGATCCACAGCGCCACCACACCCTGGCGGTTGTCCTGCGACGGGGAGAGGACGAGGTCGACGATGTTGACCCCGGCGCGGCCGAGCGCGAGGGCGATCTCGGCGATCACGCCGGGCCGGTTGGGTACCGACGCGCGCAGCTCGTGCACGGGGCCACCGGTCAGGCCGGTGCCGAGCAGCTCCTCGCGTCCCACGCGCGCATCGCTCGTTCCAGGCCGTGAGCGCGGCGTCCTCGGCGGCGAGCAGCCACCCTCTCACCTCGGCGAGCCGACCGCTGAGCTCGTCGATCCCCGCCAGCAGGGCATCGCGGTTGGAGATGTAGATGTCGGTCCAGATCGCGCTGTTGGCCCCGGCGACGCGGGTCGCGTCGCGGAAGCTCGGGCCGACGGCGGGCAGCCGCTCGGAGCCCTCCCCGAGCAGGCTCCTCGCCTGGCCCACGAGCGCGTTGGCGAGCACGTGGGGCAGGTGCGATACGCACGCCATCAAGCGGTCGTGGGTGTCGGCGTCGATCGCGGTGGGATGGGCGCCGAAGCTCGAGAGCAGCCGGTGCAGGCGCTCGTAGAGGACGCCGGCCGTGCTCCCCTGAGCCGGTGTCAGGTACCAGGTGGCGCCGTCGAACAGATCCGCCCGGGCGTGCTCGACGCCGGCCGTCTCGGCGCCCGCCAGCGGGTGGCCGCCGACGAACCGCTCGTCGGCGCCGGCATCGGCGAGCATGCGCTTGGTGGAGCCGACATCGGTGACCACGCAGTCCGGCCCGGCGCACGCCAGGGCGAGGCGGACGGTGTCGGGGAGGGCCCGCACGGGCGCCGCGGCGAACACCACGTCGGCGCCCGCGACCGCGCCGGCGAGCTCCTCGGCGGCGTGGTCGATCGCGCCGAGCGCGAGCGCCCGCGCGCGTACGACCTCGTCGGGGTCGTACCCGTGGACCTCCGTCTCGGCCCGCTCGCGCGCCGCGAGGCCGATCGAGCCGCCGATCAGCCCGAGGCCGAGGACCGCCACCCTCAAAGAGCCGGCCCTCGCGCGCTCATCCGACCGCGCTCAGCGCCTTCCCCGCGAGCGCCGCCGCCTGCTCCACGGCGGTCACGTACTCCGCGAAGCCCTCGGCCCGCAGTGCCTGGGGGCCGTCGCACACGGCCTCGTCGGGGTTCGGGTGGACCTCGACGATGATCCCGTCGGCGCCGACGGCGGCGGCGGCGAGCGAGAGCGGCGCGACGAGGTCGCGCCGCCCGGCCGCGTGGCTCGGGTCGACGATCACCGGCAGGTGGGAGAGTTCCTTCAGCACCGGCACGGCCATCAGGTCGAGCGTGAAGCGGTAGGCGTTCTCGAATGTACGGATCCCCCGCTCGCAGAGCATCACGTTGGGGTTGCCTTCCTTGAGGATGTACTCGGCCGCCATCAGCAGCTCGTCGAGCGTCGAGGACAGCCCGCGCTTGAGCAGCGCCGGTCGGCCGGAGCGCCCGATCTCGGCCAGCAGCGGGTAGTTCTGCATGTTGCGGGCGCCGATCTGGACGACGTCGGCAACCTCGAGAACGGGGTCGATGTCGCGCATGTCCATCAGCTCGGTCACGATCGGCAGGCCGGTCTCGGCCTTCGCCTCGGCGAGCAGCCGCAGACCCTCCTGGCCGAGGCCCTGGAAGGCGTACGGCGAGGTCCGGGGCTTGTACGCCCCACCCCGCAACAGCGTTGCCCCGGCGTCGCGCACGACGCGCGCGGTCTCGAGCGTCTGGTCACGCGTTTCCACCGTGCACGGCCCTGCGATCAGGGCGAAGTTCTCCCCGCCCACCTTGCGCCCTTCGATGTCCAGGACGGTTCGCTCGCCGTGTGTCATCTGTGCCGATGCGAGCTTGTACGGCTTCAGGATCGGGACGACCCGGTCGACTCCCGGCTGTCCCTCGAGGCCGAGGCTCTCAACGCTCGCGTCTTCCTCGACGTCGCCGATCGCTCCGATCACGGTGACGCGGGCGCCGGAGCTGCGATGCGCTCGCGCCCCCGCTCGCTCGATCTTGGCGACGACGGCGCTCACGTCCTCCTCGGTTGCTGTCTCCTTCATGACGATCATCATCGATTCATCCTTTCGCTGACGCCTGGTGATGTTAGAGCTGCGGGCTGCCCCTCGTGCGGGCCGTGAAGTGGGCGCTTCGCACCCGTGGAGACGGCGCTCGGTCCCGACTTGCCTGGGGACCCTCGGCGGCCATGTCGCACCCGTTCACGCGGGGTGCGGGCCGAAGCGCCTAGCTAAATCGCCAGGCGTAGCGATACGACCACGCTGCCGGCGCGGCGACGATCAGACGTTCTGTGCAGGTCCGGTCGGTCATGGTCGTTCCAGGCTGTTTGTAGCACACGCTCGGCCGCCGGTCCAGCCCTCGACTCACAACAGCTCGGCAAGCGCGTCGAGGAAGCGGGCGTTCTCCGTCGGCAGGCCATAGGTGACGCGCAGGGCCGGCGTCGGGCTGCCCAGGGCGCCGCCGCCCCGCACGAGCACACCCCGCTCGGCGAGACCGCGCAGGATCTCCCCCTCGTCGCGATCGACGCCGAGGTGAACCCAGCAGAAATTGGCTTGCGAGGCGGCCACGTGGAGGCCCATCGCACGGAGGCGCTCCTCGACGGAGATGCGCTCGGCGACGGTTCTCGTCACGCGCTCGATCACCTCATCCTCGTGCGCGAGCGCCTCCGTCGCCGCCGCCTGGGCGAGGGCGTTGCAGAAGAACGGCTGGCGCACCTGGTCGAGCGCGCGGGGGAGCTCCTGCGAGCCGCAAAGTGCGAACCCCACGCGCAGGCCGCAGAGGCCGTGGACCTTGGAAAAGGTGCGCAGCAGAACGAGGTTCGGATGGGCGTCGAGTAGCGCCACGCTCGCGTCGGGGTCCTCGAGCAGGTTGAACTCGCAGTAGGCCTCGTCGACGATCACGCAGACGTGGCGCGGGACATCGGCGATGAAGGCGGCGATCTCCGCGAGGGGCAGGGCCGTGCTGGTGGGGTTGTTGGGGTTGCACACGATCGCGATGCGGGTCGCGGCGTTCACCGCGCCCAACATCGCCGTCAGGTCGTGTCGCTCCTCGGAGTCGAGCGCGACGGCGACGGCGCGGGCGCCGGAGGCGGCGCTCAGATGCGGGTAGACCGAGAAGGAGGGCCACGCGTGGACGATCTCGGTGCCCGGCTCGAGCAGCGCCTCACCGGCGGCGAGCAGGATGTCGCAGGATCCGTTGCCGATCGCGATCCGGGACTGTGGGACCCCGTAGCGCTCGCTGAGGCGCCGACGCAGCAGGGAGCTCGCGGGGTCCGGGTATCGGTTCAGGCTCGGCAGGGCGGCGGCGATCGCCTCCCGCACCTCGGCCAGCGGCTCGAACGGGGACTCGTTGCTGGCGAGGCGCACGGGCGGGGCCTGCTCGGCGTAGCCACCCGCGGCCGGGTACACCGGGATCCGGCCGATCCGTGCTGAGAACTCGATCGCCACGGCCCCATTCTGCCGCGGGCGCGGCGAGGATGCCGTCCCGGGCGCCCCCGCCGCGCTCATTGGGCGGCGTCGAGATCGCTCCGTAGCTCGCGAGCGCGACCCAGGTAGACGTGGGCGGGGACGTGCTCGTCGGGGGCGTGGTAGTGGATCAGGACCCGAATCACGCGCGGCATCGACCCGGGCACGGGGATCTCCCGCGTGCACAGCAGGGGCACCCGGCCGAAGCCCATCGCACGCGCCGCCACCGCAGGGAACTCCGCGTCGAGGTCGTCGGTGGCGGTGAAGATGCAGCTGACGACGTCGTCCGGCGTGAGGGCGTTTCGCGTGAGGATCTCGCCCATCAGCTCGTTCGTGGCGGCGAGGATCTCGCTGGCGTCGTTGCGCGCGACTCCGATCGCGCCCCGCAGGGCGAACAGTCTCATCGCGGCCGATTCTTTCAGAGCGCAAGCCGCCGCAGGCCCTGCACCTCGGTCGCGTCGAGCCGTCTATGGGCGCCCGGGCCGAGCGAGCCGAGCTCGAGGTTCCCGAAGGCGATCCGCTGTAGCTCGAGCACCGGGTGCCCGACGCTCTCGCACATCCTCCGGACCTGCCTGTTGCGGCCTTCGCGGATCGTCAGCTCGAGCTCCGACGGGCCGAGCCGGCGCGCCTGGGCCGGGCCGGTGGGGCCGTCGGCGAGCTCGACCCCTTCGCACAGGCGCCCGAGCGCGGCGGCGCCGATCGGCCCCCCTGCGACGCGCGCCCGATAGGTCTTGGGGACCTCGTAGCGGGGGTGGGTGAGCAGGTTGGCGAGCTCGCCGTCGTTGGTGAGCAGGATCAGGCCCGTGCTGTCGGCGTCCAGGCGCCCGACCGGGTACAGGCGCAGGGCCGAGGGGACGAGGTCGACGACGGTCTGGCGTCCGTGCGTGTCGCTGGCGCTCGAGACGACGCCGGCCGGCTTGTTGAGGGCGATGACGACACGTGCCTCGGGCCCTCCCACGGGCTCGCCGTCAACGGACACGACGCTCTCCTCGCCGACGTCGCGGGCGGGGTCGGTGACCGTGGCGCCGTCGACCGAGACCCTACCCGCCGCGATCAGCTCCTCCGCCCCGCGGCGCGAGCGCACGCCCGCGTGGGCCAGGTACTTCGCGAGCCGCACCAGCCCCGGGTCAGGCGTCCGCCTGCGCCTGCGCTCGCTCAGGCGTGGCCCCGTTCAATTGACGGTGAATGCCCGGTCGGCGCCGTAGCTGGTGCCGCCCTTGTTGGTGGCGACGACGCGGTAGTGGTAGGTGCCGACCGCGGGCGAGAGGAGTTCGGCGGAGACGGGCACGGCTTCGTCGCCGCCGCCCGGCGCGGGCGTGCAGGGCGCGCTCTGTCCGTAGGAGACGCCGGTGCCGTATTCGAAGTGGCAGTCGCTTACGAGGCCTTCTTCGGGGTTGACGAGCCCCTCGAGCGTCACCTTGGCGATCCTGACGTGGGCCTTGTCCGTCGTCGCCCGGGGCGGGGCCGGGATCCCCCCGGGCGGTTCGCTGGCCGGCCCGGGCGGCGGTTCCGGCGCGAGGATCAGGGGCGGCCGCGGCGCCTGGTTGAATTCGAAGTCGCTGGCGAGGTTGCCGAGGCTGGGAACTTCTTCGCGTACGACCTTGCGGTTGTCGGGTCGGCCGTCGGTTTTCGGGTTCAGCCGTCCGCTGTTCAGGAAGTCGTCCTCGATGAACTTCAGGTAGGCATCGTGGCTGAGCTGCTGGTGGTCGACGTAGCCCGCCCTCGCATACGGGCTGATGACGAGGCCCGGAACCCGCAGCCCGTAGCCCAGTTCGTCGATCGTGGGCGGGTCGACGTGGTCGTAGAAGCCGCCCCAATCGTCCCAGGACAGGAAGATCGCCGTGCTGTCCCAGCAGGGGCTGCGCATGACGTGGTTGACGATCGTGGTCACGTACGCCTGGCCCTTCCTGATCGACGACGGTGGGTGTTCGCTGACGGTCAGGTTGGGGATCACCCAGGAGACGTGGGCGAGGCCACACGAGCCCGTCTCGTCCGTTTCTTTGAGGAAGGCGGAGTAGGGGCGGATGTTCTTTTCCTGGTGATCTTCTTTGACGTCGCTGAACGACGGCAGCGGGTTCCAGATGCCGGGTGTGTGGGGATCCTGGCGCACGCCCTTGCAGGTCACTTCTTCGTTATCGTCGCAGTCGGGCTGGTAGCCCGAGGAGATGTAGTAGTTCCAGCTGACCCCGGCCTTTGCGAGCAGGTAGGTGATGTCGGTCCAGGCGTAGGTGGCTTTGCCCGGGTCGATCGGCGCGGACCAGTGTTTGGCGGGGACGATCGGGTTGATCGTCGCGCTGCATTCGAGCGGGTTGTTGTCCCCTTTCGGACACACCGCCGACCAGCCCGAGACGAGGAACAGGTGCTGGGGAAGGCTCCACGAGGCGACCGGCTCGAAAAGGTTGTCCTGGAGCACGTAGTCGTGGGCGTATGCCCAGTAGTTGGGGATCTCGCGGGCGTCGTGGTAGCCCATCACGTCAACGCACTTCGTTTCGCTCTGCCTGCTGTTGCAGGTGCTGCATTCGGGATCGGTCGAGGAGCAGCCGAGCCCTTCCTCGGCGGTGCCCACGTAGCCGTCCATCTTGCCCCCGTCGATGTCCTTGAGGCTGCTGCCGGTCCCATGCGGGGCGCCCGAGTTGACGTCGCTCGAGTCGTGGTAGGGCCGTATGCAGCCGCCGTGGAGCGGGTCCGGGAGGCAAACCCCCGTGGGAATGCCGTTGGCGCCCGGATAGGTGCCGAAGTAGCTGTCGAAGGAGCGGTTCTCCTGCATCACGATGATCACGTGTTGGATCTTGTGAATGCCTTCTTCGGCAGCGGCGGCGCGCGAGCACAGCACGAAGGGCGCGAGCAGGGCGCTGCTGAGTGTCACGATCAGCAGCCAGCGCATGCGGTCGCTGGTCGGATGGCTCATGTCGCGGGCGAATCTAGCAACTACACGCCCCATCCCGTAAAGGTGGTGTGATCGTGCGAGGATGGATCGAGCGAGGCCGCAGGCCCGCGATCGGATCGCAACCATGGACCTCGAGCTGCTCGACAAGACCCTCGCCAACCGCGGCGAGCCGCCGTTCCGGGTGGCCCAGGTGTGGCGCTGGACCGCTCGCGGTGCGGGCTCCTACGAGCAGATGACCAACCTGCCGGCGCAGCTGCGCGAGGCGCTCGGACGCGCGGTGCCGTTCTCGAACCTCGCGCTGAGAGCCAGCCGCGAGGCGGCCGACGGCACCGTGAAGGTACTGTTCGCGACCGCCGACGAGCGGCCGCTGGAGGCCGTGCTGATGCGCTACCGCGACGGGCGCCGCTCGATCTGCCTGTCCTCCCAGTCGGGCTGCCCGCTGACATGCCGTTTCTGCGCGACGGGCTCGATGCGTTTCGCCCGCAACCTCTCGAGCTCGGAGATCCTCGACCAGGCGCTTCACTTCCGGCGCATCGAACCGGTGGACCACTGCGTGTTCATGGGGATGGGCGAGCCGATGCTGAACCTCGACGCCGTGCTCGCGGCCTGCGAACGACTGCCGGACCTCGGCATCACCCACCGGCGCACGACGATCTCGACGGTGGGCTGGGTGCCCGGGATCGAACGGCTCGCGGACTGCGCGATGCCGGTGCGGCTTGCGCTCTCGCTGCACGCCGCCGAAGACGCCCTGCGCTCGGAGCTGATGCCGGTCAACGAGCGCTACCCGCTCGCCGAGGTGATCGAGGCGGCCCGGGCCTTCTACGCGCGCCGGCGCCGGCGCGTGTTCGTCGAGTACGTGATGCTGGCGGGCGTCAACGACCGCTACGAGCAGGCGCTGGCGCTGGCACGCCTGCTCGCCGGAGAGCGAAGCGGGACATCCGGGCCGGGGCCTCCCGGACGCCCGGCCCGGGCGTCGGGGGCCGGCATGTTCAAGGTCAACCTGATCCCCTACAACCCGACGGGCTCGCCGTTCGCGGGCTCCAGCAGGGAGTCGATCGCCGCCTTCCACGCCGCGCTCGAGGCCCACGGGGTGCGGGCGACCGTCCGGCTGACGCGCGGGCGTGACATCGCTGCCGCGTGCGGGCAGCTGGCGGCCGTCGAGGATGCCGTCGGTGCCGGCGAGGGGGTCGGCTCCGAGGGCGGTGCCGTCCTACCCGGCGACGGCGCCGCCGCTGCGCGCCTCGCCGGCACGTAGGAGCCTGTCGCGCAGCTCGGCCTGCTCCTCGGGCGTGGGGTCCCAGCGGGCGACGTCGGGCAGGTCCTCCAGCGAGCGCAGGCCGAACAGCTTCAGGAACTCGCTCGTCGTGCGGTAGAGGGTCGCGCCGAACTGCGAGTGCCCAGCCTCCTCGATCAGGCCGCGTTCGAGCAGGCTGGCGGTGGCTGAGTCCGCCGACACGCCCCGGATGCGGGTGATCTCCGGCCGCGAGATCGGCTGCAGGTAGGCGACGATCGCGAGCGTCTCGGCCTGCACGGGGCTGAGGGTGGCCGCACGGGGGCGGCTGAACAGGCGCCGCGCAGCCGGCTCGCAGTCGGGGTCGCTCGCGAGCGTGAAGCCGCCGGCGAGCTCGCGCAGCCTGATCCCCCGGCGCCCGGGGGCGTACTGACGGGCGAGCTCGGAGAGGGCCTCCACGACGACGTCCTCGCTCGCCTCGGTCGCCTCGGCGAGCTCGCCCACGCCGAGGGGGTCCGACGACAGGAACAGCAGCGCCTCGACGGCCCGCACGAGCGCTGAATCGAGCAGCGCGGGCGCCGGCTCCTGCGCTCCGCCCGGCCCGCGCAGCGCATCCGGCTCATGGGGCTGAGCGTTCTCCTGCGCCGCCGCGCTCACGGCGCTCCTCCGGCACCCGCGGCGAGGGCGAGCGCCGGCGCCTGCCGCGCCCGGGCGTGGACGGCGATCTCGCCGAAGCTCTCCTGCTGGCGCCAGTCGGCCTCGCCCCGCTTGTACAGCTCGAGCAGGGCGAACAGGGTCACCGCGACCGTCATCCGGTCCGCGCCCCTGACCGCCTCCTCGAAGCTGAAGGTTCCCCGTCTCAGCAGGCCGCGCAGCAACGCCAGGCGCTCCCCGAGCGAGACCCGCGGCGAGGAGAGGTGGCGCACGCTGATCGCCGGGGGCAGCGTCAGCAGGCGCCCGATCGACTCCCCGAGCCGGGCGGCGTCCTGCGAGCCGGGCGCCGGCTGGGGGATCGCGTGACGAAGGTTCGCCGGCAGCGGAGCGTCGCGGAACC
The DNA here is from genome assembly GCA_963743505.1 of uncultured Solirubrobacteraceae bacterium. Classification (GTDB taxonomy): domain Bacteria; phylum Actinomycetota; class Thermoleophilia; order Solirubrobacterales; family Solirubrobacteraceae; genus Palsa-744. The sequence continues at coordinate 70,067 of CAVUPZ010000001.1, read as the reverse complement.
GCACCCCCTGCTCGGCCTCCAGGAGCTCGCCGAGGTGCCCTGCCGCGGCGCGGTAGCGGCGTGCGTGCAGCATTCGGGCCAACAGCTCCTCGGCCGCCTCCTCGGGCTCGAGGTCGAGCAGCTCCTGCTCTTCGCCGTGCAGCAGCAGCCGGGACTTCAGCTCGAGCAGGGCCGCAACCAGCACGATGAACTCGGTCGCCGTCTCGAGGTCGAGCTCGCCGCGGCGCTCGAGGTGATCGAGGTAGGCGAGCACCACCTCGGCGAGCTGGAGCTCGAGCAGGTCGACCTCTTCGCGCAGGATCAGCGTCAGCAGCAGGTCGAACGGCCCGCTGAAGACGTCGAGCTCGAGCTCGAGTGAAGACAACCGCAGATCCTCCGCGACGGTGGCGGCGCTGTCGGTCTCGCTGCTCACCCCGGCACCGTATCGTGCGTCCCCGACGGGGCACCCACGCCCATGTGCGCCCGGACGTCGGCGAGCGTCTCCGCGGCGATCACACGCGCACGGGAGGCGCCGGCCGCCAGCAGCTCCTCGAGCTCCCGCTCCTCGCCGCGAAGACGGCCGTAGCGCTCGCGGACCGGCTCCAGGTACTCGATCACCGCCTCCGCCACGGCGGCCTTGAAATCGCCGTAGCGCGACCCCGCGAAGTCGGCTTCGACGGCGGCGGGATCGACGCCGCGGACCGCGGCGAGGATTTCGATCAGGTTGGTGATCCCGGCCTTGTCGGGGCCACGGCGGACCTCGCTGCCGGAGTCGGTGACGGCGCTGCGGAGCTTCTTGCCGATCGTCTCGGGCTCGTCGAGCACGTACACGGTCCCCTGCTCGCTGCCGCCGGTCGTGGACATCTTGCGAGTCGGATCCTGCAGGTCCATGATCCGCGCGCCGACCGCGGGGATGCGGTGCTCGGGTACCACGAGCAGCTCGCGACCGCCGGCGAAGCGGGCGTTGAAGCGGCGGGCCACGTCGCGCATCAGCTCGAGGTGCTCGCGCTGGTCCTCGCCGACGGGCACCTCCTCGGCGCGGTAGGCGAGGACGTCGGCCGCCTGCAGGACGGGGTACAGCAGCAGCCCGGCGGAGACGAGCTCGCGCTGAGCGAGCTCCTTGTCGCGGAACTGGTGCATCCGCTGCAGGCGCCCGAGCTCGGTGACGCTCGAGAGCAGCCAGGTCAGCTCGGTGTGCTCGGTGACGTCGCTCTGTCGAAACAGGATGGAGCGCTCGGGGTCCAGGCCCGCCGCGAGCAGGATCGCGGTCGTGTCGTAGAGCCGCTCGCGCAGCTCCGTGGGGTCGTAGGCAACCGTGATCGCGTGCAGGTCGACGATGCAGAAGATCCCCTCGCCGCGCTCCTGGCTGGAGACGTACTGGGAGATCGCGCCGATGTAGTTGCCGAGGTGCTTGCGTCCGGTCGGCTGGATGCCCGAGAAGATCCGCACCGCTACGCCACCGCCTACATGGTCTCTCTGATCACGGGCTGCTTCGCCGCGGCGACCTCGTCGAGGCGGCGCACGGGTGTGTTGTACGGCGCGCCGGCGGCGATCGTGGGATCGTCCTTCGCCTCAGCCAGGATCGCGCCGACCGCCGCGGCGAACGCGTCGAGCGTCTCGCGCGTCTCGGTCTCCGTCGGCTCGACCATCAGCGCCTCGTCGACGAGCAGGGGGAAGTAGACCGTCGGGGGATGGAAGCCGAAGTCGAGCAGGCGCTTGGCGAGATCGAGCGTCTTCACGCCGAGCTCGCGCCTCATCGGCCCTCCGGAGAGGACGAACTCGTGCATGCACAGCTCGCCGTAGGCGAGCGGCAGGTAGCCGCCGACGTCCTGCTCGCGGATCTTGGCGAGCAGGTAGTTGGCGTTCAGCACGGCCGTCTCGGACGCGTCCAGCAGGCCGTCGCCGCCGAGCGAGCAGATGTACGCGTAGGCCCTGACGAAGCAGCCGTAGTTGCCGTGGAAGCCGCGCATGCGTCCGATCGACTTCGACCCGACGACGTCGCTGCCGAAGTCCAGGGCGAACGAACCGTCCGCGCTCCTGGCGACCGTCGGCACGGGCAGGAACGGGGCGACACGATCAGAGACCGCGATCGGGCCCGACCCGGGGCCGCCGCCCCCGTGGGGCTGGGTGAACGACTTGTGGAGGTTGAAGTGGACGATGTCGAAGCCCATGTCGCCGGGACGGGAGAGCCCCATCACGGCGTTGAGGTTGGCGCCGTCGTAGTAGAGCGTCGCGCCCACCCCGTGCACGATCGCAGCGATCTCCTCGATGTTGGGGTCGAACAGCCCGAGCGTGTTCGGGTTGGTGAGCATCAGGCAGGCGACGTCTTCGTCCGCCTTCGCCCGCAGGTCGTCCATGTCGATGCCCCCGTTCGCGTCGGTCTCGAGCTTGACCACCTCGAGCCCCGCCATCGTCACGGTCGCCGGGTTGGTCCCATGGGCGGTGTCGGGGGTCAGCACCTTGTGGCGCGACTCGCCTCGGTCCTCGTGGTAGGCGCGTGAGACGAGCACTCCCGCGAGCTCCCCGTGAGACCCCGCGGAGGGCTGCAGCGACACGTGCGGCAGGCCGGCGATCTCGGCCAGGGCGGACTGGAGGTTCCACATCAGCTCGAGGGCGCCCTGCGAGCGCTCGCGATCCTGCAGCGGGTGCAGGCGGGCGTGGCCGGGGAGCGCGGCGGCCCGCTCGTGCAGCCGGGGGTTGTGCTTCATCGTGCACGAGCCGAGCGGGTAGAAGCCGGAGTCGAGGTCGAAGTTGCGCTTCGAGAGGCCGACGTAGTGACGTACGATCTCCGGCTCGGATACCTCCGGGAGCCGCGGGGGTTGCTCCCGGCGCAGGTGGGCGGGAAGCACCGACTCGAGCTCGACCGGCGGCACGTCCAGGGGCGGGCACGAGAACGCCCGTCTGCCCGGCGCGCCGCGCTCGAAGATCGTCACGGCCGGCTGGCCCTGCAGAGGGGGTGTCGCCGCGGGGCCGCCGTGGACGCGCACCGGAGCAGAGCCCGCGATCCCGGGGTCGGCGTGCAGGTGGCCCTCGTCGATCACCGCCACGTCCTCGGTGACGTCCACGCTCACGCCGCCGCCGCCGTCACTGGCGCCTCGCGCTCGGCGGCGAGTGCGGCGGCGAGGACGGCGGCGAGCCGGTCGATGTCCGCCCGCGAGCGTCGCTCGGTGATCGCCACGAGCAGGCCCCCGCGATCCTCCTCGCGGCCGGTGAGGGCGTGCAGGTCGACCCCGGGGTTGACGCCGGCCCGTGCGCAGCGCCTGCGCACCGCCTCGACGTCGGCGTCCAGGCGCAGGGCGAACTCGCGCACGACGGGCTGCTCGTGCAGCTTGCCGACGCCGTCGATCGCCGCGAGCGTCTCGCGGGCGTAGTGGGTGCGGGCGAGCAGCAGCTCGCTCAGCTCCACGATCCCCCGGCGGCCGAGCCAGCTGAGGTAGACGACCCCCGCAAGGGCGTTCAGCGCCTGGGAGGTGCAGATGTTGGACGTCGCTTTCTCGCGGCGGATGTGCTGCTCGCGGGTCTGCAGCGTCAGCACGAACCCGCGCCTGCCGTCCACATCCCTGGTTTCGCCGGCGATCCGTCCCGGCATCCTGCGCAGGTACTCCTCGCGCGCCGCGAACAGGCCGAACGACGGCCCCCCGAAGTCGAGCCGGTTGCCGAGCGCCTGGCCCTCGCCGACGGCCACATCGACGCCGCAGTCGCCGGGCGCTCGCAGGATCCCGAGCGTGATCGGATCGACCTGGCAGACGACCACCGGCGCGGTCCCGGCGCCCGTCGCCGAGCCCGATCCGCCGGCGCCGGCGTGAGCGGCGTCGCTGAGCGCCTGGGCATCCTCGACCGCCCCGTAGAAGTTCGGCTGGGCGAAGATCGCGGCGCTCGTATCGGCGTCGATCGCCGCCGCCCAGTCCTCGAGGTCGGTGTGCCCGTCGCGCAGGGGAACCTCGACGACCTCCATCCCGTAGCCGCGGGAGTAGGTTCGTAGCGTCTGGATCGAGTGCGGGTGCAGCCCGGCGCTGACCACGAGTCGCCGGCGCCCGTTGTGGAGCTTCGCCAGGTAGCCGGCGGCCGCGACCGCGGAGGGACCCTCGTAGATCGACGCGTTGGAGACGGGCAACCCGGTCAGCTCGGAGATCGCCGTCTGGTACTCGAACATCACCTGCAGACCACCCTGTGAGATCTCCGGCTGGTACGGCGTGTAGGGGGTCAGGAACTCCGAGCGCTCCATCAGCATGTCGATCAGCGCCGGGACGTAGTGGTCGTACATGCCGGCCCCGAGGAAGCTCAGCTCCTCCTCGTCGCTGGTGTTGCGGGCTGCCAGCTCGCGCAGGTGCTCGTATACGTCCTGCTCAGGGCGCCCGTCTGGCAACTCGAGCGGCCGCTGCAGTCGCACGCCCGCGGGGATCTGGCGGTCGAAGATCTCCTGCAGCGACCCTACGCCGATTGCCCCGAGCATCGCGTCGAGGTCGTCGGGTGTGATGGCGGTGTAGCGGCTCAACTCCATCCAGCCTAGCTGGCCAGCGAACCCCTGTAGGAGGCCGCGTCCATCAGGACGGCGGACTCGCCGGGGTCGCTCAGGCGGACCTTCACGAGCCACCCCTCGCCGTAGGGGTCCTCGTTGATCTGGCCCGGGTTCTCGGCCAGGGCCGTGTTGACCTCGACGATCTCGCCAGAGAGGGGGGCGACGACGTCGGAGACGGCCTTGACCGACTCCACCTCCGCATAGGGGGCGTCCTTCTCGAGGGTGCTCCCAACCGACGGGGGATCGAAGAAGACGACCTCGCCGAGGGCGTCCTGCGCGTACCACGTGATCCCGAGCACGGCATGCTCGGGGTCGGCGGGGTCGATCCGAGCCCAGTCGTGCTCGGGGTGGTAGAGCAGATCCTCCGGGTAGCTGGCCTGGGCCATTCACGAGCCCTTTCTGTAGAGCGGCTTGTCCTTGACGACGGCGGGGCGCATCTTGCCACGAACGTCGATCTCGATCCGGGTGCCGGCAACCGCCCGCTCGGCTGGCACGTAGGCCATGCCGATCCCGGCTCCCAGACACGGCGAGAGCGTCCCGCTGGTCACCTCCCCGCCGCCCACGACAGGGTTCCCCTGGCGGGGGATCCCGGGCCCCTCGATCACGAACGCAGCGAGGCGCTCACGGGGTCCGGCGGCGCGGACGGCCGCGACCGCGTCGGCGCCGATGAAGCCCGTGGCCTCCTTGGCACACCAGCCGAGCCCTGCTTCGATCGGCCCCCTCTCCACGCTCAGGTCGTTGCCGTAGAGGGGGTAGCAGACCTCCAGGCGCAGGGTGTCCCGCGCCGCCAGACCCGCCGGGAGCGCCCCGCGGCGGCGGATCTCCTCCCACAGCCCGGGAGCGTCCTCGGGGCGAGAGAGCAACTCGACACCGTCCTCGCCCGTGTAGCCGGTCCCGCACACGAGTACCTCGGCGCCGCCGAGGCGGCGCGTACCGACCGCCATCCGCGGCGGCAGCGGCGCGTCCGAGATCGCCTGCACGATCTCCCTCGCGAGCGGCCCCTGGACGGCGAGCATGGCCCACTCGTCGACGGCGTCCTCGACGCGCGCGCCGGGAAACTCGCGGGCGTGCGCCGCGAACCACTCGAGATCGCGCTCGTGGTTGGCGGCGTTGGTGACCGTCAGGTAGCGCTCGGCGTCGAGCCGGTAGGTGAAGAGGTCGTCGAGGACGCCGCCGTCCTCGCGGCAGAGGACCGAGTACTGGGCCCCGCCGACGGCGAGAGCGTCGAGGTCGTTGGAGAGCAGCCGCTGCAGCAGCTGCGCCGCCTGCGGGCCGCTCGTCTCGATCTGCCCCATATGGGAGACGTCGAAGATCCCGCACGAGGTGCGCACGGCGACGTGCTCCTCGCGCACTCCTCGGTACTGGACGGGCATCTCCCAGCCGGCGAAGTCGACGAGCTTCGCCCCGGCCAGGACGTGCTGGTCGAACAGAGGCGTGCGCCGCAGCGCCGGGGGGAGGACGCCGACATCCGGGCCAGGCTAGCGCGGCGGGGCCAAGACGATGGCGCTTTGCGTGCTAGCGCAGGAAGGGCGGGACGTCGATGTCGTCGTCGGAGATCTCGAGCGTCGAGCGCTGGCGATCGCTTATGCGGGGGCCGCGATCGGGCCTCGCGCTGCGGCTGTCACGACGGGCGCTGCGTCCGGGACGGTGGTCGAAGCCGGTGCCGATCACGGTCACCCGGACCTCCTCCGACATCGTCTCGTCGATCACCGCGCCGAAGATGATGTTGGCGTTCGGGTCGGCTGCGTTCTGGATGATCTCGGCCGCTTCGTTGACCTCGAACAGGCCCAGGTCGCGCCCGCCGGTGATGTTGAGCAGGATGCCGGTGGCTCCGTCGACGGCCTCCTCGAGCAGGGGCGAGGAGATCGCGGCGCGGGCAGCGTCGCCGCAGCGGTTCTCGCCGCTGGCTGCGCCGATGCCCATCAGCGCCGAGCCCGCGTCGTGCATGATCGTGCGCACGTCGGCGAAGTCGAGGTTGATCAGGCCGGGGATCGTGATCAGGTCGGTGATGCCCTGGACGCCCTGACGGAGGACGTTGTCGGCCTCCTTGAACGCGTCGAGCATCGAGGTCCGCCGCTCGACGACGGCGAGCAGCTTCTCGTTGGGGATCACGATCAGCGTGTCGACGACCTCGCGCAGCCGCTCGACCCCCTCGGTCGCCTGGCGCCCCCGCTGGGTGCCCTCGAAGTCGAAAGGACGGGTGACGACGCCGACGGTCAGCGCGCCGATCTCGTTCTTGGCGATCTCGGCGATCACGGGGGCCGCGCCGGTGCCGGTCCCGCCGCCCTCGCCCGCGGTCACGAAGACCATGTCGGCGCCCTTCAGCGCCTCCTTGATTTCGTCGCGCGACTCCGACGCCGCGGCCAGTCCCACGTCAGGGTCGGCACCCGCGCCGAGCCCCTTCGTCGACTCGTGGCCGATGTTGAGCTTGACGTCCGCGTCGGACATCGCCAGGGCCTGGGCGTCCGTGTTGGCGGCGATGAACTCGACGCCCCGAAGACCTGCGTCCACCATGCGGCTGACGGCGTTCGTGCCACCACCGCCGACCCCCACGACCTTGATAACCGCCAGGTAGCTCCCGCTGCTCTCCATCATCTTCTGACCGAAGCCTTCAGTAGTAATTTAGGGTTCGTTGCGCACCACGCCGTGAACCGCAGAGTTGCGCACGTTATGCAGGGAACTTCGCCATGTCAACGCACGCGGCAAGTCTCGCAACAATCGTTGCAGAACAGGATACTCTCAATCACCGCCTGAGAGATCGCACCTCATCGCCATAAGGCTCAAGTACAGCCTGAGTGTCTGTCAACCCCCTTCGGTGGCGGCTTCGGAGCTGCCACCGCCCGAGGTCGCTTCCCCGGAGCTCGAGGGCGGTTGGGCGGCCGGTTCGGTGGCCGTGCCTGTGCCGGAGGCGCCCGGCGTGGCCGTGCTCGACGCCGTCGAGCCGCCTGCGGGCGTCAGCCCGGCGGCGATCGCGGAGACGGCCGATTCCGAGCCCGGTGAGCCGGACTGCGCCGCGCTGCCCGCGGGCTGGGCGCTCGCCGGTGCGGAGCCCGGGGCGTAGCCGGCAGCCGGACGGGCGGGGACGCGCACGTCGACGTAGCCGGCGCCCGCCGCGGTCGGGTCCGCGAGCACCGCCGCCAGCGCCAGCCACTTCGCGTGGGCGCGTGTGGCGTCGCCGAAGTACACGATCAGGCCGTTGCGCATCGTCACGGTGAGGCCCCGCGCGCCTTTGGCGACGGCGAGGACGTGGACGCGCAGTGGCGGGGGCGCGGCGCCGAGCACCGTCAACGCACCCTGCATCGCCCCGGGCACGCGCCGGCCTGTGGGTGGCAGTTGCGCGACCGCAACTGTGGGCAGCGAGCCGTGGAGCAGGCCGGGGCCGAGCACGACCCCGTCGGCGGCGACGGCCGTGCGCGAGCCTGAGCTCGTGAGGGCCGCGACCGGCAGCCGCTCGATGACCTCGATACGCAGGCTGTGAGGGAAGCTCGCCGTCGCCCGCACGTCGCCGACGACGCCGAACGGGGCGACCGCCGCGCGCAGGGCGGCGGTGTTCACGTCGAGCGTGCTCATGCGGTGGGCGGCTTCGAGCAGCGCCCCGTCGATCGCCACCGCCTGGGGTCCACCGACGCCTTCGATGCGGACGTGACTCGCGCTGAAGAGCGAGGAGTGGCGCAGCCACAGCCAGCCGACCGCGAACAGGCACAGCGCCACGGCGAGCCCGGCGAGCAGCACCCGGGTCCGCCCCCCGAGGTGCGGGCGGTGCGTTCGCAGCGGCCGCAGCAGAGCCGTGGGCCCCGGCAGCTGCAGTCCCATGCGCGGGGCGAGCGGGCGGTCCATCGGGCCTGTCTTCGACCCCGCCGCCCGAACCCCTACCTGCTCAGGACCACGGGAGGCGCACGGGGCCGAGCGTCTGCACCTCCGGCTCGAGCGCGACGCCGAAGCGCTCCAGCACCCGCTCACGACCGGCGGCCATCACCGCCAGCACGTCGGCCGTCGTGGCGGTGCCGGTGTTCTCGATGAAGTTGGCGTGCTTGGGAGCGAAACGGGCACCCCCGACGGCAACGCCGGCGCAGCCCGCCTCGGACAGCAACAGCCCGGCGCTGCGCCCCTCGGCACGGGCGTCGTCCGGGTTCTTGAACGTCGAGCCGAACGTCTTGATCCCCTGCGGCTGGGCCTCGTGGCGGCGCCGGCGCATCTCGGCGAGGGTGGCCTTCACCTCCGCGACGGGCGCCTCGCGAAGGGCCAGCGAGGCGCGGATCACGATCTCGCCCGGGCCGAGCGCCGAGCTGCGGTAGGCGAGGCCGAGCTCGGCCGGGGGCACCCGCCGGACCCCGGCGGCGGTCGCGATGTCGACCCACTCGAGCACGGCGGCGAGCTGCCCCTCGTAGGCGTTGGCGTTCATCCGCACCGCACCCCCGACCGTGCCGGGGATGTTGACGCCGAACTCGATCCCCGACAGGCCTGCCCGGGCCGCCCGGGCGGCGACGGCGGGCAGGCGGGCGCCGCCGCCGCACAGCACACGCTCGCCCGCGAGGCTGATCGCAGCAAGCTCGCCGTCGAGCTTGACCGAGAGCCCCCGAACGCCCTCATCGGCGATGAGCAGATTCGAGCCGGAGCCGACGATGTTGAGCGCCAGCCCCGCCGCGGAGGCCCACTCGAGCAGCTCGATCAGGGAATCCTGGCTGCCGGCGCGGGCGAAGAACTCCGCCGGCCCGCCGGTGCGGACGGTCGTCAGACGGCTGAGCGGATAGCCCCGCACGACGCCCGCGGGCGGCTGCGCAGGCGACGTGCGGGGTCACCGGGCGACCAGCCCGCGCGCGAGCTCGTCCACGTCACCGGCCCCCATCAGCACGCAGAGGTCTCCCTGCTCGAGTCTCCCCGCCAGCACCGCGAGGGCCTGCCCGCGGGCGGGGAGCCACAGCACCGCCCGCCCGTCGGCGGCGTCCGCGGTGGCCTCCGCGACGAGCAGGCCGCTGACGCCCGGATGGTCCTCGGCGCGCTCGCGGGCGGGATAGACGTCGAGCACGGCGACCACGTCCGCCAGCGCGAGCGCACGGCCGAACTCGCGGGCGAGCAGGGTCGTGCGCGAGAACAGGTGCGGCTGGAAGACGGCGACGAGGCGACGGTGGGGAAGCGTGCGGGCGGCCGTGAGGGTGGCCGCGACCTCGGTCGGGTGGTGGGCGTAGTCCTCGTAGACGTCGGCTCCCCCCGCGCTGCTGCCAAGCCGCTGAAAGCGCCTGTCGGCGCCGTGGAAGTCAGCGAGCGCCTCGGCCGCGGCGGATGGGTCGGCGCCCGCGAGCCGGGCCGCCTCGAGCGCGGCCGCGGCGTCGAGCGCGTTGTGCTCCCCGGGGACGGCGAGTGCGACCCGCCGCCCGCGCCAGGCGAAGGCGACGCCGCCGCCGGGGAGCGCTTCGACGGCGGCCACGTCGAAGGGGGCCACTGGCCCGTCACGCAGCTCTAGCAGCTCGGTCCGATCCCAGACGACCGCCCACGTCGGGGCCTCGAGGAACGAGGAGAACACCTCACGGACCTCGGCGAGCGAAGCGAACGTCGAGTGGTGGTCGAGCTCGACGTTGGTCACCACGGCGATCTCTGCCTGGATCTCGAGCATCGAGCGGTCCGACTCGTCGGCCTCGACGACGAGCCACTCGCCCTCGCTCCAGTGTCCGTTGGCGAGGCCCTCCCCGACCGCGGCGCCGACCAGCCAGCCCGGATCTGCGCCGGCGCCGCGGAGGGCGTGGACGAGCATCGAGGCGGTCGTCGTCTTGCCGTGCGTGCCGGCAACGGCGATCGTGCGGCGCAGACCGGTCAGCTCGCCGAGCAGGTGGGCACGGGGCCACTCGGGCAGCCCGCGCTCGCGTGCCGCCCGGCGCTCGGGGTTCTCGGGCCCCACCGCCGAGGAGTAGACGAGCTCCACGTCCGGCGCCCGCGGGCACGTTCTCGGCCCGGTGCCCGACCGCCGCATCGAGGACGCCGTCCTGCGCGAGCCGCTGGAGGAACGGCGTGGCGACGGCGTCCGAGCCGCTGAGGACGGCGCCGAGGGCACTGGCGGCGCGTGCATAGGCGCTCATGCCGGCGCCGCCGACGCCGACGAGGTGAAGCCTGCGCCCCGCCCAAGCTCGCCCGTCCTCGCTCATCCCGCGGCCGCCCGCAGCAGCTGGCGTGCGACCTCCCCCGCAGCGTCCGGGCGCGCGAGCCGGTGGGCCGCCGTCGCCATCGCGGCCATCCGCCCGGGGTCGGCCAGCAGCGCCGCCACCTCGCCGCCGAGGCGCCCCGCGGTGAGCTCCTCGTCCTCGACGACGATCGCGGCGCCCGCGTCCGCCATCCAGGTGGCGTTGCGCCGTTGGTGGTCGCCCGCCGCGTGCGGATAGGGGACCAGTACCGCCGGCAGGCCGTGGGCGGCGATCTCGAACACCGAGCCCCCGGCGCGGGCGACGGCGAGGTCGGCCGCGGCGAGGGCGGTCTCGAAGTCGGACAGGTCGAGGTACTCGCGGAGGTCGTATCCAGCCCGCAGCGGCCTCGCGGCGAGCTCGGGGTAGTCGCGACGGCCGCACACGTGGAGCACGCGGAAGGGGGCGTCCGCGAACGCGTCGACCGCGGCGAGGTTGATCGAGCGCGCCCCGAGCGAGCCGCCGAACACGAGCACGCACGTCTCCCCCGGCTCGATGCCGAAGCGCTCTCGCGCCGATGCCCTGTCGCTGGCGCCGGAGGGGATCGGCCGCCCGGTGACGAGGTAGCGGCCACCGTCCCGGCCCGGCAGCGGGAAGGCCAGGCAGACGTTGCGGGCGAACGGGGCCAGCAGCCGGTTCGTGAGGCCGAGATGGCTGTCCGCCTCGGTCAGCACGAGCGGGATCCGGAGCGTCAGCGCCGCGAGCCCGACCGGCCCGGCGACGTAGCCGCCGCCGCCCATGACGGCATCGGGAGCGATCCGTGCGAGCAGGCGGCGGGCGCGGGGGAGAGCGGCGAGCGCCAGCCCCAGCGCCCGCAGGGCTCTGATCGGGTTGCGGCGGCTGACGCCTTCGACCGTGATCGCGTGCAGCGGGAAGCCCGCCGCCGGGACCAGCTGAGCCTCCGCCCGCCCGCCGCCGATGAAGCTGACCTCGATCCCCTCAGCCCGCAGCGCGTCCGCCACCGCCAGCGCCGGAACGACGTGGCCGGCCGTCCCTCCGGCCGCGATCACGATCCTGCTCGGCGCTCTGCTCACGGCCCCATCGTGCCGATTCGCGCCCGCGCACGTCGCCCGAGCTTCGGCGCGGTGGGCGTACGGCGCGGACGTGCCCGGTCGCACCCGAGGCCACGTTGAGCAGCAGCCCCATCGCCGCCAGCATCACGACGAGGCTGCTCGATCCGTAGGAGACGAACGGCAGCGGCACCCCCGTCAGCGGTGCCAGGCCGAGCACGGCGAAGGCGTTCAGCAGCGCCTGGGAGACGATCAGCGCCGTCACCCCCACGGCGATCAGGGCGCTGTAGAAGCTGCGCGCCTTCTGGGCCGCGCGCAGGCCGGCGTAGGCGATCATGCCGTATAGGAACAGCAGCGCGGCGACGCCCACGACGCCGAGCTCCTCGGCGATCACGGCGAGGATGAAGTCCGTGGGTGCCTCCGGCAGATAGAAGATCTTCTGCACCGACTGGCCCGGCCCGACCCCGAACAGGCCGCCCGACCCGATCGCGATCTGGCCCTGGACGGCCTGGAAGCCGCTGGAGGAGGCGTGCGCCCAGGGGTCCAGGAACGAGGTCAGCCGCGCCCGCGCGTAGGGGCGCACGATCGCGTACAGGAGCACCATCGAGAGCACCCCGCCGGCGATCATGGCGAGCTTGCGCATCGGGATCCCCCCGGCGACGAGCATCGCCCCGATCGTGAACGCGATCACCATCGCCGTGCCGATGTCCGGCTGGCTGACTACGAGCAGGCAGGCGGCCCCGACCACGAACAGCAGCGGCCTGGCCAGCTCGCGCAGGTCGTGCAGCCGCTGGGGACGCTTGGCGATCAGCGTCGCGGCGTAGAGAACGAGCGCGAGCTTCAGCAGCTCTGAGGGCTGGAACTGCAGCGGCCCGGTGCCGATCCAGCGCTTCGCACCGTTCACGCTGACGCCGAGATGGGGCACGTGGACGGCGAGCACGAGCACGAACGAGATCGCCAGCAGCGGCCCGGTGATGCTGTGCACCCGCGCGATCCCGTCGCGGGCGAGATAGCGCATCGCGACGAGTCCGAGCGTCCCGTAGACGACGAACCTGATCAGGAAGCTCGTCGCGTTGCCGCTGCCCTGGAGCAGCGTCGTGGCGGAGGAGGCGCTGTAGACCATCACCGCGCCGTAGGCCAAGCAGGCACAGCGTCGCGGTCAGCAGGATGCGCTGCTCGAGCGAGCTCGCCGCGATCCCCACACGCCGGCGACGGCCGCGGCCCTTCCGCTCGTCGGCTACCGCCCGCGAGCGTGCGCGGCGTGCTGGCGCTGCTGGCATCCCGGCTCACTTCGACGCCGGGAGCCCGATGCCTGCTGGCGCCCTACGCGCGCGCGGGCTGCCCGTTCGGGGGCTGCGGGACGGCGTCCCCGTCCTGCTGCTGCAGGGGCTCCGATCCGGCGTACGCAGGGTCGGGCGTCCGCTGGGCGAGCGCGAGCACCGCGCTCGAGCCGAGTGCGCCGAGGGCCAGCTCCGCCAGTGCCCAGCCGAGGCCCTTGCGCTCGGTCCCGAGCGCCTCGTCGAGCGAGAACGCACCCGGTCCGAGCTCCGCGAGGACGAACGCGGCCGCCAGCAGCACGAGGTTGTACTCGTAGCCGCCTTTGGTCACCCACGGCCCGTTCGGGGCGTGCACCTTGCGGATCGCTGTGATCATCGTCCCGCTCACGAGCGAGCTGCCCACTGGCGTCAGCAGGCCGGCGCTCAGCAGCGCACCCCCGACCGCCTCCGAGGCCCCGGCAGCGCCGGCGTGCACGACGCCCGGCCGCAGGCCCATGCTCTCAAAGCTCTCACCCGTCTTGGCGAGGCCGTGGCCGCCGAACCAGCCGGCCAGCTTCTGCAGGCCGTGGCCCACGAACAACCCCCCGACGATCACACGCAGCAATGCCAGACCGAGCTTCATCGAACCTCCCAAGGGTCGCAGGACGGATGGACGACGTGACAACCCACACGCTACCCCGGAAAGCCGCCTTCGCAACCCGCGCGCCGCCTACACGCCCCTGCTCTGCCGGTAGATCGTGAAGCCGATCGCGCCGCAGATCGACGCGACGATCCAGAAGCGCAGGATGATCTTCGTCTCCGACCACGCCTTCAGCTCGAAGTGGTGATGGATCGGCGCCATCAGGAACACGCGCCGGCGGGTCGTCTGGAAGGAGATCACCTGGATCACGACCGACAGCGCCTCGATCACGAAGATCCCGCCGAGCAGGATCAGCAGGACCTCGGTCTTGGTCATCACGGCGAGGCCGGCGATCGCGCCGCCGAGACCGAGCGAGCCCGTGTCACCCATGAAGATCGTCGCGGGGAACGCGTTGAACCACAGAAAGCCGATGCATGCGCCCACGAGGCAGCCGGCGAGCATCGCCATGTCGAGGTCGCCGGCGAAGAACGTGATGCCGATGTAGGCCAGCAGCACGATCGCCGCGCACCCGGCAGCGAGCCCGTCGAGCCCGTCGGTGAGGTTGACCGCGCTCGTCGTGCCGGCGACGACGAGATAGATCAGCACCGGGTACAAGGGTCCGAGATCGATGTGGTAATCGACGAAGCGCAGGAACAGGGTCGGCTGCAGATGGGCCTGTTCCTGGGCCACGTACCAGAGCCCGAGCGAGATCGCGACCGTGATGATCAGCTTCGTCCGCGCCCGCAGCCCGAGCGAGCGCCGCTTGACGAGCTTCGTGTAGTCGTCGGCGAAGCCGAGCAGCGCGCAGGCGATCGCCGCGCCGAAGACGCCGACCGAGCGCCATTCGTAGTCGGTGAGGATCAGGAACGCCACCGACACGGCGAGGAAGATGATGATCCCTCCCATCGTCGGCGTGCCGGCCTTCTGATGGTGCCCCTGGGGGCCGTCCTCGCGGATCTGCTGACCGAACTCCCGCTTGCGCAGGAACTCGATGAACTTGGGGCTGAGGAAGATGCAGATCAGGAGCGCTGCGGTGCCGCCGAAGAGGATGCGGCCCATTCAGCGCCGTCCGCGAGAGGCGCCCGGGAGAAGCGCCGCGGCCTCGTCCGCCCGCGCGTCTTGCACCGCAGCCGCAACGCCGACCGTCGGCCCGGCCGCGTCGGCGCGCAGGCGCTCGACGACGACCTCGAGGCCGACGCCGCGCGACGCCTTCAAGAGCACGGTGTCGCCATCGTGCAGCAGGCCGGGCAGCAGCTCGGCGGCCGCGACGGCATCGCCGACGCGGTGGCTCTCGCCCGCAAACGTGTCCGCGGCCAAGGCCGCGAGGGGGCCCACCGCGATCAGCACGTCGACCCCGCTGGCACCGGCGCGGACGACCGAGTTGGCGGTGCAGCTCCACTCCCGAGGGCCCGAGCTCGAGCATGTCGCCGAGCACGGCGACGCTGCGTGCGGGCGCGCTCCGCGCCAGGTGCTCCAGTGCTGCGGCGCATCGACATCGGGTTGGCGTTGTAGCAGTCGTCGATCAGGACCACCCCGCCGGACAGCTGAAGCCGGCGTCCCCGCCCGGCCGAGAAGACGACCCGCAGCTCGCCGTGCGGGGTGACCCCGACGGCTCGCGGCCGCCGCCACCGCGGCGAGCAGGTTGCGGAGATTGTGGGCTTCCTGGAACGACGGCTCGAGCTCGACCGTCTCGGCGCCGCGCCGGATCCTCACGCTGCCGTCCGGGAGCATCTGCTGCAAGGTCACCTCGCCATCCTCGCCGAACGTGACCGTGTGCAGGTCGGCGCGGACGTGCGGGGCGAGCAGCGGCTCTCCCGCGGGCAGCACCGCCGTGCGGCCGGGCGCGAGGCCGGCGATCAGCTCGGCCTTGGCGGCGGCGATCGCCTCCAGCGACCCGAGCAGCTCGAGGTGAGCGGGCCCGACGTTGACGATCACACCGACGTCAGGGTCGGCGATCGCCGTCAGCTCGGCGATCTGCCCCGGCCCCCGCATCGCCATCTCGAGGACGAGACAGCGAACGCCCGCGGGCGCGCCGAGGATCGCCAGCGGCAGGCCGATCTCGGTGTTGAGGTTCGCCGGCGCTCGCCGCACGTCGGCACCTGCGTGGAGAGCAGCGCCGCGAGGATGTCCTTGGTCGAGGTCTTGCCGGTGGAGCCCGTGATCGCGATCACCCGGGCGCCGCCCGCGACGAGCTCGGCGCGCCATGCCGCGGCGAGCCCCTGGAGCGCGGCGAGCGGTTCGGGATGCGCAGAGCAGCGCCGCCCCGACCTCCGCCGCCGCAACCGTGGCCGCGTCCGCGTGTGCGGGCGCGATCAGCGCCCCCCAGGCCCCGGCCCGAAGCGCCGCGGCGGCGTGCTGGCCGCCGTCGGTCCGCTCTCCCCGGAGCCCCACGAACAGCTCGCCGCCGTCGATTGCGCGCGAGTCGATCGCCACGGCGCTCGGACCAGCGGCTGCGTCGCCGGCGGCGAGCAGCGTTGCGCCCGAGGCGGCGGCGATGCGCGGCGCGTCCCAGCCCCTCAACCGATCCCGCCTGCCGTCGCCATGCGCTGCTCGAGGGCCTCGCGGGCGACGGCGACGTCGTCGAAGGGCACCTTGCGCCCGCCTCGCGAGCTCCTGGCCCTGCTCGTGGCCCTTGCCGGCGATCACGAGCACGTCGCCGCGAGCCCCGGCGGCGACCGCCTCGCCGATCGCGACGCGACGGTCGGCGATCGCGAGCACCTCGCCGGCCGCCGCGGATGCGGCCGACCCATCCCCCGCCCCGACCCCGTTGAGGATCTCGGCGATGATCGCCTCCGGCTCCTCCGAGCGGGGGTTGTCGGAGGTGACGAACACGAGGTCGGCGAGTCGCGCCGCGAGCGCGCCCATCAGCGGTCGCTTGCCGCGGTCGCGGTCGCCCCCGGCTCCGAACACGCAGATCACCCGCCCCGCCGGTCGAGGAGCTCGCGGGCGGCCCGCAGCACGTTCTCAAGCGAGTCGGGCGTGTGGGCGTAGTCGACGAGCACCGCGAAATCCTGGCCGGCGTCGACGGGCTCGAAGCGCCCCGGAACGGTGACGCCTCGCTCGAGCGCGGATGTCAGCACGTCGAGCTCGCCGCCGAGCACGTGCGCGGCCGCGAACGCTCCGAGCGCGTTGGCGACGTTGAAGCGTCCCGGCAGTCGGCAGCGTGAGCTCGCGCTCACCGGCGGGCGTGAGCAGTCGGAAGCTGCAACCGTCGAAGCCGCACCGCAGCGCCTCGGCGCGGTAGTCGGCGGGTGCATCGACCGCGAACGTGACGGCCGTGTCGAGCTCGCCCGCGAGCCGCCGGCCGTATGCGTCGCCGACGTTGACGATGTTGTGTACAGGGCCACGCCCGCCTGCCGGCACGAACAGCCTGCGCTTGGCCAGGAAGTAGTCCTCCATCGTGGGATGGAAGTCGAGGTGGTCCTGGGTCAGGTTCGTGAACACCGCGGCCGCGAACGGGATCGCCTCGACGCGCCCGAGCTCGAGCGCGTGCGAGGAGACCTCCATCGCGCACGCGCCGTCGCCGCCTGTCGAGCATCGCCCGCAGGTCGGCCTGCAGGTCGATCGCCTCGGGGGTCGTTCGTTGCACGGCCCGCTCGCGCCCGGCGATGACCGACTTGACCGTCCCGAGCAGCCCGCAGCCGATCCCGGCGGCTTCGAGCAGGGCGCGGAGGAGGTAGGTGGTCGTCGTCTTGCCGTTCGTGCCGGTCACCCCGACCACTTTCAGCGTGCGGGCCGGATCGCCGTTGAAGCGAGCGGCGATCGGACCCATCGCGTCGCGCACCGACGCCACCAGCAGTTCTGGCACGCGGGTGGCGAGGGGGCGCTCGACGACGAGGGCGGCGGCGCCGCGCGCGATCGCTTCTGGAGCGAAGTCGTGGCCGTCCCTGTTGAAGCCGCCGACGCAGAAGAACAGCTCGCCCCCGGTCACGCGCCGGCTGTCGTAGGCGAGCCCGCGGATCTCGACGTCGTCGAGGAGAGCAGACTGGCGAGCGCCGCCGAGGGCCTCAGCCAGGTCGGCGAGTCTCGTCGGAGGGTCCCCCGGTGTGGGCATTGGCTGAGTCTAGTTTCAACCCCCGCCGGAGCCGCCGGAGCCGCCGGAGCCGCCGGCCGGGGCGATCCCCATGTAGGGGAGGGCGAAGCTCATGATCTGTCCGAACGCCGGCGCCGCGACCTGACCGCCGTAGATCGAGCCCGTCTGCGGTTCGTCCACGACGACGGCGCACAGGAGCCGGGGATCGGAGGCCGGCGCGAAGCCGATGAACGAGGCCACGTAGGCGGTTTTCGAGTATTCGCCGGTCGCCGGGTCGATCTTGCTCGCGGTGCCGGTCTTGCCCGCCAGCGCGTATCCGGGGATCGAGACCTCGCTCGCGGTGCCACCCGGTGCGAGCACGCCTTCGAGCATCTTGCGCAGCGCCGCCGCCGTCGCCGCTGAGATCACGCGCCGGCCCGCCGGAACGCGGACGGGACGGCCACCGACGCTCGCAACCACATGGGGCCGGCGCAGGACGCCGCCGTCGGCGATCGCCGCGTAGGCACTCGCCATCTGGATCGGCGTGACGAGCTCACCCTGCCCGATCGGCAGGTTGCCCATCGACGAGCCCGAGTAGTGCGACAGAGGCAGCGTCAGACCGCGTTCCTCGCCGGGCAGGTCGATGCCCGTGGGGGCGCCGAAGCCGAACCGGTGCACCCACGCGTTGAACCTCGTCGCGCCCTCCGTCAAGCCGATCTTGATCGCCCCGACGTTGCTCGAGCGGGCCAGGATCTGGGCCGTGGTGAGCGTTTCTTCGGGGTGTTCGGTGTCGTCGTGGATCGTCCGGTCGGCGACCTGGATCTGGTCGGGGATGTTGAATGGGGTCTGCGGCGTGATCAGCCTTTCCTGCAGGCCTGCGGATACGGTCACGGCCTTGAACGTCGACCCGGGTTCGTAGTCGAAGCTGACCGCGCGGTCCTCGAGCGCGCCGGCGGGCGACGCGGCGGGATCGTCGGGGTTCAGCTGCGGCCAGTTGGCGAGGGCGACGATCGAGCCGTCGCGGGGATCCATGACGATCGCCGTGGCGTCCTTCGGGCTGAACACCTTCGCCACGGCTGCGAGCACGTCTTCGCTGCGCTGCTGGATGTTCGCGTCGACGGTCAGGGCGATCGGCTGGCCCGCCTGGACCTGGCGCGATTCACTGATCGACACCGGGTCGCCGAGGGCGTCGCTGACGACCCGACGCTCTCCCGTGTGGCCGCCGAGGACCGAGTTGTGGGAGTACTCGAGGCCTGCAAGCCCGACGCCTTCGGTGCCCACGACACCCAGCAGCTGCCCGGCGAGCGGACCGCGTGGGTACACCCGCCGCATCACCGGCGTGCCGGCGACGCCGGGGAGCTTGAGGGCGAGGATCCGCAGCGCCCTGCTGTCGGGCACCGCCCGCGCGAGATAGACGAAGCCGGAATGCTCGGAGAGCTTGCGTAGGACCTCCCCTTCGCCCTGCCCGAGCAGCGGCGCCAGCTTCTGCGCCGCGGCGAGCGGGTTGGCGAGCAGGTAGGGGTCGGCGGAGACGTCGCGAGCGGGTTCGGAGACCGCCAGCTCGACGCCGTTGCGGTCGCTGATCGTGCCCCGCATCGGGACCACCGTTTCGTCGCTCAGCTGCTGGCTGCTGGCGGCTTTGCGTAGGCTCCCGCCGCGCAGCAGGCCGAGGTAGGCCGTCCGTCCCGCCGCCAGCACGAGCAGCATGAAGAACAGGCCGAAGATCGCGCCGATCCGCTGTTGCAGGACTGCCACTTATCCGGACGGGCTCGCCTGCGCTCCACCAGCCGACGTCGCTTCGGCTGCTTCGCCGGCGCCGGCGGATGATTGTTCGCTCGAGGTCCTCGCGGGACCCGGAGTGCTCGCCGGCGCGGCGGCGCCTTCCGACGCGGCCGCGCCAGCCGCGCCTTCGCCCGACGGGGAGGCGCCGGCCGCGGATTCACTCGCCGGGGCGGAGCTGGTGGTCGCGCTCGCTTCGCCCTGTGACGGGCCCGGACTCGTAGCGGAGCCGGCTTCGGTGGCAGTCGAGGCCTGTTCGCTCGAGCTCGAGCCGGTCGCGGCCGAGGCGGCGCTCGTCGAGGAGGCGGACCCTTCGCCGCCGAGGTCGATGGAGTGCACCGGGACGTTCAAGGCCGCCGCCGCCTTCCCGATGTCGCCGCGCGGATCGGAGCCGAGGAAGCGCAGCGCGCCGGGCGAGACCAGTTCCATCCCCTGGCTCTGTGCGCGGGACTCGACGCGACCGCCGGCCGCGAGTTCGGAGTTTTCGACGCTCAGGGCGGCGTTCTCGCGTTGCAGCGTGCCCTGGCGCTCGAGCGAGCGGCCGATCCCCCTGTTCAGCTCGAGCAGGCCGAGCTGGAGGGTCACGATCCCGATCAGGGCGAACGCCACCACCGCGATCCAGGCCTTGCCGGCGATCAGGCGGTCGAGCAGGCGATGCCTCGAGGCCGCACCGACCAGGGCCCCGACCCGGAGCACGAGGCTCCTCGGCGCCGGTCGGCGCGAGCCGTCGCGTACGCCCGGGCGCACAGGGCGCGCCGGGCCGGAGATGCGCCGTGGCCGTGTCGGACCGACCGGACGGGTGGGGAGCTTCGTCCGGTGGGGCGTGACGGTGCCGGCCGCCGCTGCGGCGGGGGGGCTCACCGACTCCCCTCCGGCCGATCGCCGTCGAGCGGGAGCTTGGTGGCCGCCCGGAGGCGAGCCGAGGCCGCCCGCGGGTTCTCGGCGAGCTCCTCCGCGGAGGGAACGATCGAGCGGCGCGAGAGCAGCGCCGCCTCGGGTTGCGGCCGCACGCGCAGACCGGGAGATCGGGTGGGCAGATGCAACCCTGGGCGCGATCGGCGAGGAACCGCTTCACGCGCCGGTCCTCGAGCGAGTGGAACGAGATGGCGGCGAGCACGCCCCCCTCCAGCAGCAGGCTCCACGCGAGCGGCAACGCCTCGCTCGAGCTGGCCGAGCTCGTCGTTGACCGCGATCCGGAGCGCCTGGAACGAGCGCTTGGCGGGGTGTCCGCCCGCGAAGCGGGCCGGGGCGGGGATCGCCGAGGTGATCGTGTCAACGAGCTCGAGCGTCGTCTCGATCGGCGCCTGCCGGCGCCGGGCGACGATCGCTCGCGCGATCGCTCCCGCGTGGCGCTCCTCCCCGTAGTCGCGCAGCGCGTGCGCGAGCCGGCGTTCGTCCCATTCGGCGACGACCTCGCGCGCGCTCAGCGCCTGCGTGGTGTCCATGCGCATGTCGAGCGGCGCGTCGTAGGAATAGGAGAACCCCCGCTCGCGCGTGTCGACCTGCATCGAGGACATGCCGAGGTCGAAGTAGGCGATGTCGGCCCGCATGCCCTCCGCCGCGAGCAGCTCGAGGGCCTCCGCGTAGCCCGCCCGGATGAAGCGCATCGAGCAGGTCGACTCCCGCGCGAGCGCAGCGAAGCGCTGCTCCGCGAGCGGGTCTCGGTCGATCGCGACGAGCGTCCCGCCCGGCCCCAGACGCTCGGCCACCAGACGAGCGTGACCGCCGTCCCCGAAGGTGCAGTCGATCGCGACCTGGCCCGCCTGGGGGTCGCAGCAGCTCGAGCAGCTCCCGCGCCAGCACGGGCTTGTGCGAGTCGCCCACGCCCGCCCCGGCGCCGCCGGCGGGCCGGCCCGTGCGGGGTCCGCCGCGAGGGCGGGCCCGATCCGCGTCGCCGCCGCGCAAGCTCCGGTGCGAGTCCTTCGGGACGTCTGCCTTCGCTCATCTCAAGCAGTGTCGTCGACACGCGCGGTCACCTCCGCCACGCCGCTGAGCAGCGCCGATCGGTGTTCGTTCCAGGTCGCCTTGTCCCACAGCTCCAGGCGGTCGCCGACGCCGACGACGACGACGTCCTTGGACAGGTTGGCGTGCTCGCGCAGCGTGCTGGGGACCATGATCCGCCCGGCTGCGTCCAGCTCGGCGTCGTGCGAGCTGCCGTAGAAGAAACGTTCGAGTTCGCTCAGCCGCGAGGACAGCGGCGGCAGCTCGGCCAGCGCGCGGTGGGTGTAGGCGTCGTACTCCCCCGGCCGCCATACCCCGACACACGGCTTCAGATCGACGGGCATCGCGAGCACGACCCCGTCGGCGAGCGCGGCGCGGTAGCGGGCCGGCACGGTGAGGCGGTTCTTCGCGTCGAGCGTGTGGTCGAACGTGCCACGGAACGGAACCAACGGGACTCCCATGCTTGTAATACCGAGCCGGGGTGGAGGAGTGGGAGGAGCCCCTCCACCCCGGCTCGCTGCCGCGAACATAACCCACTTCCTCCCACTTTGCAACCCCAGTTGCACATTCTCTCCCACCTAGCCGCACCAGCGTCGCATCTGAGCCCAAAGCCCCTGCAAACATGCGCTTTTCGGGGAGGAGAGCCGTGCACGAGCGTCCCGCGCCCCGGTGCAGGCACGGCTGCAGACGGCCACGTTGAGAGCGTCCTTGCAGCCGGGGAGTCCGAGCGAGCGGCATCTGTCCGCATCGGCCACGGCTAGGATCACGGGCCGTGCTCTCGCGTCATCTGCCACGCCCGCCCCGCCCCGCCGGCTCGCACGAGCGCCCGCGGCCAGGCATGCGGGCGACGGCGAGCGCCTTGGCGCTCGCGGCGATGCTGGCGATCGCCGGCTGCGGCGGATCGAGCAAGAGCAGCGGCACGAGCGCCGACCCGGCCGAAGCCGTGCCGGCCGGGGCCGCCGTGTACGTGGGGGCCGACGTGCGTCCCCAGGGCGCCGAGCGTTCCAACGCGCTCGCCGACGGCTCCGAGGTGACCCACCAGGCCGACCCCTACCTGCGCCTGCTCGGGGCGTTGCGCACGCCGGGCTCGCCGGCCCTGCGCTACCAGCGCGACATCGCGCCCTGGCTCGGGCCCCACGCGGGCGCCTTCCTCACCTCCGCTGCAGGCGCGACGTCGCTGCTGCCGCTGCTCGAGCGGGTCCTGCTCGGGGCCCGCGGAGCGGCGTCTTTCCCCTTCGCCGAACGCGGCGCCCAGGGCGCGATCGTGCTCGACACGACCGACGCGGCGAAGGCCCGCTCGTTCCTGAACGGCCAGGCCAGCCACGCCGGCGCGCACGCGGCGAGCTATCGCGGTGTGAGCTTCATGGCGAGCGCCGGCGGCGTCGCCATGGGCGTCGTGCACGACTTCGCCGTGCTCGGCAGCCTGGCTGCGATGCATGCGGTCATCGACACCACGCTCGGCGCGCCCTCGCTGGCGCATTCCTCGGAATACACCAGCCTGCTCGCCGAGGCGCCCGCGGGCACGCTCGCCCACGTCTACACAGCTGCCGCGGGAGCGTCCGCCGCGACGACGTCCGGTCTGCTCGCGCTGCTCGCCGGCGGACGCCAGGCGAACGTCTCACTCGTGCCGAGTGTGGGCTCGGTGGCGGTGTACGTCGACAGCCACGAGCTCAGCGGGACCGGGACGTCGGGCGGGCTGCTCTCCGCCGCCGGCGAAGGCGCCCACGTGCTCGCAGGGCTGCCGGGGGACTCCTGGCTGGCCGCCGGCCTCGGCCACCTCGGAGCGACCCTCGGCCCTGACGTGTCGGCGCTGCGCGGCCTCGGCTCCCTCGCCGGTGGCCTCTCCCCCAGCGGCGTCACGGCGCCGGCGTCCTCCACGCTGAGCGTCGCCAGCCTGATCGAAGGCCTGCTCGCGCCGCTCGAGCGCGCTCGCCCGGGGCGGTCCCGCGCTGACCTCGTGGATGGGCTCGGGCGGCGTCTTCGCGAGCGGGACCGGCCTGCTCGAACTGAAGGGGGCGATCGTGATCGAATCCACCAACCCCGCCGCCTCCAAGGCCGCGGTCGCCCGCCTCGGCGCCCTGCTGAGCGCGGGCGGAGACGCCGTGCAGAAGGTGTCGATTCCGGGGACCGACGCGGCGATCGAGGTGCGCGTGTCCGGCCTGCCGCTGGCGCTCGACGTCGCCGACGGCCGCGCCTCCTCGGGCCAGACCAAGTTCGTGCTCGGCCTCGGCGAAGCGTCCGTGGCCGAGGCGCTGAACCCGCCGAGCACGCTGGCGGGCTCCTCGACGAGCTCGACCGCCGCTGCGACGCTCGGGGAAGGCATCCAGCCGAGCGTGATCTTCCAGGTCCCGACCCTGCTCGGCCTGCTCGAAGGCGTCGGCCTGAGCGAAGACCCGACGCTCGCGCCGGTGCTCCCGCTGCTCCGTGCGCGTCTCACCACGCTCGCCGGCGGCGGGCGCAGCCAGCGGCGGGTTCGAGCGCTTCCGGATCGTCCTCGGCCTGCGCCGGCGCGGGCTCAGCGACGGCGCACGGTAGAACGACGAGGCGGCCGTGCGCAACGCGGTCGACGCCGTACCGCGTGAGGGTCGTTTCGCCGTCGGGCTGGATCGAGTAGCGCCCGAGCACCGAGTCGCGCGCCCGGTTCGCGAACACCTGTTCGATCACCGGCTGGCGGTCGTTGCCGCGCGGGCCGGCGGCGCGAATCGCGTCCAGCACGACGCTCATCGCCTCGTAGCCGTACAGGGCATACGCTCCCGCTTCGCCGCCGAAGCGGCGGCGGTAGTCGGCCAGCACGCGCTGCGCCGGCGGCCGGATACAGACGTCGGCGGCAGCACCGGCGTGGTCAGGTAGGTGCTCGCTGCCGCCGCGCCGAGGTCGCGAGGTGAACGATTCGCTAGGCGACGGTGCTCGGGCCCAACAGCAGCGAGCGTCGGGTCGGCGTTCGTGCAGCTGGCGCCACAGCGCACGCGTGCCCGCTTCGCTGCCCGCCCGGCGAAGAACACCGCCTGCGCGCCGCTTCGGAGATCTTTTCGACCTCGCCCGTGAAGACGCGCGCCGGCCGTCACGTCGAGGCTGTCGTGGCCGACGACGGCGATCCCGGCTGCGTTCGGCGTCGCCGGCGACGATCTCGCGAGCGGCATCTCGAACGGGTCCTGGTCGTCGAGCACGTAGACGCTTGCGCACGCCCAGCGGCCCGCATCAGCGCACCTGCGCGGCCGCCTGCGACGGAGTCGCCGGGCTGCAGGCGCACGAACGTGCGCTTGCCGCTCGGGTAGAAGCGTTCGGGCTCGTCCTGGCCGGCGTCGAGCGAGGAGGTCAGGCCGACGTAGGGGCTGGCCGGGGCTGACCTGCAGGATCCCCGCGGCGTTGATCAGCGGCAGCGACACGGCGGTGGCGCGCCGAGTCGTAGTCGCCCAGATAGGCGATCGTGCTCGTGTCCTGCGGCCGCCGTCTTGGCGTTCGGCGGCGGTCACGCCCGGGCTCCCACTGCCCGCTCGCGGGGTTGGAGTCGTCGAGCGAGACGTAGCTGATCTTGAAGCGCCCGACGTGCCCGCCGGCGTCGGCGAGCGCCAGCTTCTCGCCGTCGACGATCTGCTCGGAGATCGCCGCCGACGGCCCCTGCAGCGGCAGGCTCGAGTAGACCGTGAGCTGGTTGCCGACGGCGTCGCGTTCGTCGCGGATGCCGCGACCCGCCGCAGCCCGCGAGCGACGGGCAGCGCGGCGAGCGAGCGCGGCGCAGGCACAGCCAGCGCGCGCGCACCGGCGCGCTAGCTGCGACGGCCGGGCAGGTAGCCGGAGAGGATCTTCAGCGACGCGCCCGACGACGATGATCGCCGATGCGCGAGCAGGAACGCGTCGAAGCCCTTGGCTCCCGAGCGCCCACAGCACGATCCAGACGACCAGGCCCGCGGTGACGGTGAGGACCAGTCCCATGCGCGCGCAATCCTAGCGGGACCCGCGGGACAGCGCCCGCCGGCGCAGTTCGCGCCACCACCGCGCCGACCGCCGCCGCGCGGGATCCTGCCGCCTCGCCCGCCGCGCGCACCAGCCGCGTGCCCACGATCACGCCGTCGGCGCCCGCCTCGGCGGCCTGCGCGCGCCTGCTCGGGCGTGCTGATCCCGAAGCCGAGCGCCACCGGCACCTCGGTGCTCGCCTTCGCGCGCGCGACGACCTCGGCGAAGCGCTCGCCGAGCGCCTCGCGCTCGCCGGTCGTGCCGACGACCGAGACCGTGTAGAGGAAGCCCCGCGCCGCGCGCCCCGATCGCGCGCGAGCCGCTCGGGCGTCGTCGTCGGCGCCACCAGCGGCACCAGCGCGATGCCCGCTGCGCATCGCAGGCCTCGAGCACCTCCGGCGCCTCCCCGAGGGGCAGGTCGGGCACGATCAGGCCGCACGCGCCGGTCCGCGCGAGGCGCTCGACGAACGCCTCCGCGCCCGGCGCGAACACCATGTTCGCGTAGCACATCAGCACCACCGGGACGCTCGGCGCGAGCGCGCGCGCGACCTCCAGCACCCCGGCCACGTTGGCGCCGGCGGCGAGCGCCCGCGTGCCCGCGGCGTGGATCACCGGGCCGTCGGCGAGCGGGTCCGAGTACGGGCACGCCCAGCTCGATCAGGTCGGCGCCCGCCTGCGACGCAGGCCTCGCCGATCCGCAGCGACTGCTCGAGCGTCGGGAAGCCGCCCATCAGGTAGGGCATCAGCGCCGCGCGCTTGCGCGCGTGCCGCGCGAACGCGCCGGCGATGCGCTCGACGCCCGGTCGCTCGCCGCGCGGTGCTCACGGCCGGCGCTCGCCGAGCACCTCGGCGAGGTCCTTGTCGCCGCGCCCGGACAGGCACACGAGGTCGAGCTCGCCGTCGCGCTGGGCGAGCACCCAGGCCAGCGCGTGCGCGGTCTCGAGCGCCGGGATGATGCCCTCGAGGCGCGCCAGCTCGCGGAAGGCCGCGAGCGCCTCGCGCGTCGGTGACCGCCACGTAGCGCGCGCGGCCGCTGTCGCGCAGGTAGGCGTGCTGGGGCCCCGCGCCCGGGTAGTCCAGGCCGGCCGAGATCGAGTGCGCCTCGAGGATCTGGCCCTCCTCGTCCTGCATCACCGCCGAGCGCGAGCCGTGCAGGATGCCCGGCGCGCCCGCCGACGGTCAGCGGGGCGCCGTGGCGGCTCGGTGTCGATGCCCTCGCCGCCGGCCTCCACGCCGACCAGCTCGACCTGCTCGTCGGCGAGGAACGCGGCGAAGATCCCGATCGCGTTGGAGCCGCCGCCGACGCACGCGACCACCCGCGCCGGCAGCCGTCCCTCGCGCTCGAGCATCTGCGCGCGCGCCTCGTCGCCGATCACGCGCTGCAGGTCGCGCACGAGCGCCGGGTAGGGCGCCGGGCCGACCGACCGAGCCGATCACGTAGTGGGTGCTCTCGCACGTTCGTCACCCAGTCGCGGATCGCCGCCGAGGTCGCCTCCTTCAGCGTCCGCGCGCCCGCGTCGACCGGCTCGACGCGTCGCGCCCAGCAGCTGCATCCGCTGCACGTTCGGGCGCTGGCGGCGCGTGTCCTCGACGCCCATGTAGACGACGCATTCCATCCCCAGCAGCGCGCACACCGTCGCCGTCGCGACGCCGTGCTGGCCGGCGCCGGTCTCGGCGATGATCCGCCGCTTGCCCATCCGCCTGGCCAGCAGCGCCTGGCCGAGCGCGTTGTTGAGCTTGTGCGAGCCGGTGTGGTTGAGGTCCTCGCGCTTGAGGTAGACGCGGCCGGCCCGAGCCGCTCGGACAGCCGCCGCGCGCGATACAGCGGCGTCGGGCCGCCCGCCGAAGTCGCGCAGCAGCGCCGTCGAGCTCGGCTGCGGTAGGCCGGGTCCGCGCGCGCCTGCCATCCACGCCTGCTCGAGCTCGGCGAGCGCCGGCATCAGCGTCTCGGGCACGTACTGGCCGCCGTAGGGGCCGAAGCGGTGCTCGACCGCGCGTCTCGCCGCCGGCGCTCACGCCGGCGACGCCGCGGCTGCAGCCGGCCGAGCGTCGGCTCGCGCGGCCGGCAGGCCGACGGCGCGCGAAGAACGCCCGCAGCCGCGCCGGGTCCTTGTGTCCGGGTGCAGCGCTCGGTGCCGCTGGCCGTGTCGACCGCGTACGGGCGTGCCACGCGCGATCGCCTCGGCGCACGTTGTCCGGCGTCGAGGCCCCCGCTGAGGATCAGCGGCACCTTCGAGCGCCGCGCGCGCGAGCAGCGCTCCAGTCGAACGTCTCGCCCGTGCCGCCGCGCAGGCCTGCGCTGCTGCGGCGTCGCTCGCGCGCGCGTCGAGCAGATGGAAGTCGACGTGGAAGCGCTCCAGGTCGCTGCACGTCGCCCGGGCCGGCGACCTGAGCCGCCTTGATCACGCGCGCGCCGGTGCGGCGCGCCGCCTCGGCGCAGAACGACGGGCCCTCGTCGCCGTGCAGCTGCAGCATGCGTCAGCCCGAGCTCCTCGCTCGTCGCGCACGACCTCGCTCCAGCGGCGCGTTGACGAACACCCCGCACAGCTCGACCCGCCGGCGCAGCGCCGCGGCGATCCGCCGCGCCTCCGCCATCGAGCAGCGCCGCGGGCTGCCCTCGTAGAAGATCATCCCGACCGCCCACGCCCCGAGCTCGACCGCGAGCTCGGCGTCGTCGCAGGTCGGTGATCCCGCAGATCTTCACTGCGGGGCGGCGCCGGCCGGTCGCGCGCGGGCGGCGCTGGCTGCGCAGCGGCGCGGACGGCGCGTCCGCCGTGCGCGCGATGACCGATCGGCTGACACGGCCCCAACGGTAGCGGGCGGCCTGCCGGCCGAGCTGCTGGGCCTAGCCTTCGGGCGTGTTCGGGTTCGGCACCGAGTTCGGGCCGGCTGCCGAGCGTCGACGCTCGACGGTCTTGTGTTCGTAGCCGCCGTTGCCGTTCGCGCGCAGCAGTCCGATCGCTGACCGTGTCGCCGGGCTTCTTGGCCTCGATGTCGCTGGCGAGGTCTTCGGAGCTGGTGACCGCCTTGCCGTCGATCGACGACGATGATGTCGCCGCCGACCGCGACCTGGCCGTTTTCGGTGCTGCTGTTGACGTTGCCGCCGCGGATGCCGGCCTTTTCGGCGGCCGTGCCCTTCTGCACGCTCTGCACGAGCGCGCCGCTCTTGACCGGCAGGTTCAGCGCCGACAGCGAGCCGTCGATCGTCAGCGAGGTCAGGCCGAGGTAGGCGCCGCGCACGGTGCCGCCCTTCTCGAGCTGGGCGATCTCGGACTTGGCGGTGTTGATCGGCACGGCGAAGCCGATGCCGACGCTGCCGTCGCCGCTGCCGCCGGTCTCGATCTGCGAGTTGATGCCGATCACTTGGCCGCGCGGCGTTGAGCAGCGGACCGCCCGAGTTGCCGGGGTTGATCGGCGCGTCGGTCTGCAGCACGTTGTTGATCGTGAAGCCGTTCGGCGCGGTGATCTGGCGCTGCAGCGCGGAGATCACGCCGGTCGTGAGCGTGCGTTCGAGGTCGAACGGGTTGCCGATCGCGAGCACCGGGTCGCCGACCTGGACGGTGCTCGAGTCGCCGAGCGTGAGCGGGTGCAGCGTCAGGCCGTCGGTGGGGATGCGCAGCACGGCGAGGTCGTTGGAGGGATCCTTGCCGACCACCTGGGCTTCGACGGTCTGGCCTTTTTCGAAGCTCACCGTGCACCTTGATCGCGTTCTCGACCACGTGGTAGTTGGTGAGGATCGTGCCGTTGCGCGTCGATCACGATGCCCGAGCCGGTCGCCTGTGCCCTGGCGCTGGGTTTCCCGCCGCCGAACAGGTTGAACGGCGATTCGCGTCTTCTGCACGACCGTCGAGGTCACGAACGCCACGCCCGGGGCGTCGCGCACGTAGATCTCGTGCGGCGTCAGCCCGCGTCGTCTGCTGCGAGGCGTTCGACGGCGCGTCGGCGGGGCGGCCTGGACCGTCGTGACGGTCGTCTGGCGCTGTCGCCGAGCCCGCCGGCGGCGGCGATCGACGGCGACGACGACGCCGCCGCCGATGCAGGGCGGAGACGAAGGGGACGAGGAACAGTGCGTCTCATGTGCGGACGAGGATGATCGGCAGGCTGTGAAGGCGGATCTAAAGCTACGTCCGCGCGTCTCGATGCTCGAGCGGCTCGCAGGCACTCGCTGCAGCGCCCGCAGCGCCGCCGCCGGGTCGGCGCGCGCGCATCAGCGACTCGCCGACGAGCACCGCGTCGCACGCCGCGCGCCTCGCAGCGCGCGCAGCTGCTCGGGCGTCGGCGATGCCCGACTCCGAGACGACGGTCACGCCCGCCGGGATCTGCGTCCATGCAGCGCGCTCGGTGCGCTCGACGTCGACGCTGAAGTCGCGCAGGTCGCGGTTGTTGATCCCGATCGATCTCGGCCCCGGCCGCGAGCGCGCGTGCGAGCTCCTCGCCGTCGTGGACCTCGACCAGCACGTCCAGGCCGAGCGCGCGCGCCCGCGTCGTGCAGCGCCGCGAGCTCGCGCGTCGCGCAGCGCCGCGACGATCAGCAGCACCGCGTCGGCGCCCGCGGCGCGCGCCTCGTGCAGCTGGTAGGGATCGACGATGAAGTCCTTGCGCAGCAGCGGCAGCTGCGCACGCGGCGCGCGCCGCGCGCAGGTCCTCGAGCGAGCCGCCGAAGTTCGGGCCCTCGGTGAGGACCGAGAGCGCGACCGCGCCGCCGCGCTCGTAGGCGCGCGACGATCTCCGCGACGTCGGGCGTCCTCGCGCAGCGCTCCCGGCCGACGGCGAGCGGCGCTTGAACTCGGCGATCACGCCGATGCCCGGCGCGCGGCGAGCGCGTCGCGAAACGGCGCCGCGCCGGCCGCTCGCGCACGGGCGCCGGCCGCTCGCGTCCTCCAGCTCGCCGCTCCGGCGCGGCTCGCGCTTGCGCCGCTCGACCTCCTCGCGCGTTTCGCGCGAGGATCCGATCGAGCACGCGTCGGACGCGCGACGCGCTCACCGCAGCCGCCTCCGCCGGCGCGTGCCGGCGGCTGGCCTGCCACGTAGCGCTCGAGCGCCTGCGCCGCGCGGCCGTCGGCGAGCGCCTCGCGCGCCGCCTGCGACGCCCGTCGGCGATCGTCTCGCGCGCGCCCGGCCGCGTAGATCGCCGCGCCGGCGTTGATCAGCGCCAGCGTCCTCGCCGCGCGACGCCTCGCGCTCGCCCGGCGCCAGGATCGCGCGCGTGATCGCGGCGTTCTCCTGCGGGGTCGCCGCCGCGCAGCGCCGAGCTCGCCGCGGTCGCGGGCTCGATGCCCGACCTCGCTCGGGCGCGAGCATGTAGCTGCGCGAGCTCCTCGCCGTTGACCTCGACGACTTGCGTGGGCGCCGCGGCGCGAGATCTCGTCGAGGCCGTCCTCGCCGGCGACGACCAGCGCCCGATCGACGCCCAGCCTCGCGAGCGCGCCCGCGATCGTCTCCAGGAAGCGCCGCGTCGGAGACGCCGATCAGCTGGCGGCGGGCGCCGGCCGGGTTCGTCAGCGGGCCGAGCAGGTTGAAGATCGTGCGCACCGCGAGCTCGCGCCGGACGGGGACCACGAAGCGCGTCGCCTGGTGGTGGGCGGGGGCGAACATGAAGCCGAAGCCGGCCTCGTCGATGCAGCGCGCGACGCCCTCGGGATCGAGGTCGATGCGCGCGCCCGAGCGCCTCGAGCAGGTCGGCCGAGCCCGAGCGGCTGGTGGCCGAGCGGTTGCCGTGCTTGGCCACCGCGCAGCCGGCGCCGGCGGCGATCAGGGCGGCGGTCGTGGAGACGTTGAACGTGCTGCGCCCGCCGCCGGTGCCGGCCGTGTCGAGCAGGTCGTGCGCGCTCGGTCGGCGACGTGGGCGGCGAGCGCGCGCATCGTGCGCGCCAGCCCGGCGAGCTCCTCGACCGTCTCGCCCTTCGTGCGCAGCGCGATCAGGAAGCCCGCGATCTGGGTCTCGGAGACCTCGCCGTGCATGATCTCGGCGAGCACCTCGGCGGTCTCGTCGGCGCTCAGGTCGCGGCCGCGAGGCGAGCGCGTCGATCGCGCTGCGTCAGGATCGGCGTTGGGCATCAGGCTCGGACGCTGCTCGGCGCGCGCGAGGAAGTTGGCGAGCAGCTCGCTGCCCTCGCTCGGTGAGCACCGACTCGGGGTGGAACTGCACGCCCTCGGCCGGCAGCTCGCGATGGCGCAGCGCCCATCAGCACGCCGCCGCCCCGCGCCGACTCCTCCAGGCAGTCGGGCAGCTCGGGGTCGACGACCAGCGAGTGGTAGCGCCCGACGGTCAGCGGCGAGCGCAGGCCCGCGAAGATCGTGCGGCCGTCGTGCTCGATCGTGGTCGCCTTGCCGTGGACGGGCGGGTTGCAGCGTCGACGCGGCCGCCGAACGCCTGGGCGAGCGCCTGGTGGCCGAGGCACACGCCGAGCGTCGGCACGCCGGCCTCGGGCATCCGCCGCGACGACCTCGAGCGTGATGCCCGCCTCGTCGGGCGTGCACGGGCCCGGGCGAGACCACGCAGCGCTCGTAGCCGCCGCTCGAGCAGCTCCTCGACGGTGGCGCGGTCGTTGCGCACGGTCGTCGCACCTCCGCGCCCGAGCTCGCCCAGGTACTGGACGAGGTTGTAGGTGAACGAGTCGTAGTTGTCGAGGACGAGGACCCTCATCGCGCCAGCTCCGGCCTGCTGCGCACGGCGAGCTCGATCGCGCGCATCGCGGCCGCGGCGACTTGGCGACCGACTCCTCGTACTCGTACGTCGGGCTTGGCGTCGGCGACGGTCCCGCCGCCGGCCTGGATGTGCGCGACGCCGTCCTTGACGACGACGGTGCGGATGTGGATCGCCGTGTCGAGGTCGCCGGCGTAGCTGAGGTAGCCGATCGCGCCGCCGTAGCCGCCGCGCTTGACCGGCTCGAGCTCGTCGATGATCTGCATCGCCCGCACCTTCGGCGCGCCCGAGAGCGTGCCCGCCGGCAGCACCGAGCGCAGCGCGTCCATCGCGCCGACGCCCTCGCGCAGCGTGCCCGAGACCGAGGAGACGATGTGCATCACGTGGCTGTAGGTCTCGACCTCCATCAGCTCGTCGACCGTCACGCTGCCGTACTCGCACACGCGGCCGAGGTCGTTGCGGCCGAGGTCGACGAGCATCACGTGCTCGGCGCGCTCCTTCTCGTCGGCCAGCAGCTCGCTCGGCGATGCGGCGGTCCTCCTCGGGGCTCGCGCCGCGCGGGCGCGTGCCGGCGATCGGCTTGCGTGCTAGACGTGCCGCCCGCTGACCGTGAGCAGCGGCTCGGGGCTCGCGCCGGCGACCTGGAAGTCGCCGAAGTCGAGGAAGTACATGTAGGGGCTCGGGTTGACCGCGCGCAGGCCGCGGTAGATCGAGAACGCCTCGACCGGGACCGGCGCCGACCAGCGCTGGGAGGGCACGACCTGGAAGGCGTCGCCGGCGTAGATGTACTCGATGATCCGCGTCGACCATCGCTTCGAAGCGCTCGCGGGGCATGTTCGACTCGAACTCCGGCAGCTCGCGCGGCGCCGGCGGCGCGGGCTCGGGCGCGCGGGACGGGCCCGGCCAGCGCCGCGCGGACCTCGCGCGATCGTGCGCGGCGGCGTCGGCGTAGGCGCGCTCGACGTCGGGCTCGGCCTCGAGGTCGGCGTTGGCGAGGATCGTGATCGTGTGCTTGAGGTGGTCGAAGACGACCAGCGCGTCGGACAGCATCAGCGCCATGTCGGGCAGCCCGAGCGGGTCGGGTCCGGCGGTCGCCGAGCGGCTCCACGGTGCGCACGAGGTCGTAGCCGAAGAAGCCCACGGCGCCGCCCGTGAAGGCGGCGCGTCCGCGCATCGGCGCCTGGTCGAAGCGGCCGACGTGCTCGGCCGCGAGCGCGTACGGGTCGCCGCCGTCGCCGAGCGACCAGCGCAGCACGGCGCGCGGGCGAAAGCCGATGAACGACCAGCGCCCGACGCGCTGGCCCTGCTCGGCGGACTCGAGCAGGAAGGCGGGCTCGCCGGGCGCCAGCGCGCGCAGCTTCAGGAACGCCGACACGGGCGTCTCGCAGTCGTCGATGAAGCTGCTGCGCAGCGGGATCAGGTTGTGCGCGCGCGCCAGCTCGCGCGCGCCGTCGAGGTCGGGTGCGACCGTGCCCGGCGGCGGCATGGTGCGGCGCCGCGGGCCCGCCGCCGGCGATCCCCGAGCTGCTCAGGAGCGACGGCCATCGAGCACCCGCTCGGCGTCGGCGAGCGCAGCGTCCGCGGCTGCGCAGCAGCACGAGCAGGTGGTAGAGCACGTCGGCGGCCTCTTCGTCGACGCGCTCGTCGGACTCCTCGCGCGCGGCGCGCGCGACCTCCTCGGCCTCCTCCATCACCTTCTCGCCGATCCGCGGCGGATCGTCGAGCAGCTCGACCGTGTAGGAGCCCGCGGGACGCTCGCGCGCGCGCTCGAGCAGCGTGCGCTCGAGCGCGGGCAGCGCCTCGTAGGGCGCGCCCGCGGCTCGAGCTCGCCCGCGGTGGAAGCAGGTGCGCTCGCCCGTGTGGCAGGCGGGCCCGGCCGGCTCGACGAGCGCGAGCAGGTGTCGCCGTCGCAGTCCACGCGCAGCGCCCGCACGGCCTGCACGTTGCCGCTCGTTGCGCCCTTGTGCCAGGGCTCCTGGCGCGAGCGGCTCCACAGGTGCAGCTCGCCGGTCTCGCGCGTGCGCTGCGAGCGCCTGCTCGTTCATGTAGGCGAGCATCAGCACCTCGCCGGTGCCCCAGTCCTGGACCACGCACGGCACCAGGCCGTCGCTCGTCGTAGGCGACCAGATCCTCGATCGGGTCCCCGGCTGCGTCGCTCATGGCTCGATTGTAGGTCATCGCCGCATGCGCACGGTTTGAGCCACGACTGCAGGCGATGGCATCGCTGCTCGAGCGCAAGCTGCTCGTCGTGACCGGCAAGGGCGGCGTCGGCAAGACGACGCTCGCGGCCGCGCTCGGGCTGGCTGGCGGCGCGGCGGGGCCTGCGCACGATCGTCGTCGAGGTGGGCGAGCACGCGCGGCTGGCCGGAGCTGTTCGGCGCGCTCCAACGGGCAGCGCCCAGGCGCGCGAGGTCGAGCTCTGCGGGCGGACCTGTGGAGCATCGACGATCGACCCCGACCGGGCGCTGCTCGAATGGCTGCAGGCGCTCGGCGGGCGGATCCCGGGCCGGCGTGCTCGCCTCGAGCGGCACCTTCCAGTACTTCGCGGCCGCGGCCCGGGGGCCAAGGAGCTGGTCAGCATGGTCAAGATCTGGGAGCTGACCCAGCAGCGCCGCTGGAAGCGCCGCGCCGAGGGCTATGACCTGGTGGTCCTCGACGCCCCGGCCACCGGGCATGCGCTGGGGATGCTGCGCTCGCCGCAGACGTTCGGCGCGATCGCCCGGGTCGGGCCCGATCGCCGGCCAGGCCGAGCGGGTGGGCGAGCTGCTGGCCGACCCGGCCCGCAGCTCCTACCTGGCGGTCGCGCAGGCGAGCGAGATGGCGGTGACCGAGACGCTCGAGCTGCAGGAGGGCCTGCGCGAGCAGCTCGGCCGCGAGCTCGACGCGGGTGATCGTCAACGGCCTGCTGCCGCGGCGCTTCACGAGCGCCGAGCTGGCCCGGATCGCGCGCCTCGACGGCAAGACGCCCGCGCCGCTCGGCGGGCGCCAACGGCAGGCGACGTCGATGCGGCGCGTCCGTCACGCGGCCGCCCGCGCGGCGCTCGCCGTGCACGAGCGGGCGCGCCTCCAGCACAACCAGCTCGCCCGCCTGCGCCGTCGCGCTTCGACGTGGTGGGCGTGCCGTTCGTGTGGAACGCCGGCCTCGACGCTCGCAGCGATCGAGACGATCGCCGAGCATCTCGAGCGTCGGCTGTAGGCGGCGCGACGCGTCAGCTGATGCCGAGCCGGTCGAGCAGGCCCTCGTCGGCGCGCCAGTCGCGGCGCACGCGCACCGACAGGTCGAGGTGGACCTGGCCGTCCGAGCTCGCGCTCGAGCTCCCGCCGCGCGGCGGTGCCGATCGCCTTGATCATCCGCCCGCTGGGCGCCGACCACGATCCCCTTCTGGGACTCGCTCTCGACCCAGATCAGCGCCCGCACCCGGGCGAGTCCCGGCCGCGGGACGCTCGATCTCCTCGACCACCACCTCGACCGCGTGCGGGCAGCTCCTGGAAGGTGCGCCGGATCACCGCCTCGCGGACCAGCTCGGCGAGCAGCAGCTCGCGCGCCTGGTCGGAGGTGGCGCCCGTGCGGGAACATGAACGGCCCCTCCGGCATCAGCGCCGCGAGGTGCTCGACGCAGCGCGCGCGACGCCGCCTCCGGTGCGGGCGGAGATCGGGAACACCTCCTCGCCGGCGTCGAGCTCGGCCGCCTGCTCGAGCACACCGAGACGGCGCGCCTCGGGACAGCCGGTCGACCTTGTTGACCGCGATCGTCGACCGGGACTCGCGCGGCAGCGAGCGTCCTGGCGATGAAGCGGTCGCCGGGCCCGACGCCCTGCTCGCCGTTGAGCATCAGCAGCGCCGCGTCGGAGCCGTCGAGCTCCTGCTGCACGCGCCGGGCCATGCGCGCGGTGAGCGCGTCGCGCGGGCGCTGCACCCCGGGCAGGTCGACGAGCACGATCTGGCTGTCCTCGCCGTGGCGGACGCCGCGGATCGCGCGCCGCGTCGTCTGGGGCCGGTCGGAGACGATCGCGACCTTCTCGCCGACGACGGCGTTCACGAGCGTCGACTTGCCGACGTTCGGCCGGCCGGCGAGCGCCACGAAGCCCGCTGCGCGTCAACGGCTCTGCCCGCGCGAGCAGCTCGTCCTGGAGCGCGAGCATCTCGCCGTCGTCGGTCTCGTGGTCCATGCCGAGCAGGTGGAGCATGCCGTGCACGATCGCCTCGCGCAGGTCGGCGGTGTGCTCGGGGCAGATCACGACGTCGCCGAGCTCGCGGAGCGGCGGCTCGGCCCCGCGGGTCCGCGTCGGCGCCTCCACGCGGCTCGACGCCGTCGATCGGGAACGAGAGCACGTCGGTGGACCCTTCGCGGCCGCGGTGGCGCGCGTTCAGCTGCTGCGATCCGCGCGCCGTCGACGAACTCGACCGCGACGTGGCCGTCCTGGACCCCGCAGGCGCGCGGCGACGCGGGCGCACAGCTCGCGGATCTCATCCGGCCGGCGGCATCGCCGGGGCTGGCTCGGCGCCGAGCACCTCGACCTCGATCATCGGCCGCTCAGGCGCTGCGGATGGCGCGGCGCGACGGGCCCTCGCCGGCGCCGCGCCCGCTCGCGGGCGGCGCTCTGCGGCTCGCGGCAGTGCTCGTCGTAGGCCTCGACGATGCGCTGGACGAGCTTGTGGCGGACGACGTCCTCGCCGCCGAAGCGCACGAACTCGATCCCCTCGATCGTCGTCGAGCACATCGCCGACGGCGATCAGGCCGGACTGCTGCTCGCGCGGCAGGTCGACCTGGGTGATGTCGCCCGTGACGACCATCCGCGAGCCGAAGCCGAGCCGGGTGAGGAACATCTTCATCTGCTCGGGGGTCGTGTTCTGGGCCTCGTCGAGGATCACGAACGAGTCGTTCAGCGTGCGCCCGCGCATGAACGCGAGCGGCGCGATCTCGATCACGCCGCGCTCGATGTGCTGGGAGACCTTCTCGGGGTCGAGCATGTCGTGCAGCGCGTCGAACAGCGGGCGCAGGTAGGGGTCGACCTTGGCCATCAGGTCGCCGGGCAGGAAGCCGAGGCGCTCGCCGGCCTCGACGGCGGGGCGCGTGAGGATGATGCGGTTGACCTCGTGGCGCTGGACAGCGCGGCGGCAGCCATCGCCACGGCCAGGAACGTCTTGCCGGTGCCCGCCGGGCCGACGCCGAAGGTGATCGTGTTCTTGCGGACCGAGTCCACGTAGCGCTTCTGGTTGACGGTCTTCGGCGCCACCCGCAGCCCGCGGTGGCGCCAGACGACGTCCTCGAGCACCCGCGCGGGCGATTCGTGCGCGTCCAGCGCGCCGGTGACCGCGGCGATCGTGCCGGGGCCGATCTGGTGGCCGCGGGCGATCAGGTCCGCGAGCTCGCGCACGACCCGCTCGCCGGCGTGCGTCTCGCCCTCCTCGCCGTCGAACGTGAGCAGGTTGCCGCGCAGGAAGACCTTGCAGTCGAGGTGCGCCTCCAGCGCGCGCAGCACGGCGTCCTGGCTGCCCGCGAGCTCCGCGGCGACTTCGTTGGGGAGCTCGATCTGCGTCCTCATCCCTGCGAGCGACGGCGCGCACGAGCCCCGACACGCGCTTGCCGTCCGCGCGACCGTCGACGGCCGCCATCGCGCTGCTTCATCGCCATGCCCATGTCCTTCTGGCTGCTGGCGCCGCTGTCGCGGACGGCCTGCTCGACGATCGCCTGGCAAGCTCCTCCTCGGAGAGCTCGGCGGGCAGGTAGCCGCCGATCAGCTCGGCCTCGGCCTCCTCGCCGCGGCGAGCTCCTCGCGGCCGGCCTCACGGAAGGCCCGCGCGGCCTCCAGGCGGCGCTTGCGCTCGCGCCGCAGCACCGCGAGCTCGTCCTCGCCGCCCTCCTTGGCGGCCTTCTGCAGCTCGCGAGAGGACCAGCCGCAGCGCGCCGACCCGCTCGCTTCTCCCCACCGCGCATCGCGATCTGGAGGTCGCCTTTGATCTGCTCGAGGATCGCCATCTGCAGACCCAGGATACGCCGCTCGGCGGGTGCCGGCCGGCATCGCTCGCGCGGCGGCGCGAGCCGAGCACCGGCAAAGCGCCCTCGACGCACTAGGGTGCTGCCCGTGAACGAGTCGATCTACGCGAGGCGCTCGCGCCCTTCCTCGAGCGAGGCGGAGGCGCTGCGTCCCGAGCGACGCCGAAGTGATCGACGCCCACACCCACCTCGGCCTCGACGAGGACGGCCGCTCGCTGACGCTGGAGCAGCTGCTGCGCCAGCTCGACGCCGCCGAGGCCCGGCGGGCGTGCGTTTTCCCGCTGCACGACCCCGAGCGCGCGCCCGCCTACTCGCCTGCCCAACGACCGCGTGCTGGAGTGGGCCGCGGAGAGCGAGGGCCGGCTGGTGCCGTTCTGCCGCCTGGACCCCTCCGAAGACGCCCTGGCCGAGGGCGAACGCTGCCTGGAGGCCGGCGCGCGCGGGCATCAAGCTGCACCCCCGGGCACAGGACTTCGTCTTCGACGGCCCGGAGATGGAGGGCATCTTCGCGCTCGCCGAAGAGGCGGCGGTGCCGATCCTGATCCACGCCGGGTCGCGGCCTGCCGCCGCTGGCCGACGGGCTCGCCGACCTCGCCCTGCGCCACCCCGGACGCGTGCTGATCCTCGCCCACGGCGCGATCTGCGACCAGGGCATCCTCACCACGCGCCTGGCCGACCACCCGGGCGTGCTCTACGACATCTCCTGCTTCTTCCCGCTCGACGTGATCGAGCTGTTCGCGCGGGTGCCGGCGGAGCGGATCGTGTTCGCCTCCGACCCGCCGTACGGGCTGCCCGCGACGACCCTGTACATGGCGCTGCGGGTGGCCCGCCAGGCGGGGCTGGACGAGCGGCGACGACCCGGCGATGCTCGGCGGGACGATGGCGGCCCTGCTCGACGGCCGAGGGCTGCCCCCGGCGACGCGCACCGCGACGGGGCCCGAGGATCGAGCTGTCGGGCCGACTGGCGCGGGTGTACGGGTATGCGAGCCTCGTCGGGCCGGCGCTGTTCACCGGCGCGCCCGAGCAGGCGCAGGGCGATGCTCGACATGGCGATCGCCGTGCTGCCGGGACCCCGAGCCGGGTTCCGACGGGGAGGCGCTCGACGTGATCGGGGCGGCGCTGTCGGCGGCGACCGTCGCTGCTCGACAGCGAGGACGGACGTGCGGCCGGCGATCGACCTGGTGTACCGATCGATCGTCAGGGCGGCGACGGAGCTGCCCGACGGAGCCTGACGGCCTCAGTCCGGCGCGAGCCACAGGGCCGCCCACTCGCCCCTGGCGGCGGCGCTCGCGCTCGTGCATGCCGAGGCGCTGAGCAGAGGTGCGGCGGCGACCTCGTCGGCCTCCTCGGCGAGCAGGCCCCCGGCGATCAGGTCGGCGGGAGGTCCTGCGAGCACGCCAGCGAGCTCGAGCAGCAGCGGGCGCAGCAGGTTCGCGAGCACGGTCGGCGCCTGCGCCGGTGCCGAGGTCCGGGACGGCGCTCGACGTGCGCAGGTCGAAGCGGCGGATGTCGAGCGCGACGTCGTTGGCTGCAGCGTTCTCGCGTGGCGGCGGGACGCTCGCCGGGTCGTTGTCGAGGGCCAGAACGGGCGCGTAGCCGAGCACGCGCAGCGGCGATCGCGAGCACCCCGGAGCCGGTGCCGACGTCGAGCAGCGGCCCGCGGCGGCGCTCGGCGGCGGCGAGCTCGAGCAGCAGCTCCAGGCACAGCCGCGTGGTGGCGTGGGCGCCCGTGCCGAATGCCTGACCGGGATCGATCACGATCTCGGCGGCGCGATCAGGGCCCGCGTTCGGCGGCTCCCACGGCGGGCGTACGTGCAGGGACGGGCATCGCGACGGCTCGAGCGCGCGGCGGGCTCACCAGCACCGGACGGTGGAAGTCCCGCCAGCGCTCGCTGCCAGTCGTCGGGGATCTCGCTGGTGGAGACCTCGACGAGGGCCGCCTCCGGCGACGGCGTGCAGGTCGGGGAGGCCGGGAGCTCGCCCGGGGCGCCGTAGACGGCGTACTCGACGACCTCCCCGCCGAGGTCGACCTCCTCGACGCCCGCGGGGGCGAGCTCGAGCAGCTCCGCGAGCACGAGCTCGGCCTGGTCGCGCGCTGCGACGCCGTACGGCGAGGCGGATCACGCGGCCTGGCTGCCGCAGGGCCCGGCGCAGCTTGGCGAACATCGGACTCCTGCGAGCGCAGGTTCTCCTCGGTGAGGCGTGTCGTTGAGCTGCTCGAGCAGCTCGCGCTGCTCGGCGGTCAGGCGCCGGGGGACGACGACGTTGACGACCACCCGCAGGTCGCCGCTGGCGCCCGCGGCGCAGCGCGGGCATGCCCTGCGCCGCGCAGCGTGAGCACCTCGCCCGGCTGGGTGCCCGGCCGGCAGCTCGACGCGTGGCCGTGCCCTCGAGGGTGGGCACCTCCAGCGTCGCGCCGAGCGCGGCGAGCGGGCGCGGCGACGTCGAGCGCCGTGATCAGGTCGTCGCCTTCGCGCACGAAGCGCTCGTCCTCGGCGCACGCGTACGAGCACGTAGAGATCGCCGGCGGGCGCGCCCGCTTCGCCGGCGTGGCCCGTGGCCGCCGAGCCGGATGCGCTGGCCGTCGGCGATGCCGGCGGGGACGTCGACGTCAGCCTGCGGCGCTGCGCTGACGCGGCCGCGCCCGCGGCACTCGCGGCAGGGCTGGGTGGGCACGCGGCCGTCGCCGTGGCAGACGTCGCAGACCATCGTGCGCACCATCTGCCCGAACGGGGTGCGGTGACCGCCTGCAGCTGTCCCGCGCCGCCGCAGCGCTCGCAGGTCTCGATCGGCGTGCCGGGCTCGGCGCCGTTGCCGTGGCAGTGCTCGCAGCGCTCGATCGCCTCGAAGGCGACCTCGACCTGGGCGCCGCTGTGCGGCTTCGAGCAGGTCGATCTCGACCGCGACGGCGACGTCGCCGCCGCTGCGCCGGCCCCGACGCCGCGCCGTGCGCCGGCGCCGAAGAACGCGTTGAAGAGGTCGCCGATCGAGCCGAAGCCGTCGAAGTTGGGGGCATAGCCGCCGGAGCGCAGGCCGTCGTGGCCGTAGCGGTCGTAGGTCGCGCGCCGCTCGGCGTCGGAGAGGATCTCGTAGGCCTCGGCGGCCTCCTTGAACTTCTCCTCGGCGTCGGGGTCGTGGGCGTTGACGTCCGGGTGCAGCTCGCGGGCGAGCTGGCGGAAGGCCTTCTTGATCTGCTGCTCGGAGGCGTCGCGGGCGACGCCGAGCACCTCGTAGGGGTCGCGTGGCATGCGCGGCGTCTAGTTCTCGGCGTAGGCGTCTTCGACGAAGCGCGAGAGCTCGTGGGCGGCCTCGCGCACGGTGGCGATCGCGCCGGCGTAGTCCATCCGCACCGGGCCGATCACCGACACGGTGCCGAGCTTGCGCTGCGCGACCCCGTAGCCGGTGGCCACGAGCGCCAGCGAGTGCATCGCGGGGAGCTCGTTCTCGTGGCCGATGCGCACGTACACGCCGGGCTCGCCGAGCGCGGCGCGCAGCACCTCGCAGCAGCGCCACGCGACGCTCGAGCAGGCCCGATCAGCTCGTTGACCTGGGCGACGTCCTCGATCTCGGCCGGCTCTCGAACAGCCGCGCGGTGCCCTCCACGTACAGCGCTGTCCTCGCCCTCGCCGGCGAGCTCCGCCGAAGGCCGGCGCGAGGCGGCCGAGGAAGTCGAGCTCGCGCGGCGAGAGGCTCGGATCGATCAGGCGCTGGTGGAGCATCCGCGCGCCGAGCCCGAGGCCGACGAGGCGCTCGTTGAGGTACTCGCCCGCCCACGCGACGAGGCCGGGGTCGACCGCGCGCGTCGAAGGTGGCGAGCATCTTCGAGACGCCGCCGGTGGAGGTGATGATCACGACCATCACCACCTGCGGCTGCAGCGCCAGCACCTCGACGTGGCGGATCGTGGCCGTGTTGAGCGACGGCGCGGAGACGACCGCGAGCAGGTTGGTCATCTGCGAGAGCGTCTCCGTGGTCGCGCGCATCGCCTCCTCGACCTCGCGCCGGATCAGCGACAGCTCGAGCGGCCTGCGCGCGGCTGCGGCGAGCGTCGCTCGAGCTCAGCATGCGGTCGACGACGTAGCGGTGGCCCGCATCGGTGGGCACGCCGCCCGGCCGAGACGTGGGGATGGGCGAGCAGGCCGTGCTCCTCGAGCAGCGCGAGCTCGTTGCGCACGGTCGAGGGGCCGCAGTCGAGCTCGGGGTCGGCGGCGATCGTGCGCGAGGCGACCGGCTGGCCCGGTGCGCAGGTAGCCGTCTACGACCTTGCAGCAGGATCCGCTCCTGGCGGGGAGTGAGCATGGCCCTGATTGTAGGCGGCGGGCTGGCGCCCGCGGCGCCGGCGTGCGCCGCGAGCGGCTCAGAGCCTGCAGCTCGGCCTCGGCGTTGCGGATGATCTGCTTGCCGTCCTGCTCGGCGACGGTGTCGACGATCGCGCCGCCCGTCGTCGACCTCGCGCACGGTGCCCGTGACGAGCGACCTCCTGCTCGGGCACGCCCATGCCGCGGAACTGGACCGACAGCCGCCTGAGGTGCTCGGGCCCGCCGGCGGCCTCGGTCTGCGCGCGCGCCACCTGGGCCATCGTCCACAGCCCGTGCAGGATCCGCCCGGGCAGGCCGACCGCGCGGGCGAACTCCTCGTCGATGTGGATCGGGTTGAAGTCGCCCGAGGCGCCCGCGTAGCGGACCGTCAGGTACTTGTCGGGCGTGACCCTGCACCTCGGGTATCTCGGCTCCCAGCCTTCAGCTCGGCCATCGCGCTCACACCCCCCTGACGATGTTCGTCCACGTTCCGCGGCAGACCTCCTCGCCGCGCTGGTTCCTCGAGACGGACTCGAACACGTAGTAGCCGCGCCCGTCGCGTTCGGAGATGTCCTTGACGCTGGCGCGTGGTCGTGATCTCGTCGCCGGCGACGACGGGCGGCCCCCACTCGAACTCCTGGCCGCCGTGGACCATCATCGCGAAGTTCAGCTCGATCTCGGGGTCGAAGATCGGCGGCCCGACCGCCGGCGCGCTGTAGACGACGGCGAACATCGGCGGCGCCACCACGTCGGCGTAGCCGGCCGCGCGGGCGGCATCGACGTCGAGGTGGAGCGGGTTCGTCTCCCCGACCGCGCGCGCGTACTCGCGGATCTTCTCGCGGCCGACCGCGTACAGCGATCGGGCTCGTAGGTCTTGCCGATCGCTTGGGTGTTGACTGGCATCGACGGCTCCTTGGCGGCTCGCTGGGGCGTGCAGACGGCGGCGCAGTTTACGAGTCCGAGGTTGGGCGTGCTTCGCGGGCCCAGGCGCGCGGCCGGGCTCGCGCGCCTGCCCGGGACCTCCGCGCTCGCTCAGAAGGCGATCTCCTCGCCCTCACCGCCGACGGCGAGCAGGTCGTCCTCGACATCGCCGGCGGGATCCTCGCCGTCGCCGGCGTGCGCACGCTCGCCGGCTGAGTCGAGGAACTGGACGCTGTCGGCGACGACGCTGACGGCCTGGCGGCGCTCTGCTCCTCGGCGGTCTCCCACTCGCGCCACTCGAGCCGGCCGTCGATCGCGACCCGGCTGCCGCGGCGGGTGTAGCGGTGCGACGTTCTCGGCAGCGGCGCCATAGGCGCTCACGTCGAAGTAGTTCGGTCGCTCGACGTAACCCGTCGCCGTCGCGGCGGCTCCCGTTGCACGCGATGCGCAAGCTGCACACGTCGCTGCCGGACGGCAGAGCCCGCAGTTCCGGGTCGCGA
Organism: uncultured Solirubrobacteraceae bacterium; assembly: GCA_963743505.1. Taxonomy (GTDB): domain Bacteria; phylum Actinomycetota; class Thermoleophilia; order Solirubrobacterales; family Solirubrobacteraceae; genus Palsa-744. Next base: position 26,445 of record CAVUPZ010000001.1, on the reverse strand, counting down.
GTCAGGCGGCCGACCAAGACCACTCGGTTGATGGTTGTGTAGGACATGCGCTTGCCTTTCCTAGCTCGGTTGACCACCCCCGGCGCCAAAGCTAGCGGCTCGCCTGGGACGGCTCGCGCGATCGGGCTCGGCGCCGGCCCGGTTGTCGCCGCGGAGATCTCCGCCAGGGGCACCACGAGGATCCGATCGTCACCGGCAGCGGGCGATCGCGCGCTCGAGCGGCCCTAGCACCGCCTCGGAGAGCGAGGTAGAGGACGCCTGCGACGTGGCGGGAGCGCGCCCACGCCAGGCAGATCGACTGCAGCCGCCGAGGTGCCTTCACCGTCAGCTCGACCTCGACCGCGACCGGCGACGCCGGGCGTTCCGGCCGCGGGGCTGAGGACCAGGTCGGGACGGTGTCGAGCACCGGGCGCCCGCCCGCGGACCGAGAGGAACCGCCGCGTCGCATCGTGCCGATCGCTCGCCGTCGGCGTGTTCGCGCCGGCGTAGCCGACGCTCGCCCGTCACCAGCTGGTCCGGGTAGCACCGTTCGAGCCAGGCGGCGGCGGCGGCGCAGGCGATCGCGTGCTCGGCACCAGCCGCGCTGACCGCGACGGGACGCAAGGCGCGGCAGGCCACACGCGCGCAGTCCGGCCCGCGTGACCGTGAACAGGCACGGGCGCCCGTGCAGCGAGGAGAGCCGACGCAGCAGCCCGCTGCGCTCGGCCGCCAGCAGCCGCGCACGGGCCGAGCGGACGCCGCCGCCCGTGCGCAGCGCGAGTGCCTCGGCGGTGACAGCACCGAGGCCGCGCAGCCCAGCGGAGCGAGCTCGAGTCGAGCGCGCAGGCGCTCACGCTCGCACGCGGTCATCGGCACGAGGCCCGATCGTGGGAGTGTTCACGCGAGCGAACGTGCGGCGCCAGCGAGCCGCGAGAGCGACCACGGCAGCCCACCCCGGCTGCGAGCCCGAGGAGGCGGTCGGGGTCGAGCACTGGCTCGCGCGCGCGTGTCCGGGTAGCTGTGACCGTCGCTGTGCCGGGTCAGACGCCAGGCGCCCGTGCCCCCGCCACCGCTGCCACGGTCTCGACCGAGCTCGGGACGACCTGGCGATGGGCGACCAGCAGCGAGAGGTTGCCCGAGCACCTGCTCGAGCAGCCGCTCGCGGCCCGGCAGGCGCAGATCGGAGAGCTCCTGCGTGCCGAGCACGAGGCTGACGCCGGCCGACCGCGCCCGGGCGAACAGCCGCACGACCTGCTCGGCCGCGATCGCGGAGAACTCGTCGATCACGACGAACGTGCCGATGGGACGCTCCTGCAGAGCGGCGACCATGGTGTGGAGGTCCTGCACGATCGCGGCGCCGAGCATCTGCCCACCAGCGGGCGGGTGTCGGAGACGAGCGAGAAATAGACGACGGCGCGGGCTCGAGCGGCCCGCAACAGGTCCAGGCACGGCCCCGTGGTCCTGTCCGGATCGAGCCAGCGCCCGACGTCGGACTCGGCGAGGATCGCGAGCCGATCGCGAACGCCCGCCAGATCGGCCCGCTGGCGCGGAGTCAGCGAGTCGAGATAGGCGTGGGTGGACTCGGCGGCACCGTCATCGAGCGTCCGTGAGAGCAGCTCCAGGCGGTCCGGGTCGAGCTGCTCGACGATCCCGGCGAGGCTCACCCCGGCGCCCCCTGCCCGCAGGGCCCGCACGGCGTGGCCGAGATAGCGCTGCGCCTGGCGCAGATAGTGCGGCTCGGTGAACCGCTCGCCCGCGAGCGCCCTGTCCGCGATCTCCGTCTCGCTGCCGCGACCGTACGGGTTGTAGACGAGCGGTCCCGTCGGAGACCACTCGAGTAGCTCCCGCCCACAGCGACGGGCAGCCTGAGCAAGCGCTTGACGCAGGGAACGGTCACCCTTCGGGTCGACCACGATCGCCCCACAGCCTCCGGCCACGGCCTGCTCGGCCAGGTAGGCCTGGGTGATCGTCTTGCCCGATCCGGTCGCTCCCAGCACGAGGGCGTGACGCCCGGCGTCGGAGCCGGGTCCGAACGGCACCCGGACGATCGCGCCTCGCTCGTCGCATCCCAGCGGGAGCGACACGTCGCCGGCCCCCACACGGGTGTGGGCGCCCATGGCGAGCGAGCGCACCCGCCGGCCGACAACCGCCAGGGCGTCGGCAGGGGTGCGCCGCGAGCGCGCGCGCACAGCGAGGTCTGCACCCCACGCGAGCTCGTCCCGGTGGCGGGTGCGCCCACGCCACGACGCCCATCCGCTCGCGATTGCGAGCGTCGTGAACGCGCCGTCGAGGAGCTCGCGCGCGGCGATCACCAGCACGAGGACGAGCGCCGCCCAGGTCCAGTGCAGGCGACGGCAACGCATGGCCGCAAGGCCGCCCGTCCCGATCAGCCAGCCGAGCGTTGCGCGAAGGGCGATCGCCGTGAGCATCGCGCATCACACCAGCCTGTAGCCGACGCCCCTCACGTTGATGACCCACTCGCGCGCGCTGGCGCCCCGCAGCTTTCGTCGCAGGCGGCTGGCGTGGGTCTCGAGCGTTCGGGTCGAGCCGGGCGTCCGATAGCCCCACACGGCAGCCAGGAGCTCGCCCCGCGAGAACACCCGGGCCGGGGCGCGGGCGAGGTGGGCCGCGAGCTCGAACTCCAGGCGCCGCAGCGACAGCGGCTCGCCATCGATCGCGGCCGTGTGGGCGGGGACGTCGATCGACAGCTCACCGACGACCAGCGTGCCGACCGGCGCGAGGTAGGCATCGCTCCTGCGCAGGAGCGCCTCCACCCGGGCGCGCAGCTCGGGGTAGCCGCGATCGACCTCCAGGAAGTCGTCCGCGCCTGCCGCGAACGCGGGCAGGAGCCCTGGCAGCTCGCGGGCGTCGGCGAGAACGATCACCCCGGGATCGCCACGCCACGGTCCCTCGTCGGCGGCCGCCCGGATCTCGCGTAGCAGCCCGAGCGCGCCGCCCGGCCCCTCCACGCCACCCAGCACCACGAGCGCCGGCCGGCGCGCTGCCGCGAGGATGCGGGCGTGCTCCAGCCTGCGGGCCAGCTCGACCCGGTAGCCCTCGGCGGCGAGCTGGCCGGCAAGGCGCTGGCCGCGATCGCGCTCGGCCTCGACCACCAGCAGCGTCGCCCCGGGCGTCACAGCTCGACCTCCCGAGGACTGATGCCGAGCCCCAGACGGGCGATCAGCGCGAGCACGTCGGTGTGGATCCAGGGGGTCGGGCTGCTCTGCCCGCCCTCGGGCAGCAGGCCCAGGCGCCGCGCGAGCCAGCTCGTCTCCCCGCTGACGTTGCCCTTGCCATCGCGCTTGACCCGCCCGCAGCGGATCGCGATCTCGCTCATGCTTGTCTCCTCACGCGCGACGGTGGCCACGACGCGCTCGCGCAGGCGCCGGTTCAGGACAGTCGGGCTCTCTTGAACGCGCACGAGCTCGAGACGGAGCACGGAGGATGAGGTCTCGCGCGAGCCGACCGTGCCCGCGAGCGCGGACGCCGTGATGGGACAGGCCGGCTCGTAGCTCTCGAGGCGAGCGACCACCTCCCGCAGGCTGACCACCTCGACGGCGGCTCCGAGCCGGCGACGCCAGCGCAATTCGGGGATCGACATGCCCGTCTCGATCGGCTGGAGCGTGTACTCGCAGCCCCCGGGATCCACGAGCACCGACCGGTCGCCGAGCGCCCACGCGGCCGCGGCGTCGGTGCCGAGGCTGGTGGGATCAATCGTGAGGTCCGCCCTCGTCAGGCGGCGGCAGCGCCCAGCGGCAGCGGCTCCGGCCCGCAGATAGCTGCGGCAGATCAGCTCCGCGTTGGCGCGTGGCTCGTCGGCCGCGAGATGGGCGACGAGGCGCCCGTCCCGCCCCGTCGCCGCGTCCCGGTCGACGACCAGCAGGCTCCCCGCCGCTCCCGCCTGGACGACGACCTCGCGAAGGCACCCGCGCGTGTCCGCGTAGCGCCCGAGCCGCCGGGAGCGCCGGGGCGCGCGCCCTTCGGCTCGAGTCGGAAGCGACGTGGAGCGGGCCTTGCTCTCGCGGGCCGAACGCCCCGGCCGCGGCCGGGCTGGGCGTGTGGATCGCGGGGCTGGTGTGGGCATCGTCGACGGCGCGGCACCGCCTCTGCCGGCGATCACGCCGGCTACCGGCGCCGCCCTCTAGATGCCGACCGCGACGGCGCGACGGGGACGCCCTTCAGCGCAACCTGCTCGCACGCTCGATGCTGGCGCCCCTGCCGGTCAGATGCCAGGCGTTCGTGCCTCCCCGCGCCGGCCCCTCGCCCTTGTTCACGACCAGCTCCAGCCGCGCCAGGCGAGCCAGCAGCTTCGAGATCTGCCCCTGGTCGACGATGCCCGACAGCGTCGCGATCTGGCGGTTGCTGGCGCCGGGACGCTCGCCCACGACGCTCAAGACCCTCAGCGTCCGATAGGTGAGGCGCATGTGGAGCCCCTCGAGCGGATCGGCGCCGTCCGCCAGCTGACGCCGTGGGGGCCCGCCGGCGCCGGCGGCGGCCAGCGCGAGCTCGGCCGCGGCGCCCCGCGGCCCCAGGTACGGCAGCACGATCATGCTGCTGAGCGGCCCGAGCAGGCCGACCAGCGGCTGACCGTCGCCGTCTGCAAGCAGGCGCGAATGCAACACGGAGAAGACGGCGCCGACGACGGCCTCCGCCGCTAGCGGCGGAGGCGGCTCCTCGGGCGAGGCCAGCTCGCGTCCGCGATCCACGGCAAGGGCGAGCTCGTCCAGTACCCGGGCGCGACGTGCGAGGACCTGGTTCCCCGCCCCAAGCGCATCGACGATGCACAGATGTGCCAGCGCCGGCTCCTCGTCGATCAGCTCGAGCAAACGGCCGAGCCCGGCTCGCATCCCCTCGCGCCAGCCGTCGGCGCCCCGATAGGCCTTCCGGAGTTGATCGCCCGCGACCTCCACGGTCCGGTCGAACACGGCCAAGAAGCAGGCCTCGCGATTGTCGAAGAGGTCGTAGAAGGTCTTCCGCGACACCCCTGCCCGCGCGATCACCTGAGCAACGGTCATGCGCGGGTAGCCCATCTCGGCCACCGTCTCGACGGCCGCCGCGAGCAGCCGGCTGCGTTGGATCTGCGTCACGTGGCCCCTCGGTACCCGGTTTGGGCCGGCTCGCACGGAGGGGCGTGACGTATGCGCCTGGAACACGGACGTCATCGTTGTCGGGCAGGTTGCAGGGTGGTGGGCCTTAAAGTCGAGACGCGTTTCCGACTACGCCGCGAAGGGCGGGACGAGCGGGCTACGATCGCCGCTGGTGGCCGACCGCGACAGCGCGACACTGGAGCAGGGGCCGCTCGCGCGGGTACCGTCCGGCGGTCTCGTGATCGGGGCGATCGCCTCCGTGCAGTTCGGAGCAGCGATCGCGACGACGCTGTTCGACCGCGTCGGGCCCTCCGGGGCGGTCACGTTGCGGCTCGTATCGGCGGCGCTGATCCTGGTCGCCGTCTGGAGGCCGCGCGTCCGTGGCCGCGGCCGGCACGAGCTGGCCCTCGCGGGCCTCTTCGGCCTCGTCCTCGCCGCGATGAACCTGAGCTTCTACGAGGCTCTTGACCGGATTCCCCTGGGGATCGCCGTGGCAATCGAGTTCGTGGGCCCGCTTGCGGTCGCGGTTGCGGGCTCGCGCCGGCGCCTGGACGGGGTCTGGATCGCCCTCGCCGTGGTCGGCATCCTGGCGCTCACACGCGGCGGCACCCACGGGCTCGACCCGCTGGGGGTCGTGCTCGCGCTCGTTGCCGGGGCGATGTGGGGCGCCTACATCGTCCTCAACGCCCGGATCGGACGGACATTCGAGGGCTCGGCGGGCCTCGCTCTTGCGATGTGTGTGGCGGCCCTCGTCGCCGTCCCGTTGGGCGCGGCGCAGGCCGGGAGCGCCCTGCTGCAGCCGCAGACTCTGCTCCTCGGGGCAGCCGTCGGGGTGCTCTCGTCTGTGATCCCGTATTCGCTCGAGCTCGAAGCGCTGCGCCGGATCGCCCCGTCGGTGTTCGGCGTGCTGATGAGTCTCGAGCCTGCGATGGCAGCGCTGGCGGGGTTCGTCGTGCTGGGCCAGGGGCTCTCCGGACGCGAGCTCGCGGGCATGGCGCTGGTCGTGACGGCGTCGATCGGCGCCTCGCGGGGAGCCGCGAGAGGAGCGCCCGCGCTACCGGCCGGGGTCAGCTGAAGCGGCGTAGACGAGTGCTGCCTGACGATCCCGGCAGCCCTTCATCTCGACGATCTCGCCACCGCGGAGGCTCAGGACCACGTAGCGCAGGCCCCCGTCCACTGGCCACGCGCCGCGGCCGCGGGCGCGGTCCGCTCGGAAGGCGACGATCATGCGGCCGTCGAGCTCGATTACCTCCTGACCGCTTCCGGCGAGCCGGCCGTCGCCGACGTTGCGCGCCAGCACCTCGAGGATCGCGGTGCGGTTCTCGCAGTTCCACGGCCCGTCCTCCACGGCGCGCCACGTCGCGTCCGGCGCGAGGGCGGCCTGCACCGGGGCCAGGTCCCCGTTTGCCAGTGCCTGCCACACGCGATGGACATCCGCCGCCTGCATCTCAGAGCCCAGCGTACCGACGTGACGAGGGCGATGATTTCTCTTGCCGAAGGGCAGGCGCGGGGATAGGATCGCCGCCGAGGGACAGGGGCGGCGCCCCCCTGCGGCGCGGTCGCCGTCACAAACCGCACATGGAGGTCAGTGATGGGCTCATTCCGAACGGCGACCCCGGGACGGCTCATCCGTTGCCGCGCCTTCATCGCACTGGCGATCGGGATCGTGGCGCTGCTCGCGGTCGCCGCGAGCTCGGCCACGGCGTCGGTGGCGCCGAACCCGTACGGCGGGCTCGACTGCAACGGCTTCAGCCCGATCCAGAAACCGGTCAAGGCGTACCTCGCCTGCCGCGACCTGGCCAACCCAGCCGAAGAAGACGACCGCTTCTGGGACGGCGAACACTACATCGGACACGACGAGCCCGACCTCAACTTCACCAGCCCCGTCCCCGGATCCGGTGACGACGTCTCGTGGACGTTCACGCTCGGCGTCGACCCGTCGGCGCCGCCGACGACGAGTTCACCGGGCCACGACATCAGCCACTACTTCGAGCTCACGCCTGCGATCTGGTTCTCGATGAACCTCTGCGATCCTTCCTCCTACCCGCTGTCGCCTTGCACGCCGGAGAGCGACAGCAACGCGCCGAAGTGCACCGACCAGTTCGAATGCAACGGTGCCTATCCCGGAGGGGGCTCGGCCTTCATGGAGCTGCAGTTCTACCCGCCCGGGTTCGCGCCGTGGATCGACGCACCGAGCTTCGACAACAAGCACTGGGGAGCCGCACTGACGATCGACAGCCTCGAGGGGACCCAGGGATTCAGCCATCTCAACGAACGATGCGTCGAGCCCGTGAACTTCTCGTTCATCCAGAAGAACGGCGTGCCGCCAGGACCGCCGAGCCCCCAGCAACAGGACTTCGCCACCAACACGCCCAACGGCAAGAGCCTGCTGATGAACCCCGGCGACCGCATCCGCGTCCACGTCTACGACGCTCCGGCGCCCGGCGGCGGCAAGGCGCTGATGGCGGTCGTCGACGACCTCACCACCGGTCAGAGCGGTTTCATGCAGGCCTCGGCGGCCAACGGCTTCATGAACACGAGCATCACCGACTGCAGCGGAACGCCGTTCAACTTCCAGCCCGAGTACTCGACGGCCAAGCTCAAGAACCGCTCGCCGTGGGGAGCCGGCACGGAGATCATCAGCGCCTCCTTCGAGACCGGCCACTGGACGCCGTGCACGAAGCTCGCCAAACGGGGGAAGGTCGTGTTCGGCCCGGGCCTCAGCGACACCTTCTACAACGAATGTCAGGGACCTTACGAGGAAGCCGGCCCGCCGGATGAAATCGACGAAGGCGGAGCGCTGGAGGCGAGCGACGCGTTCTGCTTCCCCCAAGGCGACACCCACGGGGCGTTGGAAAGCGCCCCCGATCTCACCACCGGCTGCGAGGACAACGTGTTCCAGAACGGGGACCTCGACTACGACGGGACACCATACTGGCCCGAGTGGCCCACGAGCACGACCCCGACGGCGTTCCCGTCGACGTTCCAGTTCTCACCGCCGAGCACCGTCGGCCATCAGGGCTACGCGGCTTACCAGTTCCAGACCGACGCGGCGTTCAGCGAGCTCTCCACGTGCACGCCTAGCACCCCGTCGGGCTGCGCCGTGCCGCCGCCGAACGCACCGGGCAGGTTCTACCCCTACTGGACGCTCGTGACATCGCCCACGACGGGGAAGTGCACGTTCGAGTTCGGAAACGTCCAAAACGGTGACACCTTCGGCGGGCCGGCGCAGTACGCGAAAATCGACCCCAACAACTTCCCGGACCTGGCGAGCCGGTTCTACCCGAACAGCTGCACCGGCTGACGCCGGCGTGCCGGTGGGTGTGCGTCCGCGGCCGGCGCGGACGCACACCCGCCGGCCGGGGTGTGAGTGGCGGACCCCGGTGGGATAGGCGGTGTCCAGGATGACGCGGGGCGACGGCGGCGCTACGCTACCTGCATGAAGGAGCGCAGGGACAGCGCGACAGATGCCTTCGGCCGCCAGGCTCGTTCCCGCATGGCGACTCCCTCGGACCCGGCGAGAACCGCCGAGGTCGCAAGGCGGCTTCGACGTTATGCTGGAGCGGCGCTGGCGCTCCTGCTGTTCATCGGGCTCCTCGCGATTTACGTCGTGGCCACGCTCCACGGCGAAGAACTTCCCGGCTGACGCCGGATCACGAGATACCCGACGGGCGCTCGACCGCGACCGGTCGGCGTCGCCGGGGGCGTGGCGAGGCGTTCGGGGGGCTCCCGTCCTCGAAGGCGATCTCAAGGTCACCCAGCGCCGAAGCCGTCATCCGGGCTACACGCTGGTTCGACAGCGCAAGAGCGGCAGCCACGTCGATCTGAGGAGGACCGGGACTCAGGTCGTGCGAAGTGCCGTCTCGGGTCCGAGCCATGAAGGGACTCTCGACAACAACTTCCGCCGAGTCGGTCGCGAACGGCTCGTCTGGGATAAGAATCAAGCGAACTGAAAGTCGAGACAGATATGGCTGACCGTCCAGCCTGCGTACGGTATCTCGCGGACATCGGATGGCACCGAGGACGGCGTAATCGAGGCTCAGGCGACGAGGGCTGTGGCACGCGAGCGAGCGAGTGCACAGGAGAGCCTCGCGAGGATCGTCAGGCTGCAGACGGTCCAACACGCGACCGAGCCGCGGATTTATGGGCTAAGGCGCCGCGGCGCCCTCACTGCTTCCGTGGTAGGCCTCGAGCCCGCCGACATCGGTACGTCGATGTTCGTGGGCGTCACGGTGAACACGTGAATACGTCAAATCACCCCCTATACCAGAGGGATTCGGGTGTTCACGTGTTTGTTTCACCCAGTCGCAAGCCTCACCGTTGGAGGCGGCTGCTTAATCCCTTGCCTCGGCCGTAGGTCATCACTGCCGCTTCTAGGTCGCCGCAAGGTCCGCGCGACCTGAGCGGCGCAGCGTGCCTTCAGACCTGACCGCGGACGGCTTCGCCCGACTGGGTGTTGTAGATGCTCAGATAGAACATCGACGGGTTCGCCTCGGCGCGCGCTAGGACGGGCGCGGGCACCTTGCGGCAGCCTGTCGCTGTGTACCCACCGAAAGCGAGCGGGATGCCCGGTGTCGAGGGCGTGCCCGTGGCTGACGGCTGGATCGTGACGATCGTCGGATGGGTCGTGCCCGAGGAGACCGTGAAGTGCTGGATCGGCGAGACGCTCCAGCACACTTCCCCGCTCGCGGGCTTGACCGTGAGCAGCGCGGTACCCGACGCGCTAGCCGATCCGCTCGACCCGTTGACGTGTGTGAGGTGGACGGTGTAGGTGCCGGCCTTGGCGACCGCAGAGGTCGCGGTCGTGCTCGGAGTCGACGCAGCGGCAGGGCTCGTGGTCGCGGTGGTTGCGGGTTTGGAGCTGCCACAGCCCGCGAGGGCGAGCACGACCGCTAAGCCGGCAAGCTGACAGATAGTCTTTAGCGGTGCCTTCAAGGCTCTCATCGACGCTCTCCTCTCCTTTGGGACGCGAGCAACAGCCCCGCGCTACTGGGACACGAGCATCGCAACCCTAACCACTTCGCGCGCTGAACGTTCGACAGCATCTTCGGCGCGCTGACGAGCTGCTCGACCTGAACTTCACGACGTCGCTCGACGGGCTCGCAAGAGGCGACGGATGCGCTTTCGTTCGTGGACCTGGCGCAAGGTAGATGACCTTCGACGCCTAGCGACCCCCGATGACGAGGATACTCGCCGCTAGTGCAGCGGGGCACAAGCGTCCCGGGATACCTCACGGATAGCTCTCGGGCCACCTGGCCCACGACGTTTGGGCTCGCTGGATACTGCCACCCCGGGGGGGTTCGCGCCCGGCTTCGCCCTGGCCTCCGCCTGCAGCTCCGTCAGCAGCTCGAAGTCGTGGCCGAGCGGACCCGTCTCGGGCCGACTATCCGTCAGCCTTTCAGTCAGGCCCCTCTAGAACGCGAAAGGCCCCGTGTTTACGGGGCCAATCTCAGTACCGCTACGGGGATTCGAACCCCGGTTTCCGCCATGAGAGGGCGGCGTCCTAGTCCCCTGGACGATAGCGGCCAGAACTCGCTGACCCCGAGGCTACCAGAGCACGGGGAACGTTTCCCGCTGCGAGCTCGGCGATGATTCCTGCCCGGAGGACGGGCCCACACTCCGCCGACGAGCGCCGGGTGCGGTGCGATATCTTCGCTGTTCGCCGACACGCGGATGTGGCGGAATTGGTAGACGCGCACGGTTCAGGTCCGTGTCCGGGAAACCGGGTGGAGGTTCGAGTCCTCTCATCCGCATTGCGTTACGTTGTTACAACGATCCTGCTGCAAAAGAGCAGGTTCTGGTGTCCGACCGCTCGGCTTCTGTGTGGGTCGGCGTGAAGCGAGAGGCTGCGATCCTGCGACGCGATGAGCGAGGCCTGCGTTGGCTTCCGCTTCGAGGGGAAGCAGGAGCCTCCCTGCCAGTAAGGCGAGACGCTCGGTCGTCGTCCGCCTCGGACGCCTCGCCGGCTCCGCGGAGCGCACCTGCTTTCCGCGCATAGGGGGACCCCCGGCCTCTGCGTCGACAGGCGCGTCCAGGTATCAAAGCGGGTCCCGACGCGGAGGCGGGTGGCGGGACGTATGCGACCTCTGCCGGCCACATCGCCGAGGGGGTGAACCGCAGACGCGGGGGAAGCGATCGCGATTTCCGGCACCTGCGAGGAGCCAGAACGCGGAGGCGAACGTGGCTGCAGCATCTCGCGCCCGGTCGTACGATCACGCTGGACGACTCCGGGCATGGGACGACCAAGAGATCTCGACTGGGCGTGGGCGACACGCACCGGCGGCGCGCTGAGCCGCCGCCAGAAGCTCGCGCTCACCCTCCCGCTGGCCCGTGTCGTGGCTCGCTACCCGGCCAGCCGGATACGGACCGCGCTCGGCGTGCGAGGCAGCGCGGCACTCGACCTCGACGCGCTGCGCTGGCCGGACTCCCAACTGGCTCGCGACGCGACCGCGGAGGCGCGCGACACGCTCACGCCGCACATCGTCGAACACTCGGTACGAACGTGGGTGTTCGGCAAGCTGCTGGCGCATGTTGCCGGCATCCCCGTCGACGACGAGCTGACATTCGTCGCGTGCATGCTCCACGACACACACCTGGAGCACCCGACTCCCGGCCGCTGCTTCGCGGTCGTCGGCGGCGAGCACGCCGAACGGTTCGTCCTCGACCGTGACGTACCAGCCGACCGGGCAGCGGCGATCGGCGCGGCGATCGGCGGGCATATCACCGTCGGCGCCGCAGAGAATCTCGCCGACCCCGCAGGCTTCGTTTCCGCTGGCGCGTTCATCGATATCACCGGATACGGCTTACACGCCATCGACCCCGCGTGGGTCGACCAACTGCACCACCGTCACCCACGACACGACCTGCGCCGGCACCTCCTCACCGCATGGGCCGGCGAGCGAAGCGCCGTACCCACCGGGCGCGCACAATGGCTCACACGCTACGGCGCGTTCCCGCTCCTGGCTACGCGCCGCGCCATACCCGGAGTGACCGCGATCAGGCTGCTGAGCGGCATCGCGCCACCGAAGATCGATAACGCAACTCGAACCGCTACAACCGAGCCACCCTCAGCCGCCGAGGACGGCAACCGGCCTCCACGCCACGCAGACGATAAGGCTGCCAGCGGCCGCGGAGGCGAGACTTCTGCCGTCCAGGCGGAAGCGATCGTGTCGCTGCCCTCGGCCCACGCGCCTGCGCTTCGTCCGGGGCGGGCACCCCGGGCTCGACGATCCAAGCGCTCGCATGCGCTCGAAACGGGCAGTCTTGCTTGGCCGTCTTTCGGCTACCAGCGCGTCACCTGCCTGTGGGCATCGCGCGTGTAGAGTCGCGCCCCGTGGAGGATCAGGAGACCTGCCCGCTGCCGGAGGATCTGACGCTCGGCGATCGCGCGGGAGCTGAACGACGCCGGCTACTGGGCCAACATCTTCGATCCGAACTGGCGGCATCTCTACATGACCGACGCTCTGCGCCTGAGCGTCGGGGGACTGCTCGAACTCGCTCCGGTCGCCGTCGGGAAACACAACTACAGCCCCGAGTCGCTCTCAGCGAGACTCGCGTGGCGCGGCGGCGTGAACACGCTGGAGCTCGTGCGCGACGAGTTCGAGGCTCTCGGCCCCTACATGCTCGCCGCCGCCGAGGGTGGCCGTGAGGAACTGCGTGAGCTCGTCGACCCGCAACTCCGCGACATCGTCGATCGGCTCTCACCAGTACACCTGGTGAACGCGGCCTCGGTGGTGCGTCCCGGCTATGTCGCCGGCATGCCCGTCGAGCTCCCCTTCACGCTGATACCCGTCCGGGACAGCGACGGCCGGCTCGCGGGGATCTTGATGTTGAGCAAGCCCGCGGCAAGCATGGCCGTTCTCGGGACCATGGCCACCGGTGATCTGCGCCACTTCGAGCGGATGCAGCAGGTCGCGAAACCGGACAGGCGGCCGGCAGCGATCCTGTTCGCGGACCTGGAGTCCTCCTCTCAACTGGCACGGCGGTTGTCGACCGCCAGCTACTTCGCGCTCGCCAGGCGCCTGACCCGCGCAGCAGACCGCTGCGTGATCGACGCGGGGGGTCTGGTCGGCCGTCACGTCGGTGACGGCGTGGTCGCGTTCTTCCTCGCCGACAGCGCAGGGTCGGAATCGGCCGCGGCACGATCCTGCATCCAGGCGGCCCGCGCGATCAAGGACGCGATGGTCGACGTCGCGGCGCGCAGCGACCTCACACCGGAAGACCTCGTGATGCGCTTCGGCCTGCACTGGGGGGCAACTCTGTACGTCGGGCAGATCGCCAGCAGCGGCCGCGCGGAGGTCACAGCACTCGGAGACGAGGTCAACCAGGGCGCCCGCATCGAGGCCTGCGCCACAGGCGGACTGGCCCTGGCCTCCAAGGAGCTGCTGGAGCGCCTGGAGGACGAGGACGCCGCGGCACTCGATCTTGACCCCGCCCACATCACGTACATGCCCCTCGCGGACTTGGCGACCGCGACTGAGAAGGCCCGCCGCGACGCCCCCGCCATCGCAGTCTGCGAAGTCTAGGGCCCGAGCCGTCCCGCAGCCCGCTGGCGCTCAGGACCCGAGCAGGCACGCCGGCTCGACGAATCGGGCGCTCGCTCGCGGCGAACCGAGCACTCTGGCCTAGCGGTCTTCAGTGACCAGCGCGTTACCTGCCTTCGGCCACCTCGCCTGTAGAGTCGCGTCGCGTGGAGGGTCAGGAGACATGCCCGCTGCCTGACGATCCGACGCTCGCAGCGATCGCGAGGGCGCTCAACGACACCGGCCACTGGGCGCACATCGTCGACCGCAACTGGCGGAACCTCTACATGACCGACGCTTGGCGCCTGACTTGGGGCGGGCTGCTCGAACTCGCTCCGTTCGAGGTCGGGACGCACACCTACAGCCCCAAGTCGCTCACCGCGAGACTCACGCAGTACAGCCGAACGACCACGCTGGAGAGCGAGCGCGCACGGTTCGAGGCCATTGGCCCCTACGTGCTCGCCGCCACCGAGGGCGGCCGTGAGGAACTGCGCGAACTCGTAGACCCCAGGCTCCGCGACATCGTCGACCGGCTCTCACCGGCTGTCCTGACGAACGCAGTCTCGCTGGTGGCTCCCGGAGTGAGCGCCGGCATGCCCGTGGAGACACCGACCGCGCTGATACCCGTACGAGGCAGCGACGACCAGCTCGTCGGGACCGTAATCTTGATCAAGCCAGCTGCGAGCATGGCGGTGCTCGCGACGATGGCCGCGGCTGGTGATCTGCGCCATTTCGAGCGGATGCAGCAGGTCGCGAAACCGGACAGGCGGCCGGCAGCGATGCTGTTCGCGGACCTGGAGTCCTCATCCCAGCTCGCCAGGCGGCTGTCCACGGCCAGCTACTTCGCCCTCGGCAGGCGCATGACGCGCGCCGCAGACCAGTGCGTGATCGACGCCGGAGGGCTCGTCGGCCGTCACGTCGGTGACGGGGTCGTCGCGTTCTTCCTCGCCGAGAGCGCGGGCTCGGAATCGGCCGCGGCGCGCTCCTGCATACAAGCCGCGCGCAGCATCAAAGACGCGATGAGCGAGGTCGCCGCGCGCAGCGACCTTGCGCCCGAGGAGCTCGTCATGCGCTTTGGCCTGCACTGGGGCGCGACGCTGTACGTCGGGCAGATCGCCAGCAGAGGCCGCGTGGAGGTCACAGCACTCGGAGACGAGGTCAACGAGGGTGCGCGCATCGAGGCGTGCGCAACCGGCGGGCGGGCCCTGGCGTCAAAGCCGCTATTGGAGCGCCTGAACCCCGAGGACGCAGCGGCACTCGACCTGGAACCCGAACAAATCACCTACACGGCGCTCGCGGACCTGCCGACAGCAACCGAGAAGGCCCGACGCGATGCCCCGGCGATCGCCGTCTGCGAGGTGTAGGCTTCGCGTGCGCCAGCGGAGTCGCTGTCGGGATTGCCGTAGGCGTGCCCCGTCGACGCTGCCGAATATCAGATGCCGCGGAAATCGGGCGGCCGTTTCTCGAGGAATGCGCGCATTCCCTCGGTCGCGTCCTCGGTGCTCTGGCTCACGGCGGCCGCAAGCGCCTCCGCCCAGAGGCCGTCGCCACTGGACATGTCGCCGATGCGCGGGAGCGCGGCGAGAATTAACTGGTTGGCCAGCGGCGCGTTGTCCGTGAGCTGTAGGGCCATCTGATGCGCGCGGCTCGGGGCTTCGCCGTCGGCTACGAGCTCGTGGGAGATGCCGAGCCGCTGCCCATCCTCGGCAGATAGACGACGCCCGGTGAGCATCATCTCGCGCATCCGATCGGTTCCCAGAACGCGAGCGATCCGGACAGACCCGCCGCCGCCGACAAAGATGCCGAGTCGCCCCTCGGGAAGCGAGTAGAAGGCGCTCGAGTCCGCGACGCGCACGTGCGCCGCGATCGCCAGCTCCAGTCCGCCACCGATCACCGCTCCGTGCAGCGCCGCGACGACCGGGATGCGGCCACGTTCGATGTGCTCGAACGCGCGGTGCCATGCGCGCGAGTTCTCCATCGTCTGGAACACCGTCCGGTCGCGATTCTCGGCCAGGTCCAGACCGGCGCAGAAGTGTGCCCCCTCGCCGAGCAGCACCGCGGCTCGGACCGCGGGCGGGGGCTCGGCGAAGAATTGTCCGATCCCATTGACGAGGTCCGCATGCAGCGCGTTCCGCTTGTCCGCACGCGCCAGGCGCAGGCTCGCGACGCCGCCGTCGACTTCGATAGTCAAGTCCGATGGGCTCATCGTGGGCATCGTACGTGCCTGCGGCGCTCGGCGCGCTTCCGGTTTTCGATCAAAGGGCCACGATCCGACGCGCGCGCGAGGCGCTTGCTTCCGCGGGAGGATGTTTCACAAAGCCGTCGGCGAAAACCTGGGCTGCACTCGCTGTGACGGTCGCTGAGGGGCCTGGCGGCGCCGAGGCTGGGCAGGGCGCGCCTCGGGCGAGCGGACGCTTGCCGCTTTTTCGAACCCGCCCTTTAGAAAGCCTCCAGTGAGCTCGCCGGAGGTTTGTGAAACAGCCTCGCGGCAAGGCGAGCGTTCGAGCGACACCTGAGCAGACGCACGCGACGGACGAATCTCGACAGCGCCGGTCGGGGACGGCCAGACGACTGCATCGCCGGAGCAAAGGGGGCGTCTCGCGAGCGCGAGACGTGACGCCTGCGTGTCGTCCTGAGCGACATCGTCGGGACGGCTTCCTTGCGCGCTCGCCTGGCTGCGGAAAGCAGCGGTCGTGGGCGTCGAGGCGTTCGCCGTGTGTCTTTGCAACGTGGTCGCTCGATGGCTCGGGCACGGGCCTCACCGGCGGTGCCCGAGCAGTCCAAGGCCGTCGACCAGCCTGCGCTTGGATGCGACCATCTCGCAAAATGGTGATGACTGCGACGTTCCCGCTCAGACGAGAGTAGTCTCAGTCCGACGATGTAGAGGGACTACTCCAGAAGGTGCGTTCTGGTTAAGCGCTAGCTGGCGAGCTAAAGCAGGTGTGGCCTCGCTCAAACCTGCCCCAGAGGCAAGATGCGACATCTCAAGATCACAGCTCTAGCCCTCCTCGCCGTAATGGCGGCGAGTAACGCCGCACTTGCCTCAGCCTCGCGTGGTACGCCGTCCGTGAGGTGCAACGAGCGCGATCATTCGATCCCCGGCATCGCCAACTCCCACGTCTTGACTACGCGCGGTCACGTAATCCTCTACCGCACACGTAACTCGATGTTCGACACGTTGTGGGCCTGCAGCCAAGGACACGGCCGCGGCGCAAAGATGGGCATCGACTCCGCCTACCAGACAGCTCCGAGCTCCATCTATCCGCCCGAATGGACGCTCGGGCGCGTCCAGGTCGCGAGCAACTGGGTGATGGTCACCCAGGACGAAGGAGGGACGCAACTCGACGAGTGCTCGAAGTATGGGGGGTACCCTTGCCCCGGTGTCAAGGACACCATCGTCGTGGCCAACGCTCTGCTCGGGATCAGCGTCAAGCTACCGACGATCGTGACTGAGACGATCAACGCTACTACGCCGACGGAAACGGCTATCTTGAGTAAGACGCTGCTCTCGTCGGCCGGGGCGGTGGCGTGGCTTGAAAAATCAACACTTGGGTCTGTAAAGCGCACTGCGCTCTATGGCTGTCTCGCCACGGTCCTCGCCGGGAAGATCACCTGCTCGACGCTCAAGATCGCAGTAGGCGACATCGACGCCGGATCGCTTCGGCTGACGGGCACAGAGATCACATGGCGCGCCGGCGACGAAACAATGTCGACTGTGCTTAGGTAGGACACCGTTCCCAATGCCACGAGGTGGAGACTCCCGCTCGGTGTCAGCCGGCGTTGTCGAGCAGGCCAGGAATCGTCGGTCTGGCCTTAGCAGTCAGCGGCGGACCGCACGCAGGCATCTCGGCATCGCCACCGCTCTAGGAGGTGCCGGGGTTCTTCTGGCCGTCTATCTCTGCGCTGGCGTCTCGGCGTTCGCGGCGGGCACACCGGTGCGTGTCGCGTCCGCCTTCAACTGCCACAAACCCGGAGCTGGCGCGCGCGCACCCAAAGGCGGACACGGCGAAGAGCGCGTGCTGCCCGGCGGCGCCGAATACGAGCGCGTGATCCCAAGCCGCCACGAAACCAGGTTCTATATCTGCTCGTTCGCCGGCGGGACCCCCGACTGGCTGGGTTGGGAAGTGGCAAAAGGCGAATACAGCGAGAAGGATCTGATCTTTGCTGGTGACTGGGCAGCGGTAGTCGTCGGCGAATCTCTCTCCAGCGGAGACGCGCGTATCTACCTGGAGGTCATCGATCTCGCCAAGCACGGAGCCGGCTATGGCAAGGTACTCCTTGAACAAGAAAATGAAGATCAAGGCGTCGAATATCACAACGTTGGTCGCCTCGTCCTGAAGCGCGATGGCGCGGCCGCCTGGACCGAACAGCAGAAATCCGGTGCCTATTACGTCATCGAGCACACCCATGTCGGGACGCGCACACTCGACGAGACGAACACCACACGGCCTTATTCACTGAAGCTTAAGGGTTCGACCCTGAGCTGGCTCGAGCACAACGGCGAAGCTCGCGGCGCAACGCTTCACTGAGCGCCCCCCCCCCGATCAATCGCCGCTGAGCGGTGATGGCCCTCCGTGCAGCACCGGGGATCCCATCCTTGAAGAGCCGCGAATCGCTGCTGCCCACGTGCCGATCACGGCGTGGAGGGTAACGAAGCCCGCACTGCCGCTTCGCCAGATGCAAGCACGTGCGCCGGATGCCGCTCGCGCTGCTGCCAGGGTGACAGTGCGGTCGTCCGAGCGGCCATGCTGAGCGCCACTGCTCCGGACGACCAGCGGCAGCGCTGGGCCGTCGCCCGCTGGCTACTGCTTCTCTGCGATTGCGAGCGCGTGCTGGTCACCGCGGGCGGCGCTGCGGGCCCCTCGAATGGCAGCGCGATGCGCCGGCGTCGTGAGCACCCCGCCAGCTGAAAGCAGGTCCGCAGCCCAGTGCACGGTCGCGTCTCAGAACTGCTGTAAATACGTGGCGGGTGCTGTCGTTGTGACGGCGTAGGTTCCCTCAAGTCCTGGCAGACGATGAAGGAGGCCTACGCCGTGAGACGCACCGTACCGCCGTCGGCGGAGATACAAGCTGAGATCGACAAGCTGCTCGATCGCGGGATGGTCGATGAGCCGCAGAAGATGCTCGGCGAGCTTGCGAGGCTCGGCGCCCGGTTGATCATCCAGCGGGCTGTCGAGGACGAGTTCGATGAGTGGCTCGGCCGTGCTCGCTACGAGCGCCGGCCCGAGCGCGAGCGTGGCCTGCGCAACTCCGACTCTGGGCTGCGGAACGGGTTCCGCCCGCGGCACGTGCAGACCGGCGAGGGGGAGCTGCGGATCGAGGTCCCACAGGCCCGCGGTTCGGTCGTGCCGTTCGTGTCGAAGCTGTTCCCGAAGTGGCACTGCAAGCGGCTGCTACGGACCGACCCGCTGAAGGCACTGGTGGTCGGCGGGTTCGTGCGCGGGCTATCGATGCGCGATGTCGAGTCTCTGTGCGGGGAGGCGGGGCTCGGGAAGACATCACGCTCGACGATCGCTCGGATCTGCGCGGAGCTGCACGAGCGCTTCGAGGCGTTCTGCCACCGCTCGCTCTACGACGTCAACCTGGTCGTGCTGTTCCTCGACGCGATCTACCTTCCCGTGAGAGCGAGCGGCCCGAAGGAAGGTGTCGTCTGCGCCTGGGGAATCGACGAGAACGGCGCGAGACAGTTGGTCTCGGTGCGCCTCGGCGCCCGCGAGTCCAAGGAGGACTGGGTCGAGCTCGGCCGCGATCTCATCGCCCGCGGCCTCGCCGCCCCGCGCATGGTCGTCGCCGACGGCGCGCCCGGACTGATCAGCGCGGTCGAGGAGATCTGGCCACGCGCGGACCGTCAGCACTGTGCCGTTCACCGTCTCCGCAACCTGCTCGCGAAGGTGCCCAAGGAAGAGCACGACCGGATCCGTTTCAACTACTGGTCAGCGCTCACCGACGCGACGAGCGCGAAGGACGGCAAGCTGCGCCTCCGAGTGCTCATCTCCGAGCTCGAGCATCGCGGCTACGAGTCCGCCGCTCGCTGCCTCGCCGACGACCTCGACGGGCTGGTCGTGCATCTGCGCTATCCGCTCCGCCACCGCGAGCGGTGGCGTAGCACGAACCTTCTCGAGCGATCGCTCGGGGAGGTCCGTCGGCGCACCAAGGTCATGGGCCGCTTCCCCGGCGAGACCAGCTGCCTGTCACTCGTCTGGGCGGTCCTCGACCTGTTCATCAGCCACGCCAGCAACGGCGCCACGTTCACCGACCTCGACCGCCAACACCTCTACCGCATCAAGTACCAACAAGCCGACCCAGACGCGCTCGACGAGGAGGTGACCGCCGCCTAAACTCAACCACGGGAACCAAAGCTCGCGTCGGGATTTACAGCACTCTTGAGACGCGACCGGGGTTCGGCACAAATACCCCTCGCGGTGGCAAAGCAGGTCATTCGCCTGCGCCCACGTCGGCGTGCTTGCAGGACGCCGGCAGCGGCGCTGCCGCTGACGCGGACGCGCTCGCAATCAAGTACGAAGCAGCAGCGAGCGGAGTACCGCCCGGCGCTGCTGCTGGTCGTCCTGACCAGCAGTCTGAGCGGAATTGGCCGAAGCGGTCGCTCTTGGCTCGAAGCAGTCGTCAGGACGCCGCTGCTCGGATTTCTCAAACCTCGTCCGAGATCCAGCCACTGGGCGACGAGGTGGATTCGACCAGCTTGTCCGCCGACACTGCGCCTGTCTCGACGACCAGGCGTTCAAGCGCCGCGAGCCAGCTCTCGTAGTAGGGACGTTCGGGGTGGGCGGAGATCTCGGCGATAAGACGCGACCGGAACTCATCCCAAGCTAGGCCGAGCGCTTTCACGACGCCGATCGCCATCGCCAGCGCACGGCCCTCCCAGGGTGCGGCGAAGACCAGCTCGCCGTTGCTGCGCGGCAGTGTCTCGTGGCCGCTCATATCGGCGATCTCCGATCGCACCACGCTGTCGCTCATGGCCGCGCGACTCCGATCATCGCGTCGCGGGTCACAAGCTTGGTCAGGTCCTCCTCGTTCATCCCGTCGGTCCCTTGTGGGCGTTTGGGCAGGACGAGGTAGCGGACCTCCGCACTCGAGTCCCAAACGCGAACTGATACCGACTCGGGCAGCTCGACACCCATCTCGGACAGGACCTTGCGCGGCTCGCGCACCATCCGCGAGCGGTACGGGGGGCTCTTGTACCAGTTGGGCGGCAGCCCCAGCACCGGCCAGGGGTAGCACGAGCAGAGCGTGCAGACGATGACGTTGTGGACGTCGGGCGTGTTCTCGACGACGACCATGTGCTCGCCCTCGGGACCACCGAAGCCGAGCTCGGCGATCGCGGCGGTGCCATCGCCGAGCAGCCGCTCCCGGTACTCGCCGTCAACCCATGCCCGCGCTACGACCCTGGCGCCGTTCATCGGGCCGATGTCGTTCGCATAAGCGCTGATGATCGAATCGATGAACTCGGACGACACGAGCCCCTTCTCGGTCAGCAGCGCCTCGAGCGCGGCGGCGCGCGTCTCGACCGGCGACGGCGGCGTGGGGTGATGGTGGTGGGCGTCCTCGTTCATTACGCCTGCTCGAGGTAGCTCTCCCACAGGCCGACCGAGACCGTCGCGCCCGACTCGGCTTCGTTGCCCCACAGCTCGGCCGCGTCAAAGCGCACCGAGTACGTGGGCTCGCTGGGCGGATCGTCCCCGTGGACATCTGCGTCGGGCAGTGTGAACGCCCCATCGCAACGATCGACGACCCCTTGCTTGCCACGCACGTAACGCGGGCGGCGTGTGTGGCCTCGCGGGTGCGCCTTCGACACGCGAACGCGGTCGCCAACGGCAAAGCGCGAGCGTCCGTCACTCGCTGCGGCCGCGGTCCAGGGCGGCGCCTGTGATGGCCGCGACACTGGAAAGGACCCGCCGGTGCGCGCCTCGAGCTCCTCACGCGTGAGCACGTCCTGTTCAACGAGCAGCGTCGCGAGGGCGGTGAGCCAGTGCTCGAAGTACGGCGAGCCCAGGTAGTGCGCCGGGTCCATACGCTCGATCGCGTGCCGAACGGTGTTGGTGTTCACCAGACCCTGCAGGGTCACGATCCCACCGATGCCGAACACGCGTCCCTCCCATGAGGCATGAAAGACCGGCTCGGCCGGCTCGACCAAGACCGGGCCGAAGTCCTGCATCCCGCCTAGATCGTGAACGCCATCCACTCGACCGATTCAATCACTACTCATGAAGCCGCGTCAGCAACAACGGTGACCCAAGCTGCGGCTTCGCTCTCGATGCCCGCCTTGGCGCGAGCCCCGAGCGCCCCGGTCGATGGCGCCCACAAGCCTGCAATGGGCCCAGTAAGCGGGCGTCTGCTGGCCCTCAGCCGAGACAGGCGGAGATCGTCGAGGCTGTCGCGTAATGTCTTGCGCGTTGGCTGGTCTAACGGTGCTCGCTGGTGGCGGTGGCCGGCCGGCGGTGTGGTGCTCGAGGTTCGGCCTCGGTGAGCCGTCTCAGGTGGCTGCGGGCGCTGTGTGGTGGCGGTGGAGCTTTAGGAGGTTGTGGGTGGCGGTTATCAGTCGCCACTCTGAGCGCCAGGCGGCTCGGCCGCGGCGTTGGAATCGGTCGGCGCGGCGGTTGTGCTTGATGTGCGCGAAGACCGGCTCGATCATCGCTTGGCGTTGCTTGTAGAGCGCGTGGCCGGCCTCGCTTTCAAGGACGCGGCGCATGAACGCATATAAACCTCGGTCGCGTCCAGGGCGGGGCGTCTCGCGCTTGAGTGCCTCAGGGCAGACGAGCGTCTGGATGCCGTGGCTCACGAGCTGCTCGATGTGCGCGCCGTTCCAGTAGCCGGCGTCGGCGACCACGACCTCTGGTGGCTTGATCCCGGCCGCGTGCAGCTCCTCGCACGCGGCGGTGATCATCGGCGCGAGATGCGTGGAATCTGAAGAAGTGACTGTCACCTCGGCCGCGACCACGATCTGCTCAGCCGTTGTGACGGCCTGAGCGTTATAGCCCTGCATGTAGCCGCGCGAGGTCTTCACCTTCCGCGACCCCGGGTCCGTGGCGTTGGCGATCCCCTTGCGGGCTCTCAGGGTGCCGGTAGGGGTCTGGGCCACGGCCGCCGAAGCGCCGACCGTCGGCGCTGATCCCGCGCGCGCGCCAGTGCTCATACTCGGCGTTGACACGCCCATCGAGCTCCCACTCCTCGCGTAGACGACGCTCTCCCTGCTTCAGCCGCGAGACCCGCTCTCGCGGGACCTGCTCGGCTTCGGCTTCGCGCTCGTCATCCAGTAGCCGTCGTGCGGCCGCCAGGCGTTTGCGGCGATCGCCGCTGACGCGCAGCTCGGGCGGCAGCTCATCTCCGCGCGCCTGCCCGAAGCGCTCATCCTCCTCGCGATCGATCTCCTCGGCTTGCTCGAGCAGCTCCCGCGCGATCTGCTCATAGGCCAGGTTCGCGCGGTCCGAGGCGTTGGCGTGCAGCTTCGTGCCATCGACCGCGATCACCCCGACGTTGACCAGGCCGGCCTTGGCGCACAGCGCCAGCACCTCGCTGAACAAGTCCGCGATCGCGTCCTCGTGGTCGCGGCGAAAACGCGCGATCGTCGCGTGATCGGGCACCTGGTTGGCAGTGATCACGCGGTAGGCGACATCCTCTGCGCAGCGCCGCTCGATCCCGCGCGAGGAGCGCTCGGCGCGCGCATACGCGTAAAGCAGCAGCGCGACCATCATCGCGGGGTCATACGCCGGACGACCCCACCCATCACGCCGGTACGCCGCGTAGAAAGCCGACAGGTCCATCTCCGCTACTGCGTCCAGCACGAACCACGCTAGATGACCCTCCGGTAGCCAATCCCGCACATCCGGGGCCAACAAGAACGCCTGCTCACGATCAACAGCAATGAAGTTCTGGGGCATCACCAAATCGTCTTAAACCCACCGGACGACCCCACGTTCACGCGACAGCCTCCGTCCCGAGCAGGCGTCTGCTTGGCACAGGGATGCGCGACTGCTCTGACTCGGATGCGACACGTTGTGCCTCGTCGGCCTCCGCGCTGCCTGCCCCCGGGGCGACTGTCCGCTCGCGCAGCCGGTAACGCGTCGAGGACAGCGGGCGAACTACAAGCGACCCATCGGCGTCGCAGCTTGCGCATAGTCGGACTGAACATCGACCAGCCCTACCACTCGTAGGTTCCCCCCGCAGACGCGCGCCATAGCGAAGGTCCCAGTGGCTTGCGCTGCCAGCGCTGACCCAACCGGTGCCGCTGATCGCGATCGGCGCCCACGCGGCACCGACCGAATAGGATGGCCACTAAATGACAGCGTTCACGGACGTGTTGAATTGCCGGCTTCCAATCCAGCTGGCATCGCTGGGGGGGATCGGAACGCCTGCGCTGGCGGCGGCCGTTTCGGAGGCAGGCGGCCTGGGAATGATTGCGAATCCGCCCTCGGCCGCTGAGGTGGACCGGAGCATGGAAAGCGCCCGAGCCCTCACGAGTAGACCGATCGGAATCGGGTTCCTGATTCCGTTCGTCGCCAGGGAGGCGGTCGAAGCTGCCGGTGCCTCGGCCGATGTCGTCGAGTTCTTTTACGGCGATCCAGATCCCGATCTGGTTCGAGTCGCCAAAGGCCGCGGCACACTCGTCGCGTGGCAGGCAGGCTCGGCCGGCGAGGCTCTCGCGGCTGAGAAGGCCGGTTGCGACTTCGTCGTGGCTCAGGGCGTCGAGGCGGGTGGTCATGTTCGCGGATCGCAGCGCCTGGACGACGTCCTTGCCGAAACGCTCGCTGCGGTTGACGTCCCAGTTGTTGCGGCGGGCGGGGTCGGCACAGTTGAGCGGTTGCCGCACTGCTTGCGGCCGGCGCGGCGGCCGTTCGCGTCGGCACCAGGTTCGTCGTCGCCGAGGAGGCGGACGCCCACCCGTCGTACGTCAGGATGCTCATTGCCGCCTCGCGGCAAGACACGGTCGTGACCGAGCGCTTCGGGATTGGCTGGCCGAACGCACCGCACCGCGTCCTGCGTTCGGCTGTGGAGGCCGCTGAGCAGCTCGATCGGCCCGTGGCGGGAGTGGTTGGTGACCAGGAGGTCCCTCGGTTCGTGCCGCTGCCGCCAACGCGAGAGACTCGAGGTAACGTGGCCGCGATGGCGCTCTACGCCGGCGAATCCGTCGATGCCGTCACGCGGATCCAGCCCGCGAGTGAGATCGTCGCCGAGCTGACCGCAAATCTTTTGGGCAGTACGTCCTAGCCGTCCCGTGCTGGGGAAGGTGGTTGCGGAATCTAACTGCGTGGCCAACCGAAGAGCGACCTTGGCGACGCTATCGCCGCACTCGCTCCATGTCTGCCTCCTTGCCGTCTTGTGTACAAGCTGCGCGTCCGGAAGCCCGAGACGGACGACCGCTCTGGACGGAGGCTGTCGCGTAAAGTGGGGTCGTCCGGTGGGTTTAAGACGATTCGGGGATGCCCCAGAACTTCATTGCCGTGTGATCGTGATCAGGCGTTGTTGATGCCGCCGAGCTTGCGGGATTGGCTGGCGGCGGAGGATTTGGCGTGGTTCGTGCTGGAGCGGTCGCGGAGATGGACCTGTCGGCGTTCTACGCGGCGTACCGGGCGGACGGGCACGGCCGCGCGGCGTTTGATCCGGGGATGATGGTCGCGCTGCTGCTTTACGCCTACGCGATCGGCGAGCGCTCTTCGCGCGCGATCGAGCGCCGCTGCCACGTGGATGTCGCCTTCCGCGTGATCACGGCGAACCAGGTGCCTGATCACGCGACGATCGCTCGTTTCCGGGCGCGTCACGAGCAGGCGCTGGGCGAGCTGTTCGGGCAGGTGCTGGCGTTGTGCGCCCGCGCGGGGTTGGTGTCGCTGGGGGTGGTCGCGATCGATAGCACGAAGATCGCGGCGAACGCCTCGGGGATGCCAACCGGAGCTATGAGCAGATCGCGACGGAGCTCCTCGCCGAAGCCGAGGCGATCGATCAGGCCGAGGATCAGCAGTTCGGGCAGGCGCGCGGAGACGAGCTGCCGCGCCGAGATGGCCGATCCGGCATCGCGTCGCGCGCGCCTGCAACAAGCCAAGCGCCAGATGGAGGCCGAGCACGAGGCCGCCAAGGACACCCACCGCGAGCGCCTGGAGCACCGTGCCGCGCGCGAGGCCGAGCAGGGCCGCAAGTTCGCCGGGCGCCCACCGAAGGCTCCGCCGGAGCAGATCCCTTCGAAAACGAGGTTGAACATCACCGATCCGCGACTCGCGGTCGGTCAAGACACGCAAGGGTTCATCCAGGGCTATAACGCGCAAGCCGCCGCGAGCAGCGAGCAGATCATCCTCGCCGCCGAGATCATCGGCAACGGCGTCGACTACGGGCTGCTCGAGCCGGTGACAGAGGCCGCGATCGAGGAACTCGCCGCGGCGGGGATCAGCGAGCAGATCGACGTCGTGCTCGCAGACGCCGGCTACTGGGCCAGCGAGCAGATCGAGAACCTCGCCGCCAGAGGCATCCAGGCGCTCGTGCCGCCCGACGGCCAGAACCCAGAGAGGACCGGCTCAAACCGCAAAGGGCCTCGCTATGACTTCATGCGTCGGCGTCATCGCCAGCGACCCGGACGCGTCCTATACAGCAAGCGAAAAGACACGATCGAGCCGGTCTTCGGCCAGATCAAGCACAACCGGCGCATCACCCGATTTCAGCGACGAGGCATCGTCGCCTGCAGATCGGAGTGGCGACTCATCGCCGCTACCCACAACCTCCTGAAGCTCCACCGCCACCACACAGCGCCCGCAGCCACCTGAGACGGCTCACCGAGGCCGAACCTCGAGCACCACACCGCCGGCCGGCCACCGCCACCAGCGAGCACCGTTAGACCAGCCAACGCGCAAGACATT